>NZ_AOLJ01000014.1 GCF_000336775.1 Haloferax gibbonsii ATCC 33959 | reverse complement strand
GGCAGCCGCGCTCGCAGGTCGCTCGCGCTCACGGCCGCACCTCCGGTTCACCCATTGACGAGCCTCCAGAGAGCCCCGAGGGTGATGAGCATGCCGACGACGGTGTTGATGACGGGGTACCACCAGTACGCCCGGTCCACGTCGACGCCGGAGGTGGCGATGCCGAGGACGACGACCGGATAGGCCGCCAAGAGCGCGCCGAGTCGGAGGTCGACCGCGGCGAAGGCGACAGCGGCGAGACCCCACGTCGCGGCGCAGTACCAGTAGGTCCGGCGCTCGCCGAGAGCCGTCGCGGTCGTTCGAATGCCGGCCTCGCGGTCGGGCTCGATGTCGGGAATCGCGGAGAACGTGTGCATCCCCATCGTCCAGAGCCACGCGCCCGCGACGGCGAGCATCGGGGGGTTCGACCCCGAAACGGCCGCGTAGGCGGCGACGCCCGGCAGGACGTACAGGCCGTTCGAGACCGAGTCGAGAAGCGGCGTCGTCTTGAACCGAAACGGCGGCGCGCTGTACTCGACGGCGAGGAAGAAGTGCGCGGCGAGCCACGGCCACGCCACCCGCGGAACGACGGCGAACAGGCCGACGCCGAGCAGGCCGCTCGCGGCGACGACGGCGGTGTTGACGGGGTCGCCGCGCCAGCGGGCCTCGCGGTCGTCCTTCTTCGGGTTCGCCTCGTCCACGTCGGCGTCGAACACGTCGTTGACGCCGTAGAGAAAGACGTTCGCGGGGACGAGGAAGTACGCGAACAGGGCGACCGGTTCGAGGCCGAACAGGTCGGCGGGGGCGCTCGCGGCGGCCGCCACGCCGACGACGACGGGGCCGGCGAGGTAGAGCCAGAAGCGGGGCCGCGAGAGGACCGCGAGGTAGACGAGCCGGTCTCGGAGACCGCCGTCTGCTCCCCCGTCGTCGCCGCCTTCGCCGGACTCGGTCTGTGCGGCCATGTCGGCGCTCATCTCGCGTCGTCGGCCATCTCCTCGGCGGTGAGTTGACCGCTGATGAGGCACATCGGGACGCCGATGCCCGGCGTGGTAAACGAGCCGGTGAAGTAGAGGCCGTCGACCGCCTCGGAGCCGTGGGGCGGGCGGAGGAGCGCCGTCTGGAACAGCGTGTGCGCGAGGCCGAGGGCGGTGCCCTGCGTGCTGTTGTAGCGCTCCTTGAAGTCGTTCACGCAGAACGACTCCTCGACGACGATTCTGTCGCGGAGGTCGACGCCGGTGTTGTCGGCGATGTCGGCGAGGACGAGGTCGCGGTAGCTCTCGCGGAGTTCCGGCGTGTCCTCCAGCCCGGCCGCGATGGGGACGAGCGCGAACAGGTTGCTGTGGCCCTCCGGAGCGACCGTGTCGTCGGTCTTCGAGGGGACACAGAGGTAGTACGCGGGGTCGTCGGGCCACGCGGGGTCTTCGAATATCGTCTCGAAGTGGTCGTCCCAGTCGGTGGGTAACACGAGCGTGTGGTGGGCGAGTTCGTCCACGTCGCCCTCGACGCCGAGGTAGAGCAGGAACGCCGAGGGGGCGTAGGTCCGAGAGTCCCAGTAGTCGGCGTCGTACTGGCGCTTCTTCTCGGGGAGGAGCTCCTGTTCGGTGTGGGCGTAGTCGGCGTCGGAGACGACCTGGTCGCAGAGGAACTCGCGGCCGTCTTCGGTGCGGACGGCGAACCCGCCGCGGCGACCCGCGATTTCGGCCACGGGGGAGTCGGTGTGGAACTCGACGCCCAACTCCTCGGCGAGGTCGACGATGGCGTCGACGACGCCCGCGAGACCGCCGTCGGGGTAGTAGACGCCCATGTTGAAGTCCACGTGGCTCATCAGGTTGTAGAGCGCCGGGGTGTTGTTCGGCGCGCCGCCGAGGAACACCAGCGTGTACTGCATTATCTGCTGGAGCTTCGGGTGGTCGAAGTACTTCTCGACGTGGTCCTGCATCGAGCCGACGAGCGACAGCCCCCACGAGTACCGGAACACGTCGAGGTCGATGTAGTCGGTCAGCTCCGGGCGGTCGGTGTAGACGAAGTGCTCCATCCCGATGCGGTAGTTCCGCTCGGCCTTCCGGAGGTAGTCGTCGAGCCTGTCGCCCGCGCCGGGCTCGTAGGACTCGAAGGTGGCCTTGTTGGCCGCGACGTCGGGAAGCATGTCCACCCGGTCGCCGTCCTTGAAGAAGATGCGGTAGTGCGGGTCGAGTCGGGTCAGCCCGTAGTAGTCCTCGGGCCGCTTGCCGAAGTAGGCGAAGAAGCGCTCGAACACGTCGGGCATGAGATACCACGACGGCCCCATATCGAACCGGAAACCGTCGCGTTCGAGCGTGCTGGCTCGGCCGCCGAGCTGTTCGTTCTTCTCCAACAGCGTCACGTCGGCACCGGCGTCCGCGAGGTAGCACGCCGTCGAGAGGCCGCCGAACCCGCCGCCGACGACGACGACGGACTCGCCGGCGAGGGAGTCGAGAGCCGAGACAGAATTCATGTCCGTTCGTAAGGACGTAGAGGACATAAATCGACTGACCGAATCGACCGCCGTCGGGGGGTAGCTTTAGGCTCGGTCCCTCCTTACGGCCCCGCATGAACGACACCACCGCGGTGGTCACGGGTGCGAGTTCGGGAATCGGCGCGGCGGTCGCGCGCGCCCTCGGTCGCGCCGGCGCGACGGTCGTCGCCTGCGCCCGCGACGACGACGCCCTCCAGTCGGTCGTCGACGACATCGAGGCCGGCGGCGGGACCGCGAGCGCCGTCCGCGCCGACGTGCGCGACGAACTCGACATGGAGCGCCTGATAGAGACGGCGGCCCGCGCCGGCGGGCGCATCGACGTGCTCGTCGCCAACGCGGCGGTCGCCCACGGCACGCCCGGCGAGATGCCCGCGCCCGAGGAGTCCTACGCGGCGTTCGACGACACCCTCCGAACCAACGTCCGCGGCGTCTTCGCGGCGGTCAAAGAGGCGCTCCCGCACATGGCCGACGACGGTCGGATCCTCGTCCCCTCCGGCTCTATCGCCCGCGAGGCGAAGCCGGGAATGGGGGCGTACGCCGTCTCCAAGGCGGCCGCCGAGGCGCTCGTCCGGCAGTTCGCCGCCGACTGCGACCGGACCGTGACGGTCGTCGACCCCGGCCTCGTCGCCACCGACCTCACCGGCGGGCAGGGCCGCGCCCCCGACGACGTGGCCGACCTGTTCGTCTGGGCGGCGACCGACGCCGACCCCGCCGAGTTCGACGGCGACATCGCGGACCTCAGAGCCTGGAAGAAAGCGACGCGGTGAGGGTTCTCGCCGCTTCGACTCCCCCATCCCGCCGGAACCGCGCCCCTTATTAATCAGAACCAGTTCGTTCACAATATGAACCGTTCGACGGCCATCGGCGTGGGGAGCGTCGTGGCACTCGTCGCGCTCTCCGCGTACGCCGCGAGCGCCGAGGCGCGGAACCTCCTTATCGTCTCGTGGGCCGCTTTCGGCGCGATGGCCCTCGCCGCACCGTTCGGCGCGCGCAGCCGGGCCGAACACGCCGAGGGGCTCGTCTGGGGCTACGGTCTCGCCAGCGGCGCGATGGTGACGAGCGCCGCGGTGTTTCTGGTCCCGCAGGCGCTCGGTCACCACCCCCAGTTCGGTGGCTTCGGCATCGCGTTCGGTATCCTCGTCGGCTTCGCCGCCCACACCGTCGGCCACCGCTTCGCCCACATGGACCTGCCCATCGACCGCACCGTGGCCGAACTCTCGGCGCACGCGGTGTCCGCGGGCGCGATTATCGGCATCGTCTACGGGAACATCGACGTGGGCGTCGGTCTCGGCCTCGCCATCGTCTCCCACAAGGGACCGGCCGGCTACGCCGCCGCCCGCCGGCTCTCGGGACGAGGTGAGTCGGTCGCCCCGCTTCTCCTCCCCGCGGCGGGCCTCGGCATCGCCGCCATCGTCTCAAGCGCCGTCTCGCTTCCGGCGACCGGCGCCTTCCGCGGGCTCGTCTTCGGCTTCGCTTCCGGCGTCTTCCTCCACGTCGCCATGGACTTCCTCCCGCGCTGTGAAATCGGTAGCGAGATTCACGAACTGCTGTCGGTCGAAGACGACCACGCCCACGCGATACTCGACCGCCTCCGAGTCCACGCCGCGCTGAGCACCGGCGTCGGCGGCCTCGCCGTCTTCGCCGCGTGGCTGGTGCTCAACTAATCGACTCCCGACGAATCGACTACTCGCCGGCCGGCCCGAGGTAGCCCCACGCGAGCAGTCGGTCGCCGTCGCCGTCTACCCAGCGCTCGCCGATGTCGTCGCGGTAGTACAGGTTCGGGATGACGATGTCGTCGACGCGGTCGTACGCCCGTTTTCTCGCCTCCTGCATCGTCTCGCCCTTCCCGGTGACGACGAGCGGGATGCCGCTTTCGCCGGCGGCGCGCCACTGCCCGTCGACGAGTTTCGCGTCCTCGATGTGGACGCCCTCGCGGCTGTCGGTCTCGAAGACGACCGCCGCGTTCCGCGAGTTCTCGTCGTAGGTCTTCTCGTCGGTGAAGGGAAACGGCGGCAGGACGATGCGGACCGCGATTTGGTAGCCGCCGTGGACCGATAGCTCGGGGTCGTTGCCGTGGGCGAGGTCGTAGAAGAACTGCGCCGTCGACGACTCGAAGGACTCCTCTTGGAGCGTAATCGTCGGGTAGCCGAACCGCGGCGTGAACTCCAGCGGATAGATGCCGTGTTCGTTGACGATGCAGTTGATGTCGATGCTCCCGACGTAGCCCTCCTCGGCGAGCCACGGTTCGAGCCGACCCAGCGTCTCCTCGAACAGCCGGTTCCGCCCGGCCCAGAACATCGACGTGCCCATCTCGCCGGTCGAGGGGCCGATGTTGCCCGGAAAGAGCTTCTTGTGCTCGAAGTTGAAGTTCACCGGGTCGACGAACGTCTCCCCGTTGAAGAAGCCGCAGACGGCGATTTCGACGCCTTCGACCTTCCGCTGGAGCTGAAAGCCCTTCATGCGGTGGCCCCACGCCTGCTTGTACGCGCGGAGCACCTCGACCACGTCGCTGCCGTCGTCCTCGTTGCCGACGTAGAGGAGGCGCTTGACGTTCTGCACCTCGCCGAGCGGCTTGATGACGTAGGGGGCGCGGTTCCGCCGGACGTACTCGATACCCTCGTCGAAGTCGTGGAAGACGCGCTGTTCGACCGTGTTCACGCCGTGGGACTCCAGTACGTCCATCGCGTAGCCGCGGTCCTCTTCGAGGCGGTCGGTGTTGGGCGTCCCGCCGACGACGGCGTGTCCCTCCTCGCGGAGTTCCTGCGCCAGCGCGCCGGTGCCGATGTCGGAGCCGACCCAGATGTCGTCGAAGACGGTCACGTCGGCCCACTCGACCTCCGCGCGCCAGTCGTCGGTCTTCGGGACGAAGCCGTCGCCGATCTCTTTGTCGCGCTCGGCCTCGATGTAGTACCGAACGTCGTGGCCCTCCCTGTGGACCTGCCACGCGAGGTCGGTGATGAGCGCGGCGTCCGCCGACACGAAGAGAAAGTTCATATCCCACGACTCGGGCGGCGGCCTGAAAACTGTGTGTGTGGTGAGAGGTAGCTCGGCAACCGCTCAGTCGCTCGCCAGTCGGCGAAGCTGGACCGAGACGCCGAGCGCCGCCCCGAGGAGCAACACGAGGTTGAACGCCGCTTGGAACGGCGCGCGGTACTCGGGGTTCACCCACGTCGTGATGGTCTGGCTGGCGTTGAGGTAGAACTGTAACGCCGCGATGAGCGCGAGCAACAGCAGCCCCGCGAGGACCGCGTAGTCGAGGTAGCGTCGCATCCGCTCCGCGAACTCCCGGTTCTCGCTTTCTTCCTCGTCGGTCGGCTCCGGGGTGGGCTCTCGAAGCCTGTCCACCCCGGACGCGTCATCGTCGGCGGTCGGTGGCTCGTCGGTCGTCGACTGCGCTGTCTCCGTCGGCGTCTCGTCGCTCATTTCGACCACCTCCGGGCGGCGAAGACGGCCGCGAGCAGTCCCACGACCGCCACTATCGGCCCGAAGCCGGGTGCCTGCGAGGAGGTCTCGGTCTGCTCGTAGTCGGTTCGCTGCGGCACGTCGCCGTCGCCGTTCTCGAAGTCTTCGACGCGGAGTTCCACGTCCTCTCTGGTCTGGTTCACGCTAATCGTCCTCGTTGGGTTCAGGTTCGCCGCGCCGCGGGCGGTGTCGATGACGACCCCGTCGCGGAGCAACACGGCGTCGATGTAGTAGTTGTAGTCGTTCGGGACGCTCGCCGACGCGTCCACCGTCTCGGTTCGGCCGGCCGCGATGGTCCCCGCGTCGACCGTCGTCCGGGAGGCCACGATGTTCGATTCGGCCTGCCGGAGGACGAACATCACCGAGAGGTCCTCGGCCGGGTCGTCGCCGGCGTTCGTCAGCGTCGCCGTCAGGTCGAGCGTCGTCCGGTCCTCGCCGGCCTCGGCGACGGCGAAAGAGACGGGCGGGAGCGCCTCGCTGTCGGTGAACGAGGTGGTCGACCGGAGGTACGGCGGCTTGATGGCCGAGACGCCGCGGACGCTCTTTCGCGCCTGGTCGACCCGCTCGTCGTCGCTGTAGAGGACGACCTCGATGTCGTAGCCGCCCTCGCGGGGGACCGTGAGGTTGGTCGTCGTCGCCACCTCACCCGTCTTCGAGAGCGTCCCGACGTCGAGTTCCTGCGTCGTCGTCAACAGCCCCGACTCGGCGTCGACGGCGCGGACGAGGACGCTCACGTTCTGCGTGGGATTTCCTCGGTGGTCGATGCGCGTCTCGATTTCGAGCGTGACCGTCTCCCCCGTCGCCTGTCCGGCCGCGATGGAGACGCCGGCGACGTCTACCGGCCCGGGTCGGACGGGGCCGTCGTCGGTCGGGTCCGCGACGACCCCCGGAACCACGGCGGCGGCGACGAGCGCCACGACGACGACGCCGACCGCCCCGGCGGTGAGGAGGGCGTTTCTTTCCATACCCGACTGACATTTACGGCCGGGTATATGTTTTGTCCCCGATGGGTCGGCGGAGCGGGCGACACAACGGCGACGCCGCGGCCATAGAGACACCGCGGCCGCGGGGACTCGCCCGTCAGCGGGAGTGTCACGACGAGTGTGAACACACGCTTTGCTCTCGGGGCGCCTATCTCTGCTGCCATGTCGAAGGCGATGCAACAGGCGACGTGTTCGTGCGGGTTCAGCGTGACCTCCGAGAACAGAAACGAGGTCGTGAAAGTGATTCAGGAACACGCCCACGACGAGCACGGGAAACAGATGACGAGAGACGACGTGCTGGCGATGATGAAGCAGGCCTGACGAGCGCGGTCGGGCGTGGATTTTTATAGGACGGCGTAGCGATATGTGGCATGGCAACATACGTTATCGGGACGAACTCGGTCCACACCAGCGCCGAAGTCTGCGACTATCTCTCCCGGCGAATCGACGCCGGCGACGTGCTCCACGTCGTCAACTCCCACCG
This sequence comes from Haloferax gibbonsii ATCC 33959, assembly GCF_000336775.1. Lineage (GTDB taxonomy): Archaea > Halobacteriota > Halobacteria > Halobacteriales > Haloferacaceae > Haloferax > Haloferax gibbonsii. The sequence goes on along the minus strand of NZ_AOLJ01000014.1, from coordinate 221,239 downwards.
CGGCGGCGACGAGACCGACAGCGAGGACGTTCGCGACGGCGAGGACGCCCTGAACGTCGTCGTCTCCCGTCTCGGCGACCTCGTGGACGTGGAGTCTCACCAGTACATCCGCGGTAACGACGCCGCCGACGACATCCTCCAGTGCGCCGACGAACAGGACGCGGACGAAATCGTCATCGGCGTCCGAAAGCGCAATCCGACCTCGAAAATCGTCTTCGGCAGCACGGCACAGGACGTGCTGTTGAACTCGAACATCCCGATGGCGGTCGTCCCGCTGGAAAAAGTCTAATCGTCGCGTCCGAGGTCGACCGCGGCCGCGTTAGTCTCCGGCTCGGTACTCGACGAGTACCATCTCGAACGCGGGCTCTTCGTCGCCTTCCTCCTCGTAGAACGCCATGTAGCCCGGCAGCGGGCTCTCCGGCGTGACGCAGCTCTCCCAGAAGACGCTCCCGTTCGTCCGGACGACGAAGTTCGCGCACTCCAGGCCGGCGTAGGTGGATATCTCCTCGACTTTGAAGCTCACGTTGCCGTTTTCGCCCGAGGCTTCCCAGCCGTCGCCGACGCGGAGCGTCTCGCCGTCGACCCCGCTGTAGTACGGCGAGTCGAAGCCGATGGTAGCGACCGAGCCCGACGGGCTTCCGGCGAGTTCGCCGTAAATCTCGTCCGGCGGCGCGCTCACGGTCTGCTCGCTCGTCGTGTTGGGCGTGACCAGTTTCGTCCGAATCGTCACCTCGTCGTCGGTCGCGGAGACGACCTCCCACTCGTAGGTGGCGGTGCCGTCGATGCTCGGACTCGTGATGTCGTAGCGGTAGTACTGCCCGGTCCGGTACCGCTGGTCCCACGTCCCGTTGAACGAAAACGAGGACCGTTCGGCGTCGCCGTCGCCGCTCTGGTCGGCCGATTCGCCGTCGGTGGCTGTCGCGGTCGCGTCTGTCGCACCCGTCGATGCGTCGGTCGCGGTCGTGGCGTCGCCGCCGACGCCGCCTCCGCACCCGGCGAGGAGAACCATGAGTGCCGCGAGAAGCACTCGCGCTGCTGTGGGTTGCATACAGGACAGAGAGGCCACCCGGGGTCATAATAGACACGTCAGACGGGGCGGCGCGGGGCGAACCGCGAGCGACCCGCTCAGTTCTCGCCGTCCGCTTCGAGCACCTTCTCGGCGAGCGTCGGCACGAACGTCCCGATGTCCGTGACCATGCCGATGGCCTGCGAGGAGCCGCGGTCGAGCAGTTGCGTGACGGTCGCGGGGTTGATGTCCACGCAGACGGTCTTCGCCGTCGAGGGCAGGCAGTTCCCGACGGCGACCGAGTGCAGGAGCGTCGAGAGCATGAGCACCATGTCGGCGCGGTGGGCCTGCTCGCGGATGGCGTTCTGCGCCTCGATGGTGTCGGTGATGGTGTCGGGAAGCGGGCCGTCGTCCCGAATCGACCCCGCGAGGACGTACGGCACGTCGTTTTTCACGCACTCGTACATCACGCCCTCTTTGATGAGTCCCTCCTCGACGGCCTCGGCGATGCCGCCGGCGCGGATGACCTCGCTGATGGTGTAGATGTGGTGTTTGTGGCCCTTTCGGGGGTGTTCCATCGTCTCCATGTCCATCCCGAGTGAGGTGCCGTACAGCCCGCGTTCGATGTCGTGGGTGGCGAAGCCGTTGCCGGCGGAAATCATGTCCACGTAGCCCTCGCGGACGAGTTCTGCGAGCGCGTCGCCGCCGCCCGAGTGGATGAGCGCCGGCCCGGCGACGACGAGGACGTTCCCGCCGTCTGCCTTCGTCTCGCGGAGCGCGTCGGCCACCTCGCCGATGAGCGACTCCGAGGGTCGCTCCGAGGAGACGCCGCCCTGCATGAACCCGAAGGGACCGGAGGCGTCGCGGGGCCGTTCCGGCGGCTTGACGCGAATCCCCGCCTCGTCGGTGACGACGAGGTCGCCCTCCTCGATGCCGTTGAGTACCTTCGTGTAGGCGCGCGGCCCGGTTTCGGTCTCCTCGATGACTATCGCGCAGTCCATCTCGATGTCCTCGACCGGGAGCCACTCGCCTTGATACCGAACGTCGGTCGGGTGGTTCGTCGTCGAATAAAAGCCCACGGGGACGACCCGGTCGGCCGGCGAGGCCTCGACGCGGGCGTCGACGGGGTCCGTGAGGTTCGCGCCGATTTGGTGGAGTTCGTGCAGTATCTCCTGGAGGGTCTCGCGGTCGTCCGCGGACACCGACATCCGGCAGTAGGAGGTCTCGTCTTTCTGCCGGCCGACGTCGAACTGCTCGACGTCGAAGTCCCCCCCGAGGTCCATCACGATGCCCATGGCCTGTTGCATCATCCCCGAGTCGATGATGTGGCCGTCGAGTTCGACCGTTCGCGTGAACGTCATCGACGGAGAGACGGGAGAGGCGGCAAAGTGGGTTACGGACGCGATGACGCGGAGAAAAGACGGGGTCGGACGAAGTTCGGTTCTGCCCGTGTTCAGAGGAAGAAGCCCTTGAACGTGTTGGCGACGGTCCAGACGACCTGGTCGACGGGGTGACCCCGTTCGCCGGAGACGCGGATGCGATCGTCGGCGAGAGCGTCTTGAACCTCGGCGAGCGGGTCAGACGAGTCGGCGATGGTTTCGAGGGTCTGTCGGTCCGTCGTGATTCGGGTCGACGCCTCGTCGTTGGGACCGGTCGAGATGTCGTCGATGCGCATGTCGTCTTGCACCGACGCCGAGAACACGTGCGTCTCGTCGCCGTCTTCGACGTAGACGTTCACCGTCTTCCCCGCGATGAGGCTTCGGGCGAACGAGACGTCGAGCTGTTCGACGTTGTCGTTGTACAGCGCGACGCCCTCTTCGAGGAGCTGTTGCATCTCCTCGTCGCTCGGCGTCTCGGACTCCTGTGCGAACACCGGGGCGGACGCGGCCACCGCGACGAGCGCGACGGCGAGGAACAACGAGACGAAACGTGTGGATGTGGACATTTCTGTATGGTATAGGCCGGGCGAGGACATAATGGTTCGCGCGAGCGTTCAACGGGGTGACTTGTCCCCCGTCAGCGAACCGTTCGGAGGAACGACAGGAGGTGGCCGAACGTCTGTTCGAACGCCCGGTCGTAGTGGTCGAAGTGGCCGGCGGGGAGTTCGACCAGCGTCGACTCCGGTAGCTCGTCGGCGAGGTCGGCCACCGCGTCGGCGGGCGCGAGGTCGTCGCGCGTCCCCGAGACGAGGAGCGTCGGGCAGGTGACGGCCTCCGGGTCGGGGAGCGCCCGGTAGCGGAGCAGCGAGAGGAACAGCCGAGCGGGCGTCTCGTCGCGCCACGCGCTCCCCGGCGGCACGAGGTCGCGGTAGGCGGCGCGCACGCCGGGGTCCTCGAAGACCGCCATCGACGAGCCGTCGCCGACGACGGGGACGCGATACGGGCCGAGGAGCCGCGACTGGAGTTTGTCGCGAACGGCGGCCGCGACCGCCGCGAGCGTCCCTTTGACGCCTCGGCCCCGCGTGACCGCCTTTCCGTCGAGCATGGGGTTCTGGGCGATGACCGCGGCGACCCGACCGTCTTCGGCCGCCGCGCGGAGCGCGTAGCCGCCGGAGAGCCCCGCCCCCCAGAGGACGAGCGAGCGCGAGTCGATTTCGTCGCGCCCGCGGAGTCCGTCGAGCGCGGCGTGCCAGTCGGCGACCTGCGAGTCGGGGTCTACGAGATTCCGGGGCTCCCCGTCGGAGTCACCGGTGTTCCGGTAGTCGAAGAGGAACGCCGCGTAGCCCGCCTCGGCCAGTCGCTCGGCGTAGGGTCGAAGCCCGAAGCGACGCTCCGCCGCGAGTTCGCCCGCCATGACGACTACCGGCGGCGACTCGACGCCGTCGGGGCGATAGAGCCAGCCCGCGCAGTTCGTCCCCTCGCTCTCGAAGGTCAGCGAGACGCGCGAGTACTCGAAGTGCGAGGGCCGACGCGGGCCGCGCGCGGCGGAGGGCTCGCCGCGGTGACGCCACGCGCTCACGCGTCTCCCTCCTCGTAGAGGCTGTCGAGAACGCGTTGGGACAGTTCCTCGTCGCCCAGCGAGTAGTCATTGTACGCGCGAATCCAGTCGGCTTCGAGCGTCCACGTCGCCTGCACGTCGCCCTCGCTTCGGAGCACCGTCGCCTCGACGGTCCTCGGGTTGAACTCGTCGTCGCGAGCGAGGTCGAGGAAGGCCGTGACGGCGCGGCCGACTTCGCCGTGGTCGGGTTCGACGTCCGGGAACGCCGTGAGATAGGTCAGCGAGACGGCGTCGTCGAGCGAGACTGACTCGACGCTGATGCCGTTGCCGCGGAGCGCCTCCTCGACGGCGGCCGCCGGTTCGAGGTCGTTCATACCACGCGATACGACTGCCGGCGGCTAAACGTTTGCCGCGAGACAGGACGACGCGCGGGTCCGACGACGGCGTCGGGCCGGGTCGGCAGGGGGAAACGACTCAGTCCGCGCTCGCGTCGGCCCGGCGGAGCGCGTCGTGGAGCGAAAACAGCGGTTCGATGTCACCGGCGGCGTAGTCGACGAGGAGCCGAGTGAGTTCGGCGTGCGTCCGCGTGTGGTCGAGCCCCGCGACCACGCCGTCGACGTACGCCTCGCCCAACGCCTCCCCGACGTGGGCTCCCTTGACGTGGCCGTCCTCGATGCCGAGGCGTTCGAGGTAGCCCGCCGGGAGGTCGTAGTCGTCGTACCAGACGGTCGGCTGGTCGACGCCGGCTTCCTTGCACGCCTTCCACAGCGCCGGAATGTCGCGGTTCGGACGGACCACCTCCGGGTACGCGTCCGCGGCGAGGGTTCCGAGGTCGACGTGGTCGGCGAACAGCGCGTCGATTCGACGCGGCGCGTCCGCCCAGACGCCGGCGTCGGCGACTCGGTCGCCCCACGCGCGGAGGTGGTGTTCGTCGAAGTACTCGCCGTTGTAGGTGACGACGCCCTCGTCGCGCGCCTCGCACCACTCGACGACCCGTCGGAGGAGGTCGGCGGTGTGTTCAAGCGACCAGTCGCCGTCGCGGAGGAGCACTTCGACTTCGACCTCGGGGTCGTCGCCGTCGCCCCGGTGGCCGAGGCCGACGGCGACCAACTCGAAGTCGTCGGTGTTCCGGAAGTCGCTCGGCGGGCCGTTCGGGCTGGCCGTCTCGATGTCGACTGCGAGTCGCCCCTCGTGCATACCCCGCTGTTCCGGCGGCGGCAGTCAAAAGTGGCCGGATTGTCCGGCGGTACGGTGGTTCGAGGCGGTCGCGCCGCTCTCGGTGCGAGCGCGTCAGAAATGAGGTGATGTGGAAGTGACGTTCGCCGCGAGCGTGCGGCGGCAGTCGAGCGCGTCGGTGCTCGCTATTCGGAGCCGAACATGTTGCGCATCATCGGGTGCATCTCCATGAGCTGTTCCTCCGCGATCTCCTCGTACAGCTTGTACGTGATGGAGACCGTAAGGAGCAGCCCCGTCCCGGAGACTGCGCCGATGGTGCCGAGCATGTTCGCCATGACGGCGAGCAGGCCGACGAGCGCGCCACCGATGACGGTCACTTGCGGGATGTACCGCTCCATGACCTTCTCGATGACCTGCGGGTTGCGTCGGAACCCGGGAATCTGCATCCCGGAGTTCTGAATCTGTCGCGCGGTCGATTCCGGACCCATGCCCGTCGTCTCGACCCAGAATATCGCGAACACCGCGCCACCGACGATCATGAAGACCAGGTCGATGAGCACGCGGATGGCGATGTCGAGCGGGTCGGCCGACGTGAGCCCGAGGAACCACATCCAGTCGGACCGCGACTGGATGGGCGCGAGGTAGTAGAACAGGCCACCGGTGACCTGCCCGCTCGTGTACTGGCCGAGCCACGCTGGCATGGCGGCCCACGAGTTGTTGAGGATGCGCCCGAGGAACTGGATGTTCGCCTGCAGGGCGCGGACGAGGATCATCGGCAGGACGCTCGCGTAGATGAGCTTGACCGGGAAGCGACCGCGGGCACCCTTCACGCGGGCGTGCGAGAGAGGAATCTCGACGCGGACGCTCTCGGCGTAGACGACGATGCCGAAGATGAGCACCGTCGTGACGAGCGCGAGCAGCTGTCCCTGACCGAGGAATATCGTCGACAGCAGGTCGGTCGGCGAGGCCGGCAGTTCGATGGCACCGGTGACGATGCCGATCCACGTCGGGAAGAACCCGGACGCGCCGCCGAGGCCCTCCCAGCTGAACAGCCCACCGACGAGCTGCTGGCTGACGCCGGCGATAATGAACAGGCCGACCCCGGAGCCGACGCCCCACTTGCTGACGATCTCGTCCATGAACAGGATGAGGACACCACCGACGGCGATCTGCGCGAAGATGAGTCCCTTCACGCCGAGCGTACCGATGCCGAGCGACGCCGCTACGGCCTGGTCGGCCGGCAGGAAGTTGCCGGCGAACACCATCGGTAGACCCGTCAGGACGATCATGACCCCGACGAGCAGCTTCTGCAGACCCTGATAGAGGATCTGGTCGCGCGGGTTGTTGTCCGTGTCGAGCCCGAGCAGGTCAGCACCGCCAAGCAGTTGTAGGACGATGCTCGCCGTGACGATTGGACCGATACCCAGTTGGAGCACCGAGCCCTGCTGGCCGGCCAAGATGGACCGGAACTGACCGAACAGGTCGTTCGCGGTCGCGGCGTCGACGCCGAACAGCGTCACGTTCGTCAGGAAGAAGTACAGAACGAGGATACCGCCAGTCCACCCGAGCTTCCGGCGGAACGGTACGTGTCCCTCCGGTCGGGCGACTGCGGGCATCCGCGCCAGCACTGGTTCGGCGGCGTCCTTCCATCCCATGATTTATTCCTCGTCGTCCTCGTCGGCGTCGGCCGATTCCTCGGCCTCCGCCGCTTCTTCGGCGCGTTCGGAGAGTTCGGCGTTGCCGCCCGCCTCTTCGATGAGTTCGACGGCACCGGCGGTGAAGGCGTCGGCGACGACGTGCAGTTCGTTACGAACCTGCCCGCCACCGAGCACCTTCACGACGTCCGCTTCCCAGCCGTCCTCGGCCACGTCGCGGGCGTCGATGGTGTAGGTGTCGCCGTCCTTCTCGGCGACTCCGTCGGCCGCGAGGAGCGCCGCGTCCTCGTCGAGCTTCTGGATCTTGACTTCGGCGACGTCGTCCTGCAGGACGTCCGGTCGCTTGAAGCCGTGCTTGCCGAGCGGCTCGTAGTTGTGGAACTCGTGTTTGTCGCGTCCGGCGCGGCCGCGACCGCCGCGGTGACCGGCACCGCGTCGGTTCTTGTGCGTACCGCCGCTGTGCGTGCGGGAACCGCGTTGGCGTCGCTTCTTGGACGTCATCGCATGTCCTCCAGGAGCTCGTCGATCTGTTCGGTGCTGTGCTTTCCGAGTTGGCCACCTTCCTTGGTGACGTGCTTCTGTCCGCGGTGACCGCCGCGCGGCGGGTGCAGACGGAGCACGGGGGAGACGCCCTGCTTTCGCAGCGTCGTCTCCTCGTCGACGATGGCCTGCGCGAGCGCGGCCACGTCGTCGTAGTCGGTGTTCTCGGAGACCCACTCGTCGGTGATGTCGCCGTCGCCCTGCTCGGGCTCGGCGCGCGTGCTGATGAGGGTCTCGACGACGTCGACGCTCGGCTCGCCGTGCGCGACGAAGTCGTTGACCTTCGAGATCATCCCGCGGTAGGCGTCCGTTTCCGGCACGAACGTCGCGTGGTTCACGCGGTGGATGTTGAGCATCGAGAGCGTGTCGCGGACGTCCTGTGCGATGTTGACCTCACCGCGAAGCTGAACGATAGCCTGCATTATTCGCGCACCTCCTGACGCACTTCACGAGCGCGCTGCGGCGTACGAGACTGCGACGCGTTCTTGAGCGCGTTGTAGGTCGCCTTCGCGAGGTTGACCGTGGTCCGGGTGTTCCCGTCGCTCTTGGTCCAGGCGTCCTGGATGCCGGCGAGTTCGAGGATGTTCCGGACGGTCTCTGCGGCCGCGAGGCCGAGACCCTGCGGGGCGGGGATGATGCGGACCGTCACGGAGCCGGCCTTGCCCTCTGCCTTGCGCGAGAGGGAGTTGAGGCCGCCTGCGCGGTCTTCCCACGACCCCGAGCCGCGGTCTACCTTGATGATGTTCAGTTTCGCCACCTCGATGGCTTTCTGGATGGCACCGCCGACCTGGTCGTCGCGGGCCTCAGCGTAGCCGAGGTAGCCGTCACGGTTCCCGACTGCGACGACACACCGGAACTTCACCCGGCGGCCGGAGTCGGTCATGCGCTGGACCATGTTGATGTCGAGCACCTCGTCGTCCAGTCCGGGAAGGAGCTGGTCGACGAGCTGGGGTTCCTTGAGCGGAAGTCCCGTCTCGAGCGCCTGGTCCATCGACGTGACGTCGCCGTTCTGCACCATGCGGCCGAGCCGCGTTCGCGGCTCCCAGCCGTTGTTATTTCTGCTCATTCGTCCTCCTGAAGGTTCCCGAGCACTTCGTCGAAGTGGTCGGGGAGGTTCGTGGCATCGAAGTCTCCACTGTAGAGCGGCTCGTCGAGCTGCTCTGCGTACTCGGCGATGTGGACACCGCGGTTGCGGTCCCAGTCAGCGAGTACTGCATCGTTGTGGGGGATTTCGAGGCCAGCGTCGATAGCACCCTCCTGCACCGCGAAGACCTTGTTTCCGGGCGTGGCCGTGTTGAGGCCGATGTCGAGGACCGCTTCCTCGACGCCGGCGGCCAGCGCCCGCTTACCTGCCAGATACCCCGTGAGGTACGCGCTCGGGAGGTTGCCCGTGGGGGCTTCCCAGCCGTACTCGTCGAGGTCGGCAGAGGTCGCTGCAGCGTGGGTCTCGTCGCCCTGCGGGCCCGGAGTGACCAGCTGCGCCCTGACGTGCTTGTTGCTCACGCGAGCAACGAGGCGGGGCTTGCCCGATTTCAGCAGGCGCAACCTTTGATGGTAATCGGTCCGGACTTCGCGGCGACGCCGCATCGGAACCTTGTATCGTGGTCCGGTCGCCATTATTGAATCTCCACCTGGTAGTTGTTCTGAATGTACGCTTCGAGCCGGTCCACGCTATCGAATTCGCCACCGGACGCCTTGTTGTAGAGCGTGCGGTACTGGGAACGGTCGAGCGTTCCGTCCTCGCGAAGCTCCTTCAGGCGACGGCGCTGGGCGCGGATTCGGCTGACCCATGCGTCTTTCTTGTTCTGTCGAGCGCCGGAACGGCCCTTGCGGGAGCCGGCACCCTTGCGGTGACCGTAGGAACGCTTGGCGGCGCGCTCGCGTGCGCGACCCTTCGAGTTGCCCTTGGCGTCCTTGGCGCGAATCGTGCCCTCGTCGACGAGTTCACGGATGTCTTCGCGCGTGATGGCCTCCGCGATTTCGGCCTGTTCCTCTGGGTCGAACCAAACTCGACCCTTGCCGACGTCGAGGACGTCGGCCGCCATTCGCTTCTGCGCTTTGAGGTCCGTCATCAGTTGTCCACCTCGACTTCGACGTAGGTGGGGTTGAGGACGCGAATCTCGCGGTCCTCACACGCTTCCTCGATGCGCTCGCGCTTGCGCGCGCCGACCGAGGAGGCGATGCGAACTGCCTGCGTATCGCCGTCGATGCCTTCGAGGTCGTCCGTGTTGAACACGCGGACCTCCTCGAAGCCCGACGGGTGCAGGCCGCGGGCGGCCTTCGGCGTGCGGTAGCCCGCCTCGACCTTGGGGCCCTTGCCCTTGATGCCGATACGCTGTTTGGAGAGCCCACCACGGGGGCGACGCCACGACGTGGGCGTGCGCTTCTTCTTGTGGTGGTCCTGCCGGTTGAACTGCGGCTTGCCCTCGCGGCGCTTCTGCGCCAGGGCTTCCGCGGTTTCCTCGTCGAGCTGGGGCTTCTTGTCCGCGTGACCGCGGGGCTGAAGCTCCGTCTCGACCTCTTCGGCTTCCTCTTCCTCTGGCTCGGCTTCGGACTCGTCTTCGACTTCGGCCTCGGCCTCGTCGGAGACCTCGAGGCCACCGACGTCGGCTTTGATACGCGCGGCGAGCGCGTTACCGATGCCGTCGACCTCGGCCAGTTCGGACTGGCTCGCGGCCTGTACGTCGTCGACGCTCTCGAAGCCGGCTTCGCGGAGTGCGTCGGCCTTCGACGGGCCGACGCCGCTGATGTCTTCGAGTTCGGTGATTTCTTCCGACATTAGGCATCACCAGTCTGCGGTTTCTGGGTGATGTACACGCCGTCGGTGAACACGCGAGTGTCCTTGTCCTTGACGCGGGTGAGTTGTTCGATGTCGGCGGCGGTCTGCCCGACGTCCTCCTTGTTGGAGCCCGTCAGGGTGAGTTCTTCGCCGTCGACCTGTACGTCCGTGTCGCCGCGAATCTGCGCTCGTCGCGGGGACTTCTCGCCGAGGAAGTTCTTGATGACCACGTCGCTCCCTTCGACACTAACCTGCATCGGGAAGTGAGCGTAGTGGACTTCCATCTTGTACTCCCACCCCTCGGTCGCGCCGTGAAGCATGTTGTTCACGTGGCTCTCGAAGGTACCGATGGTCGCGTTGGTCTTCGCGTTCTCGACGTCGCTCTCGATGACGATTGCGTCGTCTTCGGCGGAGACCGAGACGTTCGGGTACCAGAGGCGCTTGGTGACGCTTCCGTTGGGGCCCTCGATGGTGAGCTCGAGGTTTTTGACCTCGGCGGATACCTCGTCCGGGATTTCGATTTCTATTCGGCTCATTGTTCTAGTAGACGTAGGCGATGATCTGGCCACCGATGCCCTTCTCGCGGGCCTCGTAATGGCTCATGACGCCGTGGCTCGTCGTGACGATGAGCGCGCCGTAGTCACGGGCGGGGAGGAACCGCTTCTCCCATTTCTCGAAGTCGTCGGCTCCGGCGGAATACCGGGGCTTGACGACGCCACAATCGTTGATTGCGCCTTTCAGTTCGACCTCGAACAGACCGGCCTTGCCGTCGTCGACGAACTCGAAGCCGTCGATGTACCCGCGGTCGTAGAAGACCTCGAGGACGGAGCCGATGATGTTGGAGGCGGGCTGGATCTCGTGGGACAGATGTCCGACGCTCTCGGCGTTGTCCACACCGGAGAGAGCGCTACTGAGTGGGTCGTTGTCAGCCATTGCTTATCGGTACTTCTTGAATCCCATCTCGCGGGCGATCTCTCGGAAGCACTGGCGGCACAGGTTGATGTCGTACTTGCTGACAAGTCCCTGCTTTCGACCGCAGCGCCGGCACTCGTTCTCCTGGCCGGTGCGGCGGGATGCGTGCTCGCCCGTCTGTTCTGTTTCGCTATCGCTCATTCTTCAACCTCCACGTCGAACGTGGACTCGATGAACGCGACGGCGTCCTCGACGGTCATCCGGTGGGACGACGGAATCTGGCGGGAACGCTTGTCGCGCTTTTTCACTCGGTAGCCGGGGCGGACGAGGTTGACCGTCACGTCCAGCCCGTAGATACCGATCTGCGGGTCGTACTCCTGGCTCGGGAACTCCGTGTGCTCTTCGACGCCGAAGCCGAAGTTGCCCGTCTGGTCGAACGACGAGACGGAGAGGTCCGCGATGGGGAGTGCGGTTTCGAGGAACTCGACGGCGGTGTCACCACGGAGGGTGACCTTCGCGCCGACGGGTTCGCCGCGGCGGACGCCGAAGTCCTGCGAGGCGCGGCCGGAGATCGTGCGAACGCTCTCCTGACCGGTGATCTCCTCGAGGATGTCCTCGGCCTTCGCGAGTTCGCGACCACCTTCGCCGACGCCCATGTGGACGACGACCTTCTCGATGCGCGGGTCGCGCATCGCGTGGAAGTCAGCCTCGCTCATTCGTCATCACCCGTGAAGTTCTCGTCGATGACGACGACGTACTGTTCGACCGTCTCGAACTCGCCGTCTTCGGTCTCGACGACAACGGAGTTGTTCCCGCTGCCGGGCGTGACGATAATCTCGGTGATTTCGCCGATTTCGCCGGAGTGCCGTCCGTTGACGGCCGTGACGAGCGCGCCTTCCTCGTAGGGGAAGTGCGCGACGACGTCCTTCGTCTCGTTGTCGACGACGATGGAGTCCTTGCCGCTGTACTCCGAGGCGTCCTCGACGATGAGGGTCGCCCCGTCGTGGAGCGTCAGCTGGAAGTCGCCACCGCCGACCTGCGTCTTGTTCACGATCTTACCGAGACGGCTGGATGCCGAGTCGGCGTCGATGGGGGTCAGCGCCAGGCGGCCTCCCTCGTCGGGGAAGACGCGGTAGTACTCCTCTCGCTGGACGAACGCCAGGATGTCGAACATCCCGATGGGACGGCGGACGTCGGAAGCCACGTCGCCGTTGACCAGAATGCTCTGGTGGTTGAGGGCGTACTGGGCCTCCTTCTTCGAGTCCACGTAGCCGAGCACGTCGCGCAGGACGATGAGGAGGGGAACCCCCTCTTCGCCGTGCGGACCCGCTCCGGCCTTGACCGTGAACGTGCCTGTCTTGCGCTCGACCGGCCAGGACTTCGGTACGGACAGTCGCTTCTGGTGTCGAGTCATTCGTTATCCTCCTTGAGTCGGGCCTCGCGCACGTCGTCTTCGAGGTCCAGTTCCGTCACGCGGACGTTACTGGCCTGAAGGGGGCGTGGGACCTCCTCGCCGTCGGCTTTCTCAACGGTGACGCCGTCGACGTAGATGACGGCGTCGGTGAGGTCGACCTCGGTGACTTCGCTTTCTTCGCCGGCGAAGTCGCCGCGGAGCACCTCGACCGTGTCGCCCGCGTTGACGCGGACGTTACGGCTGCCGTACTCCTCGCTGAGGTCGTCCGACAGCGGTGCGCGGACCTGCTTTTGCCGCTCGTGGAGCGGCGCGTCGCGAATCTGGGTTCGCTGTTTGCGCGGTTGTCGAGTCATACTATACAATCATCGTAGCCGTCGATGCGATACTCCCGAAGCGCTCGGCGACTTCGCGTGCGACGGGACCCTTGATTTCGGTCCCGCGAGGCTCTTCCATCTCGTCGATGATGACGGCGGCGTTGTCCTCGAACTTCACACGCGTGCCATCGGGCCGGCGGATGGATTTCCGCTGGCGGACGATGACCGCTTCGAGCACCTGGCGGCGCATCTCGGGGGTACCCTTGGTGACCGAGACGGTCACCTTGTTCCCGATGCCTGCCTTGGGGTGGCGGTTCTTCGTGCCGGAGTAACCCGCGACGCTGATAATCTTCAGTTCACGAGCGCCGGTGTTGTCGGCGCACGTGACCAGCGAGCCACGGGCGACACCCTTGGTGATGTCCGCTTTGAGCGCTTCCATCACTCGTCACCTCCGATAATCTCGACGACGACGTGGGATTTCGTCTTCGAGAGAGGTCGGGTCTCCGCAATCGTTACTTCGTCACCGACAGCGACGTCGTCGAGCACGCCCGGCACGTGTGCCGGGATGCGGGAACGTCGCTTCATGTAGCGGTCGTACTTCGGAACGAATACGTCGTACTCCCGCTCGACGATGACGGTCTTTGCCATGTCCGTCGAGACGACTGTCCCCTCCAGGGTCTGACCCCGGACGGAGAGCGAGCCGTAGAACGGACATTTTTCGTAGTCGTAAGCCTCGGAATTGTCTGGTTCCGGAGGCATTGGAACGTCAAGTCCTATCGCCATTTCGAGTCACCTGTAGTTTCGGTGCGCAGGGCGGGTCGTGAGAGCAGTTGTGCGCCATCCACCGTAACGTAGGCCGTGCCCTCGCAATTCCCGGGACGGGAAGCCGCCGATGATGAGTCGGCGAGCCGATCAGACTGACTGGCATCAAATCCGCCAGTAGTATCCGACCGAAGTTTGGACGCGGTCCCCGACGCCTTCGCGGCGCCGGCGGCTTCATCTGTACGCGGAATCTCGAATTCGAAGGTCGCCCCTCGTTTCGGCACCTGCCGCACCCGGGACCCGTCGTCGACCATGAGCGTGTGCATCGTCTCGACGACGATGCGACCGGCTATCCCGACGAGGTCGGGGTTCGCCGCGTCGACGACCTCCACGTGGAGGCCGTTGAGCTCGTGTCGCGTGAGGGTCTCGGGTGTGAGTGGCATTTTATTCTTCGTCGAGGTCGCCTTCTTCGCCCTGAATCGTCTTGATTCGGGCGATGGTCTTCTTCAGTTCAGAGACGCGGCCGGGGTTCTCCGGCGCGCCACCCGCGGCCTGCACGGCCTTCGCGTTGAGCAGCTCCGTCTCGAGCTCTTCGAGCTCGGCGGTGCGCTCTGCGGGCGTCATGTCGCGAATCTCTTCGGTGTAGAGGATCGCCATTTATTCTTCCTCCGTTTCTTCGTCGTCGTCTTCCATCTCCGCGACGAGGTCGGCCGCCTCTTCGGCGACGTCTTCGTCGAGTTCTTCGTCGTCGTCGACGACTTCCTCGACCGCTTCGTCGTCCTCGTCGTCGGCTTCGTCGACGACTTCTTCTTCGACCGCTTCGACGGCCGCTTCCTCGACGACGTCTTCGTCGACTGCGTCCGTCTCGGCGTCGGCCTCCTCGGAGACGTCCGGAACTTCCTCCGGCTCCTCTTCGAGGAGGTCCTCGACGCTCTCGGTCTCTTCGATCTGTTCGACCGCTTCGGGGTTCGCGTCTTCCTCGACTTCGAAGTCGTCGGGGAGCTTCGCACCCGGCGGGATGATCTTGACCGTCACGCCGATGGTGCCGAGCTTCATGACTGCGACGCCCTGGCCCTCGTCGACGATCTCCTGTGCGGGCTCGCCGTTGTGCTTGATGTAGCCGCGGTTGAACTTCTCGACGCGGGAGCGAGCGCCCGTGACCTTACCGGAGAGGACGATTTCGGCACCGAGGGCGCCGGCGTCCATGATGCGGTCGATGGTCGTGTGGCCCGCCTTACGGAAGTACCAGCCGCGCTCGAGCGCGTTGGCGAGGCGGTCGGCGACGATCCGGGCGTTGAGGTCCGGCTCGTCGACTTCCTGCACGTCGATCTGGGGGTCGTCGAGGTTGAATCGCTCTTCGAGTTCGCGGGTGACCTTACGGATGTTCTTCCCGCCTTTCCCGATGACCATCCCGGGCTTTTCGGCCTTGAGCACGATCTGGGTGCCCATCGGCGTCTTGGCGACGTCCATGCCGCCGTAGCCCGCTCGGCCGAGCTCTTCGGCGAAGAACTCGTCGATCTGGGACCGCTGCAGTCCGTTCTCGATGAATTGGTGTTCGTCAGCCATTATTCCTCGACCTCTTCGATGATGAGTTCGACGTCACAGATTGGGGTGTTCCACGGGTCCGCCCGACCGAAGGCACGGGGCTTGCGACCCTGACGTTCGCCGACCTTGTGGGCGGCGACGTGCTTGATCTCCATGGCCGGTCCGTCGAACCCCTGTTCGGTCGCGTTGTTGCGAACGTTTTCGAGGAGTTCGAGGAACGCCTTGGACGCCTTCTCGGGGTACCGTCCCGCGTCCCAGCCGTCGATGTCGCTTCGGTGACCGACACCGGAGTTGTGCTGCTTGAACGGAACCGACCGCTCGCCGTCGATGACGGCTTCGAGGTACTCCTCTGCGTCGGCGACGGGCATCCCCTTGATGGCTCGGGAGATGGCCTTGCTGTGCTTGATGCTGATGGGCCGGTCCCGGAGCATACCCTTGGCCGTGGTGTCCGGGTCGGCCTCGACGCTGTAGTTGATTCCCATGGTTTACTTGAGGGGCACGAACTTCGAAGACCGGGTCGCGCCGATACCGGCCTGACCGTGCTCGACCGAGCTACGGGTCAGCTGGAACTCGCCCAGGTAGTGACCGATCATCTCGGGCTGAATCTGGGTGCGTTCGAACTCCTGGCCGGTGTAGACGGCGAAGGTGAGACCGACGAATTCGGGGAGAATCGGCATGTCACGCAGGTGCGTTCGAATCGGCGTGTTAGCCGTCTCCTCTTCCGTCTTGTCCTGAGCCTTCGCGAGCAGTTTCTCGTGCTCGGCCGACAGGCCTCGGGTGATGGTTCGCCGCTGACGAGCGGGGAGCAGTTCCGCGACCTCGTCGAGCTCCATGTCCTGCAGCTCGTCGAGCGTGTAGCCGCGGTAGGTGAACTCACCTTCGCGGCCGGTGCGGTATTGCGTACTCATGGTTACTTACCTCCCTTGCCACCGCGACCGGTGCGTTTGGAGGCGATGTCACCGACCTTCCGGCCCGGCGGAGCGTTCCGCGAGACGGACTTCGGCTGACCGGGGTGCTGCCGGCCGCCGCCACCGAACGGGTGGTCGACGGCGTTCATAGCAACACCACGCACGCGCGGCCACTTGATACCGCGCGCTTTCATCTTGTGGTACTTCTTGCCTGCCTTGACGAACGGCTTCTCCGTGCGGCCGCCACCGGCGACGACGCCGATGGTGGCTCGGCAGTTGGGGTTGAGGCGCTTGACCTCGCCCGACGGGAGCTTCACGATGGCGACCTTGCGGTCGTGCGAGAGAAGCTGCGCGCTCACGCCGGAGGCGCGGGCGAACTTCCCGCCGTCGCCGGGCTGGTGCTCGACGTTACAGACGGGGACACCCTCGGGAATCTCGGCGAGCGGCAGCGTGTTGCCGGGCTTGATTTCGGCGGAAACGCCGATCTGAAGCTCTTCGCCGACGGTGACACCCTCGGGCGCGAGAATCATGCGCTGTTCGTCCTCGAACTCGACGAGGGCGATGGGCGCGCTGCGTGCGGGGTCGTGCTCGATGCCGACGACCGTGCCCGTGATGGTGTCTTTCTCCTCGGACTTCTTGTGCGACAGTTCGGCCTTGTAGCGGTGCGACGGCGCCCGGAAGGTGGACGTACCGCGACCACGACGCTGGCCCTGAATTCGGCGTCCCATGGTTAGAACACCCCGATACGCGACGCGACTTCCTGCGCGTCGTCGTCTTCAGAGAGACGAACTGTTGCTTTCTTCTTGCCTTTCATCGTGACCTGCGTGTTGACCTTCTCGACGGTCACGTCGTAGCGCGACTGGACTTCGTCCTTCACGTCGGACTTCGTCGAGTCGATGTGGACGATGAACTGGAGCTTGTTGTCGAAGTCCATCTGGTTCATCGCCTTCTCCGTGACCAGCGGGTGTTCGATGATGCTCATCGTTCTGCGACCTCCTCGAGCGCGCTCTCGGTGAAGAGCGTGAGGCGACCGGCGTGGGTGCCGGGCGCGAGGTCCTCGGCGGAGACGTTCGCCGCGGTGGCGACGTCGACACCGGCGAGGTTGCGAGCGGCCTTCGAGGGCTCCTCGGCCGTCACGAAGAGAATGGACTTCGGACGGGTGTACTTGCGACCGCGGAGCTTGCCCTGGCCGCCTTTGACCTTCTTGTTCTCCTCGGAGCGCTCGATGTCGTCGTAGACGCCGAGCGACTGCAGGAGGTCGACGACCTCCTTCGTCTTGACGAGGTCCTCGAAGTCGTCGGAGACGACGAGGGGGAGCTCGACGTCGTCGTCGAAGCGGTGACCGCGCTCGGCGACCAGCTCGGGGTCCGTCGTGGCGGCGAGCGCCGAGCGGACGGCGAGCTTACGCTCCTTCGTGTTGATCTCCTTCCCCTGGTCCTTCTCGGCCTTCGGCGGGTGAGCGCGACGGCCGGAGACGGCGTGCGGGACGCGTCGGGCGACGCCGTTCTGGCGTGGGTCGTGGGACATCCCACGGCCGCTGCCCATGGACTCTGCCGGGGTTCGAAGTCCGGCGTAGGGGTCGGCACCGTACGGCTGTTTTCGGTTTGCCTGCGCGGCGATGACGGCACGCTTGATGAGGTCGGGACGGTAAGCCGTCTCGAAGACCTCGGGCAGGTCGATGCTGCCCGCGTCGTCGCCGTTCAGGTCTCGGATAGTTGCCTGCATGGATTATCCCTGGTTCGATGCGGTAGAGACGTAGCGCACCTCGGGGTCGAGGCGCGGCTGGTCGTTCGGCCGGATGGCCGGGCGGAACCGCAGAAGGCGCTTGTTGGGGCCCGGCAGCGAGCCCTTGATGAGCGCGTAGGAGCCGTCGACCTCGCCGTAGTTGACGAAGCCACCTTCGACGGAGGCCTCGTCACCCTCACCGAGGTCGATGAGGCGCTTGTTGAGCTCGGTGCGCTGGTGGTAACCAGTCTGACCGAGCTGCGGAACCGTAGAGCGGACACGGGACGGGTTCCAGGGGCCGAGGTTGCCAATACGGCGTCTCCAGCCCTGGCGGGCGTGCTTGCCCTTACGCTTCTGGACGCCCCATCGCTTGACGGGACCCTGCGTACCCTTACCCTTCGTGACACCCGCGGCGTCGAGGTACTCGCCGGCGCGGAACACGTCGGACATCTCGTGTTCGCCGCCCTCGGCAACGAGGTCGAGGGCGAAGTCGGCGCGCTCCACCATGGAGCCGCCACCGACGCGAGTCTCCATCACGTCGGGCTTCTTCTTGGGCACGTTCGCGAGCTCGGCGGGCACCGTGTGCGTGATGACGCGGAGGTCATCGACTTCGCCGGCCTCGACGGCCTCGCGAAGCGCATCGGCGTCCGAGTCGAACGTGTTCTCTGCCGGCAGGTCGAGGACGCGGTCGAGTTCGTCGTGGAACTCGTCCGTCCAGACCTCGGTCTGCGGCTTCATACCGTACGGCGTCTGCTCGTAGGCGCGAAGGGCGACGGCGCGCATCGGCGGCGTCTCGACGACGGTCACCGGGACGGACTCCTCCATTCCCTCGCGGGGGGAGTCGGCCTCGTCGTTGACCATCATGACGTGGGTCATACCGGCCTTGTAGCCAGCGAATCCCTGCAGTGCAGGGGAACCGTCGTCACTTGGCCACGACTTGATACGCGGGACCTCTTTGGTCACACGCTTGCGGGGGCTGAAGCCCATCGAGCCTTTTCGTGGTCTGCTTGGTTGTGGCATGGATTCACTCCGTGAGTGTCAGGGAGGCGAGGGAGGCGAACATCGCTTCTTCTGTTCGCACGACCTCGCTGCCCTGTCGCGGAATCGTATTGAGCCAGAGGTCGAACCCCGGACCAACGGAAGGTTCGACGTCTGCAACATCCTCGGGAGACATCCCGAGCATGTCCGGAAGCCCACGGCCCGGCGACCCGAAGACGACGGTCATGCCGCCGGCATCGGTGATGCGGGCCGTCAAGTCGCCCAATGTGGGGACCGACAGCGGTTCGCCATAGCGAGACGTGGCGATTCGCACGCCCGCATCTGGCCTGCCGAGTGCTTCCGTGAGGTCCATGCGGGATACGTCGAAGCCCGGGAGGGGCTCGTCGACGATCCGCGCACGGACCGGTTCTCGCGAAGAGATCCTGACAGCGACGCGCTCTCCCTCTGTGAGGTCCATCCCGGGAGGGACGAACAGGGAGATCGGGTGTTGCATTCCGCAATTGACCCGAACGCGGTCGTCAGGTCCGACCTCGGTCACGATTCCTTCTCGCAACGCGGGCGACTCGTCAGAGTCGTCCGCGGTCGTAGACGCCACGAGAACGGGCGGCAGGATACCAGCGTAGCGGAGTTCGTCGCGCTTACCCCAGACCTCCTTGCGGAGGTAGGGGGGCGTCGCGGCGTACCGAAGTACGGTTTCGACGAACTCGCCGCCCCACTTGTTCTCGCCGTCTTCGTCGGGGAAGACGACGAGTTCGTTCGCCCGGAAGACCGCCGCCGCGCGGGCGACGTAGCCGAGTTTGCGAGTTGCCTCGCGTTGATCTTCGGCTTCCCGGACGAGTGAGGACGGCACGAGTACGCTGAGTTTCATGCCGGGTTCATCCTCGTCTCGTCTAGACTGTGGCGTTTGTACCGGGGGCCTACCTAAAAGAGTAGCGAATCCGTTCTGGGGTGGTAGAGCGTCCCACGACCCAGTTTGTGGACGATTGGCGAATGACGCGTGGTACGTAATTACACGGTCGACGACAGGTCGGCGAAGGCGAATCTCACGTGGTAGCAGGTGGCGCGCCGTCGCCCGATTTCTCCCCCGTTTCGCAAGTCTTATTTATCAACCCGACACTATCGAGTAACGCAGCAGCACGCCACGATACACGCGGAATGCGCTGGTAGTGTAGTGGTATCACGTGACCTTGCCATGGTCACAACCTGGGTTCAAATCCCAGCCAGCGCACTTCCACCACATGCGTCGGTAGTGTAGTGGTATCACGTGACCTTGCCATGGTCACAACCTGGGTTCAAATCCCAGCCGACGCACTTTCTGAACGGTACCAAACGAGGAGTCGTCAGACTCCGAGTTTCCGTGGAGTGAAGAAGTGCGGCCAAGAGGGATTCTGAACCCGACCAGTCGCGCACAGCGAACGAAGTGAGCGAGCACGTCTGGGTTCGGTTCAAATCCCAGCCGACGCACTTCTACAACGAATCTACCTTCCGAGCGACCGCTGTGCGTGTCGCTCGGACTGTGAGTTGTGAATGCGGGACGCTGGGATTTGAACTAGCGAGCGAACGCGAGTGAGCGAGTGGAGTTCAAATCCCAGCCGACGCACTTCTCTGAACGAAACTCAGTCACCGACGCGTCCCCGAGAACTCACGTTTCGTCCCGCGCCCGCCACCACCAGACCATCGCGGCCACGCCGACGACGAGGACAACGACGGCGAGCGCGTCGAGGGCGTAGTTGAGCGGCGTTCCCGTCGGCACGGTCCCGGACTGCGTCACCTGTAAGAGGGCGTACGAGAGCCACGTGAGACACATCCCGACGAGGAGAACCGCCCGCGGAGCGGAGAGCGTTCCGCGCCGGTACTGCACGGCCGTGCCCGCGAGGAGCAACAGGTACGCGACGAGCAGGAAAACGCCCCCGAGTTCGGCGAGCACGCTCATGAGTCGATCGGAACCGTCACGAGGACGATAGCGGCCGCGAACACGACGAGTAGCGCGCCGAATTCGAGCGGCGACCGGGTGGCGAGGCGTGTGATGAGCGAGGCGGGCGCGGTGCTCTCACGGAGTTCGATGCCGAACTCGCTGGCGGAGAGCGCGGCGGACGCGCCGACGGCGGCGGCGACGACGCCGACCACTCGCGTGACGCGGGAATGGAGGGAGACCATACGGAACGTCCGCAGAGAATACACTAAACAGTTGACAACAGTCGCGGTTCTGGCCTCGCACGCGTGGGCGAAGAATCAGTAGCCGAGCGTGTCGACCGTCTCGATTCGCTCGATACCGTCGAGTTCGCAGAGGTCGGAGACGGCCGACTCGGCGAGCGAGACCACGACGCCGCCGAACCGGAGTTCGCGTTCGAGGCTGCCGCCGAGCGACTCGACGCGGGTTTCGAGCGCGGCGCGGGCGTCGTCGTCCGCGGGTTCGACGCGGAGTTCCGCGACCTCGTCGTCGAGGGGGTCGTCGCGCATGCGACGGACGGGGTGAGAGAGATACATATCCGGGGGTCGTCGGCCGGCGGGAAAACGGTCGCGGTCGGCCGGTGGCGGACCGCGCTCGACCGAGGCGTCAGTCCTCGGTGAAGTAAAACAGCGCCTCGCGACCCGCGCCGCAGTCGGGACACCCCGACGGGAACGAGGTCAGCGAGCCGAGTTCGCCGCAGTCGTCACAGCGCCAGACGAGCAGCGCCTCGCCGAAATCCTTCTCGGGCAGTCGCCGGTGTTCGACGACGGTCGGAGGCCGAACCGCGCGGGAGGCGGTCTCGGCGGTCGTCTCCACGGCCTCCCACCTCGTTCGGTCCCCTTCGAGCGGTCGCGCCGGCTGAGTCGGTCGGGCAGGGGTCTTTATTGCCATAGTGTCGCATACGCACGCCAGCCTCATAACGCCCGTCGTCACTCCTCCTGACTGTCAGGCCACGAGGACCATCGGAGTTCCAGTCTGACAGGCCCCTCCGGCAGGAATCGACTGGTTTCGGTGTCGGCGACGACCCGTTCGGGCCGGGGGAGCGTGACGGACTCGTCGCCGACGCGAACCGTCAGGTCCTCGTGCGGCGCGGCCGCCACGAGGTGGTCGAGTCGTTCGATGGCCGCGGTCACCTCGCCGCGAGTCACCGCGTCGGTCTGCGAGTCGAGGGGGACGCCGCCGAACAGCGGGCGGACGTTCACGTCGCGCGAGCGGTTCGACAGCACCGCGTTGACGGCCGCGCCGAGGAGGATGACGAGCCCGCTGAAGTAGAGCCACGTCAGGAGGACGAGGATGCCGGCGACGACGCTCGACTCGGGCGCGCGGCTACTGAACTCGACGTAGAGCCGGAACAGCGATTCGAAGGTCGTCAGCCCGACGGCGGCGACGAGGGTCCCGGGAACGACTTCGAGGTAGGTCACATCCTCGTCGGGGAAGATGTAGTACATCGGGTAGAACGTCACGAACAGGACGACCACGAGGAGCCCGCGGTAGACGGCCCACCCGAGCGCCCCGTCGAGCGCCGGGAGCGCGGACTCGATGAGCGCGCCGGCGACGACGGCGACGGCGACGGTGACGAGCACGACGATGCCGTCGGAGAGTTGGTCGGCGAAGGTGTTGGCCGCCTCGGACTCGTAGATGTCCGAGAAGGCGGTGTCGAGGCCGCGGAAGATGCGAAGCGTCCCCCACACCAACACGAGCACCCCGACGACCGAGAGGCTCGCCAGTTGGGTCGACGACTCCAGTTCGGCGATGATAACGTCGCCCGCGCCGGGGGTCAACACGGACTGGATGACGGCGATGACGCCCTCGCGGAGGCCGCTGTCGCCGGTGGCGGAGACGGCCGCGAGGACGAGCAGGAACAGCGGTAACAGCGAGACGAACGCCCCATAAGCGATGCTTCCCGCCATGAAGGTGAGCCGCTCGGTTCGCACCTCGTAGACGATGGCCCGGCCGAGCGTGAGCGCTCTCGTGACACGTGGATTCATGAACGCTGATACGTCGGCCGACGAGAAAAGCGCGATGCGCCGCCAAGTCGGGGATGCGGAGGCGGCTATCGCCGGGCGGCGAAGACGGCGACCGCCAGCCCCAAGATGGCTCCTGTCGCGGTCCACTCCGCCGCGTAGCCGACCGTTCCGCCGATGGCCGAGCCGAGGGTCACCCCGCCGACGACGTTCGCCCCCGCGACGAGTGCCACCCGAGTGAGTTCGCTCTGGAACATATCGGAATCTGTGGCTGTTCGAGGAGATAGCCTCGTCGGTTCCGTCATCGAATCGGCAGCCTCGGTCCACTCCGTTTTACTACCGCGTGGCGCGTGGGTTCGACCATGACAGTCATCGCGATGCTGAGCGTCGCACCGGTCGTCGAAGGGAGCATGTCGGGCGAGGTCGCCAAGGCGGTCGCGGCTCTCGACGACTTCGAGGTGTCCTACGAGACGAATCCGATGGGGACGGTCATCGAGGCCGACGACATCGACGAACTGCTCGCGGCGGTCGGCGCGGCCCACAAGGCGGTCGACGGCGACCGCGTGAGCACGTTCCTGAAGATAGACGACAAGCGCACGAAGGACCAGACGGCCGCCGACAAGGTCGACGCAGTCGAAGCCCACCTCGGTCGGGAAGCGAGAAGCGACCGCGAATAGTGTCGCACGGGGGTGCGGCGACCCGCCGCGCATTCCCGCGACGCGCCCCACGTGGCACGTCCACGCGCCCCGGAGCGGTGGGTGACTGACAAACCCTTTAGCCGAAGGCGCGCAATCGCCTCGCATGGACAGCATCAATCGGATGGCCATCGAACTGGTCGACGAGGCGCTCGATTTCGCCGGGGAACTCGGCATCGAGGGCTACGAACTCGACTCGGGCGCGACGGTCATCGACTTCGGCGTCGACGCCGACGGCGGTGTCGAGGCGGGGATGCTCCTCGCGGAGATTCAGACCGCGGGTCTCGCCACGGTACAGACGCGGATGGGCGAGGTCGCCGGCACGCCCCGCCCGCACGTCGAACTCTCCACCGACCGCCCCGCGCTGGCCCTCCTGTGCTCGCAGAAGGCCGGCTGGGAGCTCACCTTCGACGACTTCGACGGCCTCGGCTCCGGCCCCGCACGCGCGCTGGTCGGCGAGGAAGAGGAGTTCCACCACCTCGGCTACTACGACGAGTTCGACCTGACGGTCCTCTCCGTCGAGAGCATCGACCTCCCGACCGACGAGGTCGCGGAACACGTCGCGGAGACGACCGGCCTCGAACCGAGCGCCGTCTTCCTGCCGACCTACGCGACCGGCTCGCTCGTCGGGAGCGTCACGGGCGCGGCCCGCGCGGCCGAACTCGCCGTGTTCAACCTCTTCGAGGCGGGCTACGACCCGACGAACGTCCTCTCTATCAACGGTTCCGCCCCGCTCGCCCCCGTCAGCTACGACGAGAGCGTCGCCATGGGACGGACGAACGACGCCGTCGCCTACGGCGGGCGCGTCCACGTCACCGTCAGCGAGGACTTCGACGACTTCGACCGCGCGATTTCCACGGCCGGACCCGACTACGGCGTGCCGTTCGAACAACTGTTCGAGGACGCCGACTGGGACTTCGGCGAGGTCGACCCCGACGTGTTCGGCCCCGCGCAGGTCACCGTCGACGTGGTCGACGGCCCGACGTACGCCCTCGGCGAGACCGACGAGGACGTGCTCGCCGACTCGTTCGGACTGTGAGGCGCAAACCGGTCCCGCCCGCGCCGGACTCCCTCGACCGACTGTGGGACGCCCACCGCGCCGTCCCGCTGATTCCGGGCTCCGAAGACGACTGCTGCGGCCGGGTGGCGAACCGACTCGACGTGACGCCCGACGAGGGCCGCGACTGGCTCGTGTTCTGCCAGTCGCTCGGCCTCGCCCGCGAGGTGAGCCGCGGCTTCGAGCGCGTCCGCGAGGACCCGACGCGGGACGACTTGCGGGCCGCCTTCGAGGCGAGCGTCTTCGGCGCGAGAGAGGCCCTCGACGCCCTCGGCGACGAGCCGAGGTCTGCGGACGCGGTCTTCGACGCGTTCGAGCCGACCGTCCCGAACTGGGAGCGCCACCGCGACCCCGACGGGTGGGAATCGCGCTGGCGAAACAGGGTCGCACGGCTGCTCGACTGGGCGGTGCTGTTCGGCGCGGCGGCGAGAAAACCGGACGGCTACGTCGCGGTCGAGGAATCAGCCTGACCGCCGGCGGGGACGAACCCGCGTCGCCGCCCGTGTTACGTTAGTCGACCTTGGTCACGGTCCCGACGCCCTTGGACCGGCCCTCGCGGAAGACGAACCGCTGGCCCTCCTCGACGAAGTACGGTCGGAACTTGAACTCCACGCGGGTCGTGCCGGTGTCGCCCGGCAGGAGCCGCCCCCCGTCGGGGTGGAAGACGGCCGCCTCGGAGATGGTTTCGAGGTGGACCACGGGCTCGTAGCCCTCCTGAATCCGCGTCGGGTGGTTGAGTACCATCACGTCGGCCTCGAACTCGCGGACGGCGGTGGGCTCCGAGTCGGCCGGGAGGAGCACCATCCCCCGTTCGATTTCGGACTCGCGGACGCCCTTGAGGGCGATGCCGACGATGCGGCCGGCGTTGGCCCGGTCGACCCGGTGGTAGTGCATCTCGATAGAGCGGACCTCGACCTCGCGGAACTCGCCGTCGGACATCGGTCCCAAGAGCAGTTTGTCACCGGCCTCGACCGCCCCGGAGTTGACCGTGCCGGAGGCGACCGCGCCGACGCCAGTGACCGAGTAGGTCCGGTCGATGTACATCTTGAAGTCGCCCTCGGCGGCGCTGCGCTTCGGAAGCGACTCGAACAGCCGGTCGAGGTCGTCGAGGCCGTCCATCGTGACCGCGCTCGTCAGGAACAGCGGGACGACCGACTCGCTTATCTCGTCGACTGCGGCGTCGACGCCGTGGCGCTCGACGCTCAGGGGCGTCCGACCCACGTCGCGGAGGAGCCGCTCGACCTCGCGTTCCACCTCGGCCGCGCGCTCCTCGGAGACGGCGTCGACCTTCGTGATGGCGACGACCGTCGGTAGCTCCATCGCGAGCAGGATGCCGAGGTGTTCGCGGGTCGTCCGCGTCGGGCCGTCGTCGGCGGCGACGACGAGCAGGCCGTAGTCGAGACGCTGACCGACGAGGCCGCGAATCGTCGTCCGGAGCCACGGCTCGTGGCCCACAGTATCGACGAACGAGACCAGCCGGTCGGCCTCCTGAACGATTTGCGCCCGGTCGGACTTCCGGTGGGGGTTTCGCATGTGGACCGGGCCGTCGTCGGAAAAGCCGTAGACGGCGTACGAGAGGTCCGCCGACAGGCCGCGTTCGACCTCGTGGGGCTGCACGTCGAGGAACGACCGCGTGCCGCCGTTACCGTTGTCGGCCTGTCCGGTCACGAGCGACCCGACGAGCGTCGATTTGCCGTGGTCGACGTGACCCGCCGTGCCGACGACGATGTGGTCGTCGTCCACGTCGAGCATCGCCCCCTCGCGGATGGTCGCGACGCCGACGAGGCCGCGCTCGGCCGAGTCGCCGACGCCCCACGTCTCCACGTCTTCGATGTGTGCGCCGGCCTCCTCGGCCAGAAGCGACAGCACGTCCATGGTCTCGGAGAAGTCGTCCGGCGGGATGCCGGCGATGCCGCCGTCGTCGGTGACGCCGACCACGTAGGTCGCCACGCCGTCGCCGGAGAGCACCCGGTGTCGGAGCTGAGCCGCGAGCGACTCCATCCGGCCGTCGGACAGGTGAACGGCGCGGGTGAGGCGTTCTTTGAACTCGACGTTGCCGCCTTCTTCCTCACCGCGCTCGAGGGCCTCGTCCAAGAGAGCCCGATCCGCGCTCATGGAAGCGGGTAGGAAACCGACCGTGAAAACGCTTTCCGCGGTAGCGATTGCCATGAGAACGTACCGCAATCGAGACGGAACCGACGCGGGGGCGCTCGTCGAGGCTCGTGCCGGTCGAATGCGGGTGAAAAGGAAACCGCGTTACTCGGTCAGGCGCTCGTAGGCGCGGTTGACACGCTTGAACGCCTCCTCGTCGCCGGTCTTCGAGTCCGGGTGGGTCTCCTTGACTCGCTTCCGGTAGGCCGCTTTCACCTCGTCTTCGGAGGCGTCGTCGTCGAGGTCGAGCGTTTCGAGGGCTTTCTGCCGACTCATGCCGCGCCGCGGCGGGCGGACTCGCGTCCCGCTTCCGTCGCGGGCGCGTCGTCTCCGCCGACCGCCGTCGAATCCGCCGCCAGGGCCGGCGTTCGGGCCGAATCGACCGGTTCGCGGTCCCTCTTGGGGGTCGTCGCGGGGACCCGCGCCGAAGCCGCCGGTCTCCCGGCGGTCGCCCCGCCGTCGGTCCGACCGGAAGCCGAACCCGCCGCGCCCGGCGTCGGCGCGGACGCGGGTCCTGCGGAACCGCTCTTCGAGGCGGCCGCTGACGTGGGCGTACATGAAGTACGTCGTCGCGCCGAAGGGGACGGCGACGAACAGCAACAGGAGCTGCCGGTAGGCGAACGCCAACACGACGAGGAGCATGGTGATTCCCGCGAACACCGCCGCGAGCCCCATGACGAGTCGGTCTCGGTCCACGAGCGCAGTTAGGGGCGCACGGTGGTAAACGTCTCGCCGGGGAGTCACCCGCCGAAGAGTCACCCGCCGAAAATCGAGCGCCCGCGCCGACTCAGCGGTACTGGTTCAGCCGCTTTTTGAGGCGCTTGGCCGCCTGTCCGGCGGCCTTGTCGAAGTCCTCGCCGTCGTCCTCGCCGGCGAAGATGATGCCGCGAGAGGAGTTCACGAGACCGACGCCGTCGGCGAGGCCGAACTCGACGGCGGCCTCGGCGTCGCCGCCCTGCGCCCCGACGCCGGGGACGAGGAAGGGCAGGTCGGGCACCTGTTCGCGGAGGTGTTCCAGTTCGTCGGGACCGGTCGCGCCGACGACGAGACCGACGTTCCCGTGTTCGTTCCAGAGGTCGCAGAGCGCCGCGACGCGCTCGTAGAGGGGTTCGCCCGAATCGAGTTCGAGCGACTGGAGGTCGGAGCCGCCGGGGTTCGAGGTCCGACAGAGGACGAACACGCCCTTGTCCTCGCGGGCGAGGAACGGCTGGATGGAGTCGCGGCCCATGTAGGGGTTGACCGTGATGGCGTCGGCGTCGTCGAGCAGGTCGGCGTACTTGCGGGTCGTGTTACCGATGTCGGCGCGCTTGGCGTCGAGGAGGACAGGCACGCCCTTGCCGTGGGCGTAGGCGACGGTCTCGCGCAGGGAGCGCCAGCCGTCTTCGTCCTCGTAGAACGCCGCGTTCGGCTTGTACGCCGCGGCGTGCTCGTGGGTCGCGTCGATGATGCGGCGGTTGAACGCCCACCGCGGGAGGTCCTTGTCGAGGAGGTGGTCGGGGATGCGGTCGATGTCGGCGTCGAGGCCGACCGAGACGACGCTGTCTGTCGCCTCGATGCGGTCGCGGAGGTCGTCGAAGAAGCCCATTGCCCGCGAGTGCGACGACCGGCAGTAAGGGGTTTTCCCTTCGCTCCGGGTGGACCGGCCCGCTCACCCGGTCCGGAAGGAGAAGTCCGAACTCGGCGCGCTGTGGGTGAGCCAGCCCATCGAGACCACGTCGACGCCGGTGTCGGCGTAGGCGGGGAGCGTCTCCGGCGTGATGCCGCCGCTGGCCTCGGCGATGACGCCCTCGGGGAGCCGGGAGACGCCCTCGCGGACCGCCTCGGGCGGGAGGTTGTCGAACAAGACGATGTCGGCTCCGGCGGCCGCGGCGCGCTCGCCCATCTCGGGCGTCTCGACTTCGACTTCGAGCTTCGTCGCGAACGACTTGCGCTCGGCGAAGCGGCGGACGGCCTCCTCAAGCCCGAGTTCGGTGACGTGGTTGTCCTTGACCATCACCATCCCCGAGAGCGTGAGGCGGTGGGTGTCGCCGCCGCCGGCGACGACGGCGCGCTTTTCGACGCCGCGGAGGCCGGGCGTGGTCTTGCGGGTCGCGGCGACCCGGACCGAGTCGGAGACCTCGCGGGCGGCGGCGACCGCCTCGCGAGTCGTGGTCGCGACCCCGGAGGCGTGGCCGACGACGTTGGCGGCGACGCGCTCGCCGCGGAGGACGCTCCGGGCGTCGCCGTCGACTCGCAGCACTTCGTCCCCGGCTTCGACCGCGTCACCGACTTCGACCGTTCGCTCGGCCTCGACGCCGAGGTAGTCGAAGACGGCGACGGCGGCGTCGAGACCGGCGGCGACCGCCGGCTCCTTCGCCACGAGTCGCCCGGTGGTGTCGCCGGGCACGTCGTTCGTCACGTCGCGGTGGCCGACGTCCTCGGCCAGCCAGCGCTCGACGGTCTCAGTCGTCAGCACGCGGGGTCACCCCCCGTCCGGCGTCGTCGCTCTCCTCGCTTCCGTCCGGGTCGACCAGCGAGTGACAGCCGGCCGACGGCGCGTCGGCGGCCGCGCGGGCGACGAGGAGCGACGAGACGCAGGCGTTCCGGAGTTCGTAGATGGACTGCGAGACGCGGGTGCGGGCGTAGGCGTCGACCTCGCCCTTCAGGCGGCGGAGCCGAGCCCGCGCGGTCCCGAGCCCGTCGGGGGTGCGTTCGATGCCGACGAACTCGTCCATCGTCCGCCCGAGGCGGTCGAACTTCGTGTCGGCGAAGGCGTCGGGCAGCGCCGGGTCGGAGTCGCGCGGCGGCGCGTACTCGACGGCCTCGGCGTCGCCGCGGCCCCGGTCGGCCGCGGTCTCGCCGGCGCGGACGCCCCAGACGAGCCCTTCGAGCAGGCTGGTCGAGGCGAGTCGGTTCGCGCCGTGGACGCCGGTGCGGGCGCACTCGCCGGCGGCGAACAGGCGGGACAGCGAGGTCCTGCCGCGGTCGTCGACGGCGACGCCGCCGCAGAGGAAGTGCTCGCTCGGCGCGACGGGGATGCCGGCGTCGAGGTCGACGCCGCGGTCGTCGCAGAGCGCCGCGAGGTCGGGGAACTCCTCGCGGAAGTCGAGGTCGGACACGTCGAGGACGACGCGGCCGGTTCGGTCGCGAGCGCGGGAGACGGCGCGGGCGACCACGTCTCGGGGGGCGAGTTCGGCGTCTTCGTGCACGTCAGGCATGAATCGGCGGCCGTCGGCGTCGCGCAGGGCCGCGCCCTCGCCGCGAACGGCTTCGCTGACGAGGAACGGTTGCGCGTCGTCGTCGGCCTGGGGGTCAGTCCGGGGGTCGTACGCCGTCGGGTGGAACTGGACGTACTGCATGTCCGAGACGGTCGCGCCGGCGAGCGCGGCCATCGCCACGCCGTCGCCGGTCGCGCCCGCGGGGTTGGTCGACCGGGCGTAACAGTCGCCGATGCCGCCGGTGGCGAGGACGGTCGCCCCGGCGAACACGGGTTCGACCTCGCCGTCGGCGAGGATGGTCGCGCCGCGGACGGTTCCCTCCTCGGTCAGGAGGTCGAGCGCCGTCGCGTCGTCGACGATGCGCACGCCGTCGCGGGCCGAGAGGTGCTGAAGGAACGGCCGGAGGACGTGCGCGCCGGTGCTGGCGTCGACGTGGAGGATGCGGCGGCTGGAGTGGCCCGCCTCGCGGGCGAGGTCGAAGTCGGCGGCGTCGGTGCTGTCGGTGCCGTCGGCGCCGCCGCCCACCGCGTCGAACTCGACTTCGAGCGTGTCCAAGAGCACGTCCTCGACGACGGCTCGGGACTCGGAGACGAGCGTCTCGACCGCCTCGGGGTCGGCGGTGTCGTCGCTCGCGCGGCGGATGTCGGCGGCGAACTCCTCGGGCGCGGACTGGGTGACGGCGATGCCGCCCTGCGCCCAGTCGGACGCGGCGTCCTCGGGCTCGGTCGCCTTCGTGACGACGAGCACGTCGGCCCCCTCGCGGGCGGCGGCGAGGGCCGCGGCGCAGCCGGCGATGCCGGAGCCGACGACGAGCACGTCGGCCTTCATAGTTCGAGCATGCGGTCGAGCGCGACCGCGGCGAGTTCTTTCTCCTCGGGCGCGACCTCGACGACGTTGGGTTCGCGGCCCGCGGCGAGTTCTTCGAGCACCCACGTCAGGTAGTTGGGGTCGACCTGCCGCATGGCGTTGCAGTCCATGCAGGCGTCGCCGCAGAGCGGCCGCACGTCGACCTCGGGGTGCCAGCGCGCGAGGTGTCGCGCGAGGTGGACTTCGGTGCCGATGGCCCACGTCTCGCCGGGGTCGGCGTTCTCGATGACGTCGCAGATGTGGCTCGTCGAGCCGACCTCGTCGGCGGCCGCGACGACGCTCGGGCGGCACTCGGGGTGGGCGACGACCTTCGCGCCGTCGGCCTGCGCCTCCTCGACGTGGTCGACGCGGAAGCGCTCGTGGACCTGACAGTAGCCGTCCCAGAGGATGACCTCGGCGTCGCCGAGGTCGGGAATCTCGGGGTCGACCTCGCCGGCGGCGCCCATCGACTCGGCCACGTCGCCGGCCCACGGGTCCCACTCGACGACCCCGTCGATGCCGAGGTCGTCGGCCGTGTTGCGCCCGAGGTGCTTGTCGGGCAGGAACAGCACGGCGTCGCCCCGTTCGAAGGCCCACTCGAAGGCGTCGGCGGCGTTCGAGGAGGTGCAGATGAGCCCGCCGTGGGAGGCGCAAAAGGCCTTCAGATCTGCGTAGGAGTTCATGTACGTCACGGGGATGATGTCCTTGCCGCCGGACTCCTCGACGAGCATCTCCCACGCGGAGTCGACCTGCACGGCCTCGGCCATCCCGGCCATCGGACACGACGCCTCCATCGACGGGAGAATCACCGTCTGGTCGTCGTCGGTGATGATGTCCGCGCTCTCGGCCATGAACGTCACGCCGGCGAAGACGACGTACTCGGCATCGGACTCGGCGGCGCGCTTCGAGAGCTCGTAGGAGTCGCCGATGAAGTCCGCGTGCTCGACGATTTCGCGTCGCTGGTAGTTGTGTCCGAGCACGATGACTCGGTCGCCGAGCTCCTCGCGGGCGGCGGCGATTCGCCGGGAGCGGGCGGCCTCGTCGAGGTCGCGGTGGCTCTCCGGAAGCTGTTCGAGCGTGTCGTATTTGAACAGGCTGAGCTCCGACTCGAACCCGACCGACTGTAATTCAACCACGATTGGTCACCACGGTGGAAGTCCAATCATCGGGCCTTATTGAAAAATATTTTTCTTCAATACTCGCCACCTACCCGTAAAGATTCTCTACAGCTCCGATTGGTCGGTGGTACTTCCGTCTGATTGGATTCAGAACCCGCGAGCGCCGTCTACTCGGTTGAAGAATAATTTTCTTCGAATGTACTCCCCCGTCGATGGCGATTGTTCGCTCAGTCGCGTTCGAAGACGACGCGACCGTCCACGACGGTCATCGAGACCGCGACGTCGCGAATCGAGTCGGTTTCCCACGGCGACTCGTCGAGGACGACGAGGTCCGCGGCGGTGCCGACCGCGACGGTTCCCAGTCGGTCTTCGTCGAAGCCGGCGTAGGCCGCGCCGGACGTGTACGCCCGGAGCGCCTCGGTGACGGTGAGCGACTGGTCGGGGTTCGGGTGGTCGGTGGCGAGGTCGACGCCGAGAAGCGGCCCGAGCGGCATGCAGTCGCTCCCGAACGCGAGGTCGACCCCGGCGTCGAGCAGGTCGCGGTAGCGGTTGGTCCGCAGGCGTCGCTCGCCGAGGCGGGCGTCGTAGAGGCCGCCCTCGTCGGCCCACTTCAGGAAGTTCGGCTGGACCGAGGCGACGACGCCCAGTTCGGCGAACCGTTCGATGGCCTCGTCGGAGGCGAGTTCGACGTGTTCGACCCGGTGGCGGGCCGAGTCGGGGTCGTCGGTCTCCTCGTACGCGTTGAGCACTGCGTCGATGGCCGCGTCGCCGATGGCGTGCGCGGTGAGCTGGTAGCCCGACCCGTCCGCGTCGGCGACGAGTTCCCGGAGTTCTTCGGGGTCGACGACCCACTGGCCCGTCTCGTCGTCGGCCGCGTCGGGGTCACCCGCGGCGTCCGCGTACGGTTCGGTGAGCTTCGCGGTCCGGCCGCCGAAGCTCCCGTCGGTGAACGTCTTTATCGCGCCGACGGCGACGAGGTCGCCGCGGCTCCCGCCTCCGTGGTTCGTCCGCAGACCGACCTCGCGGAGCGCGTCGAGGTGGTCCGACCAGTAGTTGATTCGGACGCGGAGGTCCAGTTCGCCGGCTTCGTCGAGGTCGCGGTAGACCTCGGGCGCGCGGGAGCCGCGGACCATGTCGTGGACGCCGGTGACCCCGCGGGCGGTCGCGTACGACTGCGCGGCGCGGACGAGCGCCGCCATCTCCTCGCGGCCCGGTTCGGTCGCCTCGCGGAGCACGTCGACCGCGCCCTCGACCACGACGCCCGTCGGCTCGCCGGCGGCGTCGCCGTCGACGACGCCCTCGGAAGCAGCGTCTCCGCCGGCGGTCTGCACGCCCGAGCCGGGCATCTCGTCGGCGTAGCGGTCGAGGACGACCGAGTTGACGCCGGCGGTGTGGAGGTCCTCGCGGAAGGCGACCACGGGAAGCGACTCGGAGACGGCGTCGAGGTCGTCGCGGGTGAGATACCTGGATTCGTCCCACGTGCTCTCGTCGTAGCCGTAGCCGAGCACCCAGTCGGTCTCGTCGCCGGTCCCGTCGCTGCTGGCCCCACCACCGCCGGCTCCGCCGTCGTCAGCTTCGACTTCGGCGGCTCGCTCGCGGAGCAGTTCGACCGCCTCCGCCGGGGAGTCGGCGGCCGAGAGGTCGGCGTGGACGAGCGACCGGCCGACCATCGGGAGGTGCGTGTGGGCGTCGATGAAGCCGGGGAGGACGACGCGGCCGCCGCAGTCGACGACCCGCGTCTCGACGCCGACGAGCAGTTCCACGTCGAACGCGCGGCCGACGCGGACGACCTCGCCGTCGCGGACGGCGACGGCTTCGTGCGTCTCGTCGGGCGAGCCGAGCGTGTGTACCTCCGCGTTCGTCAGTACGAGGTCCGCTGCCGCGGTCATACGTTCGACCCCGACGCGGGAGGGCAAAACGGTTCGGGAGGCGGCGGGGTGGCCGGGCGGTGGCCGGGTGGTCTCGGACGGGAACAGACGGCGACCGTTGAAAGAACCGGAACGCGTTAGGGCCGGCGCGGGAAACGTCGGGGCATGACAGACGCCGCGTCCCTCGCCGACCGCGTTCGGGAGGGCGAACTCCGCCTCCACGAACTCGAAGCGCACGCCGACGCCGACACCGCCGCCGAGGCGCGCCGGCTGCTCGTCGAATCGCAGTCCGGCGCGTCGCTCGATGCGGTCGGGAACTACGGCTTCCCCGCCGAGGCCGCCGAGTCGGCCATCGAGAACATGGTCGGCGCGATTCAGGTGCCGATGGGCGTCGCCGGCCCCGTCAGCGTCGACGGCGGCTCCGTCTCCGGCGAGAAGTACCTCCCGCTCGCGACCACCGAGGGCGCGCTCCTCGCGTCGGTCAACCGCGGCTGTTCGGTCATCAACAGCGCCGGCGGCGCGACCGCCCGCGTCCTCAAGTCCGGGATGACCCGCGCGCCCGTGTTCCGCGTCGCCGACGTGGCCGAGGCCGAGGCGCTCGTCTCGTGGACCCGCGACAACTTCGCGGCGCTGAAGGAAGCCGCCGAGGAGACGACGAACCACGGCGAACTCCTCGACGTGACGCCGTACGTCGTCGGCAACTCGGTCTACCTGCGGTTCCGCTACGACACCAAGGACGCGATGGGGATGAACATGGCCACCATCGCCACCGAGGCCGCCTCCGGCGTCGTCGAAGAAGAGACGAGCGCCTCGCTCGTCGCCCTCTCGGGCAACCTCTGTACCGACAAGAAGCCCGCCGCAATCAACGCCGTCGAGGGCCGCGGCCGGAGCGTCACCGCCGACGTGCGCATCCCGCGCGAAGTCGTCGAAGAGCGCCTGCACACCACGCCTGAAGCGGTCGCCGAACTCAACACCCGCAAGAACCTCGTCGGCTCCGCGAAGGCCGCGAGCCTCGGCTTCAACGCCCACGTCGCCAACGTCGTCGCCGCGATGTTCCTCGCCACCGGACAGGACGAGGCGCAGGTCGTCGAGGGCGCGAACGCCATCACGACCGCCGAGGTGCAGGACGGCGACCTCTACGTCTCGGTCTCCATCGCCTCCCTCGAAGTCGGCACCGTCGGCGGCGGCACGAAGCTCCCGACGCAGTCCGAGGGCCTCGACATCCTCGGCGTCAGCGGCGGCGGCGACCCCGCCGGCTCCAACGCCGACGCCCTCGCCGAGTGCATCGCCGTCGGCTCCCTCGCGGGCGAACTCTCGCTCCTTTCGGCGCTCGCCTCGCGACACCTCTCCAGCGCCCACGCCGAACTCGGTCGATAACTCGAACCGGGTTTCAGTTTCACCGGCACCGGACACAGCTGAACTGCTTTTCTCAGCACACTCCCGCACTATACTAGCGTATTCGCATCTCTCTGTTTACTTTCACTTTCACCCCGCACCCGTGGCTCGCGTTTATTCCGTTTCCGCGGAAACGATGAAAACGCGTCCGTCGGGCAGCACCCGCGGGCGTGTCCACACCCCATCCCCTCCCATGCCACTCTCTACACGCAGTACCGACCCCGAATCGCCCGACGAGTACGACGACGCGCGGCGGTTGGCGCTCGCGCTCAGGCTGGTGAAGTTGGCCCTCGGCGTCGTCGCCTCCGCGCTGACCGTGGCGAAGTTGCTCGGCGCGCTCTGAGGTGCTCGCGCTCGCGGCCCCCTCCTACCGGTCGCCCGCCGCGACGCTCAGACCAGTCGGTGTCGGCCCCGCGACTCCGACACCTCGCCGCGCCGCCGGAGTTTGTCGAGCAGGTCGCGGGCGCGGTCCTCCGGGACGCCGCGTTCGACCGCGGTCGCGACGATTTCCTCCTCGGTCGGCCGGTCGCCGTCCCGAACCGCCTCGCGAACGACCGTCAGGCGGTCGGGCGACCCCGACGACGAGTTCCGACCGCGAGAGGCGGCCTCGCCCGCCTCGAACACCTCGTCGGCGTCGAGCCCCGAGCCTTCGAGGTACTCGCGGTCGTCGACGCCCGACTCCTCGGCCCGCCGGTCGAGTTCCGAGACGTGTTCGACCTGCGCGAACGCCTCGCTGTCGCCGTGTTTCTTCGCCAACAGCGCCGAGCGCGCCTGCCGCGCGGCGTCCCTGTCGTCGGACTCGAAGAAGCGCCGGAGCTTCTTCGTCTGGTGTCGCCTGCCGCACCGCGGACACGTCGCCGTCTTCGACCCGTCGGGGTCCGAAAGCAGCCACATGTTCGCGCAGTCCGTACACCCTACGACCGCGTACATACGCCGATGTTCCGCGGCGTCGGATTTGAACGTTCGGGAGCGGGAGCGACCGCGGGCCCCTCGCGGGTGACGACCCCCGCCGCGCCTCCCCGGCGGATTTATCCCCGTTCCCTGTGGCTTGCCACCATGGACCGAGTTTCACTCGACGACGCGCCGTCCGCCGAGGCGGCCGACGGCGTCTCCCTCTCGCTCCTCGCGGGCGGGGAGAAGATGAACGTCCAGCACTTCCGCATCGAACCCGGCGCGGCCGTCCCGGTTCACGACCACCCGCACGAGCAGGTCGGCTACATCGTCGCCGGCGAACTGACGTTCCTCGTCGGCGACGAGGGCGAGGAAGTCGCCGTCGGTCCCGGCGACGCCTACTCGCTCGCGGGCGGCGAACTCCACGGTGCGGAGAACCGCGGCGACGAGACCGTCGTCGGCATCGACGTGTTCTCGCCGCCGCGGGAGAATCCGCCGTGGCTAGACTGACGCCGAGTGCGACCCCCCGTTAGAACCTCTCTTACGGGCCGTCGGGGTGGGGTCTCTCGAACGAGTCACGGAACGTTTCGTTCGAAACACATGAGGAGAAAGCATTTATCAGTCCGGTGTCACCATCCGGTAGACGGTAGTCCCTAACTATGCCCCTCCCCCGCGTACTTCCTCCATGGATAGCGCCCGGCGCGCCGAACACCCCGGATACCCCGCCGAGCAGCGGGCGACCATGAGTCACTCGAAGCTCGCACGCGAGCCGTGGCTGTGGGTGTTCGTCGGCGTCTGGGCGGCGGTCGTCAGCGCGCTCCACTTCGGCGGGCTCGCCTACGACATCTACACGCGTATCTGGTGGTGGGACGTGCTCACCCACTCGCTCTCGGGCTTCGGCGTCGCGGGCGTGTTGTTCCTCGTGTTCCCCCGGACCTTCCGGGGCGCTCGCGCCCCGGTGGTCGTCGGTGGCATCATCCTCGCCATCGGCGCGGGGTTCGAGGTGTACGAGTACCTGTTCAAGGACTTCTGGTGGGGCTGGTCGATGGCCTACTACGTCGAGGACACCGCGATAGACCTCGTGGTCGACGTGGTCGGCGGCCTCGGCTTTTTCGCCCTCGTCGAGGGCGTCCTCAGGTCGCGGACGCGGGCGGACAGCCCCCGCGGCGACTCGCCGCCCTCCTCCGGACACCTCCGCTCCGACGGCGGCGAGAAGGCGGACGACGACTCCTCATCGGACCGCTGACTCCGGACGCGATGCTCCCGTCGGGAGGGTTAATTTAACCCCAAACGTGTTGCTCCGTCGGGATAACGTACATATCGATGATGTCCTATCTCTCGTCTATGCTTCCGCTCGCAGCAGGCCCGGCACCGACCCTCCTCACCGTACTCGGCGCGACTCGCGCACTCCCCCGCGCATGCTGAGGCGCACCTGGGACGAGATGGTGCTGGCCGGGTGGGAAGAACGCCCCCGAGAGATGGCCGCCGTCGCGGTGTTCGGGAGCGTCGTCACCGCGACGCACTTCACCAGCATGGCGCTGTTTCTCTACACCCGCATCTGGTGGTGGGACATCCTCGTCCACGCCGCCTCCGGGTTCGGCGTCGCGGCGGTCCTCTACGTCCTCAACCCCCGCCTGCTCCACTCGCGGGTCGCGCTCCTCGTCGTCCTCCCGATGGCGGTCGCCGCCATCGGCACGTGGTTCGAGGTGTACGAGCGCCTGTTCACTAGCTTCTGGGTCGAGTGGCCCCGCTCTGTCTACTTGGAGGACACGGGCGTCGACATCGTCGCCGACACCGCCGGCGCGGTCGTCTTTGGGTTCGTCAGGCCCCTGTGGAACCGGATTCAGCGCTGGCGGGACCCGAATCGACTGTAGTCGGCGCGAAAGAACTGCGGCGTCGATGCCGCGAGAGAGAAGTGGTGTGTTCGTTTACGCGAGTTCGTGAATGTTCTCGACGACCTTGTCGGCGTACTCGCTCGTGGCGAGCTTGTTGCCGCCCTCAATCTGGCGTTCGAGGTCGTAGGTGACGTCGCCGTCCGAGATGGTCTTCTCGACGGCGTCGCGGATGAGCTTGCCGGCGTCCTTCCAGCCCATGTACTCGAACATGAGACGGCCGGAGAGGATCATCGCGGTCGGGTTGACCTTGTCCTCGCCGGCGTACTTGGGCGCGGAGCCGTGGACGGGCTCTGCGAGACAGAGACCCTCGCCGAAGTTCGCGCCGGGGGCGATGCCGAGACCACCGATCTGCGCGCCGGCGGCGTCGGACATGTAGTCGCCGTTGAGGTTCATCGTGGCGATGACCTCGTAGTCGGCGGTGCGGGTGAGAAGCTGCTGGAGCATGTTGTCAGCGATGCGGTCCTTGACGACGACCTTGTCCTCGGGCTTCTCGCCGTCGTACTCCTCCCAGAGCTCGTCTTCCGTGATGGTGACGTCGCCGAACTCCTCTTCGGCGAGTTCGTAGCCCCAGTCGCGGAACGCGCCCTCGGTGAACTTCATGATGTTACCCTTGTGGACGAGGGTGACGGAGTCGCGGTCGTTTTCGAGGGCGTACTCGATGGCCTCGCGGACGAGTCGCTTCGTCCCGAACTCGGTGATGGGCTTGATGCCGATGCCGACGGGACCGTCGTGGATGACGCCGTCCGCGCCCATCTCGTCTTCGACGAACTCCTTGACCTTCTGGACCTCGTCGGTGCCGGCTTCCCACTCGATGCCGGCGTACACGTCTTCGGTGTTCTCGCGGAACGTGACCATGTCCATCGCCGAGGGGTTCTTCACGGGCGACGGGACGCCGTCGAGGTGGTAGGTCGGGCGGACGTTCGCGTAGAGGTCGAGCTTCTTGCGGAGCGCGACGTTGAGCGAGCGGAAGCCGGCACCGACGGGCGTCGTGAGCGGGCCCTTGATTGCGACGCGGTGGTTGCGGATGGCGCTTACCGTGTCCTCCGGGAGGTTCTCGTCGTACTTGTCGCGGGCGGACGAACCGGCGTAGACGCGCATCCAAGAGACAGAGCGGCCGGTCGCCTCGGCGGCGGCGTCGAGGACCTTCTGTGCGGCGGGGCCGACGTCCGTTCCGATTCCGTCGCCGTGGATGATCGGAATAATCGGGTTGTCGGGGACGGAGAGCTCGCCCGTCTCCTCGTCGACCGTGATCTTCTCGCCGTCGTCCGGAACCTCAATCTGGTCGTAGCTCATGAACAATTTGGGTTTTCCAGTGCGGTGTAAAAGTCCTGCCGTTATCGACGGCGAAGTGCAAGTATCGCTCCATTCATCGGTCGATACGTTTAGGACCACGCTCCGAAGACACCCTCGTATGCGAATTATCCTCCACGGCGGTGCCGGCGGTATCCCCGGCGAACCGGAACCCAGACAGGCCGTCTTGGACGACGCGGCCGACGCGGGCGCGAGCGAATCCGACCCGTTTTCGGCGGTCGAGACCGCGGTCCGCGTCCTCGAATCGGACCACCGTTTCAACGCGGGCGTCGGCGGCGCGGTCCAGTCCGACGGCGTCGTCCGCACCGACGCGGGCGTCATGCTGAGCGACCGACGCGCCGGCGCGGCCTCCGGCATGGAGGGCGTCGAACACGCCGTCTCCGTCGCGCGGGCGGTCCTCGAAGACACCCCGCACGTCCTCCTGACGGGCGAGCCGGCGGTCGACTTCGCCGCCGACGCGGGCGTCGAGACCGGCGTCGACCTCTTCACCGACGAGACCCGCGAGCGCTGGGAGAACGCGGACGCGCCCGAGGGGTCGCCGACGGAACACCTCGCGTGGCTCGCGGACCGCTTCGGCGGCAGCACGAGCGACCCGACGGCCGAGGCGGGTGACGGCTACCTGCCGGCCCGCGAGGAGACCTCGGCAGGCAGTGGCCGCCCGGCTCGCAACGCTCGCCTTCCCGGCCACGACAATTCTGAGGGAACCTCAGCAAGCAGTGACCGCTCGGCTCACGATGTTCGCCTTCCCGGTCACGACACGGTCGGCGCGGTCGCCACCGACGGCGAGACGTTCGCCTCCGCGACCTCGACCGGCGGCCGCTGGTTCGCCCTCGCCGGCCGTGTCGGCGACGTACCCCAAATCGGCTCGGGTTTCTACGCCTCCCCCGCGGGCGGCGCGTCGACCACGGGAGCGGGAGAGGACATCGCGCGCGTGACGCTCGCACGTCGCGCTGTCGGCCACCTCGAACGCGGCTGCGACGCCCAGACCGCGGCCGACCTCGCCATCGAGGAGTTCGGCGAACTCACCGGGTCGTCGGCGGGCATCATCCTCCTCGACGACGAGGGCTTCGGCTCGGCGTACAACTCCGACGGGATGCAGACCAGCACCGCGTCGAAGTAGTCCCAATCGGGCGTCTGCGACCGCTCGCCCGGCCGCGCCAGCGGTCGCCGCCACGGTTTACTCGGTTCGGTCCTTGGAGTTCCCCATGAGCGATTGGACCGCGGCCGACGCCCCCGACCTCTCGGGGAAGACCGTCGTCGTCACCGGCGCGAACAGCGGCCTCGGCTTCGAGGCGACGCGCATGTTCGCAGAGAAGGGCGCGCACGTCGTCATGGCCTGCCGCCTCGACCGCGGCGAGGACGCCATGGCCGACGTCCGCGACTCGGTGCCGGCGGCCTCGCTGACTCTCTCGGAACTCGACCTCGCCGACCTCGACTCAGTCCGGGGGTTCGCCGACGAGTTCGCCGCCGAGCACGGGGCGTTACACGCCCTCTGCAACAACGCCGGCGTGATGGCGATTCCCCGGCGGGAGACCGCACAGGGCTTCGAGACGCAGTTCGGCGTGAACCACCTCGGTCACTTCGTCCTGAGCGCCCGCCTGTTTCCGACGCTCCGCGACACGCCCGGCGAGACGCGGCTCGTCACGATGTCGAGCGGCCTCCACGAGCGCGGCCGGATGGACTTCGACGACCTGCAGGGCGAACGCGACTACGACGAGTGGGACGCCTACGCCCAGAGCAAGCTCGCGAACCTGCTTTTCGCGTTCGAACTCGACCGCCGGCTGACCGCCGCGGGCATCGACGACGTGCTGAGCGTGGGCGCACATCCCGGCTACGCCGACACGAACCTCCAGTTCCGCGGCCCCGAGGCGTCCGGGTCGACGCTCCGGTACTGGATGAGCAAACTCGGCAACGCGATATTCGCCCAGTCGGCCGAGATGGGCGCGCTCCCGCTTCTGTACGCCGCCACGTCGCCGGCTGTCGAAAGCGGGGAGTACGTCGGCCCGCAGGGGCTGTTCGGCATGCGCGGCAACCCCGGCATCGCGGAGTCGAGCGACCGCGCCAGAGACCCGGAGACTGCCGCACGGCTCTGGGAGGTCTCGGAGGAACTCACCGACACGCGGTTCCGACTGGCCTGAACCGCGCCGGGCCGAGCGGCGCGGCGACCGGGTGGTGGGAGAGGCGAGACGGCCAAATACTGTGGCGTGCTATCTACCCCCGTGACCGAATCAACGCCGACAATCACC
Organism: Haloferax gibbonsii ATCC 33959; assembly: GCF_000336775.1. GTDB lineage: Archaea > Halobacteriota > Halobacteria > Halobacteriales > Haloferacaceae > Haloferax > Haloferax gibbonsii. The sequence goes on along the minus strand of NZ_AOLJ01000014.1, from coordinate 179,982 downwards.
GGGAGCGTCGCCGACGCCCTCGTCTCCACCTGCCGAACGACCCTCGGGGACGCTCTCCGAAGCGTCGTCCACTTCACCCGCGACGACTTCGACGTGCTGTACGTCCGGCGGGACCTCTACGGCGGCGACGAGGCCGCGGCGCGCGCGGCCAAATCCGAACTCGTCGAGAGCGAGCGCACCGGGTTCGGACCGCAGGAAACCTACAACGCCGGCAGGAACGGCGAGCGTCCGGAGTTCGGCGAGTACGAGTTCACCCTTCGCGTCTTCTCTGACGGGTTCGTCGGCCGCGTCGTCGCCGGAGACCGCGGCGTCATCGTCACCACCGACGAACTCGAACTCTCGGAGTTCGAGGAGATGGAAGTCGCGCTCCGTCGGATGCTCGAAACGAACACCGCCGGGTGAACCGACTCGCCGGCGGGCGCGACGACCCTTCGAGCGCTGTCGGTCTCGTTGGTCGCTCGTCCGGCCCTACACGCCCTCGACGAGTCGCTCTAGCTGTTCCGGCGGAACCGCACCTCTCGCGGCGTAGCCCTCGTACGCGAACGTTGGGACGCCGGTGACGCCGTGTTGCTGGGCCTCGCTGAATCGTTCGCGCACCTCGCTCCGAAGCGTTTCGTCGCCGAGCGCGGACGTGACTTCCTCGCCGTCGACGCCCACCGATTCGGCGAGTTCGACGAGTACAGCCTCGTCGCCGATATCTTTGCCGTCCTGCCAGAGCGCCTCGAAGACCGACTCGTCGAACGCGAGCCACGTCTCGTAGTCGGCGTGTCCCTTCAGGTAGTACGAGACGACCTGCGCCGGAAGCGAGTCCACGTCGGTCCCGAGTTCCAGGTTCATCTCGACGCCGTACCGCTCTTGTAACCGGCGGACTCCCTGCTTCGCCTGCTCGTAGTAGTCTTCGTCTTTTCTGTCGTCGACCGAGAAGTCGATGCTCCCGTCGGGGCGGCGCTTCTGACTCCGCAGGTCGAACGGATGCCAGTCGATGTCGAGTTCCTCGTCTCTCGTCTCTTGGTACTGCGACAGGGACTGCCTCCCGAGGTAGCAGAAGGGACACACGTAGTCCGAGTAGACCGTTATCGCCTGGTCGGCGTCTGAGCTCATACGAATTTGTCTCTCCTACGGTTACAAAAACGGCGCGGTCGCCGGCGATCAGTTCGAATGCCGACGCTACTGAGTTGCAGAGAGCGAACGGCCGCGAGGAGAGTAGCCGACCGCCTCAGCGTCCGAACAGACGCTGCCTGAGGCTTCGGTCGGTGGCGCGCTCCACCAGGAGAACCGCGTGGTCGGTGTCGTTGACCACGTCGAGGTGCAGCGAGTCGGTCAGGAGTCGAGTGAGAAGGCCCTGTTCGGTCGCTCCCATCAGCACCATCGAGTGGCTGTCGGCCCGGTCGGCGATGGCTCGTTCGATGTCGCCGGAGTCGTCGACGATTCGCGCCGCGTCCTGCAGGCCGTGTTCGGTCGCCCAGTCGGAGAGGAACGCCTCGCCCCGTTCGCGGTCGTCCGGGCCGTCGACGACGTGAAGGAGCGTCACCTCCGACCCGACGGTCGAGTGGAGGGACTTCGCGACCTCGGCACTCAGCGCCGAGTGGGCGCTATCGACCGTCGGCAAGAGGAGTCGGCTGGTGTCGTAGTTCCGGTCGTTGAGGACGAGGAAGTCGCAGGGCAGGCGACTCGTCAACTCGCTCATCGTCCGCTCTGCACGTCCTCCCGCCCAGATTCGGTCGTTGCTCCAGCCCATGACGACGAGGTCCGCGTCTTTGCGGCGGGCGACGGTGAATATCTCCTCGAACGAGCGGTGTGAGACGACGGTCGACGTGCGGGCTTCGATATCGTAGCCGGCAGCGCGTTCACGGGCGTCTTCGAGCTGCTCGTTGGAGTGTGCGATAATCCGCTGGTTCTGTGCGGCACCGTAGCGTTGCGAGACGCGCGAGGGGACCTGCACCACGTGGACGATGTCGACGATGGCGTCCTCTTTCGACTTCGCGAGCGCGCAGGCGAGTTCGACGACGTGCGACTCGGTCCGCGGGTTCGCGATGGGGACGACGACCCGGTAGGAGTCCGGGTGGTCTTCGGTTCCCTCTTCGGTCTCGATGAGCGGGACGTACGACCGTCCCGCGAGCCCACCCAGCACCCACTCGCGAACCGAGAGCTGCCGTTTCGCGCCCTCGAAACGAGCGGATTCTAACCGGTTTTCCGTCGTCTGGAAGTAGTTGACGACGGTGACGAGGACGACGCCGCCGAAGGTGTTGCCCAACAGGACGGGGACGACGAACTCGGTCAGGCCGACGAGGAACGCCAGCTGGCCGTTCATCACGAGGTAGACCATCTCGGTGTAGGAGACGACGACGTGGAAGAGGCCACCCAGCGGGACCGCGAGGAACGCGAGGTAGACGACGACGAGACGAGAGATGGTGTCGCGGGCGGCGAAGGTGACCCAGACGACGCCGGCGACGATGAGGCCGGCGAACGCGGCCTTGAAGAAGAGACTCCACCATGGCGTCTCGACGCCCTTCTGAGCGAGTTCGAGCGCCGCGTTCGCGGCTTCCGGCGAGAGGACGCCGCCGAAGGCGAGGGCGGCCGCACCGAGCGTCCCGCCGAAGAGGTTCCCCGCGAGGACGACGACCCAGTTACGCAAGAGCGCGGGGATACTGGCCAACCGCTCCAGCGTCAACGCGACCGGCGGGAGCGTGTTCTCGGTGTAGAGCTGATAGCCCCCGATGATGATGTAGATGAACCCGAGCGGGTAGAGCATCGCACTTAACACCGGGTCGCCGCCGGTGGACGCCTTCATCGAGACGTAGAGGAGGAACGTGATCGTAATCGCGAAGCCCGCGGCGAGGGCGCTGAAGAACAGTTCCCGCGCCCCGGAGGTTATCTCCTCGTCCGCGGCCGCGACGATGCGCTGGAACACCTCGTCGGACGAAAAACGGTCGCGAACCACCGAACCGACCGCCGGCGCGCCGCTTCGTGACCGTTCGACGGCCTCGCGAACGGATTCGTCGAGCTCCGTCGACTCGGGTTCTGTCATTGAGCGGTGTTTTTCGAATAAACCGTTCTAAACGTACCGGTTCAGGCCGTCTACAACAGTTCGGTCGCGTCGGAAGCGTCCACCCATGTATGTCGAGTATCATCTACGGCGTATCCGTACCCACGACCAACAGACGCCACCGCTGCAACCGCTGCGGCCGCGGTTTCGACTCCGGGGGCGACTCGACGAACACGTCGAGCGCCGCCACCCGAAGGAGGACGTCCGCTGGTGGGTCGTCGTCGAAGACCCCGCGAAGGACCGCAAGTTCTCGCGCTGACCGTCCCGACCCCCCGCTCCGCGGTCGCCGGCGACCGCAGGCGACGCCCTCAGCCGAGGTGGCTCTCGAACCAGTCGGCGGCGAGGTCGGCCACCTCGTCCAGTTCGCCCGGCCCCTCGAACAGGTGGCCCGCGCCGGCGACGACTTCCAACGACTTCTCGCAGTCCAGTCGGGCGAACGCGTCGCGGTTCAGGCTCAAAACCGGCTCGTCGGCACCGCCGACGACGAACAGCGTCGGTGCCGTCACGTCGCCGAGCCGCGACTCCGCGAGGTCGACGCGCCCGCCGCGAGAGACGACCGCGCCGGCGTCGTCGCCGAGGTCGGCCGCCGCGAGGACCGCCGCCGCCGCGCCGGTGCTCGACCCGAAGTAGCCGTAGTCGAGGGCCGCGACGTCGTCGCGGCCGCGGAGCCACTCGGTCGCGCCGAGCAGTCGCTCGGTCAGAAGCGGGATGTCGAACCGCGTCTCGTACGTCTCGTCTTCCGCCTCCGTGAGCAGGTCGAAAAGGAGCGTCCCGAGCCCGCGGTCGCGGATGACCTCGGCGACGAAGTTGTTCCGCGGGCTCTTCCGACTGCTGCCGCTGCCGTGGGCGAACACCACGAGCCCCGACGCCCCGGACGGAACGCGGAGGTCGCCCTCCAGCACCGCGTCGCCGACGGGTATCGAGACGAGGTTCGTCGTCGTGTCGTTCATGCGAGACGATACGCTCGAACCGGGCTTAGACCTGTCTCGACCCGTCGCTTCGCGTGAATCCGCAGTCCGTTCGTTCTGATGGTCATGACTTACACAATTAATGTTAATAGATACTCGGGAGTACACCCGCACGCCAACTATGGTGAGTGTTACCGACCTACAGACGATGTACGAGCAGATGGTGACCGCTCGGCACTACGAGGAGCGACTGGTGGACGAGTACCTCGTCGGCAAGCAGCCGGCGTTCGACATCTCGGCGGGGCCGATTCCCGGCGAGCTCCACCTCGCGGCCGGCCACGAGGCGTCCGGAGCGGGCGTCTGCATGCACCTCCGAGACGACGACACGGTGACCGCGCCGCACCGACCGCACCACATCGCCATCGCGAAGGGCGTCGACCTCAAGCGCATGACCGCCGAGATTTTCGGCCGGAAGACGGGGCTCTGCCGCGGGAAGGGCGGGCACATGCACCTGTTCGACCCCGACGTGAACTTCGCGTGTTCGGGCATCATCGCGCAGGGCTGTCCGCCGGCGGTCGGCGCGGCGATGGCGGCGAAAAAGCGGAACACCGACGCCGTGGCCGTCGCCTTCCTCGGGGAGGGCGCTATCGACCAGGGCGGCTTCCTCGAATCGCTGAACCTCGCGGCGGTCCACGACCTCCCGGTCGTCTTCGTCGTCGAGGACAACGACTGGGCCATCAGCATGCCGAAAGACCGCGTGACCGACGTGCAGAACGGCGCACAGCGCGCCGCCGGCTTCGACCTGCCGGGCGTCCGAATCGACTCCGACGACGCCACGGCGGTCTACGAGGCCGCGGGCGAGGCCGTGATGCGCGCCCGCGACGGCAACGGGCCGACGCTCATCGAGGTACAGGTCCACCGCCGGATGGGCCACTTCATGGGCGACGCCGAAGCCTATCGACCGGAGGCCGACATCGACCGCGCGAAGCAGCGCGACTCCATCGAGCGACTCGCCGAGGACCTCCGCTCGCACGGCGTGACCGACGACGAACTCGACGAGATTCGAGAGCGCGCCCACGAGCGGGTCGAGGAGGCGATTTCGTGGGCCAAAGAGCAGCCCGAACCGGCCCCGGAGGAGGCGTACGAGAACGTGTTTACGAACCCGCCGGCGCAGGCGGCGACGGACGGCGGGAGCGCGACAGACGCGCCGGACGACGCCGGCGAGACGGGAGGTGACAACTGATGGCGACCGAATCACGAGACTACACGGAAGCGACCGAGACGGACCGCGAACTGACCATGAGCAGGGCGATGGTGGAAGCCATCGCGTGGGAGATGCGCGAGAACGAGGAGGTGTTCTACATGGGCGAGGACGTCGCCGACTACGGCGGCATCTTCTCCAGTACGACCGGCCTCTTGGACGAGTTCGGCCGCGACCGCGTGATGGACGTGCCCATCAGCGAGACGGCCTACCTCGGCGCGGCCGTCGGGGCCGCACAGGCCGGCATGCGCCCGATTGCCGAACTGATGTTCGTCGACTTCTTCGGCGTCGCCATGGACCAGATCTACAACAACATGGCGAAGAACACCTACATGAGCGGCGGGTCCTTTTCGGTCCCGATGGTGCTGACCACGGCCGTCGGCGGAACTTACAACGACGCCGGCCAGCACTCCCAGACGCTCTACGGGACCTTCGCCCACCTGCCGGGGATGAAAGTCGTCGTCCCCTCGACGGCCTACGACGCCAAGGGCCTGATGCACAGCGCCATCCGCGACGACGACCCGGTCGTCTACATGTTCCACAAGCGCCTCATGGGCCTCGGCTGGATGCCCTCGCCCTCGGGCCCGAAGACCGGGGTTCCCAAGGACGACTACACGATTCCGTTCGGCGAGGCCGACGTGAAGCGCCCCGGCGACGACGTGACCGTGGTCACCCTCGGCCTGCACGTCCACCGGGCGATGGAGGCCGCGGAACAGCTCGACGACGACGGCATCGACGCCGAGGTCATCGACCTCCGGACGCTCGTGCCGCTCGACACCGAGACGGTGCTCGACTCGGTCCGCAAGACCGGGAAACTCCTCGTCGTGGACGAAGACTACCAGTCGTTCGGCGTGACGGGGGAAATCATCGCGCGGGCCGCCGAGGGCGCGCTGGACGACCTCTCGGCCGTCAAGCGCCTCGCCATCCCCGACGTGCCGATTCCCTACGCCCGCTCGCTGGAAGACGAGGTCAACCCCGGCACCGACGATATCGCGGCGGCCGTCCGCGAACTCCACGAATGAGACGAGCGCCCGAAACAGACGGGGACGGAGGCGGACGATGAGCGACGCGGTCGACGTGAACTCGGCCGATTCGTGGCCCGACGACGCCGACGACGTGGCCGAGGGCTACCTCGCCAACTGGTTCGTCCGCGAGGGGTCGGCGGTCGACGAGGGAGAGACGCTCTGCGAGATACAGGTCGAGAAGGTGAGCATCGACGTGGCCGCGCCGACCGCGGGGACGGTCACGGAGATACTCGTCGCCGAGGGCGGCGACTTCGACCGCGGCGACGTGCTCGCGCGGGTGCAACCGAGCGCCTGACGACGGCTATTTTTCGGCGGTACGCTGTTCGGGTCAACAGGGAGAGACGTCGTCACCGCTGGTGCGTTCGACATCCGTCTCGGTCACGAGGTAGAGCGCCTCCGAGGACGAGTCCGCTTCTTCGCCTTCTTTGCCGTACCAGTACGGATGCGTCACGTCGACGACGACGCCGTCAGCAGAGCGTTCGACGACCATCGCTTCTTTGCTCGCCGTCGTCGGTGTCGTTCCCCAACTCAGGAGACAGGTGGCGTTCTGCAGACGGTTTTCGAGATAGGTTTCCTCGGCGGCGAGCGCTCGGGCTTTGGCGTCCTCGTCTGAAATTTCGGCGAGTGGAACTGCTGTCTCGGATTCCGGTGTTGCCGTCTGGTCATCGGTCGTCTCGGGGTGTGTCGTGGTGGGTGAGCCATCACCAGTCGGTGTGTCGGCGAGACATCCTGCGAGACCGATTCCGAAGACGAGAACGATGCCGGTACGCTGGAGGATACGTCTTCGGTGGTGAGGAGAGTTCATAGACTCGTCTGCAACGTGGACCAGAATATGTCTTCTGTCCAACTAAACGTGCGGGCCAGTCGTGTCGGGCACGCTACGACTCGTGGTCGCCGTTCTTCGACCGGTGGGTCTCCGCCAGCGCCCGGTTCATCAGGACAGTATGCGCCTCGACTTCCTGTGCGTCGTCTGTCGGGCGTAGTTGCTGGTACCGACCGTCGGCGTCCATCACCCAGCGCCGGCGGTTGTCCGACAGGAGCGCGTCGAGGACGGCGTCGAGTTCGGCGCGGTGTTCCGGGTCTTCGACGGGCGCGACGGCCTCGACCCGGCGGTCGAGATTGCGCGTCATCCAGTCCGCGGAACCGACGTAGTAGTCCGGCTCGCCCCCGTTCTCGAAGTAGAAGATACGCGAGTGTTCGAGGAACCGCCCGACGACGCTCGACACCGAGACGTTCTCCGAGAGCCCCTCGATGCCGGGCCTGAGCCGGCAGATGCCCCGGACCACGAGGTCGATATCGACGCCCGCCATCGACGCCTCGTAGAGTTCGCGGACCATCGCGGGGTCCTCGAGGGAGTTCATCTTGGCGACGATGCGGGCGTCGCGGCCGGCGCGGGCGTGGTCGGCCTCCCGGCGGACGAGCCGAGTCATCTCCTCGCGGAGGTTCGTCGGCGCGACCAGCAGTTTCCGGTAGGTCTCCTGCCGCGAGTGGCCGGTGAAGAAGTTGAACAGGCGCACGAGGTCGTGACCGATGTCGGGGTCGGTCGTGAACAGCCCGAGGTCGGTGTAGAGCTTCGCCGTCTGGGAGTGGTAGTTCCCGGTGGCGACGTGGGAGTACAGTCGCACCTCGTCGTCTTCCTCGCGGACGACGAGCGCCGTCTTCGAGTGGGTTTTCAGCCCGATAGTGCCGTAGGCGACGTGGATGCCCTCCTCTTCGAGGCGGCGGACCCACCGGAGGTTGTTCTCCTCGTCGAACCGCGCTTTGAGTTCGACCATCACCGCGACCTGCTTGCCGTTCTTCGCGGCCTCGATGAGCGTCTCGATGACCTCGGAGTCCGGCGCGGTCCGGTAGATGGTGGCTTTGATGGCCAGCACGTCCGGGTCGGCCGCGGCGGCCGCGAGGAACGTTCCCACCGTGCCCGTAAACGAGTGGTACGGGTGGTGGACGAGCACGTCCTTCCGGGCGATTTCGGCGAACACCGACTCGGGGTCGTCGGCGGAGCGCCCGGCGAACCGCGGGTGGGGCTGCGGCGTCCACGGCTCGACTTCGAGTTCCGGGCGGTCGAGGTCGAAAAGCGACGTGAGCGCCCCGTAGTCCAGCGGCAGGTCGCGCTCGAACACCTCGGGGTCGTCCACGTCGAGCTGTTCCGCGAGCAGGTCGCGGACCGCCTCGGGCGTGCCCGACTGGACTTCCAGCCGAACGACCGTGGCGAACCGACGCTGGCGGAGCACGTCCTCTATCGTGGCGATGAGGCCCTCGGCGACCTCCTCGTTCCGGCGGACCTCGGCGTTCCGCGTCACCCTGAACGCCGAGGTGTCGACGACGTCGACGTTCGGAAACAGGAGGTCGATGTTGCGCTCGATGACGGCCACGAGCGGGACGAACCTTACCGGAGCGGCTGAGCCGGCGGATTCGGTGGTGGAGGCATCGGCGACGGTCGCCCCGTCCGCGTCGCCGACGCGCTCGTCGACGTTGACGAGTCGCGGGCGGTTGCCGGGGACCTTGACCCGCGAGAACTTCGTCGGCTCGTCGTCGCCCTCGGTCGTCCGGACCGCGAGCGACAGCGAGAGGTTCGAGATGAACGGGAACGGGTGCGCCGGGTCGAACGTCAGGGGCGTGAGCGTCGGCAGGACCGAGGCCTCGAAGTAGTCGCGGAGCGCCGCCCGCTCGTCGGGCGCGAGGTCGTCGTAGCCGACGATTTCGATGCCCGCGTCGGCGAGCGCGGGTCGGACGAGGTCGTGAAAGCAGGCCGACTGCCGGTCGAGCAGGTCGCGGGCGCGGTCGAGGACGAGCGACCACTGTCGGCTCGGCGTCCGACCGTCGGGCGACAGTTCGCTCACGCCGGCGGCCATCTGCTGTTTCAGGCCGCCGACGCGCTTCATGAAGAACTCGTCGAGGTTCGAGGTGAGAATCGAGAGGAACTTGACGCGCTCGAAAAGCGGGTTGCGGTCGTCGACCGCCTCGTGGAGGACGCGCTCGTGGAAGGCGAGTTCGCTGAGTTCGCGGTTGAGGTACAGCGCGGGGTCGGTGAGGTCGGCGTCGGCTGAGGTCGACTCGCCGTCTCCGCGCTCGCGGACGCGGACCGGCGCGGTCGTCTGACTCTGCCGGGCCTGCGAGTCGCCGCCGCGAGCCTCGTCGTCGGACATGTGCTGAGAGGAGATGGTTCGGCGGCGACCTTTAGTTCGCCGCCTCCGACTCGGCGCGGCTCAGACCAGCGCGGGCTGGCGCGGTTCGAGAATCTTCGAGTCCTTGCGGGACTCGTGGGTGACCTCGGACTCGACGGCGACGAGTTCGTCGGCGCGGAGGTCGTAGGCGGTGAGCGCGCCGCCGTAGACCGCGCCCGTGTCGAGCCCCATCGCGTGCTCGAAGACGGCGGGGTGGGCCATGACGGTGTGGCCGAAGAAGACGCGCTCGGGGCCCTCGTAGTGCTCGAACCAGAACGGGCCGTCGTAGCTGTCGCCGGGGTTCATCGCCCGGGTGTTCTCGAGGGCGTCCACGTCGTGTTCGTCGAGCGGCTTTTCGGGGTGGATGCCGCCGTGGACGACGATGGCCCCGTCCCACGTGATAGCGACCGGGAGGTTCGAAATCCACTCGAGGTCGTCGTCGGTCAGCGCGTCTATCTCCTTCGTGCCGCGGATGAGTTTCTCCTCGTTGTTGCCGCGGACGGTCAGGAAGTTGTCGCGCTCGCGGACGTAGTCCACGACGCCCTTGCTGTCCGGCCCCTTCCGCACGAGGTCGCCGACGAAGACGACGAGGTCGTCCTCGGACGGGTCGAGCCGGTCGACGAGGCGTTCGAGCGCCGGCAGACACCCGTGTACGTCGCCGACGACGTACACGTCGTCCCAGTCGTCGATGTCGACTCGAAGGTGTTGCTCGGCGACGTCGGGGTGGAAGGATGGGACACTCATTGGAAACGTTCTCTCCTATTTCAGAACATCCCTGCCTAAGAAAGGGTTGCTAGTTTCGGAATGTTGTGCTATATAGACGTGGGTGCGTTTGTCTCGCACGGTATCCGAGTCGGCTGCGGCGGCCCGCGCTCAGTCGCCGGCCATCCCGCAATCGCTTTCCGGCGCGGCCGCGAAGTCGCGGCCATGAGCATCGGACCCCTCGACGACGAGACGGTCGAGAAGTATCGAGAGGCAGGGGAGGTCCTGCGCACGGTGCTGGACGAGTCGGCCGAGATGGTCGAACCCGGCGTCACCCACCTCGAAGTCGCCGAGTACGCCGAAGGTCGCATCCGCGAACTCGCCGACGGCTGCGCCTTCCCGGTCAACATCAGCGTCAACGAGGAGGCCTCGCACGCCAGCCCCGGCCGCGACGACGACACCGTGTTCGGCGAGGACATGGTCTGTCTCGACGTCGGCGTCCACGTCGACGGCTACATCGCCGACTCCGCCGTGACCGTCGACCTCTCGGGCAACGACGAACTCGTCGAGTCCGCCGAAGAGGCGCTCGACGCCGCCCTCGACATGGTCGAAGCGGGCGCACACACCGGGAAAATCGGCGCGGAAATCGAGGACGTGATTCGCGGCTACGGCTACACGCCCGTCCTCAATCTCTCGGGCCACGGCGTCGAACAGTGGGACGCCCACACCGACCCGACCATCCCGAACCGCGGCGCAGAGCGCGGCGTCGAACTCGAAGTCGGCGACGTGGTCGCCATCGAACCGTTCGCCACCGACGGCTCCGGCAAGGTCACCGAGGGCTCGAAAAACGAGATTTACAGCCTCGTCAACGACCGCTCGGTCCGCGACCGCATGTCGCGCAAACTGCTCGACGAGGTCCGCGAGAAGTACAAACTGCTCCCCTTCGCGGGTCGCTGGTTCGAGGGCGGCCGCTCCGAGATGGCCATCCGCCGGCTCGAACAACAGGGCATCCTGCGCGGCTACCCCGTCCTGAAAGAAGAGGAGGGCGCGCTGGTCGGACAGGCCGAAGACACCATCATCGTCACCGAAGACGGCTACGAGAACCTCACGCGGTAATCGGACGAAGTCGGGGTCCGCATCGAGGTCGACACCGACCGCTCCGAGACCGAAACGGCTTGCACGTCCGGTCCCGTTGGGCCGCCATGGACCAACTGTTCGCCCCGTGGCGCATCGAGTGGGTCGCCCGCGACGACGACCAAGATGCCGACGACCCGGACGACGACCGCTGTCCCTTCTGTGCGCTCCCCGAACGCGACGACGACAGAGAGAGCAAAATCGTCGCTCGCTCCCCGCACTCGTTCGTCCTCCTGAACAACTACCCCTACGCGCCGGGGCACGTCATGGTCATCCCGTACCGCCACACCGGCGAGTTCGCCGCCCTCTCGGACGCGGAACTCCTCGACCACGCGCGGCTCAAATCGAAGACGCTCGCCGCGTTAGACGCCGCCTTCGACCCCGACGGCTGTAACGCGGGCGAGAACCTCGGCGGGTCGGCCGCCGGCGGCTCCATCGACGACCACCTCCACACCCACGTCGTCCCGCGGTGGAGCGGCGACACCAACTTCATGCCGGTCATCTCCGACACGAAAGTGCTCGTGCAGGCCCTCGACGACTCCTACGACCAACTTCGCGAGGCGTTCGCCGGCCTCGACGGCGCGGTCGTCGACGCCGACGACGACGCGGTTCGCTTCGAATTAGACTGACTCTAAAACTCACGTCGAGTGCGTCTAATAGGCCGCTCCGGCCCGAAGCGCATTTGAACCCCACTCCCGAAAGCCACGGTAATGGAGCGAAAGCGGGCCATCCGTCGAGTCGGATTCGTCGTCCTCGTGGCGAACCTGCTTCTCGTCCTCGGGAAGGGCGGCGTGTGGTGGACGACCGGGAGTCTGGCCCTCGGGTCCGAGGCGGTCAACAGCCTCTCGGACGTGGTCTACAGCACCATCATCCTCGGCGGCCTCTACCTGACGACGAAGCCGCCGGACTGGGAACACCCCCACGGCCACGAGCGCATCGAGCCGTTCATCTCGCTTTTCGTCGCGGTCGGCATCTTCGCCGCCGGCGGGGCGATTCTCTGGCAGAGCACGTCCAGCATCCTCGCCGGAACCTACGGCGGGTCCGCGGGGATGCTCGGCGTCGTCGTCCTCGTCGTCGCGGCGGCGGGGAAGTACGTCCTCTACCGCTACTGCTACTCGGTCGGCCGCGAGCAGAACTCGCCCGCGCTCGTCGCCGCTGGCGTCGACAACCGAAACGACATCCTCACCGCGGGCGCGGCGCTCGTCGGCGTGGTCGGCGGCCAGTTCGGCTACCCAATCTTGGACCCGCTGGCCGCCATGGTCGTCTCCATCGGCATCGTCTACACCGGCTACGAAATCGTCCGCGACAACGTGAACTACCTCGTCGGGGCCGCGCCGCCGGAGTATCTCCGGGCGCTCATCGTCCAGACCGCCCTGTCGCACCCCGACGTCTACGGCGCACACGACGTGGTCGCCCACTACGTCGGCCCCGAAATCGACGTGAGCCTCCACATCGAGGTCGAAGGCGACATGACGCTCGCGGAGGCCCACGACATCGAGACGTGGGTCGTCCAGGCGATTCGGAACATCGACGAGGTCGACGACGTGTTCGTCCACATCGACCCGCGAGAGCTCGGCGAGTGGAAGGAAGACGACGAGACGGACCGCTACACCATGTTCTCGCCCGACGGCGGCAACAGTCGCTGACGCGTCGGGGGGTGTTCAGAACAGTTTCTGCGCTTCCAGTCGGAGCGCTCCGAGGTGCGGCACGTGGAACTGGCCTTTCGCCCGCACCCAGTCGGGTCGGACCGGCGAGGCGATACCCTGCGCTTGGTCGTAGTAGTCGTTGTTGTCGCCGCGGGTGACGTAGCCGGCGTGCGGCGCGGGACAGTTCAGAAGCTCCGCACAGGAGTCCGCACCGCTCGCGTAGGACTCGTTGGCCCGGTCGTACCAGTTCTCGCCGTCCTCGACCCAGAAGACGGCGCGGTGGATGATGGGCGTGGGGTGCGACGGCGCGTCGTAGACGACGACGTCGCCCGGCCCGCCGAGCCGCCCGTAGCCCTCGCTCTCGTTGGCCGTGACGACGCCGTAGTCGTCGGCCGCGGGGCCGCCGTAGCGACCCTCCGCGGTCACGACGACGAGGTCGCCGCGTTCGAGGGTCGGTTGCATGCTCCCGCTCTCGATAGCGACCATCGGGGGCCACACGCCGCTCACCGCGAAGAGCACCGCGCCGACCGCGGCGACGATAGCGACCGTCTCCAGCGCGTCTCTCGCGAACGTTCGGGGCTCCGATGGGCTGTCGTCGGACACGGGTGCTGTCACCCCGCGAGTCGCTATCAATCTGTTGATGGGTTCGGCGGAGAGAAACCGTTAGGACCGGGCGGCTCGACGGTCGACTCGTGACCGACGACTACCGTCTCGTCCCCGAGTTCCCCGACCCCGAAACGTACGTCTCTCTCCGCGACGCCGCCGGGATGCCTCCCCGGTCTCTCGCGACCGCCGAGCGCGGCGTTCCGAACACGATTTTCGGCGTGCGCGTCGTCTTCGAGGGAGCGACCGGCGGCGACGACTCGGACGAGCGCGTCGTCGGCATGGGTCGGCTCGTCGGCGACGGCGGCACCGTCTTTCAGGTCGTCGACGTGGCGGTCCACCCCGACCATCAGGGCCGCGGGCTCGGCACCCGCGTGATGGACGCGCTCGTGGACTACCTCGACCGCGAGGCCCCGCCGTCGGCGTTCGTGAACCTCCTGGCCGACGTGGACGGCTACTACGAGCGCTGGGGGTTCGAACCGACCGCGCCGGCGTCGAAAGGGATGTTTCTCCGGGTCGGCGAGGACGGCGTCCGAGGGCGCGACGAGAACTGAGAAACGAGCGAGAACCGGTTCGGGGGGTTCGGGTCGGGTCGGGTCGGTTCAGGGGGTGCTGGTCCGAAGCGAACCCGACCGCTCAGGCGGCGGTGGGTTCGCGCGGCTCGGGCTGTGACTCGACCGGTTCGGCGAAGGCGTAGACGGTCTGGTGGGCGGTCACCTTCACGCGGGCGAAGTCGCCGGGTTCGAGGCCGTGTTCGGTCGCGTTCTGGACGATTATCTGGCGGTAGGCCTCGTCGCGGCACTTCACGGAGTCGCCGGTGCCCTCTTGGACGACGAGCACCTCGCGCTCCGTGCCGACCATCTCGTCGTAGGCGGCGGCGACGATGTCCATCTTCGCCTCGGACATCTCCTTGGAGCGCTCCTTTTTGAGCGTCCCGCCGAGGCCCTTCAGGTCGGCGGCGTCGGTGCCGGGGCGCTTCGAAAAGCGCGTGACGTTGACCTTCTCGGGGCGAATCTCGCGGAGCAGCTCCATCGACCGCTCGTGGTCCTCGTCGGTCTCGGTCGGGTAGCCGACGATGAAGTCGGTCGAGAGCGTCCAGTACGCGAGCTCCCGGTCGAACGTCTCGGCGATTTCCCTGAACTTGTCGACGCGGTGCTGGCGGCGCATGTGTTCGAGCACCTCGTCGGAGCCGGACTGCACCGGCGCGTGGATGAAGTTGTAGAGCTTGTCGTGTTCGGCGAACACCGCGGCGAGTTCCTCGCGGATGCCGTGGACGCCGCCGGGGTTGGCCATGCCGACGCGAACGCGGAACTCGCCGTCGATTTCGGTGCAGATGCGGTCCAGTAGCTCGGGGAGCTTCCGGTCGCCCTTGTCCCAGCCGTAGACGCCGGTGTCCTGTCCCGTGATGCGGAGTTCCTTCGCGCCGGCGTGGACGAGCGCCCGCGCCTTCTCGACGTTTTCGTCGACCGAGGGGGAATCGACCCGACCGGTGGCGAACTTCGTGATGCAGTACGAGCAGTTCGACATACAGCCGCGGGCGATTGGCAGGATGCCGACGACGCCGTCCAAGACGGGTTCGACGCCGGGACCGGGAGTCGGGCACTCGCCGTTGGTGACGGCGGTCGGCACGTCGTCCCAGTGGAGAATCTGGGCGTCGATACCCTCCTCGCGGAAGTCGTTGCCCTGCGCGAGCGCCATACAGCCCGTGATGATGAGGTCCGCCGTCTCCGCCTCCAGCTCTTTGGCCCGACGGAGCATGTTCCGCTCCGTCTTCTCCACGACCGTACAGGTGTTCATGATGGCGACATCGGCCTCCTCGGGCCCGTCGACGCGGTAGTGACCGGCGTCGCGGAGCGCGCTCTCGATGGCGCGGCTCTCGCCGCGGTTCGAGGTGCAGCCGTATGTCTCGATGTGGTATCGGGCCATTCGGTTATCCCACGTACCGGGTCAGCGGGCAAAAACGCCGCGGTCTCCCGCGAGACCGCCGGCGTCCGCGGGCCGTGATAGCGTCCCCCGAGTGCTTCGCCCGCTTGACGTGGACGCCGACGCCGACGAACACGTCGGGCGGAGCGTCGCACCGACCGGACGCTCCGTCGCCGAGGAGTCTCGCGCCGGCCGTATCATCCGCCCGAGGACGAATATAATTCATTACCTCAAGCGTTGTATTTAGATTCGCTATGAAGTTCAACATGCGCGCCATCGCCTACGGGTTCATCGCGACCGTAGTCGTCGGCATCCTCAGCGGCTTCGCGGTCCCCTTCACGAACGTCACCCTCCCCACGGTCGGCTACGTCCTCACGGGCATCATCGGCGGCCTCGTCGCCGGCTACCTCGTCACGACCGGCATGGCCGACGGTGCGCTCAACGGCCTCGTCGGCACGACGCTGGGCGCGATTATCGTCGCCATCGGCCTCGTGATTATGAACGTCCTGTTCGCGGGCGCGTTCTTCGGCCTGACCGTGTTCGCCGCGGCCGTCGTCATCATCGCCCTCGCGGGCATCCCCGGCGCTATCGGCGGTGCGGTCGGCAGCATGCTCCACGACCGCTCGGCCGCCCGCCGCACCAGACCCGCGGCCTGAGCCGACTCGGCCCCGGTTCCTGTTTTTCGCCCGTGTTTCGCCTTCCGCCCGAACCCTCACGCGTCCTCTCACTTCCTTTCGCGCCCTCTCACTTTCGCGCCCTCGCCACCGCTCCCGGCGAAAAGTTACTTGTCACGGTGTTGTGCAGTTGTGGTAGATGCGTTCCCGCAGGATACCGCCCGGTTCGCCCTCCGACCACGACTCGGGCTCGACCGACAGCGACGCTTCGTCCGCCGCTCACAGTCCGTCTTCCGTCGGTTCTCCACGCCGCCGCGACGTACTCCGGCTCCTCGGGTCGGGTGCGGCCGTCGGCCTCGCCGGGTGCCTCGGCGGCGACGAACAGACCGACGACGACTCCGCCGAGGGCGTCCGCTTCGAAAGCGGCTGGCGGACCTACGCCCACGACGACGCCAACACCGCGTTCCTCCGCGAGGGAACCCCCATCTCCGAGCCGACCATCGAGTACGAACCCGATTTCGGGATGGACTCCACCGAGCCCGTCGTCGCCGACGGAGTGGGCTACACGCCCGGCGACCCGATGCGAGCAATCGACCCGGCGGCCGGCGAGGAGTTGTGGGCCGCACAGGGCGAGAGTTGGACCGCTCCCGTCGTCCTCGACGGCGTCGTCTACTCGCTCGGAACGACGGTTCACGGGCCGAACCGACTCGCGCTCTACCACGCCCGTTCGGGTCGGCTGTTCCGAACTATCGAACTCCCGGGCCGTCCGCAGACGCCGCCGGCGTTCTCCAACGACCGCGAGACGCTGTTTCTCGGCCTCGACGACGAGCGCGTCTGCGCGGTCGACATCGACGCCGGAGAGGTCACCTGGACGCGGTCGCTGTTCGGCGCGGTCCGGCGTCCCCTCGCGGTCAACCTCCATTCGCTCTTCGTCGTCACCGAGGGACAGCGGCTCTACTGCCTCGGCACGGACGGGAGCGCCTACTGGCAGGCCCCGACCGAGACGGTCGAGGCCGTCGCGCCGGTCGTCGGCGACGAGCGGGTGTACATCGCGGGCTGGGACCGAATCGCCGCGCTCGAACGGCGGAGCGGCGACGTGGTCTGGGAGGACGACCGCGGCGTCCACAAGCGCCTCGCGTTCGACGGCAAGCGCCTCTACGCCGCCCGCGGGTCGCTCCGGGCGCTCGACAGCGCGACCGGCGAAGAACGGTGGAAGTACGACCCGCGAGAGACCGTCTCCGCCGCGAGCGTCGTCGGCGACACGGTCTACGTCGGCACCGGACACGGTGAACTGGTCGCCCTGAATCGAACCGGCGGCGGCGGCCTCTTCGGCGACCGCGAGCGCTGGTCGATTTCGCTCGGCCGCAACGTCGGCCACTCGCTGGCCGCGACCGACCGCCGGGTGTTCTGTCCGGTCGTCCGCGACGACGGCCTGTTCAGCCTGACCGTCGTCGGCGACGCCGACCCCGACGCGTCGACCGCGGGAACGACCGCTGCTGCAGGGACGAACGCGACCGCGGGGACAGCCGCGGACGCCGGAGGTTCGGGGTCGTGACGGGACCCGGCGCGGACCTTTCCAGACGAACGTTCCTCGGTGCCCTCGGAACCGGCGCGGTCGCCGGTCTCGCGGGCTGTGTCGGCGGCGACGAGGGCTCTACGGGCGACGGTCGCGCCGACTGGCCGCACCCGTACTTCTCGCCGGCGGGGACCGGCTACAACCCCCGCGCGACCGGTCCGGCCTCGAAGCCGAGCGAATCGTGGGGCGTCGAGGTCAACGGTATCGAACTGGCGCGCCCGGTCGTGTTCGGCGAGACGGTCTACCTCGCGACCAGCGAGCGCCTCCGGGCGTTTTCGGTCGGCGACGGAACCGAACTGTGGTCGGTCGAAAGCGACCCCCAGAGCGGCTTTCGCTCGTCGGTGACGGTCGATTCGGAGCGCGTCTACGTCGGCCACGTCGGGACCAGAACCGGCGTGCTCGCGTACACCCACGACGGCGAGGAGGCGTGGCACGCGCCGACCGAGTCGAGCGTCTGGGCACCCGTCGTCCGCCCCGAACCGGACCGCGACCGCCTCTACGCCTCCGACACCGCGGGGAACCTCTACCGCGTCCGCGCCAGCGACGGGACCGTCGAGTGGCGCGAGGAGGTGTTCGGCCCGGTCCGGTCCCTCGCGGCCCGATACGACACCGTCGTCGCGGGCACGGAGGGCGGCGAAGTGTTCTCGTTCCGTGACGAGGGCATCGAGCGCGGCCCGACCGGAGAGTGGCGAACCAAACACCCCGGCGGCGTGCAGTCGCTCGCAGTCGCCCAGTCGGACGACGTGTTCGCCGGCTTCTTCGGCGCAGGCGTCGCGCGGCTCAGAGGCGGCCTCCGCGCCGGTGCCGTAGACTGGCACCGCGAGGAGCCCTCGCCGCACGGTTCGGTCGTCGTCGGCCCCCGGCGCGTCTTTTCGACCGACGGGACCGGCCTCGACGCCTTCGACAAGCGTACCGGCTCCCCCTCATGGGCGGCCGGCGACGACTTCTTCGCCCCGCCCGCCGGTGCCGGCGACACGATATTCGTCTCGGACACGAGCGACGACGGCGGCGTCGTCGCCTACGACGCCGGAGGCGGCGTCGGCCTCGACGACACCCGAATCGGGGCCGAACGCTGGCGATACGAACTCGCGGGCGGCGCGCTGACCGGCCCGACGCCGGCGGGCGACGCGCTGTTCGTACTCGAATCCGGCGGCGACGACGGGTCGCGACGGCTCGTCGCGTTGCGAGCCGAGTGACAAACGCGTGCGAGGGCGGTCGTCCGAGAGAACCGCATCGGGGGACCCCCGCGGCCCTCAGATGAGCCCCAGTATCCACCGGGTGACCTCGGAGGTCGCGAAGAAAGCGCCCTCCAAGCGCGACAGGACCCGCCCCGTCCAGAGCGCGCCGACTATCAGGAGCGTGACCGCGACGAGCCACGCGAACGTCCCGAGCGCCGACCCGCTCACCGCGAGGGGGCTGGCGACCGCCGCGACGCCGACGATGCCCGTGATGTTGAGGATGTTGCTGCCGACGACGTTGCCAACCGAGACCCCGAGACTCCGCTGTCGGAGCGCGACCAGCGAGACGGCGAACTCCGGCGTCGACGTCCCCGCCGCGACGATTGTCCCGCCGATGACCCACTCGGAGACGCCGGCACCGCGGGCCAACTCCGACGCGGCGAGTACCATGTAGTCGCCGCTCACCAACACCAGCCCCAACCCGCCCAAGAGGAACACGGCGTCTCGCCCGGGGAAGTCGATTCGTTCGGTTATCGGGCGGGTCACGCCGCCGTCGCCGAGCGACTGGTCTGTCGCGCCGTCCCCGTCTGACTGGGACCCCCGGAGCAGGTACGCCGTGTAGGCGACGAACGCCCCGACCAAGAGCGCGCCTTCGAGCCTCGTGACCCGGAGGTCGAACAGGACCAGTCCGCCGAGGAGCGTGCTCGCCAGCAGTGCGAGGCCGTCCCGATAGACGAGCGACTCCGCGACCGGAATCACCCGGAGCAGCGAGATGACGCCCAACACGAACGCCAGATTGTAGATGTTCGAGCCGAGGACGTTCGCGACCGCGATGTCGCCCAACCCCTTGTACGCGGCGTCGACCGCGACCGAGAGCTCCGGCGTCGAGGTCCCTATCGCGACGATTGTCAGCCCGATGGTGAGTTCCGAGAGCCCGAACCTCCGAGCCGACCGGACGGCGGCGTCGACCAACAGCCGCGCGCCGACCCAGAGCCCCAGTACTGACACGAAAATGACGCCGATTTGAACGACCGGCCCGCCTCGGAGCATGGTACTGGGTTCTCGGGAGTCGAGTAATCAATGTTGGGCACCGGCGACCGCGCGATGCCGACCGGCCGACGACCGACCTATTCCTCGGGCGCGCCGGCGACGATGTCGACGCCCGACGACGCGCCGATACGCTCCGCGCCGGCTTCGAACATGGCGACCGCCTCGTCGTAGGAGCCGACCCCGCCGGAGGCCTTGACGGGCAGGTACTCGGCCATGAGCGCCACGTCTTCGACCGTCGCACCGCCGTCGGCGAAGCCGGTGGCGGTCTTGACGAAGGCGGCGTCGGCCTCGACGGCGGCCTCGCAGGCGCGGTGCTTCTCTTCCTCGGTGAGGAGCGACGTCTCGATGATGACCTTCACCGGAATCGGGACGGCCGCGACGACCTCGGAGATGTCCTCGGTCACGAGTTCGTCCTCGTCGGCTTTGAGCCGACCGACGTTGATGACCATGTCCAGTTCGTCCGCGCCGGCCTGCCACGCGTCGACGGCCTCCTCGCGCTTGGCGGTCGTCGTGTGCTGGCCGTGGGGGAAGCCGACGACCGTCGCGAGCAACACGTCCGGAGCGTACTCGCTCGCCTCGCCGACGTAGCACGGCGGGATGCAGGCGTTCATCCCCCACTCGTCGGCGTCGTCGAGGACGGCCTCCACGTCGGCCATCGTCGTCTCGGGTCCGAGGACCGTGTGGTCGATTCGGGCGGCGAGGTCGGCTCGGTTCATACCCTGTCGAGGCGACCCGAGGCTAAAGAACGTAAGGCTTTCACGCCGCCCCGCCGCGCCTCCTGCATGGCCATCCTTCCCGAGGGGTTCGCGCTCCCGCCGCTTCCCTACCTCGTCGCCCTCGTCGCGGGACTCGTCGGCGTCGGCGTCGGACTGAGCCGCACGCGCCCGACGGTCACGCCCGCCCACGTCGCCGCACTCGTCCCGTGGATGGTGTCGGGGTCGGCGCTGCACGTCCTCTACGTCATCGACGCGCTCCCGCCCGCGGTCGAACCGCTCGCCGGCACGCCCTCCGTCTACCTCTCCGTGGCCGTCGCCGCCGGCGCGACGTGGCTCGCGCTCGACGCGGCCGACCTCGCCTCCCCGACGGCGCTCGCGGTTCCCGGACTGCTCGTCGCCGCCGGACTCGCGGGCTTCGCGCTCTTTATCGGACTGGCCGCCGGGACGCTCTCAATCGTCTGGCCCGGCGTCGCCCTCGTCGCCGCGCTCGCGGTCACGCCGCTGACGTGGCGCGTCGTGACGCGAATCGACACCGACGCGGCCGCCGCGGGGTCGCTCGGCCTGCTCGCCATCTTCGGGCACGCCCTCGACGCGCTGTCGACCGCCGTCGGCATCGACGTGCTCGGCTTCGGCGAGCGGACGCCGCTGTCGCGCATCATCCTCGAAGCCGCCGCTGCGCTCCCGACCGCCGAGGTCATCGGCGTCGGCTGGCTGTTCGTCCTCGTGAAACTCGTCGTGGCCGGCTTCGTGGTCGCCCTGCTCGCCGACTACGTCCGCGAGGACCCGACGGAGGGGTCGCTCCTCTTGGGTCTCGTCGCCGCCGTCGGCCTCGGCCCCGGCGTCCACAACCTCCTGTTGTTCGCCATCGCCGGCTGAGGCCGCGATTCTGCTCGGACACGCCCACACTCCATTTTCTCGGCACCGTAGTCGCCCGACCCGGGAGAGTTATCCCACCGGCGAACCGACCTACGCGGACGCATGTCCCGTGTCATCTGCGCCGGCCACGTGAACTGGGACGTCACCCTCCGCGTGGACGCGCTGCCGGAGCCCGACGGCGAGGCGACCGTCGAGTCGCGGGTCGGCGCGGGCGGCGGGAGCGCCGCCAACGTCGCCAGCGGCCTCGTCGGCCTCGACGTGCCCGCCGCGCTCCTCGGGAGCGTCGGCGACGACGAACACGGCCACGCCGCCGTCGCCGAACTCGCCTCGAAGGGCGTCGACTGCCGCCACGTCGTCAGCGTCGACCGCGGCCCGACCACGGTCAAGTACATCGTCGTCGACGCCGCGGGCGAGGTGTTCGTCCTCGGCTCCCCCGGCGTCAACGAGGCGTTCGAGGCGACCGACCTCCCGGCCGCCCCGCTCGCGGCGGCCGACCACCTCCACCTGACGAGCCAGTCGCCCGACACGGCCGCGACGCTCGCCAGACGGGCCCACGAGGTGGATACGACGGTCAGCTTCGACCCCGGCCGGCGCGTCGGCGACCGGGGCTACGCCGACGCCCTCCGCGAGGTTGACTACGTCTTTCTCAACGACCGCGAGGCCGCAACCGCGCTCGGCGAGGCGGTCGAGCGCGGCCGAAGCGCCGGCTCGGAGCCCGCGTCCGAGGTCGGCGAGGCGCTCGCGCGGACGACGCTCGTCCTCAAACACGGCCCGCGCGGCGCGGAAGTCAGAGACGGCGACGACCGACACGTTCACCCCGGCTACCCCGTCGACGCGGTGGACACGACCGGCGCGGGCGACGCCTTCGCCTCGGGCTTCATCGCCGCTCGCCTCGACGGGGCCGCCTACGAGCGGGCGCTGGCGGTCGCCAACGCCTGCGGCGCGCTCACCGCGGCCGAGCCGGGCGCGCGGACGCAACTCAGTTGGCGACGGCTGGACGACCTCGTCGAGGGCTGAACCGGCCGCGCGACCGTTTCGACGCCGCCCGAACCCGGGCCGACCCCGACCCGACAAATTTTATCCCCACCAGTCATTCGTCGGGACGATGTTAGACCAGCTCCCGGTCGCCGTCGCCGCCCTCGACGCCGCGTCGAGCCTCGGTGCGGTCGCCGGGCGACTGCTCCTCGGCGCGGTCGTCGGGGTCGCGGCCGCGGTCGTGATGGCCATCCCGATGTGGCGACAGGACGAGGGCTTCACCCCCGCCTACGTCGCCGCGTCGGTCGTCCGACGGACGACGCCCGACGAGGTGAGCTTCGGCGACGCCAACGTCGTCCACCACGCCGCCGGCGCGCTCGCCGGCGTCCTCTACGCGTTCGTCTACCTCGCGACCGACGCCGTCGCGCCGGACCTCGGGGTCGCCGGCGTCGACCTCCCGTCGCACCTCGTCGCGACCGCGGTCGTCGTGGCGTTCATCTACGTCGCGTTCGCCCGCCTCGTCCTCCCGCGCGCCGGCCGGCGCATCTACGAGGAGCGCGCGACGGCGGTCCGCGGGCAGTGGCTCCGCTCTTCGCTCGTCTTCGGCGCGACGCTGCTGGTCCTCGCGCCGGCGCTTTTCACCGGGTTCGCGTGACGGCGACCCGGTCGGTTGGCTGGTCGTTCCAGCCGACCGCACCCGCCCCCGGTCGAACCGCGTCGTTTTTGCCCGCGACCCGAGTGGGTCGGAACATGGCGAAACAGCCCCATCTCCTCGTCGAAGAAGGCGACGTGAACGACATCGCGCTCATCCCGGGCGACCCCGGGCGCGTCGACCGCATCGCGAAGCAGTGTGACAACGTCGAGGAAGTCGCGCAGAACCGCGAGTACAAGGTCGTCAACGCCGAGTACGAGGGCGTCCCGCTCACCATCTCCTCGACCGGTATCGGCTGCCCGTCGGCCGCCATCGCCATCGAGGAACTCTCCCGCGTCGGCGTGGAGACGTTCATCCGCGTCGGCACCATCGGCGCGCTCCAGGCGGACATCGAAGTCGGCGACATGATCGTCGCCACGGGCGCGGCCAAGGAGGAGGGAACCTCGAAGCGCTATGAGTCCGAGGTCTACCCGGCCGTCCCCGACTACGACGTGCTCACGTCGCTCGTCGACTCGGCGGAGGCCAACGACGAGGACGTGCACGTCGGCCCCATCGTCTCCGACGACGCGTTCTACAACGAGTCCGACGAGTACGTCGACGACTGGAACGACGCCGGCCTGCTCGCCATCGAGATGGAGGCCGCGACGGTGTTCTCGCTCGCCCGCCGGAAGGGTCTCCGCGCCGGCGCTATCTGTACCGTCGACGGCAACCTCGTCGCCGGCACCCAGAAGGGAGCCGACTCGGACGAGGAACTCCCCGAGAAGGCGAAGAACAACGTCGAGCGCGCCATCTCCATCACGCTCGACGCCGTCACCGACCTCGCGTAACCGAGCCGTGGACCTCCGCCACCTCGCGGCCCGAGCGGTCGCACGCGCCGGCGCGCTCCGCGCCCGGCTCCGCCGGATAGAGCGGCGCGAGATGGTGGCGTTCGGTCGGTGGATAGAGAACACGAACAACCTGCTTCACCTCTCGATTCTCCTCATCATCCCCGTGCTCATCGCCGGGGTGACGTTCATCTCCAACTCGGTCAGCACGCTCTCGTTCCTGCTTTTCCCGCCGCTCGCGTCGGGGTCGTACACGCTGTTTTCCGACCCGGAGGGGCGGTACTCGTCGCCGGTGAAGTTCACCGTCTCCCTCACGGTCGGCGCGCTCTGCGGCCTCGTCGCGGTCGGGTTCACCGGGTGGACCTACGGCCCGACGGGGACCGCAATCGTCCACCCGTCGGCGGCGGCGCTCGCCATCTTCCTCGCGGGGGTCACGACGTGGCTCCTCGACGTGGAAGCCCCCTCCGCGTTTTCGACGGCGCTCCTGACGCTCGTCACGGGCGACGTGAACCCCGAGGAGTACGTGGTGAGCATCTTCTTCGCCAGCGTCGTCATCGCCATCGCGTTCACTATCTGGCGCGAGCAGTTCTACGAGCGCCGCGCGGAGTACCTCTACGGGACCGTCCGCGGCGACGACCACGTGCTCGTCCCGATGCGCGGGGAGGCGGCGACCCAGACGGCCTTCTTCGCCGCCCGACTCGCCGCCGCCCACAGCGCCGGCAAGGTCGTCCTCCTCGACGTGCTCCCGCCGGCGGCGACCGCCGAGGGCGGCGCGGACGCGGCCGCGGAAGCCGACGGCGAACTCGACACCGACGCCGACGCGTCGGTCGAGCGCCTCGAATCCTGCGCGCACCAACTGCGGACCCGACTGGGCGTGCCCGTGGAGGTCGCGGTCGCCCGCGGCGACCCGTTGACCGCGACGACCGAGGCCGCGGCGAACACCAATTCGGACCTCGTGGTGGCTCCCTACGAGGAGGACCGCGGTCTGCTTTCGGACTACATCCGCGGCCTGTTCGGTGGGTCGTACGACACCGTGGCGTTCCGCTCGACCGGCGAGACCTACCGCTGGCGGCGCGTGCTCGTCCTCGTCTCCCGCCCCGGCGACGCCGCTCACGCGATGATAGACTTCGCGACCCGCCTCGCCGGGAAGACCGGGAGCGTGAGCGTCACGACCTGCATCTCCACGGAGGTCGAACGGCGGCCCGCAGAGTCGAAACTCGCCAATCTGGTCGAAACCGCGGACGGGAACATCGAGACGCGGGTCGCCCGGTCCGACGTGACTAGTTTCATCGCCTCGAACGCCGCCACCTACGACCTCGTGGTGCTCGGGTCCAGCGGCGACCGGTCGCCCGCCTCGCGGTTCATCTCGCCGCCGACGTTCGAGCGAATCCGCGAGATAGACTGCGACGTTGCGGTGTTCGACCGCGGGCACTGAGCGGCGAGACGCAGAGTCGGAGTCGCTTGCGTTTACGAGCGGTTCGTGTCGTCGGTGTCGTCGGTGTCGTCGGCCGCACCCGCCCCGTTCGTCTCGGCCGTCTCGTCTACGGGCGGGTCGGCGGGCTGTTCGTCGAGCAGTCGTTCCTCGATGGTTTCGAGGCCGCTCCCGCCGACGGCGGACTCGGCGAGGAAGTGACCGCCGAGCGCCGCCGGGCTGATGACGGTGTTGGCCCCGGCGCGGCGGAGCTTTCGCTCGTTTTCGCGCTGGGTCGCCGCCGCGACGATGTGCACGTCGGGGTTGAGCTGTCGCGCCGTGAGGATGGCCAGCGCGTCTTCGGCGTCGTTGTTGGTGGCGACGACGACCGAGCGGGCGGCGTCCACGCGGGTCCGCTGGAGCGCCTCCTCGTCGCTCGGGTCGTCGGTGACCACGTCGTAGCCGCGGTCGGTGAGGCGCTTGGCGCGGCTCTCGTCGGGCGTGACGATGACGACGCGGGCGCGGTCGCCGAGCTCTTCGAGAATCGGTTCGGTCAGCTCGCCGTAGCCGAGGACGAGGACGTGGTTCTCCAGGATGTCGAGTTGTGATTCGGTCATGCGTCCGAGTGCTTTGGTGAGTCGCGCTTCGATTGCGGGCGTGAGCAGGACACCGAGCGCCACGGCGAACGTCGCCACCGTGATGAGGAGCGCCGATATCCCGAACAGTCTGGCGATGGCGGTCCGCGGGTAGATGTCGCCGTAGCCGACCGTGCTGCCGGTGACGACGCCGAAGTAGAACGCGTCGAACAGCGTCTCGATGCCGTTGAACTGCTCTCTGAGCGCCCACGCGCCGGCGGTCGCGTAGGTCTGTGCGCCCGCGATGGCGAGCAGGGCCGACAGCTGTGTCGCCGTCAGGTCGAGGTCGCGGTTGAACGCCCTGTGGTTGAAAAGCAGGAGCGCGAGGCTGATAAGCGAGAGGCCGACGAGCGGTGCCGCCCGTTCCGGCGACTGGACGAGCCCCTGCGCGGCGGTCACCGGGAGCAGCACCGCGGTCGAGTACCACGCGGCGCGGTAGCGTCGGCGGAGCCCGAAGACGCTCGCGAGGAGCAGAAAGCCCGTCAGCGTCCCGGTGAAGCCGGCGGTGATTCGGACCGCTTCCGGGATGTACGGTGCCAACACGCCGCCGGTGACCGGGGAGCTGATGTTGAGGATGCCGATGGCGACCGACAGAACGGCGGCGAAGAACACCGTCCCAATCGTCGCGCGGGCACCGACCCACTCGCGTACCGAAGCCATGTCTCTCCCAGTTCTGGCGTCCGAGGCCAAAAACGGTCGGGTATCGGCCCGTCACGGGCGCGTCGTCACGTCTTTATCCCGTCGGCGAGTGTACCGGTCCATGGCTTCACTCCCCGTCGAAGTCGTTTACGGACTGTACTTCGGCGTTCTCACCGGGCTCGTTCCGGCCGCCGTCGCGTGGCTCCTCGGCTTCGGCTTCCGCTACGTCACCGGCGTCACCGTTCCGGGCCTCGCCGTCGTCGTTCTCAGCGTCGCCATTGCGGGCGCGAGCGGCGGTCTCATGGCGCTGGCCGACCCGACGATTACCCAGTCGGAGAGCCAGGTCAGGCTGACGGTCGCGCTGCTTGTCGTCTTGATGGGGGCGCTGTACGCGCACAACCGCGGGGACGCCTTCGCCAACGACATCCCGCGGAAGATGTCGCTGCGAAAGCTCACCGAGCGGTCGCTCTCGACCGACGTGGTCGAACTCGTCGGCGGCCGCGGACAGGTCAGCGTCAGCGTCACCGGCGAGGTCGGCGACATCGAGGGCTACCCGCCGGTCCCGCTCGACATCCGTACCAGTATCCGAAACGGCGAGTGGACGTTCCCCGCCGATATCCCGCTCGTGGAACTCGAATCGCGGTACGCCGACCGCCTGCAAAACGAGTTCGACCTCGCCGCCGTCGAGGTCAGACTCGACGAGCGAGCCCGCGCGACCGTCTCCGCCGCGGCCCCGGTCGGCGGCCTCTCGAAGCGCCTCCCGACGGGCAAGCGCGCGGTGTCGGTGACGGCGCTCGTCCCGACTGGACTCGCGCGCGGCGACGAGGTGGTCGTCGTCACCGACGGCGGCACCGTCTCGGCGAGCGTCGCCGGGGTCGAATCAGTCGTCGAGACCCCGAGCGACGCCGACGAGGACGAGGACGACGCGGACGCCCCGAAGGCCGCGCCGCGCGCGCCGACGGCCGTCGGCGGCGAGGGCCGCGTCACGCTCGCGGTCGACCGAGGCAAGGTCGAATCGCTCCTCGGGAGCGACGCGGAGCGATTCATCGTCACCTCCCGCGGCGTCCGCCGGGAGTTCGAACTCGTCTCCCTGCTCCGCCGCGCGGGCAAGCGCTTCTCGCGGCTCTCGGTCGGTGCAGAGGGGCCGCTCGACGGGGTAACACTCGGGAAGGCCGGCGTCCGCGACGCCTACGGCGTTGCGGTCCTCGCGGTCCGCCACGGCGGGAACTGGACGATTGCGCCGCGGGGTGACCAGGAGGTTTCCGCCGGCGACACGCTCTACGCGGTCGGGTCGAGAAGCGACCTGACAGCCTTCGAGGGGGCGGTCGCGTGATGTTCGCCGCCCTCGCCTCGGCCGCCGGGTCCGCTTCGGCCGCACCCGCAGCCGACCTGCTCGCGGCGGTCGGACAGTCGGCGACCGCCGGACAGGTGTCGATTCCGCCGGTGGACGACTCGCTCGTCCTGCAGATTCTCCGGTTCGTCGGACTCGTCGTCGGCGCGTTCGTCGTCTCCGCGATCGCCTCGCTGCTCTACCGGTGGTACACCCGGGAGATAATCCCGCGGGCGCTTTCGGTCCTCTTCGGCGGGGCGGTCGTCGCGCTCTACCTGAACACGATCGGCCTGTTCGGCGCGTTCACCACCGGCACCGAGACCGAGGTGTTCCAACTCGACACCGTCCTCTTCAACACCGCGTCGCTCCTCGGCGGAGCGCTTATCGCGCCGGTCGGCCGCGTCGCCGGCGACCGGCTCACGACCGACGTGTTCGCCGTCGCGGGCGCGAAGGAACTCGACGCCGACGTGAGCCGGCTGGTCCGGACCGTCGGCCGCGTCACGTCGGTGACGCTCCCCGAGGACATCGCCGACATCGAGGGGTACGACCCGGTCGGCGAGGCCGTCAAGACCCAACTGAGCGGGAAGACGCTGCTGTTCCCCCGACGGCTCAGCGAGGCCGAACTCCGCGACCGACTCGCGACGCGCATCAAGGACGACCACGGCGTCGGCCACGTCGACGTGGAGTTCGAAGCCGGCGGGAACGAGGTGTCGTACCTCGCGCTCGGCAGTCGCGCGGCCGGCCTCGGGCCGACGCTCGCACCCGGCACCGTCGCGGTCGCCATTCGCGGCGACCCCGGTTCCGGCGCGGCCGCCGGCGACCCCGTGCAGGTCTGGTCGGTTCCGAAGCCGGCGACGGACGACGAGAACGACCCGTCGGGCGACGCCGTCGCGGGAGCGACCGACGCGACTGAACCGGCCCAGTCCGCCGAACCGACGGCCGAGACGCCTCCCGGCGGTTCGGGGTCGCTGTCCGACGGCGGCACCGACGCGCCGGCCGCACCGTCCGCACCGACCCGCGTCGCCTTCGGCGAACTCCGCGGCGTCGCCGACGACGTGGCGACCGTCGCCCTCGACGAGGAGGACGCCGACCGCCTGACGAGCGGCGAGCAGTACCGACTCGTGACGCTCCCCGCGGACCCCCACGTCGACCGCGAGTTCGCGTCGCTCCTCCGGAACGCCGACGAGACGATGGCGGTCACGACCGTCGCACCGGGCGCAGACCTCGACGGGCTGGCGGTTTCGGACGTGGACACGACCGTCGTCGCCATCCGGTCGGCGAACCGCCCGGTGGACGCGATTCCCGGTCGGGGTCGCGAACTGGCCGCCGGCGACACGCTCTACGTCGTCGGCCGGCCGGAAGTTCTCCGGAAGGTCGAGCGCCGGGCGACGACCGACACGAGCCGAACCGACGGCGGAGGCGACGGAGACGGCGGAGACGACGGAGACGGAGACGAAAACGGCGACTCCGACGGCGACGGGCCGCGGTCGTCGGGGGCGCAATCCTCATGAGCGCCGGGCGACGAGACGGGAGTATGGAGTGGAAGCTGTTCGCCGACCTCGCGGAAGTCACCGGCACGCGGACCGTTCGGGTTGACGTCGACGGCGACGCGACCGTCGGCGACGCGCTCGACGCCCTCGTCGGGGCGCACCCGGCGCTCGAATCGCGGGTGTTCGGCGATGACGGCGAACTGTACGACCACATCAACGTCCTGCGAAACGGTGAAGCCGCCGCGCTCGGCGAGGAGGCCGCCGCCGGCGACGAACTCGCGCTCTTCCCGCCGGTCAGCGGCGGCTAGCGCGTCGGAGCGCCGCGCGAACCGGAACCGTTCTCGAATTCGACTCACACCCCGCGAGCGACGGGTCCGTCGGCACTCGGGCGCGGGAGACGGAGATGGTGCTGAAGACGGAGACGAGACCACGGGCTCGAAACGGGCGACTCGTCGGGGCGGAAACGGGTCGTTCGGGGGGTCGGAAAAGAGAAAACGGCGGGAACGCGTCGCGGTCGAACTCGAAACGGGAGGGCGGCTTCGTGGGTCGTTACTCGCTCGGGCGCGGCAGCGCCGTAAACAGCGTCTGGACGATGGAGAAGGGGTCGTAGACGGACTGGTGGCACTGGCAGTAGACACCGTTTTCGCCGCCGAACGTGGCGGAACTGGCCGCCTGCTTGTAGCCGGGGACACAGCAGAAGTGGGTACACTTGTTGAGCCACGCGATGACGCCCTGGTCCGTCGAGGCGGCGAGCCACTCGTTGTCCTGTGCGGCTTCCTCGATGCGCGTCGAGCGGAGCACCTGAATCGGCATCGTGTTCTCGGCGCCCTCGGAGCGCCAGGTGCCGGTCGCGGGCATCCCGATACCGGCCCGCCCGATGCCGTTGCCCCACGTCTCGTACTCGTCGAAGTCGTTGACGTTCAGGCGGTCCCCGGAGCTGTACGTCTCGGACTGCCAGTCGTATCCGCCGCTGTCGGAGCGGAAGTAGTTATCAGACTCGTAGGTCGGGTTCAGGCCCTCGTAGGTCTGCACGCCGCAGTACTGGAACCAGTCCTGCGAGTAGGTGACGCCCGTCCCCTGGTAGTCCTCGGTGAGGGCGAGGTCGACTTCCACACCGTTCTGCGTGACGGTCTGAACCTCCGGCCAGACGCCGCGGATGTAGCCCTCGTCGTCGATCTCGATCGGTATCTGCGGCATGCCGCGCGGTGCGGGACCGGCGGTGTTCTCGATGGCGTACGCCTGCGTCGGCCCCCCACCGGTACCGGTGGATGACGTTGCGCTGTTGATGGCGGCCGCGCCTGTCGTTCCCACGCCCGCGAGCGTCGCTCCCCCGACGACGCCCTTGACGAACCGACGGCGACCCGAGTCGGCGGGGTACTTGTCGCTATCGCTCATACTCTCACCTTCGAGGCGGCCAGTAAAAGCGTGACGAATCCACCGTGGTAGTACGCCCCACGAAACGGCCGCCAGCGAGGGGGTTCGACCGCTCGAACGCGCGGAATTCGTCGGTCGTCGAAAACTGGACGAAAACGTGCGTAACGTTCGTTTAGAACCGACTTCCGGGCAAATTTTCGACGTTACTCGTGGCCTTTTAGAATGTGCTACTCGTATCCGAGTACGATGCGATTGCACACCAGAGACGTGCGGCAAGATGTTCGCGAGCTCGGGGCGTTGCTCGGGGACGTGCTCGAAGCGCAGACGTCGACGGCGTCGTTCGAGACGGTCGAAGAGCTTCGGCAGGCGGCCATCGCCTACCGGAAGGGCGAGTCCGGGTCGCGCGAGCGGCTCTACGACGTGGTCGGCGACCTCGAACCGGAGCGCGAGAGCGTCGTCGCCCGCGCGTTCACCACCTACTTCGAACTCATCAACCTCGCCGAGGAGCGCGAGCGCGTTCGCGTCATCCGCGAGGCGTCCCAGGAGGGGACGCTCGAAGACGGTATCCTCGACACGCTCGACGCGCTGGACGACGAGGAGGTCGACGAGGAGCTTCTGGGACGGGTCCTCGAAGACGTGCTCATCGAACCGACGTTCACGGCGCACCCGACTGAGGCACGCCGCAAGACGGTGAAATCGAAGCTCCGCTCCATCGCCAACCGGCTGGAGACGCTCGACGAGCGCCGTCTCACCGACCTCGAACACGACCAGGAGTGGCGGCACGTCGTCGCCGAGGTGACGAGCCTCTGGCAGACCTCGCAGGTCCGCGACCGCCGCCCGGAGCCGACCGACGAGGCCCGCAACGTCCAGTGGTACCTCGAAAACACCCTCTTCGACGTTGTCGGCGAGGTGTACGAGGAACTCGAAGAGGAGCTTCGGGCCGAGTACCCCGGCCTCGACGTGCCGAAGCTGTTCGAGTTCCGGTCGTGGGCAGGCTCCGACCGCGACGGCAACCCGTTCGTCACGCCCGAGGTGACAGAGGATACGCTCGAACGCCAGCGCAGCGTCGCCCTGGAAAAGTACAGCGACTCGCTCAAACGTCTCTCCGGTGTGCTGAGTCAGGACGCGACGCGAATCGACCCCGGCCACGAGCTCGAACGCTCGCTGAAGGCCGACCGCGAACTCCTCCCCGTCGTCGCCGAGGAGGCCGACGAGCGCTACCCCAACGAGCCGTACCGCCAGAAGCTCAAACTGATGCGCGAGCGACTCCGCCGCGTCGAGGACGTGCGGCCGAACGGCTACGCGGACGAGAGCGAACTCTTGGCCGACCTCGAAGTCATCGACGCCAGCCTCCGGCGGACCGGCGCGGCGCAGGTCGCGGACGTGTACGTCGAGCCCCTGATGCGGCAGGCCGACACGTTCGGTTTCACCCTCGCCAGCCTCGACCTCCGCGACCACCAGGAGAACCACACCGAGGCCGTCCACGAGGCGCTCGCCCACGAGGGCCTCGACTACTACGGGAGCTCGGAGGAGGAGCGCGTCGAACTCCTCACCGACGCGATTTTGCAGGAAGAGCCGGTCGTCGACCTCGAAGACCCCGGTGACATCTCCGAGACGGCCGAGCGCGTCCTCCGCCGGTTCCGCAAGCTCGGCGAGTGGCAGCGCGAGTACGGCGTCGGCGCTATCGACACCTACTGCATCTCGATGACCGAAGAGCCGTCGCACGTCCTCGAAGTGCTGTTCCTCGCCGACCAAGCGGGCGTGGTCTCTCTGCCCGACCACTGCGGCATCGACGTGGTCCCGCTCCTCGAAACCGAGTCGGCGCTCAACGGCGCGCGCCGAATCATGGGCACGCTGTTCGAAAACGAGGCCTACGGGACGGCGCTCGCCGCCCGGAACGACGTCCAGGAGATTATGCTGGGCTACTCCGACTCGAACAAGGAAAACGGCTTCCTCGCGGCCAACTGGGACCTCTACAAGAACCAGCGCCGCCTCGCCGACATCTGCGACGACTTCGACGTGACGATGCGGCTGTTCCACGGCCGCGGCGGCTCCATCTCCCGCGGCGGCGGTCCGATGAACGAAGCCATGCTCGCGCTCCCGAACGAGACCGTCACGGGACAGATTAAGTTCACCGAGCAGGGCGAGGCCATCGCCGAGAAGTACGCCAACCCGCGAATCGCGGAGCGGAACCTCGAACAGATGCTCAACGCCCAGATTCGCGCCCGCCTGCAGGCGATCCGGACGCCCGAAGAGGAGGTGCCCGACCGCTGGGTCGACGCCATGGACACCATGGCGACCGCCGCCCGCGAGGAGTACCGGAACCTCCTCGAATCCGACGGTTTCGTCTCCTACTTCGAGCAGGCGACGCCCATCACCGTCATCGAGGAACTCAATCTCGGCTCCCGGCCGGCCTCTCGGTCCGACGAGCGCAGCGTCGAGGACCTCCGCGCCATCCCGTGGGTGTTCTCGTGGACCCAGTCGCGGTGTATCCTCCCCGGCTGGTACTCGCTGGCCGCCGGCGTCAACGCCTTCCTCGAAGACGGCGGCGACATGGACGACCTCCGCGAGATGTACGACGAGTGGGCGTTCTTCCGGAGCACGTTCGACAACGCCGCGATGGCGCTGGCGCGCACCGACCTCGAAATCGCCACGGAGTACGCGAACCTCGCCGACGAGGAGCTCCGCGAGGAGTTCTTCACCCGCCTCACCGAGGAGTACGAGGACGCCGCGGACCTCATGCTCGACATCAGCGAGCGTAGCAGTCTCCTGAAGCGCGAGTGGCTCGAAGAGAGCCTCCGCCGCCGCAACCCCTACGTCGACCCGCTGAACCTGCTGCAGACGCACCTGCTGTCGCAGACCCACCGGACCGACGAGGAAGAACAGACCCTGCGGCTCACGGTCAAAGGAATCGCCGCCGGGATGAAGAACACGGGATAACGCGATGCCGACGCCCTCGGCCACCCGCCGAGACCGTCGTCGCCGCGCCGTCGGAACCGATTAGGCCCGACGGAGATCGTACGGGTTCGAACAGACCGGACAGGTCTGCCGCGCGACGCGATACTCGCTTTTTAACCGCTGTCTGACACCGTCGAAGTCGGCGTCGCCCTCGTATCTCGATTCCACTTGCTGTCCGCAGTGCGGGCACACCACCACCACCGTTGCCATATTCGGCAGTACGGCCGAGTCCATCATATATGTTCACCCTGTTTGTGGCGGGGTCCCACGGCCCGCTCTGTCAGGGATTCGTCGGCGACGAAGACGACGCACAGAGAGCCGCTCGCGTCGAAAATGAGGGTTCTCAGCGTCCCGGCATCGGCCGGGTCGGCTCGACTCAGGTCAGGCGTGGTTCCACGGCGCTTCCTCGAAGTCGACGATGCGGTGAGTCGAATCGAGGTCGTCGATGGCGGCCACGTCCTCGTCGTCGAGGTCGAGGTCGAGCGCGGCGAAGTTGTCGCGGATGTGGTCGGGCGAGGCGGCCTTCGGGATGGGCGTCGCGCCCTTCTCGATGAGCCACGCGAGGGCGACCTGCGCGGGCGAGGCGTCGTGCTTCTCGGCGATGTCGACGATGACCTCCTCGTCGGCGACCTGGTTGCGCGCGATGGGCGAGTAGGCGACCAGACGGTGGCCGCGTTCCGCGGCGAGCTCGCGGAGTTCGGCCTGCTGGAGCATCGGGTGCATCTCGACCTGGTGGGCGAACACGGGCGCGTCGAGCGTCTCGATGGCCGATTCGAGCTGGTCGGGTCGGAAGTTGCTCAGGCCGACGTTGGCGACGACGCCCTCCTCGACGAGTTCGTCGAGGGCCGCGAGCGTCTCGTCCTCGTCGTAGCTGTCGAGCGGCCAGTGAACGTACAGCAGGTCGATGGTGTCGACGCCGAGCTTTTCGGCGGACTCGCGGGCGGTCTCCAGCACGTCGTCGGAGCCGAGGTTGTCGGTGTCGAGCTTCGTCGCCACGAACACGTCGTCGATGTCGACGTCGGATTCGGCGAGTCCCTCGCCGACGAACTCCTCGTTGTGGTACATCTGGGCCGTGTCGACGTGGTGGTAGCCAACGTCGAGGGCGGTCTTGACGGCCTCGACGCACTCGTCGCGGTCTTCGAGCTTGTACGTCCCGAAGCCGAGTCGCGGGAAGTCCTTCATGCACGGGTGGTCGTGGGCGGGCGAGTCAAATCCTGCGGTTGCGGAAGTCGTGCGTACACTTACCACCGCTCCCCCGGTCATCGAGGGTATGCCCTCCGAGAAGGAGAAGATGCTCGCGGGCGAACTGTACGACGCGAGCGACCCGGAACTCGTCGCGGAACGAAAGCGCGCGCGGCGGCTCACGCGCCTGTTCAACGAGACCGACGAGACCCAAACCGAGCGCCGCGAGGAACTGATTCGGGAACTGTTCGGGGAGGTCGGCGAGTCGTTCGAAATCGAGCCGACGTTCCGCTGCGACTACGGCTACAACGTCAGCGTCGGCGAGAACTTCTTCGCCAACTTCGACTGCGTCTTCCTCGACGTGTGTCCAATCACGCTCGGCGACAACTGCCAGCTCGCGCCGGGCGTTCACATCTACACCGCGACCCACCCGCTCGACGCCGCGGAGCGAATCAAGGGCCCCGAGTCGGGGAAGCCGGTGACCGTCGGCGACAACGCGTGGCTCGGCGGCCGGGCGGTCGTCAACCCCGGCGTCACCATCGGCGACGACGTGGTGGTCGCCTCGGGCGCGGTCGTCACGAAGGACGTGCCCGACTCGGTGGTCGTCGGCGGCAACCCGGCGCGAGTCATTAAAAGGCTGGACTGACCGGGGACGCGCCGCCGAGTCGGCGTCATCATCGCGTCGCCGTCGCGCGATTCTCGCGGATTCGGGAGCGTGCGGTGCTCTGGCACACGATGTTCCCTCCGAAATGGTTTTGAAGTACGCTCGCACACGGTCAGTATGCCGACGGACGAATACGACCCAGAGATGGGGCGCAAGTTCATTTTCGTAACCGGGGGTGTCATGTCCGGCCTCGGGAAGGGTATCACGGCCGCGAGCACCGGCCGACTCCTGAAGAACGCCGGGTTCGACGTCACCGCGGTCAAGATAGACCCGTACCTGAACGTCGACGCCGGGACGATGAACCCCTACGAGCACGGGGAGGTGTACGTCCTGAAAGACGGCGCTGAAGTCGACCTCGACCTCGGGAACTACGAGCGGTTCCTCGGCGTCGACATGACCGCCGACCACAACATCACGACGGGCAAGACCTACCAGCACGTCATCCAGAAGGAGCGCGACGGCGACTACCTCGGGAAGACGGTCCAGATTATCCCGCACGTCACGGAGGACATCAAGCGCCGCATCCGCGAGGCGGCCGAGGACACCGACGTGTGCATCGTCGAGGTCGGCGGCACCGTCGGCGACATCGAGTCGATGCCGTTCCTCGAATCGCTCCGCCAGTTCGCCTCCGAGGAGGAAGACGGCGACGTGCTGTTCACGCACGTCACGCTCGTCCCCTACTCGAAGAACGGCGAGCAGAAGACGAAACCCACCCAGCACTCGGTCAAGGAGCTTCGGAGCATCGGCCTCCAGCCGGACATCCTCGTCGGCCGCGCCGACGACAAGCTCGAACCGGCGACGAAGACCAAAATCGCGCAGTTCTGCGACGTGCCGGACGCCGCCGTGTTCTCCAACCCCGACGTGCCGGACATCTACCACGTCCCGCTGATGGTCGAAGAGGAGGGCCTCGACGAGTACGTCATGGAGCGGCTCGGCATCGCCGACGAGGCGCTGCCGAAGGAAGACCGCGACAACCGCTGGCGCGAGCTCGTCACGGCCGACCGGACCGGCTCGGTCGACATCGCGCTCGTCGGCAAGTACGCCCTCGAAGACGCCTACATGTCCATCCACGAGGCGCTCAAGCACGCGGGCATCGAGTGCGGCGTCGACGTGAACATCCTCTGGGTCGACTCCGACGAGATGCTCGACAAGCACGAAGAGCGACTCAAGGACGCCGACGGCGTCGTCGTCCCCGGCGGCTTCGGCTCCCGCGGAACCGGCGGCAAAATCGAGGCCATCCGCTACGCCCGCGAGAACGACATCCCGTTCCTCGGCCTCTGTCTGGGCTTCCAGATGGCCGTCGTCGAGCAGGCCCGGAACGTCCTCGGCCACGAGGACGCCCACTCGGCCGAACTCGACCCCGACACGCCGTACCCCGTCATCGACCTCCTGCCCGAGCAGTACGAGGTCGACGAGATGGGCGGCACGATGCGCCTCGGCGCGCACGACACCGACATCGACGCCGGCACGCTCGCGGAGGCGGTGTACGGCGACACCTCCTGTACGGAGCGCCACCGCCACCGCTACGAAGTGAACCCCGAACTCATCGACGAACTCGAGTCCGAGGGGCTCCGCTTCTCCGGCCGCGCCGAAAACCGCATGGAGATTCTCGAACTGACGAACCACCCGTTCTTCTTCGGAACGCAGTTCCACCCCGAGTTCCGCTCTCGACCCGACCGCGCGAGCCCGCCGTTCCTCGGCTTCCTCCGCGCGGTCCTCGGCGAACTCGACGCGCGCGAACTCGGCAACGAAGAGGTGACAGCATAATGGTAAACGTAGACGAATTCATCGAAGACGCGACCGCATCGATTCGTGACCAAATCGGCGACGAGCACGCCATCATCGCCCTCTCGGGCGGCGTGGACTCCTCGGTCGCCGCGACGCTCGCCTACGAGGCCGTCGGCGAGCAGCTCACCCCGGTCTACGTCGACACCGGCCTGATGCGCAAAGGCGAGACCGAGCAGATCGCGGACACCTTCTCCTTCATGGAGAGCCTCCGCGTCGTCGACGCCCGAGACCGATTCTTCGACGCCCTCGAGGGCGTCGTCGACCCCGAGGAAAAGCGCAAGGTCATCGGCGAGCAGTTCATCCGCGAGTTCGAGCGCGAGGCGAAGGAGACCGACGCGCAGTACCTCGTGCAGGGGACCATCTACCCCGACCGCATCGAGTCCGAGGGCAACATCAAGTCCCACCACAACGTCGGCGGCCTGCCGGACGTGGTGGACTTCGAGGGCATCGTCGAACCCGTCCGCGACCTCTACAAGGACGAGGTCCGCGAGGTCGCCCGCGCGCTCGGCCTCGAATCCATCATCGCCGAGCGGATGCCGTTCCCGGGGCCGGGCCTCGCGGTCCGCGTCCTCGGCGAAGTCACGCCCGAGAAGGTGCAGGTCGCCCGCGACGCGTGTCACGTCGTCGAAGACGAGACCGAAAAGCACGAGCCGTGGCAGGCGTTCGCCGCCGTCATCGGCAAGGGCACCGGCGTCAAGGGTGACAACCGCGTCCACGGCTGGATCGTCTCGGTCCGCTCCGTAGAGTCGCGCGACGGCATGACCGCTCGCGCGCAGGAACTGCCGTGGGACACCCTCCAGCGCATCCAGTCGCGCATCACCGGGACGAACGAGAACGTCGCCCGCGTCGTCTACGACGTGACCCACAAACCGCCGGCGACCATCGAGTACGAATGACGACGGCAGTCGTCGCGGGGACCGACCCCGACGGACTCGGCGAGGCGCTCGAAACCGAGGGCGCGACGGTCGTCCGCGTCAGCGGTATCGCCTCCGCCGACTCGCTCGGCGAGGCCGGCATCGAGGACGCCGACCTGTTCGTGCTCACCGATATGGACGACGCGACGGCCATCTCGGTGGCGAAGGAGCTGAACCCCGACGTGCGCGTCGTGACCTACGCCTACGACTCCCTCCCGGAGTTCGCCACGGCGCAGGCCGACCTCGCAATCGACCCGAACCTGCTCGCGGTCGACGTGGTCGCAGAAGAACTCGTCTGAGACGGTCAGGAACGCCTGACTGTCTCGACGCGAGGATTTTCTTTCAAGAATTGGTTTGTAGAAATATTAATCTCTTTATGGACCTTCATGACGGTTGCAAATGTCGTCTTTCTCCCGACGAACGATGCTGAAGAGCCTCGGCGCAACTGGACTCCTCCTCGCCGGCGGTGCGACCACAGCGGCGGCACGCCCCGGCGGCGTCGCCGCGGGTGACGCGCGGTTCCGAGTCGGTCACTTCTCGCCCGGCGCGCCCCCCGTAGACGTGTACGTGAACGGCGACCCCTTCCCCGGCCTACAGGGCGTCCCGTTCGGCGTCTTGTCCGACTACTTCACCGTCCCGGCGGGGACGTATCAGGTCGAGGTGACGCCCGCGGGTGACCCCTCGACGGTCGTCATCGACGCCTCGGTCACGCTCCGACGCAACCGCGATTACACCGTCGCGGCGACCGACGTGCTCGACGACATCACGCCAGTCGTGCTCACGGACACGAACCGGCCGGCACCGTACGGCAAAGCCAGAGTCCGCGTCGCGCACTTCTCGCCCGACGCGCCCGAAGTCGACATCGTCGTCAAGGACGGCCCGACGCTGTTTTCCGGACTTGCGTTCGGCGACGTCTCGCACTACGAGACGGTGCCCGCCGGGACGTACGACCTGCAGGTCGTCCTCTCGTCGGACGGGAGCGTCGTGCTCGACCTCCCCGGAACGACGCTCGAAGGCGGCCGGACCTACTCGGTGTTCGCCATCGGGTTCGCCACCGGCGGGTCGCCCGGCTTCAGCGTCCTCCCAGTCGTCGACGCCGTCTCGCCCGCGCGCGAGCGACCGTCCAACGGGAACCCGTCAAACGGGAACGTCTGCCGCGTGCGCTGAGTCGAACGCCGGTCGCCGCCCTCTCGTGCGGTCGGCGGCGGACCTACCCCGTTTTCCGACGAAACTCGGCGAAATTCGGCGTCTTTCGAGCCGAATCTCGCGCCAACGACCGCAAGCCGGCGCGTCGGTTTCCACCCTTCAATACCGCGGCGTGCAGAGCGAGCGACGTCGCGGGGCGACGGCGGTTCCCCACCAGTCATCGCGCGGACCGCCCGGTCGCGCCGCGACGCCCCGCAGACACACGGACACCTACCAATGACACGCACCAGACGACGCTTCCTCACGTCCGCCGCTGGAATCGCCGCCGCAACCACCGCCGGTCTCGCCGGCTGTATGGGCACCGCGTCCGCGACGACGGGGACGCTCTCGGCCCGCGTGAGCGACAAGCCCGGCGACATCGCCGACTTCGAGTCCTGCGTCGTGACGGTCTCGACGGTCCGCGTCAAGCCCGATGACGGCGAGGCGGAGTCGCTCGACGCGGGCGACGCGGAACTCGACCTCGTCGAACTACAGGGCGACGCCTCGGCGCTCGTCGAGGAGTTCGAACTGGAGAGTGGCACCTACGAGTCCCTGCAGGTCGAGGTGTCGGAGACCGACGCGACCCTCACCGACGGGTCCTCGGCGACCGTCGAGGTGCCCGGGTCCGCCCCGCTGAAGTTCGAGCGGTCCTTCGAGATTCGCGCCGACGAGACGACCACGTTCACGGCCGACTTCACGCCCGTCAAGGCCGGCAACGCGGGCAAGTACGTCCTCCAGCCCGTCGCCGACGAGGTGACGGTGACGTACGAGTCAACGGAGACGACGGCGAACGAGACGGAGACGAACGGGACGGCGACCGATTCGACCGCCACCGAAACGACGACGAACGAGACGACCTCGTAACGCGGCTCCTCCCGCCTGTCACCCCCGCTGAGGCGATGCGCCCCCGGTTTTAGTTCGCCCCGCTTTTGTTCTTCCTGCGCTTTCGAACGCTCGGCCCACCCCCTTCGACCACCGCCCCGAGAGTCGAAACCGACCGACAGCGGCGGGTAACCCCGGCCCGCGTTGCCATGGTCGAAACCCCCTTTTGGCGTCCCCGCCGATAGCCGGTGACATGGTTCGGGTCTCGACCGGCGCGCGCATCCACTTCGGCTTCCTCAATCTGAGCCTCGCCCGCGACCGCCTCTACGGCGGCGTGGGCGTCGCGCTCGACGAGCCGCGGGTGGTCGTCGCCGCCGAGCCCGCGTCCGACGTTCGGTGTCGGCATCCCGCCGCCCGCGAGTACGCCGAACAGGCGGTCGACCTCCTCGGAGCCGACGGCGTCGACCTCTCGGTCGAGCGCACCCTGCCGCGACACGCCGGCCTCGGGAGCGGGACACAGCTCGCGCTCGCGGTGTTGCGGGCGGTCGGGGCCGCGACGGGCCGCGAGGCCGACGTGCGCCGACTCGCCCCCGAGATGGGTCGCGGCGGCCGCTCCGGCGTCGGCGTCGCCACCTTCGAAGCCGGCGGGGCCGTCCTCGACGCGGGCCACCCGACCGCGCGGTTCACCACCGACCGACCGGAAGACGGTTCGTGGTCGGTGCCGGCGGTCGCCGCCCGACACGAGATACCCGACCGCTGGCGGTTCCTGCTCGTCGTCCCCGACGCGGACCCCGGCCGCAACGGCGCGTCCGAGGAGTCGAGCATGCGCTCCGTCGTCGAGCGCGCGGACGCACAGACCGGCGACCGAATCGCCGGCATCGTCACCAGACGACTGCTCCCGGCGCTCGCCGAGGGGTCCGCCGAGCGCTTCGGCGAGGCCGTCGAGTCCGTCGGCCGGCTCAACGGGACGTGGTACGCCGACGAGCAGGGGGGCGTCTACCGCCCGCCGGTCGGCGCGCTCGTCTCGTCGCTGTCCGAGTCGCCGGTCGTCTACGGCGCGGGTCAGTCGTCGTGGGGGCCGACCGTCTACGGCGTGACCGACGCCGACCACGTCGACGAGGCGGTCGAGGCGGGGCGAGCAGCGCTGGCCGACGCCGACATCGACGGGAGCGTCTCGGTCGCCCGCGGGCGGAACCGCGGCGCGAGCGTGGAGTGAGCGCGCGGGACGACGGGACGGGAGCGCCGGCGGCGGAACCTCGCGTCGCGCTCCCCGAAACGCCTAACCGACGCGGCCGAGTCGGATTCGATATGTCTCAAATCCCCTTCGGCGTCCCCCGCCTCGACAGCATCATCGGCGGCGGCGCACCCCCGGGGAACGTCGTGCTCCTCGCGGGAGAGTCCGGCGCGGGCGCTCGGGAGTTCCTCTACACGAGCGCGACGATGAACGCCCTCTCGCACACCGACGAGGAGCTGTTCGACCTCCACTACGGCTCGCTCGCGGACACCGCGACGCCGCCGCCGGAGATTCACTACGTCTCCTTTACCGCCGGCGAGGAGTACCTGCGCCGGGAGATGGGTTACACGATGGACGACGAACTCGTCGAGTCCGCGGTCGAACACATCGAGTTCCACGACCTCTCGCCGGAGTACTTCCAACTCAGTCCGATTCCGCGCGAGTGGTACCTCGGCCAGCCGACGAAGTTGGAGGACCTCGGCCACCGACACAACCGCGAATCCGTGCTGGGCGCGTTGGGGACCACCCTGAGTCAGCACGCGCCCGGCAACCTCGTCGTCATCGACTCCCTGACCGACCTCGTGGCGAGCCAGTCCGACGAGATGACGTGGTCTGACATCGCGATGGTCATCAAGGGACTGGAGAAGGCCTCCTACCAGTGGGGCGGACTCATCCTCGTGCTCGTGAGCACCGAGGCGCTCTCGAAGACCGAACTCGGCGTCCTCAAGGGCGCGACCGGCGGCTCGCTGCTTTTCGAGTGGGAGTCCGGGGGGTCGAAGCGCGCGCGGACCATGGTCGTCCAGGAGTTCCGCGGCGTGCTCGCCCGGCTAGAGAGCGAGAACATCGTGCAGTTCGAGACCGAAATCAACGAGAGCGGCCTCGACGTGAGCGACGTGCGGAAGATTCGCTGATTCGACTGTCGGACCACCGAACAGTCGCGAATCCGGGGATAGTTCTTAAGGCTGCGTAGACAAACTGGAAACGAAGATGGAAGGGGAAGACGGGGTGTCGCTCCCAGACGACCTCCGCACGTGGGTCGAAGCGCGCGCCGACGAGGAGGGCGTCGACCCGGAGACGGTGCTCGCACGGGCCCTCGGGACCTATCGGCTCGCCGTGAGCGACGCGGGCGAATCGCTCGACGACGCGGACGCGGTCTCGGACCGCCTCGGCGGGGTCGAAGCGCGCGTCGATGAACTCGAAGGCGAACTGGACGAGAAGATATC
This sequence comes from Haloferax gibbonsii ATCC 33959, assembly GCF_000336775.1. Taxonomy (GTDB): domain Archaea; phylum Halobacteriota; class Halobacteria; order Halobacteriales; family Haloferacaceae; genus Haloferax; species Haloferax gibbonsii. Next base: position 137,260 of record NZ_AOLJ01000014.1, on the reverse strand, counting down.
TGACGTTCGGATGCGCGTCGTGCAGGTCAAGCGCGAGGCGGACGAGAAGGCACCGCGCGACCACACCCATCCGGAGTTAGACGCCGAACTCGACCGACTGGCCGACGACGTGCGCGCGGCTCGAAACCGCGTGACCGACTTAGACGAGCGGGTCGACGCCGGCTTCGAGAACTTCGAGGAGATTCTCACCTACCTCGACGAGACGACCGCGACGCTCGACGAGAACCTCCGGGCGGTCGCGCGGACGCTGCTCGACCTCCGCGGTCGGGCGGCCGACCTCGAAGCCGCCGACCTCGAACGAAAGGCGCTCGCCGAACTCCTCCGCACCGCGAATGCCACCGGCGAGAAGAAAGCGCGATGCGAGGAGTGCGACGAGACCGTCCACCTGGACCTGCTCGCGGAGCCCCGCTGTCCGTCGTGTCGGTCCCCGTTCCGCGAGCTGTCGTCCTCGCCCGGTTTCTTCGGGTCGGCGACGCTCCACACCGGCCGGCTCCCTGCGCTGGAATCGGCGGACGACGCCCGCGCGACCGACGAGGTCGCCGATCTCCTCGACGAGGCGGTTACCGGCGTGGTCGACGACGCGACCGACGGCGACGACGACCGATACGCCCCCCGGGAGGAGGAGAGGGAGTCGGCTCAGCAGGGTGCCGCGCCGGGGAGCGAACACGGCGACGACTGAAGACTCACGAGGACGATGACCGACGACAATTCAACAGACGACGCGGCGGAGGGCGAGCCATCCGTCTCCGGCGACCGCGACGACTCATTCGGACGCGCCGACCCGGGAGACGACAGCGCCGAGGCCGCCCGCGCCCCGGACGGAGCCCGCGACGGGCGAAGCGACGACGCCGACTCGGCCCCGCTTTCGGACCTCGCAGGACGCGTGGCCGAGCGCCGCGCACGCTCGCGCGTCACCGACCAGCGCGACGAGACGGACGAACTATTCGAGTCGGTCGAGGTCGGCGAACTCGACCGCGAGGACGTGTGGACGGCGCTCGTCGAAGGCGGGGACGAGGAGCGCGCGGCGGGCGTCGGCGTCGGAGCCGAGGCCACCCCCGTCGACGACGGCGACGGCGTCTCGGACCACGTCGTCCCCAAGACCGAGTTCTGCCAGCGCTGCGAGCACTTCGGCGAGCCGCCGGAACTCGCGTGCCACCACGAGGGAACGACCATCGTCGAACTCGAAGACAGCGACCACTTCCGGGTGCGGAACTGCCCGATGGTCGAGAAGGACGACTGACGGCGGCGGGACGGCGGGTCGGTTCGGATTCTCCCGACGACGCCGCGGAGTGACAGCTTCTTTGCCCTCGGTCCGCTACCGTCGGGTATGCAGTTCTGCGACGAGTGCGGTTCGATGATGGTGAGCGAGAACGGCGCGATGACCTGCACGAACGACGACTGCGGGGGGACCGCCGAGCGCGACGAAGAGCTCGCGGCGGAGTTCGTCTCCACCGAGGCGCAGTCGGGCGACGAACTCATCGAGACCGAAGAGGGCGCGGAGTTCGAGGGCAAGCCGACCGCGAAGGACGTTCACTGCGACGACTGCGGCCACACGAAAGCGTGGTACACCATCAAGCAGACCGGGTCGGCCGACGAACCGCCGACGCGCTTTTTCAAGTGCCAAGAGTGCGGCTACCGATGGCGCGAGTACAACTGAGAGACTGACGACGCCGCTTTCTCCACGCTCACGCACCAAGTCCCGAGAGCCGGGTCACCCCTCTCCCAACTCCGCGGCCGTCACCGCCCCCGGCCCATCCTCGACTTCGTCTTCGGCGTCAGCCGCGAGCGCGTAGCCGTAGGGAAGGAGCAACAGGCTCCCGAACCAGCCGACGACGAGCCCCAGAGCGCCGAAAATCGTCCCGACGACGCCGATGGCGACGGCGTCGGCCGCGATGACGACCGCGACGAGCGCGACGCTCCAGCCGACGAGCGACTTCCACGACCCGCGGCGGATGCAGAAGCCGGCGAACAGGCCGAAGGCGGTCACGGCGCCGATGCCGGGGACGAGGACGTAGCGCATGCCGAGCGACCCCGTGTTGGTGAGCGTCGTCGCCAGCCACATGGCGACGAGCGTGCCGGGGACGACCAGTAGGGCAGTTCGGCGGTCCAGCGGGCGGGCGCGGCCGTGAATCCGGAACGCGCCGAGGAGGCCGAGGCCCGCGACGGTGTACGCCCAGCCGATGGGGTTGAACAGGAACCCGCCGACGATGGTGAGGAAGTTCCCGATGACTTCACCCGGGTTCGCGGGGGAGACGAGGTAGTGCGCGCCGCCGCGCTCGTAGAGCCCCGGCACGACGAACGTGCTGTTGGTGACGGTTCCCTCGTCGATGGCCTCGCGCACGTCGGCGCTGGCGTTTGAGGCGGGCGACGACGCCGCGGCGGAAACGGTCTCCCAGTCGGTCGGGTCGAGTTCGATGGTCGCGCGGACGGGGTCGCCTGAGACGTTCAGCGAGAAGCGATAGTACCGACCGTCGTAGACCGCGAACTCGGCGTCTTCGTTCACGTCCGAGAGAGTCATGTACGCCTCGGGTTCGATGTCGCCGTCGTACCGGCCGGTGCGGGCGGCGGTCGCGACCGGCTCTCGGAGTTGCGGCGTCTCGTTCACCGTCTCGTCGAGGTTGACCACGTCCGAGTCGTGGGAGGCGACGAGACCGGGCGGCGAGTCGGCTGTCACTTCCTCGGCTTGGTACGTCGATTCGATGGCCGAAGTGGAGGTGGCGACGGCGAACGACTGGCTCAGCGCGACGCCGACGAGGAGGAGGGCGACGACGGCGGCGAGTCGCTTGCGAGGGACCATGCACCCGGCTTCGGAGCCGAGCCAAAAATGTCGTTCGGTCGAATTGTCGTAGGTCGTTTCGTCACGGGTCGATGGCGTCGAAAGTGACCCCGTCGCTCACCCCCGCTCTCACTCGACGCCGAGGTTCGGGATGAGGAAGTCGGCGACGGCGGCCGCGACCTTCGCCTCCTGTCCGACGAAGAAGTGGTCGGCGGCGAACTCGACGACGGGTTGGTGGTACTCGCGGGCGCGCTCGACGACGGGTTCCCAGTCGGCGACGTCGTCGCGGGTGCCGTAGACGACCTGCACGGGCACGGGGATGCGGTCGAAGGCCGCGACGGCGTCGAGGTCGTCGGCGAGTCGTCCGGCGGGTCCGAGCGCGGAGACGGCGTCCACGGCCGCGCCCTCGGCGGCCGCGAGGAGCGCCATCGCGCCGCCGAACGAGAAGCCGAACAGGCCCACGCGGTCGTAGCGCTCCGCGGCCCACTCGACCGCGCGGAGGGTGTCGGCGCGCTCGCCGTAGCCCTCGTCCCACGGGCCGTAATCGAAGCGGAGGCAGTCGACGCCGCGGGCGGTGAGCGCGTCGCTGACGGCGACGAGGCGGCCGTCGCCGCGGTGGCCTTGGTGTTGTGGATGGGGCGGACAGGCGACGACGACGGCGTCGCTTCGGGTCACCCGGTCGCCAGTGTCGTCCGCGCCGTCTCCGTGGGCGCGGTCGAGGGTCGCCCGCACGTCGCGCCCCCCGGGAACGAGAATCGTCTCGGTCATAGAGACAGGTTGCGCTGGTGAGGTTTTAAGCCGAACGTCGCGTAGTAATTGGGTATGGGAATTCTCTCTCGCACGTCGTACGTCATCCGGTCGAAGATAAACGCCCTCCTCAACCGTGCGGAGGACCCGACCGAGACGCTCGACTACTCCTACGAGAAGATGCGCGACGAGCTACAGCAGGTCAAACAGGGCATCGCCGACCTGACGACCCAGAAGAAGCGACTGGAGATACAGAAGCGCCGCCTCGAAGAGAACGTCGAAAAGCACAACGACCAGGCCCGCGAGGCCGTCCAGCAGGACCGCGAGGACCTCGCGCGCAAGGCGCTCGAAAAGAAGCAGGCGAAGATGAGCCAAATCGAGGAGCTGGAGACCCAAATCGCCAGCCTGCAGGAGACGCAGGACCAGCTCGTCAACAAGAAGGACGAACTCCAGAGCCGCATCGAGGAGTTCCGCACGAAAAAGGAGACCATGAAGGCCCGCTACGAGGCCGCCGAGGCGTCGAGCCGCGTCTCCGAGGCGATGTCCGGCGTCGGCGACGAGATGGCCGACGTGGGGCGCGCGCTCGAACGCGCCGAGGAGCGCACCGACGAGATGGAGGCCCGCTCGGCCGCGATGGACGAACTCATGGACTCCGGCGCGTTCGACGACGCCCTGTCGGACAAGGACTCCATCGAGCGCGAACTCGAAGCCGGCCGCTCCAGCGCCGAGGTCGACACCGAACTCGAGACGCTCAAAGCCGAGATGGGCAAGTCGTCCGGGTCGTCGGACGCCGAAAGCGAGAGCGCGGCCGACGCCGACGTGGACGTCGAGACCGACGTGGCCGACGAGGAGGTCGAAGCCGAACTCGAAGAGCTGAAGAACGAAGACGACTCCTCCTGAGCGCGCCCGCCGACCCCGCCGTCTCAACGTCCCTCACCGCCTCAACCGCCTCAACTGCCCCGCCGCCCTACCGCCTCCGCCGTCCCGTGACTCGCGCGTCTCTGCGACGAATCGCCAGTACGCACTTCAACCACCCCCGCGATAGCTTCGTCCATGTCGAACACCGGCGGCCCGTCGGCCGGCGAGCCCGACGACACGATGCGGGAGCGCGGGACGACGAGCCGCGCGAAGCTCCGCGCCCTCCTCGACGCGGACCGTCGCGTCGTCGCCGCGGCCCCGCTCGTCGTCGTCTTCTGTAGCGTCGTCGTTCTCGGCCAACTGGACCCGACCCCGCTCCGGGTCGCCGTCGAGGCCTCGGACCCCATCGAGACGCTGGCACAGGGGCTTCTCACCGCGATTATCACGGGGGTCACGCTCGTCGTCACCATCAATCAGCTCGTGCTCTCGCGCGAACTCGGCCCGCTGGGCGACCAGCGCGACCGGATGGAGGGGTCGATGACCTTCCGCGAGGACGTGGCGGACCTGCTGGACGCGCCGGTCGCGCCGCCGGAGCCCTCGGCGTTCCTGCGCGCGCTGGCCGAGGGCATCGCGTCGCGGGCGCGGGCGGTCGAAGAGACGCTCGGTGCGGACGGTGACGCGGGCGAGAGCGGCGACGCCGACGCGAGCGACGACCCGACGACCCGCGTCCGCGAGTTCGCCGAGGAGGTCGAGTCCAACGCCGAGGCGGTCGCAGGGCGCTTGGAGGGCCGGCAGTTCGGGACGTTCGAGGTGCTGTCGGCGGCGCTGGACCTGAACTACTCGTGGAAAATCTATCAGGCGGCGCGGCTCCGCCGCGTCCACGACGCCGACCTCTCGGCGGAGACGAAGACGGCGCTGTCGGAGCTTCGCGACGCGCTCGAACTGTTCGGTCCCGCCCGCGAGCACGTCAAGACGCTCTACTTCCGGTGGGAACTGGTCGACCTCTCGCGGACGATGTTCTACGCGGCGGTCCCCGCGCTCGTGGCGAGCATCGGCGCGATTCTCTTTCTCGACGACCCGACGACGATTACCGGCGCGACGCTCGGCGTGTCGAACCTGCTTCTCACGGTCGCGTTCGTGGTTGCCGTCTCGCTCGCGCCCTTCGCCGTGCTCGCGGCCGCGGTTCTCCGAATCTCCACGGTCGCAAAACGGACGCTCTCTATCGGGCCGTTCGTGCTCCGGTCGGAGACCCGCGAAGACGACCTCGACTGGGAGTCCTGAGGGGCGTTCAGCGTCGGCGTCGCGGCGTCACCGAGCCGCCGATTCTCCGCCTCACCGACGCTGCGCGCCGGTTCCCGGGCGGTCGAGCGCGTCGAGGTCGATTTCGCCGTTCGGCATCGGGACGCCCTCGTAGGGGTCGTCCGCGAGGAGGAGCGAGCCGTCGAGGTCGGCGTAGTCGAGCAGCGGCGCGAGGTGACAGCCCGCCGCGATGGCGGCGTTCGTCTCTATCATGCAGCCGAGCATGACTTCCAGCCCGTGGGCCCGGGCGGCGTGGATGGCGCGTTTCGCCTCCGTGAGGCCGCCGCACTTCATCAGTTTGAGGTTCGCGATATCGACCCGGTCGGCGATGCGCGGGATGTCGTCGGCCGTGATACAGGACTCGTCGGCCGCGATGGGGAGCGCGCCGTGGTCGTAGACGAACTTCAGCCCCTCGTAGTCCTCCGCGGGGACCGGCTGTTCGACGAACTCGACGCCGTGGTCGGCGAGGAACTCGGTCATCTCGACGGCCTCGCGGGGCGTCCACGCCTCGTTGGCGTCGACTCGGATGGTCACGCCGGGGGCCTCGTCGCGGACGGCCTCGACGATGGCCCTGTCGCGGTCGGTGCCGAGTTTGACCTTGAGCACGTCGTAGCCGGCCTCGTAGGCCTCTTTGGTCTTCTCGCGCATCGTGTCGAGGTCGTCGAGGCCGACGGTGTACGACGAGGTTGGCGTCCGCGACGAGTCGAGCCCCCAGAGGCGGTACAAGGGGACGCCGAGGCGCTTGGCCGCGAGGTCGTGGAGGGCGATGCTCACGGCGGTTCGCGCGGCCGGGTTGCGGCGGACCGTCTCGGCCAGTCGGCGCTCGATGCGGTCGATGGCGTGGGCGTCGCCGACCTCCTCGACCACCGAGAGCAGGTCCGGAAGCACGGCCTCGACGGTGTCGGCGGTCTCGCCGTAGTGCGACGACGGGGCGGCCGCGCCGACGCCCGTCATGCCGCCTTCGTCCTCGATGCGGACGACGACGTTCTCGGCTTCGGTCTGGACGCCGCGGGCGATGCCGAACGGCTCGGCCAGCGGCATCGAGACGCGCTCGAACTCGGTCGCGAGCATCTAGAACACCTCGTCGACGAGGTCGGCCGAGCCGAACCGGACGGGGTCGACCGCGGGGACGCCGAGTTCGTCGGCGAAGGCGTCGACGGCCTCGGCCGCCTCCACGTCGTCGTCGACGTGCGAGGTGTTGAGCATCCCGGCGACCACGTCGGCCTCGTGGACCGGGTCGGCGAGGTTCTCGTACAGCGAGACGTACTCCGAGAGGTCGGGCAGGGCGAACTCCTCGTAGCCGTGAATCGCCTCGCGGGTGGCCTCGTGACAGAGCACGAGCTTGTCGGCCATCGAGCCGTGGAGGATGCCGCAGGTGACCGCGGAGTACGCAGGGTGGACGATGCTCCCTTGGCCCTCGACAAAGAGCACGTCGTGTTCGTCGCCCTTCTCCAGAATCATCTCCTCGACCGCGCCGGCGGTGAAGTCGCTCACGACGCGGTCGACGGGGTTACCCCAACCCGCAATCATGATGCCGGTCTGGCCGGTCGGGATGAAGCCCGCGTCGATGCCCCGCTCGCGGGCGGCCTCGACGAGTTCGAGCGTCGCGGTCATCTTGCCGACCGAACAGTCCGTGCCGACCGTGAGGACGACTTCCGCGTCGACATCGGCGGATTTGCCCTGCGCGACGCCGAGGTCGTCGTGAGGCTTGCGGACGTCGTTGATGTCGCAGCCGTGTTCGTCGGCGAGTCGGACGAACTCCTCGTCTTCGGTGAGGAAGTAGTGGAGGCCGGAGATGAGGTCGCAGCCGCGTTCGAGGGCGGTGCGAACGTCGTCGCGCCACGTCTCGTCGAACGCGCCGCCGATGGGCGAGATGCCGATGAGGAGGGCGTCGGCGTCGGGCGCGTCGGCCATCGAGGAGACGACCGGCACGTCGGGGAGGTCGCGGCGGTGGTCGGCGGCGGAGGTGCCGGGGTTGTCGCGGTCGAGGACGGCCACCACGTCGTAGTCGGCGTACTTCAGGACGCCCGTGGCGGTCTTCGCGCGGTCGGGGAACTTCTCGTGTGCGAGGACGACGACTCGCTGTGGGTCGCTCATACTGGGTGACACTACGTGCCACCCTAAAAGGTGGGACGGTTCGGCGGCGACCGTCGGGTCGCGTCGCCGAGTCGTCTGCGACTATTCGGGACGACAGGGACCGCACCGCGGCGTCGCCGCCGGCTCAGAGCCGGTAGAGCCGCGTCGTCCAGAACTCCCTGGACGCCTCCGCGAGCGCCGCTTCGGGGTCGCCGCTGGCGTCCACGGTCGCGGTCAGCGCGGCCCGGTCGCGGAACTCGCCGAGGACGGTCCGCTCGCCGAGGACGACGAGGTCGGCGTCGCCGCCGGCGGCACCCGCATCCGCGCCGGAACCGCCGCCGAGGAACTCGTCGAGCGCCTCGTGACAGCGGTCGAGGTGGTCGTCGATTTGGCCCTCGCGGATGCGCTCGAAGCGAGCCTGCGAGAACCCGCCTTTCGAGTGGGCGGACTTCACGTCGCTCTCGAAGCCCTCGACGAATTCGAGGTCGGCGTCCTCGTAGCGGCCGAGAGCGAACAGGTCGCCGCGGACGAGCGCGACGACGGTGGTCTCGGTCGGGTGGAACCACGCCGGGTCGAGGTCGAAGCCGTCGCTCCACGCGTCGAAGCCGTCGGGTTGGCGCGGGGGCGAGAGCGCGACGCTCACCAGTCCGGCGTCGTCGGTGAGCGCGACGCAGGGCGCGGCCCGTCGGACGAGCGAGGCCCGGTCGCCGAAGGCGGACTCGACGGCCGAGGGGAGCGAGCGGTCGTCGGTGACGGCGGCGGTGAGCGCGCCCTCCGCGTCGGTCGAAAGCGAGTCGAGGCGGGACAGCACCTCGCGGAGACGGTCGCCGCGGAGGTCCTCGGTGCCGCGGTAGTCGAGAGAGTCGTCGTCGCCCGAGAGGCGTTCTACGCGGTCTTCGAGTTCGGTGATGCGGTCTTCGAGGCGGTTGACCTCCTTCTCGGCTTCCTGTCGCGCGCGGGCCGCCTCCGTTCGGCGCTCGGACTCGCCCTCTAGACGCCCGGCTAGCGCGTCGCGTTCGTCTTCCAACTCGGCGATGCGCTCTTTGAGTTCGGCTCGACCCAACAACTCGTCCAGCATACACGGACGCGTGCGGGCCGACCACTTGAGCGTTCGGACGCGAGGCGGACGGCGCGGGAACCCGCTCGCCACGGCGGCTGCGGGGCCTCAGGCCAGCCTGTCGTCGGGTCGGTCCGGGCCGGAGCCCTCGGTCCCGCCGGGACCGCCGGGCGCGAGGTCGTCGAGGTCGTAGCCGGCGTACCGGAGTAACTCGGCGGCCCGCGGGGCGTCGGCGAGAAGCACCGGTCTGTCGTCCGGAAGCGCGTCCGCGTCCACGGCGTCTCGGGGAAGCGCGAGCGTTCCCGAGGGCACGCCGTCGTCGCCGACGACGGGGAAGTGGGCCGTGTCGAGTTTCATCACGAGCGGGTAGTCGACTCGCTCGACGCCGCGGCCGTCCGTGTAGACGCACTCGTTGAGTCGCTCGTGTTCCGTTCGGTGAATCGCCGCCTCGGCTCCGTCGTACGGTTCGACGTACAAGCGGCCGAGGAAGTAACTGCTGGAGAACCGTTCGAACATCTGTGCGTGTGAATGTCACCCACGGAACGGGATAAGCCTTGTCGGAACCATTTATATCGGCACGCAATTCCACCGCTGAGAATCGGCGGCCGGGTGCGACACCGGCAGCCGAGAGCGCGGCTCGGGTGCGAGAGAATCGGGGGTGAAAACGAAAACGGGCGTCGCGTCTCGACCACCCGAAAGAGCGGTTTCGACGGGTCGAACGGGTCGATTCAGTCGCCGCCGCGGGTCGCCGCGGTCATCGACCAGACGGCGACGAGGCCGAGCGCGAGCGCCGGGAGCATCGGCAGGGCCAGCATGGCCGCGAGGTACGGCAGGCCGGCCATCGCCGGGAGCGACGGCACGAGGTACACCGCGCCGGGGATGACGAGGAAACAGAGCGCGACGACGCCGACGAGCACCCAGCCGCGGTCGCCGAAGCCGGTCGCCTCCGGCTCCGAGCTACCGCCGCCGACGGCGACGCCGTCCGGCCGGTGGACGTAGGTGTCGGACTCGGTGGTCGCGTCGTCCCGAGCCGTGGTGTCAGAGCTCACTATCTGGGATTACGACCACCTTGCCAAAGCCCTGTCGCTCCTCGATGAGCTCGTGCGCGCGGTCGATTTCGCTCATGGGGAGCGTCTCGCGGATGCGGGGCTCGAAGGTGCCGTCCCAGACGAGGTCGAGCACCTCGTCGGCCTCGCCGGGCGTCGCCATCGTCGAGCCGATGACCGAGAGCTGGTTCCAGAAGATGTAGTTGAGGCCCGCGCCCGGGTCGGGGCCGGTGGTCGCCCCGCAGGTGACGACGCGGCCGCCCTTGACGAGGCTCTTGAGCGACTGCTTGTAGGTCGCCTCGCCGATGTGGTCGACGACCATGTCGACGCCGCGGCCGTCCGTGAGCTTCCGAATCTCCTTCGAGAAGTCCTCCTCCTCGTAGTTGATGACGTGGTCCGCGCCGCACTCTTTCGCGTACTCCAGTTTCTCGTCGGTGGAGGCGGTGGCGTACACTTCCGCGCCCGCGTAGTCGGCGATTTGGACGGCCGCGTGGCCGACGCCGCCGGACGCGCCGAGGACGAGCACCTTCTCGCCCGGGCGCAGTTCGCCGCGGTCGACGAGCATCCGCCACGCGGTCTGGAAGACGAGCGATGCGGAGCCGGCGACCTCCCACGGCACGTCCTCGGGGACGGGCACGAGGTTCTCCTCGGGAATCGCCGCGAACTCGGCGTGGACGCCGCGGACGTGCTCGCCGATGATGTGGAAGTCCGGCGCGAGCGTCGGGTCGCCCTTCCGGGAGAACTCGTCGCCGCCGCCGGCGACGCCCGCGATGAGCGCGACGTGGTCGCCCGCCTCGAAGCGGGTCACGCGCTCGCCGACCTCGGTGACGACGCCGGCCATGTCGCTGCCGGGAATGTGCGGCATCTCCAACTCGACGCCCGGGAGGCCGCGTCGCGTCCAGATGTCGAGGTGGTTGAGCGACGCCGCCTTCACGTCGACGAGGACCTCGTCGGGGCCGACCTCCGGGTCCGGGAAGTCGCCGTATTCGAGGACGTCTCGGTCGCCGTGTTCCGTGAATTGGACCGCTTTCATCTCGACACCACCGAGGAAGGGCAGGAACTAAAGTGTGGGTTTACGCCAATCGTCTTTCCTCTATTTCGACATTCAGCGTATTTCCACAGGTGTCAAAACCTATCGGGGCGAAGATATATACGACGCAGGGTACCCAACACAGTCGGGTTTGGCAGTCGCGCTCGCCGACGGGATCAGCGGGCTGAACAGCCGGGCCGACAGTCGTCGGACCCTGCTCCGAAGAGAGGCACGCACGTGACCAGAGACGGGACTTCAGCACAGCTCTCGCGTCTGCTCGTGAGGCGGTCGGCGTTCGTCCGAGCGCTCGCGGAGCGACCGCGAGACAAGCGCGGGCTCGCAGACGACCTCGGTACGTCGCGTTCGACGGTCGACCGCGTCGTCCGCGAACTGCTCGACGCCGGGCTCGCCGAGCGCGGCGACGGCCAGTACCGACTGACGTGCGTCGGCCGGCGCGCGCTCGACGCGTACGACGAGTGTCTCGACTCGCTCCGCGGCGTCCACGCGGCCCGAGACCTCCTTTCGATGCTCCCGGTCGACGCGCCGCTCGACCCCGCGTTCTTGACGGGCGCGACGGTGCACACGTCGAGTCCGAACATCCCGGACAGCGCGATTCAGGAGCTGTTTTCGAGCGTCGAGAGCGCGGAGCGAGTCTCGGGCGTCGCCCCGGTCGCCCTCGTCGGTCAGCTCCGCCCGTTCTACGAGACGGCGACGGCCGGCGGGACGGTCGTCGAGATGATAATCGCCGACGAGCTGTTCGACCGGCTCGTCGCCGCTCCGGACTCTCGCGCGGTCATCGCCGACCAGCTCCGACACGAGTCGGTGACGCTCTACCGGGCCGAGGTCCCGTTCCGGTTCGGCCTCTGGGTGACGGAAGACGAGGCGGGCATCGTCGTCTACACCGACACCGGACTCGGCGGGGTCGCCCGCAACGACACCGAGGAGGCGGTCGAGTGGGCCAGAGGACAGTTCGAGACGCTCCGCGAGAACGCGGAACGCCTGGCGCCCGACTTGCTCGACGAGGTTCCGGACGGCGAGTGAGCCGCACCGCTCGGCGGTGAACTGTCCGGCCGCCCGAGCCGATGACCGCCGGGCCGACGCGGGAACTTTATCGCCCGCCGACGAAGGCGCGGCCGTGAGCGACCACGACCATCATCACGGCGAGGGAGACCACGACCACGGCGACCACGACCACGGCGATCACGGCCACGACCATCACCACCACGACATCGACGACCTCGAAGCGGCGGTGCTGACGATTTCCTCAACCCGCGACGTGGACGACGACCCCGCGGGCGACGCGATAGCGGAACTGTTCCGCGAGGCGGGTCACTCGGTGTCGGTCCGGCGGGTCGTCGACGACGACTACGACGCGATACAGACCGCGGTCTCGCGGATGGCCGACCGCGGCGACGTCGACGTGACGGTCACGACCGGCGGGACGGGCGTCACGCCCGACGACCGGACCGTCGAGGCGACGGCGCAGTTGTTCGGGAAGACGCTCCCCGGCTTCGGCGAGCTGTTCCGGCGGCTCTCGTACGACGAAATCGGCACCAAGGTCGTCGGCACCCGCGCGACCGCGGGCGTCGTCGACGGGATGCCGACGTTCTGTCTGCCGGGGAGCGAAAACGCCGCCCGGCTCGGGACCGCGGAGATAATCGTCCCCGAAGCGCCGCACCTCACCGGCCTGGCTCGGCGCGACGAGGAGTAGGTAAGCGCCCACAGAATCGAGGGTCGTCGGGCGAATCCGACTGCAACGTCTGCCCAGTCGCGGCCATTTAAGTTCGCGCACACGCTCCGAAGAGGTATGAGCCAGCAGTCCCCACGCGAGGAGGACCCGGACGACGTGTTCTCCAGCGGTAAGGACCCGAACCTCCGCAGCACGGAGGTCACGGAGGGTCCCGACAAGGCCCCGCACCGTGCGATGTTCCGCGCCATGGGCTTCGACGACGAGGACTTCTCGTCGCCGATGGTCGGCGTGCCGAACCCCGCCGCCGACATCACGCCGTGTAACGTCCACCTCGACGACGTTGCCGACGCGGCCATCGAGGGCATCGACGCCGCGGGCGGGATGCCCATCGAGTTCGGGACCGTCACCATCTCCGACGCCATCTCCATGGGGACCGAGGGCATGAAGGCCTCGCTCATCTCCCGCGAGGTCATCGCCGACTCCGTCGAACTCGTCTCCTTCGGCGAGCGCATGGACGCGCTCGTCACCGTCGCCGGCTGCGACAAGAACCTCCCCGGCATGATGATGGCCGCCATCCGGACGGACCTCCCCTCCGTCTTCCTCTACGGCGGTTCCATCATGCCCGGCCAGCACGAGGGCCGCGAGGTCACCGTCCAGAACGTCTTCGAGGGCGTCGGCACCTACGCCGAAGGTGACATGAGCGCCGACGAACTCGACGACCTCGAACGCCACGCCTGCCCCGGCGCGGGCTCCTGCGGCGGGATGTTCACGGCCAACACGATGGCCTCCATCTCCGAGGCACTCGGACTGGCCCCGCTCGGGTCGGCTTCCGCACCTGCCGAGTCCGACGAGCGCTACGAGAACGCCCGCCGCGCCGGCGAGGTCGTCCTCGACTGCGTCGAAAACGACCGCCGCCCCTCCGACATCCTCACGAAGAAGTCCTTCGAGAACGCCATCACCCTGCAGGTCGCTACCGGCGGGTCGACCAACGCCGTGCTCCACCTGCTCGCGCTCGCCGCCGAGGCGGGCGTCGACCTCGACATCGAGGAGTTCGACGAAATCTCCCGGCGCACGCCGAAAATCGCCAACCTCCAGCCCGGCGGCACGCGCGTCATGAACGACCTCCACGAAATCGGGGGCATCCCGGTCGTCATCCGCCGTCTCGTCGAGGCCGACCTGTTCCACGGCGACGCGATGACCGTCACCGGTCGCACCATCGCCGAGGAACTCGACCACCTCGACCTCCCGGACGACGAGGGCCTCGAAGCGGACTTCCTCTACACGGTCGACGAGCCGTATCAGGAGGAGGGAGCCATCAAGATTCTCACCGGCAACCTCGCGCCCGACGGCGCGGTCCTGAAGGTGACCGGCGACGACGCCTTCCACCACACCGGCCCCGCCCGCGTCTTCGAGAACGAGGAGGACGCGATGCGCTACGTGCAGGAGGGCCACATCGAGGAGGGCGACGTCATCGCCATCCGCAACGAGGGTCCGCGCGGCGGCCCCGGCATGCGCGAGATGCTCGGCGTCACCGCGGCCGTCGTCGGACAGGGCCACGAGGACGACGTGGCGCTTCTCACCGACGGCCGGTTCTCCGGCGCGACGCGCGGCCCGATGGTCGGCCACGTCGCCCCCGAGGCGACCGAGGGCGGCCCCATCGGCCTCCTCGAAGACGGCGACGAGGTGACCGTCGACATCCCGAACCGCGAACTCTCCGTGGACCTCACCGACGAAGAACTCGAAACGCGGAAAGAGGACTGGGAACCCAAGCCGCCGGCGTACACCTCCGGCGTGCTGGCGAAGTACGCCCGCGACTTCGGTTCCGCCGCGAACGGCGCGGTGACGAACCCCGCGCTCACGCGCGACGAGTAACGACGAGTCGCCGCGGCGTCTCCCGCGACGCGACCACAGTCGTCAAAACAGGTGCACGCCGGACGCCCGGTACAGGGCGAGCACCCCGATTCCGAGCGCGGTTCCGACCGGAATCAGCGCAATCACTTTTCGCGGCTGTTCGGTGAACCCGTAGACGCACAGGCCGAACGGGACGGACAGCAGCACGTCTATCGTCCACTCCGGGAGGGCGGGCGAGAGCCCGGACCACGGGACGAAAACGAGGAGTCCCGCGCCGCCGAAAAAGGCGAGAATTCGGTTCCACCGCCACGCTGAGAACTGCACGGCACAACCGACAGTAGCTACTGGATTGACAGTTTCGGTGCGGAATCCGGTCGCGGTGCCGTCGACTGTGGGGTTGTAGGGTCGCGGATCGCGGAGTCGCTGAGTCGACTCGGATTAGGCCACGCGGTTCCGCAGGTCGCCGTCGCCGGCGTCCAGTTTGTCGAGGTTCTCGGCGATGATGTCGGCCATGCGTTCCCAGTACTTCGGGGTGTGGCCGGCGTTGTGGGGGGTGATGAGGACGTTTTCGAAGTCCCAGAGCGGGTGGTCAGAGGGCAGCGGTTCGGGGTCGGTCACGTCGAGTGCCGCCCCGCGGATGCCGTTGCTCCGGAGTTGCGAGACGAGCGCGTCGGTGTCGACGACCGGGCCGCGGCCGACGTTGACGAGGACGGTGTCGGGGGCCATCGACGCGAACGCGTCGGCGTCGACGAGGCCGCGAGTGGCGTCGGTCAGCGGGCACGCGATGACGACGTAGTCCCCGCGGGCGAAGGCGTCGTGGAGGCCCTGTTCGTCGTCGAAGCCGACGACCTCGTCGGTCGGGCCGCCCTTCTCCGGCGAGTAGCGCACGCCGACGGTCTCGACGCCGAACGGTTCGAGTCGGTCCACGATCGCCTCGCCGAGCGCGCCGAGACCGACGACGGTGACCGTCGAGTCCTGCAGTTCGACCGTCTGGTACGACTGCCAGACGCCGGCGTCCTGCTGGCGCTCAGCGACGTGGAAGCGGCGAGCGAAGTAGAGGAGGCTGCCGAGGACCTGTTCGGCGATGTTCGGACCGTGGACGCCGGAGGCGTTTGTGACGGCCACGTCGCGGGCCTCGAACGCCTCGATGGGGAGGTGGCCCGTGCCGGCGAACACGCAGGCGAACAGGTCGAGGTTCTCGGCGGCTTCGAGGTCCGCTTCGTCCGCGTCGAAGCCGGTCGCGACTCGCGCGCGGGAGAGGAGGTCGCGCTCCTCGGCGGGGGTAGTCGCGAGGGCGACCTCGCGGTCGGGGAGCCGCTCGCGGAGCGTTTCGGCGTACGCCTCGGCAGACAGGCCGTGAATCTTCTGCCGAAGCACCGCGATGTCTGGGTCGGACATGCTCGATGATTCTCGAAGTCGGTGATGAATCTGTCCGATTCGGCCGGGTGGACGCTCACTCGATGGGCTCGCGCCGTCGCGGGCGACGTTTCGAAATCGTACGGGTGACCGCGACGGCATCGACTGTCGGGTCGACGACGAACCGCGAGCCGTCTTCACCGAGTCTCCACGCAACGGGCGCATACCCCTGTGGGGCGGGGCCGCCGTCGACGAAGACGAGGTCGCCCGTCTCGTCGCGAAACACGACGGGCTCTCTCGGTTCGTCCGGCTCGTCTGCGGTCATTGACTCGGAGCTACCGCGCTCTCCGCTATAAACCCCCGCACTCGGTTATCAACCTCGGTATTCGGCTGAGTTCTGTTGACAGAACCGACATACGTCGGTGAAATTCATCGGACCCTTAGATTATCTGTAATAGTATTTTGAAAGAGCGGTGAGCCACGCTACGGAATCTACTGGGGGGCCGTTCCCGTCGAGAGGGCCGAGCGGCGGCGCGTCGAGCGGCGAACGCGGCGTTGCTGGTGCGCGGTCGGTGCAGCGCGCGGACGCGCGGCTCGAAACCGTCGGACGCCGCGTCGGTTCAGGGGGTTTAATACCTGAGCGAAGTGCTGTAGCGGTATGGAACGCGTAGATGTCGCCATCATCGGCGGCGGTCCGGCCGGCACGTCGGCGGCACACGCCGCGGCCTCGGCCGGGGCCTCCGCCCTGGTCCTCGAGAAGGGCGTCCCCCGAGCAGACCGACCGGGCCTCGGGCCCGACTCGACGGACGCGGCCGGTATCCTCGACTACTGGGTGGACATCATGGGAATCCACCCCGACGAGTTCCCCGACGACGTCGTGCTCGACATCCTCGACCGCGCGGAGTTCATCGGGCCGAACGAGTCGCTGACCCTTCGGAGCACCGGCATCGACTCCTCGTACGACGAGTTCGGCTACACCTTCCACCGGGCGAAGTTCGACGACTGGCTCCGCAGTCGCGCCGAAGACGTCGGCGCGGAGTACCGCGTGAAGGCCTCCGTCCGCGATGTAGAGACCGACCTCGACGCCGCCGGCGACGACCCCCGGCACGTCGTCCGCCTCGCCAACGGCGAGGACGTGGGCGCCGACTTCGTCGTGCTCGCCGACGGCCCCCAGCGGACGGTCACGAACAAGGTGCTCGACGACCTGCTTCCGTTCCCCATCACGGACCGCCTGTCGTCGACCGAGGCGAACCACATCGCCTATCAGGAACACCGCGAGTTCCCGCCGGAACTGTTCGACGAGGTCGACGGCGCAATCAAGTTCTGGTGGGGCTACATGCCCGGCCACACGGCGTATCCGTGGATTTTCCCGAACGACAACAACGTCTGCCGGGTCGGCCTCACGATGCCCATCGGCCTCGACATCGACGAGGTCGAAGACCGCGAGGCGTACAAGCTCCTCCGCGAGGACGACGAGCGAATCCCGCAGGGCCGCGAGTACGTCCGCCGCCTTCTCGAACAGGAGTACGGCGACGAGTACGACATCGACGAGGACTTCCCTCTCGTCGAGGACCGCGGGAAGACGAAGGGAACCGAGACGTACGCCATCTCCTCGACGCGACCTATCGACTCGCCCGCGGCGGCCGGCATCGCCGTCACCGGCGGGGCGATGGGCGCGACTTCGGCCTTCCACGAGGGCGGCGACCACGTCGCCGTCCGGACGGGAGCCATCGCCGGCGAACTCGCCGCCGAGGGCGACCTGAGCGACTACAACGACCGCTGGAAGGACGCCATCGGCGACGAAATCCTCCGGAACGTCGCCATGGCCGAAATCGTCCACGACTACGGCCCCGGCCAGTGGGACAAGACGTTCAAGGCGGCCCGGAAGCTCCTCGAAAAGGACGAGGGCTACAAGGCGTTCGGCGCCTCGAAGCTCAGCGCGGGGTTCAGCGCCGCCAAACTCGCCACGCAGTACCAGCGGACGAAGGTGAAGTACCGCAAGGGCAAGTACGTCCAACTGCGCGAAGACGAGTACGCGCTGTAGTCGACGGAAGACTTATCAGTTTCTCCGAATTTCTGTCAGTCGATGGCCGGTCGACCCTCTCGCCGTCAGCTACTCCGTCACGGAGCCGCGGCGGTCGGCGTCGGGCTGACCGGCGGCCTCGCCGGCTGCTCGTCGCTTCGTGGGTGTACGTCGGCCGAAATCGTCCTCCGGGCGGAACTGGTCGGGAACGCCCCGGACGGGGCGACCGTCGTCGACGCCGCCGACCCACGGGTCGCGAACAGCCCGTGGGTGCTGAAGGTGGTCGAAGCGGCCGCCGAGGGCCACCCCCGCGAGTCGAGTATCTCCGACTGCCTGAGCGACTACGACGCCCTCCGCGCGGACCTCGACGCGCTCCCGGCGTTCGACCGGTCCGAAGACCGTCTCTACTACGTCCGCGTCGACGGGCAAGTCGTCCGACTTCGGGCAGTCTTCTTCGCCGGCGACGACGCCCGCCGGTCGGAACTCGTTTTACCCCCGGCGCGCTAGGGTCGACTGCGTACCTCAAGTCCCCGTCCGAGTGTTCCCGCTTCGGGAGCGATGACAGCACGGCGAACCCGGGTACGCGACAGCTACTGGCCGGCAGACGCCGGCGTACTTCGGAACGTCCGCGCCCGAAAGACGGACCGCCCGGCACGAGGGTTTCCCGGTCGACGCGGCACGCCGCCTCGGGATGAGACCGGCCGTTAGTGTTCTGGGCGACACCCTGTCTCGGCGAGAGACTTCTTCGACGCTCGTCGGTCGCCGGCCCGACTCGCGAGTGTGGCGAATCCGAACCCCCGCGAGCGACCGCTATCGGTTCCCGAACGTGCCGAGCCCTCGTTCGCCGAGGGCCGCAGCTATCGCCCGGCGGTAGCGGGCGGCCAACGCCGTCACCACGAGTCGGTCGCGGTCGTTGACGCCGAGCGCGCCGAGCGCGACCACGTAGGTCGCCGCGCCCAGCGTCGCGCCGGTGGCGACGACGACCGCACCGGACCCGCCCAACGCCTCGCGGACGAAGAACATGACGCCGGCCGCCGCGACGCCCGCGCCGAGCGGCTTGAGAAACGTCGCGTCGAAGGGCCACAGCCCCTCGAAGCGGCGAAGGAGGACGACCTGAATCGAGTTCTGGACGGCGATGGCGACGGCCGTGCCGAGCGCCGCGCCCGACAAGCCGAACGCCCGGACGAACGCGAGCGTGAGGAGCGTGTTCAGCACGGCTAAGAGCCAGTCGAGCGCCATCCGGGCGTACTGGTGGTCGGTCATCATGAGCAGCCACCCCGTCGCGCCGACGGCGCTCCCGACTAAGACGCCGCCGAGATAGACCACGAGGGGGACGTAGCCCGCCGTGAAGTTCGGGCCGAACACGGAGAGAATCGACCGTCCGTACACCGTGAGCACGACCAGTATCGGAACGACGCAGGTGACGATGAGCCGCGTCACAGCCGTGTACACCGCGTTGAGCGTCTCCATCTCGTCGTCGGCGTAGAGCGCCGACGCGACCGGCGGCAGGAGCATGTTGAACGAGAGGAGCGGAATCCACGCCAGCGTCACCAACACGAGCACGACGTTGTAGACGCCCGCCGCCTTCGCGGTCAGGAGGAACCCCACGAGCATCACGTCGACGCGGTTCTGGAACACCTTCCCGAGGCTGCTCAGCGCGATGGGCGCGGAGTGGTTGTAGAACCGCCGGGCCTCGGAGCGAACGCCGCGAAGACCGGGTCGGATACCGCTCGCCGAGACGGCCATCGGAAAGCCCACCAAGACGAGCACGGCCATGCCGACGACGAACGCGCCGGCGACGCCGACGAGCGAGTACCCGAGCGCCATCGCGCCGACGGCCCCCACGAGCCTGACCGCCGGGCGGAGGACGCGGTTGAAAAGCGCCTCGCCGCGGGCCGACTGCACGGCCCTGAGGATTCCCGCGTGGACCTGCACCAAGCCGACGAGGATAACCAGCGCCGCGAACAGGTGTATCGTCGGCGGGAAGTCGGGGTGCGAGACGGTCGCGGCGTTGAGCCGCCCGCTCGCGAGGACCAACCCGCCGGCGAATCCGAGACCGACGACGAGCGTCGTCAGATACGCCAGCCCCACCACTCGTCCCTGCCGCGCGGGGTCGTCGTCGTGCGCGGAGAGGTACCGCTGGAGCGTCGGGACCGACCCGAAGTTCACGAGACGGAACAGGAGCTGGGAGACTCGCCACGCGAACGCGTAGACGCCGTAGACGACCGGGCCGAACCCCTGTGCGAGCGCGTACTCGGTCGCCGTCGTCAGCGCCCGCTGGAGCGACTGTCCGCCGGAGGCGACGACCGCGCCGTGGCCGATGGTCAAGAGCGCCTCGCGTTCGTCGTCGGGGACGTCGCTATCGGAGACATCGTCGTCAGAGATGTCGCTGTCAGGGACATCGTCGTCGGGGACGACGCCGTCGAGGGTATCGTCCGCGGCTGTTTCGGAGGGCACTGTCGCGTCCCTGTCGCTTGTCGGGGTCGAAAATAAGTCGCCTGATCCCCCCGCGAGTGAGCGCCTGCCGGTCAGGCCGCGGTCGGTCGCCCGACGGTCTCGCGGACGAACTTGCCGAGGAGTCCGAGCGTCGCGGCACCCATCGCCGCGGCGAAGGCGACGACGAACACCGAAAGCGGGTCACCGAGGTCGGACAGCGCCCGCGAGCGGACGAAGTTCGCGGCGAGGACGGTCGTGATGGCCAGCAGCACGACGCCGCCGAGGTTCGCGAGCGTCGAGTTCGGCTCCGCGACCGCGTCGCTGTTGAGCAGGACGAGCACGACGGCGATGGCGAAGGGCGTGCCGACGAGCCCGAACGCCAGCACCAACACGAGAAGCGGGAAGAACGCGCCGCCGAGGAACGCGCCGACGCCGGAGAACAGCGCCACGCCCGCGAGGAGCGCGCGGTACCGATCGTCGGAGAGGTCCGTCCCCCAGCCCAGTTTGTCGGCGACGAGGTACGGCGGGACGACGGTGTTGCCGCCGAGCGTGGAGACGGCCGCCCCCAAGAGGCCGAGGAGGAACAGCCACTTGGCGTTCGCGCCCGCCAGCGGGCCGAGCGCCTGCGCGGCCGCCACCGCCGAGAGGTCGCTCGCGGCCACCTCGGGGGTGTGGAGGACGCCCGCCGCGACGACGAAGATGGCGAGGCTGTAGATGCCGAAGGCGACGAGCATCGACGCGCCCACGTCGAACGTCGCCAGCCCGTAGTCGCGGGTCGTCCAGCCGCGGGCGCGCATCGTGTACGAGTGCATCGTGATGAGCGTGATGTGGACCGCGCCCCCGAGGATGCCGGCGGCGACGAGCGCGCCGTCGACCCCCGCCGGGATGCGTGGCACGAGCCCGGCGGCCGCGGCCGCCGGGTCGACGGGGACGAAAAACAGCGACGCGAGGAACGCGACGACGACGGCCGCGACGAGCCCCTTGGCGAGAAGTTCGACGAAGCGGTAGCCCCGCCCGGCGAGTCCGGCGGCGAGGACGACCGCCCACGCGACGCCCCAGACCCGGGCGTCGACGCCGGTTATCGTCGCGCTCACGTCCGCGAGGCCCTTCATGATGACCAGTTGGGCCAGCCCCGCGGCCAGCACCCCGTCGGCGACGAGCACCCACGCCCAGCCGTCGCCCAGTTCGCGTTCGACCACGGCGATGATACCGTCCTCCGTGAGCAGGCCGAGTCGCATCGACAGGTACTGCGCCGACGCGCCGAGGACCGCCGAGAGCACCACGACCCACAGCATCGCGTAGCCGAACGTCGCGCCGGCCGTGAGCACGGTCGCCATCGTCGCCGGCCCCGCCGCGACCGCGCCCGCGACCCACGACGGCCCCATCTCCGAGAGATATCCCCGCCAGTCACCGCTCATCACCGCCGATACGTCGAGTTTGGGTTCGTTCATGCCGTCGTGGTCTCGGCGGTCGTCACAAAAGTGTTGCTACTGGGTGTTACAACCGAGTGGTCGCCTCGAAACGACGCGCAGCGCCACACGACCTTTTACCCGATGGTCGAGAGTGACCTAGGTGATGAGCGATGGTGACGGTTCGGTATCGCTTCTCGTCGTCGCCGACCCGGACGTCGCCACGGCGGTCACCGAGGGCGTTCGGGGACGAGAGACGCGGTTTGAAGTCGAGACGGTTCGGACCGCGGCCGCGGCGGGAGAGCGACTGCGAGACGCCGGCTCGGGCGTCGGCTTCGACTGCGTCGTCTCGTCGGTCGGCGGGGAGGGGACAGACGCGCTCGAGTTCCTCGCGGCGGTTCGCAGCCGAGAGCCGAAGCTCCCGTTTCTCGTCGTCGCCGACGAGACGTGCGAGTTGACCGCGACGGAGGCGCTCGACGCGGGCGTCACCGATTACGTCCGTGTTCGGGGGGCGGGTGACTACGAGGAGTTGGCCGTCCGGGTCGAGCGGGCGGTCGCGGCGACCGACCGGCGGCCGGTCGACTCCTCGCTCGTCTACGAGCGCGTCTTCGAACAGATGCTGGAGGGCGCGTGCCTGTACGACCGCGAGGGTCGATTCCTCCTCGCGAGCGCCTATCTGGCCGACTTCTACGGGATGACGCCCGCCGAACTCGAAGGCGAGCGGAGCCTGCTCGTCGAGACGGTCCGCGAGGAACGTTCGGGCGACCCGTACCAGCGGCTCTTGGACGAGGAGGTCGACTCGCTCGAAGGCGAGACCGAACTCGTCACGCCGGACGGCGAGTCGCGGACGCTGAGCTACCGCTTCGCGCCGTTTCAGGTGGCTGGCGAAATCGTCGGCGTCATCGCCGTATCGAGGGACATCACCGACCGACGGGAGCGAGAGCGGAAACTGAAGCGCGCCCGCGAGGAGTACCAAGAGCTCATCGACAGGATGAACGACACGGTCTGGGTCATCGACATCGACAGCCACATCCTCGCGGTGAACGAGACCGCGGTGGAACTGCTCGGCTACTCGCGGGACGAACTCCTCTCGATGACGGTCCACGACATCGACGCCGGCCTCAGCGACGACGAGGCATCGGCGCTCATCTCCCAGATGCCGTCGGACGGCACGCAGGTGTTCGAGACGGTCCACCGGGCGAAAGACGGCCGGGAGATACCCGTCGAAATCAGTTCGAGCCTCGTGAGCTATCACGGGGAGACGGCGGTTTTGAGCGTCGCCCGCGACACCACGAAGCGGAAGCGGTACGAGGCGGAGCTCCGCGAACAGAACCGCCTTCTCGAAACGCAGCGCGACGAGCTCGCGGTGCTGAATCAGGTCGTCCGCCACGACGTTCGCAACGACCTCCAACTGGTGACCGCCTACGCGGAACTGCTCGGGGAGCGCGTCGACGACGACGAGGCGATGGAGTACGTCGACATCGTCCGGAAGCGCGCCAACCACGCGGTCGAACTGACGAAGACGGCGCGGGACATGGCCGAGATGATGCGCAGTCGGGGCGTCGAAAACGAACCGGTCTCGCTCCGGCCCGTCCTCGAAGCCGAACTCGCGTCGCTCCGAGAGATGGCTCCGGAGGCGAGCGTGACGGTCGAAACCGAGGTGCCGGCGGTCGCGGTGCTGGCCGACGACATGCTCGGGTCCGTCTTCCGGAACCTCCTCACGAACGCCGTCCAGCACACCGACCGGGACGAGCCGACTATCGAGGTCTCCGTCTCGGAGTCCGAAGGGGGCGACCACGTCGTCGTCCGCGTCGCCGACGACGGCCGGGGGATACCCGACGAGCGAAAAGAGACCGTCTTCGCGAAGGACGAAAAGGGACTGGACAGCCGGGGGACCGGCCTCGGACTGTACCTCGTGCGGTCGCTGGTCGAGAAGTACGGCGGCGACGTGTGGGTCGAGGACAACGACCCGAGAGGGGCCGTCTTCGCGGTCGAACTCCGGGTGGCCGACGCCGGTCAGGCCGACTCCGACCGGTCGTCGCCGACGCGGTCGTAGCCCGTCATCTGACTCCCTCGCGTTCGGTGAAGACGACTTTTTGGTTCGACCCCGGCACCCCGAACCGCTCGGCGACGACGAGGGAGAGGTCGAACTGCGGGTGCGGCACCTGCGTCGGGGTCCGCTACGAACCCTACAGGCCGGCCACGTCTTCGATGGCGTCGGTCAGCGCCTTGATCGACTCCACGTCGTGTTCGCCCATGTGGCCGATGCGGAACGTCTTCTCGCCGAGCGCGGAGCCGTAGCCGTTCGAGAAGGCCATGTCGTACTTCTCGGAGACCTCCTCGATGGTGGCGGCGACGTCGATTCCCTGCGTGTTCTCGATGCAGGCGACGGTCTGGGACTCGTAGCCCTCCTCGGGGAACATGTCGAAGTGCTCGTAGGCCCAGTCGCGGGTGTACTCGGCCATCTCGCGGTGGCGCTGGTCGCGGCCATCGTGGCCCTCTTCGAGCATGTACTTCATCTGCTTGCGGTACGCGAGCATGATGGGAATCGCGGGGGTGGAGTGGGTCTGACCCTTGCGGTCGTAGTAGTCGAGGGCGCGCTGGAAGCCGCCGTACCACGACGCGGAGTCCTTCGACAGCTCGCGCTCGTAGGCCGCGTCGCTGACGGTGCAGATGGCCAGTCCCGGCGGCATGGCGAACGCCTTCTGCGACGAGGCGAAGATGACGTCGATGTTGTGCTCGTCGATGTCGACGTAGTCGCCGCCGAGGGCGGACACCGCGTCGACGACGAAGTAGGTGTCGGGGTACTCGGCGACCACGTCGCCGATCTCCTCGATGGGGTTGCGGACGCCGGTCGAACTCTCGTTCATCACGGTGGCGACCACGTCGTAGTGCTCGTCGCTGGACTCCAGCGCCTCGCGGATGTCCTCGGGCTTGATGGCCTGCCCCCACTCGTACTCGATGCGGTCGACGTTCTTGCCGAGGCGCTCCGCGACGTTCGCGTGGCGCTCGCTGAAGCTTCCGCAGGTCGGCACGAGGATGTTCTCGTCGACGAGGTTGAGCGTCGACGACTCCCAGATTTCGGTGCCCGACCCCGTGAGAATCATCAGGTCGTTGTCCGTGCCGAGGAACTCCTTCGTGTCCTCGACGATGGTCGTATAGAGGTCGGTCATGCGGTCCATCCGGTGACCGAACATCGGCTGGCACATCTCCTCGATGACGTCCTCGCGCACCTCGGTCGGACCGGGGATGTACAGCGTCTTGTCCTGATAGTCGTCCGTGTATTCGCGTTTTTCCGTCACGTCATCCACCTAAGTACGGACCACTGCGTCGCGGGCGATGATGGTACTTGTGATTGCGACACTCGTCGCGGTGGCTCACGGGGTGCTAACACGGGGCAAAACGGGCGGCGTCGACGGGTGGAAAACGGCTCCGGGGCGAGGTCGTTCCGAGGCTCAGTCGTCGGCCTCGGCGGACTCGGCCCGCGGGACCGTCACGTCGGTCAGCCCGGCCTCTATCTGCTCGCGCCGGCCTTCGAACTCGCCGGGGAGGACGAGGCGGCCGCCGAGGTCGTCGAGGGGTTCGTCGGCGGTGTAGCCCGGCCCGCTCGTGGCGAGTTCGAACAGCACGCCGCCGAACTCGCGGAAGTAGACCGACCGGAACCAGTGGCGGTTGATCTGTGCGGTCGGGCGCAGGCCCTTCGACTGGACGGCCTTGCGCATCGCCTCTTGGTCCTCGTCGGTCGGCGTCTGGAAGGCGACGTGGTGGACCGTGCCGTGGCCCTGTCGGCTGCTCTCGATGGTCGGCAGCACGTCCACGTACTTCCCGACGCTCCCGGTCGCGGCGAACCGCGTCCGCTCGTCGCCGGGGGTGTCGCCCTGCGCTTCTTCGGTCCCGACGCGCTCGAAGCCCATCGTTTCGAGCAGGTCTTCGGTGGGCTGGGGGTCGCCCAGCCAGAGCGTCACGGAGTGGAAGCCGCGAATCGCGGCCTCCTCGGGGACGAACTCGGTCCACGGGACCGTCGGGTCGTCGTCGGGAATCTCGACTTCGACCAGTTCGACCGGGAGGCCGTCGGGGTCGCTGAAGGGGAGGACCGTCTCGCCGAACCGCTCGACTCGGTCGTCGTAGTCGACGCCGTACTCGTCGAATCGGTCCTCCCAGTAGTCGAGACTGCCCTCGGGCACGCGGAACGCGGTCCGCGAGACCTGCCCGGTGCCGACCTTCCCCCGCGAGAGGTTCTCCCACGGGAAGAACGTCATGCTCGTGCCGGGGGTCCCCTCCGCGTCCGTGAAGAAGAAGTGGTACGTGCTGGGGTCGTCCTGGTTGATGGAGCGCTTGGCGAGGCGGAGCCCGAGCGTCTCGACCCAGAAGTCGAGGTTCTGCTGCGGGTCGCCCGCGATGCAGGTGACGTGGTGAATGCCGGGTGTGGGCGTGGGTTCTGCCATGGGCGGTCCTACGGGCCGCAAGGACTTGAGTATCCGCTGACGCGAGTGTTACCGGGTCGCGGCGGCGTCATCGCGCCGACCGCGAGCCCGACCGACCGGACGGAGTACCCGTTATACCTCCGACATCTCCGCATCGAGCGACTCGGAATCCGCCCTGACCGACGCGTAGACGCGCTCGGCCCACTGTCGCGCGATTGGCGCGTCGGTGTCGACGAAGACCTCCATGAGTCCGGTCGTCCCGTCGTAGCCGCCGATGCCGACCCGGTCGTCGTAGATGGCGAGTCCGTAGGGGAAGTCGCCGCGGGTTCGAAGCCGCAGGTGGCCGCGCTCGACGGCGTTCTGGGCTCGTTCCGGGTACGTCTCGAACAGCCGCGCCACGATTTCGGGGCGGTAGATAATCTCCGTCTCCGTCTCGTCGAAGATGTGCCGATGGAACTCGCCGAGGACGAGCGGCGCCATGTGCGTCGTGTTGAACCCGCGGAACGTCTCCGACCCGCGGACGAGCTCGACGAACCGCTCGACCGGCCGATACGGGTCTTCGGGTGCCGCGACGGTCACCGTCGCGTCCGCGAACGGCTCGACGACGAACTCGTCGTGGTCGTCGCAGATGGCGTCGAGGAGCGGCGTCAACCGCCGGGCGGTTCGGACGTTCGCCTCGAATCGGAGGACCTCCTCGGCGACGACTTCTCCGAGGCCGGTCAACCGGAATCGGTGGTCGATTCGCTCGCCCAGCCCCCGTTCGTCCAGCCAGCGCGTAAAGCGGTGGCTGGTCGCCTTCGAGACGTCGAGGCGCTCTTCGATACCTCGCCTGTCGAGCGGTTCGTCGAGGAGCGCTTCCAGTAGCGGACCGTGCCGGACGATGTCCACGAGGTCGTCCGTCTCGACGCGCCCGCCCGCGGTCGACAACTGTTGGCCGAGATACCGGCGATTCCGCGCGTTTTTGAGAATCGCGTCCAGAACCGACGGCTCCGGCGGCGAACCGTCACCGCTGCCGGACCCGTCGCCGTGAGTGTGCATGACAATCACTAGCTTATTGGTCGGCGGGAGTAGTAACTCCATCCCTCGGCGCTCGGTAGTCATCGGCGCGCTCCTTCGACACCTATCTCCCCGTCGGTTGGGTTCCACCGACTCGGCACATCGTCTCGGTTGAAGGACTTTGCAGTCCTCGTCGCCTGATAGGGACCGCGTGACACAGACAGAGGGTGTGTCTATCAGACTTGAATCGCATTCTTCGCCGGACTACGTCGATGGGCAAATACAGCTAAACAGACCCCAAGAAGAACAGCAAGAACCCCCGGAATGAGATACACGATATTCGGAGCGCATTCTCCACCTCCGGAACACATCTGACGCTGGAATGCGTACCAGACCGAGATACAGCCGAGAAAGAGACTGAGACCACCGAATCCCTGAAGAATGCGAGACCAATTCATACTGTACAACCACTCTGGGATTGGAAAATAGCTTCCGTAGAGACCAAGAGCAGTTTGACCCGACCGTCTCACGGGGTGAAACCCGACTCACGCCGGAACACACCGCTCAGGAGTTGAGGCTAACGGGCGTGCGAACGAATAGCACGGTATGGCTAACGACCAGCAACGCGACTCCTTCGAGGCGAGTCTTCGCGGGCCCGTCCTCCGACCGGAGGACGCCGAGTACGACGAGGCTCGCGCGGTGTGGAACGGGATGATAGACAGGCGACCGTCGCTCATCGTCCGCTGTGCGGGCGTCGCCGACGTGGTTCGGTCGGTGAACTACGCGCGCGAGAACGACCTCGTCGTCGCGGTGCGCGGCGGCGGCCACAACGTCGCGGGGACGGCCGTCTGCGACGACGGCATCGTCATCGACCTCTCGGAGATGACGAGCGTTCGGGTCGACCCCGACGCGCGAACCGCGTGGGTCGGAGGGGGCGCGCGGTGGGCCGACGTCGACCACGAGACGCAACTGTTCGGGCTGGCCGCGCCGGGCGGCGTCGTCTCCGACACCGGCGTCGCGGGGCTCACGCTCGGCGGCGGCCTCGGACACCTCCGCCGGAAGCACGGCCTCAGTTGCGACAACCTCCGGTCGGTGGAACTCGTCACCGCCGCCGGCGAGGTGGTGACCGCGAGCCGAGACGAGAACGCCGACCTCTTTTGGGGACTCCGCGGCGGCGGCGGCAACTTCGGCGTCGTCACCGGCTTCGAGTTCGAACTCCACCCCGTCGGCCCGGACGTGGCGATGTGTCTGGTGTTCTATCCCGCGGCGGACATCCCGGACCGCCTGCGGGACTTCCGCGAGTACGCGCGGTCCGCCCCCGACGAGGTGAGCGCGCTCACCTTCTCGGGCGTGCTTCCCGACGAGGAACTGTTCGGCGACGCGGCGTCGGTTCCCAAACTCGGTATCCTCGGCTGCTACGCCGGGCCGCCCGAGGAGGGGACCGCGGCGCTCGCACCCCTGCGCGAGTTCGCCGACCCAATCGCCGACTTCAGCGGCGTGATGCCCTACGTCGAACTCCAGCGCCTCCTCGACGAGGATTACCCCGACGGCATGCGCTACTACTGGAAGTCGCTCTACCTCGACGGCCTCTCCGACGACGTTCTCGAACGGCTCGACCACTGGACGGCCGCCGCGCCGTCGCCGCTTTCGACCGTCGATATCTGGCACCTCGGCGGCGCGATAGCCGACGTCGGCGCGGACGAGAGCTCCTTCGCCGGTCGGCGCGCGCCGTATCTCCTCGGCGTGGAGGGCAACTGGGAGGACCCCGACGCCGACGAGGAGAACGTCGCGTGGGTCCGCGACTGCATCGACGATATGCGGCGGTTCTCCGACGGCACCGTCTACCTGAACTTCCCCGGGTTCCTCGAAGGCGGAGACGAGACGATGCAGACCACGTTCGGTCCCGCCTACGAGCGCCTCGTCGACCTGAAAGACGAGTACGACCCGGCGAACCTGTTCCGGCTGAATCAGAACGTCGCGCCGTCGGCCTCCCCGTGACCCGCGTCACGGAAAACGGCCGGGGGGAGACGCACGTTTTTGTCCGTCGACGGTGACGTTCGACGTATGCAAACCCGCGCACTCGGCGACACCGGCCACGAGAGTAGTATCGCGACGTTCGGCGCTATCGCGCTCAACTGGCTCGAACAGGAGGGCGCGAACCAGATGGTCGAACACGTCCTCTCGAAGGGCGTCAACCACTTCGACGTGGCCCCGACCTACGGCGACGCGGAACTCAAACTGGGCCCGAAGCTCCGCCAGCACCGCGAGGACATCTTCCTCGGCTGCAAGACCCAAGAGCGGGGCTACGAGGGCGCAAAGCGGAAGCTCGACCGCTCGTTCGACCGCCTCGGCGTCGACTACATCGACCTCTATCAGGTCCACGGCCTCGAATACGAGTCCGAACTGGACGAAATCACGGCGGACGACGGCGCGCTCGCGGCCTTCCGCGAGGCGAAAGACGAGGGGAAAATCGGCCACATCGGCCTGACGAGTCACGGGAACCCGGGGCTCATCCGCGACGCCATCGACCGCATCGACGACCTCGAAACGCTGATGTTCCCGCTGAACCCCGTCGTCGTCGGCAAGGGCGACGACGAACACGACTACGCGGGCGTCTTCGAGGCGGCCGAGGAGGCCGGAATCGGCACCCTCGGAATCAAGGCGTTCGCCCGCGGGCCGTGGCCCGACACCGACGAACTACCCGAGGCCGACCGGCCGTTCCCCAACTGGTACGAGCCGGTCGACACCCCGGGCGAAATCGCGGAGCGGTTCGACTTCGCGGCCGCCCAGGGCCTCACGAGCGTCGTCACGCCGGGCGACCCGAAGCTCGTGGCGATGGTCCTCGACGCCGCGACGCGGTACAACGGCATGGACGAGACGGCCCAGCGGTCTCTCATCGAGCGCCTCCGGCACGACGAGAGCCCGGTTCCGGAGCAACTGCACCACTAGCGAGCGAACGGCTCTACCCTCGATTCCCGCGATGGACGTTCCCACGACCGTCACGGCCGCCCTCGACGACCGTCCGGTCCGCGGCGCGGTCTGTCTGGAGGCCGGCGCGGGGACCGGCAACACCACCGCCGGACTCCTCGACGCGGGCGCGGAGCGCGTCTACGCCGTCACGAACGACCCGGAGCACGCGGAACTCGTCCGCGACCGCGTGGCCCCGTCGCCGACGGACCGAGCGAGAACCGCGGTGCTGGAGGCCGACGTTCGGAGCCTCCCCCTCGCCGACGACGCGGTCGATATCGTCACCGCCCACGGGCTGTTCAACCTCGTCGGTCCCGAGTCGCTCGCCGCCGTCGCGAGCGAGCTAACGCGGGTCGCCGCGCCCGGCTGTCACCTCGTCGTCGACGACTACGAACCGCTCCCCGACGACGCCGCGGTTCGGGAGCTGTTCGCGCTCGAAAACGCGGCGAGCCAGTTGGCCCGCGGGCGGCCCGCGCTGACGTTCTACCCGGCCGACGCGCTCAGGGCGCTGTTCTCGGGGCACGGCTGGCGCTTCGACCGCGAACTGACCCTGCTGGACCCGGTTCCGTGGTCCGCGAGCCACGTCGAGGCGCACGCGTCGGTGGCGACGTCGCTGGCGGCTGAAGTCCCCGGCGAGATGGGGAAGTGGCTCGCCGCCGAAGCCGACCGCGTCGCCGCCGCGGTCGAATCGGAGTCCGCGGGCGAGATGTACAGCGTGGCGATGCGGCTGTCCGACTCGGGGTCGGACGCGACAGAGTAGGCGCGGGCGCTACGCTTCGCGGTCGAACGTCGCGGCGTCGAACCAGCCGTCGACGACGCCCTTGAGCGCGCCGGTGGTGCTGCCGAGGTTGATGAGCTGATAGCCGTTTTCCGCCTTCTCGTTCACGTCGTCCATGCCGAAGCCGAGCCCGCCGACGGGGACGCCGGCCTCGACCGCGGCCGAGCGGACTCGCTCGACGGCCTCCTGCACGTCCGGGTGGTCTATCTCGCCGGGGTGGCCGAGCGCCACCGAGAGGTCGAACGGGCCGATGAAGACGAAGCCCAGTTCGGGCACGTCGAGAATCGCGTCGAGGTCCGAAAGCGACTCGGCGGTCTCGATGGTCACGCCGACGAGGGTCTCGCGGTCCTCGCTCGCGACGTAGTCGTCGGCGAGCCCCCACCGGCGGGCGCGCGGCGACGCGAGGCCGCGGTCGCCGGGGCCGTCGCCGTAGGTGAATCGGGCTGACCGAACCGCCTCGCGGACCTCCGCGGCCGACTCCACGCGCGGGAGGAAGACGTTCCTGACGCCGAGGTCGAGGGCTTTCCGGACGAACTCCGGGTCCGTCGTCGGGAGTCGGACTAACGGCTCGATGCCGGTTCGTTCCGCCGCGCGGAGGAGGTTCTCCATCGCGCCCGAGTCGAGCGAACTCGGTCCGCCGTGTTCGAGGTCGAGCCACACGAAGTCGACGCCGAGTTCGCCGTAGAACTCCACGAGCGTCGGGCTGTAGGTGTTGTCGAGGACGCCGAGCGCGACGCCGCCACTCTCGATTCGGGCGCGGAGCGCGTTCGCGGCTGCTTTCTCTGCCATGTCCGTGATACGACACGTGTCTGCAAAAAGGCGCGTGCCGCGAGCGCCTCGGACGAGTGCCGGCGCGCCCGGCGGTCAGTCGTCGCCGTCGGGCGCGTCCGCGTCGGGGGTCCAGCCGTCGCCGACGCCGACGAGGTGGTTCACGCTCCCCGCGCCCTCGCCCACGTCGGCCGGTTCGGCGAGGGTCGCGCGCGTGAACTCGATGCCGTTGCGGACGGCGTCGGCGAGGTCGTCGCCGCGGGCGAGTCGGGCGGCGACGGCGCTCGAAAGCGTACAGCCAGACCCGTGAGTCGCCGTCGCGTCGATGCGCGGATTGACGAACGTCGTCGTCTCCGTCGGCGTGACGAGCGTGTCAACCACGGTGTCGTCGTCGGTGGCGACGTGGCCGCCCTTCAGGAGCACGGCGTCGACACCCCGGTCGAAGAACCAGTCGGCTGCCTCGGAGACGGCTGCCGGCGAGTCGGGGAACACGCCCGTCAGCGCCTCGGCCTCGTCGGCGTTCGGGGTCGCGAGCGTCGCCCGCGCGAACAGGGCGTCGTAGGCGTCGACGGCGTCCTCGTCCAGCAGTCGGTCGCCGGAGGTGGCGACCATCACGGGGTCGAGAACGACCGGGCCGTCGTAGTCGGCGAGGCAGTCGGCGACCGTCTCGACGGCCTCGGCGGTCGCCAGCATCCCGAGTTTGACGGCGGCGACGTCGAAGTCGTCGGCGACGGCCTCGTACTGGGCGCGAATCGACTCGGCCGGGAGGACGTGCGAGCCCTCGACGCCGCGGGTGTTCTGGGCCGTCGCGGCCACGATGACCGACCCGCCGTAGACGCCGAGCCGAGTCATCGTCTTCAGGTCCGCTTGGATGCCCGCGCCGCCGCCGGAGTCGCTGGAGGCGACGGTGAGGACGTACGGCGGCGTCCGCGGGTCGGGGGCGGTCCCCGGCATCTATCGGACCTCGATGCGGTCGATTCGGTCGGCGATGTCTGGCGTCGAGGCGTCCGCGAGTCCGGCGACCGCGTCGAGGAAGGCGATTTTGTAGCTCGCCGGGCCGCGGTAGTCGCCGAACGCGCCCTCTGCGGCGAGTTCGCCCGCGAGCCCGTAGGCCGCGGTCCCGGCGAGCGCCGCCGAAAGCGGGTCGTCGATGGCGGCCCCGAACACGGCGAGCGTCACGCCGAGCATACAGCCGGTGCCGACGACAGCGCCCATCATCGAGTGGCCGGCGTCGACCTCGAAGGCGGCCTCCTCGGTGGCGACGATGTCGGTCTCGCCGGAGGCGACGACGACCGCGCCGGTCTTCCGGGCGCACTCGACGGCCGCGGCGGCGATTTCGGCGTATTCGCCGACCGACTCGACCCCGCGGACCTCGGCGTCGTCGCCGACGAGCGCGGAGATTTCCCCGTAGTTGCCGTTGAGCACGTCCACGTCGAGGTCGGTGACGAGTTGGTCCGCGACCCGGTCGCGCGTCGGGGTCGCACCGACGCCGACGGGGTCGACGACGAGGGGGACGCCGGCCTCGTTCGCGGCGCGACCGGCAGTCAGCATCGTCTCCTCGCCGGACTCGCTCACGGTCCCCATGTTGAGCAGACAGCCGTCGGCGATGCCGACCATGTCGCCGACTTCGCGCTCGTCGTCGGACATGACCGGCAGGCCGCCCCAGTAGAGCGTGATGTTCGCCACGTCGTTGACCGTCACGTCGTTCGTGACCGAGTTGATGAGCGGCTGTTCGCCCGCGACGGCGGCCAGCACCTCGTCCAGCGCCACGTCAGGCACGCCGCCCGGACCGGTCGCGCCGTCCGAACCGCCCTGTCCACCCGCGCCGTCAGCGTCGTCTCGTCCGCTCATCGGCGGTCCCTCCCGGCGGCGACCGAGTCGGCGAGGTGGCGGGTCGCGTCGGCGGGGTCGTCAGCGGCGGTGATGGCCGAGACGACCGCGACGCCGTCGGCCCCGGCGGCGACCACGTCGGCGGCGTTGCCGGGCGTGACGCCGCCGATGCCGACGAACGGAATCGAGACGGCGTCCGCGATGGCCGACACCCGCTCGGTCCCGATTTCGGACTGCTCGGGGTCCGTGTCCTTCGTGTCCGTGGCGAACACCGCGCCGACGCCGAGGTAGTCCGCGCCGGCCTCCTCGGCGGCTCTCGCGCCCGCGACGGTCGAGACCGACCGGCCGACGATGGCGTCGTCGCCGAGCTGTTCGCGCGCGACCGAGACGGGCACGTCGTCGTCGCCGAGGTGGACCCCGTCGGCGTCGATGGCGGCCGCGATGTCGACCCGGTCGTTGACGACGAGGGTGACGCCCGCGTCGGCCGTCACGGCGCGAACCTCGCGGCCGACCTCGTAGCGGTCGCGGGCGCTCGCGTGCTTCTCGCGGAGTTGAACGACGTCGACGCCGCCGTCGACCGCGGCCTGCACCACGTCCGGCGTCGACCGCCCGCCGGAGCGGTCCGACTGCGTGACCAGATAGGTTCCCATCGAGATATTCATGAGTTGTATTCTGAGGTGATGCGGCGACGGGGAAAATAGTTCCTCCTCGCGGGTCGGAGTCGACTCGGCCGGCTTCGCGTCGAATCGGGACGCGGTCGGTTCTCGGGGGGTGAGAGGCTGTGTGTGGGGTTATGCTGTGAGCGAACCAACAGGTACGCGGTGAGCTGTATGGGGACGATACTCGTCGCGTACGGGAGCAAAGAGGGACAGACCGAGAAGATAGCCGGGCGCATCGCCGAGGCGCTGGCGGCGCACGGGCACGACGCGAGGACCGCCTCGGTCGCCGATTCGGACGTTGGCGAGGCGCTCGCCGACGCCGACGCGGTGCTCGTCGGGTCGTCGATTCATCTTGGCGCGCACTCGAAGCCGGTCTACGAGTTCGTCCGCGAGCACCGCGACGACATCGAGGCGCGGCCCAACGGCTTCTTCCAGGTGTCGCTGTCGTCGGCGCTCGACGACGAGGACGCCCGCGCCGAGGTCGCGACGTACCTCGACGAGTTCGTCGAAGAGAGCGGCTGGCATCCGGAGCGGATGGCCGCGTTCGGCGGGGCGCTTCGGTACTCGGAGTACGGCTTTCTCACCCGGATGATGATGAAGCGCATCGCCAAGGACGCGACCGGCGACACGGACGCCTCCCGCGACTACGAGTACACCGACTGGGACGAAGTCGAGTCGTTCGCCGCCGACTTCGCCGAGTTCGTGGAGTCGACCGCGGGCACCGCCGCGGGAGGTGCGGCGGTCTGAGCGGGCAGACTAGCCCGCTCGGTGGTTTCGATGAACGTCCGCACACTCGGCATCGTCGTCGTCGCCGCGCTCGTCGTGGTCGCGGTCGCGGCCGGCGGCCTCTGGGCGTTCGGCCGGCTCTCGTTTCTCGACTCCTACGGGAGCCAGTACGACTACAGCGTCCGCGTCTCGGCCGACGAACCGATTTCGAACGTGACGGTCCTCGTGCCGTTACCCGTCAGCGACGGCTCCTCGGCGGTCGGCGACGCCGTCGAGTCCCGCGAGTACCTGCTTCCGACGGGCTGGGCCTACGACGTGGTCGAAACGGAGTCCGGCCCGATGCTCCGCCTCCGGGCCGACGAGATTCCCGCCGACCCGACCTACTACCGGGCGGTCGTCGAGAACGACCGACTGGTCCGCTGGGAGCCGATTCCGGCGAGCGAGTACAGTCAGAACGACTCCGACACGCTCCGCGTCGAACACGACGCAATAGACCTGTTCGCCGACGTGCGGGTGAACCAGTCCATCGACACGCTCGCGCCCGAGGGGACGGAACCCCTGTTCGAACCGCGAGAGAACGCCCGGCTCGTCCCGTGTGACTGGCCGAGCAACAGCGACGACACCCGGTGTTACGACTACGAGTCGGTGCTGTTCGTGCGGTACGACGGCCCCGAGACGACGAACGTCTCGGTGAGCGTCGAACTCCGCGGCGCGAACTCGTGGTGGGTCGGCGGCTGGAACTACAACGAGTACGTCGACCACGTCGCCGCCTACGACCTCCCGGCGGACCGCCAGGGCTGGGTTGTCGCCGACGGCGAACTGCGGACCGGCGTCGGGAACTACCCCCGGAACCCGCCGCAGTAGACGGGTTCTCACCCAACTCGGCACACTCGGCCCGCGCGCGACGAAGCCGGTCCGCCGCGAACGACTACCGCTTCTGGCAAACATGGCGAGTCACACACAGGTTTTTGCTATCCTGCACGATTATACGTGATAATGTCTGGCGACGGCCCTTCGCGGGCGACCCGAATCGCGGCGGAGACGGACGGCGAGGAACGAGGCGACTTCCGGCGGTTTCAGGAGTCGCGCGACTACGACGTGGTCGACGTAGCCGAGCACGCCGACCTCGCCGCCGACCTCCGGGAAGTCGTCTCCGGCGAGGTGCGCTTCGACGAGTACGCGCAGGTGCTGTACGCGACCGACGGCTCGATTTACCGGGCGCGCCCGGCGGGCGTGGTCGTCCCCCGCGACGAGGACGACGTGCGCGCCGCGGTGCGGACGGCGGCCGAGCACGACGTTCCCGTCCTCCCGCGCGGGGCGGGGTCGTCGCTGGCGGGACAGACCGTCGGCCCCAGGTGCGTCGTCATCGACTGCTCGAAGTACATGGACGAAATCGTCTGCGTGGACCCCGACGCGCGGCGGGCGCGGGTCCAACCCGGCGTGGTGCAGGACGACCTCGACGACCGCCTCGCCGACCACGGACTGAAGTTCGCGCCGGACCCCGCCTCATCGAACCGGGCGACCGTCGGCGGCGGCATCGGCAACAACTCCACGGGCGCGCACTCGGTCCGCTACGGCATCACCGACGCCTACACCGAGGAGTTGCGGGTCGTCCTCGCCGACGGGTCGGTCGTCCACACCCGCGACGTGGTCGTCGGGAGCGACGAGTGGGATCGCATCGTCGGGAAGGACGACCGCGAGGCCCACCTCTACCGGACCGTCCTCGGCCTCGTCGAGGAACACGAAGACGAAATCGAGCGGCGGTATCCGAGCCTCAAGCGGTCGGTGTCGGGCTACAACCTCCACAAGGTCGTCTCCGAGACCGACGGCGGCGAGACGGTTATCAACCTCTCCAAACTGTTCGTCGGCGCGGAGGGCACCCTCGGCGTCGTCGTCGAGGCCACCGTGTCTCTCGTGACGGTCCCCGAGGAGACGGCGCTCGTCCTCTACGCCTACGACGACCTCGTGGAGGCGATGGCGGCGGTCCCCGACGCGCTCGACTTCGACGCCAGCGCGGTCGAACTCATGGACGACGAGGTGCTGCGGATGGCCGCCGAGTCCAGCGAGTACGCCCAGTACGTCGAGGAAATTCCCGACGGGACGGCCGCGACCCTGATGCTGGAGTTCGACTCCGAACTGCACGACGACTTCGAGGCGGTGATTCGCGAGGCGAACGAGCACTTCCTGCGAGACGGCGACGCCGAGTCGGAGGCGGGTGACGACGCCGACGGCGGCGCGTTCGACGCCATCGAGGCGTACACGCCCGCGGCGCAGGCGGACCTCTGGAAGCTCCGCAAGGCGGCGATTCCGCTCCTCATGTCGCTGCCGGGCGACCCGAAGCCCTACCCGTTCATCGAGGACGCGAGCGTCCCCCCCGAGGAGTTGGCGGAGTACGTCCAGTCGTTCGAGGCGGTGCTGGAAGACCACGGCACCTCGGCCGCGTACTTCGCCCACGCCGGCGCGGGGACGCTCCACATCCGCCCGATTCTGAACCTGAAGGACGGCGCGGGCATCGAGACGATGCGCGCCATCACCGACGACGTGACCGACCTCGTGTTGGATCATCGCGGGGCGTTCTCGGGCGAGCACGGCGACGGGATGGCCCGAACCGAGTGGAATCCCAAGATGTACGGCCCCGAACTCTGGGGCGCGTTCAAGGAGCTGAAAACGGCGTTCGACCCCGACTGGCGCATGAACCCCGGGAACGTCGTCTACCGGGACGGTCCCTCCGACCCGGGGCCGGACGGCGACCGCGGCGTCGGCGCGGACATGCGCGAGAACCTCCGGTACGGCGCGGCCTACCAGTCCATCGAGCCCGCGACGACGCTGGACTTCTCGGACGAGAGCGGCTTTTCGCACCTCGTCGAACTCTGCAACGGCTGCGGCACCTGTCGGCAGACCGGGTCGGAGACGATGTGTCCGACCTACCGCGCCTCGAAGGACGAGGCCGAGACGACCCGCGGGCGGGCCAACATGCTCCGCGCAGCCATCAGCGGCGACCTCCCGGAGGACGAGATTCACTCAGACCGGTTCCAAGAGGAGGTCCTCGGGCTCTGCGTCGGCTGTAAGGGCTGTCAGAACGACTGCCCGACCGGCGTCGATTTGGCGAAGCTCAAAGCCGAGGTGAAACACGCCCACCACGCCGAGGAAGGCGCGTCGCTCCGCGAGCGCCTGTTCGCCAATATCGACCGGCTGGCCGGCGTCGGGAGCGCCCTCGCGCCCGTCTCGAACTGGGCGGCCGAGATTCCGGGTGCGCGGGCCGCGATGGAGCGACTCGCGGGCATCGCCCCGGACCGGTCGCTCCCCTCGTTCACCCGCGACACGCTCGAATCGTGGATGGACGCGCGACGACCCCGCGTGCCGGCGTCCGAAGCCGACCACCGCGTCCTCCTGTTTCCCGACACCTACACGAACTACGTCACGCCCGAAATCGGCAAGGCGGCGGTGCGGGTGCTGGAGGCCGCCGGCGTCCACGTCCGCCTCGCGGAGGGCGTCGAGCCGAGCGGTCGCGCCGCCTACTCCGGCGGCTTCCTCGACCTCGCGCGGCG
The DNA here is from genome assembly GCF_000336775.1 of Haloferax gibbonsii ATCC 33959. Lineage (GTDB taxonomy): Archaea > Halobacteriota > Halobacteria > Halobacteriales > Haloferacaceae > Haloferax > Haloferax gibbonsii. Next base: position 98,910 of record NZ_AOLJ01000014.1, on the reverse strand, counting down.
GCGCGCGGGACACAACGTCGAGACGCTCCGCCCATCGGTCGAAGACGGCTGGTCGGTCGTCTTCGTCGAGCCCTCGGACGCGGTGATGTTCCAAGACGAGTACGCCGACCTCCTGCCGGACGACGCGGTCGCGCCGGTCGCCGCGGCCGCCTACGGCGTCATGGAGTTCCTCGACACCCACCGACTGGACGAGACTCTCCCGATTCGCGGGCGCTCGCCCGACGGCGACGCGGCCGGACCCGTCACCTCCGCGGTCGCCGACGGCGGCGCGCTCGGCTCCCTCACCTACCACGGCCACTGCAACCAGAAGGCGCTGAACAAGGACCACCACGCGGTGGGCGTCCTCCGGCGGGTCGGCTACGAGGTCGACCCGCTCGATTCGAGCTGTTGCGGCATGGCTGGGAGCTTCGGCTACGAGGCCGAACACTACGACCTCTCGAAGGCCATGGGAGACATCCTGTTCGAACAGGTCGACGAGAGCCGGGGCGACGAAGTGGTCGCTCCCGGCGCGTCGTGTCGGACGCAACTGGAAGACAGGGACGACGCGGCGCGACGACCGCCGCACCCGATAGAGAAGGTTGCGCAGGCGCTGTCGGGCTGAGCGGGCTACTCGAAGCACTCGACCGGCCGGCCGGAGTTCCACGGGTCGGGGACGAGACCGTCGGGAGCGTCTGAAGACCGGAGGGGCGGGGTGCGAATGACGACCGACTCGTCGGCGTAGTACGTCACGATGATTTGGGGGGAGTCACCGGCGACGTACCCGTCGGAGTGGGAGACGACCTCCGTGTAGGTGTACGTCAGTCGAACGACCGCGGCCCCGTCAGGCGCGCCGTACGGCCGGGCGTCCCGGAGACTCAACGAGTGGGCGACGAGCGACGACCCCCGGTCCGCGACTAACTCGTTGTGCCGGTACGCCCGCTCGTACGCCTCGATGTATTCGGTCCCCCGGTCGGAATCCGCGAACGAGTCCGGGCGCGTCGGGTAGGCCACCGGTCGGAGCGCGTCGGCGTTCTCGCCGGTCGGCGACGCCGGTTCGGGTCGAGATGCCGCCGAACAATCGTACTCCGGTGGCGCGTTCCTCGCGGTGGCTCTCTCGGTCCCCGAAACCGTGGGTGGTTCGGCCGTCGTCTCCGGTGCCGTCGCCACCTCACTCTCCGTCTCTCCGGTGCGCCCGCCAACGTCGAGACAACCGCCGGTGACCACCGAGACCGCAGTCCCCGTCGCCGCCAAGAGCCGCCGCCGAGTGAGCCGAGAGGCGTTCATGTTGAACGGAAGACATCAACTGATAACTGTCTTTTGGGTGGTTCGGTCGCCCGCCGAGCCCAGTTCACAGCGTTCCGCAATCACATCCCTTTTGCCCGTTTGCGTGGCACGTGCAGTCAGACCATGTCCGATGCACCCGATGTCGGCGAACTCACCCCGCCGAATCGCACGCTGATGGGCCCCGGCCCGAGCGACGTCCACCCGCGCGTGCTCCGCGCGATGTCCACGCCGCTCGTCGGTCACCTCGACCCGTCGTTTATCGACATCATGAACGAGGTGCAGGAGCTCATGCGTTACACGTTCCGCACCGACAACAAGTGGACGATTCCGGTCTCGGGGACCGGGTCGGCGTCGATGGAGGCGGCCATCGGCAACCTCGTCGAACCGGGTGACACGATGCTCGTCCCGACGAACGGCTACTTCGGCGGGCGCATGGAGTCGATGGCCGAGCGCGCCGGCGGCGAGGTCGTCCACGTGGACGCGCCGTGGGGCGAGCCGCTCGACCCCGCTGACGTGCAGGACGCCTTCGACGAACACCAGCCGGACGTGTTCGGGTTCGTCCACGCCGAGACCTCGACGGGCGTGAAACAGCCGGGCGTCCCCGAACTGACGAGCATCGCCCACGACCACGACGCGCTCGTCGTCGCCGACACCGTCACCTCGCTGGGCGGGGTCGAACTCGAAGTCGACGACTGGGGCATCGACGTGGCCTACTCCGGGCCGCAGAAGTGCCTGTCGTGCCCGCCGGGCGCGAGCCCGCTGACGCTCAACGACCGCGCGATGGACAAGGTGCTCTCGCGGGAGGAGCCGCCTCGTTCGTGGTACCTCGACCTGTCGCTGCTTGAGGGCTACTGGGGCGACGACCGCTCGTACCACCACACCGCGCCAATCACCAACGTCTACGCCATCCGCGAGGCGCTCCGACTGGTCGCCGAGGAGGGCATCGAGGAGCGGTGGGCGCGCCACCGCCGGGTCGCGGGCGCGCTGAAAGCCGGCGTCGAGGCGATGGGCCTCGGACTCAACCCCGAAGACGAGTACTGGCTGCCGAGCCTCAACGCGGTGCTCGTCCCCGACGGCGTCGACGCGGGCGCGGCCATCGACTACGTGCTCGACCACTACGACCTCGAAATCGCCGGCGGCCTCGGCGCGCTCGCGGGCGACATCTTCCGCGTCGGCTGTATGGGCCACTCGGCGCGGCCGGAGAACGTCTCGTTCCTCCTGACCGCCCTCGGCGAGGCGCTGGAGGCGCAGGGCGCGGACGTGGACCCCGAAGCCGGGTTCGCCGCCATGCGCGAGCAGTTGGGTCAGTAGCGCCCCCGAACCGGCGGCAATTCGACGCGAACCGCGGCGAAACTCGGCGAAACCGGCGCAAAACGCCCGCCACGGTGTCCCGTATTCATGAGCGTCGCTCCGCGAGTGGCGACCGAAGCGATTCACCATGAACCGACGCAGACTCACCCTCGTCGGCGTCGCGCTCGCGGCTCTCGTCGCGACCGCGGGCGTCGCCGCCGCCGCACCGAGCGACAACGCACGCGAATCGTCCCCCGCCTCCGAGGCCGGCCAGCAGGGGCCGCCCGGCGAACTCCCCGGCCCGGTCCCGGAGTTCGTCTCGGACATCCACGACCTCGTTAGCGACTTCCTGAACGAGGCCCTCGACGGGTCGCTTGGGGACTCGCTAAGCGACCTCGCCACCGACTTTTCGGGTGCGTAACTAAGTGCGACCCGAAGGTAGCCGGCAACTGAGCTGAACGACAGCCGTCCAAGACGAAGTTTCAATTCAGTTATGAGACGAACACTCCTCGTCGCCGCGACAGTTCTGGTCCTCCTCACGGCCGGCGTCTCGGCCGCGTTCGTGACCGGAATCGGACCGTTCTCCGACGACGCCGACGACTCAGACGAACCGTTCCCCACGCAGACGACCGCGCCGCCCGACGACGGCGACAGCGGCGACAGCGGTAGCAGCGACAGCGGAAGTAGTGACAGCGAGAGCGGAGACAGCAGTAGCGGCGACGGAGACGGCGACGCGTCCGAGAGCGAATCGGTGCCGCCGTTCGGCGTCGTCGTCGACAACATCGAGAAGTGCGGCCAGACGTGCCGCGACGTGACGAGCACGATAACCAACCAGCAGGACGCCGACAGTTCCGGCGTCACCGTCTACAGCCGCATCTTCGTCGGTAACAGCACCGACCCGGACGACGAGGTCTGGCGCGGGTCCCAAGCGGTCGGCGACCTCGCGGCCGGCGAGTCCTACACGACGACGAAGCGCGTCAAACTCTCGTACTCCGAGGCGTTCGCGGTCCGACAGGCCGACGGCTGGATTACGGTCCAGACGACCATCGAGACCGACGACCGGACGCTGACGTACACGGAACAGCGCGACGTGGCGTAGGTCGCGCGAGGCCGCGGCGCGGGACGCGAGCGCCGCCCACCGCTTCCGCAACGACTTTTCGCGCCGGCCGCAAAGCCGGGGTATGAACATCGAGGTTCGCGAACTGGCCGACCTCGGCACCGACGCCCGCCGCGCCTTCTTCGAGCGGGACGCCGGGGTCGAGGAGGTTCGCTCCGACGTGCGCGACATCGTCGAGCGCGTCCGCCGCGAGGGCGACGCGGCGGTCCGTGAGTTCTCAAGCGAGTTCGACGGCGTTCAGGTCGGTAACATCGACGTGACCGACGCCGCCGAGCGCGCCTACGACGAAATCGACGACGACGTGCGCGAGGCCATCGAGGCCGCCGCGGCGAACGTCCGCGAGTTCCACGAAAAACAGGTCCCCGAGGACTGGCGCGAGGAGTTCGGCGACGCCGGCAGCCGCGAGCTCGGGCGTCGCTACCGCCCGCTGGACCGAGTCGGCGTCTACGCACCCGGCGGCACCGCCGCCTACCCGTCGAGCGTCCTGATGGGCGTCATCCCCGCGAAGGTCGCGGGGGTCGAACACGTCGCGGTCACCACGCCGCCCGCGGACCAGATGAACCCCGTCACGCTCGCCGCGATGCACGTCGCGGGCGCGGACGCGGTGTACTCGGTCGGCGGCGCGCAGGGCATCGCCGCGCTCGCCTACGGCACGGAGACGGTGAAGGCCGTCCAGAAGGTCGTCGGGCCGGGCAACAAGTGGGTCACGGCGGCGAAGGCCGAGGTCCGCGGCGACGTGGACATCGACTTCCTCGCCGGTCCCTCCGAGGTGCTCGTCGTCGCCGACGAGACCGCCGAGGCGCGGTTCGTCGCCGCCGACCTCGTCGCGCAGGCCGAACACGACCCGAACGCGTCGGTCGTCGCCGTCACGGACGACGCCGACCTCGCCGAGGAAGTCGTCGCGGAGGTCGAACGACAGGCGAGCGAGCGCGAGCGGACCGAGACCATCGAGGCGGCGCTCGAAGGCGACGCGTCGGGCGTCCTCCTCGCGCGGTCGATGTCCGAGGCGGTGCTGTTCGCCGAGGAGTACGCCGCCGAGCACCTGACGATTCAGGCCGACGACGACGAGGCGCTGTTGGACCGCATCGACTCCGCGGGGAGCGTCTTCCTCGGCCCGTACACGCCCGTCGCGGCCGGCGACTACGCCTCCGGGACGAACCACGTCCTCCCGACGGGCGGCGGCGCGAAGCGACAGGGCGGGCTCTCCGTGGACCACTTCGTCCGCTCGACGACGGTCCAGCGCCTCGACCGCGAGGGACTGTCGGAGCTCTCGGAGACGATTACGACGCTCGCCGAGGCCGAAGGACTCGACGCCCACGCTCAGAGCGTCCGCGAGCGGTTCGAAGAGTAGGCGAACGCGGCTCGTTCGACTCGTTTTCCTCTGACTTGCGGCCGGTAGCCACATCCTACCGAGCCGGCACCGGGTTCCGCCTGCGCCACAGTTAACCGTTCCCACAGTATAGTGGGGCGTATGAGCACGGAATCCGCGAGTGGCGGCGGCGATGTGGCGGTCACGGTCACGCCCGCGGCCGCGGACGAAGCCGTCTCCCTCCTCGAAGGAGAGTCGATGGACACCGACGTGGCGGGCCTCCGGCTGTTCGTTCAGCAGGGCGGTTGCGCCGGGCTGTCCTACGGGATGCGCTTCGACAACGAACCGGAAGACGACGACACGGTCGTCGAACAGCACGGCCTCCGCGTGTTCGTCGACCCCGCGAGCATGAACTACATCGGCGGCTCCACCCTCGACTTCGAGGGCGGCCTGCAGGGTGCGGGCTTCCACGTCAACAACCCGAACGCCGAGAGCAGTTGCGGCTGCGGCGAGTCGTTCCGGACGTAGGGACCAATTTCTTAAGCCACCCCCGCGCGAATCGGTGGCATGGCCGAACTCCAGACCCAGACCGTATCGAGCGGCAAGACTGTCTTCGTCGCCACTGACGAGGCCGAGCGCGGCTCGAAGGGACCGTTCTACGTGGTGTACTCGACCGAGGACGCCGAGAGCCGATGGGGGTACCTCTGCGGTAACTGCGACTCGTTCGACACCGCGATGGACACGATGGCCCGCATCGAGTGCAACAACTGCGGAAACGTCAGAAAGCCCGAGGAGTGGGACGCCGCTCACGAGTAGTCGAGCGCCCGGCGCGACCGTTCGTCAACTATTGGTATGTCATACCGTGGCAATCTTTATCAGGGGTGCGGGTGTACGTAGACGTGCATGGCCCAGGCTTCGATGCCTCCCGTCCAGGAGGCTCGGTCGATATTCGGCCGGCTCGGCTACTCCGTCTCGGGCGACGGAACCGATATGCTGGCCGAACGCAAGTGGCGTACGGTCCACGTGACCGCACTGAGTTCGCGAGAAGCGACCGAATGCCGTCCGGTGCTCGCAGACGGCGGAACCGAGACACCGTATCGGTTCCGCTGCTTCGTGACGTGGGACGACCACATCAGCGCGCTTCGAGAGCGGCTTCGCGGTATCGACCTTCCATACGAGTGGGCAATCATCGGCGTGTCGAACGGTGGTGGGAACGACTACGAGGTCGTTCACGGAACGAACACGTAATCGAAACGGGGCGTCTTCGCCCAAACGTTTTCTCAGCCCGTCGCTAACGGACGAGCATGTCGCAGGCCGCACAGACGGAGCTGGCGCAATTCGTCCGGAGTAGACGGCTCAACGCGGTACTCGCGTGGCTGTTCGTGGGGTTCCTCGTCGCCGTCGCCGTCGGGAGCGTCGTCACCGGCGGCGACCTCGTCTGGGGCGGGTTCGCGGCCGTCGTCGCCGCGGTCACCGTCGTTCCGGCGGTCGCCTTCCGCGAACCGAGAGCGATGCTGCCGTGGGAGGTCGTCGCGCTCGCGTCGCTCCCGCTCGTCGCTCGCGTCCTCGTTCGGGGCCAGACCATCGGCGGCGTGACGTTCACCGGACGCGTCTCGACGTACCTCGCGGTGGCCGCCATCGCGCTCATCGTCGCCGTCGAACTCGACGTGTTCACGCCGGTCCGGATGAACCACTCGTTCGCCGTCTTCTTCGTCGTCATCGCCACGATGGCCGCCGCCGGCGTCTGGGCGGTCGTCCAGTGGCTCTCGGACCTCTATCTCGGGACGCGCCTGCTGTTGAACGGCCGACCCGAACACGTCGTCGAGGCGGGGCTGATGTGGGACTTCGTCGCCGCCACCGTCGCCGGACTCGGGGCCGGGTTGCTGTTCGAGTACTACTTCCGCCGCCGGGCCGGCTCGCGCGAGCGGCTCCCCGAGGAGGTGGCGGACGTCGCCGAGGACGTGAGTCCAGCGGGAACTGACGACGACGCCACGAGAGAGGGCGGTGAGTCGTCGTGAAGATTCGCTCGCACCTCCACATCGACGCGCGACGCCAGCGCCAGCTCTCGCGGGCGATGCAGGTCGTCCTCGTCGGTCTCGTCTTCATCGGCCTCGACCGCGGGAACCTCGGCATCGTCGTCAACGCGCTCGTCGGCCTCGGCGTGACCTACCTCCCGGCGCTACTCGAACGCGACTACCGCATCCCGATGGACGCCGGACTGACGCTCTGGATATCGACGGCGGCGTTCCTCCACGCGCTGGGTACGGTCGGTTTCCCCGGTTCGGAGACCAGTTTCTACGCGGGCGTCTGGTGGTGGGACCACCTCACGCACGCGCTGTCGTCGTCGGTCGTGGCGGCCGCCGGCTACGCGACCGTCCGCGCGGTCGACGAGCACACGGCGGACATCTACCTGCCGCCGCGGTTCATGTTCGTCTTCATCCTGCTTTTCGTGCTCGCGTTCGGGGTCTTCTGGGAAGTCATCGAGTTCGCCATCTCGGGGGTTGCCTCGCTCGCCGGCACCGCGTCGGTGCTGACGCAGTACGGCCTCGACGACACGCTCCTCGACCTCGTGTTCGACGCCGTCGGTGGGGTCATCGTCGCCATCTGGGGGACCGCACACCTCTCCGACGTCGTCGGCGCGTTGCAGAAACGGCTCGAATCAACATCTCGTTGACACGTTGAGGCGGCCGCCGGTCCGCCCGAGCCCCCCGATTGCGGGCGAATATCCGGAGTCCCGATATACATTTGTGTAGGCCCTGAGATGTTCACACCGATGTCGAGTTGGATTGGTGACGAGGACGAAGACGAGGGCGGGGACGCGGCCGACGCGTTCGAGGCGGTCGGCCGCCGCCGTCGGCTTCTCCAGGCGCTCTCGTCGGAGTCGCTTTCGAAGGCCGACCTCGTCCGCGCGCTCTCGGTCTCTCGGTCCACCGTCGACCGCGGCGTCGAGCGCCTCGTTCAACTCGGACTCGTCGAGCGGTCGAACGGCGGCTTCGTCGCCACGAGCGCGGGTCGCGTCGCCTTGGAGACGCACGACGAGGCGCTCCGGTCGATGGCGAACGTGCTCGACGCGAAACCGGTGCTCGACCGCCTCCCGGAATCGGTTAACCCGCCACCTTCGCTGTTCCGCGACGCGGTCGTCTGCACCGGCGACCTCGCGGCGATGGAAGAGTGCTCCCCGCTCGAGTTCGACCTCGGCGAATCGACGAGTATCTCCGGGTTCAACGGCCCGTTCCTGTTCAGCATCTGGCCCGAAGCGCACGAGCAACTCGCGCGGCTCGGTGACAGCGCCACGCTCGTTCTCTCGGCGGAGTCCCTCGACTGGCTCTCGAACCGGTACCCCGACGGGCTCGACGCCATGGTCGACGCCGGCGTCCGCGTGTCCGCGGTCGAAGGCGACCCGCCGTACGGCGTCGTGGTCGTGGACCGACCGACGACGGCGTCGGTCACGCTCGTCGTCTACGACCACATGGGCGGGCCGGAGGCGCTGGTCGTGAGTTACGACTCCGCGGCCGTGTCGTGGGGGCGAACGCGCGTCGCGGCGCGAGCCGAGACGGCGCGTCCGTATCGGCCCGACGAGTGAGCCGCGCACCCTTCCGCCACGTACCGCCGCCCGCCCCTTCGGCTCGTCCCGCCGTCGCCGCCGAATCGGGGACGATTATTTGTGATAGTAAGACGAAGGGTCCGACGAGATGGTGTTCAAGAAAATCACCCTTGTCGGTCGGAGTGCAGAGAGTTTCGACGCCGCCGTCGACGACGCGATTAACCGCGCCGAGGAGACGCTCGCGGGCGTCCACTGGGTCGAAGTAAAGGAACTCGGCGTCGAACTCGCGTCCGTCGAGACCCGAGAGTACCAAGCCGAGGTCGAAGTCGCGTTCGAACTCGAAGGGAAAGACGGCGAGTAGAGACGACGCTCACCCGGTCGAGACCGGCCCGCGTCGGTCCGACTCGGGTTGGCCCACGTCGACGGCGCGGGCCGTCCCGACGGCTTCTTATCCGCCCGCACCGCCACATTCGAGAAGCGAATGCCTCGGCTCCTCCACTACTCCGACATCGAGAACGTCTTCGACGACACCGAGCGCGCCGGCCGCCTCGCGGGTTGCGTCAGCGCCCTCGACGGCGACGACACGCTCGTGGTCGGCACCGGCGACAACACCGCGCCGGGCGTCCTCTCGCTCGTCGAGCGCGGCGGACAGGCGCTCGACTTCTACGACGCCGTGGACGCCGACCTCGAAACGTTCGGCAACCACGACTTCGACTACGGGCCGAGCCGGACCCGCGAACTCGTCGCCGCGAGCCGACCGACGTGGGTCACGAGCAACGTCCACGGCGAGGACGGCGGCCGGTTCGCCGCCGACGAGGGAACCGTCCCGCGAACGACCCGCGAGGTGGACGGGCTGACCCTCGGCTTCTTCGGCGTCACCGACCCCGCGACCGGCACTATCAACCCGGAGGCGGCCGACGTCGGCTTCTCCGACCCCTACGCGGCCGCCGCCGACGCGGCCGCCGCGCTCAGAGACGACGGCGCGGACCTCGTCGTCGCGCTCTCGCACCTCGGTAGCGGCGACGACGAACTCGTCGCCCGGTGCGACGTGGACCTCGTCCTCGGGGGCCACGTCCACGCCGAGCGCGACGACGTGGTCGACGGCGTGCCAATCGTCCGCCCCGGGGCGAACGGCCACGTCGTCTGGGAGGTCCGCGTCGCCGCCGACAGAATCGAGACGGTCCGCCACCGGACCGCCGAGTACCGGGCCGACGAGGGGCTGGTCGCGGCGCTGGCGGGCCGCGTCGACGCCGCCGGCCTCGACGAGGTGCTCTGTCGAATCGACCGCCCGATGGACCGCGCCGAGGAGACCGTCGCGGCCGGCGAGTGCCGCGTCGGCAACGCCATCGCCGACGCCTACCGCTGGGCGACCGGCGCGGACGTGGGGCTGCAGAACAGCGGCGGCATCCGCTCCGGCCCGCCCGTCGGCCCCGACGTGACCCACGCCGACCTCGTGAGCCTCGTCCCCTTCGAGGAGCACCTCGTCGTCGCCGAGGTGACCGGCACGGAGCTACTGGCGGCGTTCGGGGCCGCCCGCGGGACCGAGATGGGCTTCGGCGAACCGGACTGGTGGCACGCCCACGTCAGCGGCGCGCGCATCGTCTGGGACGACGACCGTGACGAGGTCGTCGAGGCGTTCGTCGGCGGCGAGCCGGTCGACCCCGAGGCGCGTTACACCGTCGCCACGAGCGACTACCTGCTCCACAGCACACAGGAGTTCCCGGCCATCACGCAGGCCCACCGCGTCGGCGAGTTCGAGATACAGCACGACGCGCTGGCGCGGTACGCCCGCGAGGTCGGCTTCGACGCCGCGGTCGAAGGGCGCATCGAGCGCCGGTCGGCCACCCGCGCCGACGACTGAGCGCGGTCGAGGGGTCGGAAACGGGCGCGCGTCCGCCGGCCAAGCCGACCGAGAGGGAAAGGTTCACGCACGCCCGGCGAGTGGCTTCGGAGTATGACACGGGTCGTGGTCCCGGTTCGGTACCCCCTCTCGAAACACTCCCGGGCGACGCTCGAAGAGGCCGTCCGCGTCGCGCGCGAGCGCGACGCCGAGCTGACGGTCCTCCACGTCGACCTCTACCAGTCGAACCGCGGCGTCACGCGGACCGAACTCAAGCGGGCGGTCGAAGCCGAGTTCGGCCCGCTCGTCCGCGCGCGCTACGTGGTCCGCCGAGGCTTCCTCGTCGAGGAGACGATTCTCGAAGAGGTCGCCGCCGAGGAGGCCGACATCGTCGTCATCGGGTCGAAACAGGCGAGCCGCTGGCGGCGGATGCTCCGGCGGTTCCTCGACGACCCCGACATCGACGTGTTCCTCCGCGAAAAGCTCGACTGCACGGTCATCACCGTCCGCGCGGACGACTGAGCCGGCGGCTCTCGGGTTCGGGTTCAGATTCGTTCTTCCGCTTTCGACGCGGCCCCAGTCCCGACTGTGTCCGCCGTTCCTCGTCAGTCGTCGGCGGTGTCCGTCGACTCGGCGTCCGTCGACTCGACGTCCGTCGGCTCCGTGGCGTCGGTCGCGTCAGTTGGGGTTTCCGGGGCGTCGACACCCTCGCCGTCAGAGACCGGCTGGACGGGCGCTCCCGGCGCCGGCGACGCGGTGGCGTGTCTCCGGTTCGCGGCCTCGTCGCTGGTGACGTGGAGGCTCCCGCTGGTCTCGTCGAAGACGAGGTGGGTGTGCGGGTAGGCGAACTCCACGGTCGCCTCGGACTCCTCGACGAGCGTCCAGAGCCGCGTCTGGACCTCCGACTGGATGCGACCGATTTTGTACGGTTTCAGCGCCCAGTAGCGGAGGCGCAGGAGGACGCCGTTGTCGGCGTAGGAGTTGATGTAGGCGGTCGGCTTCGCCGGGTAGCGGGCGCTCCCGATGCGGATGTCCGGACCGCCTTCGACCACCGAGTCGCAGTCGCGGGCGGCGCGCTCGACGAGGTCGCGGGCGGCGTCGATGTCGGACTCGTAGGTGACGAGCACGTCGAGCGACAGGCGGGTCCGCTCGTCCTCCGCGGAGTAGTTGATGACGTCGCGGTCGCGGATGTTCGAGTTCGACATCACCAGAAACGTGTTGTCGAGGGTGAATATCTTCGTGTAGCTCAGGGTTATCTCGTCGATGAAGCCCTTCGTGCCGTCGTCGAGTTCTATCATGTCGCCGATTTCGAACGGCTGGTCCGAGAGGACGAACACCCCGTTGATGATGCTCCCGACGATGGGCGCGAGGACGATACCCAGCACCGCCGAGAACACCGTCACCGAGAGGACGATGTCGCCGAGTTCGAGGCCGAGGACGTTCGCCCCGAGACCGACGCCGAGGAGGACGATAGCGAGCCGGACGATTCGGAGGACCGTCTGGGCGACGCTCTGCCGCCGGAACTGCCGGGCGACCGGTCGTCCGAGCAGGCGGACGATGTACTTCGAGAGCCCGACCGCCAGGGCGACGATAACGAGAGCGACGGCGATGCGCCACCCCGGAAACAGGAGGTAGTCCGGCACGAACGCCGGCGGCTCGATTGCCGTCGACTGGAGCGGGGCGACCGCGACGTGGCTCCCCGCCGTCAGCGTCCCGCCGACCGCGCCCGACACGTCGGCAACCCCCTCGACTCCGTCCATGGAAACCGCAACGGAGAGCGGTGAAAAAAGGGTTGTTACTCCGAGGGTTCGGTCGCGGTGAACGGCTAAGTGTCGGGGCGTCGCAGTATCTGCATGGTCAACGCGACGAGCGCCCGCCCCGACTTCCGCATCACCCACGAGACGCCGCCCAGCCGAGCGCTCCTCTGCGGCTTCTCGTCGTTCGGACTCGCCGGCCTCACGGCCGTCGACTTCATCGTCGACCACCTCGACCTCGAACAGACCGGCCACCTCACCGTCGAGGGTCTCCCGGCGGTGACTCCCTTCGAAAACGGCCGCCCCCGGCATCACACCCGGCTATTCTCCCGCGAGGACCTCGACGTGACCGTCCTCGTCGGCGAGCTGTTCGTCCCGGCCGTCCACGGCACCCAGTTCGGTAACGCCATCCTCGAGTGGACAGAGCGCAACCAAGTCGAGGAGCTGGCCGTCCTCTCGGGGATTCCGATGGCCCACGGCCCCGACGAACACCGCGTGTTCTACATCGCCACCGACGACTACCGCGAGGCGCGACTCGCCGACAGCGGCATCCCCCCGATGGGCCGAGGGTTCTTCGACGGCACCAACGCGGCGCTCGTCGAGCGCGGCATCGGGTCGCCCCTCGGCGTCGGCGTCTACGTCACGCCCGTCCACGCCCAAGCGCCCGACGTGGAGGCGGCGATTCGACTCGTCGAGGCCGCAGACGACGTGTACGACCTCGGCGTCGACTCCTCGCCGCTGGAGTCGTTCGCGGCCGAGGTCCAGCAGTACTACGCCGAACTCGCCGAGCGACTCCGCGACAGCGAGGCGGACCTCCCCGACGACCGGATGTACATGTGAGCGGCGGCCCGCCCCCCGTCAAACAGCGACCGACAGCCGGTCTGCTACCGTTTGTGCCACTTGTTTTCGGAATTTTGTGCTACTCGGATTTCAGTAAATGATTTAGGTGATGCCGTACACGTCACGACCATGGCTGACGAACTGCGGCTCACCATGGAGCGAGTCGGTGAGCGCTTCAACCTCGGCGAGTACGAGATAGACGCGTATCTGGCCGTCCTCGAACACGGACAGTTGACGGCGAGCGAAATCGCCGACCGAACCAGCATCCCCCAGCCGCGGGTGTACGACACGGTCCGGAGCCTGTCGGACCGCGGCCTCGTCGAGCTCCGTGAGTCGCGGCCGATGAAAATCGTCGCGGTCGACCCCGACGACGCCTTCGCGAACGTCAAGACCTCGCTGGAGGAGCTCATCGAGGAGCTTGAGGCGCGCTACACCGCCCCGGCACGCGACACCGAGGCCGTCTCGCTCGTCAAGTCGCGGTCGACCATCCTCCGCTACATCGAGGAGATTATCGAGGCCGCGGAGTACGAACTCGTGCTCTCGTTGACGCCCGACCTGCTCCGTCGCTTCCGCGACGACCTCGCGGCGGCCATCGACAGCGGCGTCAGCATCGACCTGCTCGTGACGCCCGCCTCCCGCGCGCCCGACCCGGACGAGTTCAACTACCTCGACGTGGCGACTATCGCGCGCGCCCGCCGCGGCATCACCTCGCCCGTCCTCGCGGTCGCCGACGGCGAGTACTCCATCTACGCGACCCAAGACGCCCTCCGCGACGACCGCGACCGCTACGGCGTCATCTTCAACCGCTCCGCGCTCGGCTTCCTCGTGAGCGGCTTCTTCGGGACCGTCCTCTGGAGCACCGCCGAGACCATCGTCGCCAACGGCAAGCGCCGGCCGTTCCCGCGCCGCTACGCCTCCATCCGCCGGGCCGTCAAAGACATCCGCGAGATAGAAGGCGACTTCTACGCCTCCGTCTCCGGCCGCGACATCGAGACCGGCGACCCCATCGTGGTCGAAGGGCGCGTCATCGAGACGGCCTTCGAGGACACGGAGGAGGTCGCGTCGCTCCACATCGAGACCGAAGAGGGCGTCGTCGAGGTCGGCGGGCTGGTCGCCGCGCTCGAAGACGTGGAAGGACAGGAGATTCTGCTCGGCCGCGACGAGGTTCCGAACCGCGACGAAATCGTCTGAAGCCGCGTCGTCAGGTTCCGCTCGCGTCTTTTCTGCTCGGCCATTCCCCGCCAGCAACGGCTACTCGTCGGGGAACTCGTAGACGACCGCGCCGCAGTCCGCACAGCCGAGAACCTCGTGCTCCGGCGAGTCGTACAGCCCCGCGGTGCCGCCGCAGCAGTTGCGCGTCGTCGTCTCCTCGACCGCGCCGCCGCAGTCCGGACAGACCTCGGTGAACATCCGCATCGGCTCCGTGGCCGCGAGCGCGACCATCGGGTCGACGCCGCGCTCGACGACCGTGTAGAGCGTCGCCACGTCCGCGATGGCCTGCGGCCGGGAAATCCACACGGACATCGAGGGACCGTCCAGCGAGATACCGCCGAACTCGGCGTCGACCGTCGCGTCGAACGGGACCGCGTTGGCGACGGCCTCGGCGAGTTCCTCGTCAGTGGTCTTCCGGAGCGTCGCCATCGTCGACTCCCACTCCTCGCGGGCGTCGTCGGCGAGAAAGAGGCCGTCTTCCTCCTCGACGAGCACCCCGGCGTTCAGGAGCGTCGAGAGCATCACGTCGGGGTCGACGTTGGCGTCGAGCGACTCCGACCGGCGGTCGGGAGACGAGTCCGCGTCGCCGTGGTCGAAGACGCCGGCGAGGCCGAGCGCAGAGACGACCCGGGGCGCGAACGAGGGCGTGCCGGGGACGACGTAGCCCCGCAGGTACACGGCGAGCGCGCCGCCGACGAGGACGACGAAGCCGACCAGCGGCGAGAGCACGCTGACCGCGAGGCCGACGAGGACGACCAGCGCGACGTTGACGGCGGTACACGGCAGACAGCGGTTCTCGCCGGTGTGTTCCGGGCGCTTGAGTGAGTCGATGACGGACATGGTGTGAAAAGTGGGGCTGTGAAGTGTTCGCGTTCGCGGTGGTCAGTTCGCCGGGGGCGTCTCGGTCTCGACCGCGTCGAGGCGGACCGCTTTCCCGGTCTCCGACGAGCGGTAGATGGCGTCGATGACGCGCTGGACGGCGAGGCCCTGTTCGACCGTGTTGCGGCCGGGGTGTTCGCCCTCGGCGACGGCCGCGAGGAACGCCTCCTGTTCGGTCTTGTGGGTGTCGTTGTCCTGCGTCTCTACGTCGGCCGTCGAGAGGTGGTTGCCGCCGCCGACGCCGTCCTCGTAGAACTGGAGGTCGTGGCTCGCGCGGTCGAAGCGCACGCCGCCCTCCGTGCCGCGGAGGAAGAACTCGTCGTTGGTCGGGCGGTTCGTCGCCCACGCGACTTCGAGGGAGATGGTCGTCCCCTCCTCGGTGCGGATGAAGGCGCTCGCGGAGTCGTCCACGTCGAAGGCCTCCGGCCCGACGTCGTCGCCCCACATCTCGACGAAGGTGTAGTCGTCGCGGTCGCCGAACTCCGAGCGGGTGACGCCGGAGACCTCGACGACCTCGGGGAAGTCGAGGAAGTAGAGCGCGAGGTCGATTGCGTGGACGCCGATGTCGATGAGCGAACCGCCGCCGGCGACTTTCTTGGAGGTGAACCACGACCCGCGGCCGGGGATGCCGCGGCGGCGGACGTAGTTGGCCTCGACGTGGGTGACGTCGCCGAAGCGACCTTCCTCGTAGTGGTGGCGGACGACCTCGACGGGGTTGGCGAAGCGGTTGTTGAAGCCGACCATGCAGAAGCCGTCGGCCTCCTCGGCCGCCTCGGCGATTCGCTCGGCCGATTCGAGCGAGTGCGCGAGCGGCTTTTCGAGCAGCACGTCGAGGCCCGCGTCGAGCGCGGCGACGGCGTACTCCTCGTGGAAGCGGTTCGGCGTGGTGATGATGACCGCGTCGACCTCCCCGAACAGTTCCGACTTCTCTTCGTAGGTGTTCACGTCGTACTTCTCGGCGAAGCGACGACGGGCGTCCGCCTGGATGTCGAGGCCGCCGACGAGGGTTGCGCCGAGGGCGACGAGGCGGTCTGCGTGGTGGTGTCCGATGTTTCCGAGTCCGACGATACCGACTCGGACCGATGATTCCGTACTCATGATTCGATGATTAACTACAGGTGGTGTTAAGTTTCACGTTCTTTGGCCTGAATTGCCAGAATCGACCGCGAGCGCCCGGTCAGACGGCGTTCGGGACGCGAGGTACGGCGAACGACGAGGCGGGACGAGGCGACTGGCACGGGTCGAGACTGGGCGTCAGTAGAGCTGTTCTTCGCGCTCTTTGCGCTCTTCCTCGCGACGCTTTTCCTCCTTGAGTCGGCGTCGCCCGCGGAGGTACTGCTTGCCCTTCGGGATGAACTTGTTCTTCAGGTCGAGGAGGAACGAGACGATGCCGTAGGCCCAGAAGAAAAACAGGACCGTCATCCCGCCGAGGTAGAACAGACCGAGTTCGTTGACCATGGATGTGTGATGTGGTGTGGCTCCGATAAGCGTTGTGCGGGCTGTGCGAGTCGCGTGCGGGGTCGAGGACGAACCGACGCGGGCCGTGTTACGGGCGCGTCAGTCGTCGCTTTCCGCTTCCGTGCCGGGCGCGCCGCTCGTCTGGACGGGCGTCTCGATGCCGTGGCTGATGGCCTCGCCCGTCTCCGTGTCGAAGAGGTGAACGCGCGAGCGGTCGAGGACGACCGTCACGTCCTCGTCCTCCTCGATGTCGGTGTCGGGTGCGACGCTCATCAGCAGTTGGTCGTTGGCGACGCCGCTCGTGTCTTCGAGGTCCGTCTCGGCCGACTCCGAGAGCTTCAGGTAGACGAATATCTCGTCGCCCATCGGTTCGAGCACGTCGGTCACGGCCTCGATGCGGTGGCTGGGGTTCGAGACGAGCGCCTCGTCGCCGACGAGGTACACGTCCTCGGGGCGGATACCCATCGTGACGTCGGTCCCCACCTCGATGCCGAGGTTCGCGGGGTCGAACTCCACGTCGATGTTGGTCGAGACGAACCCGTTTTCCGTGACCTCGCCGTCGAGGAAGTTCATCGAGGGCGAGCCGATGAAGCCGGCGACGAACAGGTTCGAGGGTTCGTTGTAACAGACGAGCGGCGGGTCGATCTGCTGGAGTTGTCCGGAGTCGATGACCGCGATGCGGTCGGACATCGTCATCGCCTCCGCCTGGTCGTGGGTGACGTAGATGATGGTCGTGTCCAGTTCCTTGTGGAGGCGCTGGAGCTCGGTCCGCATGTGGACCCGGAGCTTCGCGTCGAGGTTCGCCAGCGGCTCGTCCATCAGGAAGACGCCGGGGTTGCGGACGATGGCGCGGGCGATGGCGACGCGTTGTCGCTGGCCGCCGGACATCTCGTCGGGCATGCGTTCGAGCATGCCCTGCAGCTGGACNCGGACGATGGCGCGGGCGATGGCGACGCGTTGTCGCTGGCCGCCGGACATCTCGTCGGGCATGCGTTCGAGCATGCCCTGCAGCTGGACGATTTCGGCGGCGCGCTCGACGCGGCGCTCGATTTCCTCTTTGTCGTAGTTGCGGAGGCGGAGCCCGAAGGAGATGTTGTCGTAGACGTCCATGTGGGGGAACAGCGCGATGTTCTGGAACACCATCGCGACNTCGTAGTTGCGGAGGCGGAGCCCGAAGGAGATGTTGTCGTAGACGTCCATGTGGGGGAACAGCGCGATGTTCTGGAACACCATCGCGACCCCGCGGTCCTTCGGTGGGAGGTTCGTCACCTCGCGGTCACCGATGAACACCTTCCCCTCGGAGGGGATGGTGAGGCCCGCAATCATCTCCATGGTCGTCGACTTCCCGCACCCCGACGGACCGACGAGACAGATGAATTCTCCGTCTTCGATGTCGAGGTTCATGTCGTCGACCGCCGTTACGTCGTCGTAGTGCTTGCTTACGTGTTCGAGTGTTACGTCTCCCATGGTTACTCCTTCAGCGCTCCTGCAGTCAGTCCACTCACGATGCGTTCCTGTGCGATGATGACAAGGATGGCCACGGGTAAGACTCCCACGATGGAGGCGGCGGCCATCAGGTTGTACGGGGTGTCGAACTGTCCCTGATACTTCAGGATCCCCGCGACGATGGGCGCCCACGAGTCGGCCTCACCGTTGTTCATCAGGAACGAGAAAAAGAACTCGTTGTAGACGCTGATGAACGTGAGGACGCCCGCGGTCGCCACGCCGGGTGCCGAAAGCGGCACGATGACGCGGAACAGCGCGCCCAGTCTGGTCGTTCCCTCCACCCGCGCGGCGTCCTCCAACCCGTCGGGAATCTGCCCGTAGAAGGTCGTGAGGATGAATATCGACAGCGGCAGGAACAGCGCGCTGAACGGGAACACCATCGGTGCCGGCGTGTTGAACAGGTCCGGCGTCGATATCGTCACCATCCCGATGCTGAGCGAGGTGTTCCCCGTGAACAGCTCGAACAGCGGGATGAGGAACGCCGCCGGCGGGAAGTAGCTGATGGCGAGGATGCCGAGCATCAGCACGCCCTTGCCGGGGAACCGGAGGCGGCCGAAGACGTACCCCGCGAGGCTGGCGATGAGCAACACGAGCACGGTGGTCGTGATGCCCAGCACGAAGCTGTTGAACATGTAGAGGTGGAACGGCACCCGTTCGAACATCGCGATGAACACCTCGGGGTTGAATCCCTTCGGTACGAGTCCCATGTTGGCGATGAGGTTGTTCGGCGTGAGCGCGAGCACGAGCAGCCAGTAGAACGGGAACAGGGTCGTCACCAGGAAGAACAGCATCGCGACGTAGAACATCGCGCGGTAGACCCTGTCGGGGTTCTTGATGGCCGAGTCGACCCAGCGGCCGAGCGGCCCCTGTTCCATGTCGGCGTCGTCGGAGCCGATGCCGGCTCCCGAAGTTTCGCTGGACATCTTAGAGACCCTCGCTGGCGAAGTTCACGATGTACACCGAGACCACGACGGCGATGATGCCCGCGGTGACGAACGCCACGGTCGCCGAGGTCCCGTACAGCGGCGTGTTGAACGTCGTGACGACGAGACACGACAGCGACGGGACCGTCTGACAGCCGGCCATGGTCTGGATGATACCGTAGACGCGCATCGCGTCGATGGTGCGGAACAGCATCGCGACGAGCACCGTCGGCAGGATGAGCGGGAAGGNCATGGTCTGGATGATACCGTAGACGCGCATCGCGTCGATGGTGCGGAACAGCATCGCGACGAGCACCGTCGGCAGGATGAGCGGGAAGGTGATGAGCTTGAACTGCTGCCAGCGCGACGCGCCGGCGACCTTCGCCACGTCGTACAGCGAGCGGTCGATGCTCTGCATCCCCGCGAGGATGAGAAGCGCCATGAACGCCGAGGTCTTCCACACGTCGGCCACGATGATGAGGAACAGCGCGTCCGCGGTGTTCCGAAGCGGCGTCGTGCCGATGAGACCGAGCTGGTTCAACAGCGCCGGGTTCTCTGACGTGCCGACGAGGAATCCGATGTTCGGCTGGAACATCAGGTACCAGATCATCCCCTGGATGACGATGGGAACGGCCCACGGGATGATGATGGCGACGCGGACCCAGCGCCGACCGCGGAAGTCCTGGTCGAGGATGAGCGCCTGACCGAAGCCGATGAGCGTTTCGAACAGCACGCTGAAGACGGTGAAGATGAGCGTCACCGCGAGCGCGCTGGAGTAGATGTTCGTGACGAACGGGAACTCTGAGCTGAACGTCGGGAGGAACTGCGACGGGAGCGCGTAGTTGCGCGCGCCGGTGAACAGGTCGACGTAGTTCTGCAATCCGACGAACTCGCCGAGTCGCGCGCTCCCCGTCAACTGGTCGGCGAACAGCGACATGCTGAACGTCGAGACCAGCGGGTAGACGGCGATTACCCCCAAGAGAACGAGCGCGGGCGTCAGAAGCAGGTACGCGAACTGCGTCTCGGAGAGCGACTCCATCCAGTTGACGGCCGACGCGTACGGGCCGCTCCGCCGGGTGTCGGAAAGTGCCTCCCCTGATTGTTGTTCTGTAGCCATGTCAAATGATAACGTGTATGTTGGTTACGTCTCGGTAAAGACGTTGCTCTACGCGTTCTGCTCGATCTGTTCGAGCTGTGATGCGAGGTCGGACATCGCCTGTTCGGGGGATTTCTCCTGGGCGAACGCGGCGTTGACCTCCTGTGAGATGCGACCGGACTGCTGCGGCCAGACGACGGTGACCGGGCGCGGAATCGCGTTCTCGCCGGCGACCTTCAGGGCGTCGAGGTAGCGCCCGATGATGGGCACCTCGGCGGCCTGGTCGGATTCGAGCAGCGACGGGCGCGGCGGAATCCAGCCGATGATGCGGAACATATCGAGCTGGAACTGCTCGGTTTGCATCGTCCGAAGCACCTGCACCGCGGCCTGCTTCTGTTCGTCCGAGGAGTTCGGGTTCATCGTCATGTGCCAGCCGCCGAGGGCGGCGACGGGGCCGCCCGTGCCCTCGTACTGGGCCTCGTCGGCGGTGACGCCGTACGGAATCGGCATGACGCCGAGGTCCTCGCCGAAGCCGGTCTGGTCGTTCTCCTCCGACGGCTCCGCGCCGTTGATGACGATGGAGTACGGCCAGTTGCGGTGCATGACCGCGTTGCCCGTCGTGAACGGCTGTCGGGACGGGTCCTCGGTCCACTGGAGGACCGCCTCGGGCGAGATGCCGCCCGTGATGCCGTCGAGGGCGTACTCGTCGTCCTCGCCGTGGATGAGCGTCCGGACCATCCGAATCGCGTTGATAACCGGCTCTTCTTCGACCGTGATGGGTCGGTCGCCGATGGGGCCGAACAGGTTCTCGCGGCCGCCGAAGTACGCGCCGCCGTACGAGGTCATGAACTCGTTGAAGTCACAGCACGACAGCCCCTCGTAGACGTTCGCCTGGAAGGTAAACCCGTTCTCGATGTCGGGGTTGGCGTCGAGCGCCTCCTTCGTGACGCGCGAGAAGTCTTCCCACGACATCGACTCGGTTGCCCACGTCGAGAAGTCGTCGTCGGTGTAACCCGCGTTTCGGAGCAGGTCCTTTCGGTACTGGACCGTCGGGAAGTCGGGGAACAGCGGCTGGCCGTAGAGGTCGCCGTTCGACCCCTTCGCCGTCGAGACGCTGGCCTCGAAGTACTCCTCTTCGATGGTGCTTGTCAGCTCCTCCGGGAGCGACTGCGAGAGGTTCTGCAGTTGGTTCCGCGCGATGAACGGAATCGTCCACCCGCTGTCCATCATGAGCAGCGTCGGCTCCGAGCGACCGCCGGAGAGCCACTGCTGGTACTGCGCCTGCCGGTTGTCCGTCACCTGCGACCCGGCGAGGATGTCGATATCGATGTTCTCCGGGAGGCCGGCGTCCCGGAGCGCCTGCACGACTTCCTCTTCCGACTCCGCGACGCGGGTGTCGGCGGCCCACTGAAGCGTGATGTCGTCGGTGGTCTCTTCGGTGTTAATCGGCGTGTCGGTGTCGGTGTCGGTGCCACCGTTTCCGCCGCCGTTCCCGTCTCCGCCGCCGGTGCTAATGCACCCGGCCAGTCCGACGGCGACGCCCGATGCGCCGGCCGCCTTCACAAAATTGCGTCGAGAGACGCCAGTACGCTTGCCCTTGCGTGAGTCAGCATCAACCATTACAGTCTGTATTCTACAATTAGTGATTATTTATAGTTTTGGTGCTGGCCACTACCGGTGTTGTAGTAAATTACTTGTCAATAGTCTCGGCAGTCCGAAATTCAATCAATAGAGTATTTGTAACGATTGTTTATAAAATATAGCGCCGTTGACGCTTAGTCTTTACCCGGCGCGGGCCACCGCGGCGTCTTCGGGGCCTCGATTCGCTCGATATCGCTTTCGCTCAGGTCCACGTCGAGCGCGCCGACGTTCTCTTCGAGGTGGTCGAGTCGGCGCGGCCCGATGATGGGCGCGTCCACGACGGGTTTGTGGAGGAGCCACGCGAGCGACACCTGCGCGGGCGTCGCCCCTTTCTCCTCGGCGAGCGAGCGAATCGCGTCGATGACGGCCCAGTTCTCGTCGGTGAAGCGGTTCGACGTGTACTCGTCCGACTCCGCGCGCGTGTCCGCCGGGACCTCGGCGTCGCGCTCGTACTTGCCCGTGAGGAAGCCGCCCGCGAGCGGCGACCACGGGATGACGCCGATGCCCTCGCCCTCGCAGACCGGAAGCAGGTTCGCCTCCTCGTGGCGGTCGACCGCGTTGTACTCCGGTTGCATGCAGGCGAAGCGTTCGAAGTTCTCCACGTCGGCGGTGTACAGCGCCCTCGTGAACTGGTACGAAGACATCGTGCTCGCGCCGACGTAGCGGACGAGCCCCTCCTCGACGAGGTAGTCGAGCGCCGAGAGCGTCTCCTCGATGGGGACCCCGTCGTCCCAGCGGTGAATCTGATAGAGGTCGATGTAGTCGGTGCCGAGGCGGTCGAGGCTCGCGTGCGCCTGGTCGATGATGTGCTTGCGCGAGAGCCCGGACTTGTTCGGCCCGTCGCCCATCGGGAAGTAGACCTTCGTCGCGATGGCGAGTTCCTCGCGGTCGCGCTCGGCGATGGCCTCGCCGACGATCTCCTCCGACTCCCCGCGGGAGTAGGCGTTCGCCGTGTCGAGGAAGTTGATGCCGGCGTCGAGCGCGCCCTCGAGGAGGTCGAGACTCGCCTGCCTGTCGTTCATCATCCACTCCGCGCTGGAACCGAAGTTCATACAGCCCAGACAGAGCCGCGAGACTTCGAGGCCGGTGTCGCCGAGGTAAGTGTACTCCATGTCGGTCACACCGCCTCATACACGAACGACAATGATAAGCATACGCACATCACGGACGTGAGAGAAACGACCACGGCCGTGGGGAGACGTAATGGCTTTACCCGCGCCTCCGGAACCCGAGGTGTATGGACGGGCGCACTCGCGAGTACCTCGAAGGTCGCTTCGGTGACTACTACCGGAGCACCGACGTTCCGCTCCCGCCCGCCCCGGGCGAACGTGAGTGGGGCGTCATCCCGTGGTCGGCCGGCGGCACGCGGATGCACCGCCACCAGTCGCTTCTCGACCTCGGCGACCTCTCGGACTACCTCGCCCGGAGCGCGCCCCGGCACGTCTACTTCTCGTCGGCCCGGTTTTCGGACCCCGGCGCGGCCTCGATGGACGACAAGGACTGGCGCGAGGCCGACCTCGTCTTCGACATCGACGCGGACCACCTCCCCGGCGTCGACCCCGAGACGACGGGGTACGCCGACATGCTCGACGCCGGGAAGGAGGCCCTGTTGGACCTGCTGAACCTCCTCGAAGACGACTTCGCGTTCGAGGAGATGCAGGCCGTGTTCTCCGGCGGCCGCGGCTACCACGTCCACGTGCGCGACGAGTCGGTCCGCGGCCTCGACAGCGAGGCCCGCCGCGAGGTGGTCGATTACATCCGCGCCATCGACCTCGACTTCGACGCGCTCGTCGAGACGCGACAGCACGGGACGACGACCCAGCGCGTCCTCCGAACCGAGGGCGGGTGGGGCCGGCGGACCCACCGGCGACTCCTCGCGTTCGTGGACGCGCTGTTGGAGATGGAAGAAGACGCCGCGCTCTCGCGGTTGAAGGAACTCGACGGCATCGGCGACGGGCGCGCGAAGACGATTCTCGGCGCGTTCCGGAACAACCCCGACGCCGTCCGCGAGGGCAACGTCGAGGCCGGCGGCCCGGGCGTCCGGACCCTGGTCGAGGCGCTCGCCCACGAGACCGTCGAGGACGAGACCTCGCCGATAGACGAACCCGTGACGACCGACACGAAACGGCTGATTCGCCTCCCGAAGAGCCTCCACGGCGGGTCGGGACTCGTCGTCGAACCGCTCGACCGCGACGAAATCGACGATTTCGACCCCCTCTCCGACGCGGTCCCGGACCGCTTCCGCGGCCGCGACATCGCCGTCAAAGTGACCGACCCCGGCGAGGTCGAGTTCGACGGCGATAGCTTTACACTCGACTCGGGCGTGCAGTCGGTAGACGAGAGCCTCGGCGTGTTTCTCATGACCCGCGGTCGAGCCGAGAAGGTGACAGAATGAACGTAGACGACCTCAGGAGCGTGCTTCGGACGGAGCGACAGAAAGACAGCCTACAGCACCTCCGCGAGTCGTTCTACGAGGACGTCGCGGAGTTCATCGCCGAGCAGAAGGCGAAACGCGAGGAGAAGGCCGAACAGCTCGGCACCCACTACTCGCCGGAGATTCGGCGGCTCACGGACGAAATCGAGACCGCGGAGGAGGTCGTCACCTCCATCTACGAGCGCCGCGTCGGCAAGGTCGTCAAGGCCGCGAGCTTCGCGGCCGCGGGGATGTCCTCCGAGACGGACGGGCTGACCCACGAGGAAAAGCGGCTGTTCGACGACCTCGTCGACCGCATCGAGGAGAACCGCGGCACGGTGCTCTCCGCGCTCGAAGACGTGTCGGCCGCCGACTCCCCGAAGGACGCCGTTTCGGCGACCGACGTGACGACCGCGGAACCGGGCGCGCCCGGCGATTCCGGACCCGCGATTCCGCCGGACGAACCCGACCCAGAGACCGCGCCGACCGGCATCGGCACCGACGCCGACGGCTCCGAGACGGCCACCGACGGCTCCGAGACCCCCACCGGCGACTCGGCCGCGGGCGACGTGCTCGCGGACGCGATGGGCGGCGGGACCGGCGACGACGTATCGAACGCGGAGTCGGGGACCGACCGACCGGCCACCGAGGCCGCCGCGGCGTCGACCGATTCCGCCCCCGCGGACTCCGGTCCCGCGGTTCCGCCGGACGAACCAAACCCGGAGACCGCGGCCCCGTCAGCGGGCGAAGCCGACACGGTGGAACCCTCCGCCGACGACCCGCTTTCCGGCCTCGCCGACGAGCGCGAGACGGTCCGCATCACCGCCGACGTGGGGACCATCCTCGGCGTCGACGAGCGCGAGTACGACCTCGCCACCGAGGACGTGGTGACGCTCCCGTCGGCCAACGCCGACCCGCTGGTCGAGCGCGGCGCGGCCGAGAAACTCGACTGAGAAAGACCCTTCTTCCCGCCGCCGGAACTGGTGGCTATGCTCGACATTGGCGACGACGCCCCCGACTTCGAACTGCCCGACCAGCGCGGCGACCTCGTCTCGCTTTCCGACTTCCGCGGCGAGCACGTCGTGGTCTACTTCTACCCGCGCGCCGACACGCCGGGCTGTACCACCGAGGCCTGCGGCTTCCGCGACTCGTGGGACGAGTTCGAGGAGCGCGACGCGACGGTTCTCGGCATCAGCGACGACCCCGTCTCGGACCTCGACTCGTTCGCCGAGAAGTACGACCTCCCCTTCACGCTCCTGTCGGACGAAGACGGCAGCGTCTCCTCGGCGTACGGCTCGTACGGCGAAAAGAACATGTTCGGCAAGACGTTCGACGGCGTCTTCCGCAACTCGTACCTCGTCGGCCCCGACGGGACCGTCGAGCGGGTCTACGAGGGCGTCTCGCCCGACGGCCACGCCGACGAAATCCTCGCCGACCTCGACGAACTGGACGGCTGAACGGGGAGACCACCTCGACCGGGCGACTGCCCCGCCCCGCCGGACCGCCCGGTCTCCGTCTCGCGCCGAACCGACAACTACTGACCGAGTACATTCTTTACAAACGACGGGAGACACACCGCATTTCCGGTGAAATAAACGTAGAACTCGTTGATTATTGCGTATCCCGAGAACCGCGTACCACTACGTAGCAGACGGGAGTGATATGAACGTGACGGTCGCGCCTCTGAGTCGGGCGGATGGTAGGCGAACAGTCGCCGTCGCTCGGTGGCTGGGACGCGTTCGAAAAATACGTCTGAAGGGGCGTTACGAGGCGCTTACTGGAAGGTGCGGCCGACTTCGGTCTCGCGGTCGCGTTCGACCTCGCTCTTCTGGAAGCGCTCTTCGATCTCCTCGTAGCGGCGGCGCACGTCGTCGGTGACGCTCGCGCCGATTTCGTCGAGGGCGTTCTCGAAGTGTTCCATCGTCACGCGGACGTTACCGACGCTCTCGCCGATGTCCTCCTTCTCGACGCTCCGGATGAACTCGCGGGAGGCGTTCATCGACGCCTCGCGGGCGAGCGCTTCGAGGTCGGCACCGACGTAGCCGTCGGTCTTCGACGCGATTTTATCGAGGTCGACGTCGTCGGCCAGCGGCTTTTCGCGGGTGTGCACGTCGAGGATGGCGCGGCGGGCGTCCTCGTCGGGCACGGGCACGTGGACGTGGCGGTCGAGGCGGCCGGGGCGCAGGAGCGCCGAGTCGATGAGGTCCGGCCGGTTGGTCGTCGCGATGACGACCACGTCTTCGAGCGCTTCGAGGCCGTCGAGTTCGGTGAGCAGTTGGGAGACGACGCGCTCGGTGACGCCCGAACTCGACGAGTCGCGGCCGCGCTCGGTCGCGATGGAGTCGATTTCGTCGAAGAACACCACCGTCGGAGCGTTCTCGCGGGCCTTCTTGAACACCTCGCGGACGCCCTTTTCGGACTCGCCGACGAACTTGTTCAGGAGTTCGGGGCCCTTGATGGAGATGAAGTTCGACTCCGCCTCGTTGGCGACGGCCTTCGCCAGCAGGGTCTTCCCGGTGCCCGGCGGGCCGTACATCAGAACGCCCTTGGCGGCGTCCATGTCCATCTGCTGGAACACCTCGGGGTATTCGAGGGGCCACTGGATGGTCTCGCGGAGGCGTTCCTTGGTGGATTCGAGTCCGCCCACGTCCTCCCACGTGACGTCGGGAACCTCGACGAACACCTCGCGGAGCGCCGAGGGCTCGATGCTCTTGAGCGCCTGTCTGAAGTCGTCTTCCGTGACTTTGAGGCCTTCGAGCACCTCGGCGTCTATCTCCTCGGCGTCGAGGTCGAGTTGCGGCCGGATGCGCCGCAGGGCGTGCATCGCCGACTCCTTGGCCAGCGATTCGAGGTCCGCCCCGACGAAGCCGTGCGTGCTGTCGGCGTAGGCGTCGAGGTCCACGTCGTCGGTCAGCGGCATGTTCCGCGTGTGGACCTGCATGATCTCCTTGCGACCGTCGCGGTCCGGCACGCCGATTTCGATTTCGCGGTCGAAGCGCCCGCCGCGGCGGAGCGCGTTGTCGATGGCGTCCACGCGGTTGGTCGCGCCGATGACGACGACCTCGCCGCGCTCGTCGAGGCCGTCCATGAGCGACAGCAGTTGGGCGACGACGCGGCGTTCCACGTCACCGCCGGCCTCGCTGCGCTTGGGCGCGATGGAGTCTATCTCGTCGATGAAGACGATGGCGGGCGAGTTCTCCGTGGCCTCCTCGAAGATTTCGCGGAGCTGCTCTTCGGACTCCCCGTAGTACTTCGACATGATCTCCGGGCCGGAGATGGTGTGGAACGAGGCGTCGATTTCGTTGGCGACGGCCTTCGCGATGAGGGTCTTCCCCGTCCCCGGCGGGCCGTGCAGGAGAACGCCCTTCGGCGGCTCGATGCCGAGGCGCTTGAACAGCTCGGGGTGGCGCATCGGGAGTTCGATCATCTCCCGGACCTGTTCGAGTTCCTTGTCGAGGCCGCCGATGTCCTCGTAGGTGACGGAGGGGCCGCCGTCGTCGCCCGGCGCGGAGTCCTTAATCTGCTCGGCGGGCTTCTGGCTCACCTGGAACTCGGTGTTGTCGGTGACGACGACGGTGCCGTCGGGGTCGGTCGACGCGATTTTGATGGGGACCGACTGGTTCGACGCGCTCATGAAGCCGAAGCCGAGCGGAAGCTGGACGCTCTGGCCCTGCGCGACCGGCTGGCCGGAGAGCTTGTCGCGGATGTAGGTCCCGATGTTACCGCCGATGCGGAGGTTCTGCGGGAGCGCGATAGTGACGCGCTTTGCGGGCTTCACGTCGGCTTTCTCCACGTCCACGCGCTCGTCGATGCCGACGCCGGCCTGCTGGCGGAGACGACCGTCGATGCGGATGATACCGGTTCCCTGGTCTTCGGGGTAACCGGGCCAGACGCGGGCGATGGCGGTCCCGTCGTTCGGACCGTCGATGCGGATGAAATCTCCGCCTTCGAGGTCGAGTTCCGCGGCCGCGGCTCGGTCGATAGCGGCGAGTCCGCGACCGGCGTCCTTCTGTTTGAGGGGTTTGACGATGAGTTTCATTTACTTGGTGAGGGTGATGGTGAGCACGCCGTTTCGAACCGCCACGTCGGCGTCGCCGCCGGCGGGGAGTTCGAACTCCGTCTCGGTCACGCGGTCGCCGGTGTCGGCCACGACGATGGCCGTCGACCCGACGATGTCCACGTCGACCTCGTCTTCTGAGAGGCCCACGTCGGCCGCGATGACCCAGCAGTCTTCGTATTCGTACCGGCGAATGAACCGCTCGTTCCCGCCGGCGAACTGTTGCATGCTCATGGTAAGTCTAACCCAAGGTTAGCGTTTTGAATATATAAATCTTTCTCCGACGAATCGGGTGACGACACCGATATGCCGCATTTCGGTTGAATTGCGGTTCACAGTCGTCACGCCTCACCGTGCTATTCGCGGCGGAGTAACGTCAAACTAGTGGCCACGGCAGTCGCCCACACGGTCGAGAGGGGACGACCGCCCCCGAAACTCGGTGCCGGCGTGGGGGTTTATTGGTTCGCGGCGACCAGTTTCGAGGTATGGAGACGGCCTCGGCGGACCACCACGGACGGGAGACAGCCTATCGATACCGCGACGCGGGCGGAGAGGGACCGACAGTCCTCTGTGTCCACGGGAGCGGCGGCGCACACGGCGTCTGGCGCGGTCAGTTCCGCCTCGCGAGCGACTACCCGGTCGCCGCGCTGGACCTGAGCGGCCACGGCGACAGCGACGACGTGAACGCCGACGTCGGCTACGAGACGCTCTCGGCCTACGTCGACGACGTGGTCGCCGTGGCCGAGGAGACCGACGCGAGCGTCCTCGTCGGCAACTCGCTCGGCGGCGCGGTCGTCCTGACGCTCGCGCTCGAACGCGACCTCGACCTCGACGCGCTGGTCCTCGCCGGCACGGGCGCGAAACTCGCCGTGCTCTCGGACCTGCTGAACTGGCTCGACGACGACTTCGACCGCGCCGTCTCCTTTCTCCACGGCGAGGACAAACTGTTCCACACCGACGACGAGCGACTCGTCGAGGGCTCCAAAGAAGCGATGTACGACGCGGGACAGGCCGTCACCCGCCGCGACTTCCGGTCGTGTCACACCTTCGACGTGCGCGACGAAATCGAGGGGATTTCGGTTCCGACGCTCGCGCTCGTCGGCGAGTACGACCGACTGACGCCGCCGTCGTACCACGAGTACCTCGCCGAGACGATGCCCGACTGCGAACTCGGGACAATCGAAGACGCCGCGCACCTGGCGATGCTCGAACAGCCGGCGGCGTTCAACGAGACCGTGAAAGCGTTCCTCGACAGCCGCGTCGCGTGAGTTGAAGCCGCGCGGACGCGGACGCGAACCTCCTCAGTACAGTTCGTCGAGGTCGTCTTCGACGTGGCTGTGTTCGTCGGCCGGGAACTCGCCGGCCTCGACGGCGTCCCTGTACGCGCCGACCGCCTTCTCCATCTCCGATTTCACGTCGCCGAACTGGGCCGCAAACGGCGGCGTGCGGTCGCTCATCCCGACCACGTCGTCGACGACGAGCACCTGCCCGTCGCAGTCGGGGCCCGCCCCGATGCCGATAGTCGGGATGTCGATGGCCGCCGTGACCTGTTTCGCGAGGTTCGCCGGGACGTGTTCGAGGACGAGCGAGAACGCGCCCGCGTCGGCGTGGGCCTTCGCGAGGTCGAGAATCACCTGTGCGTCGTCGCGGTCCGTCCCCTGCCTGCCGTAGCCGACTTCCTTGACGCGCTGGGGGGTCAAACCGAGGTGGGCCATCACGGGGATACCGAGCCGGACGAGGTGTTCTGTCAGCTCGACGGTGTGGGGGCCGCACTCCAGTTTGACCGCGTCGGCGTCGGCCTCCTTGAGCATCCGACCGCAGTGTTCGACGCTCGACGCCTCGTCCACGCCGAACGAGAGGAATGGCATGTCGGCGACGACGAGGGCGTCGTCGGCCGCGCGCGCCACCGCGGCGGTCCGGCTCGCCACGTCCTCGACGGTCACCGGCAGCGTCGAGTCGTAACCGAGCGCCGTGTTGCCCATGCTGTCGCCGACGAGGATGATGTCGATTCCCGCCTCGTCGACGACGCTCGCGGTCGGCGCGTCGTACGCCGTGAGCATCGTGATGGGCTCGCTACCAGCCTTCGCTCGAATGGACCGTACCGTGACCATGCGTGCCGTTCGCGCGTCCGGGTTATCAGCCTTATCAGCCACCCCCAGCGCGCCGCGCGAGGTTCGCTCGTTGCGCCCGCTCACCCGAACCTGCGGCCGAGGGAACACTTTACTCGGCGGAACGCGCCTGTACGAACGACGCATGCCCGCCTCGTCGCCCTCCAACGACCGCTCCGCCCGCGGCCTCTCGCCGGTCGTCGGCGTCTCGCTCCTCGTCGTCATCGTCGTCCTCCTCGCCGCCACGGTCGGCGTGATGGTGATGGGGTTCGAGGACGTGCTCTCCGAGCCACAACCGCAGGTGTCGTTCGACGTGGACTACCACCCCGACGGCCCGGATAACGGGGCGAACGGCGCGTACATCAACATCACCCACGAGTTCGGCAGTCTCGAAGACGGCAGTCGGGTGTTCGTCGTCGACGACGCCAACAACCGCATCGCGTGGGAAGACGTGTGGACCGGCGGCGAGACGGTCGGCCCCGCGGGCGAGTACGCCCACATCGACGGTGCCGGTTCCGACGGCGCGCTGAACCCCGTCTGCGAGGCGGGCCAGCGCTACCGGGTCGTCATCGAACACGAGGACGGGTCGTCGAGCATCCTCGTCGACTACGAGGTTCCGACCGAACCGACCTCGAAAAGCGCCGCCTGCTGAGGCCGGGGCACACCGGACCGTCGGGACGCGGGTCGCGAACGCGAACCGGCACGCATTAGCCGTCGCCGTGATACTGCTACCCGTGCAACCAGTCGAGCGCTCGAATCCGGACGGCGTCGATTACGGGTGGGTCATGCAGATGACCTTCGTCACGACGATTCTCGTCGGGTCGCCCATCGTCGCGGTCCTCTCCGTGAACGCGGGGCTCCAGACGTGGGGCGCGCGCGCCGAGTTCGCGATTCGCGTCGGCGCGGTCATCTGGTTCGTGACCGCCGTCGCCCTGTTCGTCTACGCCAAGCGGACCAACGCGGGCGACGGCGGGACGCCCCCCGAAGCGGAGTTGGACACCGACATCGACGCGGAGAACTGAGCCGAACCGAGCCCCGCCCGAGGTCCGCGTCCGCGCCCGCGGCGGCGCTCGCTCCCGGAAACTCTTTCACACGATACGGCGACGTTCTCGTATGATAGACGAGACCATCGAGGAGATTCGCGAGATGCAGACGCACAGCTCCTCGGTCGTCGCCGTCAAGGCCACGCGGGCGCTCGCGGAGCTGACGGAGCGCGACTACGCGACCGTCGAGGAGTTCGAACGCGACCTCGAGCGCAACGTCGGCGCGCTCAAGCGGGCGAACCCGTCGCACGCGTCTTTGTACAACGCCTTACAGGACGTGCTGCACAGCATCCAAGGCGAGGTCGACGACCTCGACGAGGCGCGGGAACTCACCTTGGCGACCATCGACCGCGTGGTCGAGACCGTCGAGACGGGCAAGCGCCGCGCGGCCCAACAGGCGGCCGCGACCATCGAGGACGGCCAGACGTTCCTCACTCACGACTACTCCTCGACGGTCATGGAGGCCGTCGAACTCGCCGTCGCCGACGGCGCGGAACTCACCGCCTACGTGACCGAGGCCCGCCCGCGCTTCCTCGGCCGGAAGTTCGCGCGCGAACTCGCCGCCATCGACGACGTCGAACCGCACCTGATGGTCGACGGCGCGTCGGGGATGTTCCTCCCCAAGTGCGACCGCGTCATCATCGGCATGGACTGCATCGTCGAGGAGACGCTCTACAACCGCATCGGGACGTTCCCGCTCGTCGCCGCCGCCAACGAGGTCGGCGTGCCGGTCACGGTCGTCGGCTCCAGCGCGAAGGTCGTCGACGGCGGCTTCCGCTTCGAAAACGAGATTCGCTCGCCCAGCGAGGTCATGCTCGAACCCGTCGAGGGCATCGAACTGGAGAACCCCGCCTACGACGCCACGCCGGTCGACCTCATCGACGAGGTCATCACCGACGAGGGCGTCATCGAGTTCTGAGCGGGCGGCGACTCGCCCGCGGTTCGTTCCTTTTCGCTCAGTTCGACGCCGTCAGCCGAGGCTGACCCACTCGCCGGTCTCGTCGGAGCGCTCGATGGCGTCGAGCACTGTCTGGACCTCGTAGGCGTCCTCGAACGAGGGGGAGAACTCGCCGCCCTCGGCGACCGCCGACAGGAACTCGTAGTTCTCGTGGACGAAGGTGTGTTCCCAGCCGAGGACGTGGCCCGGGGGCCACCAGTGGTCGAGGTAGGGGTCGTCCTCGTCGGTGACGAGCACCGTCTCGTAGCCGCGGGCGTCGCCGGTCTTCACCTCCAGTTCGTTGAGGCGTTCGAGCGAGAACTGCAGGCTCCCCTCGGAGCCGTGAACCTCGATGGTGTGGTCGTTCTTGTGCCCGTCGGCGAACCGCGAGGCCTCGAAGTTCCCGACCGCGCCGTTTCCGAACTCCGCCTGCGCGGTGTAGGCGTCGTCGACGGTCACGGGCTTGTACTCGTCCGCGCCGGGCACGGGCCGCTCGTCGACGAACGTCTGGAGGTGCCCGGAGATGCGTTCGATGTCGCCCGCGGCGTCGCGGACGAGGAAGCGCGCGAGGTCGACCGTGTGCGCGCCGAGGTCGCCGAGCGCGCCGGAGCCGGCGAGTTCCGCGTCGTTTCGCCACGACCACGGCGCTTCGGGGTCGACGAGCCAGTCCTGGAGATAGCGCCCGCGGACGTGCCGAATCTCGCCGAGTTCGCCGTTCTCGATGAGTCCTTTCGCGTACTGGATGGCGGGGACGAAGCGGTAGTTGAACGCGCAGCCGGCGACGCCGTCGGCCGCGCGGGCGGCGTCGCGCATCGCCTCGGCCTCGTCGAGCGTCGGCGCGAGCGGCTTCTCGCAGAAGACGCTGGCACCGGCTTCGAGCGCGGCGACGGAGGGTTCGGCGTGGAGGTGGTTCGGGCCGAGGTTGTAGAACACGTCCACGTCGTCGACCACGTCGCGCCAGTCGGTCGCAGTCGATTCGAAGCCGAACCGGTCGGCGGCGTCGGCGAGCGCCTCCTCGTTGCGGCCGACGATGACGGAGCGCTCCACGTCGGGCGCGTCGGGGAAGAACATCGGCAGGCGGGCGAGCGCGTTGGAGTGCGCCTTCCCCATGAAGCGGTAGCCGAGGACGCCGACTGAGAGCGGTTCAGTCATTGCGCCACCTCCGTGCCCGATGCGGTACCGCGGGCGAGGCCGGAGGCCGAGTCTCGCGGCACTTTTTGGTCCAGATTTTTGGGGAGAGCGGGTCGCGAAGCGGCCCCGAACCGCAAAAAGGTGGGCCTGAAGCGGTAGCCGAGGACGCCGACTGAGAGCGGTTCAGACATGGATTACTCCGCCCAGTAGGCTTCGCCGGGTTGCGTCTCGAAGACGGCCCGCGAGAGCACGTCGACGGCCTTTTCGAGCCCCTCCTTGGACGACGTGAGCGCGTCCTCGTGTTCGATGGAGAGCGCGCCCTCGTAGCCGACCATCCGGAGCGTCGAGACCACGTCCTTCCAGTGGCCCTCGTCGTGGCCGTAGCCGATAGAGCGGAAGAGCCACGAGCGGTCGGCGGTGTCCGCGTAGGAGGTCGTGTCGAGGACGCCCTTGATGCGCGACTCGGACTCGTAGACCTTCGTGTCCTTCGCGTGGAAGTGGTGGATGGCGTCCTCCTCGCCGAGGAACCGAATCGCGTCGGTGATGGAGATGTCCTGCCAGTAGAGGTGCGAGGGGTCGAAGTTCGCGCCGATGCGCTCGTTCGTCGCCTCGCGGAGCTTCAGCATGCCCGTGGGCTCGTAGACGAGCATGTTCGGGTGCATCTCGATGGCGATGTCGACGCCGTGGTCGTCGGCGAACGCGGCGAGGTCCGACCAGTAGTCGACGGCGACCTCCCACTGGTAGTCGTGGGCGTCGGCGTGCTCGGTCGGCCACGGCGCGGTAATCCAGTTCGGGACCTCGTCGTTCGGGCCGCCGGCGGGGAGTCCCGAGAAACAGGTGACGGTGTTCACGTCGAGGGCGTCCGCGAGTTCGATGGCCTCGCGGAGTTCGGTGTCGGCCTCGGCGGCCGTCTCCTCGACGGGGTGAAGCGGGTTGTTGTGCGTCGCGAGCGCGCTGATTTGCAGGTCTCGACTCTCGACCGAATCGAGGAGGTCGGCCTGCGCGTCGTCGTCCGCGAGGACGGCGCTTCGGTCGACGTGGTCCTCGCCGGGCCAGCCGCCGACGGCGAGTTCGACGCCGTCGACGCCGATACCGGACAGGTAGTCGAGCGCGTCGTCGAGGGGTTCGTCTCCGAGCGGGACGGTGAGCACTCCGATGTACATATCAACCACATATACTAGGAAGTGAATAAAAATTAAGGATACACGCAACCGGGTCGACGGCGGCGCGGCGGCTCTCCGAATCTGCGTCGAATGCGGTTCCGTCAGTGGATTACCGGCGGAGGAACTCCGAGAGCTTCTCTCTGAGGCCGGCTTCCTCCCCGAGTCGGAGGTAGAAGGCGGCCCCGCCGTCCTCGTAGTAGTTGTCGATGCGGCGGCGGACCTCGAAGCCCATCCGCTCGTAGAAGTCGAGGGCGTTCGTGTTCGTCGTCCGGGCGTGACAGGTCACGACCGGATGCTCCCTCGCGACCTCGGCGACGAGTCGCTTGCCGTAGCCCTCGCCGCGGGCGTCGGGCGAGACCGCGAGAAAGAGGATGTAGCCGTCGCGCCGCGTGGAGGCGAACGCGACGAGCGCGTCGTTCTCGTAGAGGAGATACGTGTTCGACCGGCGGTAGGCGTCCATGAAGAAGCCCCGGCGCTGTTTCAGGAGCCCCTCATCGACCCGAATCCGCTCTTTCAGGTCCCACGCCTCCTCGGCGTACTCGCGCTGGCCGGGGGCGTCGACCCGCATCTCCACGTTGACGCTCACGTCCCGTCGTAGCCGGAGCGAGAATATAACTCCACCGTCCGTTTGCAGGTCCGACCGAAGCCGCCGTCGGCAAACAGGATAGCTCACCGACACGAGCGGCGCACCAACGCGGGAGTCGGGACGCGCACCCGTCGCCGACCGAAAGGACGAGGGTCGGCGGCGTCCCTCCCTCCGGTATGGGATTCACGCTCCGCGACCACACCGCCGACGTGGCCGTCGAGGCCGACGGCGAGAGCCTCGGTGCCGTCTTCGCCGCCGTCGCCGACGGGCTCACCGCCGCGATGTGCGACGACCCCGCCGAGACGGGCGACCGCTTTTCGGTCGCCGTCCGCGCTGAGGGCCGCGAGGCGCTGTTGTTCGACTACCTCGACCAACTCATCTACGAGCGCGACGTGCGTGGCGTCCTCCCGGCGGCCCACGAGGCGACCGTCCGGCGGGAGGGCGACGAGTGGGCCGTCGAGGCGTCCGCGCGCGGCGTCCCCTTCGCCGACGTGGACGCCCGCGACGTGAAGGCCGTCACCTACTCCGAGATGCGACTGGCGGAGACCGACGCCGGCTGGGAGGCGTACGTCGTCTTCGACGTGTGACGTTCCGATTCAATCGTTTCATACCTTCTCTCGCCCGGTTTCGGCTGTATTCATCCCGCGCCGTTATGGTCGGTCGGTCGTAACCCGAGACATGACACAGCACGTCCGCGGGGCGACCCGACTCGCCGGCCTCGTCGCGCTCCTCGCGGCGGGGGCGGGGAACGCGAGCGCGCACGTCAAGTACGTGACGCCGGGGAGCGACCCCGTCGAAGTGGCGGCGTTTCTGTTGGCGGCGCTGACCGACCCGTTCAACCTCGCCGTCCTCGGCGCGGGCGGCGTCGGCGTCGCGGTCGCCGGTGCGGCCTACCTGCGGTTCCGACCGCTCCCGAACGACGTTCGGGCGTTCCGCCGAACGATGGCGTCCTACGAGTCGCTTCTCCCGTGGCTCCTCCGCCTCGCGGTTGGGCTCCCGCTCGTCGGGGCGGGCTTTTCGGGCTACTTCTTCTCGCCCGCCGTCCAGTCCTCGTCGCCCGTCTTCGTCAGACTGTTCGGCATCACGGTCGGGTTCCTCCTGCTGTTCGGGTTCGGGACGCGCCTCGTCGCCGCGGTCGGCCTCGCGGGCTACCTCGTCGGACTCGCGGTCGAACCGGCGCTCGTGCTGGCGTTCGAGTACGTTCCCGGCTTCCTCGCCATCGCGCTCGTCGGCGGCGGTCGCCCCAGCGCCGACCACGCCGTCGCCTCGATGGCGGCCGACGACCGGACGTTCTACTCTCGGGTCGACCCGTTCTACCGACGGGTCGCCCTCCCGTTCGTCGAGCGGACTCGCCACCTCGAAGCCTACGTGCCCGCGGTTCTCCGGGTCGGTCTCGGCCTCACGTTCGTCTACCTCGGCGTCGCCCAGAAGCTCATGGAACCCGGCGACGCGCTCGCGGTCGTCGCCAAGTACGACCTCACCGCGGTCGTCCCGGTCGCACCGGAACTGTGGGTCGTCGGCGCGGGGCTGACCGAGGCGCTCGTCGGCGTCCTGCTCGTCGCCGGCGCGTTCACCCGAGCGGCCTCCGCCGTCGCCTTCCTGCTGTTCACGACGACGCTGTTCGGCCTGCCGGACGACCCCGTGCTGGCGCACATCTCGCTTTTCGGTCTCGTGTCGGCGCTGCTCGTGACCGGCGGCGGGCCGCTGTCCGTCGACCGCGCGCTCTCCGACCGCGGCGCGGGCGACGCCGAAAGCGGCGGCGACGCGTCCGGGCGGTCCGCGGGCGCGTGACGGAATCCTATTGAGTCGCCGCGTCGATTGTCCCGGTATGGAAACGCGCGAGTTCGGCGACATCGAACTGCGACGGGTTCGCGAGCACGTCTGGGAGATTCCGCGGGAGGGCGAGATGAACGCCCCCGCGCGGGTGTTGGCCTCCGAGGCGCTGCTCGACCACATCGGCGACGACAAGACGCTCGAACAGCTACGGAACGCGACGCACCTGCCGGGAATCACCAAGCACGCAATCTGCATGCCCGACGGCCACCAGGGCTACGGGTTCCCGGTCGGCGGCGTCGGCGCGACCGACGCCACGGACGGCTGTCTCTCGCCCGGCGCGGTCGGCTACGACATCAACTGCGGCGTCCGCATGATGACGACGAACCTCACCTACGAGGACCTCCAGGGACACGAGGAGGAACTCGTCGACGCCCTGTTCGAGGCGGTTCCCTCGGGCCTCGGCGGCGGCGGCGTCGTCAAGGGCGACGCCGAGACCATCGAGGACATCCTCGCCCGCGGGATGCGCTGGGCGGTCGACGCCGGCTACGCCACGGACGACGACCTCGCCCACTGCGAGGACGAAGGCTTCCGCGACGACGCCCGACCCGAGTTCGTCTCGCAGAAGGCGAAAGACCGCGGCCGCAACCAAATCGGCAGTCTCGGCTCCGGGAACCACTTCCTCGAAGTCCAGCGCGTCACGGACGTCTACCGCGAGGACGTGGCCGAGTCGTTCGGCCTCGAAGCCGACCAAATCGTCGTGCTCATCCACTGCGGCTCCCGCGGCCTCGGCCACCAGACCTGCACCGACTACCTCCGACGCATCGAGAAGGAACACAAGGACCTGCTCGACGAGCTGCCGGACAAGGAGCTCGCGGCCGCGCCCGCCGGCTCCGCGCTCGCAGAAGAGTACTACGGCGCGATGTGCGCCGCCATCAACTTCGCGTGGGTGAACCGACAGCTCATCATGCACCGCACGCGCGAGGTGTTCGCCGACGTGTTCGACCGCGACTGGCGCGACATGGAGATGCGCCTGTTGTACGACGTCGCGCACAACATCGCCAAGAAAGAGGTTCACGAAGTTGACGGCGAGGAGCGCGAACTCTACGTCCACCGGAAGGGGGCGACGCGGGCGTTCCCCGCGGGGCGACCCGAACTCCCGCCCGCCTACGCCGACGTGGGCCAGCCGGTCATCATCCCCGGCAGCATGGGCGCGGGGAGCTACGTCCTCCGCGGCGGCGACCAGTCGCTCGACCTCACCTTCGGCTCGACGGCCCACGGCGCGGGCCGACTCATGAGCCGAACCAAGGCGAAACAGGAGTACTGGGGCGAGACGGTGCAGGACGAACTCCGCGAGCAGGAGAAGATATACGTGAAGGCCCAGTCGGGCGCGACGGTCGCCGAAGAAGCGCCCGGCGTCTACAAGGACGTGGACGAGGTCGTCCGCGTCTCGGACGAACTGGGCATCGGCGACAAGGTCGCGCGGACGTTCCCCGTCTGCAACATCAAGGGCTGAGTTCCCGACCGCTTTTCGCGGCTCAGGCGGCGGTCGTTCCGACCGCGCGGCGCTTGTAGAAGTAGTACGCGAGCGCCGCGAGACCGACGAACACCGCGGTCACGCCGTCGCCGACCGCGCCGCCGGAGAGGAGCGCCGAGACGACGCTTCCGAGGCCGAGCGCGAGGACGAGCAGGCCGCCGCCGAGAATCCACGCCCGCGAGTCGCGGCCGACCTCGTCGTAGTGGCCGCTCTCGATGAGCGCCATCTCCTTTCTGTGTTCGAGGTAGACCACCGCGCCGGCGAACGCGAAGATGACGACGGCGATGACGACGAACGGGACGAAGAACAGCGCGTCACCGAGACCGAACGTGGACTGAATGGGAACCATGATAGATAGTCGACGCGCGAGCTATTGAATACGGAGTGACGCGCGTTCGCACGACGCGGACGCCCGTCGCGGGCGCGGAGGCTCCCGAAGACTCAGAACCCGTCGGGACCGCGCGGCCCCGCGTCCGGACCTCGCGGGCCCGACGGACCGGACGGGCCTCCCCCGCCGATGACGACGTAGTCGCTCTCGGGGACCGCCTCGACCTCGCGGCCGTCTTCGTATCTGACGAACGAGAGGTAGAACTCGCGGCCGCACGGCGACGCCAGCGTGGGGTTCTCCACGTCGTCGGCGTCGACCACGTCACCGGTCCACGACAGGCCGGGGGCGTCGCTCTCGCCGCAGGCGAACCGGACGCCCTCGGCGTCTTCGAAGTCGTCGGTCGGGTCGGCGTACGACCAGCCTTCGAGCGGGTACGGCGTCACCGACTTGTCGGCCAGGTAGCCGTCGCGTTCGAGTTCGACGACCGCGCCGCAGTGCGGACAGTAGTACGAGACCGGAAATCCCATGCGTGACCGTAGGACTCGGCGGGCTTAACGGCCGCGCCGGAGCGGAGGTTTATGACCGATTCCGCGGCCAGCGCCCCCGTGCGTTGAGCATCGCCGCCGGGCGAGACGCGGGAGCGCGGCACGCCGTCCGGCGGAGCGGACGTGCCGCCTGTTCGCCCTGCGTCTCTCGATTTCTGCTTCCTCAGAGCCTCGTCTCAGACGCCCGACGGGCCGCCGTCGACGTATCTGAAGGCGACGCCCGCGCGGTCGGCGGTCACCTCGTCGCGGGCGGAATCGCCGACGAACACGGCCGAGTCGGGGTCGACCGCCATCCGTTCGAGCGTCGCGAGCAGCGGCTCCGGGTCCGGCTTGCGGGTCGCCACGGTGTCGCGGCCGACGACGGCGTCGACGTGGTCCGCGAGGTCGTGCACGTCGAGCGCGACCCGGCAGGCGTCCTCGGCGTTGAGCGAGCAGACGCCGGAGGGAACGCCGTCGGCGGCGAGGTGGTCCGCGAGCGGGAGGCGGTCGGAGACCCACGCGCCCTCTCGCTCGTGCGCCGCGAGCTCTCGCTCCAGTTCGTCGCGGACGCCGGCCGCGTCGGCCGCGTCGAGCATCTTCCAGAGGTCCAGCGAGTCGGCGTCGACGCCGGCGTCGCGCAGGACGGCCGCGGCGTCGCTGGCGGCGTCGTCCCAGTCGACGCGGAGGTTGACGAGCGTACCGTCGAGGTCGTACACGACGGCGTCGAACGCCGAGAGGTCGGGGAGCGTCATTGCCCGCAGTAGGGAACCGCGGGGAAAAGGCGCTTCGGGAGAAGGCCTATACGGAAAACCGGCGTCGCCTCCGGTATGGCATCCCCGCTCCGCGAACGCCTCGCTCCGGTCCTCCCGTCGCTCGTCGTCGCGGTCGGCGTCTTCCTCCCGTGGATACAGGTCGACCCGGCCCACGAAGGACCGGTTATCTCCGTTTACTACGGCGGCATGGGAAACGGTCTGGAGCTCGTCCACGGCATCGTCCTCTTCCCGACAGTCGTCCTGCTCTCTCTCGCCGCGCTCGCCGGACGGCGGTCCCGCCGCGCGGAACTGGTCGTCGGCGTCGTCGGGACCGTCGCAGTCCTGCGGTTCATCCAACTGTGGGACGAGACGTTCGTCTCGGCTGTCGGCGCGTGGGTGACGCTCGTCGGGTGTATGCTTCTCGCGGGACTCGCCGCCGCTGACGTGGTCCGCGAGCGAGGGCTGCCGACGCTCGCCCGTAGTCCGTGAGCGACGCGGCCGAGTGAAAAAGCGGGCTGACCCGACCGCTCAGTCGAGGAGCGACCGCGCGATAATCTCCTTTTGAATCTCGCTGGTCCCCTCGTAGATGGTCGTGATCTTCGAGTCGCGGTAGTAGCGTTCCACGTCGAAATCGGTGGTGTAGCCGTAGCCGCCGTGGACCTGCACGGCCTCGTTCGTCACGTCGACCGCGGCCTCGCTGGCGAAGTACTTCGCGATGGACGCCGCGGTCCGCGGGTCGTCGCCGGCGTCGGCGACGCGGGCGGCCTCGCGGACGAGCATCCGCGAGGCGTGGACCTGCGTGCCCATGTCGGCGATTTTGTGGCGAATCGCCTGAATCTTCGAGATGGGTTTGTCGAACTGCTCGCGCTCGTTGGCGTAGTCGATGGCGTCGTCGAGCGCGGCCTGCGCGAGTCCCACGGCCTGCGAGGCGATGCCGATTCGGCCGCCGGTCAGGATGCGGAAGGCGGCGGAGAGGCCCTTGCCCTCCTCAGTGAGTCGGTTTTCAGCGGGGATGCGAACGTCGTCGAAGAGGAGCGCCGTCGTGTCGGAGGCGCGGAGACCGAGTTTCTCCTCTTTCTTGCCGACCTCGTAGCCGGCCTCCTTCGGGACGAGGAACTGCGTGACTGACGAGGGGTCGTCGGGGTCAGTCTTGGCGAAGAGGATGCAGACGCCGCCGCGCTGGCCGTTCGTTATCCACTGCTTTTTGCCGTTGATGACGTACTCGTCGCCGTCTCGTCGGGCGACTGTCGACATCTCCGCGGGGTTCGACCCGGCGTCCGGTTCGGAGAGACCGAACATGCCGACCGGTCGGCCGCGAGCCATCTCGGGGAGCCACGTCTCTTTCTGTTCGTCGGTGGCGAACTCCGCGATACACTCGGTCGCGAGACAGTGCACGGAGAGCGCGGTCGCGACGGCGAGTTGGCCGTAGGCGACCTCCTCGTTGACGACGGCGTAGGTGGCGCGGTCGGCACCGAACCCGCCGTACTCCTCGGGGACGGTCAGGCCGGTCAGGTCGAGTTCGGCGAGGCCGTCCCACACGTCTTCCGGGAACGTCTCCGTCTCGTCGGCCTCGCGCGCGGTCGGGCGAATCTCCTCGACGGCGAACTCGTGGACGACGTCTCGGATGGCCCGCTGCTCGTCGGTCAGACCCGTGGCAGACCCTACGGTTTCCATGGTGGTGAGTACGGACCATCATTGAAAAAGATGATTGAACCGCCGGTCGTCCGTCGGGCGTCAGCACGACACAGTATCGGTGGCCAGAGTCAACTCAGTCGCACAGGTATGCCAGCACCTCGTCGGCCGGCGCGCCGAGACCGCCGCCCTGCGCGAAGGTCGGTCCCCCGCCGCCGCCGCCGCCGAACTCGTCTGTCACCTCGGCGACGACGTCGCCGGCGGCCGCGTCGCCGGCGCTGGCGACGACGACGAACGGGGCGTCGGACTCGCCGACGGCGACGAGCACGTCCGCACCGTCGCGGGCCTCCTTGGCCGCGTCGCCGACCTCGTTCGCGTCGAAGCCGGAGACCGCACCGACCCGCCACGTCAGTCCGTCGCGTTCGACCGTCTCGAAGTCGTCGAGGCGAGCGCGCAGCACCTCGGACTTCAGGTCTGCGAGTTCGGATTCCAGTTCTTCGCGCGCGGCCGCGGCGGTGGCGGCCGACTCCCCGAGACCGTCGAGGTTCGTTCCGAGCGCTCGGGCGGCCTCGTAGGCGGACGTTCGAACTGCGGCGCGGCGGTCGATGGCCGAGGCGCCGACCGCGAACTCGACGCGGGTGAGTCCCTCGCCGGGGTTCGACCGGCCGAGCACCTCGACCGGCCCGATTTCGACGGTGTTCGAGACGTGCGTCCCGCCGCAGGCCGCCCAGTCCCAGCCGTCGATGGAGACGACCCGAACGGTGTCGGACTCGGAGAAGACGCCCTCCTCGGTCTTGACGTTGAACGCGATTTCCCCGCGCTCGCGGGCCTCCGAGACGGGAATCTCCTCCCACGACACCTCGCGGCTGTCCCACACCGCCCGATTGACGAGACGCTCCAGTTCGACGAGCGCGCCGTCGTCGACTTCGGTCGAGGTCTCGAAGTCGACGCGCACCTTCTCCGCGGAGATGTCGAAGCCGCCGTAGCCGAGGTCGTCGAAGATGCGGCGACCCGCGCCGTAGAGCACGTGACTCGCGGTGTGCGCCCGCATGCAGTACGTCCGGAAGTCGTCGTCGACGACGCCGGTCACCTCGTCGCCGACGCCGAAGTCGGGGTCGGCCGCGAGGTCGTGGACGACCGTTCCGTCGGCTTCGCTTCGGACGTGTTCGACGTCGACGCCGCCGAGAACACCGCGGTCGGCGGGCTGACCGCCGCCTTCGGGGTAGAAGTACGTCTCGTCGAGGACGACCGACCGGCCATCGACGCGCGCCACCGTCGCGTCGAACGCCCGGACCGTCGGGGACTCGGGTGCGAGTGAGTCGGACATATGCGCGTCGAGACGCCCGACCGAGAAAAATCGTGCTACTCGTCGACGAGGGTCACGTCGAGGCGCTCTTCGAGCGCGCGGATGGCCGAGCCGCCGACGTTCGCCCGCGTGGCCCGGCCCTGCTCGATGGCGAGCAGTTGCTTCTCGTCGAGTTCGAGTTCGTCGGCGAGGTCGGCGAGCTGGAGGCCGGCGTCCTGCCGGGCGGACTCGACGACGCCGCCGTAGCCGGAGACGAGATAGGGGAGCCGGTCTTTCTCGTAGTTCGTCCCCTTTTCCTCCCAGTGTTTGGAGTCGCCCTTCGCGCTGTCGTACATCTTGGCGGTGCGCTGGGCGGCGCGCTTCTTGCGATTCCGCTCGGAGCCGTCGCGCGAGGCGTCGGTCGACTCGTTTTTTCGGTCCGCGTGGCGGTTCTCGCCGTGCGGCGCGCAGTCCGGACAGACCAACAGGTCCGCGCCGGCCACGTTCGCGCGCCGGAGCTTCGCGGTGCTGCGACCGCAGAGTTCGCAACTGTCGCCGTCGCCGCCGCCACCGCCCCGGTTCGTCGAGTACTTGGCCATGCCGCGTGTTACTCGTTCGACCCTTTTAAACTCGCGGCACGGGACGGCGGTCGGTAGTCGAAGTCGGGGGGCGGCACGGGCGCTGACCGGTGAATAACGAGACGTTCGGAGAGGTGTCCCTCAACGAGGAGCAGTGCAGAGAAACCCAGAGAGGAGTACCTCTCTGGGGTGTAGTTTCGTGGAAGGATTGTGCGTGGGTGATGTCCGTGTAGGGACGTCACCTGCATCATTCGGCGGCTACGCCGCCTCATTGCGGACTGTGAGTCCGCACATGCGATGCGTGGGACCGGATTTGAACTTCCGAGACTCACTCCGCTCGTCTCGACGTTCGAATCCGGCGAGCCGGATTCTCACCGGCGGACCTCTACAGGACAGCGCCCTTGCTGTCGAAGAATAGTTCGGAGAACCCGAGAGAGGCGAACCTCTCCGGGGTGTAGTTTCGTGGAAGGATTGTGCGTGGGTGATGTCCGTGTAGGGACGTCACCTGCATCTTGCGATGCGTGGGACCGGATTTGAACCGGCGGACCTCTACAGGACAGCGCCCTCAACGCTGCGCCGTTGGCCTGGCTTGGCTACCCACGCTCGCTGTGTCTTGCTGCACTCTCGTTTACCCCGC
Source organism: Haloferax gibbonsii ATCC 33959 (assembly GCF_000336775.1). Lineage (GTDB taxonomy): Archaea > Halobacteriota > Halobacteria > Halobacteriales > Haloferacaceae > Haloferax > Haloferax gibbonsii. Next base: position 54,754 of record NZ_AOLJ01000014.1, on the reverse strand, counting down.
GGTAATTTAAATGACTTTCCTTTCGCCTCGGCAATGTCGGGCGTTTGCAGGCGCCGTGCCGCGGGCGGGCGACAGAACGATTTTGGCCTCGCGGCACCGGGATACGCCTATGGAGTTCCGAGCACGCGACCACGTCCGCGGACTGACTGCGATTCTCTCGGTGCTGTCGCTCGCGCTCGTCTTCGGCGCGGCGCTCGGCGCGATTCCCCGCGCCGCGATTCCGACTGCTCCCGAGGCCGTGCTGAACGCGATTCCGCACGTGAACGCGGTCATCAGCACCGTCGCCATCGTCACCATCCTCGCCGGCGTCCGGTTCGTCCGCCGCGGCGAAATCGAGCGCCACCGGCGCATGATGCTCGCCTCGTTCCTCCTCTTTGCGACGTTTCTCGTCCTCTATCTCTACAAGGTCGTCGTCCAGGGAACCGCGGAGTTCCCCGGCCCCGACGCAGTCTACCAGTTCGTCTACCTCCCGACGCTGGCGGTTCACATCCTCTTGGCTGTCGTCTGTGTCCCCGTCGTCTACTACGCGCTGCTGTTGGCGCTGACGCGACCGATAACCGAGGTCTTCGGGACGGAACACGCCCGGTTCGGCCGCGTCGCGGCCTCGCTGTGGCTCGTCTCGTTCGTCCTCGGAAACGTCGTCTACGTCCTCCTCTACGTCATCTACTGAGGCGCGTTCGGAGAGCGCCGTCGCTCGGGCGTTCAAAGGGAGTACCCGTCCGACGCCCGCGGCGGGGCGCGCGGCCCGAGGGCCGCCGATTCGGACGGGCGGTAGTACGTGGTGCGACCGGCAGGTCACAGAGACGGGATGTGCGGGCCCTCCCGCGGCGCTCCACCACCCCGTCGATTCGCACTCCGTACTCCGCTCGCAACCCGGTCCTCGGCGAGTCGGAGTACGGTTCGAACAACGGGTGCGAGAGACAAGAAAGACCGCGTTGATTATGCTATCGAGGCTCCCGGTGACTGTCAGACGGAGCGATAGGTTGGGCGTGGGGGGACGAACGGGAGCGGAACCGGCGGGGTCCGGAACCGGAACTCAGTCGCTCAGCGGCGCTTCGGCACCGACGACTGGTCGGCTCACGTCGCGGTCGGTCTCCTCGCCGTCGATGTCGTACGGGTACTCGCCGGTGACACAGCCGAGACAGAGGTCGGCGCGGGACTTTTCGAGCACTTCGGCGACGGCGTCGATAGAGAGGTAGCCGAGACTGTCGGCGTCGATGGTGTCGCGGACCTCCTCGACCGACTTGTCCGAGGCGATGAGTTCCTCGCGGGTGGCCATGTTGATGCCCATGTAACAGGGCGCGACGATGGGCGGCGCGCCGATGCGCATGTGGACCTCGGTCGCGCCGGCGTCGTACAGCAGTTGGACGAGCTGATTCGAGGTCGTCCCGCGGACGATGCTGTCGTCGATGAGCGTCACGGACTTGCCCTCGACGGTGCTCTTGATGGGGTTGAGCTTGAGGCGGACGGCGCGCTCGCGCTCGTCTTGAGTCGGCATGATGAACGTCCGGCCGACGTAGCGGTTCTTCATCAGTCCCTCGGCGAACTCGACGGTCGCGTCGTCCTCTTGGGCGGCCTCCGCGTAGCCGGAGGCGAACGCGCGGCCCGAGTCGGGAACGGGCATGACCACGTCGGTGTCGACGCCGTTTTCGTCCCAGAGCTTCCGGCCGAGCCCGCGGCGGACCTCGTAGACGAGCGTGTCGTTCATCACGGAGTCCGGGCGGGCGAAGTAGATGTGTTCGAAAAAGCAGTGGGCCGTGTTGTCGCGTTCGACCAGTTGATACGAGTCGAAGCCGCTTCCGTCGGGGTCGAGGACGACGAGTTCGCCCGGTTTCACGTCGCGGACGAGTTCGCCGTCGAGCGTGTCGATGGCGGCCGACTCGGAGGCGAGCACGTAGCCGTCGTCGAGTTTGCCGATACAGAGCGGACGGTTCCCTTCGGGGTCACGCACGCCGAGGACCGTCTCGTCGTGCATGATGGTGAGCGCGTACGAGCCGTGGATGCGCTCCATAGTCCGCTTGACGGCGCGGACGAGGTCCTCTTCGAGGAGATTGCGCGCGAGGTCGTGGGCGATGACCTCGGTGTCGCCCGTGGAGGTGAAGGCGTGACCGAAGTTCTCCAGTTCGTCGCGGAGTTCGTCGGCGTTGACGAGGTTGCCGTTGTGCGCGAGCCCGAGCGACCCCGACTTGAACGAGACGGCGAACGGCTGGGCGCACGACTTCGACACGTCGCCGGCGGTGGGGTAGCGGACGTGGCCGATGCCCGCCTCACCTTTCAGGCCGTCGAGGTCGTCGGCGCCGAACGCGTCGCCGACGAGCCCCATCTGGACGTGACTGTGCTGTTGGAACCCGTCGTGGGTGACGATGCCTGCGGACTCTTGGCCCCGGTGCTGGAGGGCGTACAGCGAGTAGTACAGGGGTCGTGCGGCGTCTCGACCGCCGAGTGCGACGCCGACGACACCGCACTTCTCCGTCGGTCCGCCGATGTGGTGGTGGGAGTCGTCCCGCCCAGATACCATGGAAGACGATAGAGAGTCGAGGGGGTAAAAAACCCGTCCTTATGCAGTAACGACGGGTTCAGTAACCGGCAAATATGCATAGAAGTGCATATCTCGTGCGCGGTGGTGACCGCTCGGTGGGGCGGGGATTCGACGAGGAGTCGGACGATGCGGCGCACGGACGGCGAGGGCTGAGAACGGAGGTAAACCGAACCAGTCGAGGGCGGTGACGAGATGAAGTGACAGTTCGGGGAACCGGAGCACACGAGGAAGGAACTCGGGCGTGACGGGCGGAGAGCGACGCCGTACTCGGTGCTAGCGAGTGTCACGGGCGCGGGGACAAACCGGGAGTCAGGAACGCGGGTTCGTTCTCGCCGCAGACGGCGAGAGAGAAGACAGAGACGGTCAGAGACCGTCGAGAGTCGTTAGTTGTCGCCGGACTTCGACTGCCAGGCGTAGCTCCGACGCTTCTTCGACTTACCGAAGCCGCAAGACGAGCAGACCTTCTTCTTCACGTGGTAGGACTTCTCGCCGCAGCGACGGCACTTGACGTGCGTCGTCTTGTTCTTCTTTCCTTGGCTAGGGGTTCCTGCACCCGTCATGCTTTGATGGTGACGACGTTATCGCCGCGTATAATGGTTGTGTCTTGGACTTGCTCGAGTTCGATATCCCCGGGCACGGTGTCTTCGTCCAGCGCTTCTTCGAGTACGACGTTCATGTGCTGGTCGTAACCAGCGAGGACGCCGAAGTACGCGTTTCCGTCCTTGAGGAGAACCGTCACCGGCTCGTCGAGTGACGCTTCGAGGACGTCGAGGGGTCGGCCGCTCATGCATCAAACCCGTCTCGTAGTTATCTTAAATGTGCCGGACCGACAGTGCGAGATGGCCGTCGAATCCGACCGTCCGGGTCGAAACCGTCGTCGAACGGAGGAAAACCCGGGTCACGTGAGACGTTCTCTCACGAGCCCGGGCGTGCGGGCGCGGTGAACCCACGTAGTTTTTAGTACCCCCGTGAGTAGAACTCAGTACCAGAAACCCGCGGGTAAGTGCGGGCGCGCCCAGTTCGACCGGTTCGGGCCGTCTCGTACGCGGGGTCATTCGACCGACGAGCTGCAAGACGCCGGGGCCGGTGGCCCCCAGACACCCGTCTTTCCGTGAGCACCTTCGCCACATCGTGGCTTTCGATGCTCGGAATATCGAGACACAAACCATGGAAATCGAAATCGCAACCATAGGCGGATACGAAGAAGTCGGCCGTCAGATGACGGCCGTCCGTGCCGGAGACGACGTCGTCGTCTTCGACATGGGTCTCAACCTGTCGCAGGTCCTCATCCACGACAACGTCGAGACCGAAAAGATGCACAGCCTCGACCTCATCGACATGGGCGCTATCCCGGACGACCGGGTCATGAGCGACCTCGAAGGAGACGTGCAGGCCATCGTCCCCACGCACGGTCACCTCGACCACATCGGTGCCATCTCCAAGCTCGCCCACCGCTACGACGCCCCCGTCGTCGCCACGCCCTTCACCATCGAACTGGTGAAACAGCAGATCGAAGGCGAGAACAAGTTCAACGTCAACAACGACCTCGTCAAGATGGAAGCCGGCGAGACGATGTCCATCGGCGACTCCGGCAACGTGGAACTCGAATTCGTCCACGTCACCCACTCCATCATCGACGCCATCAACCCGGTCGTCCACACGCCCGAGGGCGCCGTCGTCTACGGTCTCGACAAGCGCATGGACCACTCGCCGGTCCTCGAAGACCCCATCGACATGAAGCGCTTCCGCGAAATCGGTCGCGAGGGCAACGGCGTGCTCGCGTACATCGAAGACTGTACGAACGCCGGCCGGAAGGGCCGCACGCCCTCCGAGTCCGTCGCGCGCCGCCACCTCAAAGACGTGATGACCTCCGTCGAGGACTACGACGGCGGCATCGTGGCGACGACGTTCTCGTCGCACATCTCCCGGGTCTCCTCGCTCGTCGAGTTCGCCAAGGACATCGGCCGCCAGCCGGTCCTCCTCGGTCGCTCGATGGAGAAGTACTCCGGCACCGCCGAGCGCCTCGGCTTCGTCGACCTCCCCGACGACCTCGGGATGTACGGCCACCGCAAGTCCGTCGACCGCACCTTCAAGCGAATCATGAAGGAGGGCAAGGAGAACTACCTGCCCATCGTCACGGGCCACCAGGGCGAGCCGCGCGCGATGCTCACCCGCATGGGCCGCGGCGAGACGCCGTACGAGATCGACGACGGCGACAAGGTCATCTTCTCGGCGCGGGTCATCCCGGAGCCGACGAACGAGGGCCAGCGCTACCAGTCCGAGCGCCTCCTGCGCATGCAGGGCGCGCGCATCTACGACGAGATTCACGTCTCGGGCCACCTCCGCGAGGAGGGGCACTACGAGATGCTGCAGGCGCTCCAGCCCCAGCACGTCATCCCGGCTCACCAGAACCTGAAAGGCTTCGCTCCGTACGTGGACCTCGCCGAGAGTCAGGGCTACGCCCTCGGTCGCGACGTCCACGTCACGCGGAACGGAAACATGATTCAGCTGGTGGAGTGATGACTCCCGACGCGACGGAAAAGCGGGTGCTCGAGGCGATTCGCGAGCGGCGCGAACTCGTCAACGACGCGCTCGACGAGGACGTGCCGATGGCCGAGCCCGAACGGCTCTACGAGGCCTCCCGGTACCTCCTGAAAGCCGGCGGCAAGCGCCTCCGGCCGACCGTCTCACTCCTGACCGCGGAGTCCCTCGCGGACGTCGAACCGATGTCGGAGGACTACCGGGCGTTCCCGACGCTCGCGGGCGACCCCATCGACGTGATGGTCGCGGCCGTGAGCATCGAGGTCATCCAGTCGTTCACGCTCATCCACGACGACATCATGGACGACGACGACCTCCGTCGCGGCGTTCCGGCGGTCCACAAGGAGTACGACAACTCGACCGCCATCCTCGCCGGCGACACGCTGTACGCCAAGGCGTTCGAACTCCTGACGAAGACCGGCGCTGACCCCGCCGACGGTCTCGAAGCCGTCCGCCGACTCGCGACCACCTGCACGCAGATCTGCGAGGGGCAGGCGCTCGACATCGAGTTCGAGCGCCGCACCGAGGTGCTCCCCGACGAGTACCTCCAGATGGTCGAACTGAAGACGGCGGTCCTCTACGGGACCGCGGCCGCCGTTCCGGCGGTCGTCATGGGCGCGGACGACGACGTCGTCGAGGCGCTCTACCAGTACGGCATCGAGTCCGGCAGCGCGTTCCAGATTCAGGACGACGTGCTCGACCTGACGGTGCCGTCGGAGCAGCTCGGCAAACAGCGCGGCTCGGACCTCGTGGAGAACAAAGAGACCATCATCTCGCTCCACGCGCGCCAGCAGGGCATCGACGTGGACGACCTCGTCGACGCCGAGACGGCCGAGGAGCTCACCGAGGACGCCGTCGAGGCCGCCGTCGCCGAACTGAACGAGGCGGGCAGCATCGACTACGCCCGCGAGATGGCCGAAGACCTCACCGAACAGGCCAAGTCGCGGCTCGACGTCCTCCCGGACAACGAGGCCCGCGAGCTGCTCTGCGACATCGCGGACTACCTCATCACCCGCGGCTACTGAGAGCGCGACGCGCCCGCGAACCGCGGCCACGAGGATTTCTCTTCGGTCCGTCCGCCTCCCGAGCCCCGCCGCCGTAACGCATATTTGCTCTGAAGTGCTAACATCCCACGTACCCCTGCCCGCGCGAGGACCCTTCCCCGCAATCCGGGCCTGTTTTTAGGCGCGCCGCGGAAGCCAACGGTAATGGACGACGAGCTTCGAGAGCGCATCGAGCGAGAGGCCGAAAAGCACGCGCTTCTCAACGCGGTCAAACACGACAGCGACGCCGACGTGGGCGCGATTATGGGCCCGCTGATGGGCGAAAACCCCGACTTCCGACAGCACGGCGGCGAGATTCCGGGACTCATCGGTCCCGTCGTCGCCGAGGTCAACCAACTGTCGGCGGGTGAAAAGCGCGACCGACTCGAAGACCTCGCGCCCGAGGAACTCGCCGAGATGGAAGCCGAGGAGGAAGCGGACGAGTCGCTTCTCCCCGACCTCCCCAACGTCGAGGAGTACGACGAGGTCCGCATGCGCGCCGCACCGAACCCCAACGGCCCGTGGCACCTCGGCCACGCCCGCATGCCCGCGGTCATCGGGACGTACAAGGAGATGTACGACGGCTCCTTCATCGTCCGGTTCGACGACACCGACCCGGAGACGAAGCGGCCGGACCTGACGGCGTACGACGCCATCCTCGACGACATCGACTACCTCGGGTTCGAGCCCGACGACGTGATTCGCGCCTCCGACCGGGTGGAGACGTACTACGACTACGCCCGCGAACTCATCGAGATGGGCGGCGCGTACACCTGCTCGTGTTCGGGCGAGGCGTTCTCGAACCTGAAGAACGACGGGAAGCCGTGTCCGCACCGCGACAAGGACCCCGAGACGACCCGCGAGGAGTTCGAGGACATGGTCGAAGGCGAGTACAGTTCGGGCGAGATGGTCCTCCGCGTCAAGACCGACATCGAACACAAGAACCCCGCGCTGCGCGACTGGGTCGCCTTCCGCATGATAGACACGCCGCACCCCCGCGAGGAGGCGGCCGACTACCGCGCGTGGCCGATGCTCGACTTCCAGTCCGGCGTCGACGACCACCTCACGGGCGTCACCCACATCATCCGCGGCATCGACCTGCAGGACTCCGCGAAGCGCCAGCAGTTCGTCTACGACTACTTCGGCTGGGACTACCCCGAGGTCGTCCACTGGGGCCACGTGCAGGTCGACGCCTACGACGTGAAGATGTCCACGTCGAGCATCAAGGAGCTCATCGACGCGGGCGAGGTCGAAGGCTGGGACGACCCGCGCGTGCCGACCATCAAGAGCCTCCGCCGCCGCGGCATCCGCGGACAGGCCATCGTGGACGCGATGGTCGGCCTCGGCACCTCCACGTCGAACGTCGACCTCTCGATGTCCACGGTCTACGCGAACAACCGCGACCTCGTCGACGACGAGACGGACCGCTACTTCCTCGTTCGGGACGGGGAGGAGTTCGCCGTCGAGGGCGGCCCCGACAGCGCCCACCCGCCGCTCCACCCGAGTTTCGAGGAGCGCGGCACCCGCGACATCCCGGTCGGCGACAGCGTCCTCCTCGAATCGGGCGACGTGCCCGCCGAGGGCGAGCGCGTCTGGCTGAAGGGCTTCGGCGCGGTCCGCCGCGAGGGCGACTCGCTCGTCGCCACCGGCGACGACCTCGACGTGGTCCGCGAGGGCGACGTGGCCGTGATTCACTGGGCACCGACCGACGGCGTCCCGGTCCGCATGCGCACCATGGACGGCGACGTGACGGGCGTCGCTGAACCCGACTTCGGCGACGTGCCCGAGGACGAACTCGTCCAGTTCGAGCGCGTCGGCTTCGTCCGCGTGGACGACCGCGGCGACGACGAGACCGTCGTCTACTTCGCGCACAAGTGAACTGAGCGACGGACAGTCGCTCTCGACACGAACACTCGTTTTACCCACCCCCGCCTAAGGGACGGTATGACCCTCCTCGACCTCACCCGACGCGTCGAGACCGGGATGCCGACGTACCCCGGCGACCCGCCCGTCGCCGTCGAGTCGCACGCCGACTTCGAGGCCGACGGCTACCGCGTCTCGCGGCTCGAACTCGGGACGCACGCCGGAACGCACGTCGATGCGCCCGCACACACCGAACCGGACGGCGCGACGCTCGACGACTTCCCGGTCGAGGAACTCCGGTTCACCGCTCGGGTCGCCGACTGCCGAGACGCGGGCCCCCGCGGTCGAATCGGGCCGGACGCGATTCCCGAACACCTCGAACCCCGCGTGGATTTCCTCGTGTTCCGAACCGGCTGGGAGGACGAGTGGGGGACGGAGCACATGCCCGACCACCCGGCGCTCGCGCCCGAGACGGCACGGGCCTGTGCAGAACGGGGGCTCTCGGTCGGCGTCGACGCGCTCAGCCCGGACCCGACCGGCGGCGACGGCGTCCCGGCGCACCACGCGATTCTCGGGGCGGGACTGCTCGTCGTCGAGAACCTCCGCGGGTTGGACGCGCTCCCGACCGACCGGACGTTCGACCTGTACGTCATGCCGCTGCGCGTGGACGCCGACGGCGCGCCCGCTCGGGTCGTCGCCGACGCGGAGACGGGGCTGATTCGGCGTCGAGACGAGCGGTAACTCGGGAGCGAAGCGGAGTCGGCCGGCGTTAGAGCACCACGACGAGGACGAAGCCGACGAGCATCGAGAACGTCAACAGCGCCTGCACCGCCGCGGTGGCGAGGACGCCGACCGTGGCGACGAGGGCTCGCCGACCGCTCTCTTCCGCGTCTTGGTGTTCGAGGTATTCGAGGGCGAAGACCGTGCCCGCGACGCCGACGAAGATGCCGAGCGGGCCGATGAGGAACATGAGCAGGAAGCCGGCGACTCCGGCGACAATCGACGTTCGGGTCGACGCGCCGCCGAACCGCGCGGCGACCATCCCGCCGGCGTAGTCGGTGACGAGCGCGACGAGGCCGACGAGGGTGAGACCGACGAACGCGATGGGTCCGGGGTCCGAAAAGCCGGTCGATACCCAGTAGACGACCACGCCGAGCACGGAGAGGAGCGCGCCGGGGAGCAGCGGAAGTACGCTCCCGACGACGCCGAGGACCAGGAGGGCGAGCGCGACCCAGAGGAACACGTCCATACCGGGGTGGTTCGGGCCGGGGGCTATTCACCCCACCGAGTGGGCGCGTCGAGGCCGCGGCGGGAGGACGGCGGGTGTGACCGGGTTCTCACTCGCGCGCCGCGTCGCCCGGTTTCCCCCCGTTCGGGGGATAGTTTATTGCCTCTACCGAAATATGTCACTAAGAGTCATGGCTATCGACCCGCAGTTCGAGACAAACAGGGAGAAGGTCGGAGAGGAAAACGGCGTGGCCGTCTGGGGACCGGTCGACCCGCCGGAGAAACACGGCATCCACGGCACGCACGTCGCGGTGGATTTCGACATCTGCCTCGCCGACGGAGCGTGTCTGGAGGACTGCCCCGTGGACGTGTTCACCTGGGTCGACACACCGGGGCACCCGGAGTCCGACATCAAGGCCGAACCGACCCACGAAGACCAGTGCATCGACTGCATGCTCTGTGTCGACGTCTGCCCGGTCGACGCCATCGACGTCGACCCCGGGCGAGCGGGACGCATCTGAGGGAAGAAACCCCGATTTTTTGCGGGCGTGACCGCCGAGGAAGACGCCGATGAGCGGCGCGGACATTCCGCCCACCTAGTACAAAAGATTATTATGAATATGAGCTAGCATTAACTGGAGAGTGTTCTCAATGCACATGGTGGTACTTACCAAAGGCGTGCCCGACTTCCGGGAGGGCCAGGTATCGTTCGACGAGGACGGGCACCTCGAACGGGGGAAGACGCCCACAGTGATGAATCCGAACGACCGCTTCGCGCTGGAGGCGGCGCTGCAGACGCGGGTTCGACACGGCGGGCGAGTGAGCGTGATGAGCATGGGGCCGCCGGGGTACAAGGAGGTGTTACGCGAGGCGATGGAGACGGTGTACGCCGACGACCTCCACCTCGTCTCGGACCGCGAGATGGCGGCCGCCGACACGTGGGCGACGGCCATCACGCTCAGCGCGGGCATCGAAACGCTCGGCGAGCCGGACGTGGTGTTCGCCGGGTTCAAGACCGCGGACGGGGAGACGGGCCACACCGGTCCGCAGACGAACTGGTGTCTCGACATGCCGCTCGTCACGCACGTCATCTCCCTCGACATCGACGAAGCGGAGGGGACGCTGCGCGCCAAGCGACTGGTCGAAGGCGACATCGAGGAGATAGAGACCGTCGAGACGGAGCTTCCGGCGTTCGTCGTCGCGGACCCCGAGTTCGAGCCGTCGTATCGGACGGCGGGCGAGCGCCTGACGCTGAAGGACCTGCGCGAGGAGACCCGAGCGCGCGCCGAGAACTACGAGGAGCACCTGACGGTGCGGGACCACGCCGACATCAACGTCGACCCGGACTACATCGGCCTCGACGGCTCGCCGACCATCGTCTCGTCGGTCGACCCGATCCCGAAGGCCCCGGCGGAGCGGGAGGCGACGATGGTCGACCCGGAGGATACGGGTGCCATGCAGGACGTGCTGGGGGCGATGCAGTCGGCGGTCGGCGACGACGCCGGCGACGCCGCGGCCGCGGGGGGTGACTGAGCGTGACCGACTTCGACCCCGGCGACTACGAGATTTCGGAGCTCGGCCCGGCCATCAAGGACATCGACGACCTCGGCGAGTTAGAGGAGATTCTACAGGCGGAACACCGCGGACAGAACCGCGCGCCGGCCATCGCCCTCATCGAGAGCCGCATCGAGAAGTTCTCCGAGGACGACGACGAACCGGCCGACGCCGACGAGATGGACCTCGCGTCGATGAGCACCGCGGAGGTCGGAAACGCCCTCCAGAGCGTCGAGGAGGTCTCGGACCTCGAATCCCTCCTCGAACGCGAGGAGGCCGGCGAGGACCGCGACTCGGTAAAGCGGCTCATCAGAAGCCGCATCGACTCCGTGAAGGGAAGCGACGAGGAGGACACGGAAATCGAGGTGGACGACCGGCCGCCCGAGGAGCGCCACCCGGACCTCGACCACCCGACCCGGGACAAGCGGCACGTCCGGTCGCTCCACGGGGGGACCTACCGCGACATGTGGGTCTACTGCGAGACACAGGCGGGCGAACTCGTGGACGTGTCCAAGGAGATGCTCGGCAAGGCCCGCGACCTGATGGACACCTACAACGACGACTACACGACCGACGAGCGGGTCGTCGCGGTCCTCATCGGCTCCGACGTGTCGAAGCACGTCGAGGACGTCATCGCCTACGGCGCGGACGTGGTCGTCGTCCGCGAGGACGCCCGGCTCGAACGCTTCCAGCACAAGCCGTACACCGAGATATTCTGCGACATGGCCCGCGCGGGGGCGACCCACGAGAACTTCGAGGTCCGAGGCGGCCGCGACGAGCCGTGGCGCGACTACGACAAGCCGCGGTACGTGCTGTTCCCGGCGACGAACAACGGCCGGGACCTCTCGGCGCTCGTGCAGGCCGAACTCGACTCCGGTCTCGCCAGCGACTGCTCGGGGCTCTACATCACGGAGGAGGTCATCTCGAACCCCGTCAAGACCGGCGTCGCCGGCGAGAAAAAGGAGTTCCAGCGCGTCCTGCACATGAAGCGCCCGGACTTCTCCGGCTTCGAGTACTCGACCATCCTCTGTATCGACAACCCGACGCGGGAGTTCCACCCGCAGGGCGCGTCGGTCATCCCGGGGAGCTTCGACCTGCCCGAACCCGACGCCGAGCGCGAGGGCCTCGTGGTCGAACACGACGCCCCGCTCGACGACGACTGGTTCCGCGTCACCGTCACCGACTTCGACCAGCTCGACGAGGGTATCGACCTGACCGGCCACGACGTCATCGTCGCGGTCGGCCGCGGCATCGGCGACGACCCGACGAAGGGCATCGAATTCGCCTTGGACCTCGCCGGCCAGTTCGAGGACGCCGAGGTTGGCGTCACCCGCGGCATCGTCACGGGGTCGTTCAACTTCGACGGCCACGTCGAGCAGTACACCCACGAGGACAGACAGATAGGCGAGACCGGACAGGTCGTCGCGCCGAAGCTCTACGTCGCGGCGGGCATCTCCGGCGCGGTCCAACACAAGGTCGGCATGGACGAGTCCGACACCATCGTCGCCGTCAACACGGACCCCGACGCCCGCATCCGCGACTTCTCGGACTACTTCATCGAGGGCGACCTGTTCGAGGTGCTGCCGCGGCTGACGACGGCGCTCAAGGAGGGTCGGTTCGAGGCGGCGGTGGCGAGCGACGGGGGTGCCGCGCCGACCGGAACGCCGGACGATGGCGCGGCCGAAGACGACCGAGGTGAGTCACGATGAGCGACTACGAACACTACGAAGCGCTCGTCGTCGGGGCCGGACCCGGCGGCGCGGCGGCGGCCGCGACGTTCGCCAACTACGGCATCGAGACGCTCGTCCTCGAACGCGGCGTCGAGGCCGGGTCGAAGAACGTCTCGGGCGGGCTCATCTACGCCGAGGAGTCCGCGCCGTACACCATCGACGACCTCTTTCCGGGGTTCCGGGAGGCGGCCGCCGAGCGGCCCATCACGAAGTACCGCATCCACAACATCGCCGGCGACAAGGTCGAGTCGTTCGACCTCACGGACCTCCACGAACACGACACCGAGTGGTCCGACTCCGTCCTCCGGCGAAAGATGGACTCGTGGCTCGAAGACCGCGTCCACGAACGGACCCGCGAGACCGGCGGCGGCCTCCTGACGGGCGTCCACGTCAACGGCCTGCTCCGCGAGGAGGGCCGCATCGTCGGCGTCACGCTGGACGAACTCGACCCGATAACCGCCGACATCATCGTCGCGGCCGACGGGGTGAACTCCGAACTCGCCCGCGACGCGGGCCTGATGGACTGGGACGAGCCCGACGAGTGGTTCCAGGGCGTCAAGGCCGTCGTCGACATGCCGGAGGACGCCATCGCCGACCGGTTCGACGTGGCGGAAGACGAGGGCGCGGCGCACCTGTTCTCTGGCGACCTCTTCGAGGGCGTCCGGGGCGGCGGCTTCCTCTACACGAACCGCGACACGCTGTCGCTCGGGACGGTGTTCCACCTCGACAGCCTCGTCGCGGAGGAGGCCGAACCACACCAGCTCCTCGACGCCCTCCTGACCCACCCGCTGCTCGCGCAGTGGCTCGGCGACGACTACACCGAACTGGAGTACAGCGCGAAGCTCGTGCCCGACTCGAAGAAGGTCGCCCTGCGCGAACCGCACTTCGGCCGCCTGCTCCTCGTCGGCGACGCGGCCGGTCAGATGCAGGCGCAGGGACCGATAATCAAGGGCATGAACCACGCCGTCACGGCGGGCGCACTCGCGGCGGAGGCGTACGCGCAGGCCAAATCGCGCAACGAGCCCGAGAAAGCGGGGACTCGCTACGCCCGCAAGCTCCGGAGCGAGGGCGTGATGAAGAAGCTCCGGCCCCGCGGCTACGAACTGCTCCGCGGCGTGGCCGAAGACGACGGCGTGACCGACGTGGTCGACACCGTGCTCACCTCGCCGGTCGGGCGCGCCGGCATCCGCGCGCTCTCGGGGCGGCTCGAACGGCTCTACAACGTCCCGACGCTGTCGGCGCTGATGCCGGACACGCGGACGCCCTACGTCACGCTCCCGACGGTCATCGCCGAGGAGTTGGGGACGCGGGTCCGCGACCAGAGCTCGGTGACGCCGCTGGACCTCGAAGCCCGCATCGGCGGGTTGACCTACGACACCGACATCGGCAACCCGCACATCGCGCTCCGCGACGAGTCCTACGAGGCCAGCGGGGCCGCGGTTGCGGCCTGTCCCGTCTCGGCGGTCGACTTCGGCGGCGGCTGTTACCGCGAGGAAGTCGTCCGGACCAACGGCTCGGAAGAGCGCGTCGTCAGCCTCGACACCCAGCCCTGCGTCGAGTGCGGCACCTGCGCCGTCGTCGCCGACACGGAGTGGACCCACCCGCGCGGCGACAAGGGCGTCGAGTTCAAGTGGGGGTGACGGAGGTGAGACCATGAGCCGCGAGGCGACCCACTCGGAGTCCCGCGCCGTCGCCGACGGTCGCGGTGCCGAGGAGCGACATCCCGAAGACGTTCGGTTCGGGGAGCGCGCCAGAGCCCTCGCCGCCGAGGCGCGAGAGGCGCGGGAGTCGTTCGACCCGCCGCCGCCGTCCGCCGCGGACCAGCGCGCGCTCGAATGCGCCCGCGACGGCGTCGGCCCGGCGGTCTCGCTCTACGTCAGCGCGCGGACGGGCGACCGGCAGATCTCCTTCACCGGCGAGGAGTTCGAACTCCTCCACCGGGCGATGAACGACTGGCTCGACATGTACGCCCGGTGCTACGGGGTCGACCTCGACGCGGACTTCACGGTCCGCGAGGCAGCCGAGGTCCTGCTGCGGACCCACGACGTGCTCGACACCGCCCAACTGCTGACCTGCGTCCCCGAGAGGCGCTGAGGGCGGCGCACGGACCCCGATTCACCCGTCGGCTCCACCGACTGTCGTCGGGTCCGGCACGAACAACAATTATAAATCATGAGTGTGATTGTGTACCATGGAAGTAACTGACAGTCTCAACTTCGGACACAAAGACCGCAAGGACATCTACGAGTACATCGAGCGCCACGGGACCGTCCGCGAGGACGAGGTGCGGCGGGCGCTCAACTTCGAGCCAGCGGCGCTGGGGGCGCACCTGACCGTTCTGCGACGGGACGGCTACATCCGAAAGGTCGGCAACTACGTAGAGGTGGCCTACGCGCCCGGCGAGGAGGAGACGGTCGAACTCGGCGACCTCGACGTGACGATTCGGATGGCCCAGAACGTCGACTTGGAGAGCCTCGTCGACGCCATCCACGAGGTCGCCGACGAGGGCCGGTACATCGAGGCCGAGACGGTCGCCGACCTGCTGGACCACGAGGAGGTCGTCCTCCGGCACAACGACGTCAACTCCCGGATGGTGTTCGTCGCCACCGTCGGCGACGAACTCGCCGGCTGGGTCCACCTCGACCTGCCCGAGGCGGAGAAGCTGAGCCACACCGCCGTCCTGACGGTCGGCACTCGACCGGAGTTCCGCGGCCACGGCATCGGGAGCAAGCTCCTCGACCGCGGCGTCGACTGGGCTCGGGAGCGCGGCTTCGAGAAGCTCTACAACAGCGTTCCGGCGACTAACGAGGAGGCAATCGCGTTCCTCGAAGGCCACGGCTGGGAGACCGAAGCCGTCCGCGACGCCCACTACAAGATAGACGGCGACTACGTCGACGAAGTGATGATGGCCGTCACGCTCCGGTGAGCGCTGACCGGCCCCGTCTCCGACCCTGAATTTCTGCGCGCTGTCTTCTCCGGCCAGCGACGCGTCGGGGTGCCGCCGCCCCCGCTCGCGACCGGCGGCGCTACGACCAGTCGTCTTCGGCCCCGTCGAGGGGTTCGGCGACGACGCCGTCCTGCTGGACGAGCGCCCTCGCGTGGGCCGTACAGACGTCTCTGTCGGCGTCCCACGGAACGTAGAGCCTGACCGCCGCGACGTTCTCGCAGTCGGGTTCGCTACACTCGGCCATACGATGAGCGTCGGTTCCGACGACTATCGGTGTGTCGGCGAGCGAGACGGTCGGCTCGCCGCCCCCTCGCCCGCGGCACGGCTCGCGCTCACCGCGCGCTCACCGGAATCGCTCGCGTTCCTCGCGGGCCGCGTCGGTGCCGTACTCGTCCACGAGCGGTTCGTAGGCGTCGCCGAGCGCGCGCATGGCCCCCGCGGTCGAGTGGAAGTCGAGTTCGTCCGCGACGACGTCCCACGGTCGCATCTGGAAGACCTTGCGGACCAGCAGTCGCTCCTCCCGAGGCGTCAACGAGGCCCGGTCCGGGTTCGTGAGATGCGCGAGGCCGAGTCGCCGGAACGCGCCGGGCGCGGTCGTGTAGAGCCCCGGTCCGTAGGACGCGCCCACGACGACGCGCCACTCGTACTCGGAGAGGCCGGGCGAGAACGCGGCGTCGGCGCTTGGGTCGGCACCGGCGTCGACGGCGGCGAGCGCGGCCCGCGCCACGTCGGCGTCGAGGTCCGAGAGGGCGTCGCCGAGCACGTCGCCGACGCGGCCGAGGAACCACTCGGCGTGCCGGTCCCGGAGGTCGCGGCCGGCGGGCGACAGGGGGCGCATCATGAGCGCCGAGTACTCGCCGCTGGTGTCGTTTCTGGTGGTCGAGAGGTGGACCGTGCCGTAGCCGTTGTCGCGCCAGAACGAGAGGAGTTCGGGCGTCGCGCCGAAGCCGACGCCGAGGTAGTCCGCGTCGCCCGCGAACTCGTCGCGTACCTCCGAGAGGAGCCGCGAGCCGAGGCCGGACGACCGGACCGCGTGGTGGGTGGCGATGCGCATCACGCGGTAGCCGACGGGGACGCCCGCCGCTTCGTCCCGGAGTTGGCTCGTGAACACGTCGGGGAGCATGTTCCCGCGGATGCGGCCGCCGTCGTACATGTGCCGGCGGGTGTCGGCGTCGAGGCCGCCCTCGCGGGCGAGGAGCGCGACCGAGACGACTCGCCCCCCGTGGGTGAGCGCCCGGAGCGTCAGGTTCGGTGCGTCGAGAAGTCGCGCGAGGTCGTCCGGTTCGGTCCGGTAGTGCGCGAGGACGAGCAGGCCGAACGCCTCGCGGAGCAGGTGTTCGTCGGCCAGCAGGTCGTCGGGCGAAAACGCCCGGTAGGAGACGGTATCGGGCGTCGCGTCAGCGACGAGTTGGTCGACCGGCGGCCGGGCGTCGAGGAGGAGGGCGCGGAACGTCCACGACTCGACGGGGTCGCCGGCGGCGTAGCGAATCGGGTCGTCGAGGCGCGCGTCGGTCACCTCGCGGTCCGCGTCGTCGAGGCGGTCGCGGAAGCGGACGGCGAAGCCGCGGCCCGCGCCCTCGTAGCCCCGGACGGTCGTACAGAAGGCGACCGCGGGCGCGGCGAGGAACGATTCGAGGAGCCTGACGGGCAGGGCGGCCGCCTCGTCCACGACGAGCGCGTCGGCGTCGGCCGCCGCCGCGCCGGCTTCCGTCGGTGGGACGTAGCGGACGCGACCGCCGCTCTCGGCCGCGAGGTCGAAATCGTCCGCGCCGCCGCCTCGGAGCGCGCCGAGTTCGGAGAGGAGTCGCTCCGCGCGGGCGAACACCTCGGCGGCGTTTCGCTTTCCGGGCGCGGTCACGACCACGTCCGCGCCCTCCGCGGCGAGACTCCCGGCGGCGAGGCCCGCCGCGCTCGACTTCCCGCGGCCGCGGTCGGCCTCCACGACGACGGCGGTGTCCGGTTCGGCCAGCGCTTCGAGCGCGGCGAGCGCGGCGGACTGGTCGGCGGTGAGGCAGTCCTCGTAGGCGCGCCGCGGGAACCTTCGGTTCTTCTCTCTCGGTATCCGCGGCGGGGCGGCGTCGAAACTGATTCCCTGTCGGTACGCGCCGTCGCGCTCGACGGTCCCCGAATCGAGGTCGACGAGGGCGACGCCGGGGTGGTCCCGGAGCGTCGAGACGAGTCGGCCGCGGAAGCGGCCGGTCACGTCCGCGACGGAGAACGGCGGGACCGCCAATCGCTCGTCGAAGGCGTCGCAGCGGGTCGGCCACTCGTCGAGGGGTGGCGTGAGCAGGACGAGCAGGCCGCCGCCGTCGACCGCGCCGGCGACGCGGCCGAGCGCGTTCGCCGAGAAGTCCTCGTGGGCGTCGAGGACGACGAGCGTCCGGGTCGTCCCGAGGAGCGACGAGGCGCGCTTCGGTTCGACGCGGTGGAAGCGAAATCCTTCCCGCGCGGTGACGAACGTCACCTCGTCGTCGGGCACGTCGGCCCCGCGGACCGCGTCGAAGGCGGCGTCGATGCCGGCGTCCCGGTCGCCGGCGAGGACGAGGAGGCGTCGCTGGTTCGTCGCCAGCGCCTCCTCGCGACGGGCGGCGGCGAGCGCCTCGACGTCGGGGTCGTCGCCGAGTTCGGTCATGGGGGCGATACGCCGGCGCGACTATTCACATCCTTCGGTCGGGTGCGAGCGCGCTCGTCTCCCAGTCGGTTCAGCCGGCGGTTTCGGTGGCGTGTCACGCCCCGCCACGAGCGTTTCGTGTGAGCAATCGACACGCGAATCCGTGGCGCTTCGGTCGGCGAGAAATCGGGTGTTTCGCGGGTCGTGCGGACGCGTCGCACGGCGGTACGATTTTGAAAGCGCTTTTATGGGGGCCGAAGCAAAGAGTGGTTACAGCCTGTCCGGGGTTGATGAACCTCCTCGCCGTAGGGAAATCGTTGACCGGTCGCGACCGACCGACCGGTGTGATACCGGCGAGGGAGTCGAGCCCGCGAGCAGGATATAGGTGAACAACAATGGCTGTCTACGTAGACTTCGACGTACCGGCCGACCTCGCTGACAGCGCCGTCGAGGCGCTCGAGGTCGCCCGAGATACTGGTATCGTGAAGAAAGGAACCAACGAAACGACCAAGTCCATCGAGCGGGGCAACGCCCAGCTCGTCCTCATCGCGGAAGACGTCTCCCCCGAGGAGATCGTCATGCACCTGCCCGAACTCGCCGACGAGAAGGGCATTCCGTTCATCTTCGTCGAGACGCAGGACGACATCGGCCACGCCGCCGGCCTCGAAGTCGGCAGTGCCGCGGCCGCCATCGTCGACGCCGGCGACGCGTCCGACGATGTCGAGGACATCGCGACTAAGGTCGAGGACCTTCGATAACCGACTATGAGCGCGGACGAACAAGCCAGCGACTCGACGCCTGCCGAAGTCATCGAAGTCGTTGGAAAGACTGGGATGCACGGCGAGGCCATGCAGGTCAAGTGCCGCATCCGCGAAGGCTCCAACCAGGGCCGTATCATCACGCGAAACGTGCTGGGTCCCGTCCGCGAGGGCGACATCCTCCAGCTCCGCGAGACTCAGCGTGACGCCGACTCCATCGGAGGGCAGTAACAATGGTCGAAAAGCGCACGTGCGACTACAGCGGTGAGGAAATCGAGCCCGGCACGGGCACGATGTACGTCAAGACCGACGGTACCATCCTCCACTTCAAGGACTCGAAGGCCGAGAAGAACTACTTCCTCGGCCGCGAGGCCCGCGACCTCGAGTGGACGGAGGCCGGCCGCCGCGCGAGCGGCAAGTCGGAGGACAACTGATGTCCGACGCAGAGCGCACCTTCGTGATGGTCAAGCCCGACGGCGTCCAGCGCGGCCTCATCGGAGACATCGTCTCCCGCTTCGAGGACCGCGGTCTGAAGATGGTCGGCGGCAAGTTCATGCAGATCGACGAGGAGCTCGCTCACGACCACTACGGTGAGCACGAGGGCAAGCCCTTCTTCGAGGGTCTCGTCGACTTCATCACGTCCGGTCCCGTCTTCGCGATGGTCTGGGAAGGACAGGACGCGACGCGACAGGTCCGCGGCATGATGGGCGAGACGGACCCCGCAGAGTCCGCTCCCGGCACCATCCGCGGCGACTACGGTCTCGACCTCGGCCGGAACGTCATCCACGGCTCCGACCACGAGGACGAGGGCGCGAACGAGCGCGAAATCGCGCTCTTCTTCGACGAGGACGAACTCGTCGACTACGAGCGCATCGACGAGACCTGGCTCTACGAGTAAGTCTCGTCTCGCGGTTCTCACGTTTTCTGCCGAGAGGAGCGGCGGCCACGTCTCCCCTCTCGTCCGCGCTCCAGCCGACGGGGACGCTCCCGTCGACAATGGAGTGTGCGAAGGACTATCATCAGTCACACCAGGACTGCCGGCGACGACCGTCACCGCGACCTGACCGTCCACCGCGCGGCGAACAACGGTTTTCTCGTCGCCCGGCGAAACGTGTCACATGGTCGAAGTTGAACTCGTACTCCTCGCGCTCGCGGCGCTGTTCGTCGTCGGCGCGGTGGCGATGCTCGGCGCGACCGCGGTGGCGGCGTGGACGACCGCGCGACTGGCGGCGACGCTCTCGACGCTCGTGCGTCCGGTCGTCCTCGGGCCGACCGACATCCGCGACGTCGAACTCCGCGTGGCCGGCCTGCGCGCGCTCGACCACGTCGATTCGGGCGTCGTCACGAACGTGGTCCCCGAGCGGCGGCGCGGAGCGAGCGGTTTCGCCCGCTTCTCTCGCCGGGACGGCGTGCGACTCGACCTCGCGCTCGCGACGCCCGACGACCGGACCGCGACGGTCTGGGTTCCGGTTCCCGAGGCGCTGACCGGCGGCTCGCGGTTCGAACGCATCGCCGCGGCGTGCGACGTGCCACCCGAAGAGATTTCAGACGCCGTCGGGACGGAGCTTCCGTTAGTCCGCGGTGCCGACGGCGGGTGGCGAATCGGGAGTGAGGGCAATCGCGGGCTCGGTGGTGCCGACGTCGGAGACGACGCGACCCGAGAACGCTCGTTCGAGCCCGAGCGCGTCTAACTCGGTCTGTCGGCTCGACCGCGTCACCGGCCGCCGCCGAGGCGCGACCGAATGCGCCGGGCCGCCAGTTTGGCGACGACCCGCGGCCCCGGCGGAAGCAACCCGAGTTGGCGCGCGATTCCCATCAGGTTCACCAGGTTCCACTGCTCGACGATGCGGCCGTCTTCGAGTCGGAAGACGAAGAACGCCGGTTGCTCGAACGACTTCCCGGTCGGGACGAGGTTCCCCCACGGCTCCTGCGGCGTCCCCCGCGCCGTGAGCCGCATCATCACCCGGTCGCCCTCGCCGACCGCGTCTTCGACAGCGAGGGTCCAGTCCGGAACCGCCCCCCGGAAGCCGAGTATCTGGTCGACCAGCGCGTCTCTCCCCACTCTGTCGACGTCGACGCCCAACTGGTGAGTGACGACGTCCTCGCGGACCAACTCATCGGCCGCCGCCGCGTCCCCCTCGTTGACGAACTCCTCGACGTATCGGCGGCACAGTTCGACGTTCGTCCGTTCCGGTGCGACTGATTCGGTGCCCATACCGAGCGATACGCTATGTGCTATGTTAACATTTATTTCACGTGCAGGACGGGGAGACACTCACGGCGGCGAGAACGCGATGGGAGTCTGCGACTCTGGGTTCGATACGGACAAGAAAGACGAACGGGGAGTTGTTCGGGCGCTCGGACACTCAGCCGCTCAGTCGGCCTGCGGGACGGGCGCGTCGAGGTCGATTTCGCCGGCGTCGAGTTCGGCTTCGACCTCGCGGGCGGCTTTGACCATGTTCTCCGTCTTCTGGTAGGCGACTTCGCGGGGGAGGAGCTTCACGCCGCAGTCGGGCGAGACGGTGAGCTTCTCCGGCGGGACGACCTTCAGACCCTGCTTGATGTTCTCCTTTATCTCCTCGACGGTCTCGACTTCGGTGGTGTGCACGTCGAGGACGCCGAGCGCGAGGTCCGGCTCGAACTCGGGGTCGGTGAACACGTCAATCTGCTCGTAGCCGCCGTTGCAGAGTTCCACGTCGAACTCGTCGATTGGGTAGTCGTTGAGTTCGGGGTAGATGCGGGAGTAATCGCCGTAACAGACGTGGAGGCCGATGCGGACCTCGTCGGAGATGCCCGCGACGATGCGTTCGAGACACTCGCCGACGATGGCGTGGTCGTCCGGCGTCGTCGCCAGCGCGGGCTCGTCGATCTGGATGTAGGTCGCGCCCGCCTCGACGAGCTTCTCGATTTCCTCGTTGACGAGGTCGGCCAGCGCGTACGCGAGGTCGGCCTCGGAGTCGTAGTGCTCGTTGAACGACCAGCTAGCCAGCGTGTACGGGCCCGTGATGGGGACCTTGACGGGCTTGGAGGCCACGTCGCTCGTGAACTCGAACTCGTCGACCAGCCACGGCTCGTCGTACTCGACCTCGCCGACGACCGAGGGCTTGTCGAAGTAGTTGTGGCCCCACACCTTCACCGGGCCGTTGAACTCGTAGCCGGGGATGCGGTGGGCGAAGTACTCGACCATCTCCTCGCGGCGCATCTCGCCGTCGACGACGGTGTCGAGGCCGGAGCGCTCGTGCTCGCGGGTGATGACGCGACAGGCGTCGTCGTGGGCCTCGTGGAGGTGCTCCTGGGTGAACTTGGAGTCGGGGTCCTCCGCGAGGTCGTTGGCGCGGTTGAGCCACTTGGGCTTCGGGTAGGAGCCGACGACGGTGGTGAGCAGGAAGTGCTCGTTTTCGTGGCCTTCGGGGCGGAACTGCTCGCGGTTCTCGGCGTCGCGGCTCATGCTTCCACCTCCAGTTCGTCCTCGGTGGCGGCCGCGAGGGCGGCGAGTTTCTCCGTCGCGCGGTTCTCCGGCAGGTAGAACAGTTCGGTGTTGGAGGTCACGTAGGCGGTGTCGAACGTCTGGCTCTGGACGTTGTCGAGGGTCCACTCGACGCGCTCGCGGACCGTGTCGGGGTCTTCGACCAGCGTGTTCTGGCCGTCGACGAGGCCCAGGGCGATGTCGTCTTTCGTGCCGTACTCGTTGATGTTGTAGAGCGTCTGGTCGCGGTCACCGGCGACGAAGTCGAAGCCGATGGCCTCGACGTCGGCGTCCATGAGGTGCGCGTAGACCTTCTCGTCGAGCGCGCCCCAGTAGGTGTGGACGACCACGTCGGCGTCGGTCGCGTCGGAGACGGCGGAGATGGCCTCGGCGACGCGCTCGTCGACGTCCTCGCCCGGCGGCGAGAACACGAGCGAGGGTTCGAGGAGGAACAGCGTCTCGTGGTCGGGGAAGGCGTCGACCTCGCCGGCGAGGAACTCGCTGACTGCGCCGAGGAAGTCGGCCTCGTCGCCGTAGTGCTCGTCGGTCGCGAGGTCCGAAAGCGAGTACGGGCCGGGGAGGACCGCCTGCAGCGACTCGTCGCCGAGGAGGTCGGCGGTAGCGTCGAGTTCGGCCGCGACGTCGCCGGAGAAGGTGAGTTCGCCGCGGACCTGCGGGTCGCGGTAGAAGTTGTTGTTGTCGTAGTAGCGGACGATACCGCCGGTCTCGACGTTCTCGTGGACCGTCAGCGGGTGCGCGAGCATGTCGTCCCAGCGGAGTTGCGCCTCGACGACGCGGTCGAGACCGGCGTCAGTCTGTTCGGAGACGACTTCCTCGCGGGCGCGGTCGTACGCGCTCACGATGTCCGCGCCCTCGTTACCGGAGATGAGGTCGTGTTTCTGGTGACCCTTGAGGTCGGAAAGCTCCTGTTTCGCCCAATCCGGGAGGGGATACAGTCCCGGTGTCGTCGAGACGAGTTCAGTCATCACTCCTGGCTAAGAAATGACGGCCTATAATATTTCCTGTATCAACATATGCGCATTGGTTATTCCAACGCGAGCACCGTGAGGGTCTCGTAGGGGTACGACTCCTGGACGACGACCTCGTGGCCGAAGCCGTTCGCCTCGGCGCGGGCGAGCACCTCGTCGTAGCCCGTGAAGCTACTCACGAGGAGGAAGACGGTCCCGCCGGGCTTGAGGACGCGGCCGACCGTGTCGAGGAACGGGTCGATGATTTCGCGGCCGTCCTCGCCGCCGGTGAGCGCGACTTCCATCCAGTCGTCGCGCGCGGCTTCGAGGTCCTCGGGGAGGTACGGCGGATTGAACGCCACCGCGTCGAAGGCGTCGTCGCGGAACGGCTCGACGAGGCTCCCGCGAACGACCTCGAAGCCGCGGCCGCCCTCGGCGCGGATGGCTGCGGCCCGCTCGGCCGCCTGCCGGCAGGCGTGTGGATTGAGGTCGCTCGCGACCACGTCGGCGTCGGTCTTCGTCGCGAGTTGCTCTGCGACCCAGCCCGAGCCGGTGCCGACTTCGAGGACGCGTCCCGAGACGCGCCCGACCGCGGCCTGCGCGAGCAGTCCGGAGTCCTCCGCGGGCTGGTAGACGGAGGTGTTCATCCCGCGGCGCTCGGCGAGGTCGGTCATTCGTCGGCCTCCGTGGAACCAGTCGAGGCGTCGCCATCGGCCTCACCGCCCTCGACGCCGCCGTCGGCTTCGGGGCTCGCCTCGGGCCTCGTATCGGTGAGCGGAATCGGCCCCGAGGGGTCGCGCTCGGACAGCGCGCGCTGCGGGAACGGGATGGTGATGTCCTCCTCGGCGAACGTCTCGCGGACGGCCGAGATGGTCGCCGTGCGGGCGCGCCACCACCGGCGGGCGCTCGGGCGGTCTATCCACGGGCGAACCCCGAGGACGACCGCGGAGTCGTCGAACCGCTTGGCGACGACCTGCGGCTTCGGCACCGAGAGCACCTCGTCGAGGTCTTCGACCGCCGCCTGCGCCACGTCCGCGGCGTGGTCGATGTCGGTCTCGTAGTCGACGCCGACCTCGACGTCGAGGCGGAGTCGACCCTTTCGGCTCCGGTTGACGAGGCTCTCCGAGCTCACCACGTCGTTCGGAATCATCACGAACTCGCCGTCGAACGTCTGGATGCGCGTGTTCACGACCGTGATTTCGGTGACGATACCCTCGTGGTCGCCGACTTCGACCCAGTCGCCGATTTCGAACGGCCGGGAGAACATGATGACGAAGCCCGCGATGAGCGCGCCGAGGGTCTGTCTCGCCGCCATCCCGACCACGATGCCGAGGAAGCCAGCGCCGACGAGGAAGCCGCCGAGGTCGGCCCGCCAGATACCGAGGATGACCGCGAGCGTCGCGAGGTAGGTCGTCACCTGCGCGATGCGGTAGATGATTTCGCGCTGGTGGTCGGAAATCTCCGGTCGCGTGCTCGCAATCTCGCCGATGAACCGACCGAGGACGCTCGTCAGGACGTACGCGCCGACGACGAACGCCGCCGACAGCGCGATGCGGACGAACGTCTGCCTGTTGAGGTCGTACTGCGCCGAAATCGTGCCGATGTCGCCCGACAGCGACCAGACCGCGAAGACGAACGCACCGCCGCCGGCGACGACGACGAGTCGGAGCACCGTCACCGAGAGGTGCCACACCGGCATCGAGACGGCGTCGACCTCCTTGTCGTGGAGTCGCGCGCCGAGTCGCCAGACGGCGACGACGGCAACGGTCACGAGGAGGCTCGCGGCGACGCGAAGCTCGAACGTCGGGAACAGCGACGCGATGTCGAGAACCGTGTCGCTCTGGAGGGGCGTGCCGGCGGAGGCGAGACGAGAGAGGGTCACGGCGAGCGCGGGGCGTATCATGGAGTTAGGTTACCGGCCGACCGACGCGGCGAGTTCCGCGAGTTCGGCGAACTCCGCGGGAGCCATGTTGCCGGCGCGCTTTCGGAGCACGTCCTCGTCGGCCGCCTCGACGACCGCTTCGGGGTCCGACAGCCCGGAGATGTGCGCCGTGTTTCGGATGCCGTTTCTGATGGTCTTCCGTCGCTGGGTAAACAGCGCCTTCACGAAGTCGAGGAAGAACGCCTCGTCTTCGACCTCGTACTCCGGGTCGCGCGGCGTGATGCGGACGACGACGCTCTGGACCGCCGGCTTGGGGTCGAACGCCTCGCGGGGGACGTGCTCGCAGACCTCGACGTCGCCGTAGTGCTGGGTGCTCACCGAGAGGCGGCCGTACTCCGAGGTGCCCGCCTCGGCGGCCATCCGCTCGCCGAACTCCTTTTGGAACATCAACACCAGCGGCTTCCCGCGGGGGAGCAGCCGGAACGAGATCTCCGAGGAGATGCCGTACGGGAGGTTCGAGACGCACGCGGTGAACTCGGGCAGGTCGACCTCGAGCGCGTCGCCCTCGACGACGGTGAGCCGTCCCGCTTCGACCTCGTCGGCGAACTCGCGGCGCAGGTGCTCGGCGAACGTCCGGTCCTGTTCGACGACGGTGACGCGGTCGGCGACGCCGAGCAGTCGGTCCGTGAGGACGCCCGGCCCGCCGCCGATTTCGAGGACGTGCGAGCGGTCCGCGTCCTCGGGGAGGTACGTCGGGATGCGGTCGACGACGCGGTCGTCGACGAGGAAGTGCTGGTCGTGGTCCGGGTTCCCGCGAGCGCCCGCCCGCCGGATGAGGGCGTCCGGGTCGCGCGCGCGGGCCCCGCGGACCTGTTCGCTGCCGTCGCTCGTCATTGGGAGAGGTATCGTGCGGGAGCGGGTAAAAGTCCCGTTCCGCTACCGCCCGTCGCGTCCGACGAACGTCTTGTACTTCACGTCGTTGTCGCGGAGTTCGTCGAGGATGCGCTCGACGATGACCTCCTTCGGGCGGTGAAGCCCGGAGACCCGCTCTTCGAGGTCTTCGAACGACTCGAACGGTCCCTGCCGCTTGCGCGATTCGAGAATCTTGTCGCGGAGCTTCTTCCCGATGCCGGGAAGCAAGTTGAGCTGGTGGAGCCGCAGGGTGATGGGCTGTGCGTCGTTGTAGAAGTCGACGAACCGCCGTTCGTCGGCCTCGACGATGTCCTCGACGACGTAGTCGACTTCGGCCGTCGCCGTGTTCGAGAGGTCGCCGTACGAGAGTTCTTCGACGGACTGAATCAGCTCGCGGTCGGCGACCGGCGAGACGACGAGCCGGTCGCCGATGCTCACGTCGGCGTCTTCGACGAGGGTCAACTCGAGGAGACGGAAGTCGGACTCTCCGAGCGCGTACGCGATGGGTGCCGCGTCGAAGCGCCGTCGGTCGTCTCCCTGACGCCCGTGGCGGAGTACGTCGAGTACGACGACGTACTCGGTCGTGGCGTCGGCGTCACCGCTCTCCGTACGTGTCATGCCAGTAGTTACGGCGAGCCGATATTTAAATAGTTGGCCGCGCTGTCACGCGGTCAGACGTACTTCGCGACGACGTTGAGGATTTCGTCGAGTTCGTCGCCCGAGAGCGCGTAGCGCTGCTGGGCGAACACCGCGCGAAGTTCGTCGCGCGACTGCGGGAGGAGGTCCGCGATTTTGATGGCGGTCGGACCGTCGACCTTCTCGAGCTCGGCGAGCTCCTCGACGAGTTCGCGAGATTCCTCGGGGTCGAGGTGGGCGAACCGGTTGACGTGTTCTATCGCACGGGCCAGTTCGTAGCGCATCTCGCGCTCTTCGTCGGCGGCGCGTTCCGCCTCAACCTCGGCGAGCAGTTCCTTGACCTCGGAGGTCGTCAGATACTCCTCGTCGAGCTTTTCTTTGAAGATGGTCATCGCTTACTGCTGGGCGCGCAGGTGAGCGGGTCGGACGATGACCGTCTTCTCTTTGCCGCCGTCGTTGATCTGCACCTTGAACGCGCGGCCCTGCTTCCCGAGGACCTCGCCGGTGAGACCGTTGAAGCGCGGGTGGAAACGACCCTCGCGAACGCTGGGGTCGATGTTGAGGTGGACCTTCTGGCCCTCCTCGAATTCCGCGATAGCGCGCTGCGGCGGCGAAGTGCCGCGCTCGCGCGGCTTGTTCGAGAGCTTTCCTCGCGTCCCCTTCATCGGACCGTTGGAGCTCGGCATAGTCGTGAGAACGAATACTTGCGTCGCCATTATAAATTGCACGTTACGAACCGCGCGTGTGTGTCCCCCGCGTGGTCGCGCGGGAGGGACGGACTTAACCCGAGTCGGCGCGGCGCTTCTCGTATGTCCGAAGACGAGCGACGCATCGAGACGCGCGCCATCCACGCGGGACAGGAGCCCGACGAGGAGACGGGGGCGCTCATGACGCCCATCTACGCGAACTCGACGTACGCCCAAGACGGGCCGGGTGACCACCGCGGCTACGAGTACTCCCGCACGGGGAACCCGACGCGAACCGACCTCGAATCGAACCTCGCGGCGCTCGAACACGGCTCGCACGGCCGCGCCTTCTCCTCGGGGATGGGCGCGATAAACACCGTGCTCAACCTCCTCGAAGCGGGCGACCACGTCGTCGCCGGCAACGACGTCTACGGCGGCACTCACCGCATCTTCACGCAGGTCTACGAGAAGTACGACCTCGAGTTCGACTTCGTCGACACCACCGACCACGACGCCGTCCGCGACGCCGTCCGCGACGAGACCGAGCTCGTGTGGGTCGAGACGCCGACGAACCCCCTCATGCGCGTCAACGACATCGAGGCGCTCGCCGACATCGCCCACGAGGTCGACGCGCTGTGCGCCGTCGACAACACCTTCGCCACGCCGTATCTCCAGCGCCCGCTCGACCACGGCGCGGACATCGTCTCGCACTCGCTGACGAAGTACCTCGGCGGCCACTCCGACGTCGTCGGCGGCGCGCTCGTCACCGACGACGCGGACCTCGACGAGGAGATAGCGTTCTACCAGAACTCCGTCGGCGCGACGCCCTCGCCGTTCGACTGCTTCCTCGTCCTCCGCGGGACCAAGACGCTCCCGGTCCGGATGGACCGCCACTGCGACAACGCCCGCGAACTCGCCGCGTGGCTCGACGACCACGAGGCGGTCTCCGAGGTGTTCTACCCCGGCCTCGACTCCCACCCGCAACACGACCTCGCGGCCGAGCAGATGGACGACTTCGGCGGAATGCTCTCGTTCGAACTCGACGGCTCGCTCGAACAGGCCTCGACCGTCGTCGAGGAGACCGAGGTGTTCACGCTCGCCGAGAGCCTCGGCGGCGTCGAGAGCCTCATCGAACAGCCCGCGGCGATGACTCACGCGGCCATCCCCCGCGAGGAGCGACTCGAAGCGGGCCTCACCGACGGCCTCATCCGCGTCTCCGTCGGCATCGAGCACATCGACGACATGAAGGCCGACCTTCAGCGAGCGTTCGACGCGGCGTTCTGAGCGTCGGAGTCCGCGTCGACTCGTCCTCACGCGCCCTCGCGCGCTCGCACACCGGTCGTTTCCGAAAGTTGAGAACGCGGGCAAGGGTTATTGAATAGCACGAAGAATAATGAGGTATGTCCCAGGAGTCAGTCACCCTGAGCGCGGAGTCCGTACAGCGACAGAGCTACGCCGAACCGACCGACCGCGTGATGGTCGATTCCGACGACCACGAGGGGTCGAGCCACAGCGCCGAGCAGTTCGGTATCGGGCTGGCCATCGGCTTCCTTCTCGGCGGCGTCGCGGGCGTCATCGGCGACTCCCTGGCCATCGGCGTAATGCTCGGGCTCACGTTCGGCGTCGTCCTCGGCGTCTACTTCATGGAGCGCCGCTGACGGCGGTCGAACGCGGTCGCTCCGGGGACGAGACTTCGAAAAAGGTCGGTCGTCAGTTCAGATACGGCCGACGTTCTCGACGGAGACGCTCTCGACGCCTTCGACTTCGATGAACGCCTCTTCGACGGCCTCGGTGCCACCGGCGTCGTCGGGGACGATGACCGTCGGCAGGAGGGCGACGAGTCCGAACGCGACGTCGTCGCGTTCGAAGCCCTTGATCTTCGCACCCTCGGGCAGGGAGTCTTCGAGCGCGTCCTCGAGGTTGTCGAGGTCGAGCTCGGGGCTGTTCGGCATGACCTTGATTTTAGCAGCTACTTTTCCCATGATTATGGACCCATGAATCCGCAGTCGGGGCACTCGTAGAGGTTGCTCTGCTTGCGGCACTTGGAACAACGCGAAATCTCCTGGCCACAGTCGGGGCACTTGAACGTCGCCGCGCTCATGCCGGCGATGTTGATGCCACAGGACACACACTGGTGCGCGTGTCGCTGTTCGGACTCGCTCATACGCTCATAAACCGGCGCGCGACTTTTAACCGTTGTCTTTCCGGGTTCTGCTGGGGGAAATCCGTGTCCCGCGTGGACACGACTCACCCGAGTACCAGCGGCCCCATGAGGACGCACATCAGGTGGACGCGCCGACAGCCGAACCGAACGGGGAGATGGCCGACAGCCCCGGCGACGGCGAGGACGACGACGCCGCCGACGCCAGCGAACGCCCACGAGAGAACGACGAGGAGGGCGCAGACGGCGGTGACGAGTCGGCGCTGGTCGAGTCTCCCGACGAACGCGAGCGCCCGGTCGCCGACGACAGGCACCAACACCGCCCCGCAGAGACCCGAGACGACCGTCACCGGCACCGCGAGGCCGAGGCCGGTCGGGAGCTTCGCCTCCGTGAGTGCGACGAGCGCGCCCGTTCTGGGCGTCCCCAACCCGGCGAGGGCGAACAGCGCGAACACCGTCGTCGCCGTCGTGGCGGCGCTCGTCGCCGTGACGTAGGCCCGGGTCGACTCGTCTGGGTCGGTTCTGGGGAGCGCCGCGAGCGCGAGCGTGCCGGCGACTCCGGCGGAAACGCCCGGGAGGTAGCCGACGAACGCCCCGCCGCCGGCACCCGCCGCGACGCTCCGCGCGACCGAACGCGGCGAGGTCGCGAGCGCGGCGTCACCCTGCGGTGGGACGCCGGCCCCGCGTCGCGCCGCCAAGAGGACCGGAACACCGAACAGCCCGGCCAAGAGCGGGGCCAACACGCCACCGACCGGAAGCGGTCCCCCGAACGGCCGGTCGAGAACCGCGAGACCCAGCCCCGTCGAGGCGACGATGGTCACGCAGGCCGCCAGTTTGGCCCGCCGACTCGGTTCGGTCCAGACGAGCGCGGCGGCGACGGCGGCGAGCACCACCCACAGGTGGTCCCGGACGACGGGATAGCCCTCGACCAGTACCTCGGTGAGCGGCACCGCGACCGGCACCGCCAGACAGAGCGCCGCGCCGCTACCGAGCGCCGACAGCCTGAGCGCTTCGCGTCCCCGCCCGCCGAGAACGAGTTTGTGCGCCGGCAACGCCCCCGGCGCGAGCGCGGCGTCGGGCACGCCGAGCGTCAGCGCCGGCACCACGTCGAGGAAGGTGTGGACGGTCGACGCGGCGAGGACGGCGGCCGCGACGGCGACCGGCGGGCCGGGGAACTCGGACGCGACGCCGGCGAGGAGCAGAGCGAACGCGTTCGCGTGGAGGCCGGGAATGAGGCCCGAACAGGTCCCGAGGAAGACGCCGACGACCACGCCGAGGAGGGCGGCGGTCGTCGGGTCGGCCGCGACGGGCGACGCGAGCGCCGCCGCTCGAGCGAACAGGGAGACGACTGCCCCGCCGGTGAGGAACATCGCGCCGGAGTGGCCGCGGCTTTCGATATGAAGCTACGCGCTCGGCACCGGCGCTGACGGTGGCGCGGCCCGCGTCCGAATCGGCGAACACGCGACCGGAACTGCCGCTGGTGAGTTGCGTCGAAAGAAATCGGAGTTTCGAAGCGAGCGTCGCCGCGGATGCGGCTGAGTCTCGCAGGAGTTAGCCGAAGAGCGCGCCGAGGCCCTCGCCGTCGGCTTCTTCGTCGTCGTCGTCGTCGTCGCCGCCTTCGTCAGCGGCCTCTTCTTCGGCGTCTTCCTCGTCGTCGTCGTCAGCGGCCTCGACCTCGCCACCGGCGGAACCGCCCGCGGCGGGCGCGGGGGCAGCGGCGGCCGTCTCGATGGCCTCTTCGATGTCGACGTCCTCGAGCGCGGCGACGAGCGCCTTGACGCGGGACTCCTCGACATCGACACCGGCGGCCTCGAGGACCGCGGTGATGTTCTCTTCGTTGACCTCTTCGTCCGACTCGTTCAGGATGAGCGCAGCGTAGACGTATTCCATTGTTGTGTACCTTGTGTGTTGTTAGAACAGGGAGCCGAGGGCGTCGCCAGCGTCTTCGTCGTCGTCGCCGTCGTCTTCGGCGGCGTCTTCGTCGGCGTCGGCGTCTGCCTCGTCGGCGTCCGCTGCTTCTTCGTCAGTCGATTCTTCTTCCTCGGCGGCACCCGTGTCAGCCGCGGACACGCCGCGGAGTTCCTCGGGAAGCGCCTCTTCGTCGTCGATGTTCGCCGCGAGCGCCCGAAGCTGGGCGTCCGCCTTCGAGATGAGCTCGGGCATGAAGTCCGGGCTCTCGATGTTGGCGAACAGGCCGACGGCCTTGGCCTCGCTCGTCGCCTTGGCGATGAGCGTCGGCGCGGTCTGAGCGGTCGGGTAGACCGCGTTGACAGAGAGGTTCGTCGCGGCGGAGACGGCCGACTGGATGTCGGCGCGGTACTCGTCCACGTCGATGGCGAGTTCGTCGGGCTCGAACAGGACGCCTTCGGAGAAGACGCCGCGGAGGTCGAGACCGACCTCCTTGGGTTCGATGCCGAGTTCCGCCAGGACGTTCGCGAGTTCCTCGGAGACTTCCTCGCCCGCGGAAAGGACGTTGGAGTCTTCCGTCACCTTGATCGAGCCGTCCATGATGCGGGCGGACGCCCCGACCTGCTGGAGTTCGCCGACGAACGGACCCGGGTCGACACCGGTGTCACCCTCGGGGATGACGATGTCGTTCGGGGCGACTTCACCGGCGTTGATGGGCGCGGGCGTCTTCGACGCCTCGAGCTCCTTGTACAGGGCGAACGGGTTGTCGTTCGTGCCGATGAGGGCGACCTGCCCGGCGATGTACTCCTTGAGTTCCTCGAAGCCGTCGTCGACTTCGTCGAGCGCGCGGTTCGCGAGCGTGTTACGGCTCATGCGCACCGCGGCCGAGCCGTGAAGCTCGCGGCGCATGGCCTGGAGCTGGCGGCTCGGGATGCCCGCGACGCCGACGACGCCGACGGATTCGTAGGATTCGATGAAGTCGACGAGCTCGTCGACCTCTTCACGCTTCCACTGCGGGATAACCTCGGTCTGCCGAACCTCGGACTCGCTCATGCGGGCACCTCCACGGACGGCCCCATCGTCGTCTTCACGTAGACGGAGTCGATGTTGAGCGGGCCCTTTTCGAGCGTCGCCTCGAGACGACGGACGATGACGTCGATGTTCTCCGCGATTTCGTCGGGCGTCATGTCGTCTGCGCCGACGCGCGTGTGGAACGTGCGACGGTCGCGCGAGCGGAGCTGCACCGTGTTCTTCATCCGGTTCACCGTCTCGACGACGTCGTCGTCGGGCTGAAGCGGGGTCGGCATCTTACCACGGGGACCGAGCACGGTACCGAGGTAGCGACCGATGTCCTGCATCAGTCCAGCCTCGGCAACGAAGAAGTCGGTCTCGTCGGCAAGGTCTTTCGCCGCATCGGTGTCGTCGCCGAAGTCTTCGAGCTCGTCGGGCCCGAGAACTTCGTCGGCGACATCCTCTGCGCGGAGCGCGGTTTCACCGGTCGCGAACACCACAATCTGGGTGTCCTGGCCGGTGCCAGACGGGAGCACGATGCTCTCGTCGACACGCTTCGACGGGTCGTTAAGATCTAAGTCTCGCAAGTTCACGGCGAGGTCAACCGTTTCGCGGAAGTTCCGCCCGGGTGCCTCGTCGAGTGCGCGAGAGACTGCGTCAACTATTGTGTCTGCCATTATTCACCTCCGTAGTACGCAGGATTGCTCCTACGGGTCAGTGAAACAGGCTACTGCCTGCCTCGTCCGGCAGGACGAGTAGGCTCAACTTAAGTCCGTCGAACCACGGGAGCCGAAACCCCCGAATTCGGGGGTTTCGCGTGCCACAGCCACACATGCGAACTGGCGAGCACGCGAGCGATGTGCGGTCGTCGACGGTCGAGTCGCTCCGGGTCGAGTCGGGTCCGTGGAGAGAAGAAAGCGGGCCGAGTCGACTCGGCCCGACGGAAAGGGCGGTTCGAACCGCCGAGACGGTTCCGAGACGATTACTCGTCGTCGAAGTGGTTGTCGAAGTCGCCGCCGTCGATACGCTGCTTGAACGTGCGGGCGTCTTCGCCCTCGATGGTGACGCCGAGGGACGCGCACGTCCCGGCGACTTCCTTCGAGGCGTTCTTGAGGTCGTACGAGAGCAGGTCAGAGGACTTCTGCTCTGCGACCTTCTTCAGCTGTGCGATGGACATGTCGGCGACGAAGTTCTTCTGGGGTTCGCCGCTGCCGGTGTCGAATCCGACCTCGTCCTTGATGAGGGCGGCCGTCGGCGGGACGCCGACCTCGATGCTGAACGAGCCGTCGTCGTCGTACTCGACGGTGACGGGGACTTCCATGCCGTCGAAGGCAGCCGTCTGTTCGTTGATGTCGTTGACGACGTCCTGCACGTCGACGGGGGTCGGGCCGAGTTCCGGGCCGAGCGGCGGACCGGGGTTCGCCTTCCCGCCGGGAACGAGTACTTCGATAGTTCCAGCCATACGTGGAAACACCGTGTGGCGACTTTTAACGGTTTTCTTTCGCCCGGAGGCGTGTGCGACAACTACGCACAGCGCGGGGGCGCCGTCCGCCCGCCTACAGTTCGACGCCGAACGAGTCCACGTCGCCCGCGAGCGCGGCCATCGACCCGAGCAGTTCGGCCACGTCGTCGAGGTCGCTCGTGGAGACCACTTCGACGGGCGTGTGCATGTAGCGGTTCGGGATGCCGATGTTGAGCGAGGGGATACCGGAGCGACTCGTGTAGAAGGCGTCCGCGTCGGTTCCCGTGCGGATGCCGGCGGCCTGCAGTTGGACGCCGATGTCGGCGTCCCCGGCCGCGTCGCGGGCGAGCGAGACGACGTTGGGGTGGTTCGCGCTCCCGCGGGAGACGACCGGCCCCTCGCCGAGTTCGACCGGGCCCTTGCGCTTGCCGGGCACGTCGGGGTTGTCCGTCGCGTGGGTCACGTCGACGGCGACCATCGCGTCGGGGTCGAGGTCGTAGCCGACCATCTTCGCGCCCTGCACGCCGACTTCCTCCTGAACCGTGCTGACGGCGTACACCGTCGCGTCCACGTCGGCCTCGACGGCGGCGCGGAGGCCCTCCGCGGCCGACCAGGTGCCGACGCGGTTGTCCATCCCGTTGGCCGCGACGCGGTCGCCCGCGAGGTCACGGACCCGCGCTTCGACCGTCACTGGGTCGCCGACCTCGACGTGGTCCTTCGCGTCGCCCTTGCTCGTCGCGCCGATGTCGACGAACTGCTCTTCGAGGTCGTCGTACTCCTCGCTTCCCACGTCGCGGAGGTGGATGGCGGTCTGGCCGATGACG
The DNA here is from genome assembly GCF_000336775.1 of Haloferax gibbonsii ATCC 33959. GTDB lineage: Archaea > Halobacteriota > Halobacteria > Halobacteriales > Haloferacaceae > Haloferax > Haloferax gibbonsii. The sequence goes on along the minus strand of NZ_AOLJ01000014.1, from coordinate 20,025 downwards.
CCGGCCACGTCGCCGCCGTCGCCGTGGACCGTCACGTGCTGGCCCTTCGAGACGGTGCGGTCCGCGCCGCCGATGGGACCGATACGGACGAATCCGTCGTCGTCGATGTCGCGGACGATGTAGCCGATTTGGTCCGCGTGGCCGGTGAAGGCGATTTCGGGGCCCTCGCCGGTTCCTTCGTGGACCGCGACGGCGTTGCCGTAGTCGTCGACCGTCACGTCGTCGGCGAACTGCGAGACGTAGTCCACCCACACGCGCTGGCCGGCGACCTCGTAGCCGGACGGACTGGGTGTGGTGAGCAGGTCTTCGAGGAAGGCGCGTCGGTCGTCGTCCATACGGGAGGTTCGCGGGCGGCGGAACAAGAACACAGCGAATCCAGCACACCCCACCGGGCGTCACCGCGGGGCGAGGTCGTCGTGTCTCACGGCGACCCGCGTCGTCCCGTCGCCACAAGGCATATCCATCTTGTGAGCGTACTGATGGGTATGGCCGACTTCACCCTCTTCGAGGTCCACCTGCACGACGGTTTCGAGTTCAGCCCGACCAACAGCGCGCCGCTCCTCTCCAAGCGCGGCGGCGACGAGGCGGCGGCACTCGAAACCGAGGACGAATCGTACGACGACTACGACGCGGAGCTCGACGCCGACGAGACCGACGAATCCGAGTCGAGCGGCGGCCCCGGTATGGCGCTGCTCGTCGGGTTCGTCCTCCTCGTCGGCATCGCCGCGGCGGTCCGCTACATCCGCGGCGGCGGCGACGACCTCGACGAACTGGCCGACCTCGACGACGAGGAGCGCGACGAAGTCGAAATCGACGCCTGAGCCGGCGGCTCCGAACGCCGTTTTTCCGCGACCGTTCCCACCGACGATCACCGCCGGGTTCGGCCGCGGTCGGATACCCTTAAGCGAATCCCGTAGCAACTCCGGGGTATGACCGTTTCGAGCGCTCCCGGCAAGGTGTACCTGTTCGGGGAGCACGCAGTCGTCTACGGCGAACCGGCGGTCCCCTGCGCGGTCGAGCGCCGGGCGACCGTCACCGTCGCCGCTCGCGACGACGACCACGTCCGCGTCCGCGCCGAGGACCTGAGTCTCAACGGCTTCACCGTCGAGTACCGCGGCTCGACCGGCGACCGGCCCGACGTGGACGTTCCGGCACCGCTCGTGGAGGCCGCGATGGGTTACATCGACGCCGCGGTCGACCAGGCCCGCGAGGCCGCCGACGCGCCCGACGCCGGCTTCGACATCACCGTCGAAAGCGACATCCCGCTCGGGGCCGGCCTCGGCTCCTCCGCGGCGGTCGTCGTCGCCGGCATCGACGCCGCGACCCGCGAACTCGGCGTCGAACTCGCGCCCCGCGAAATCGCAGAACGCGCCTACCGCGCCGAACACGAGGTCCAGGACGGACAGGCCTCCCGCGCCGACACCTTCTGTTCCGCGATGGGCGGGGCCGTCCGCGTCGAGGGCGACGACTGCCGGACCATCGACGCGCCGCCCCTCCCGTTCGTCATCGGCTTCGACGGCGGTGCGGGCGACACCGGCGCGCTCGTCTCCGGCGTCCGCGCGCTCCGCGAGGAGTACGACTTCGCCGCCGACACGGTCTCGACCGTCGGCGACATCGTCCGCCGGGGCGAGGAACTGCTGGCCGAGTCGGACCCCGACGCCGACGAACCGCCCGAGGAGCTCCTCTCGGAACTCGGCCGCTTCATGAACTTCAACCACGGCCTGCTCGAAGCCCTCGGCGTCTCCTCGCGCTCGCTCGACTCGATGGTGTGGGCCGCCCGCGAGGCCGGCGCGTACGGCGCGAAACTGACCGGCGCGGGCGGCGGCGGCTGTATCGTCTCTCTCGACCCGACGCCCGAGACCCAGACCGCGCTCCGGTTCACCCCCGGTTGCGAGGACGCCTTCCGCGCCGAACTCGCCACCGAGGGCGTCAGAGTCGAGGTCCCGCCCGAAGCGGACGCGGAAGCAGAGGCAGAAACGGACCCCGAGCGCGAAGGAGACGGAGGGAACTCGGCGTGAGCCTCGTCGTCCTCAAACTCGGCGGGAGCGTCGTCACCGACAAGGACGAACCGGAGACGGTGGACGAGGAGGGACTGGCGGCCGCGGCGGACGCGGTCGCGACCCTCGCCGAGTCGGGCCGCGTCGTCGTCGTCCACGGCGGCGGGAGCTTCGGCCACCACCACGCCGCCGAACACGGCGTCTCCTCGGAGTCCGGAAGCCACGACGCCCGCGGCGTGCGCGCCATCCACGACGCGATGAAACGACTCAACGACGCCGTCCTCGACGCCCTCGCGGGCCGCGGCGTCTCGGCCCTGCCGGTCCATCCGCTCTCGGCCGGCGCGCGCGAGGCCGACGGCTCGCTGTCGCTTCCCCTCACGGCGACCGAGACGATGCTCGACGAGGGCTTCGTCCCGGTCCTCCACGGAGATGTCATCGCGCACGCGGGCAAGGGCGCGACCATCGTCAGCGGCGACGACCTCGTGGTGTCGCTCGCGTCCGGACTCGGCGCGGACCGCGTCGGGCTCTGTTCGACCGTCCCCGGCGTCCTCGACGCCGGCGGCGACGTGATTCCCGAGATTACGGCGTTCGCGGACGCGGCCGACGCGCTCGGCGGGTCGGAGTCGACCGACGTGACCGGCGGCATGGCCGCGAAGGTCAGAAAACTGCTCGCGCTCGGCGCGCCGGCGCACGTCTTCGGCCCCGAGGGGCTGTCGGCGTTCGTCGCCGGCGAGTCGCCCGGGACCGTCATCCGCGGAGAATAGTCGGACTCGAACTCAGAGTTCGACGACCAAGCCGTCTTTTGCGACCCGAACCTCGCCGTCGAACCGTTCGCTCACGCTCGCTCGGAGGTCGTCGGTGACGCGGTCGGCGTGCGGGTAGAGGTGCGTCAGGTAGACCGAATCGATGTCCCAGCCGGCGAGCGCCTCGCCCACCTGCGACGGCGTCGGATGGTTCGACACGTCCACGTCGTCCGGGAACGAGCAGTCGTGCGCGAGGACGCTCGCGCCGTCGGCGAAGTCGCCGAGGGCGGAGAACGCCTCTGTGTCCCCCGAGAAGACGAAGTCGGCCTCGCCCCGCTCGTTGCTGAAGCGGTAGGCGAGCGTCGGCATCGAGTGGCGGACCTCGAACCCCATCACGTCGAAGCCGGCGACGCCGAACTCGGTCGGCCCGACCTCCCGAACCTGCACGTCGAGGCGTCCCTTTAGGTAGTCGTGAACGTCGAACAGCCCCTCGACGAGGTCCTCGGTTCCCTCGGGGCCGACGATTTCGAGTCGGTCCTGTCCGGCGAGCCACCGGGCTTTCACGAGCGCCATCAGGTCCGACACGTGGTCGAGGTGGTGGTGCGTGAGGAGGACAGACGAGACGCCCTCGTAGCCGACCTCCGTCTCCGCGAGTCGGGCGAGGACGCCCGACCCGCAGTCCACGAGGAGGGCGTTGCTGTCCGATTCGAGGAGGAGCCCGGTCTGGGCGCGGCCGGTGACGGGCATCGCACTACCGGTTCCGAGGAACGTGACGCGCATGCGCCGAGATACCACGGCGGCGGCGTTAGTCCTTGCGCCCGCTGGCTCGGCCGCGGGCACAACCCTCATACCCGCGCAGGCTAACCCCGAGGTAATGACCCGGCGCGGCCGCTCGCTTCTCGCGTCGAGAGGCGGCGACTACGAGTTCGACCCCGAGTCGGTGACGGTCGCCGACGAGGACGTCCTCGACCTGTTGGATCCCGCCGTCCAGGAGTGGTGGGTCGACCGGTTCGGGGAGTTCGTCCCCGGCAACGGCGGCTTTTTCACCCCGCCCCAGCGCGGGGCCATCCCGCGCATCCACGACGGCGACAACGCCCTCATCTGCGCGCCGACGGGGTCGGGCAAGACCCTCGCCNCCCCGCCCCAGCGCGGGGCCATCCCGCGCATCCACGACGGCGACAACGCCCTCATCTGCGCGCCGACGGGGTCGGGCAAGACCCTCGCCTCCTTCACGGCCATCATCAACGAGCTGTTCCGCCGGGAGCGCGAGTCGCCCGACGGCCTCGACAACTCGGTGTACTGCCTCTACGTCTCGCCGCTGAAGTCGCTCGCCAACGACATCCACCGGAACCTGACCGAGCCGTTAGAGGGCATCGCCGACATCGCCGCCGACCGCGGCGAGACGGTCGACATCAGACACGCCATCCGCCACGGCGACACCTCCTCGGCGGACCGCCAGAAGATGCTCTCGGAGACGCCGCACATCCTCAACACGACGCCCGAGACGCTGGCGATTCTGCTCAACTCGCCGAAGTTCAAAGAGAAGCTCCGAACCGTCGAGTACGTCGTCGTCGACGAGATTCACAGCCTCGCGGAGAACAAACGCGGCACCCATCTGTCGGTGTCGTTAGAGCGGCTGGAGGACCTCGCCGAGTCGTCGCCGACGCGCATCGGCTGTTCGGCCACCGTCGAACCGCTCGACACGGTCGCGGAGTTCCTCGTCGGCCGCGAGGACGGCGAGCCCCGCGACTACGAACTCGTCGACACGCGGTTCGTCCGCGACTTCGACGTGCAGCTGGAGTGTCCGACCGACGACCTGATTCGGACGCCCCGAAGCGAGGTCCAGAGCCGGTTTTACGACCGCCTGCACGACCTCGTCGCCTCGCACACGAACACGCTCGTGTTCACCAACACGCGGTCGGGCGCGGAGCGCGTCCTCCACAACCTCCGCGAGGGGTTCGACGACATCGACGAGTCGAACTCCGGCTGTCACCACGGGAGCCTCTCGAAAGAGCGCAGACAGGAGATAGAGTCGAAGCTGAAAGCCGGCGAGTTACGCGTCGTCACAACTTCTACGAGCCTCGAACTCGGCATCGACATGCCCCACATCGACCTCGTGGTGCAGGTCGGCTCACCCAAATCCGTCGCCGCGCTCCTCCAGCGGGTCGGCCGCGCGGGCCACCAGCTCGGCCAGACGGTCGAAGGGCGCGTCATCGCCCTCGACAGGGACGAACTCGTCGAGTGCGCGGTGATGCTCTCGAAGGCCGAGTCTGGCTTCGTCGACCGGGTGTTCATCCCCGAGAACGCCTTCGACGTGGCCGCCCAGCAGGTGTACGGGATGGCCATCAACGCGATTCGCCCCGAGTCGGAACTGCGGGAGACGCTCCGGCGGGCCTACCCGTATCGGAACTTCTCGGACGACGACTTCGAGCGCCTGTTCCGCTATCTCACCGCCGACTACGACGGTCTCGAAGACAAGAACGTCTACGCGAAAATCTGGCGCGACACCAACGACCCGCCGGACGGCGAACACCACTACGAGGAGTACCCCGTCGGCGAGCACCTCATCGGCAAGCGCGGTCGGATGGCCCGCGTCATCTACATGACCAACATCGGCACGATTCCGGACTCGTTTACCTGCGACGTGTTGGTCCGCGGGGCCGACCAGTGGGTCGGCACGCTCGACGAGGGTTACCTCGACACGCTGGAGAAAGGCGACGTGTTCGTCCTCGGCGGCGACCACTTCGCGTACCGCTACCGCCGCGGGTCGAAGGTGTACGTCGACCGCACCGCACAGCGCCCGACGGTCCCCTCGTGGTTCTCCGAGCGCCTGCCGCTTTCGTACGACCTCGGCCGCGAACTCGCGGCGTTCCAGGCCGACCTCGTGGACCGACTCGACGCCGGCGGCGCGCCCGCCGTCAGGTCGTGGCTCCGGGAGTTCCCGCTCGACGAGAACAGCGTCCGCGCCGTCACGCGGATGTTCGACGAGCAGGTCAGGTACGCCGGCCCCGAGAGCGTGGCGGCCCCGGACAGACTCGTCGTGGAGACCGAACTCGACCGCGACACCTACCGCCGGCACTTCTACGTCCACTGCACCTACGGCCGGCGGTTCAACGACGGCCTCTCGCGGCTCCTCGCGTACCACGCGGCCCGCCGGACGAACGCGAACGTGCAGGTCGCCGTCGCCGACAACGGCTTTTCGCTCTCGATGCCGCTCAACCGCAAAGTCGACCTCGCGGGCGTCCTCCGCGACCTGACACCCGAGGAAGTCGAAGCCGACCTGCGGGCCGCCCTCGACGGGACCGACCTCCTGAAGCGCTACTTCCGCATCAACGCGACGCGCTCGCTCATGATTCTCAAGCGCTACAAGGGCTACGAGAAGTCCGCCGCCCAACAGCAGGTCTCCTCGGAGATGCTGCTGTCGTTCGCACAGGACCTCGACGAGTTCGCCGTGATAGAAGAGACCTACCGTGAGATCCTCGAAGACAAACTCAACCTCGCCGCCATCGAGGACGCGGTTGCGGCGATTCAAACGGGCGACGTGGACGTGGTCGGCCACCAGGTCTCGTCGCCGACGCCGCGGGCGTTCGGCCTCGCCACGCTGACCGCGAGCGACGTGGTCCTCGCCGAAGACGAGAGCGCGGCGCTCCGGGAGTTCCACGAGCGCGTCAAGGCCGAAATCGGCGACGACGAGGCGGACCTCGGCATCGACGTGGACTGACGGGCGACGGGTCGGCGAGTCGGCGGGGCGGCGGGCCGACGGTCGGTGCGCCGCCGAGACGACCTACCGGCGCGCCCACGCGAGCATCCGGTCGTAGAACGGGTCGGATTCGAGCGCGTCGGCGTCGCCGACGAGACACAGCGCCTTCTTCGCCCGCGTCAGGGCGACGTTGATGCGGCGGTGGTCCTCGAACAGCGGGCCGTCCAAGTCGCCGGTGGCGACGAAGGAGACGACGATGACCTCCTTCGAGGAGCCCTGGAACCGGTCGACCGTGTCGACGGTCGCGTCGGTTCTGCGGGAGATTTCTGCGACCTGCGCCCGGAACGGCGCGATGACGCCGATGTCGTCGGCGTCGACGCCGGCGGCCTCGTAGGCGGCGACGACCTCCGCCACGCGGTCGGCTTCGATGGGATTCGTGTTGCCGACGCGCCGGCCGTCGGGGTCGACGAAGGCGACTTGGTCCGCGAGTTCCGCGGGGAGGTCCGCGGTGTCGACGGCGAGGTCGCGGAGGTGCTGAGACGCGACCGCGCCCGTGGCCGGGCGGAGCGCGCCGTCGTAGAACTCCTTGGAGGCGAAGGCCTGAATCCGCTGGGACATGCGGTACTGGCGGTCGAGCATGACCGAGGCGTCCGGGTACGTCTCGATGAGTCGCTGGAACAGCGATTTCTGGAGGTCGTTTTCGGCGCGGACGACCGGCGGAAGCTGTTTGTGGTCGCCGACGAGGACGAACCGGTCTGCGAGGTTGACGGCGGCGAGCGTGCCCGGTTCGGTTATCTGCGACGCCTCGTCGACGAGCGCCGCGTCGAACGACTGCTCGCGCATCACGCGCGACCCGCAGGAGGCGGTGGTCGCGGCGACGACGGGCGCGTCGTGGAGAGCGGCGGCGAGCGCGTTCGGGTCGCCGCTCCGGGAGAGCCGAACGTCCTGCATGTCCTCGCGGACGCCGGATTCGGTGCCGACGCGGACGATATCTTCGAATCCTTGGTCGCGCAGGGCCTCCAGCGCGTTGTCGACCGCGCGGTTCGTGAAGGCCGAAAGCAGGACGCGGTTGCCGTCCTCGACGAGCGCGCGGATGGTCCGGGCGATGGTGTAGGTCTTGCCCGTCCCCGGCGGCCCGTGGATGAGCGCGAGGTCGTCGGCGTCGACGGCGAGGCGGACCGCGTCGTCCTGCGCGTCGTTGTTGTCGATGAACGTGCGGCCCGCAGAGCGGTCCGAAAAGTCGGGGTCACGGCGGTCGAACAGCACGTCCTTGCGGTCGGGCGAGCCCTTGAGCACCGCGTCGTGGAGCGCGGTGAGCAGGCGGTCGACGGTGAGTTCGGAGGGGTACACGTCGAGGCGGCGGAGCGGGACGGGTTCGTCGGTCGTGACGACGATTTCGTCGCCGAGTTCGACGATGCGCGCGAGTTCGGCGTGCCCCTCGACGGGGTGGCCGTCGCTGGCGAGCGCCACGTCGCCGGCGCGGAGTTTCGACACCGCGTCGTCGGTCTGCTTCGCCCGGAGTTCCCACGTGCCGTCGGGGCGCTCGGTCTGACCGATGGGTTCGAGGCCGATGAGCGCCCGGTCGTCGTCGGCGCGCTCCTCGGCGCTCTGGTCCCAGAGTTTGCGGTACTCCTTGTGGACCGCTCGTCGCTCCTCCTCGACGGCGCGGTAGAAGCGGTCGAAGTAGTCGCGTTCCTCCTCGGGGACCGGATTCCCGATTGCGCCGGCTTTCGACTCCTGGTCGAGTCTGCCGGAGACGACCATGCAGGTGTCCTTCTCGAAGCAGTACTCGCACTTCGAGTTCACCTCGTAGCCGGTCGGCACCGACGCGTCGTGTTCCATCGCCGCGATTTCGTTGCGGGTGCGGACGACGAACTCGAGGAGGCCGCGGCCGATGGAGAAGTCCTTCGCCGGCGAGAGGTCGCCGGACTCCTCGGTCCGGTCGAGCGTCGTGTTCTTCGTGTAGAGGAGCGTCCCCGTGTCGACCGGGACGCCCCGCTCTTCGAGGATGAGCGCGTAGGAGGCGGCCTGAATCTTGTCCTGGAACCGCGGGTCGCGGTTGAGGTTCTTGCCGGTCTTGAGTTCGACGGGCGACCCTCGGCGGAGGGCGTCGGCGCGGCCCTTGATGCCGAACGTCGGCGAGATGAGCGTGTACTCGGAGCGCCACTCGTCTTCGTCCGTGAGGACGCCCTGCGAGAGCCAGCCCTCGATGGCGGCGGCGTTGCGGCGGACCTCGTCCGCGACCTCGTCGACCTCGCGGCCGAGCAGGCCGAGTTCGAGGCCGCGCTCGTCGATGCGCTCGTCGATGGACGAGTCGAGGTCGCGGCCGCGGAGGAGGTCGCCGAACACGTCGTGGACGATGGTCCCTTTCACCACCGGGTAGTTCAGCGGGATACCCGAGAGCTTGTTCAGGTAGTACATCCGCGAGCACTGCACCCACGAGCGGATGTCGGTCACGTCGACGAGGAAGTCGGGTTCGACGACGACGAACGACTCCGAGCCGGTCGAATAGGTCGTCTCGCCGCGGTACTCGGACTCCTCGGCGTCGGTGACGAGCAGGTCCATCCCCGGTTCGGCGTGTTCGGCGGCGTGGGTCCACTTCCCCCAGAGGGTGACGGTCACGGGGTCTCCGGTCCCGCGCTCGGGGCGGAGCGTCACCTCCGCCAGCGACCGCTCGCCGTACTTCGTTTCGACGTCACGCGGCTCGCCGACCTCGACGAGCGGACCGCGAAGGTTCACGTCCGAACCGTCGGTGAGGCGCGGCCAAATAGCCGTCGGTGGGGTGTGAGTCCCGCGCGGTTCGCGTGCGCGACTCTCCCCGACCGTCACGCTCTTTCTCTCCCGCGTGGTACGCCCAACCATGCGCGTCAGAGATTGGCAGGACATCCTCTCGGAGGNCGTCGAAGACGGCCGCGGCCGCGACCCCGACGCGTGGCGGGCCGTCGCGGGCACCCGGCGACGGAGCCTCGGTGAGGACCTCTTTCTCGCCCACCCGAACGCCGGTGTCTACCAACTGAAGACGTACGCGAAGAACCCCTACGAGGTCCGCGGCGTCGGCGCTCGCGTCGCCCGTCGCATCGACGACGACCTCGACCCGCTGTTCCCGCGCCGGCGCGGCGACGACGGCGAGAACGACGCCGGCCGGTTCGCCGTCCAGCAACCGCCCGAAGACGAGTCGCAGGCCGAATCGATGGCGCGGCGACTCGAAGAGACCGTGAAAGTCCACGCCGACGCGCCGACCACCGCCGACGACTTCTTCACCGACGTGATGGAGGCGCTCGAAAGCCCGGCGTTCGGCCCGATGGACTACGAGTTCGACGCCCGGCCCGACCGCCTCGACGACCTCGCGGACGAGTTCGCCGACGCCGACGAACTGCTGTCCACGGACCTCGACGACCTCATCGAGTCCGACGGCGTCGACCGCGGGTTCCAGTGAGACACCGGTTTCAAACCCTCCCAACCCAATGGACTGCTATGGACGATAGATTCCGCGGGCGGTCGCGAAAACCGCCCCACGGCGCGATTTCGGAGGAACGATGGTCGGTTCCAGCATGAGCGACGAGGAGACGCGGCTCGCCAACAACCGAATCAAAATCGGATTCGTCCTGTTGGTCGGCGTGTCGGCCGGGCTCGTCGCCGTCCAAGCCGGAGCGACGCTCGTTCAGAGCGCAATCGCGCTCCTCGCCGGGGTGGCCGTCGGCGGGGTCCTCACGTGGTATCTGGGCCGCTGGGCCAAGGAGTTCACCGCGGTGAACCGACGCTAGACGTATCGTCTGTTGTGAAATTCGAACACAAACACATATTTCAGATTAAACGTGTGGCACTGAATCGCAGGGTATATATCTGTCCTCTGAGGACAGTTTCTCGCCGGTAACCAGGGCAGGGGCAATGACCTGGTTATTCACCGGAAGACGCTGTGGGACACCGGAATTGGGCCTTCGGTGCAACGCGGCGTCCTACCCAAGGTGCGTGCGCGACCCGGACACGGTTCGGGTGTCGGGTACGCATGTGATGGAGTTGCAGTCTCCTCAGGGCGATACCCGTGCGATCCATCGCTCGGGCGCGTCCAATTCCGCGTCGGTCGGTAAGTTCTCCGGATGGTCCCACACTCGCGAAGCGGCCGCGACGCCGCGTTCGTCGGCGACGTGCTCGAAAAAGCGAGCGCCGCGTTCGTACTGCCGGCGCTTGAGGCCGAGTCCGAGGAGCCGCCGCGCGAGCTTCGCGACGGGACCGCCGCCCTGTCGTCGCTCGTCGAGCTTCCGGCGGAGGTCCTCGTAGTCGTCGTCGAACGCCCGGTCCATCAGCAGTTCCGCGTAGCCCTCGACGGCGGTCATCGCCGTGTCGAGTTCGCGGAACGCGTCGCGGTCGATGTCGCCTTCGACGAGCGCGTCGACGCCGCGTTGCATCCGCGATTCGAGGTGCGTCGAGAGCCACGGGGCCGCGCCGAACTCCGCGGCGTGGGACACCTCGTGGAAGGCGATCCAGCGGCGGAACCGCGGGTAGTCCACGTCGAGGCTGTCGGCGACCCGGCGGATGTTCGGGTGGACGAAGTACAGGCCGTGGTCGTCGTCGCCCTCGGCGAGGAGCAGCGGGTCGTACTGCCCGAGGACGTTGTTCCCGAGGAACGAGAGGACGAAGGCGAACGAGCCGGTGTTGACGGCGCGGGTGACACCGGGAAGGAGCGCGGGGCCGTGTTCCTCGAACGGGACCATCACCCGGCGGAACGTCGCCACGTTCGCGTCTATCCAGTGGTGTCGGTTCTGGACTTCGACGACTTCGGGCACGTCGAACTCCACCTCGGCGACGGTCGAAAGGCGGTCGCGCGCGTCGCGAACGTCCGCGGCGTACCCCGCTCGCTCCGCCTCCGAGAGGTCGAGCGAGCCGGGGTCGGTCGCGGCTTTCGCGGCCTCGGCGACGGCGTCCCAGTCGATGGTGCCGGAGCCGGTCGCCGAAGCGTCCGCGACCGCTCTGACGCTCCGAAAGAGGTTCATACTGTATCGTGGCGGGCCGGACGCAAAACGCTTCGGTCGGGCGAAACGAACCCTCTAATTCGCAGACACGACGCCCCTAAACACTATACCGAGTCGAACGTGGGGGGCGTATGGACCGAACCATCGACCACGTCGCGTTCGGTGGTACCGAGCTGTACGAACTCCGGGCGGCCGCGAACGAGGTCGGTCTCACCCCGACCTACGGCGGCGAACACGGGACCGGAACGACTCACATGGCCGTCGTCCCGTTCCCCGACGGGTCGTACCTCGAACTCATCGCGCCGACGCTCGGAACCGACGCGGCGGACGCCGGCTTCTGGCCGGACCACCTCGCGGCCGACGCCGGCCCCGCATCGTGGTGTCTGGAGACCGACGACGCCGCCGCCACCGCCAAGGCCGCCATCGACGCCGGCCTTCCCGTCGACGGTCCGCACGAGGCCTCCCGCGCTCGGCCGGACGGCCGCCTCGTCGAGTGGGACATGAGCTTCGAGGGCGCGGACCAGCGGCTCCCCTTCTTCATCCGGGACCGCACCCCGCGGAGCTACCGCGTCCCGAAAGCCGCGCGAAACGCCGCCGTCCGCGGACTCCACACCGTCGTCGTCGCCACCCGCAACCGCGAAGCGACCGCGGCGCTGTTCGCCCGACGGCACCGCTACCCTTCGCCGGTCGACATCAACGGGCCGTTCTCCGAGTTCGCCGTCCTCCCCGGCACGCCGCTCGCCCTGTGCGAACCCGGCGGCGGCGCGCTCGAAGCGCGCATCGACGCGGTCGGCGAGGGACCGTGCGCGTTTCTCGTCGGCGTCACCGACCTCGACCGGGCGCGGAACTCGCTGTCGCTCGGCCCCGAGATTCGCTACAGCGACCGCCACATGGCGTGGTTCGACCACGACCTGTTCGAGGGGCGACTGGGCGTGGTGGAACTCCCCTGAATCGGCCCGAATCGGCCCGAATCGCCCTGAATCGCGAGTCGAGGTCCGACGGTCGGCTCAGGCGGCGCAGTTGTTCGGTCCGAGTTCGAGTTCGGTCGCCTCCTCCTCGTCGCCGACCGAGGCCCGCCCGGTGTTGATGGCGATGACGCGCTCGTAGTTCGCGGGCTTTTCCGGCGTATCTCCGGCCACCCGGTCGACGAACGCCTGCTCGTCCATCGACAGCAAGTCGAGTTCCCCGCGCAGGTCGCCGAGCGTCGCGCTCACGAGTTCGCCCGGCGCGGCGACGCCGTAGCGCCCGTCCGCCCCGACCGAGACGTGCCCGGGGAGGACGCGCGTCTCGTCGGGAAGCGACAACAGCGTGTCGTGGAGCGTCTCGTAGAGGAGTTCCGCGCCCGTCGCCGCGTCGGCGTCGCCGAACTGGAGTTCCGTCCGGCCGACCGACTCGACGAACAGCGTGTCGCCGGTGAGGAGGAACCGACCGTCGACGAGGTAGTTCGTCATGTCCGAGGTGTGGCCCGGCGCGTGAATCGCCTCGATACCGTAGTCGCCGACGCTCAGCGTCTCGCCGTCGTCGAGCGCGGTGAACTCGTATGCAACGTCGCGGTCCGCCGCCTCCGAACCGAGGTAGTACGGCACGCCGAGTCGGTCGGCGAGGGCCCGGCCGCCCGAGACGTGGTCGGCGTGGACGTGCGTGTCGAGCACACCCGAGACCGTCATGCCGGCGTCGGCGGCGACGAGTTCGAACTCGTGGACCTGCCGCGTCGCGTCCACGACGACCGCCTCGCGGGCCGACCGCGAGCCGACGACGTAGCCGAGACAGCCCTTCGCGCGCCGCTGGACCTGCGCGACGAACAGGTCGTCGTCGCCGGTGTCGAGTTCGACCACCTCGTACAGCTTGCTCCAGTCTTCCATGCCGCCTTTGACGACCTCCACGTCGTCGTAGCCCCGCGACGCGAGTTCGAACCCGAACGACGTAGAGGACAGCCCCTTCCCGCAGATGGCGACGACCGGCCCTTCCTCGGCGAGGTCGTCGACGCGCTCCCAATCCCAGTCGCCGCCGAGTCCGTCGACGGGGTGGAAGGGAACGTTAACCGAGCCCTCGATGTGCCACGACTCGAAGCTCTCGGGCGGTCGCGTGTCGACCACGGTGAACGATTCTCCCGCGTCTACCCGGTCAGCGAGTTCGCCCACGGTGAGCTGGTGGAGGAGTTTACTCATGTGGTTAGCTATGGGAACGACGCACAAAACCGTTTGCGGCGGACGCGAGTCTGTGATCTCGCGTGGCGTCGAATCGACGCGCGTCGGCGGCGTCGTGACTGCGTCGAACCGAACGACAGCGCCGCCGCTCACCGGGCGGGTGTCAGAAAAGTCGAATCGAAATGTCGTCCCGAACTACAGTTCGGCCTCGAAGTCTTCGAGGGCGTAGACCGTGTCGGAGCCGCGGCGGTCGAGCGTCTCGTTGGCGAGGAGCCAGTAGACGACCGACAGCGCGCGTCGACCCTTGTTGTTCGTCGGGACGACGAGGTCGACGTTCGACGTCTGGTTGTTGGAGTCGCACATCGCGATGACCGGGATGCCGACCGTGATGGCTTCCTTGACGGCCTGCGCGTCACCGATCGGGTCGGTGACGACGACCACGTCGGGTTCGATGTAGCCGGCGTAGTCGGGGTTCGTCAGGGTTCCCGGGATGAAGCGACCCGTGCGGGCGCGAGCGCCGACGGCGTCGGCGAACTTCTCGGCCGGGAAGCGACCGTACTGGCGCGAGGACGTGACCAGAATCTGCTCCGGACTGTAGTTCGCGAGGAAGTCCGCGGCGGTGCGGATTCGCGAGTCAGTCTGGCTGACGTCGAGCACGTAGAGCCCGTCGTCGCGGACACGGTGGATAAACCGGACCATGTCCTTGGTCTTCTGCTGGGTACCGATGTGGACACCGGCGGCCAGGTAGTCCTCGACCGGGATGAGCAGGTCGGCGTCTTCGTCGGGCATAACGTCCTCGTCGAAGGCCGGTTCCGGCTCTGCTTCTTCGGCCTCGGCGGCTTCGTCGGCCGCCTCGGCGGTCTCTGCTGTCTCGTCTTCGGTGGCGGCCTCGGCGGGTTCCGTCTCGGCGACCGCTTCGGTCTCCGTCTCGGGTTCCTCGTCGGCGACCTCCACCGCGTCGTTTTCGTTGTCGCTCATACTGCGTCGTCCGCGATGCGGATGAGTTCGTTCAGTTTGGCGGTTCGCTCGCCCTGCACCGTGCCAGTCTTGATGAACGGCGCGTCGGTTGCGACGGCGAGGTGTGCGATGGTCGCGTCTTCCGTCTCACCGGAGCGGTGAGAGATGACGGCGTCCATCCCGTTTCGGGAGGCCAGTTCGACGGCGTCGAACGCGTCGGTCAGCGTCCCGATCTGGTTCGGCTTGATGAGGATGGAGTTCGCGGCGCCCACGTCGATGCCGTCCTGCAGACGGTCGACGTTGGTGACGAACAGGTCGTCACCGCAGATGAGCGTGCGGTCGCCCACGCGCTCTGTGAGTTCCGCGAAGCCCTCGTAGTCGTTCTCGTCGAGGGGGTCTTCGACGTAGACGAGGTCGTACTCGTCGACCATTTCGGCGACGTAGTCGATCTGCTCGTCGGTCGTCTTCGTCTCGTCACCGTAGTGGTAGACGCCGTCTTCGAACATCTCCGAGGCCGCGATGTCGAGGCCGAAGCGAATCTCGAAGCCGAGTTCGTCCTCGACGTCGGAGACCGCTTCGGACATGATTTCGAACGCGTCGGCGTCCGAAACCGGCGGTGCCCACGCACCCTCGTCGCCCTTCGCGGCGGGCACGCCGCGCTCGTCGAGAATCTCGGACGCGCGGGCGTGGACCTTCGCGTTGGCGAAGACGGCTTCGGAGACGCTCGGCGCGCCGACGGGCGCGGCGAGGAACTCCTGGATGTTCGTCGCTTCCTTGGCGTGTTCACCGCCACCGATGACGTTCCCGAGCGGCGTCGGGAAGTTGTCGCCGCGGAACGCGCCGCCGAGGTGCTGGTACAGGGGTGCACCGAGCACGTCGGCACCGGCCTTCGCGGCCGCCATCGAGATGGCGACCGCACTGTTCGCGCCGATTTCCGAGAAGTTCTCGGAGCCGTCTGCGGCGCGGAGCGTCGCGTCGACCTCACGCTGGTTGCCCGCGTGGACCTCGTCCACGAGTCGGGGAACGGCGTGTCGCCGCGCGGCGGCGATGGCTTCAGTCGGCGGCAGTTCGATTGCCTCGTACTCGCCGGTGGACGCCCCGCTCGGGGCCGCAGCGCGACCGAACCCACCGGATTCGGTGAGCACGTCGGCTTCGACCGTCGGGTTTCCACGGGAGTCGAGCACGCGGCGCAGAGCTACGGATGTGATTCGAGTCATGTTGTCACTTACCCTCTCGTTTGACGGTGAACGGAAGTACACCTGCGTCGTACTCCTCAGCGGCGATTAATATCGGTTCGGTCTGTTCCGAATCGACGAGTACGGGTGCACCGTAGGAGACCTGCAGCGCTCGCGCGCCGAGGATGCGTGCCTTCTCGTATCGGTTGTACCGTTGCATCATTGGTAGGGAGATACGACGTCCACGAGGTCCTTGTGCGACACCATCATCCGCCGGCAGCAAGCACGGGTGACCCCGAGGTCGTCGAGGACGTCAGCGGGGTCCTCGTCTCCCTCGCGAGCACGGGCTTTGAACTCGTCCCAGTGTTCGCCGATCACTGTGCCGCAGGTGAAACACCGGACGGGAATCATCATGGTTAGATCACCTCAGCGGTAGGACTTCTGGTAACGAGCGCGCGCGCCCGGTCCGCCCCACTTCTTGGGTTCGGACTGGCGGACGTCGTTGACCAGAAGCGAGCGGTCGAACTCCATGTACGCGTCGCGAAGCTCCGCGTCGTTCAGGTACTGCACCAGGCCACGAGCGAGCGCGGTGCGGACTGCGTCGGCCTGACCGGCCACGCCGCCGCCGTTGACGCGCACGTCGATGTCGACCTGCGAGCGGAGGTCCTCGCCTGCGATGCGGAACGGTTCCAGCATCTTGAGGCGGGCCATCTCCGGCTCGACCAGCTCGACCGGCTGGGAGTTGATTCGGACTCGACCTTCGCCCTCGCGCACGGTGGCGCGGGCGATTGCGGTCTTCTTCTTACCGGACGTGTTCGTTACCATGTGACGTTAGCACCCAGCTTCTCGGAGACCTCTCCGAGCGAGATGAACTTGATGTTCGAAAGTCGGTCCAGCGAGGTGTCTTCGAGCATCTCGCCGTCTTCGTCGTACGGATTGCCGACGTAGACGCGGACGTTCGAGAGCGCCTCGCGGCCGCGGGGCTTCTTGTACGGAAGCATGCCGCGGATGGCACGCTTGAAGATGCGGTCGGGACGCTTCGGGTAGTACGGACCCTGGTCCGAACCGACTTCGACGCGCTTTCTGTACTTGGCCATCACGTCCTGTTCCGAGCCCGTGATGACGGCGTCTTCAGCGTTGACGACGGCGACCGTCTCCCCTGCGAGGGCGCGCTGTGCGACCTCCGAGGCGACGCGGCCGACGATGCAGTTTCGAGCGTCGACAACGACGTCTGCGTCGAATTCTGCGAGGCTCATCGGATCACCCGTACGTTGGACCCGTCGGGGTTCTGTTCAGCGAGTTGTTCTAGCGTCACGGTGTCGCCGACCTGCTCGATCTTCTTTCGAGCGGTGGACGAGAAGTCCACGGCCGCGACTGTGACGTTCTTCTGCAGCACACCGCTACCCAGCACCTTGCCGGGCACGACGACGGTCTCGTCTTCCTGAGCGTATCGTTCGATACGACCAAGGTTGACTTCCGCGTGGGTGCGCCGTGGCTTTTCGAGACGGTCCGCGACATCCTGCCAGACGTTGGCACCGGACTCACGCGAGACCGCCTTCAGCTCGGCGATGAGACTGTTGAGTCTCGGGTTCGTCTTACTCATTGTCTACCTCCAGAGAGAAAGCGGAGTGCAGGGAGCAGGATTTGAACCTGCGGACTCCTATGAGACAGCGCCCTGAACGCTGCGCCGTTGGCCAGACTTGGCTATCCCTGCAAGCATTCCGCTGTACTTCATGCCCCGTAAAAACACCTTCGGTCCGACCCGCCGCCGTGAGGGAGTCACACGCCACGCTATCGGTGGTCGTGACCCCTCGCGGGGCGGGCGAACGTCGGTGTTGAGACGGGGCAGTGTTCATTNCCTTCGGTCCGACCCGCCGCCGTGAGGGAGTCACACGCCACGCTATCGGTGGTCGTGACCCCTCGCGGGGCGGGCGAACGTCGGTGTTGAGACGGGGCAGTGTTCATTCTTACAGTGCGACCTTCTCTTCGAGCTCGGCCGCGCGGTCACCCAAGGAGGCGACTGCGCGGGTCACGAGCTCGTCGACGTCGAACGAACCGTCCGTCTCCACACTGAAGACGAACGCTCCGGGCACGTCGTGTACTTCGACCTCTTTACCGGGGTACCGCTCCGTCAGGTCGTTCCCGAACGTCTCCGTCGCGACGAGGTCGCCGTCTTCGGCGTCCCCCTCGGCGTGCTCCGCCGCGGCCTCTTCGATGACGCCGCGGAGGATGTTCGGTTCCTGTTCATCGAACTCGCCGGCGTCGCCGACGACCTCCACGCGCTGGAGGTGTCGGTAGCCGACGGCGACCCCGCCTTGGTTCTTGGCGTGGTCCTTTCCGTAGCCGAGGACGGCGTCGGCCTCGAACTCGAGGCGCTGGCCCTCCTTCAGCTCGATGATGGGGATGTTCTCGTCCGCCGGGACGACCATGTCGTCCGCGGATTCGATGTCCCCGGAGTAGGCGGTTGCCGGCCCGTCGACTTCGAGCGCGACGGTGACGGTGTCACCGGGCTCGAAGTCGTCGAGAGGCGTGGTCAACGGAACCAGACCGAGACGAAGCCCGATCATCTCGTCGAACATGACCGAGGTGTTCTCCACGAACCGAACGGTTTCGATGGAGAACGTCGGCACGTCGGCGACCATCGCCCGGCGAATGCCGTTGGCTAGCGCCGGGGTCAGACCGCGCGCGACGAAACGGGCGCGTCGGTCTTCGCGTTCGATGAACTCGACCTGGAAGTCGTTTACCATGGTGTGTTAGAGTCGGCTGTTTTTCGGCGCGCGAGTTCCGTCGTGCGGAATCGGCGTCACGTCCTCGATGCGACCGATCTCGAGACCGGCGCGAGCGAGGGCGCGAATCGTTGCCTGTGCGCCGGGTCCGGGGCTCTTGTTACCGTTGCCACCGGGACCGCGGACGCGGACGTGCAGACCGGCGATACCGGCCGCCTTAATCTGGTCGGCGACGCTCTCTGCCATCTGCATGGCCGCGTACGGAGATGCCTCGTCACGGTTCTGCTTGACGACGGAACCGCCGGACGACTTGACGATCGTCTCGGCGCCCGTGATGTCAGTCACCGTGATGAGCGTGTTGTTGAACGATGCGTGAACGTGGGCGATGCCCCACTTGTCACCGGTTTCGGATTCGCTCATTCTTGGGCCTCCGCGCGCTCAGGGTGCAGTTCGTCCGCGAGCTTCGACGTCTCGTCGAACGCCACGGTGTCCTCTTCGTCGACCTCGACCTTGCGGGAGGGGACGGTCGTCCGAGCACCGCCGACGGCCACGTGACCGTGGACGATGAACTGACGGGCCTGCTGGGGCGTCTGTGCGAGCCCCTTGCGGTAGGCGACCGTCTGGAACCGACGTTCGAGGATGTCGGTCACGTCGAGACGCAGCGTCTGGGAGATGTCGTCCTCCGCAGAGAGGATGCCGTAGCGGCGCATGCGCGCCATGAACTCGGCACCGAGCGACTCGGCCTCTTCGACGTCACCCTGGGCCTCGCCGAGGAGGCGTCGCGCCTCGCGGCGGAGGTTGCGCAGTTCGGACTGCGCGCGCCAGAGTTCTTCCTTGTTCTTGAGACCGTACCGAGAGAGGAGGTCCGATTCCTGCGCGATACGCTCGCCCTGGAACGGGTGGTTCGGGGTCTCGTAGAACTTGGTGTTGTTACCCGTCGTCATTCTTCAGCCTGCGCCTCCTTGATCTCCTCGACGTTGACACCGATGGTGCCTTCGGTACGTCCAGTGGACTTCGTCCGCTGGCCGCGAACCTTCTGGCCGCGCTGGTGTCGAACGCCCTTGTAGGAGCTGATCATCTTCATGCGGTTGATATCATGCCGCCGCTTTTCTTCGAGGTCCGAACCCGTGATGTGGTCGGTCTCACCGGAGAAGAAGTCCTTCCGTCGGTTTGCCATCCACTCGGGGGCGTGGTCCTCGAAGTTCTCGACGACATCGACAACGGAGTCGATCTCGTCTTCGGGGAGCTTACCGAACAGCGCCGTTCGGTTCACTTCCGCGGCGTCGGCGATGATGCGCGCTGTGCGCTTGCCGATACCCTTCATGTCCGTCAGACTGCGCTCTACCGTCTTCGTTCCGTCAAGGTCGGTCTGACCAATTCGGATGAAGTAACGGAGGTCCTCTTCCTCCTCCGGAGAGCCGTCCTGTGGTTCTTCTGCACTCATGACTTTGGAAGTCGTGTTGTGAGCGTTGCGGCGGGGATTCGAACCCCGGGGGCTTGACGCCACTGAGTTAGCAACCCAGCGCCTTGGGCCAGGCTTGGCTACCGCAACACTTCGTTCGTGTTAGTTTCGCCCTTCCGGACTCGGGGACGACATTCCCCTACATCGA
>NZ_AOLJ01000013.1 GCF_000336775.1 Haloferax gibbonsii ATCC 33959 | reverse complement strand
AGGATATATACGTCTTCGGGTGCAGCCGTCTCGGTAGCCATCCCCGACCGGCCCTTACAAAACTCTTATCGGCCGCACCGCCGGAGTGACGGACATGGACGAAGCCGACGTACGCGACCGCTTGCGTGCGGTCGAGGACCCCGAACTCGGAGACGACATCGTCTCGCTCGGACTGGTGAACGCCGTCGAGGTCGACGGCGACACCGCCCGCATCTCGCTCGCGCTCGGTGCCCCGTACTCCCCGGCGGAGACGGACATCGGCCGTCGAATCCGCGAGGTCCTCGCCGAGGACGGACTGGAGGCCGACCTCACCGCCAAGATTCCGAGCGACCGCGACCCCGACGAGGAGGTCCTCCCCGGCGTGAAGAACATCATCGCCGTCGCCTCCGGCAAGGGCGGCGTCGGGAAGTCGACGGTCGCCGTGAACCTCGCGGCGGGCCTCTCGAAGCTCGGCGCACGCGTCGGCCTGTTCGACGCCGACATCTACGGGCCGAACGTCCCGCGGATGGTCGCCGCCGAGGAAGCGCCGCAGGCGACCCAAGACCAGACCATCGTCCCGCCGGAGAAGTACGGGATGAAGCTCATGTCGATGGCCTTCCTCGTCGGCGACGACGACCCGGTCATCTGGCGCGGCCCGATGGTCCACCAACTTCTCACCCAGCTCGTCGAGGACGTGGAGTGGGGCAGCCTCGACTACCTCGTCCTCGACCTCCCGCCGGGCACGGGCGACACCCAACTGTCCATCCTTCAGACGCTCCCGCTCACGGGCGCGGTCATCGTCACGACCCCGCAGAACGTCGCTCTCGACGACGCCAACAAGGGACTCCGGATGTTCGGCAAGCACGACACGAACGTCCTCGGCATCGTCGAGAACATGAGCACGTTCCGGTGTCCCGACTGCGGGAACCGCCACGACATCTTCGGCGCGGGCGGCGGCCGCGAGTTCGCCGCGTCGAACGACCTGCCGTTCCTCGGGGCGCTCCCGCTCGACCCGGCCGTCCGCGAGGGCGGCGACGGCGGCAAGCCCATCGTCCTCGAAGACGGCGACGAGACGGCCGACGCGTTCCGCGTGATGACCGAGAACATCGCCGACATGGTCGGCGTCGTCCAGCGGCGGACCGTCAGCGAGCGATGAGCGACGACGGACGGCCCGACGCGGGCGGGGACGCCGATGCGGATGCGAGCCCAGAGGCGGACCCCGACGAGGTCGACTGGGAGATGGCTCCGGACTCGGACGCCGACTTCCCCGCGGACCCCGAACGCGTCGCGTTCCTCCGCGACATCGCCGACGACGTCTACGGCGAGTCCTCCGAGAGCCGGCAGGTGTCGGCCATCCTCTACCGCGTCAGCGACCTCTACGACCCCGACGGCGACACCTCGCCCGAGGAGATTTACCTGAACGTCCGCCACATCATGGACATCAAGGCGCAGGGCGGCATCGACCGCTGAACTGACTCCCCTGACCGCCGAACCACCCCCGACCGTCCGACTCGCGTTCGCCTCCGCTCGGTTCACTTCCGCTTTTCTCGATTCCGTGATTCGAGCGACTGCGCCCTCTTTGCCCGCGTCTCCTCCGATTCGCCCCGTGTTCACTTTCACCACGCACTCGCCGACTCGGTTGCCCCCCGCCAGCGAGGGTGCGACTCGATTATCTGCGCGGACCGGGCGGGTTTTGGTTCCGGAGCCGAATTCGAGGGTGTGGACGCACACCAACGCCAGTTCCGGAACCCCTTCTCGATGGACACCGACTGCACGAACTGCTCGGCGCTCTGCGAGACGCGCGAGCAGGTCGTCCACGGCTACGGCGACGTGGGCGCGGAGTTCCTGTTCGTCGGCGAGGCTCCGACAGCGGCCGCGGAGCGGACGGGCGTCCCCTTCACCGGCGACGAGGCCGGCCAGCGCGTCCAGCGCATCCTCGGCGACCTCGGGTTCGTCCGGTCCGAGCCTGACGCCGACGAACCGGACGTGCAGAACGTCTTTTTCACGTACCTCACGCGCTGTCGGCACCCCGACCGCGGGCCGACCGATAACGAAGTCGCGACCTGCGAGCCATACCTGAACGCGGAGATTCGGATGATAAATCCGCACATCATCGTCCCCGTCGGACAGGCCGCGCTGGAGGCGCTCGCGTTCGACTACACCACGCGCGCGGCCGACAGCTTCGACGTCGACGCGGAGCACGCGACGACCATCCGCGGCCGCGGCTTCGAACTCGTCCCGATGAAGGAGCCGGAGCGATTGACCGACGCCGACGCCGAGGCGTTCGTCGAACACGTCCGCGAGTCGGTGTTCGGCCGGGACTACCGGCAGACGAAGGGTCGGCAGAGTCGCTGAAACGGGACGGCGCGCGGAGCGTTCCGTCCCCGCGGCCCCCCGATTCGACGGGTCACAAGCGGCGGGTTCAAGGGTTCCCCGGCGCGAGGGGAGGGTATGACGGTCATCGCCGTACTCGCCGAACCGCCGCGGCCGGGACTGGTGCTTTCGGAACTCGCGGAGACGAGTCCGCTCACCGAAGCCGAAGCCGCGGAGCTCTACGCCGCGATGCTCAAAGACGCCTGTATCGCCGTCGAGCGCTCCGGCGGCGACCTCCTCGTCAACTACCGTACCGAGGACGACCTCCCGGACGAGTTCGCCGGGGACCACGACTCGGAGGCCGAGATTCGGAGCGTCGTCGCCGACGCCCTCGGCGGCACCGACGGCGTGCGGTTCGAACCGCAGGTCGGCTCGTCGTTCTCCGCCCGCGCGGGCAACACCGTCTCGCATCTCCTCAACGAGGAGGAGGTCCACTCGGCCGCTATCGTCCGCCCGGTCGCGCCGCTTCTCGGGCGCACCCACATCGACAGCGCGGCGATGAAGCTCCGGAGCACGCCCGTCGTCCTCGGCCCCTCGACGGAAGGACGCGTCTACTTCTCGGGCTTCCTCGACCCCATCGATTTCACCGACGCCTACGCGGAGCCGGAAGTCGAGACGCTCGCCGAGCGCGCCGACGACGCGGGCCACGGCCTCGACTACGTCCCGATGCTTCCCGTCCTCGAAACGGGCGCGGACCTCGCCACGGTCGTGCCGATGCTCCGCTCGCGGGTCGAGTCGGAGCGGGTCGTCCCCGAGCACACGACGACGTTCGTCTTCGAGAGGGGGCTTCGGGTCGAACCGACCGACGGCGTGTTGGAACTCGTCCGCGACTGAGCGAAGCGACAACACTTAGGTATCCGACTCAAAACTGTCGTGCGAAGGTGGGATGGCGGAGTGGCCTAACGCGCCTGCCTTGAAAGCAGGTTTCCTCACGGAATCCTGGGTTCAAATCCCAGTCCCACCGCATTCTCAGAGAATCGACCGACAACCCCACAAAAACCGACCCACCGCCGCCGACCCGCTCAGAACCGGTACGCCATCATCACTTCGTCGACGTGCTCGTCGCCGATAGTGTAGTGGTCCCTGCGAATCGCCTCGGTCTCCCAGTCGTGGTCGCCGAGGAACTCCAGCGCGCGGTCGTTCGTCATCGGAACGCTGTTGTACACTTTCCGGAAGCCGTTGGCTTCGGCCCAGTCGAGGCCGCGGCGAAGCAGGAGGCTGCCGATGCCCGAACCGCGGTACTCTCCCTTGACGCCGACGGTCTGCTGGGCGGTCTCGCGGATGCGCGACACCTGCGGGAGGTCGAGGTGCGTCCAGCCGACGACCTCCTCGCCGATGGTGGCGACGAAGAACACCCGAGACTCCACCCGGTTGTGGCGCGTGACCGCCTCGTCGTAGAGGAGTTGTTCGGCGATTGTCTCGGCGACGACGTACGTCTCTTCGGACGTCACGTCGCGAATGGCGTCGACCAGACCCTCGAAGTCGCGCTGACGGGCGGGTCGGATGGTGACGATTCCCGCGTCGGTCTCGTGTTCCTCGATAGCGCCCACGTCGAGCGCCAACTGGAGGGTGCCGCCGTCTTCTTGGAGATAACCGCGGGATTTCAGTCGCTCCAGTTCGGTTCTGAACTCGTCGGACGAGACGGGCGCGACGTCGAGGAGGACGTTCCGTTTCGCGGTGCCGTGCCGCTCGACGTACTCGTAAATCAGCTTGCTGGCCTCGGATTCGAACGTCGGCCGCTCGGTCGCTCGCATGACTCCAAGAACGATGGCGTGCCACGCGTATATTTCTTGTTCATCGGTAGCAAGCGACACGAAGAGGCGAGGGCGACTCGGCCGCGACGTTCCGCGTGACAAATTCCCACAAATGCGTAACGGCTTTGAATCGGCCTGCCAACACTCGGGTATGGATTGGCCACACGACCCGGACGGCGAAGAGGGGAGCGAAGGCGGACGCAAGTACGGCCAGGCAGTCATCGCGAAGAAGATCGACGAAGACGAGGACTTCCCGCTGAACAAAGCGGAGTTCGTCGAGGAGTTCGGCGACCACCCCATCCGACTCGACTACGAGCGCGTCGTCTCGCTCGCGGACATCTTCGAGCACGTCGAAGGCGAGGAGTTCGGCGACTTCGTCGAACTGCACAAGGCAGTCGGCAAGGCGATGCGCGAAAACGACTTCTGGTTCTACGAGGGCGCAGCGCAGTTCGTCACCGGCAAGAACGCGTAATCTTCGAGGCCCCGATTTTCGACCCGCGACGCCGCGTTAGTTGTCGGGCCCGCGGGACGAGGTCCGCTCTTGGACTTTCCGTTCGATAGCGTCGCGCTCCCAGGTGCGCGTCTCGTCGCCTTCGACTTCCGCTTGGACTTTCTCTTCGAGCAGCGTGACGGCGACGCTGTTGGCCCCCTCGGGAATGATGAGGTCCGCGTGCTTCTTCGTCGGCTCGATGAACTGCTCGTGCATCGGCTTGACCGTCGAGAGGTACTGGTCGATGACGCCCTGGAGGTCGCGTCCGCGGTCGATTGCGTCCCGCTGGATGCGCCGGAGGATGCGAACGTCGGCGTCGGTCTCGACGTAGAGCCGGAGGTCGAGCATCTCGTTTACGTCCTCGTCGTAGAGCGCGAGAATCCCCTCGAGGATGATGACGTCGGTCGGTTCGACGGTGTTCCGCTCGGGCTTCCGGTTGTGTATCTCGAAGTCGTACTGCGGCATCTCGACCGCTCTCCCCTCCAGCAGTTCCGAGAGCTGTTCGTACAGGAGGTTCCACTCGAACGCCGAGGGGTGGTCGTAGTTCACCTGCTCGCGCTCGGTCATCTCGAGGTGACTCTGGTCTTTGTAGTAGTTGTCAATCGGAATCCGCGTCACGGACTCGCCGACGTTCTCCGTGATGAGTCGGGCCACGGTGGTCTTGCCGGCACCGCTCCCCCCCGCGATACCGATAACGAACGACGGGATAGTCATTGTCCCAAAGACGCCCGCGAACGGGTTTGAACGCAGCGGTTCTCCGGCTTCGGCGCGTTGGGTATATAAAGCACGGTGTCTGACGTTCTCACACAGCCGATTCTCGCACCGCCGTCGGTCGCAATTATCATGGCTTTTCAAACGCAGGGAGTAAATTTTATAAGCGGGAGTTGCCATTGCCTTTCACATGGTACGTGATATCGTACGCCGCGACTTCCTCAAGGGAGTGGGAGCCGCGGGCGCGGCAGGCTTGACTGGCTTATCCGGATGCATCGGTGGCGGCGGCGGTGGCGGCGGTCCCGAAGGACTCGTCGTCATCGGCTACCCCGAAAGCGGTATTCAACTGTTCCGTGACTACTACAGCGCGTCCGACGGGAGCGAGGAGATACTCGTGCCCGACGGGATGCGCTCCGGGTCGATGCCCGGACAGGTCGGCAACGACATGGCGAACGTGACCGGGACGGCACCCGCCGCTGGCGGTCCGAACCAAGACACGTTCAATCAACTGTTCGAAGACGAGTACGGCGCGGCTCCGGGCGTCTTCACGTCGCAGACCTACGACTCGGTCGCGATTCAGCTGCTCGCGAACGCCGCCGCCGGGGAGAACTCCGGCCCGGCCATCAAAGACCAGATGCGCCGGATGGCGAACCCCGATGGAATGACCGTCGGACCGGACAACCTCGTCGAGGGCGTCGAGGCGGCCGCGAACGGCGAAGACATCGACTACCAGGGCGCGTCCTCGTCCGTCAACTTCGACGAGAACGGCGACCCGGCGGAAGCCGCGTACGCCATCTGGGAGTTCGACGCCGAGAACAACGCCACGTCGAGCGTCGAGACGCAGTCGTTCGCCGGCGAGAACCCCGACGGGAACGGCCCGTCCGCGGACAGCGGTCCGGGCGGTTCCGACCGCGAGATGTCGGTCGGCATCCTCCTGCCCGAGACCGGCGACCTCGCGGCCGTCGGTGCGCCGATGATTCAGGCCGCGCAGATTCCGGTCATGCAGGTCAACGACGCCAACCCGGCCGGGCTCTCCGTCAACGCGCAAATCGAAGACACCCAGACGTCCCCGGACGCCGGTGTCTCCGCCGCGCAGTCGCTCGTCTCCGCGGGCGTTCCGTCCGTCTGTGGGTCCGCGTCCTCCGGCGTGAACGTCCCCGTCTCGAAGCAGGCGTTCATCCCGAACGAAATCGTCGGTTGCTCGCCGTCCTCGACGGCGCTGTCCGTCTCGAACCTCGAAGACAACGACTTCATCTTCCGGACTGCACCGTCCGACTTCCTGCAGGGCCGCGTCATGGCGCAGGTCATGGCCGAGCGCCTCGAAGTCAGTTCGGTCTCGACGCTGTACGTCAACAACGACTACGGCCAGCAGCTCTCGGAGCGCTTCTCGAACGTGTTCAGCGACTCGTTCGACGGCGAAGTGTACAACCAGGTCGCGTTCAACATCGGCGAGTCGTCGTACTCCTCCGTCATCGAGACGGCGCTCTCCGGCCCGGACAACTAAGACCGACTCGGCAGACCCGACTTTTCTTTCGTCGCCACCGACGCGAGCGGTTGCGCTCATCTTCTACCATCCGTCTCCCACCGCACCCCCGCGACCGACACAAGACACTCACACGACACGAACACGGTAGTGACCCTCGACGGTGGCTCATCGGGTGGTTCGGACGACAGAGACGGCGGCCTCTCGGTCGAGTCGTTCCAGTACGTCTGCGATTGACGGCGGAAAAATAGCGTGGACCGCCGAGACGGGCTATCCGCCGAGGAAGTCCTGCCGGACCTGTTCGTCTTCGAGGAGCGCCGTGCCGGTGTCCATGTAGCGGTTCTGCCCGTTGGCGAGGACGTAACCGCGGTCGCAGCGCCGGAGCGCCTCCTTCGCGTTCTGTTCGACCATCAGGACGGCCGTGCCGGCCTCGTTAATCTCGTCGATTTTGTCGAACATCTCCTCGACGAGGTCGGGCGCGAGCCCCGCCGACGGTTCGTCGAGGAGCAGCAGGTCGGGGTCGAGCATGAGCGCGCGACCCATCGCGAGCATCTGCTGTTGCCCGCCGGACATCGTGCCCGCCTTCTGGTCTTTCCGCTCTCTGAGGATGGGGAACCGCTCGTAGACCGCCTCCATGGCGTCCTGCGGCACCTCGTCGAGGATGTACGCGCCCATTTCGAGGTTCTCTTCGACCGTCAGCGTCGGGAAGATGTTGTCGTTCTGCGGGACGTAACCGATGCCGACGTGGATGATGTCCTCGGGTCGACGCCCGGTGATGTCCTCGTCTTTGAACCGGACGGTCCCGCCCATGTGGGCGGTCAGACCGAAGACGGACTTCATCGTCGTGGACTTGCCGGCCCCGTTCGGGCCGACGATGGTGACGTACTCGCCGTCGAACACGTCCATGTCGACGTCGGTGAGAATCTGGAGGTCGCCGTAGCCGGCGTCGAGGTCGCGGACGCGCAGGAGCACGTCCTCGCGTCCTTCGACGCCCGCGCCGCTCGTCGCGTCGGTGTTGGCGTCGACGCTCATACGTTGCCCCCGAGGTAGGCCTCGATGACCTCTTCGTTGCTCCGAATCTCGTCCGGCGTCCCCTCCGTGAGCACCGAGCCCTGGTGGAGGACGATGACGTGTTCACAGTTGTTCATGATGAGGTCCATGTCGTGTTCGACGAGCAGGAACGTGTAGCCCTGCTCGCGGAGTTCGTGTACGTGTTCGAGCAGTTTCTTCTCGAGCGTGGGGTTGACCCCGGCGAACGGCTCGTCCAAGAGCAGCATGTCGGGGTCGGTCAGGAGCGCCCGCGCCATCTCGAGGAGCTTGCGCTGCCCGCCGGAGAGGTTGCCCGCGTACTCCTCTGCGATGTGGGCGATGTCGAAGAAGTCGAGCACCTCCCAGACGCGTTCGAGGAGTTCCTCTTCCTGTTCGCGGACGTCGTCGCGGACGCCCGGCATGACGGAGCGCCACAGCGTCTCGCCGCGCTGGTGTTTCGGCGCGAGCATCATGTTTTCGAGGACGGTCATCTCGCTCAGTTCGCGGGCGATTTGGAACGTCCGAACCATCCCGCGGTTGGCGATTTCGTGCGGCTCCTCGCCGGTGATGTCCTCGCCGTTGAACGTGACCGTGCCGGCGTCGGGCTTGAGCATGCCCGTGATGAGGTTGAACGTCGTCGACTTGCCGGCCCCGTTCGGACCGATGAGACCCGTGAGCGACCCGGCTTCGACCTCGAAGGTCGCACCGTCGACGGCGGTGATGCCGCCGAAGGACTTCTCCAGTCCCTCGACTCGGAGCGGGTAGTCGACCGACGTGTCGACGCCGGAGGCGAACGCGCCGAGCGCGTCTTCGTCGACCTTGTTCGCCACGTCTTCGACCGGCTGGTCCGCGGCGTCACTCATCGGTCTCACCTCCCTGGGCCGCGGCGTCGACGCCGCCGTCGGTGCGGACCGAGTCGTCGCTGCCGCCGTCGGCGGTCATCGACTTCGGCCGCGACAGCGGGATGACTGACGCGGTCTCCTTGCGGTAGCCGAGCATCCCCTCCGGCCGGTTGTGCATCAGCCAGATGAGCACGAGCCCCATCACGACCAGTTGGAGCTGCCGGATGCTGTCGACCGTGTACAGGAGGAACGGCACGGGGTCGAACTGCGAGATGAGCGGCGAGATTGCCTGCCCGAAGCCGGACGGCGAGTCGAGGTTGGGGAACACCGCCGACACGAGGTTCTGGAAGTACCGCGGCCCCTGGTAGAGCACCGCCGCGAAGACGGCCCCACCGAGGACGCTGCCCGTGTTCGAACCGGCCCCGCCGATGATGAGCGCGATCCAGATGAAGAACGTCACGCGCGGCCGGAAGAAGTTCGGCGTCACCGCGCCCTGCGGAACGAGCCAGAGGATGCCGGCGAGCCCCATGAGCGCACAGCCGAGCATGAACGACTTGATTTTGAACCGGTCGGTGTTCTTGCCGAGGGCGTTCGCGACGTCCTCGTCCTCGCGGATGGCCTTCAGCACGCGACCGAACGGCGATTCGCCGGTGCGCTTGAGCAGCCAGTAGAAACCCGCGACGAACCCGAGGAGCAACAGCCCGTAGACGAGGCCGTCGACGACCGGCTTGGGGTTCCTCGGCACGAGGACCTGGAAGGCGTCGACGAAGCCGAGGTATCCGTTCCAGAGGCCGACGCCGCGAAGCAGCGCCTCCAGCGGCGGGGCGAAGTCGAGGATGAGACCCGACCCACCGCCGAAGCCGACGCGGTTACCGAACAGCTGGAACTGCTGGAGTTCGCCGGAGAGGAAGCTGAACCGGACGATTTCCGACATCGCGATGGTGACGATTGCGAGGTAGTCGGCTCGCAACCGAAGCGCCGGGAGCGCGACCACGAGTCCCAACAGCGCGGCCGCGGTCATGCCGGCGAGGATGCCCACCCAAAGCGGCAGGCCGAGTCCGCCGACCTGCGCCGCGCCGCCGGCGACGTACGTCGGCTTCGTCACGATTGCCGTGACGTAGACGCCGACGGCCATGAAGCCGACGATGCCGATGTTGAACAGCCCGGTGTACCCCCAATGGAGGTTGAGCGCGAGCGACAGCATGGCGAAGACGCCGATGTAGAACGTCAGCGTCGCGATGGAGTTGAGCTGACCGCGGAGCGTGTATCCGAGGACGAACCCCGCGAGGACGTACGCGAGGTACGTCCCGAGGAGGACCAGTACGATGAGGCCCGCGTCGCCGCCCGGGATGCGGGCGGTGAAGTCGTCGCGGACGCTCATGCGGTCGCCCTCCCGCTGAACAGCCCGGACGGTTTCACGAGGAGGATGACGATCATGACGACGAAGGCCGCGGCCCGCGAGAACGCCGAGGGAATCCACAGGACCGACATCGACGCCGTCAGTCCGATGACGAGGCCGCCGGCGATGGCCCCGTAGATGGAGCCGATGCCGCCGAGGATGACCGCGGCGAAGATGAGAAGCAAGAGGAGCCACCCGTCGTTGAACCCGAGCGTCCCTTTCCAGAGGATGAACATGTACCCCGCGACGCCGGTCAGCCCGCCGCCGATAATCCACGTCGCGCGGACGACGCGCTCGGTCGAGATACCGGTGATGAGCGCGAGGTCCTTGTTGTCGGCCATCGCGCGCATCGCCTTCCCGAGTTTCGTCCGCTGTAAGAGGACGTGGACGCCGAGCATCAGGGCCGAGGCGACCACGAGAAGCGTGATGTCGTGGGCGTTGATGAAGACCGTGCCGTCGATGAAGTACAGCGACACCGAGGGCGGCTGCGCGGTCGTGCCGCGCACGTCAGAGCCGAAGACGAACTGCATCAGGTAGCGCAGCGCGAACGCGACCCCGATGCTCGTGATGAGGAGGGTGATACCGTCCTCGTTCCGAATCGGTTTGAAGATGGTCCGGTCGACCGCGAGCGACAGCGCGATGGCGAAGCCGCCGGAGACCACGATGCCGGCGACGACCGCGAGCGGCGTCGAGAGCATTCCGATACCGAGCGTCCCGCCGTAGACCGACCCCCCGGCCCCGACGAGCAGGAGCGCGCCGATGTCGGCGCGTCCCAGTCCGGCGATGAGGTACGTCGTTGCCCACCCCGAGAAGGCCCCCGCTGTGATGTAGTCGCCGTGCGAGAAATTAGCGAAGTTTAGAATACTGTACGTCATCGACAACCCGATGCCCGCGAGGCCGATTACGAGCCCCCGCATCAGACCATCCCAGACCAGCGTGCCAATGTCGGCAAACTGCGTCTGCCCTGTTGCTAACCCGCGAAGCAAGTCACCGAATAGTACGACTACGATGACCGCCAAGACGAGCGCGAACGGACGCTCGATGGCGAGCTGCCTGCCACGGGAGTAGGTTTCGGCAATACCCATTGATAACTATCCTCATGATATGTGCGGACG
This sequence comes from Haloferax gibbonsii ATCC 33959, assembly GCF_000336775.1. Lineage (GTDB taxonomy): Archaea > Halobacteriota > Halobacteria > Halobacteriales > Haloferacaceae > Haloferax > Haloferax gibbonsii. The sequence continues at coordinate 114,968 of NZ_AOLJ01000013.1, read as the reverse complement.
ATAAACATAGATAAATCTTTCTTCATCGGTCGTCTTTACTGACCCCGCTCGGCACCCCGCAGGGCCGCGATTCCTCGATTTCGGTCCGAATCGCCGACACTTAAAAGCGGATAGAGCCCCGACAGGGCCCATGCGCGTCAGTTCGGCGGCGTTTTCCGACCTCGCTGACCTCGCCGACCTGTGGGTCGAACTCGCCGCGGACCAGCGGTCGTTCGGGTCGCACCTCCGCGCCGACGCCAATCGGACGCCGATACGGGAGGCGCTGGCGCGACACGTCGCCGCCGACGGCGTGCTCGTCGCCCGTGAGGAGGGGACCGATGGGGCCGAGAAGAACGACGGGAACGACGCGGAGGGACCGGAGACGGGCGACATCGTCGGTTTCGTCATGTTCGACATCGAGGCGGGGGCGTACGAGCAGGACGCGACCCGCGGGATGATTCGGAACCTGTTCGTCCGCCCGGCGTACCGAGACGCCGGGGTCGGCGCGCGACTGCTGGCGGCGGCGGAGACCGCGCTCGGAGACGCCGGCGCGGATACCGTCGCGTTGGACGTGCTGGCGGACAACGACGCCGCCCGTCGGTTTTACCGACGGCACGGCTACCGACCGCACCGCGTCGAACTGGAGAAATCGATGCGAAACGATACACACTCAAAGGAGGACCGGTAATCGACGGACGCGCCAGGAGAGCATGGGCGGTTCATGCACTCGACTTGTAATCGAGACTTCGTGGGTTCAAATCCCACTCCTGGCTTCTGTCGCCGGTTCGACCTTTTTTGCGCCCCACGCGGGCCCCGCGTTCAGTCGTCGCGAGCCGGAGCCGCGCCCGCGGGTCGTCGATACGGTTTCAGTTCCGCCTCGCGGGCGGCCGGACCCGAATGAGGAGGAGCGACCCCGGCACGCCGAGGACGAGCGCCCGAAACGGATTATGCTTGATGATAACGTCGGGGTCGAGCGGCTCCGACTGGAGGTCGGTGATGCGGATGCACGAGTAGTAGACTGTGACGTGAGTGAGCACGTACGCGAACGCCGCGGGGACGACGACCGGATACCGGATGCCGCTCATCGCGAGCCCCTCGAACGCGAGGGCGGTGAGCGCCGAGATGAACAGCAGGTTTCCCAGTTGGAGCGTGACACCGGTCAGCGCCGTTATCGCGGTGTCGAACAGCGACGCGCCGTAGGGGGTGTACGTGAGCGCAGTGACGACTGCCACCGCTCCGAGAAAGAGCCCGGCGAACAACCCAGATAACGCGTACACGAACTCCATTGGAGGACCGTTACGGGACCGACGGGGGCGATGAATTTAGTTCTACCTCCCTCGTTATCGCGGTCGAAAATCAGAGAACCCCGCCGAGCGCGGCGGGACGCGGCGTCGAGACGGAATTTTATCTTTATCCGGAACGTCGTGTTCGGTATGAACGGGACCGATCAATTCATGTTCGCCGTGACGCTTCTCATCTTCGCGCTCCTCCTCGTCGGCCTCCTTCTCGCACTCATCTAGGGAGAAAACTTATGTGATATTCATGGAGGATACTAGATACCATGCCGGAATGTCAGAACTGTGGTTCGTTCGTGACGCCCGCATACGCCCGAGTCTTCACTCCCGATGGCATGGAGAATCCGCGTGTCTGCCCGAACTGCGAGGATATGGTCCGCGACGGCGCACAGGTCCGGGCGGCGCGGTCGCCAAGGAATCACTGACTCGCCGAGCCGTCACTGAGCGACGTGGTAGCGTTCGGCGTCCTGTCGGACGAAGCCGCGCTTCGACAGCGTACTGAGGATGCTGTAGAGGGCGATTTTCTTCATCTCCAGCCCGTTTTGCAGGTCGGTGATGGACGCGCCGTCGTGCGTGGTGAGATAGAGGTACACGAGCTTGGCCGAGGGCGATTCGAGTTCGCCGGGGACTTCGATGGTCGGAACCGTCTGTTGCATGGTCGTTGTCATCCCCTTTGCTTCGACGATAATAAAACTCTCTTACAACAATCGTCGAAGAACCGAGGTCGGGGGTGAGGCCGCGAACGTCCCGAATTCGAGAGAATCGTTGTATTCGTCACGAACGTACATCGGATAATTGTCGGTGTTCGACGCCGCCGACTTCGACTGTCGTCGAAGGGAGCGGGTCGCGGGCCGGCGGGCGGCGAGGCCCGGCGGCGCGCGGTTCCGAGACGGAAGGGGCGGGAGTCGAACCACGCGAAGCCATTGAAAACCACCGGACCGACCGCGAGGGCCTGCGCCGGTGTGCTCTACCACTGAGCCACCCTTCCGGGCGGCTGTAAGGGTCGAGCGGGCAAATAGCCGTTGGTGGGCTCCGGCCGCGGTCGCGCGATTCGGCGCGCTGTGCGCGTCGGTGCACCGCTCGGGAGTCGACGTCGAAAGAAAGGGCGTCTGCGACTCGGACGAGTCGCGGTCGACTCAGTAGCTCCGGACCTTCGGCTCGTACGTCTTGTCCTCGCCTTCGAGGATGACCGGCTTGTACCAGAGTTCCGGGCGGCCGTCGTTCCACGAGAGCATCGTGTGCTTGAGCCACTCCTCGTCGCGGCGCTCCTGGTACTCCTTGCGCCAGTGGGCTCCGCGGAACTCGTTGCGCGCGAGCGCGCCGAGCGTGATGGCCTCGGCGATGTCGAGGATGTTGCGCGTCTCCAGCGTCTGGAGCAGGTCCGTGTTGAACGTCCGCGACTTGTCGGCCACGAACACGTCCTGGTAGAGTTCGCGCGCCTCGCGGATGTCGCGGAGCGCGTCCTTGAGGGCCGACTCCTCGCGGAAGACGTTCACGTTGCGCGTCATCGACTTCTGGACGCGTTCGCGAATCTCGGCCTGCTGGATGCCGTCTTCTCGCTCCAGGAGGGTGTCGATGGTCTCGCGCTCGTCTTCGACGGCGCGCTGGACGAGGTCCGCTCCGGAGACGGACGCGCCCGCGTCCGCCGCCGTCCCGCCGTCGGCGACGGCGTCCTCACCGATACCCGCTTCGCCGAGTTCGACCGGCGAGTCGACCTCGCCGAGTTCGTACTCGCCTTCTTTGCCGGTCGTGATTTTGGCCGCCTCCATGTCCTTGCCCGCGGCGTGGTGGCCGGCGCGCTTGCCGAAGACGATGAGTTCGGGGAGCGCGTTGCCGCCGAGACGGTTGCCGCCGTGGACGGAGGCACAGGCGCACTCGCCGGCCGCGTAGAGACCGGAGATGCAGGTCTCGCCGTTCTCGTCGGTCTCGATGCCGCCCATCGCGTAGTGCTGGCCGGGCTTGACCGGCATCGGCGCGTCGAGGGGGTTGACGCCCTCGAAGTCCTCCGAGAGGTGGATGATGTTCTCGAGGCGGTCGATGATGCGCTCCTCGCCGAGGTGGCGCATGTCGAGGTGGACGTACTCGTCTTCGATGCCGCGGCCCTCGTTGACCTCCGTGAGTTCGGCCCGGGAGACCACGTCGCGCGAGGCGAGTTCGCCGAGGTTGTTCGCGTAGCCGTACTCGAACATGAAGCGCTCGCCGTTTTCGTTGTAGAGGATGCCGCCCTCGCCGCGGACGCCCTCGGTGATGAGAACGCCCGTCGAGGGGAGCGTCGTCGGGTGGAACTGGATGAACTCCATGTCCTCCATCGGCGCGCCGGCGCGGTAGGCCATCGCGACGCCGTCGCCGGTGTTGGCGACCGCGTTGGTCGTGTGGTCGTAGACCTGCCCGAGGCCGCCGGTGGCGAGAATGACGCCGTTGCGGGCGCGGAAGCCCTCGACCTGTCCGGTCTGCACGTCGTAGGCGACGATGCCGTGGCAGTTCCGGTCCTCCGGCTTCTCCTCGTCGGAGACGGCCAGTCGGGTCACGTGCCACTCGTCGTAGACCTTGATGCCGCGCTTGACGAGCTGCTCGTACATCGTGTGGAGCAGCTGGTGGCCCGTCTCCGCGCCCGCGTAGGTGGTCCGCGGGAACGAGAGCCCGCCGAACGGTCGCTGGCTGACGCGCCCGTCGTCGTCACGGGAGAACGCCATCCCCCAGTGTTCGAGCTTGATGGTCTCTTTCGGGCTGTCCTTACAGAGGGTCTCGGCCGCCGGCGCGTCGGCCAGATAGTCCGAGCCCTTCATCGTGTCGTAGGCGTGGTCCTCCCACGAGTCGCCTTCGCGGAGCGCGGCGTTGATGCCGCCCTCCGCCGCGCCCGTGTGACTTCGGACCGGGTGGAGCTTCGACACGATGGCCACGTCGGCCCCTTCCTCGTGTGCCGCAATCGCCGCGCGCAGGCCCGCCCCGCCCGCGCCGACTACGATAACGTCGTGTTCGTACATGGTGTGTTTGGGTGTGTCGTAGGGTTGGTCGAACTTCAGGGTTTCACCGGGAAGTTCACCAGAACTTCAGGTTGTTCTTAATCGCCTCGCGCTTGAGTTCCTGGATGTGCTCCGTGAGAGGGATGTCCTTCGGGCACACCTCGGTACAGGAGAACTGGGTCTGGCAGCGCCAGACGCCGTGTTCCTGTTCGAGGATTTCGAGGCGGCGCTGCTTCATGTCCTCGCCCTCGCGTTCGTCCATGGCGAAGCGGTAGGCCTTGTTGATGGCCGCGGGACCGAGATACTCGTTGTCGCCGGCGGCGATGTTACACGAGGACATACACGCGCTACACCAGATGCAGCGGGTGGACATCTTGACCTTCTCGCGGTTCTCGCGCGTCTGGCGCTGCTCGTCGAGTTCGCCGTCCGGAAGCGAGTTCGTCTGGAAGTACGGCTCGACCGACTCCATCTGGTCGTAGAAGTGCTCCATGTCGACGACGAGGTCCTTGACCACGTCGGCGTGCGGGAGCGGCTCGACCCGAATCGGCTCCGAGAGGTCCGACAGCTGGGTCTTGCAGCCGAGTCGCTGCGACCCGTTGACGAACAGCGCGTCGGACCCGCAGATGGCCTGCCGGCAGGAGTGCCGGAAGGTAAGCGAGGAGTCGTAGTGGTCCCGCGCCCACATGAGCGCGTCGAGGACCGTCATCCCCTGCTTGTACGGGACGTGGAAGTCGTCGAAGCGGGGCTCCTGCTTCTCCGGCACCTCGGGGTCGTAGCGGAAGACCTTGAGGTGGAAGGTGTCGTCCGCGGAGCGCGCCTTCTCGGCCGCCTCGGCCTCGCGCTGCTCTTGGACTCGCTCGGCCCGCTCGCGCTTTTTCGCGTCGCGCTTCTGCTTGCCGGCGGACGCCGTCTCCGTGGCCGATTCCTCTTCGACTGCTTCGGGAACTTGCGTGCTCATTAGATGGGAACACCTCCGGCCCACGCGAGGGCCGTGCGGACGCCCTGCACGATGAGGAGGACGCTCGCGAGACCGAGAATCGCCTTGACCGCCGTCTTCCGGGTGCCCGTGAGGCCCTGGTTGACGAGGGCGTTGTAGACGCCGTTGACCCCGTGGAACGTCGCGGTGACGAGGAACAGGATCATCAGCGAGAAGTACGTCAGCTGCTCCATGCGCGCCTGTGAGAGGGCGAACGTCACTTCGTCGGCGTGGTTGACGAAGTGGAGCAGGAAGAAGTGGAACGCCAGCACCACGACGAGGAAGGCGGCTGTCAGCCGCTGCCAGAGCCACCGCCGGCCGCCCGGCTCGAAGGACGTGTATCGCTCCGCCATCAGATGCTCACCCCCGAGAGGAAGGTGGGAACGCTCGCGACGACGATGACACCCGTGAGGATGAGCGACGCGTAGAAGCTCTTGTCCTGTGCTTCCAGCCCGACGCCCAGGTCGACGAACAGTAGCCGCAGTCCGTTGAGGATGTGAAACACCGCCACCGCGAGCAGCCCGACTTCCAGAATACGCACGACCAAGAGACTCTCCAGCGCCTGAATCGTGTTCGTGTACGCCGCCGCGCCCGAGAGGGCCGTCGACAACACGGCGATGTGGGTAAAGAGATAACCCACAAGCACCCAGCCGGTGAACTTGTGGAATATCCAGGCCCACATGCCGGCCGAGAACTCCCGCCATCTGCTGAAGTCCTCGATGAGGCCCCGATTGTAAGACTGACTCATGCTCTTGTGAGTGTCGGGAAGGGGAGGGTATAGAACTTACGTGTATGGAGTTTCGTGAGGGTTGGCAAAAGTCGCCGGACCCCGAATATCTCGGGGCGGGGCGGCCGGTCTCAGAGCGTCGGCTCGGGGGTGCCGGACTGCTCGCGCTCGACGACGCGCCGCACCTTGTCCTTCAGTTCGACGAGGTGGCAAAGCGGGTTCCCGGGGTAGACGACCGGGTTCTCGAGGACGCCGACGAGCAGGCCCGTGAAGGGGGCGACGACGGTGACGTTGTCGTCCTTGAACGGGTTCGTAATCGTGCAGATGCGGTCGCCCTCGTGGACGAGCGCGCCGCGGTCGTGGTGCATGTCGACGATGCCGCCCGCGTCGGCGCGGAGCCACGTCTTCTCGTTTTCGTCCGAGATGACGGTCCGCCAGCCCGGCCAGTTGACCGTCGAGGTCCCCCGGAGGCCGTACTCGGCGAAGACGCTCTCGACGCCCGCGAGCGCCTCGTCGATGAGTTCGCGCTGGAAGCGGTGGGCCTCGCCCATCTCGACGGTGATGGCCGGCGTCCCGCTCGCCGACGACTCGGTTCGGAGCATCCCGCTGGACCCCGAACTGTCGATGATGACGTGCGAGCCGAAGGCGTTGGCGAGTCGCGCGACGGCGGGGTCGGACATGTCCGCGCGGACGTGGAGCATGTTAGTTCGCCCCCGCGTGGAGGTGTGGAAGTCGATGCCGAGGTCGCAGGGCGCGATGAAGTTCTGGTAGATGCGGTGTGCCATCCGCTTTGCTCCCGTCGAGGTCTCGGAGCCCGGGAACGACCGGTTCAGGTCACGGTCGTAGATGGGGAGGTACCGCTGTTGGGCGAGGAACGCGGGGACGTTCATCACCGGCATGCAGACGAGGGTGCCCGCGAGGTCCGCGAGGTCCCACTCGTAGGCCACCTCGCGGACGACCTCGATACCGTTCAGTTCGTCGCCGTGGGCGGCGGCGGAGAGGAACACGGTCGGCCCCGGCCGCTCCCCGTTGATGATGGTGACGGGGATGCGAACCGGGTCGCCGAGATACGTCTCGGAGATGCCGTACCGGATGTCCTGTGTCTCGCCCGGCTCGACCTTCCCGCCGTTGTAGGTGAAGGCCTCGTTGTCGGCCATGTGATGCGATGGGAGGGCCGGGGTTATAAACGGTCGCGACGGACCGCCCGACGCCGTCCTCGCGGCCGCGAACCGCGGGCGGCCGGCTCTCGACCGTCATGTCTTTGAAACCGGGAGGATATCAACTGAGTATGTCCACCACAGACGACGCCGTGCGTGTCGGCGTGCTTTCTCTGCACAACAGCAAGGAGACGAAGGCAATCCTCAACGCGGTCGAAGACCTCGGTCACGAGCCGGTGTGGCTCCGCCGGGAGAACGCGGCGGTCAGCATCGAAGACGGCGAGGTGACGGTCGAGCCTGAGGTGGACATCATCGCGAATCGACTGCTCCTGTCGAACACCGAGGAACCCGCGGAACTGCTCGGGCTGGCGACGACGTTCAACCGCATCCGACCGATGCTCAACGAGCCCGACGCGGTTCTCGCGGCCATCCACAAGTTCGCCACGGCCGCGACGCTCGCCAACTGGAACATCCAGGTGCCCGACGCGCTCCTCGCGCTCTCGAACGACCGGCTGAACAAGGGCCGCGAGCGCTTCGGCGACGTCGGCGTCTACAAGTCCGCCATCGGCACCCACGGCGGCGGGACGTGGAAGGTCGACCTGACCGAGCCCGTGAACCCGAAGGTCGGCAACCGACAGGCGTTCCTGCAGAAGCTCATCGACCGCGACGGCGACCGCCACCGCGACCTGCGCGTCTACATCGTCGACGGCGAAATCATCGGCGCGATGTACCGCTACGCCCCGGACGGCGACTGGCGGACCAACGTCGCCCTCGGCGGCGACGTGCTCAACGCGACCGACGAGATGCCCGAGGAAGCGCGGGAGACGGCGCTCTACACGGCCGAAGTGATGGAGATGGACTACGTCGGCGTCGACCTCGTCGAGGGCGAAGACGGCTGGTTCGTCCTCGAAGCCAACCCGACCGCCGGCTTCAAGGGCCTCTATCAGGCGACGGGCAAGAGCCCCGCGCCGCACATCGCGAAGCTCGCAATCGAGCGCGCGGGCGGCGAGGTCGACGAGGCACGCGTCGAGGAACTGTCCGCGACGCTCGACGACTCCGTCCCCTCGTGTGCCCCCAACGAGTCGCCCATCATCGACGGCGAAGCGCCCATCATCGGCTACATCGAGGAGGTCGTCGTCAACGGGACCAGCGGCTCCCAGCAGACCCTCGCGAAGTCCGACACCGGGGCGACCCGGACGAGCATCGACACGAGCCTCGCCGCCGAAATCGGCGCGGGGCCCATCAAGAGCATGACGCGCGTGAAGTCCGGGAGCCTCAAGGGCGGGAAGGCCCGCCCCGTGGTCGACCTCGTCATCGGTATCGGCGGCACCCAGCACACCGTGACCGCCAGCGTCGAGGACCGCTCGCACATGGACTACCCGCTGCTGCTCGGGCGCGACATCCTCGAACACTACCGCGTGGACGTGCGCCGCCGCGCCAACGCCGACCGCAACGACAGCGACGACGAGGAAGAGGAACTCCTCGAAGAGTAAGTCGGCCCGCGCCACGCCACGGCCACCGGCGCGCTCGCCATCGGCGCGACGACCGCCGTCGCTCCGACCGGTGACCGCATCCGAGCACCCGAGACACGCGCACTTTTCTCTTCGACGACCCAACCACGGGTCGATGAGCGACGACGCATACCGCGAACTCCGGGCGGACCCGCACCTCGGCGACGTGGTCGAGGAACACGGCCCGCTCTCGCTCGACCCCGCCGACGACCCCTTCGAGCGACTGGTCGTCTCGATTGTCAACCAACAGCTCTCGACGACCGCGGCGGCGACGATTCGGGACCGCCTGTTCGACCGCGTCGAGGTCACGCCCGAGGGGATACTGGCCGCCGACGAGGCCGTCCTGCGCGACTGCGGCCTCTCGAATCAGAAGGTCGGCTACGTCCGCAACGTCGCCGACGCGTTCCGAGACGGCCTCTCGGCCGAATCTCTCCGGAAGATGGACGACGACGAGGTCGTCGCGGCGCTCACCGAGATTCGCGGCGTCGGCGACTGGACCGCGAAGATGTTCCTCATCTTCGTGCTCGCCCGCGAGGACGTGTTCCCGGTCGAGGACCTCGGGATTCGACGCGGCATGGAACACGTCTTCGGGTTCGAACCCGACGCCGTCTCCCGCGGCGAGATGCGCGAACGCGCCGAGCGCTGGGCCCCCTATCGGAGCTACGCCAGCCGGTATCTCTGGCGGTGCGTGGACTAACTTCGAACGGGTGGAAAGCCAAGCCGAGACGAATAATCGACAGACTGCGTCGGTATTTCTAACCGAGAAAATAAACATCTGTTACGTTTATATTCTGCGCGAGGGAAACGTTGAAACCGCCGCGCACTATAACGTTCGTCCATGAACGTAGATGACGTCAACAGTATCACCGTTCTCGGAGCGGGCAACATGGGCCACGGCATCGCGGAGGTCGCGGCCCTCGCCGGCTACGACGTCGTGCTGCGCGACATCAAAGACGAGTTCGTACAGAAGGGCTACGACCAAATCGAGTGGTCGCTGAACAAACTCGCCGAGAAGGACCGACTGTCGCAGGACGACGCCGACGCCGCGCTCGCCCGCGTCTCGACGGCGGTGGACCTCGGCGAGGCCGTCGTCGACGCCGACGTGGTCATCGAGGCCGTCCCCGAGAAGATGTCCATCAAAAAGGAGGTGTACACCGAGTTGGAGGAACACGCCCCCGACCACACGGTGTTCGCCACCAACACCTCCAGTCTCTCCATCACCGAACTCTCCGAAGTGACGGAGCGACCCGAGCGCTTCTGCGGAATGCACTTTTTCAACCCGCCGGTCCGCATGGACCTCGTCGAGGTCATCTCCGGCGCGCACACCGCCGACGAGACGCTCGAACTCGTCGAGGACCTCGCCGAGGCGATGGGCAAGACGCCCGTCCGCGTCCGCAAGGACAGCCCCGGCTTCATCGTGAACCGCATCCTCGTCCCGCTGATGAACGAGGCCGCGTGGATTGTCCACTCGGGCGACGCGACGATGGCCGAGGTCGACTCCACGACGAAGTACGACATGGGCCTCCCGATGGGGAGCTTCGAACTCGCCGACTACGTCGGCATCGACGTGGGCTATCACGTCCTCGAATACATGCACGAGGTACTCGGCGACGCCTACGAGCCGTGTCCGCTCCTCTCCGAGAAGGTCGAGGAAGGCGACCTCGGCCAGAAGACCGGCACGGGCTTCTACGACTACGAGGACGGCGAGGGCGCGGAAGTCCCCCACGACGAGGGGAGCGAAGCGGTCAAGAACCGCCTCCTCGGCGTCATGGCGAACGAAGTCGCAGGTCTCGTCGGAAACGACGTGGCCGACCCGGCCGCCATCGACCGCGCGGTCAAACTCGGCGGGCGCTTCCCCGACGGCCCGGCGAAGATGGCCGACAACGCGGGCATCGCCACCCTCGTCGGCGCGCTCGACAAGCACCACGACGAGACCGGTGAGGAGCGCTACGAGGCCGTCCAGTACCTCCGCGACCTCGCCCAGTCCGGCGAGGGCTTCTACGGCGGCGCGGAGGAATCCGACGAGGCACCCGCGTTCGACGACATCTCAGTCGAGGTGCGCGACGGCATCGGTCACATCACCCTCGACCGCCCGCACCGCCTCAACACCATCAGCATCGAACTGATGGACGAACTCTCCGAAGCGCTCGACACCCTCGCCGAGGACGACGAGGTCCGCGCCGTGCTCCTCACGGGGGCCGGCGACCGCGCGTTCTCCGCCGGAGCCGACGTGACGAGTATCGCCGCGGGCGGCGGCGACGCCGTCTCGGGCGTCGAAATCTCTCGGAAGGGCCAACAGACGTTCGGAAAGCTCGAGGAACTCGACAAGCCGGTCATCGCCGGCATCGACGGCTTCTGTCTCGGCGGCGGGATGGAACTCGCCATGTGCGCCGACCTCCGCATCGCCACGGAGCGCTCCGAACTCGGCCAGCCGGAGCACGACCTCGGGCTCCTCCCCGGCTGGGGCGGCACGGTCCGCCTCCAGCGCATCGTCGGCACCGGCCGCGCGAAGGAGATTATCTTCAGCGCCGACCGCTACGACGCCGAGACGATGGCTGACTACGGCTTCATCAACGAGGTCGTCGAGAACGACGGCTTCGAAGAACGGGCCTTCGAGTACGCGAAGCGGTTCGCACAGGGCCCGCCGGTCGCCCAGCGCTACACCAAGCGCGCCATGCACAACGGCTGGGAAGACACCGACTCCGGACTGGAGGTCGAAGCGCAGGCGTTCGGCCTACTGTTTACCACCTCGGACCTGATGGAGGGCATCGCCGCCTTCACGAGCGACCGCGACCCCGAGTTCACGGGCGAGTAAGCCACCGCCGTGGGTGGGTTCCTCTCACTCACCCACGATGGAACGCAACGCTTAAAATAGTCCAACGACCACTCGTGAATGCAGACGCTCGGTTGGTGTAGTCCGGCCAATCATCTTGGCCTTTCGAGCCGAGGACCAGGGTTCAAATCCCTGACCGAGCACTTCTCTGAGGAACAACGTGACGAAGAAGAGCGCGCAGTGTAGGGATTTGAATCAGGGAGCAGCTTGCTGCGACTGAGGTTCAAATCCCTGACCGAGCACTTCTCTGAGGAACTACCTTCCAAGCGACCGCTGTACATGTCGCCTAGACCGCGAAGGTGCGGATATGAGCGGGATATTCGAACTAGCGAGCAACTTGTTGCGAGTGGAGTTCAACTCCTCTCCCGAGCAGTTCTCTCACCCCGGACGACTCGACTCCCGCCCACGGTAGTTAGCTTACACGTTTTTAACGATAGCAATTAAAATATACACGATAGCATGGAACACGAGCGTCCCGGGACGGGAGTTCGATGATGCTCGAAGAGTTCGTCTCCCAAATCGACCCCGTCGTCGTCCGCCTGTTCGTCGCGGCGGCGTTGGGGATGTTCCTCGGGTTAGAGCGCGAGCGGTCGAAGAAGAGCGCCGGCGTGCGGACGTTCACGCTGACGAGCCTCCTCGGTGGCGTCGCCGTCGTGGTCGGAAGCGACATCCTCCTCGCGGTCGGCGGGTTGTTGGTGGTCGCACAGGCGGTGTTGCTCGGGAGTCGCGGACTCGTCGAACGCGGGTCGCACGAAAGCGAGGACGACCGAGCCGACTCCCAACTCGACTTCGACGCGGACGCTGACGCCGAAGCCGACGACGGCCGCCGCGGTGACGCCGAGGTCGTTCGCCTGGACGACCTCGGCGTGAACCTCTCACTCACCACGTCGACGTCGTTGTTAGTCGCCTACGCGGTCGGCGCGGCGGTGGTGAGCGGCTTCGTCATCGAGGGCGTCGTCGTCGCGCTCACGTCGTCGCTCCTGTTGGTCCTGCGGCGCGAACTCCACGGGTTCGCCCGGCGGCTCACGACCGACGAGGTTCGGAGCGCCGTCGAGTTCGCCATCATCGCGTTCGTCGTCTACCCGTTGCTCCCCGAGGGGCGAATCGGTCCGTGGGATGCCGTCAATCCCCGGACGGTCTGGTTGCTCGTCGTCGCGGTGAGCGCAATCGGCTTCGTCAACTACGTCATCATCCGGCGGTACGGCGAACGCGGCATCGCCATCACGGGCTTTTTCGGCGGGCTGGTGAACTCGACGGCCGTCATCGGCGAGATAGCCGGTCGGACCAGCCGCAACCCGTCGATTCGACCGCTCGCGGCCGGCGCGATTCTGATGGCCGACGCGGCGATGGCGCTCCGAAACCTCTCGCTCGTCGTCGTGTTCATCCCGGAGCTCGCGGTCGAGGTGGGGATTCCCCTCGGACTCGTCGCGCTCGTGGGTGTGAGCTACGCGCTGCACTCCCGCGAGTGGGGCGTCGACCTCGACGTGGCGTTCGAGTCGCCGTTCAGCCTCGAAAGCGCCCTCCGGTTCGGCGTGTTCTTCCTCCTCGTGTTGCTCGCCTCCGCGGCGGCGCAGGAGTACTTCGGCGCGGCCGGGTTCGTCGTGACGAGCTTCCTCGGCGGACTGGTGTCGAGCGGGTCGGTCGTCACGACCACCGTCACGCTCTACGGCGGCGGCACCATCAGCGAGACGACCGCCGTCGTCGGCGTCCTCGCCGGAACCGCCGCGAGCATCGGAGTCAAGGTGGCTCTCGCGGCGAGCGTCGACCGCGAACTCCTCGGGCCGGTCGCCCGGCGGAGCGCGCTCCTCGTGGCGGCGGGCGTCGCCGGCGTCGCCATCGTCGTCTTTCGTCCGTAAGGCGAGCGGCACGGAGGTCCGCGCACGCGGAATCAACTTGGCCGACACAACAGTCAGCGACACAACATTGATAACACCGTGCCGCGGCAATCAAATCGCACTGGTTCGGCGCGTATCCCGTGACCGAGCGGCCCACGAAGATTCGCCCGTCGGTCGTCCCCCGACGGGCGAGGGTCACTCCGCGTATCCACCCTCCCGAGCGACTGCGCTCGTCTGAGTGGCCCGATTCGTCCGACCGCCCCCGTTCGCGCCGACAGCTCGACTGCGAAGCCGATGGCTTGAGGTTCGCCGGCGTCTATCGTGGCTCTACGTCCACCGAGCGATGATACGCGACCCGACCCGACGAGACCGTGGCGAACCGCACGCGAAGCGACAGCAGTCGGCCCCGAAGCCGAACCGGGCGAGAAACGGCCTCGGGAGCGCCTGACCGTGTCGGACACGACGCGCGCCGCGCTCGCCGCCGGAACGCTCGTCGCCCTCGCCGCGACGAGCGGGAGTCTCTATTTCAGCCTCGGTCTCGGGCTCACGCCCTGCGACCTCTGTTGGTACCAACGCATCCTGATGTACCCGCTCGTCGTGGTGCTCGGAGTCGCCGCGGTCGAGGACCGCTCCGGCGTCTGGAAGACGGTGCTTCCCCTCTCGCTGGGAGGGCTCGCCCTCTCGGGCTACCACTCGTACCTGCAGGTCGCACCGGGCGCGACCTGTACCGTCGGCGGCCCGTGTACGTCCATCCAGTATCCCGTGCTCGGCGGCCTCCTGACCATTCCGCGACTCGCGTTCATCGGGTTCGCGCTCGTGACGGTCCTCGCGCTCGCCGCCGCCCGCCTCGGCGGGTCGGCCGACGACGCGTGGGGGATGTGACCGGGTTCGGGACCGCACTCCGAGCGCCGTCGTCGCCCTAACTCCCGTCGAGTTCGACCATCGGTTCGGGGTAGTCCACGCCCAACTCGACCCCGTAGGTCGCCTGTTCTTCGTCGCTTAGTTTCCACGGTTCGTGGGCGTACTCGGCGGGTAACGCGTCGAGTTCGGGGAGCCACGTCTTCACGTACTCGGCGTTCTCGTCGTAGCGGTTCGCCTGCCAGCGCACGTCGAACGAGCGGTCCCGCGAGTCGTTGCCGACGCCCGCGATGTAGGCCCAGTTGCCGTAGTTCGACGCGGGGTCGTAGTCGACGAGTCGCGTCTCGAAGTACGCCGCACCACGTCGCCAGTCCAGTCTGAGGTCGTTGGCGAGGAACGACGCCGCGTTCTGCCGCCCGCGGTTCGACATGTAACCCGTCGCGTTCAGTTCCCGCATGTTCGCGTCGACGAAGGGGATACCCGTCTCGCCCGCCGTCCAGCGCTCGAACTGCGTCTCGTCGGCCCGCCAGTCGACGTCGGTCCGTTTCCGGATGCCCCCGCGGCGGAAGAAGTCGCTCCCGTGTTTGGCGAACTGGAACTGGAAGAAGTCGCGCCAGCGGAGTTCGAAGACGAGCCAGTACGTCGAGTCGTTTTCGACCCGCCGGTCCTCGTAGCGGTCCACCTCGGCCTTGACGGACCGCGGCGAGAGACAGCCCTCGTTCAGCCACGGCGAGAACTTCGAGGAGTAGTCGGCTCCGAGCATCCCGTTTCGCGTCTCCTTGTACTCGCGGAGGTGGTCGCCCGTCCAGATGTACGACTCCACGCGGTCGAGCGCGGCCGTCTCGCCGCCGTCGAAGGAGAGGACGCCGCGGTCGTCGGAGGCGCGGGCGGACTCGGCGTCCGCAGTCCCGACGAGGGTCGAAAGCGAGGGGAGGTCGCCCGCGACCGGTGCGTCGACCGGGAGCGGCGGGACGTCCGGTTCGGAAAGCGGGTCACGACCGGCGGGGTCGCCGTCGCCCGCTGACTCGCCACTTCGCCCTGCGTCGCCTCCCTCGTCGCCTTCGACGGCCGATTCGACCGCCTTCCGGAACGTCGTGTACGTGTCCGGAACTTCGGAGAGCGCCATCGGGAGGTCGTCGAGGTGGGTGAGCGTGTGGCCCCAGAAGCGCCGGAGGTCGACGCCGTCGCCTCCCAGTTCTCGCTCGACCGCCGACTCGACGCTCGACTCCTCGGGGGTCGGACGCGTGTGGACCGTCACGAAGTCGGCGTCGACGGTCGCCGCCAACTCCGGAAGGACGGACTCGGGCGTCCCCTCGCGGACGACGAGGTCGCTTCCGCGCTCTCGGAGGGACGACCGCAGGTCGGACAGCGATTCGAGGCGGAAGCGGGCGCGGTGCGCGCCCGTCTTGTCGAAGTCGAAGGAGTCGGGCCCGCCGAAGGGCCGGTCGCCGTACTCGCGGGGGTCGAGACAGTAGACCGGGAGGACGCCGTCGGCGTCGCAGGCGGCCGCGAGCGCCTCGTTGTCGTGCAGGCGGAGGTCGCGGCGGAACCACGCGAGCGAAGTTGACTCGGACATCGTCGGCGGCGCTTAGGATGGGGATGACTTGAGTCGAACGGCGGTTCTGGGGCGGCCCCCGGCCGTGTCGCCGGGTCTACGTCCGGCTTCGCGTCTGCAGGCCGAGTTCCGCGCCGGCGACGACGGCGGCGACGGTGAGCGCGAGCCCGGCGACGAGTCGCGGGTCAACGCGGTCGATGACGGGGACGCCCATCCAGCCGGCGAAGAGGAGCGCGAGCCCGGCGAGACACGTCGCGAGCGACAGGAGCGCGAAGGGGGCTTGCGTCGGCTCCTCGTCGGCCAAGTAGTGGTCGAGCTCCGCCGCGCTCGACCCGAGCGAGACGGTCTTCGCCCGCGAGTCGTACGCGACGATTCGGAGCGAGTCGAGCTTGGGCAGATGGGTCTGGTGAAGCGAGATGTAGACGCTCTGACGGACGTTCTTGGGAGGTGGCGACTCGCCGGACTCTATCTCGGCGATGTGCTCCGCGAGGTCGCCGACCGACTCCGGACCGTCCCCGTCGCGCAGTCGTTCGAGCGCGAGCCGCCGCCGCTCGTTTCTGAGCACGTCGTGGATGTCGGCCTCGTCGAGCGAGCCGTCCGCCTGCTCGCCGGAGACGGTCGGCGAGTCAGGCTCGGCCATCGCCCCGCTCAGAGCCAGTCATCGGGCTTCGTGTCGTAGTCGACCTCGCCGGCGGCGATACGCGCCTCCAGTTCGGGGTCGAGGTCGTGTTCGTCGAACGATTCGCCGTCGTAGCGGACGCGGATGGCTCGCTCTTCCGGCGTCGGCTCGCGCCCCCGTCGACGGGCGACTTCGACCTCGTGCTCGTCGAACTCCTTCGTGATGGTCATCAGGTTCACCGGGCGGCCCCAGAGGTGATAGACGCGCTCCAAGACGCCCTTCGCCTGCTTCATGTCGAGGATGACGCCGTTGTACTGGTGTCCCAACAGGAGTTCCCCGCGGTTGTCGAAGTTGCCGTCGTACACCGCGATAGTCGGCTTTCCGAAGTTCGTGAACTGGAACAGGAGCTTCTTTTTCACGTCTCGGTACTCCGACGAGGAGACGCGGAACTGCCGGGACGACTGGGAGTACTCGTAGGCGAAGTAGTGGTTCGCGCGGACGAACTCCTCGGAGAGGAACGCGTCGAGGAACGTCACGTCGTTGTGGCTCTCGCGAATCTCGCGCATCCGGTCCCAGCCGGCGGTCTTGTCCACGTCGGCGACGGCCTCCTCGACGCTGTCGTACACCTCGTCGTCGAACATGTACCGCGAGAGCTGTTCGAGTTCGGAGCGCCGAATCCGGCTGAGGAACCCGCGGTTCTGCGCCTTGACCAGCGAGTAGTGTCGCTCCGCGAGCCCCTCGTAGGTGAGGAGCTTCCACGGGTACGCTTCGAGGTCGAGCGACTCGTCGCCCGACAGCGCCCTGTCGAGGGTCTCGTGGTCGACTCTCGGTTCGTCGGGGCCGAGTTCGGACAGTTCGTCGAGGGAGTCGGCGCTGACGCCGTCGATAGCGGGGTCCGCCCGGAGGAGCGTCTGCACCTCGTCGAAGTCGACCGTCTCGTGGAAGTTGCGCCACGTGACGCCCTTCACGCGCAGGAGTTTGTCGGCGACCTCCGCGCGGTTCGTCGAGTTCTCGATGTACTCCCACAGCTCCTTGCCGAGCTTGTAGGGGTTGAGCCCGGGCGACCCGAGGACGCGCGACTGGTGGTCGGCGTAGGTGATGAACTCGTCCGTGCCCGCGAAGCGCTCGTCGCCCATCATGAGCGACTCCCAGTAGGCCGCCCAGCCCTCGTTCATCACCTTCGTCATCTTCTGGGCGGCGAAGTAGTACGCCTCCTCGCGGAGCATGTCGAGGACGTCCTTCTGCCACGGCTCCATCTCTTCGGCCTTGCCCGTCTCCTCGTCGTACCGCATCCCGTGTTCTCGGACGTACGCGAGCACGTCCTTCCGGGGGTCGGTGAGCTTCGCGGCCTCGCGTTCGGCCTCTTCGACCCCCTCGAGCCACGCCTCGTCGAACACCTCGCGGCGCACGTCGTCGGAGATGTCGAGACTGTCCAACTGGGCGCGAATGTCTCCGGGGATACGACCGTCCTCGTCGGCGGCGGCCTCGCGGATGGTCCGGTGCTGGTCGATGGTGTCTTCCAGACAGAGGACGGCGTCGATGAACTTCTCCACGTCGTCCCGGCTGATCTCGGGGTTTTCCACGTACCGTTCGATGGTCTGGGCGTGCCGTTCGAGCATCGCCGCGGCGGCGAACTGCCCCTCGTCGGAGAACAGCCCGAACCACTGGTTGTTCTTGAAGAAGTCCGAGTGCGCCTCGACGTGGGTGATGACGGCCTTCTGGTCGGCCAGCGAGTTCGACTCCTGGAGGAAGGCGTTCGCCGGGTCGTCGTTGTTGACGATTTCGAACGCCTTACCCATGCCGAACTGGTCGGTCTTCCGCTGGCGGTCGTAGGTCATCCCCCACCGCCAGTGCGGATACCGCTCTTGGAACCCGCCGTAGGCGATGAGCTGGTTCATCTCGTCGTAGTTGACCACCCAGTAGTTCACCGGGTAGGGGTCAAGTCCGAGCTTCTTCGCGAGCGCGCCGGCCTCCCGGACGGGCTCGTCGAGTCTGGCGGCCTCGCGCTGTGCGTCTCTGCGGTGTCGTCTGAAACTCATTCTGCTGTCGCCTCCGTGCTGAGGATGGTGTAGATGGCGTCGATGACGTCGTCGGGCTCCGAGACGTACGCGACCACGACGTTACCCTGCTCGCCGAGGCTCCGTTCGACCTCTTCTGCGTGCGTGGCGTTGATGGCGGTCCCGCCGGGCTGGGTCTCCACGTAGGCGTGGAGGTTCGCGTCTATCTCCTGCATGAGCGGGACGACCCGCTCTTTGGTGTCGTTCGAGGAGTTCTCGGAGTCGCCCGCGGCGAAGACGTAGCGGTTCCACTCGCGCCACGGGTAGCGCTCGTCCAGCACCTCCTTCGCCAGCTCGTAGGCCGACGAGATGCGCGTCCCGCCGCCCGAGCGGATGCCGAAGAACTCGTCGCGTTCGACCTCCCACGCCTCCGCGTCGTGGGCGATGTAGACGAACTCGGCGTGGTCGTACTTGCCCGTGAGGTACCAGTCCAGCGGGGTGAAGGTTCGTTCGACGAGTTCGCGCTTCGTCTCCCGCATCGACCCCGACACGTCGCGGATGTTGACGACCACGACGTTCGACTGCTTCTTCTCGATGACCTCGGGGTGGCGGTAGCGCTCGTCCTCGCGGCGGAACGGAATCTCGCGGAGCCCCTCGCGTCGGATGCGCTGGATGGCCGTCGTCCGCTCGACGTTCTCCTCCATCTCCTCGAAGGAGGCCCACGTCCCGCGTTCGTCGTCCGGGATGCGGCTCCACTCGTCTTCGATCCACGCCATCGAGACGAGGATGTTCTGCTCGCGGCACCACCGGAACACCTCGCGGGCCGAGGTGCCGTCGACTTTCATCGCCTCGCGGACGAACTCCTCGTCGAAGTCCATCGCGAGCTTGCGCTTCAGGCCCTCCTTGAACAGGCGCTCGAAGTCGAGGGTGCTGTGGGGGCCGCTGCGGGTGATGTCGGTGAAGTCGCCTTCGACCTCCTCGATGACTTCCTTGCCCTTCGGTTCGAGTTCGAGGCCGAGTTCCTCGTCCAGCGCCTCGGCGAACTGCTCGGGGTCCATCTCGTAGTACTCGTGTTCGGCCCCCTCCTCGCCGGGCTCGCCGTCTTCGCCCTCGCCGTCACCGGGCTGTGGCTGGCCGAGCGGCTGGCCCACGTCGGGCGTGCCGCCTTTCCCCTGCCCGACGCCGCCCATGTCGAGGCGGTCGTACTTGAACTCCGGCAGGTCCACGACCTTGATGGGTATCTTGATGTCTTTCGAGCCGGACGCGCCGAGGTCGCCGTAGGAGATGAACTCCTTGAGGTCTTCGCGGCGTTCTTCGCCCACTTCGCGGAATCGTTCGAGGTCGTCTCTCAGTCCCATGTGTGGCTCACCTCCTTCATCACGGCACGGCTGGTCAGTTCGGCCGACGCCGCGGTGTAGCCGCGGTCGACCAACTCGTCGATGGTGCGTGCTTTCACGCGCGCCGTCTCAGTGTTCGCCGGCGGGTCGTCCCACTGGCGGGGGTCGAGGTCGGAGAACAGCCGGCGCACGTCCTCCCAGTCGTGGGTTTCGAGCACCGTCCGGATGACCGGAATCTCGGTCAGGTCCACGTCGGAGACGGTAAAGCCCTCGTCGCGGTTCTCCCACGCGTAGCGGTTGAGCGCGGTGATGACCTTCTCGTTGCGGAAGTCCTCGACCGTCTCGGAGGGGTCGTTGCCCTCGTAGTCGTCCGGCGAGAAGCGCCCGAGGTGCTCGGTCTCGAACAGCTTCATGAGAAGCGGGTCGGGGTCGACCGGCCCGCGCTCGGTCTCTATCTGCCCGTCGGACGCCCACGCGTAGACGTGTTCGACGTACTCCTCGACCGTCTCGCGCTCGACGCCTTTGTCGGCGAGAAGCGCGTCGAGCACGTCCGCCTCCTGCTGGTCGAAGATGTACTCTTTGACCATGGCGATGCGGCCCTCGTACTCCGAGGACTCCGCCCGCGAGAACACGGGCGCGTCCGATAGCTCGGCGACCATCTCGTCGAGCACGTCGGTCGGCATCACCACCGACGACACGTCGAGGTCGGGGTGTCTGCGGTCGACGCGGTCGTGCAGGAGGTCGGCGATGACGTCGCGGGTGAACGTCACGGGAATCCCGTGAGTCCCCTCGGAGTCGCCGACGAACTCGAACGCCGATACCTCGCGGCGCTGGTCGCCGACCTGCAGGTAGCCGCGGTCGAACAACAGCGCCTTGTCGACGAGGTCGAACTCGATGTCCGGGTCGCGCGGCACGTCGTCGCCGTCGAGCCGGGTCACGACGCTGTAGAGCGCCGCGGCCTCGACGGCGTGGGGCGCGAGTTCGCGCGTGCGGACCTCGCCCGGCCCCTCGCGGACGTCCAGCGAGACGGCCTCGGCGACGCGGTCGGCCATCGCCTCGGGGTCGTCGGTCCAGACGCTCGTCTCGTTGGTCAGCTCGCGGCGGATGAGCTCGGCCTCCAGCGAGAGGTTCGTCAGGTAGCGGAACTCGTGTTTGTTGAGCCGGCGCTTGAGCGCCTTCAGCGGGTCGCGGCCGTTCCTGTCGGCGTACTTGTCGAGTTCGGCGTCGAGGTCCGGGTTCGAGATGATGACGAGCTGGGTGTCGATGTCCATCCCGATTCCCTTGTCCAGCTTGACGTGGCCCTCGTCGGGGACGTTCAGGAGCTTCTGGAGCAGGTCGGCGTGCTGGGTGGCGTCCTCGACGATGGTGAGGAGGCCGTTGCCCTGCGAGAGCACGCCGTCGTAGCTGAACGCCTGCGGGTTCTTGCGCCCCCGGGAGTTCAGTTCGCGGAGCATGCTCGGCATCCACGACCCGACCAGTCGCTCCTTGGGCGAGCCGTCGTCCTCCGAGTGGAGGACGCCGACGCCGCGGCCGACGTCGACGACGTAGTTTTTCACCCGGAGGTGTTTCGGGTCGGTGACGGCGCTGAAGAGGTCCTGCTTGCCCGCTCTGCGGAACTCCTCTTCGAGGTAGGTGTACGCCTCCAGGCAGAACGGGTCGAGGTCCTCGTCGACGTCGACGGGGATGTGGTCGCCGTTCCTGCTGTTGAGGTCGGCGAGCAGCCGCTTGCGAACCTCCGCGGGGAACACCGAAAGCGGGTGCGACTGGACCGGGCTTTCGTACCAGTCCTCGTCGGCGGCATCGACCTCGCCGCCGTAGGATAGCCCGCGGGTGTCGTCGGCGTTGGCGACGTTCCACTCGACGGTGTAGCGCCGCCCCGCGTCGGTCTTCGAGTACTCCCGAAGCCCGTTGATGAGACAGCGTTTCAACTCCGATTTCCCCGTGGCCGTCGGGCCGTCGAACCAGACGATTTTCTCGGCTTTGCCGCGGTCGGCGGCGATGGTCCGCAGGTCGTCGACGAAGGCGTTGAGCACCTCCGTGTTGCCGAGAACCGCGTGCTCGCCGTCGTTGGCGGGGTCGTCGAAAAAGCGGTAGCGCTGTTTCTCCTCGCCCTGTTCGACCACCTGTCTGGTCCCCATCGACTCGATGGCTTCCAAGAGGTACTTCGACGCGTGGGAGGCGATAGACGGGGACTCGAACGCGGCGTCGACGTACTCGCCGAGGCTCATCGGCTCCTCGTAGGTGCCGCGGAGCGCCTCGTCCGCCTCGCGGATGTAGTCTCGCATGGTCACCCTTCGAGTTCGGTCTTCGCCACCTCCGCACCGGCGAACTCGAGCACCTCCCGTGCGCCGTCGCGCGAGTAACCCTGGTCGACGAGCGCGTCTATCCACGCGTTGCGTTCGTCGTCGTCCAGCTCGTTCGCGCTGACGAGCGCCGAGAAGTTGATGTTGTGCTTCTTGTCCTCCCAGAGCTTGCGTTCGAGGGCGCGGCGGAGGCGGTCGTTGTCCTGCGGGTTGAACGACGTCCCCTCGCGGGCGCGCCGAGAGACCCAGTTGGAGACCTCCTGTCGGAAGTCGTCCTTGCGGTCCTCGGGGATGTTGAGCTTCTCTTCGACCGCGCGGAGGAACTTCTCGTCGGGCTCTTGGTCGCGGCCCGTCAGTTCGTCTTCGACCGTCGCGTCGTCGATGTAGGCCATGACGTGGTCCATGTACTTCTCGCCCTGCCGGCGAATCTCGTCGATGTCGTAGGCGAGGGCGTGGCGCACGTCCTCGATGGCGCGCTCTTTGTACTCCTCGCGGACCATCTCGAGGTAGCGGTGGTAGCGTTCGAGGTTCTCCTCGGGAATCGACCCGTGGTTCTCGAGGTTCTCTTCGAGGTGGGTAAACGAGGACAGCGGCGAGAGGTAGCCGCGGCCGCGGTGGGTCGCGTCCATGATGGCCTCGGCGATTTCGTCGCCGATGAACCGGGCGGAGACGCCGTCCATCCCCTCGGCGATGTCGGCTTTCTTCTCGCCCTCCTCGCGGAGTTTACGCACGTCCACGTCGTCGCCGTCGTCCAACTCGCCGTTGTAGGCCTTCGCCTTCTGGACGAGCGAGATGGTGTCGGAGTCGGGTTCGACGATGCGGGTCAGAACGCCGAACAGCCCGGACATCTCTAAGGTGTGCGGCTCGACGTGGATGTCGGGCACGTCCGCGTTCCGGAGCATCTTCCGGTAGATTTCGGCCTCCTGTTCGTACTCGAGGACGTACGGGAAGTCGATGCGCTTCGTCCGGTCGTTGAACGCCTCCATCTTCTCGTCGCCCTTCTTCTCTCTGTACTCCGGCATGTTCGTCCGCCCGACGATGACCTGGTCGATGTCGATTCGGGGGTTGTTCTTCGGCTTGATGGTCTGTTCCTGCGAGGCGTGCAGGAAGTCGTAGAGGAACTCGCGCTGGAGCTTCAGCAGTTCCTCGCCGGAGAAGATGCCGCGGTTCGCGTTACAGAACGCGCCGGCGTAGTCGAACGCCCGCGGGTCGGACTCGCCGTACACCGCGAGTTTCGAGTAGTTGACGTCGCCGGTGAGTTCGGTCTCGTCTTGGTTCTTCTTGTCCTTCGGCTCGAACGTCTCGATGCACTGCCGTTTGTTCTCGGAGGCGACGAGCCGGATGACCTCGATGTGGTTCGCCACGACCTCCTCTAGGTCGTCGTCGTAGTGGGCGAGCAGTCGGTCCATGTAGAACTCCGAGGCGGGG
Source organism: Haloferax gibbonsii ATCC 33959 (assembly GCF_000336775.1). Classification (GTDB taxonomy): domain Archaea; phylum Halobacteriota; class Halobacteria; order Halobacteriales; family Haloferacaceae; genus Haloferax; species Haloferax gibbonsii. Next base: position 91,595 of record NZ_AOLJ01000013.1, on the reverse strand, counting down.
TCAAGCGCCTGGTCGTTCCGGATGGTGTACGGCGCGTCGAGGTTCTCGTTCAACTGCTTGATGACCACGTCGCGCTGTTCCTGCGGGAGCAACACGAGCGGGTCCTGGTTCATCGGCGACTGGACCACGTCGTCGGAGGGGTCCTGGTCGCGGATGACGTCGCCGAGGTTCGTCCACCGGAAGGTGTACATCCGCCCCTCGTCGGACATCGTGTAATCCTCGAAGTAGCGCCGGGAAATCCAGTCGAAGTGGGACTTCCCGGAGCCGACGGGACCCAAGAGGAGTTTGATGCGTTTTTCGGGGCCGAGGCCGCGGGCCCCCGATTTCACCTTGTTGACGAACTCGTGAATCGACTCGTGTACTTCGCGACCGTAGAAGACGTTTTCACCGTCGTGAAGGGGGTCTTCGGAGGCCATGAGGTACTCCACGACGCCCGCGTCCTCGTCGTAACGGGTGCCGTAGAAGTCGAACATGTCCGCCACGCGCTGGTGGGCGTTGCGAGCGATCTTTGGGTGAGCGTAGACCTCTTCCAAGTACCACTCGAAGCTCTTCGCCTCGCGGAGGTCCGCGGGCACGGAGTCTTTGTAGTGCTTGCTCAGGTCTGCGAGTGTTTCAATTTCGCCGGTCATTGTTCGTGGAGCCTCGTCGGACCAGCCGTCCGGTTAGACGACCGAGGGCGACGCGCCCGCGTTCGCGGGTCGCAGACGACACACCGCGAACCACGGACCCGCGGCGCAGACCGCGGGCGGTAGGTCGAAGTGCGTCGCCGCCGCTGCGCGCTTACGACGGGTCGGCGACTGGCGACAGAATCGGCAATTTGCGGACGATGCGCGACGGCTCGCTCGGCCCGGGGACCGAGACTACCAATCAATGAGAGACGTTAACATATAACGCTTTCTCTGAAAGTAGTCAACAAATTGTCTCGAACGCCAACCAATCCAGATACGTACCACGTCCCGTGAACCTCCAACCAGCCGAAGTGTGTCGATTTAATCGGCGGTTCAGTCGACTGTCGGTGTCGTTAATCGGGTCGGTTGGGATTCATGTCGTCTCCGATGGGTCGCGTTCGAGGCCCGAACCACGCGCTTCGAGCCGGGTCGAGACGACCGCCCCTCGGCGCGGAAGCGGGAAGGCTTAGGACGCGCGGCGGACTAGCGCACCCATGACCGACCTCCCCGACGGGTGGACCCTCTGGAACGACGAACACGAGGGTCGGCGCATCCTCGCGTTCCGCCCCGACGTGTTCAACGAGAGCGCCTTTCCCGCCGAGTGCATGCCGACCGTCTTCGTGTGGAACGGGTCGCGGGCGAACCGCCCGGGCGCGACGCAGATACGCACCGAGACGTGGCACGCGGTGCTCTATCTCGAACCGGAAATCGAGGTCGTCGTCGAGGAGTTCGACTCCCGCGAGGCGGCCGTCGAGGGCGCGACCGACATCGCCGGGCGCTTTTCGGACGGCGAGATAGACTACCGGAGCGCCTACCAAGTCCCCCGCGAGGACTACTTCGAGAAGCTCGACGAGCTGACCGGGCGGGAGCCTTAACCACCTCGCAGGAGAACCACCGCTATGACCTCCGTCACGCTTGTCGGTGCCCGCCTGACCGACCCCGGCACCGAGTTCGTCTACCACGGTGAATCGAGCGCCTGCGAGGGGTGTCCGTACCGCCAGCAGTGCCTCAACCTCACCGAGGGCGTCCGCTACCGGGTCCTCGGCGTGCGCGAGAACACGCAGGTCCTCGACTGCGCCGTCCACGACGAGGGCGTCCGCGCCGTCGAGGTCGAACCGGCACCGGTCACGGCGAACGTCCCCTCGAAGGGGGCGTACGCCGGGAGCAAGGCCAGCCTGCAGGGCCCGTGTCCGCACACCGAGTGCCCCAGCCACGAGTACTGCGTCCCCGAGGGTGCCGAGTTCGACCAGGAGTACCGCATCAGCGACGTGCTCGGCGACCCGCCGCACGACCACTGCCACCTCGACCGAAACCTGACGCTCGTCGAGTTCGAACCCGCCGACGAGTAGGGATTTTTGTGGTTCCCGGCCGCTGGCCCTGATATGACGACCGCCGTCTTCTTCGACCTCGACCTGACGCTCCTCCGCTACACCGCCGACTTCGAGACCATCTTCGACCGCGCGGTGCCGGACGCTCCGGACGGTGCCTACGACCGGTATCTCTCCGTCTTCTTCGACGCGTTCGAGGACCTCGCCGTGGACCCCTACGCGGTCGGCTTCGAGGCGATCACCGGCGAGTTCGACATCGGCGACGACCCGGAGGCGCTCGTGGCGCGCTACGCGGAGGCCGAACTCGCCGCCACGACGGTCCCCGCGTCGGCCCGCGAGGCGCTCGTCCGCGTCGCCGACCGCCGACCGACGGGGATTCTCACGAACGGCGCGCCGGCGGTCCAGCGGGCGAAGCTCGAACGCCACGACCTCGCGGGCGTCGTCGACGCCGTCGTCGTCTCGAACGACCCCGCGGTCGCCTCGCGGAAGCCCGATTCGGGGGTCTTCGAGGCCGCGGAGACCGCGCTCCCGGCGGACGACTACGTCTACGTCGGCGACACCTACGACGAGGACGTGGTCGGGGCGCGAGACGCCGGGTGGGAGGCGTACCACGTCGGCGACGACGGTCCCGGCGACGACCCGGCGGCGGTCGAATCGGTCGCCGAGGCGGCCGCTCGAATCTTCGGCGAGGACGACGCGTAGCGCGGAGAGACGAGACGGTCTGCCGACTACGGGAGCGTGCCGACTTTGTCGCCGGCGTAGCCGAAGATGTCCGCGTAGCCGTACGCGGAGAGGAGAATGGGGTAGAAGTCGCGGTCTGCGACGAACTGCTCGGCGTCGGCGCGGGCGAACGTCTCGCCGGCGGCGACGGGTTCGAAGTTGGTCGCGTGGACCTCGTACTGGTCCGCCGGCGGCTTGGGAAGCCGTTCGAGCAGGCGGAACACGTCGATGCTGTTCTCCTCCGGAATCGCGAGTTTCAGGCGGTCGTCTTCGGTCTGCGACTCGGACTCCTCGTCGAGCTCGCCGCTCCCGTCGCTCGCAACCGCGGGGGCGGGGAGAACGTTGGTCGCGGTGAGGAACGCCCGGATGAGCCAGTAGGCGTTGTCGGCCGCCTCGTCGGACTTCTGGAGGCCGGCTTCGACCTCGATGGTGTGGGCGTGCTCGATGAGTCGGCCCTCCGCGAAGTGGTTCGTCTCGACGGCCACGTCGACCGGGAGCCGGGGGAGAATCGACCGGGAGATGGCGTCGACCGTGTCCACGATGGCGAACGGTTCGGCGTACGACTGGGTGGAGTGAAGCGAGAACGCGGTGGTGCCGCGGACCTCGCGGCCGAGGTCGTGGGCGAGGCGTCGCTCGTGGCTCTCGGCGTTTGGGTCGCCCGGAAACGCCCGGTTGAGGTCCTCGTCGAGGTAGCGCTCGTCCGCCGCCAGCGCCTCCTCGTTGGCGACGATGAGCTTCACCGGGCGCTCGACGTCGGGGTCCTCCGCGACGAACCGCTCGATGGCGCGAGCGCCGCACGGTTCGTCGCCGTGGATCGACCCGACGACAGACACTTCGGGCGTGCCGTCACCGAGTTCGTAGATTCGCATTGCCGGTTCCTAGAACTGGACGCTAATGGACCTTTAGATTCTCCCGGTTCGCGCCGCTTTCGCGGACGTGTTAGTCGGCGGGGACGGTTCGTGGCGGGCGAAGACGCGGCCCGACGCGGTTAGTGGTCGAGTCCCTCGACGTACTCGTAGTCGGCGGGGTAGGCGGTCGCCCGGTGGCCGTCGAGTTCGATTTGCCAGCCGTGGAGCGCCGTCGGGTCGTCCAGCGCCGCCCGGAGGGTCTCGCGCACGTCGTCCACGTCGACGCCGTAGAAGTCGCTCGGAACGCCGCGGATGTACTCAAGCGCCGTCTCGAACAGCGACCGCATCCCCGCGTCGTTCTCGAAGTCGAAGTGCTTGTACGCGCCGGCGGCGACCTGCACCATCCCGTGGAGGAAGGCGCTTTCCGCGGTCCCCGCGCCGTAGTTGTACCACTCGTCTTCGAAGCAGTCGTGGCTCTCGTGGAAATCACCCGAGTTGAACAGGCGGACGCCGTGTTCGACCGCCCGGCGGAGCGTCGCGTGCTCCCACAGCCGCAGTTCGTCGTTCCACCCCGTCGGGTTGCCGAGCGGCGGGGCGACGCTCGGGTCGCGGGTGTGTTCGTCCATGTGAGTCAGGGCGACCGGGAAGCCGGTAACTCCATCGGTGGCGACACCGGGCGCTCAACTTTTTCGTGCGAGCGCGACAACGGTCGGACGTGACGGACGCAATCGAGTGCACCTACTGCGGAAGCGACGTTCGGCGTCACGACCCCGTCTTCGTGGCGGAACTCGAAGCCGGCGAGCGCGTGCCGGCGGGCGCGTTCTGCAACTACGCGTGCCTCTCGTCGCACATCGACGCGGCGGGGCTGACGACCGGCGCGTCCTGCGAGTGGCGGCCGGAGTAGGCTCCGACCGGGTCGGAGTACCCGTCGGGACCCCTGACCTATTTACCGCGATTCGTCCTTTCGAGCGTATGGCACTCGCATCAGCACTCGTGGCCGGCGGGGTTATCGGGGTCCGGCACGCGCTGGAAGCCGACCACCTCGCCGCCGTCGCGACGATGGTCGAAGACGACGACCGACCGAGCATCGTCGGCGCCTCGTGGGGCGTCGGGCACTCGATTCCGATTGCCGTCGTCGGTCTCACCTTCGTCGCGCTCGGCGTCCGCCTGCCCGAGTCGGTGACGCACTTCTTCGAAGTCGTCGTCGGTGCGATTCTCGTCCTCCTCGGGGCGCGGATGCTTCTCCGGGCCGCCGGCGTCTCCGTGCCGACGCTCCGCGACCACGACCACGACAGCGGCGTCCACCGACACCTCTCGCTCGGGAACGTCGCGTTCGGGACGAAACACACGCACGTCCACGACGAGTCGTTCGGGGTCGGCGTCCTCCACGGCTTCGCCGGCAGCGGCGCGCTCGTCATCGCGATGGTCTCGACCGCACCCGCGGTGGGGCAGGCCGTCGCGTTCCTCGCGGCGTTCAGCCTCCTGACCATCGCCACGATGGCGACCGTCTCGTTCCTCTGGGGCCGCTCGATGGCGGTCGGCGGGACGCGCGTCCTCCGCGCCGCGGCCGGCGTCGTCGGCATCGCCGTCGGCGGCCTCCTCGTCGTCGAACAGTTCGGCGGTCTCGTCTGACGTTTCGCAACGTTTTAGCGGTCCCCCTGTCGTACTTGAGTACGCGCGAGGGTAGCTAAGTCAGGAAAAAGCGGCGGACTCAAGATCCGCTCCCGTAGGGGTCCGTGGGTTCAAATCCCTCCCCTCGCACTTATCGCGAGAAACGACGTGACGAGCGGCGAGTGCAGCGCACCCCACGGCGGGAAGCGGGCACCGAGGCGGCCCGCAACCCCGGTATAAACCCGGTCGCTCGATGGCGGACACGTTCTCTTCTGTCCCCCGCCGGTCATCCGGTTACGACGCCACCACAGCGCCGCCGCCAGTATCCCGAACGATTCATCATGAACAGACCGGGTTTCCGGTGAAAAGTGCCGGAAGGGGGCCGACCGAGGACGACGTTCGGCGACGAGCGTCACCACCGTTCCGTCGGCCGAACTATCAGTATCTCCGGACAGTCCAGAGTTTATCAGAAACATTCATTATATTCTCCGACCTACTGTAGTGTTGCCGGAAGCGCAAGGACGCACCGGATGACCAAACCGAATCCGTCGGGCGACGTGAAAGGCGTCGACGACGGTACGCATCGCAAGACGCGGAGGAATGGAATCGACACGAACACCGAGTCTTTCGTAACAGGAAGACGAGGTCAAAGTGCCGAAGAGGAACCGAAACAGCCCCGTAAACCGCTCTGCGAGCGAGCGGCGGGAAGACCAAGTACCGGACCACGAGGAATCGGAGTTCGGGAACTCGGCGCAAGCCGAAAACGGTCGTGAGGGCTGTGGAAAACGTCTTCCGTCCGGGTTCTAATTGCGAATTCTGGCTTTTCCCGTTTTCCGACCCCCGAGCGAGCCGGCCGTCTGGCGGGACGGCGCAGTCCGCGACGCGTCGGGCTCGGGTCGCCATGGCGGCGACGCTACGGCCGGACCAACTGACTCATGAGCCGGAGGTACTCCGAGGCGACGAGCGGTTCGTCGGCCGCGGTGCGCTCGACGGCCGCGACGCCGTGCCGGAGTTTCTCCTTGAGCGGGCTCGGCGGAACCTTGTGGCCGAGCACGCGGGACGCCGTCTCGACGTGTTCCAGCGCGGTTTCGGCGTCGCCGGCTCTGACGGCCGCTCTGGCGTCGTCGAAGGACTCCGCGAGCGATTCGCGGACCCGCGCCGGGAGGTCGATAGCGTCTGACACGACACGAGGTAAACCGTCCATCGACATAAGCCACCGGGCCGCGTCGGCGTCGGGTCGGTGGATATAGGCACCTGCCGGTCCTGTCACGCCCATGAACGAACTCGATGCCCGGGCGGACCGGGCACAGCGCGCGGCCCGCGACGGCGGCGCAGTCGCGCGACGGGCCTTCAGAACCGGCATCGCCGTCGAGACGAAAGACGGAAAGACGGACGTGGTCACGCAGGCCGACAAGGACGCCCAGCGCCGCGTCGTCGAGCGAATCCGCGGGGCGTTTCCCGAGGACCCAATCGTCGGCGAGGAGGACGACGAACTCAAGTCGGTTCCCGAGTCGGGACCGGCGTGGGTCGTCGACCCCATCGACGGGACGAACAACTTCGTGCGCAACGTGCCGGTCTGGGCGACCTCGGTCGCCGCCGTCCGCGACGGCGACCCCGTCGCGGCGGCCAACTACCTGCCCGCCCTCGACGACTGCTACGCGGCCGACGACGAGGCGGCCTACCGCAACGGCGAGGAGATTTCGGTGAGCCAGCGCGACGACCCCGAGACGTGTACGGTCTGTCCGACGTTCTGGTGGGACTACGACGTCCGCGACGAGTACGCCGCGGCGGCCCGCGCCATCGTCACGCGCTTCGGCGACCTCCGTCGCTACGGGAGCATGCAGGTCGTGCTCTCGTACGTCGCCGACGGGTCGCTCGACGGCGTCATCACGAACAAGCGGGCGAACCCGTGGGACTCGGTCGCCGGCGCACACCTCATCCGGATGGCCGGGGGGACGGTCACGGACCTCGACGGCAACGAGTGGCGACACGATTCGGCGGGACTCGTCGCCTCGAACGGGCGCGTCCACGACGTCGTGCTGGAGGCGGCCCGCGAAATCGACGAGCGGTAGACGGACGAAAACCGGAACCGGACGCGCTCGCCGCGGGCGCGAGCGTGCTTCCCATCCGCAAGTGCGAAGTCACCCCCCATCAGAAAGGATAGCATGGACCTCGACGCGACGGACCGGGCGATTCTCCGGATTCTGATGGAAGACGCGCGGACCCCGTTCAGCGAAATCGCCCGCAGAATCGACATGTCGAGCGCGACGGTTCACGACCGGGTCGGTCGGATGGAAGACGCCGGCGTCATCGAGGGCTACCACGCCCACGTCGACCCGCGGCAGGTCGGCCTGGGCACCTCCGCGCTGGTCGGCTTCCGGGTCAAGCAGGGTCGCGAGAAGGAGGCGCTCCAACAGCTTCGCGACATCGAGGGCGTCCAGGAAATCGACCTCACCACCGGCGAGTGGGACGTGATGCTCCGAGTGTACGCCGAGGACACAGACGCCCTGCGCGAGCTCATGTTCGACCACATCGCCGAGCTCGACGGGTTCTCGCGGTCCCAGACGATGGTCATCCTCGGGACCGAGTACGACGACCCGGTGCTGCCGATTCGCGACCCCGACGACGAGGACTGAACCTCGCCCGCCGCGGAGCGCCACCTCGCTGCGACGCCGACTCGCCACGACGCCGACTCGCCGCGCCGAGGCGTGCGCGACGGATGCGAGAGACCGGAACCCTCAACAGGCCCGCCGTCGGGGTATCGCCTATGGCAACGGTAGCAGAGCGAATGGGTCTCGACCCCGAGCGCCTCTGGGGGCTCGGCGTCGCGGCCATCCTCGTCGCCCTCGTCGGCGGGTCGCTCGCGTTCCCTCGCGTCGTCTACGACGGCTTCATCTGGCACTACTTCTGGGGCCCCGTCCAAGCCGACGCGAACTCGGCCGTCTGTGCGATTCGGGCGAACGGCGCCACGCAGTACCTCGACACGGCGTCGGCCTGCGCCGCCGCGGCCGAACCCGTCGCGTACCCCGGCTACACCCTCGTCTCCGAGGTCGGCTACATGGTCACGCTCGTCATCGCGCTCTCGGGCGTCGTGTTCCTCCTCCGCCGCCTCGACATCGGCGAGAGCCCCCGGTTCTTCTACGCGCTCTTCCCGTTCATGCTGTTCGGCGGCGCGTTCCGCGTGGTCGAGGACGCTAACGACTCGCCCGGCGTCGCCGACGCGCTCATCAGCTACCCGCTGAACACGCTCGTCATCAGCCCGGTTATCTACGTGACCGTCTTCGCAATCACGCTCGTCGCCGTCGTCGCGAGCGTCTTCGCCGAACGGCGGGGGCTCGTCGACGACTACGTGAAACCGCTGTTCGGGGCCGGCCTCGCGGTGCTCGCGGTGGCGGTCGGTTACCTCCTGTGGGCCGGCCTCACCGGCGCGCAGGGCGCGACGTTCTACCCGCAGGTGCTCGTCGTCATCCTCGTCGGCGCGACGCTCGTCACCGCGGCGACGTGGTGGCTCGTCGAGCGCTTCGCCCCCGAGGTCAACGAGGGAACGGGATACATCGGCCTCGTCGTCATCTGGGGCCACGCCATCGACGGCGTGGCGAACGTCATCGGCCTCGACTGGATGGTCGCGCTCGGCGCGGGCAACAACCTCGTCCCGAAGCACCCGGTGAATCAAGCGGTCGTCGACTTCACGGCCTCCACGCTCCCCGAGTCGGTGCTGGCCGTCACGGGCGACGCGTGGCCGTTCCTGCTCGTCAAGCTCGTGGCCGCGACCGCCGTCGTCTGGGTGTTCGACGAGCAGATATTCGAGGACAGCCCGCGCTACGCGATTTTGCTCCTCATCGCCGTCCTCGCGGTCGGCCTCGGACCGGGGAGCCGCGACATGCTCCGCGCGACGTTCGGCGTCTAACCGCCCCGCAGTCTCCCGCGTTCCGACCCCTCGTTTTCTCCTCCGGCGAAGCTTCAAGCACCGAGCCGCGGCCAACGCCGCTATTCTGTGACTCACGCCGCGCGGCGGCCTGCGGGTGTCCGGCACACCGGCGCGCGGATACGAAGGCCCCCGCCTGCCACGCGGCCGCCCGTGCCGGCTGTCAGCTCTGACGCCCGCGACCCCCGGGACCCGCCAGCTACGGGAACGGGTGGAACTCGCGGTCCAGTCGCGGCTCGAAGCCGAGGTCTCGCGGCACCGACTCGGCGCGGTCGGCGAAGTACGGCTCGCCGATGAAAAGCGGCTGTGCGGCCGGAACGACCACGCGGACCGCCTCGAAGCCGAGTCGTTCCACGTCGCGCGGGGTGGTCCGCGCCGCGTACGCGTCGAGGTCGGCGTCCGTGACCGCCGAGACGACCGCGTCGAGTTCGGCCGCGCCTTCGGGGACCTCGTCGGGGCCGACCGAGTCCGCTGGGATAGTCGCGTCCGGCGAGACGAACGTCCGAGCCGGCTTCGGGAAGTCGGCGTAGGTCGCAATCGCGCCGCCCTGCGTCGCGGCCTGCTCCGGTCCCATGCCGCGCAGTTCGGTCCAGTTCTGGAGCGCCTCGGCCAGCGCGGAGCGAGCGGCGCGGTTCGCATCGAGGTCCGCGCCGGAGCCCATCGCGAACTTCGGCCACTCGCCGTCGCGGTGGACGGCCACCGCCACGACCGGCACGTCCACGTCCTGCGTCACGAGGAGCGCGGTCACTTCTAGGGACTCCGAGCGGGCGCGGGCCGCCAGCGTCTCGAACGTCTCGTCGGTCACGTCCAGTCCGAGCGGGTCGAACGTCGAGTACCACGCGAGCATCGTCGCGTCGCGCTCGACGACCTCGTAGAGCCCCGAGAGAATCGCCTCGGTCCCGGAGTTGCCGAGGCCGAGCCCGGTCGTAATCGACGGCTTGTGTCGCTCGGACGGCGGCGGGTAGTGGACGAACTCCGCCGGGAGCGAGACGGTCGAGCCGGTCGCGAGGTCCTCGCCTTCGACCCACTGAATCGGCTCCTCGGGGTCGGGGTCGCGAAAGGAGTCGGGTCTGACGAAGCGACTCGGCGGCACCGCGGCCGGCCGAGACGCCGCGGGCGCGACGGCGAACTCGCTGGAGCGGTAGACGCCCGCCGAGTAGCGTTCGAGCGCCTCGCCGAGCGCCTTCATGTAGGCCTCGTCCCAGCCGGCGGCCGCGCCGCCGGCGAGTTCGGCCGCCCGAGCGTCGGCGTAGACCGTCGTGTCCGCCGTCTGCGCGACGTAGTACGGCAGCGGGAACGACTCGCGCTCGCCGACCTGCGTGACGATGCCGACGCGGTCGTCCACGGCCGATTCGGCCCGCGCGAGCGCGTCGTCTAACTCCACGGCGCGGAAGTCGCGGTCGAGGGTTCGGTCCCGCTCCATCGGCGACGGCGCGGGGAGGAACGACCGCTCGGGACCGGGGACTTCGACGACGGTCCCGGCCACGTCGTCGCCCGAGAGGAGCGCGATACCGCGCCGCCCGGCCACCGCGCCGGCGAGTCGGACGGCCGCGCGGTCACCGCCGGGGCGTCCCTCCGACTCCGTGGTGGACGCGACGCGCGCCCGGAGGTCCGCGAAGTCGGCGCTGCCGGGGTCGAACGCCGAGACGGCCGCGTCAAGGTCGTCCACGGGGTGGCCGCCGACACCGCCGATTTCGACGGCGAGCCATCTCGAAGCGGCTTCGTCGGCCGCGTCGAAGGCGTCGCTGCCGGCCGCGGCGACGACGAAGCCGAGGTCGAACGAACCGAGCGAGTCGGGGGTCGTCTCCGAGACCGTCGCGTCGATGTCGGCGCACGCCGCGCGAATCGACTCGGCGGCGGGACCGCTCCCGACGAGTCCGATGTTCATGCGCGCGACGAGGGGCGGCGGCGGGAAAAAGCGAGGGGGTCGCGGTCGGCTACGCGTCGAGCAGTTTCTGGGCCTCGTCGGCCAGTTCGTCGGCGGCGGCGGCGACGAGCTCGTCCGCGCCGAGCTTCAGGCGGAGCCGCGGGCGACCGACGTCGATGGGTACTTTCTCGGTGTCGATGAGGCCGAGTTCTTCGAGCTTCGTCTTCGTCCGGGAGAACGTCGCCTTGCTGGCGATGCCCACGTCCTCGCCCCACTTCGAGATGTCGTAGAGGAGAACTTCGTTGCGGGCGGCGACGAGAAGCGAGATAGTCACCTCGTCGAGGCCGTCGCCGTCGCCGCGAGCCGACGACAGCGAAGCGAGCACGGCGTCGAAGTCGGCGAGCGTCTCTTCGCCGATGTCCTCGCCGAGGGTCTCGCGGACGCGCGAGAGCGGCGGGGTCCGGAGCTTGAATTCGGGCGCGGCTTCCCAGTGGGCCTGATGGGCCTCGAACGCCGTTTCGACGAACGCCTCGTCGTCGGTGACGAGGCCGGCGACCTTGTCACCGGCGGCGACGAGCGCGACGACCGAGTTCGGCGTGACGAACAGCGTGTTCTCGACTTCGTCGTCGGCGGTCCGCATCGAGAGCGCGCCATCGGCGACGAGGTTCGCGGCGTTGGAGGCGACGATGAAGTCGTCGAGCACGTCCTTCAGGACGCCCTCGTCGGCGACGAGACGGATCTCCGGCAGGTCGCCGTCGATGTCGGTCGCCACGGCGACGAGCCCTTCGATGACCTCGGCGGTCGGGTTCGCGACCAACACCTCGTCTTCCGACGAGGAAAGGACGGACTTGATGATGTCTCCTACCCCCTCAGCGAGTAGATTAGAACGAATAGCCATAGCTTGAATATCGCCAGTAATATATTTAATATTAACGCAAGACGACCGGCAGAACGTATTCGAAATCGAGTTGTACCAACGCTGTATCGCGCGAATTGAGCATTTCGTTTCAGAAATTTTACCCCTATCGGCGAGCGGGAAAATCGATGGCGAACCGAGAACCCCGTGCGTCCGGGAGTTGTCGCCTGCGGCGGTCGGCCTCGGCAGTCAGTTCGGCTCGGGAACACGTCGGAGACGGTCGGTATCGCGCGTTCGTGTATCTGTTCACGGTAGCACACCACAGAATATACACGGGCGTGCAACACAACACCGGCAGGCGTAGCCAAATGGGACACATTTATGCCGTAATTGGACCGGATACTACGTATGGACTACAGCCACGTCCGCGACGTCGACCCCGCCGTGGCAGACGCCCTCGACGGCGAGGTCGAACGCCAGCGCGACACGCTCGCGATGATCGCCTCGGAGAACCACGTCAGCGAAGCGGTCCTCGAAGCGCAGGGGAGCGCGCTGACGAACAAGTACGCCGAGGGCTATCCCGGCAAGCGCTACTACGCTGGCTGTGAGTACGCCGACGACGTGGAGAACCTCGCCGTCGAGCGCGCGAAGGAACTGTGGGGCGCAGAGCACGTCAACGTGCAGCCGCACTCCGGCACGCAGGCCAACATGGGCGTCTACCTCGCCATGCTCGAACCCGGCGACAAGATTCTCTCGCTGGACTTGACCCACGGCGGCCACCTGAGCCACGGTCACCCCGCGAACTTCACGGGCAAGCTCTACGACGTCGAACAGTACGAGGTCGACGCCGAAAGCGGCTACATCGACTACGACCAGCTCGCCGAGAAGGCCGCGGAATTCGAGCCGGACATCATCGTCTCCGGCTACTCAGCGTACCCGCGCGCCGTCGAGTGGGAGACGATTCAGGAGGTCGCAGACGACGTGGACGCGCTCCACCTCGCCGACATCGCCCACATCACGGGCCTCGTCGCCGCCGGCGTCCACCCCTCGCCGGTCGGTGTCGCCGACTTCGTCACCGGCTCGACCCACAAGACCATCCGCGCCGGTCGCGGCGGCATCATCATGTGCGACGAGGAGTACGCCTCCGACATCGACAGCGCCGTCTTCCCCGGCGGTCAGGGCGGCCCCCTCATGCACAACATCGCCGGCAAGGCGGTCGGCTTCAAAGAGGCGCTCGAACCCGCCTTCGAGGAGTACGCCCAGCAGGTCGTCGACAACGCGAAGGTCCTCGCGGAGACGTTCCAGGACCACGGTCTCAGCGTCGTCTCCGGCGGCACCGACACGCACCTCGTGCTCGTCGACCTCCGCGACTCGCATCCCGACCTCACCGGCGGCACCGCCGAGGAGGCCCTCGAATCGACGGGTATCGTGCTGAACGCGAACACCGTCCCCGGCGAGACGCGCTCGGCGTTCAACCCCAGCGGCATCCGCGCCGGCACGCCCGCGCTCACCACCCGCGGCTTCGGCGAGGAGGAGATTCGCGAAGTCGGCGAACTCATCGTGAAGGTCGTCGACGCCCCCGAGGACGACGACGTGCTCGCGGACGTCTCTGAGCGCGTGCAGGAACTCTGCGACGCGAACCCGCTGTACGAGTAAGGGTCCAGACGGAACTATCGCGGTTCCGCTCGCCCGGTTTTCAAACCCCTCTGTCGAGTAACACTATTAGCCGCGCCGCCGTATCGCCACTCGACATGGCTCCGATTCGTCGGCTCGTTCTCGACGTGTTGAAACCGCACTCGCCGTCGACGGTCGAGTTCGCCCGCGAGGTCGCCGACGCGGCCGGCGTGGCCGGCGTGAACGCGACGCTCCTCGAAACCGACCGCGAGGTCCAGAACCTCAGACTCGTCGTGGAGGGAGAGGCCGTCGACGACGACGAGGTGGAACGACGGATTCGCGACCTCGGGGGGACGGTCCACTCCGTCGACGAGGTCGTTGCGGGCGAGACGCTGGTCGAGTACCGGGACCAGCCGCAGGACCCGTCGTCGTCGTGATGTCGGCTCGCCTCGCTTCGCTCCTGCGCGACGACCGCGTCCGCGCCATCTCCCGCCGGTACTTCGTCTCGAACGGCTTCGACGGGGCGCTGACCTGCATCGGGCTCGTCATCGGCGCGTACCTCACCGGCGTCACGGAGGGGCTGACGGTCGTGAAAATCGGCGTCGGCGCGGCGGTGGGCCTGACGACCTCCGGCGTCTGGAGCGTCTGGGAGATAGAGCGCGCCGAGAAGCGAGCCGAGTTGGGCCGCATCGAAGACGCCATGCTGACCGACCTCGGCGGGACCGCGGTCGAACGCGACAAGGTCGCCGCGCGGGGAATCAACGCGGCCGCGAGCGGACTCGGGCCCTTGGTCGGCATCGTCGTCCCGCTGCTACCGTTCCTCGCGGTCGGCACGCTGCTGTCGATGACGTGGGCGACGCTCGCCTCGGTCGGCCTCGGGACGGGCATCCTCTTTTCGTTCGGCGCGTACATGGGGTCGATATCGGACCAGCGGTGGTACGTCGCCGGCCTGCGGATGGCGCTCGCGGGCGTCGCGGTGGCCGCCGTAAACTTACTTTTCGGGTGACCGTTTGTGACCACATTCGTGCATATTTTGACTCCATCACGACCGAGAATACGCACGAATCCGAATCTTTGAAATGGGCGGGGCGCGCTGTCTGAGACAATGACGACCATCATCGACGGCAACGCCGTCGCCGAGGAGATTCGCGACGGGCTGTCCGACGCCATCGACGCGCTCGACGAGGCCGGCGTGAAGCCGGGGCTCGCGACCGTGCTGATGAGCGACGACCCCGCGAGCGAGACGTACGTCTCGATGAAACAGCGCGACTGCGAGGAGGTCGGCATCGAGGCGTTCGACTACGAACTCGACCCCGAGACGCCCGCCGACGAGCTGTACTCGCTCGTCGACGACCTCAACGACGACGACGAGGTCCACGGCATCCTCGTCCAGATGCCCGTCCCCGACCACGTCGACGACCGGACGGTCCTCCGCCGCATCGACCCCGCCAAGGACGTCGACGGCTTCCACCCCGAGAACGTGGGCCGCCTCGTCGCCGGCGACGCCCGCTTCAAGCCCTGTACGCCCCACGGCGTCCAGAAGCTCCTCGCCGCCGCCGACGTGGAGACCGAGGGCGCCGACGTGGTCGTCGTCGGCCGCTCGGACATCGTCGGCAAGCCGATGGCGAACCTGCTCATCCAGAAGGCCGAGGGCGGCAACGCCACGGTCACGGTCTGCCACTCGCGCACGGACGACCTCGCCGCGAAGACCCGCGAGGCCGACATCGTCGTCGCCGCCGCGGGCGTCCCCGAACTCGTCACCGGCGACATGCTCTCGGAGGGCGTCGTCGTCATCGACGTGGGCGTCAACCGCGTCGATGCGGACAACGAGAAGGGCTACGAACTCGTCGGCGACGTGGAGTTCGACTCCGCGAAGGAGAAGGCCAGCGCCATCACGCCCGTCCCCGGCGGGGTCGGCCCGATGACCCGCGCGATGCTCCTCTGGAACACCGTGAAGGCCGCCGCCGAGGCCGAGGACGTCGACGTGGACCTTCCCTGAGTTCGGGACGTGAGTCCCCCGTCAGACGCCGACATCGACGGCGAGTGGACGTACGACGTGGACGGCGTCATCCGGCGTCGGAACCGCCACGACCTCGACGCCGAGGCGTTCGCCAGCGCCGTCGAGCGTATCGAAGGCGGCCTCGAATGGGGCGTCGGCGCGCTCTGCGAGCGCGAGCGTGACGGCGCGGTGCTTCTCGTCCGGCAGGACGGCCAGTGGGTCCTCCCCGGCGGCGGGGTCGAAGCCGGCGAGACGAGGCGCGAGGCGCTGGTCCGCGAGGTCGCCGAGGAGACCGGCCTCGACGCCGACGCGGGCGCGCTCCGAGTCGTCACGGAGCAGTCGTTCCACCACGGTGGGGACGCCGCAAGCTTTCGATTCGCGATTTACGAGGCGACCGTCGCGGGCGACCTCACCGACGACCCCGGCCTCGAAGACGAGGCCATCGCCGACGTGGCGTGGTTCGAGACGCTCCCCGAGGACACGCTGGACCGCGGGCTGATTCGGTTTCTGCTCGGGCGCTGAGGCCCGTTCGACCGCGATTTTTTCTCACTCGTGGGTCGCCACGAGCAGTCGGTCGTCGTCCCGCCGAACGCAGAACCGGGTGTCGGCGTCCACGTCGAAACTGTGCGCGTTTCGGTCGGAGATGAGCAGTTGCGAGAAGTCGTCGCCGCAGGCCGGACAGGCCACGCCATCGCGGTTCTCGACGAGCATCGTGTCGCCGTCGTCGCGGAGCAGTTTCACCCGGTGGCGCACGTCGTGGATGTCGAATCCGGCAGTCATCGTCGGCGAAGGGTCGTCGTGGAGGAAAAACGTTCGGGAGCGTCAGAACAGCGCCGCGAGCGTGTCGCGGGCCGACGCGAGCGCGTCGAGGTCGTCGTCGACGAGCGCGGTGTGTATCTCGCGGGCGGCCGCGACGAGCGCCTCGGACTCCGAAAGCGAGACGGCCCCGTCGAGCGCTTCGACGCGCTTGCGATGGTTCGAGAGGGTTTCGAGCGTCGTCCTGACCTCGGGGTTCGGGTTGTCGTCGAGCCACGTCGAGAGGTCGCGGCAGTAGGCGTCGATGGCCTCGGCGTAGGCGAGGCCGCGGGCGTCGGCCATCGAGTCGGGCACGGCGTCGGGGTCGGGGCGCTCTCCCTCGTCGGCGCGGCGGAGCAGGGTGATGACGTAGAACTGTTCGTCGTCCGTGGGGCGGTTCGACCGGGCGACCACGTCGACCGCGTGGAGCAGTTCGTGAGCCGCCAGCGGGGTGTCGCCGAGGGGGAGCAGTTCGCCCCCGCGGATGTAGCCCGTCTGCCGGATGTAGTCGCGGAGGTCGGACTTCAACGCCGGGGCGGCGTCGCGAATCGACCCGTCGCCGACGGCCGACCGGTGCGCCGAGAGGTCGAGGTCGACCTGCATGGCGGTGTGGCGTTCCCTGTCGCCGACACCGACGCTCCGGAGGCTCCCGCACTGCGGGCACGATACGCTTCCCGTCTCGTAGTACGACCACCGGTGGTCGCACTCCTTGCACTCGCGCTCGCCGCGTATCTCCATGCGACTGGATTCGACCCGGCGGCGCAAAAGCACGGCGACCCGACGCGAAGGCATCAGGGACGAGGCGAGTCGACGCGGCCGCGAGCGGTCGCCAGCCGAGACGACCGCCGGGCTACATACGTCCGGCGGCCCACCGTCGGCATATGCGAAGCGAATCCGAGGTCCGAGAGCAGTACGAGTTCCTGAAGGACGAACTCGACTCCGACGAGATGCGACACGAGGGGGTCAGAAAGCTCATGACCCATTATAAGCGGGCGCTCGGCTGGGTCCTGGAAGAGGAACATATGTGAGTTTCATAACATAAATCTTCGAGTAGAGCGGAACCGCATCGTTTCCGGAATTCGGCGCGTGCGTGCCACTCAGACGGACAGTTAGCCGAATTGTCAATGTTTGGCACGCGTCGTTATCTTTAAGTGAAACCGAACAGTAGCCGATAGTGACGCTTCGCTTTGGAGGGCCGAAGCGTCAGCGGGGACCAATTCAGGGCGGCATGCCGTGCCGGAGATTTCCGGCACGGCTTGCTTTCCTTCTGCGCGAAGCTACGACCCGAGAGCGACTGTTCCATTCGTGCCGCGTTCGAGTCACATCCGAGCTCCGGCTCCGGCTTCCGGTCCCGGCCCCGGCCCCAGCCGTTCTCGGTGGCCATCCGAGTCGTCAACTCGGTCTCATCACACGAGCTACGTGTTCGACCCGCCGCCAGTCGCTCCGAGAGCGGTGACGCCGCCATCTCGCCTCGGATTTCCGTTTTGGATAGTCGTGTGATTGTTCATTGATAACACTTAACAATCTACTCGCTTACTGCGCCCGAGCCGTCCAGTTGTGGACATATCCGGACATCGAAACGGCAACTTCGGGAGATTAGTAATTTGGACTACATGATTGCTGACGGAGTATCTCGGAGACTAGCGGGTTTTCGAGGGAGAATCGTCGGTCGAGGCCGATATGCTTATCTGAATTAGACAGTAACATACGAGTCGAATTTACCGATGTACGACCTGACAGGATTCCAGCGAGACCTGCTGTACGTCATCGCGGGTCTCGAAGAGCCGCACGGACTCGCCATCAAAGAAGAACTCGAAGCCTACTACGAAAAGGAGATTCACCACGGGCGGCTCTACCCCAACCTCGACACGCTCGTCGAGAAGGGGCTGGTCGACAAGGGCCAGCGCGACCGCCGGACCAACTACTACACGCTCACCCGCCGCGGTCGCCGCGAGATAAAGGCCCGCGACGAGTGGGAAGCGGAGTACGTCCCCGAAGACTTCGAAGCGTGAGCGGGCGACTCGGACTACCCGTCCACGCCGGCGTCGGACGGCGACCGTGAGTCACGACTCGATTTCTCGTCTCGGTCGGTAAACGTCTCTAGCTCGTCCGATTCGCTCACTTCCGGCCGGTCGGTCGCGGCTGTTTCTCGCGGTTCGTCGTCCGCCTCGTCGGCCGTCAACTCCTCGACCGGCGGGCCGTCGACCAGATGTCCGGGGTCGACCATGTACGGCCGAATCGGCTTTCCCGCCAGGAGCTCCGGTAGAACGAGCCGGACGAAGTTCACGAACAGCACGAGTATCATCGGCATGAGGAAGATGCCGTACCAGCCGAACAGGAGCGGGCCGAACGTGTAGGCGAGCATCACGGCCCCGACGTGGAGGCTCCGTCCGGAGACGTACGGCCGGAGCACGAGGTCGGGAATCGTGTCCACGATGACGAACGAGACGGCGGCGAAAAGCAGGACGAACCAGAACCCGGGCGGGTTGGCAATCGTCGCTTCGAGAGCCATGTAGGCAGCGACGGGGACGTAGACGAGCTTCATCCCGACGACGGGAATGAGGCTCGCGACGCCGGCGAGCAGGCCGATAAGCGCCGGTGCGGGGATGTTGACGCCCATGGGCGCGATAACGTTCAAAAGCGAGTACGCGATGACCCCGATGGTGCCCGTGAGGATGGCGTTCAGGATGTTGCCGAAGAAGATGTTGTTGAAATCGCGGTCCACGCCGCGCATGTAGGCTTCGAGGATACCGTGGTCGTCGGCGAACATCGACTGGCCCCACCGGCGGAGTCGGTGGCCGTCGCGGAGGAGATAGAACGCGAACGCGATCATGACGAACAGGTGAATCGCGCCGATACCGAGGAACGCGAAGGTGTTGGCGGCGACGCTCAGCGAATCGAACACCGAGCTGATCGCTTCGGGAGTCAACACCGACCGGAAGTCGTACTCCAACAGCGCCTGCGGGCTGGCGATTCCCTCCAGCAGCGTGGGGTCGATGCCGTAGGCTTCGAGGTCGATGGGCACCTCGTCGGAGGAGAGTTGGTCGGCGTATTTCAGGAACTCGCGGAGGGCGATGGTCGCGGCGTAGACGACGAGTCCGAGCGCGGGGAGCGCGAGGGCGAAAAGCGCCACAGCCGCCGCGAGGCTTGGGGGCTTCACCCGCCTCCGAATCCGCCGGTAGATGGGTCGCGTGGCGTAGTAGATGAAGAGACCGAAGACGAACGTCCCGATAAAAGAGTAGACGACGTAGGCGAGCGCGCCCGTGAGGACCAACGCGAGCGACCACCACATCGCGCGGGAACGCTGGATGTCGGGGAGAGCCATACCCAACACGGACGCGGAGGCGTCAAAAGCCTATCGCGGGAGCGACAGGTCACGACGCCACACCGTCACGTTGGGCCGTCGAATGCGTCCTCTCGCGCGGCGAAACCGACCGACTGGACCGCGCCCCGGCCGATATTGCACCATTAATAACGAATATCTTAACACACGTGTCTCCGTACCGAGCCGCATGGACCGAGAGACGGCGGTGCCACGCGTCGATTCGATGCCCGGCGAGAAAGCGCGCCAGTGGGTCGAGTACCACCACGAGCACGCCGCGCCGAGCACGTACGTCTACGACTTCGTCTGGGACATCACGGCGGAGTCCGAGGGGCCCTTCTGCACCGACGTCGACGGCAACGTCCTCCTCGACTTCACGAGCCACGTCGCGGCCGCCCCGCTCGGCTACAACAACCCGAAGGTCATGGACCGCATGGCCGAGTTCGACCTCGTCGACCCGACGAAAATCGCCGGCCAGGACTTCTACGTCAGCGACGGCTCCGCGCCCGGCGAGGAGCGGCTTCCCGGCCCCGCGGCGCTCATGGACAAACTGACCGACCTCACGAGCCACTACGGGATGGACACGGTGTTCCTGTCGAACTCCGGGGCCGAGGCGGTCGAGAACGCCATCAAAATCGCCTACGACCACGCCGACGGCGCGAAGTACGGCGTCACCTTCGAGGGCGCGTTCCACGGCCGCACCCTCGGCGCGCTCTCGCTCAACCGCTCGAAGTCCGTCTACCGGCGCAAGTTCCCCGAGATTTCGGGCGTCCTCGACGTGCCGTTCTGCGACGACCGGACCTGCTCGCCCGAGACGTGTTCCTGCGGCTTCTTCCCCGACGGCGACTCCGCCGTCTCCAAGCTCCGGCAGAAGCTCCACCCGAAGAAGGGCCACATCGACGCCGACGAGGTCTCCTACGTCATCGTCGAACCGATTCAGGGCGAGGGCGGCTACCGCTTCCCGTCGGACGCCTTCGCAGAAGAGCTCGCCGCCGTCGTCGACGACTACGACCTGACGCTCATCGCCGATGAGATTCAGACCGGCGTCGGCCGAACCGGCGAGCTGTGGGGCTCCGACCACTACCCCATCGAGCCCGACATCATCACCGGCGCGAAGGGCCTCCGCGTCGGCGCGACCATCTCGAACGACGAGATATTCCCCGACGAGACCTCGCGGCTCTCCTCGACGTGGGGCGCGGGCGACATCGTCTCCGCGATGCAGGGCGTGTTCACCCTCGAAGCAATCGAGGAGTACGACCTGCTCGACAACGCCGTCGCCCGCGGCCGACAGTTCATCGAGCGGCTGCGCGACGACGCGCCCGAAACCGTCGTCGACGTGCGCGGCAAGGGCCTGCTGCTCGCCGTCGAGTTCGACACCAAAGAACGCCGCGACGCCGTGCAGGAAGCCGCCCTCAAACGCGGCCTCCTGACCCTCTCGTGCGGCTACAAGGTGCTTCGAATCCTCCCGCCGCTCGACGTGACGGACCGAGAAATCGACCTCGGCGCGACGATGCTTCTGGATGCCATCGAGGACGTGTCGTAACGCGTGGTCAGTCGGTGTCGACGCCGACAACCGGTTCGACCACGTCGCCGAGGTTGCGCATCATCCCAGCACCGACGAAGTAGTACACCGCCGATTCGACGCGCTCTTTCCACGCGGGACCGTCGCCCATTTCGAGACTCACGTCGCCGGCGCGGATAATGCTCGCCGCCTCGTTCGCGACGACGCCCGCGAAGTTCGAGTCGTATTCGTCGCGCGTCGCCCGAAAGTCGCGCATCGCACGGCGTTTCGCTCGGAACGACCGGCCGGAGTCGTAATCGGTATCGCCGGGTTCCACGTCGAGGGCGTCGAGCGCGAAGTCGTGGGCCTGTCGCGCGAGGAGGGCACGGGCGGTGTCGACGAACTGCTTCGCGGTCAACCCGCGCTCGTAGTCTCCGACGTAGTTGAAGCTGTCGTCGAAACACAGCGTGAACAGCTCCCAGCGAGCGACCCCGTAGGGCGTGTTCCTGTCGAGGCTGGGTTCCTCATCGAGCCTCGTCCGCATCTCACCGCGTGACGGGTACTGTTCGATGTCCGTCCGGAACCTCTCGGTGGCGTCCGCGAGCCGGTCCCGATACGCGGTCGCGTCGTCGCCGAGGTTCGTGCGGTACTGCTCGCGGTAGTAGCGTGCGGTCCGAATGCGCTGTTGTGTCTGTAACTGCGACCCCCACTCGCCGGCGAAGTCGTGCGCCGAGTAGTCGGCCCTCTCGTCGCTGCCGTTCGAGTCGCCCCAACCGACGGTCAGTCGCGTGAACGAGAGGAGTCGCTCGATTGAGTAGAGATACGCGAGGTCGCGGCCGGGGGCAGAAACGCGGTACTCGGAGACTGACGCGGCGAGATCGTCAATCGCCTGTTCCAGTTCGCGGCCGCGCTCGACGAGGACCTCGGGGTCGTCGTCTCCGAGCGCGATGGTCGCGTACCCGACCGTCTCACCGGCGTACTGAAGCCCGGTAGTTGCAGACCTGAGCCGGTCGCGGGCGTCCCGTTCCTCTTTCGCGGAATCGAGGTGGCCGCCCCCCGGGGTCGTGCGGAGGTGAAACCACGTGTCTTCGTCAACCGAATCGCGGTCGACCCGCGAGCGCAACTCCTCAGCCCGTTCGACGACGGATTCGAGGTTCGCCACCGCCGCGTCGGCGTGCGCGTCGCTCACCGGCGGCTGCCAGACGTAGTTACTCGGCGGATTGGGATACAGCGTCGTCAGCCAGTCGGTAATCGGGTCGGGGAGCCACGTCGGCCTGAACCAACCGATACCGCCGACCACGCCCGCGCCGCCGACGAGGCCGAGCAGTTGACGACGCGAGACCGAAGAGCGGTCGTCGGGGCGGGGCGCGTCGGAGGAAGAGTCGGAAGAGGAGTCGAATCCGTCGTCTGTGGGAGGGGCGTCGTCGGGGGACACACGCCGGAGTTCCGAACCGGCCCGTGTAAACGTGTCGGCGGGCTGTTGGCTCGGCGCGAGCGCGGCCTACGTCCAGCGGTCGAGGCCGGTCTGCGTGACCGACTCCTCGATGCGCTCGAAGCCGCGGTGGACCTCGTCGGGGTCGACCTCCCACGTCTCGGTGACGAACTCGCGGGCGGCGGCCACGTCCGGGTCGATGTCCGTGTCGTAGTCGTAGTCGTCGGTGACCGGCGGATCGAGGAAGAACTCGCGCACCCGGTCGGCGTTCGGGATGCTGTCGCCGCGGGCTTCGAGGACCGACCAGAGGTCGCCGTGTTCCTTGACGACTTTCACGGCGGTCTTCGGGCCGATTCCCGTGATGCCCTCGTTGAAGTCAGTCCCGCAGAGCATGGCGATGTCCACGAGTTGTTCCCACGTGATGTCGTGCTTGTCGAGCGTCGCGTCGAGGTCCATCAGCTCGGGGTCACCCTTGCTCGTGAGCTGTCGGAGCGTGTAGGGCGCGCCGAACAGGAGCGTGTCGTAGTCCTCGCTGCCCACGTAGTCGGCGTCGCCCTTGCGGGCCATGTAGGACGCCTGCGCCTCGCCCTCGGCGGGCGCTTCGACCACGGGCACGTCGAGCAGCGAGAGGAGTTCGCGGCTGGTGTCCTGAATCGTCTCGGTGAGTCGCTGGGTGCGCGCTTCCATCCGGGCGGCCTCGACCGCGTCGCCGGCCTCGCGGGCCGCTTCGAGCCGTTCTTCGGCCTTCTCGCGCTGTTCGCGGCGCTTTGCCACCTCGTCGTCTTTCATCTCCGTGACGCCGCCGTCGAAGACGAAGACGGGCGTCAGGTCGTGTTCGAAGAACTTGGGGAGCCCCTGGACGATGCCGACGAGGTTGGCGACCTCTTTCCCCTCGCTCGTCGTGTACTTCTCCGAGCTCGTCCACTTGACCGTCGTCGTGAGATACCGGTACAGCCAGTTGTGGGCGTCGACGGCCACGACGCTCCCGGTCACCTCGTCGAACGACACCTCGGAGAGCGCGGCGAGCGTCCGCAGGTCTGCGTTTCCCATTTGCTCGGCCTTCGAGGGCCGAGGGTTTCAATCGTCCGAGTGAACGCCGCCGACTCCGGGCGGCTCCGCCCCCTCGCGCGCCGCGAGAAACGACCGCTCCGGGTCGCCGAGGTCGCGGGCGCGGTAGCGGTCGAGGCCGGACTGGTACGTCTCGCGTGAGACCGCGACGGGCGCGTCGGCGGGGCGCTCCAGCACCAACTCGGCGACGCCCGTCTCGCGGCCCGTGAAGCCGAACCCGGCCTTGTGGCACGCCTCGTAGGCGAAGGGGTTGTTCGCGGCGATGCGGACCGTCTCGTAGCCGCGGTCCGCGGCGGCTTCGCAGGTCCGGCGGAGGAGGTCGGGACCGAGTCCGTCGTCCCGGCGGTCCCGCCGGACCGTGACGTACCGGAGCCAGAGCGTCGTCGGGTCCGTTCGGTCCTCGTTGAACGCGACGGCGGCGACCACGTCCTCGGCCAGC
The DNA here is from genome assembly GCF_000336775.1 of Haloferax gibbonsii ATCC 33959. Lineage (GTDB taxonomy): Archaea > Halobacteriota > Halobacteria > Halobacteriales > Haloferacaceae > Haloferax > Haloferax gibbonsii. The sequence continues at coordinate 67,602 of NZ_AOLJ01000013.1, read as the reverse complement.
GGCGGCAGAGAATCGGGGCCGCCGGTCGGCGCGGGCCGGTCGTCGTCGAGCGCCGGCAGGGGCGCGTCGGGGTCGCGGAACACCGTCTTGCCCGTCCCCGCGGTGACGAACTTCCCCGCGTAGGCGAACCGCCGGTAGTCGAGGCGGAGTCGCGGCCCGTCTTCGGGCCACCCGAGCAGGTCGAACTCCATGGCCGAGATGGGACCGCCGCGCGCAAGAACCTTCCCCGGCGGAGCCGTGGAGTCGGGCATGCACGGCGCTGGCGACGTTCGGTTCTTCGACCGCTTCGCACCCGTCTACGACCTCGTGATGCCGCCCGCCGACCCCGGCGCACTCGGGACCGCGCTCGACCGCGCCGACCGCCCCATCGAGCGCGTCGTCGACATCGGCGGCGGCTCCGGGCGGGCGACCCTCGCGCTCGACGTTCCCGAGCGCATCGTCCTCGACCGCTCGGCTGGGATGCTCCGTCGGGCGCGCGAACGAGGCCTCGACTGCGTCCGCGGCGACGCCCGAGGGCTTCCCTTCGCCGACGACTCCCTCGACGCCGTGACCGTCGTGGACGCCTTCCACCACATGCCGAACCAGCGGGGGGTCGCCGAGGAGGTCTTCCGCGTGCTCGCGCCCGGCGGGGTGTTCGCCGTCAACGAGTTCGACCCCGAGACGCTCCTCGGGCGGGGGCTCGTCGCCGCCGAGCGCGTCGTCGGCTTCGGCTCGGCGTTCGCCGCGCCCGACGAGCTCGTGCGCTTTCTCGAACGCGTCGGGTTCGAGGCCGACGTGGTCGAACGGGGCTTCGAGTACACGGTGGTCGGAAAAAAGCGGGAAAGCCATTAGGGGGGCGACGAATCCTCGCCTATGGCAACCTCGACTTCGTTCTTAGAGGAGCGACTCGATGCCGGGGCGTTACCCATCGCGGTGGGCGACGTGCTCGCCATCTTCCTCCTCGTCACCGTCGGCGTGGTTCAGCACAACGGGGTGTCGTACCTCTCGGCCGACCCGGTCGGCTGGGTACTCACCTCGGTCCCGTTCCTCATCGGATGGCTCGTCACCGCCCCGCTGTTGGGCGCGTACTCGCCGGGCGCGGCCGAGTCGGCGAAGTCGGCCGTCCCGCTCGGCATTCGCTCGTGGCTCGCGGCGACCGTCATCGGCATGGCGATTCGCTGGACGCCGCTTTTCGAAGGCGGCGTCGAACTCACGTTCGTCGCGGTCATGCTGGTGCTCGGCTCCGTCGCGCTCGGCGTCTGGCGGACGATTTACTTCCGACTCGTCTGAGACGCGGAGACCGGACCGAACCCGTCCGTCAAAAACTGTTTTTTCGGCCGATCGACCGCCCTCAGGCGGGCGTCGGCCGCCGTCGCAACAACGTCACGCCGAGGAGCGTCGCGGCCGTCGCGAACCCGGCGAGGACCAAGAACAGCGCCGTCGAGTCGGCGACGGTGAGGATGTAGCCGGCGACGGCACCGCCGAGCGCGCCGACGCCGAACACGCCGAGGTAAGTAAACCCGTACGAGAGCCCGCGGAGCCCGGCGGGCGTGTACTCCGCGACGGTCGCCTGATAGAACGGCTGGACCATGAACAGGAAGAAGCCGAGGAGCGCACAGACTGCGAGGAGCGGGCCGACGCCGAGACTCGCCACGGGGAGGAAGGCGACGGCGATGACGGCGAGCGCGCCGAAGCCGGCGACGATACCGCGTTCGGTCCTGATACGGTCGGTGAGCTTCCCGCCGACGTACTGCCCGAAGACGCCGACCGTCAGGAGACCGGCGTAGACGAACAGTTCCACGTCGAGCGTCGGCGCGCCACCGGCCGACCCGGACGCGAGGGCGGCGGGGAGGAGTTCGGAGACGGGTATCGGCTCGATGCCGATGACCGAGCCGAGGAGGTCCGGGAGGAACGTCGTGACGCCGCGGTAGTAGAGCCCCGAGAACATCACGAGCGCGAAGACGAGCGCGAACCCGCCGGCGAACAGGTGCTTCGACTGCGAGACCAGTTCCGCGAACGAGGAGACGCCCGCGCCGGCTTTGTCGTCGCCGCCGGTGTCGCTCCCGTCGCCGCCGTCGGTCGCGGCGACCGCGGCCTGCTCTTCGAAGTTGGCGCGGGTAGCGAGCGCGGCGGCCACGAGCGCCGGGAGCGCGAGCACGCCGGCGACGAGGTGCCAGTCGAAGAACAACAGGAGGAGCGCGGTGAGGAAGGGGCCGAAACCGATGCCGAGGTTCCCGGCGATGCCGTGGTAGGCGAAGCCGGTCCCGCGTTCCTCGACGCCGGTGCTGATGAGCCGGAGCCCGGCGGGGTGGTAGACGCTGGCCGCCGCGCCCCAGACGACGAGCGCGAGGGCGACGACGACGAGGTTCGGCGACAGCGCGAGCAGGACGAACGACCCGGCCATGCCGAGGAGACAGGCGACGATGAGGCGCTTGGAACCGACGCGGTCGACGAGGATGCCGCCGGGGAGCGCCCCGAGGCCGAACAGCGCGAATCCGAGGCCGGTCATCACGCCCAGCGAGGCGGTCGTGACGGGAATCGTCGCGATGCCGAGGTCGATGCTCGCGAACTCCCCGAGCCAGATGGCCACGAAGATGGGGATGGACAGTTCGTACGTGTGGACCATCCCGTGGGCGAGCATCACCAACGCGACGATTGAGCGGTCGTTACGGTTCACGTCTCCGGCCACGGCACCGACTCCCATAATCGTGTGGAGTTCCGGCAGACGACGCGAGCGCCGGCCCGACTGTTCGGGCGAGAGGCACAATCCACAGTATCGAATTCGTGATGTTCTTCTGGGGCTACAACCCCTCCGTCGTCTTGCGATTATCTCGCTATAAGTTATGGAGAAGGTATCCGAATGCCACAAAAACAGTATCAGTCATCTATGGGAAAGAATTATACCACTTACGTCCGTAGTATGTTATATATTATGACCGGATATTACGACTACATTCTTGGGCTCATCCCGCTCACACTCCTCGGCATCACCGGCACGCTTACCGTCGCCGGGTTGCAGTTGACCACGGCAGTGCCGATGGCCGCGGGTATGGCCGCGCTCCTCACCGGCCACGCGCTCTTCGTGAACGGGCCCTCGTCGCCGTCCCCCGCCCGCCTCGACGAACACGCCGGTCCCAACGCCGCTGACGCGCCCTCTCCTTCGGTCCTCGACGCAGACTAACCCCCAACCCGCGCCCGTCCGGTCGGTTCGCCGGCCCGCAGGGTTTTGACCGCAGGTCTCGTTTTTCCGACCATGACAGCGACCTTGTTCCTCACGAGCGACGAGGTTAGCGGACTGGCGACCCCTGTCGAGTACGTCGATGCCGTCCGCGAGGGCTACAGACAGCGCGGCGAGGGCGCGCCGGCCGAGCCGCGGACGAAACTGTTCAACCGCGAGCCGCCGGGCATGCTCACCTCCTACGCGGCCGTGCTCCCCGAGACGGGCGCGATGGGCGGCTACATGTACTCCGCCGGCTTCGGCGCGGAGGACGCGTGGTTCATGACGCCGCTTTTCGACGCCGAGAGCGGCGAGCCGCTGGCGCTCCTCGACGGCGCGAGCATGAATCCCTTCAAGACCGGGGCGGCGGGCGGAGTCGCCATCGACGCCCTTGCCCGCGACGACGCCTCGACGCTCGCGCTCATCGGGAGCGGCGCGCAGGCCCGCGGACAGCTCCGGGCCGCCGCGACCGTCCGCGACCTCGACACCGTCTGGGTCTACTCGCCGACGAAGGAGAGCCGCGAGTCGTTCGCGGGCGAGATGGACCGCACGCTCGACGCCAGCGTCGCCGCCGTCGCCTCCAGCGCCGCGGCCGTCGAGGGAGCCGACATCGTCGTCACCGCCACGACCGCCGCGGAGCCGGTGTTCGACGGCGACCTGCTCGAACCCGGCACGCACGTCACCGCGATGGGTCAGTACCACCCCGAAAAGCGCGAACTCGACGAGACGACCATCGAGCGCGCGACGTACGTCCCCGACCTCCGCGAGCGCGCCACGATGGACGCCGGGTCGTTCCTCGCCGCCGTCGAGGCCGGCGTCGTCGACGAGGACCACATCCACGCCGAACTCGGCGAGGTCGTCGCGGGCGTCGCCGCCGGGCGCGAGGACGACGAGGAGATAACCGTCTTCGACAGCGGCGGCACGGGCATCGAGACGGTCGCCGCGGCGCACATGCTCTACGAGAAGGCGCGCGAGGAGGGGCTCGGAACGACCATCGACTTCTCGCCGGCGAGCGAGTCGCTGACTGGCGAGTAGAACGGACGGGCGGAGTTTCGATAGACGAGCGGAGTCTCACCGAGACGGTCGCCGCGCAGTCGTGACAAAAAGCGACCGTCACCGGCGTTCGTTCTCGCTCAGAACGTCGTCGGCCACGGACGGGGGAACGCCTCGGGAAGTTCGGTGTTTCCGGGTGCATCTGCGACGCGTTCCGGAACGATCGGACACAGGACGACGACGCCGGGTTTCGATATCGTGACCAGACCAGCGTCTGCCGCCGCCCGAATGTCTTCGACGTCGTCGAACAGCGCCTCCGGATAGTGGTCCGAGACGTACGGCGAGGCGACGATGTCGGCCACCGTCTTCCCTGCGGCCGTATTGACGAGGTTTGCGTTCCAGTGGGGTGAGTACCCGGACTCCCCGGGGATGAACTCGACGACCTGTGCCTGCAACGTCCTGTCGCCGCCGATGAGGTAGATGTCGTTTTCTCCGCGTTCCGTCACTCCCTCCTCCACCCCGTGAGCGACGTAGTATATCTCTTCTTCTTCGTACCACCCGTTTGCGACCGAGACTCCCGCTACGGCGGTTCCAGCCGCGCCGACGCCGAGGGCGAGTCCGCCCACGAGCAGTCCGGACGCCCGGAGGAACCGGCGACGGGTCGGGCCGTCTCGATGTTCTGTGTTCGTCATAGTCGTTCTCCCTCGAAATCGACGAGTCGGGCGAGACCGCGCCCGGCCCGACGATTCGAGTGAACGAGGGACGAGAAAGCAGATAGTGGTTTTTCGATATCTCACACCACTCTGTGCCGGGTTTCTTCCAAATTCGGAGTGAATGTCGCCTCACTGTCGATATCGAATCACAGCGTCAGTCGTGCGGTCTGTTCGACGGCGGCGACGACCGACGGCAGCATCGCCAACGCCCCGACGGCGAACACGGGGACGACGATGCCCGCCCAGAACCACCCGGTGTGGACCTGTGCTGCGGCACCGAGGAGCGCCGCACCGCCGACGACGAGGCTGTAGTACGCCGAGCGAATCGGGAGCGTCGGTAGGTGGCCGGGCCGCGGCCACGACCCGGTTCCGACGTAGCCGCCACGGAAGGTGCCGACGGCGACGGCGCTCACCGCGAGGGCGGTGAGACCGGACAGCGACACCGCGGCTCTCGGGGTCGCGAAAAGCAGGAGCCAGAGCGTCGGAATCGCCAGTACCGACACCTCCCACGCGGCGAAAAACACCTGGTCGAGCCAGCGGTCGACCCGCCTCGTCGCCTCCGAGAGCCCCCTCCGCATCACGACTAGACGTTGGTTTCCGGCGGCTAAACGGTTTCTCCGGCGGTGGCGGCGAAGGCGGGCTACTGGAGTCGGTACCGGAGGACCGCGGCGATGCCGCCGAGGTTCTTCAACTGCTCGCCGGGCTGGAACTCCGCGGAGAACACGGTGACCTCGCCGCCCTTCTGTTCGACCGAGTCGATGATGTCGTTCACGTCCACGTCCCAGTCGCCGTCGCCCTGTCGCTCGGCGCGGAGCCGAGAGTCGAGGAGAAGCAGATGTTCGACCGCGCCGAAGTCGGCGGCCTCGGCGACCTGTTCGACCCCGTAGGCCGCCTTCGCGCCCGTCGAGATGTTCTCCATCAGTTCGTCGATGAGGTTGGCCTCCTCGGCGATGCGGGTCTGTTTCTGCACGTCGTCGACCGCGCCGCGCTTGAGCACCTCGTGGACGCCGCGGTCGCCGACGCCGGCGGTGTCGACGGTCGTGACGATTGTCTCTGCGACCTCGGGGAAGTTGTTCTCGAAGTAGTCCATCGCGTCGTTCTTCGTGAAGCCCGGGCCGGCGAGGATGATGGCGTCCACGTCGAGGTGCGACAGCGCGGACCCGAGTTCGTCGAACAGTTCGGACCGCGGGCGGGCGTACTCGCCTTTCCCCGTCGGCTTCGTGAGCGAGGCGTACTCGTCGGTGCCGTACTGGGCGACGGTGTGGATGTAGGCCGCGCCCTCCTCGACGGTCGCGATGGCGACGTCGGGGTTCTCAGCGGCCTGTTCGGCCGTCTCGATGCGGTCTATCTGGTCGGCCTTGAAGTGCTTCTCGATGGTTATCTCGGCGCGCTCCTCGACGTTGAGCGTGTGGTGGTGGCCGAGTTGGTCCTCGCGGGAACAGGAGACGATGACGCCGCCGACGCGGAGGCGGTTGGCGAAGCGCGCGAACTCCACGTCGTCGACCTCGATGGTGACGTTGAGGTGCTCGCGCTCGCCGCCGGTGTCCCGCATCTGCTCGTCGTCGCGCTGGATGCGGCGGGTGGTGTCGCCGGAGACGAGGTCACCCGGTTCGAGAACGTACGAGAGGTGCCAGAGGTCGTCGACGTTCTCGGGGACGAGCGTGATTCGCTCGCGCCCCTCCTCGCCGCGACCGCGGCTCGAAATGCGCATACACGTCCGGTCGTCGGGGAACGGAAAAGAGTCCTGCTATCGCGGTCACCCGGCGCGAGTCGGCGTCGCGGATGCCAGCGCGGTCGCCGCCTACCGCCCCGCGCCGCTTACCATCCGGTCGACTGCGTCGACTGTTGGCCCTTGCCGGTGGCGTCGGCGAAGCCGCGGGCCCACAGGTAGTACGTCATCACCTGCACGTAGAACAGGATGAAGAACCCGACGACGAAGACGAAGAGAAGACCGCCGATGAATCCGAGCGCAGCCGCGACGACGAGCGCGAGCAACCACGCGACGGCGTACTCGCCGGTGAGCGCGCCCGAGAGAATCGTGCGCACGTCGAAGCCGGCACCGAGGTTCCCCTCGATGGCGAAGTTCGCCCCGGCGGCCGGTGCGAGGTAGGCCGCGAGCAGGCTGAGCGCGAACACGAGGAGCCCGAGGACGACCGAGACGATGCCGAGTCCGACGCCGCCCGCGGAGGACGCCGCAGCGCTCCCCGTCGCCGCCTCGGAGACGGTGAAGGTGCCGATGCCGATGATGACCGAGAGGAGCATCGCCGGGATAACCGCCACCAACGCCCAGACGAACGTCACCACGAACAGTTTCAGGCCGTCGACGAACAGGCCGCCCCAGTCGGTGAACGAGGGAGCGGCCCGCTCGCCGTTCGCGGCCGCCTGCATCGCCCTGACGAAGTAGCCCTGCAGGATAATCGCCGGGAGTACCAGAACCGAAAGCAGCGAGAGAACCCCGCCGATAATCGTCGTCGCAACCCAGTCGTCGCTTCGCTTGAGAAACCACAGCGCGTCGGAGAGCATACCGTTGGGGTGTCGCGCCGCTAGCGGCTTAGATATTCCGTCGAAAATTCGGGTTTTCGCTGACAGTTCAGACGGCGGGCTGTTCGCCCGGCGTCTCGCCTTCGTCCATCATCTCGATGTCGTGGAGTTCGCCCCACGTCTTGCCGATGATGTAGTAGGCGGCGACGGCCGCGTAGAACGTCACGAACGCCCCGACGACGAAGCCGAGAAGCGGGATGACGTTGAGGACGCCGACCACGATGGACGACGCGAACAGCACCGCGAAGGCCGTGAGCCACGCGGTGGCGTACTTGCCCGAGGTCAGGATGGGCCGGAGCGTGCCGAAGTCGAACGCCGCGCCCATGCGGTCGGTCTCGGCGTAGTTCGACAGCGCCGCCGGGATGAGGTACGCGGCGAGCAGGCCGAGGACGAACGCGAGCAGGAGGCCCACGAGCGCCACGATGCCGCCCAGCGCGCCCGCGGCGTCGGAGCCGCCGGCCGCCGCGCCGACGATGCCGGCGAAGCCGAACACGCCCGCGATGATGGCCGGGACGAGCGCGTAGACGAACGCGATAGCGAAGCCTTTCACGCCGTCTATCGCCATGTCGCCCCAGTCGTCGAACTCCGGGGGCACCTCGTCGCCCTTCATGGTCGCGCGAACGACCCGAAGGAGATAGCCGATGACGAGGAACGTCGGGACGATGAGGAAGCTCAACAGGCCGAGGACGCCGCCGATGAGGACCGTCTTTACCCAGTCCTCGCCGTTTCGAAGGTAATTGAGTGATTCTGAAAGCATTGGGATTCACCGAGCGCCACCACCCACCCACCCACCGGCCGTTCGGCCGAATGTGAGATTCGCGGGTTGACACGCGCGCTCGAAGCAACATTACGACGAGAAAGTATATAATCTTGTACCCGACGCGACCGAATAATTGAATATTAAGCCGTCTAGCGTCTGATTACCGAGGGACGGCGTCGACGTTCACTCGTCGACGATGTCGCTGCCGCCCGGCGGGAGGAACTCCTGAATCTGGTCGGGTGATGCGATTTTTCTGACGAACGACTTGTCGGCGAAGCGCTCGCGGAGCCGGCGATAACACAGTTTCGCGGCGTCGTTCTGGGCGTACTGCCCCGGCGTGAGCGTCAACGTCGTCTCCGCGCGCGCCTCGATTGCCGACGGCGGACCGCCGATGACGCGCGTCTCGTCCTCGCACTGGATGCCGACCGCGACTTTCGCGGCCACGTCCTCGAAGTACTCGCGGTCGCCGCGGATGACGAAGCTCCCCTTCTCGATGTACTCGCCCGACTCGGGCGTCTTCGACACCTGCGAGGGCTCGACCATGTAGGCGTCGTCGGCGAAGCGGCCCTCCTTCCAGATGGAGGAGTACGAGACGGCGAACTGCGCGGCCTCGCGGAGCGTCTCGTCGGAGAAGTCGACCGCCTGCGCGGGCTCGCTCGGCCCCGTCGCCTTCAGGAGCGTGACCGGCCCGCCGTGGGCCTGCGTGTGGAAAAAGCGGTCGTGCTTGCTCATGTACTTCTTCACCAGCTCCTCGTTTTGGTCGGCGTTGCGGCCGCCGACGACGAGGTAGCCGCTCGAAGTGTGGAACCAGCGGAACCGCTCGAACCAGTGTTCCGTGGACTTGACGGGGACCGAATCGAGCGCGAGCCAGTCGGTCTCCTCCGGCTCTTCGTCCTCGTCTTCCTCGTCGTCCTCGTCGTCGTCGGCCTCCCACTCGTCGCGGCGCTTCTTCACGGCCGCGAGCTCCTCGCGGGTGTCCTCGATGGCGGCCAACGCGCCCTCCTTTTTCTCCTCGATGCGCTTGGCCTCGGTGTAGAGGCGGTCGGCGTTCTTCTCGACGCCCATCGACACCTCGAGGGTGACGGTCGCGTCGTCGAGTTCGATGGTGACCGTGCCGTTCGCGCCGTCGACGTTCGTGACGGCCTCGGCCTCGGGGATGCCCTGTTCGGCACCCTCCTCAAGCCTCGCGGCGATGTCGTCCCACGGGACGCCCTCCTCGCGCGCGCCGCGGACGGTCGACAGCACGTCGTCGACGAGGTCGTAGTTGGCGTACAGCAGCTCGGCGCGCTCGCGCTCGTCTTCGGCCTGCTGTTCGAAGCCCTCTATCGCGCCCTCCTGCTGGTCGATGATGCGCTGCTGTTTGGCGATTTCCTCCTCGAAATCCGGCCGGTTCGACGTGGCTTCCTGCTCGTCGGCGGTCAAATCGAGCCGGAAGAAGTACTCGTCGAGCGCGTCGTTGAACGTGTCGTAGGCCTCCTCGTCGAGTCCGGCGTTCTGGTGTTCGCGCAGCGGGAAGGGCGTCACGTCCACGACCTCGCCGTCGTCGCCGAGGTAGAGCCGCGGGTCGAACTCCCCGGAGCGCACCTGTTGGCGGAGGTCGACGATGGCGTCGTAGACGGCGTCGTAGTCCTCGGCGGTCGCGTCGGCGATATCGAGCGTCTTCTCGACGCCGGCGCGGGTACACAGCTCTTCGGCGTAGAGGCCGCCGAGGTTCAACTGAGTGGCGAGCGTCCGCACCACGTCGGTGTCGGACTGCTCCATGTTCCGGCCGAGGGCGTCGCGGCTGACGGTGAGGGGGTCGAGCCGCGAGGCGGGGTACTCGTACTGCGACCCCGGCGCGACCGTCCGCGACTTGAGCCGCACCGTCTCCAGACTGCGGACGACTTCGCCCGTCTCGTCGAGCACCGCGATGTTGCCCTGTCCGAACAGTTCGACGACGATTTTCGTGTTCTCGTCGCCGCGCTCGAACGTGAACGTGAGGATGCGGTCGAACTCGTACTGCTCGACGCCCGCGAAGTCGGCCCCGTTGAGCCGGTTTCTGAGCATCATCGCGAAGTTCGGCGGCCGACCGGGGGCGTCCGGAACGTGCTCCTGTGCGGCGAGGTGCGCGCGCTTTATCTCGCCCACCTCGAGGAGGAGTTCGAGCCGACCGCGGTCGAAGTCCCGCATCTTGAGGCGAAGCAGGTCGTCGCCGTAGAGGTACGCCTTGTCGACCTTCGCGCCCTCGTACCGGTTCAACTCGGTGACGAGGGCCGCGAGGTCGACGCTCGTGAGTTCCCGCTTCGGGTCCATGGACTCGCTTTTTGGCGGCGAACGAAAAGGGGTGTCGTTTCCGCGGGTGCGACGGCCGCCCGAATCGGGGATAAGATACTTATCAACCAACCGGAATGTATTCGGTGAATGCGCCCCCGTACCCTCGCTCTCGCCGCCCTCGCCCTCCTCGTCGCGCTGGCCGCGCTCCCCGTCGGGAGCGTCCCCGCCGAGGCGCGACCGCCGCCCGAAGCCGTCTGCGGCGTCTGCGGCGAGGCGTTCGAGGAGACGGCCGACGCCGCGGGCGTCCCGCTCACCGTCGAATCGAGCGCGCTCCGGGTCCGCGTCGACGACGACGGCGTCGGGACGTGGACCGCCCGCGTCGAACTCGACGACGAGTCGGCCGCGACGTTCCGCGAGAACCCCGACCGACTCGACCGCGTCGTCAGCCGGACCTTCGAAGAACACCGCGTGTTCACCGACGACCGCAGACGCCTCGAAACCCGGATGGACGGCGACACCGCGGTCGTGACCTTCGAGGTGCCCGGGATGGCGTACCGCGGCTACGGCGACGTGCTAGTCGTGGACTACTTCCACGTCGACGGGGTCAGAGGCACCGTCTACGTCGATGCTGACCGATTCGCCGTGAGCGGTCCCGAGGGGTCGGCGCTCCTCACCGCGCCCCCCGGGACTCGGACCAACGAGACGGCCGCCGTCTGGAGCGCCGACGGCGGGGACCCGTCCAGCGTCGGAAGCCAGACGTACCTCACGTTCGGCCCCGACGCGGGACTCGCGACCACGGCCGCGGCCTACGCCAGTCTCGCCGCCGACTCGGGACCCGGTATCCTCACGAACCTCGCGTGGGTCGCGTTCGTCCCGACGCTCGTGCTCACCGTCGGCGTCCTCCTCATCCGGCACTTCGACCGCCGGTTCGACGGCGACCGGGGGGCGCGGCGGTTCGGCCCCGTCGTCGCGGGACTCGGCGTCCTGTGGGGCCTCTGTCTCCTCGCCGTCCGGGCGTTCTCCGGGAGCGTCGCCGCGATGGCGTGGCTCCTCGCACTCCAACTCGTCGCGCTCGGCGTCGTCTCGGCGGTCCGCCCCAAAGCGCTCGGATTCCGTCGTCTCGTCGCCGCGACCGTCGGGCCGCAGGTCGCGCTCGCGGTCGCCACCGCGATTGCGATGCCGGGGCCGAACCCGTGGTTCTCGGTCAGCGCGCTCGCGTTAGAGGCCGCCGTCGTGCTGTTTCTTCCCCTCGGGTACGCGGCCCGACGTGACGGAAGCACGCGCCCGCTGTCGCTCGCCATCGTCGCCGCACCCGTGGTCTTCGCGCTGCCGCTGGTTCCCTTCGGTGGCTACGGCGTCCTCTTTCTCGGGATTCTGCTCGTCGTTTGGGTGCTGGTGACACTCGCAACCGGGTCGCTCGTCTACCGACTCGGCTGGGCGCTCGGCGGCGAGTCCGAACGGGGTCAGGCCGACGACAGTACGCGAGCGACGGCGTAGCGCCCGACGAAGCCGAGCGCGAATCCGAGGCTCGCGAGGAGCCCACCGGCGACGAGACCGGTCGCGACTCCCTGCCAGAGTCCCATGCTCGGCGTCGTCAACTCGGCCGCGCCGAGCGCCGCGAAGAAGCCGAGTACCGGGCCGGCGCCGAGCGGGAGCGCCCCGAAGACGCCGTCGCCGCGGAGCGCACCGACCGCGCCGCCACCGAGGCCGAGCGCGACCACGGGCCACAGCCGGAGCCCGAACGGGTACGAAAGCGGACCGACCGCGTCCGGCGGGAGGTGCGTGGCGAAGACGAGCGCGAAGAGGGCGACGCCGCCCAGTTGATGCTGTCGAACGGGGGCGTCCTCGCGTCCGAGGAAGAACCTGTCGAGCGTACTCACGGACGGTAGTCAGTGGAACGACACGATAAAACCCGCTCCGCAATCGTCAGGTGGCCGCCCGCGGAACTGCTCCCATGAGCGAAACCGAGGTCCGCGTCGCGGTCACCGAGGGCGAGCGCGACGACGCCTTCGCCGTCCGAAAGGCCGTCTTCGTGGACGAACAGGGCGTCGACGAGGAACTGGAGTGGGACGAACACGACGACCCGGACGCCGAGGCGGTCCACTTCGTCGCCTACCGCGGCGGCGACCCGGTGGGCGCGGCCCGCCTGCGCGAGTACGAACCCGGCGTCGGCAAGGTCGAGCGCGTCGCCGTCCTCGAATCGGCCCGCGGCGAGGGCTGGGGGCGACGGCTCATGGACGCGCTCGAAGCCGAGGCGAGCGAGCGCGGGTTCGACTCGCTTCTGCTCCACGGCCAGACGACCGCTGAGGGGTTCTACCACGGCCTCGACTACGAGACGACGAGCGACGAGTTCGACGAGGCCGGCATCCCGCACGTCGAGATGCGAAAATCGCTGTAGCCGGGACGCCTACTCCTTCGAGACCGACTTCTCCACCGGCCGACTGCGACGGGCCTCTCGGAGCTGGAAGCCGTCGGACTCCTCGCGGGCGAGCAGTTCGCGCTGCGGGTAGGGTATCTTGATTCCCTCGCGGTCGAACGCGAGTTTCACGCTCCGAAGCACCTCGGCTTTCGCCTGCGCCCGACGCGGGGCCGAGGGGTTCGTAATCCAAAAGCGGAGTTGGAGCCCGATTGACGAGTCGCCGAACGTCGTCGGCATCACCTGCGGTTTCGGCACGTCCTCGACGAACTGGAGGTCGGTGAGCGCTTCCGCCGCTACCGACTCGGCGTGTTCGATGTCGGCCTCGTAGTCGATGCCCACGTCGAGGCGGAGTCGGAGGCGATTGCGCTTCGTCCGGTTGGTTATCTTCGCGTTCGTCACGCGGTCGTTGGGGAAGACGACCGTCTCACCGTCGGCGTTGCTCAGCCGGGTGTTGATGATGGTGATGTCGGTGACGATGCCCTCGGCGTCGTCTATCTCCACCCAGTCGCCGAGTTCGAACGGCCGGGAGAACATCAGCACGAAGCCCGCGATGAGCGACCCGAGGGTCTGTCTCGCGGCCATCCCGACCACGATACCGAGGAAGCCCGCGCCGACGAGCAGGCCGCCGATTCGGACCTGCCAGACGGTGAGCGCCGCCATCCCGACCGCGAGGAGGACGACCAGTTGGAGGACGCGGAAGACGATGCCCTGCTGGTGGGCGTTGATGTTGTCCGAGGCGGTCGCGTACGACTCCAATCGCTCTTCGAGGACGTTCGTTCCGACGAGCGCGCCGGCGAACAGCGCGACCGTGGCCCCGAGTTTGACGGCGTTCGGAACCGCGACGGCGAGCACCTCGGCGAAATCCGCGGCGAGGCCCGTAAAGCCCCAGAGGAGCAACAGTGACAGCGCCGCGCCGACGAAGACCGCGAGTTGGAGCGTCCGGACGACGACCGTCGCGGGAAACAGCCACGCCGCGTCGGTGACGGCGTCGGGAACCCGCGGGTGGTCCAACACTCGCGTTCGGAACTCGACGGTCGCCCGCGAGACGAGTCGCGGCGCGAGGAAGACCGCGATTCCGAGCGCGAGCGCCACGAGCGCCGCCGAGATGCCGAGCCGTTCTTCGGTCGAAACGAACTGTGCGAGCGCCGAGCGGAGGTCCTGAAGCCACGTCGTCGCCTGCCCCTGAACCGCCGCACCCCCCTGTGGTGCCATTCTATCGACTGCGGTCGGCCGAAAAGTAAAAACGTGGCGGAGCGACAATCAGGGGTGAGAATCGGCCGATGAGGGTGTTTTCGTCGGCTACAGCCGCTTCGACACGTACGGACCGTCCTGGTGGTAGCCGAGTTTCTCCTTGTAGTACTGCCGGACGCCGATGCCCGAGATGACCGAAATCTTGTCGTAGCCGGCGTCGCGGGACAGTTCCTCGGCGTGCGCGAGGAGCTTCTTCCCGTAGCCCTTGTGCTGCCAGTCGCCGTCGGCACCGATGCCCGCCTCGGAGCCGTAGACGTGGAGTTCGCGGACGAGCGCCGCGTCCTGCAGTTCGCGGCGGACCGGGTTGCCGGGGAACCGGAGGCGACAGAACCCGACGAGCAGGTCCTCGACGGGGTCCTCGAACGAGATGAAGTGCTCCGTGCCGCCGGCGACCTCGTAGGTCATCACGTCGAGTTCGATGCGCTCTGGGTCCGGGTCGGCCTCGTTCATGCCGACCTCGCGGGCGCGGATGTCCCGCTGGACGATACCTCGTTCCTCGGCGCGCTGGGCGGCCAGTTGTCGGAGGTTCGACTTCCAGACGCCGGCGTCGATGAAGTCCGCGGGGATGTCCCGCTGGACGCGCTGGAGGCGGGTGTACTTCGGAATCATGCCCATGACCTCCGCGACGATGTCGGCGGCCTCCTCGTTGTTCAGCGGCTCGTACTCGTCGCGCCGCCACATGTCGTAGGTGATGGTGTCGCGGACGATGAGCGTCGGGTAGATTTTGAGGTAGTCGGGCCGCCAGTCGCTGTTTTCGAACAGCTGACGGAAGTCCTCCAGACACATCTCCTTGGTCATGCCCGGCTGGCCGGGCATCATGTGGAAGCCGACCTTGAACGCCGAGTCGCGGAGCCGGCGGTTGGCGTCGATAGAGGCCTGCACGCCGTGGCCGCGGTGCATCTCGCGGTTGATGCGCTCGTAGGTCGTCTGGACGCCGACTTCGACCTTCGTCGCGCCCAAATCGAGCATCCGGTCTATCTGCTCCGGGTCACACCAATCCGGCTTCGTCTCGAAGGTCGTCCCGATGTTGCGGATGTCGTTCGTCTCGTTCTCGGCGATGACGTCCTCGATGTACTTGAACTCGACATCCTCGGGGTCGGGCTTGAACGACCGGTCTTCCGCCGGTTCGGGCTCCTTGTCGAGGTCGTAGTCGTTCATCGCTTCGAGCGCCCGCTTGACGAACCACTCCTGGTAGTCGTGGCTCCGGGCGGTCATCGTCCCGCCCATCAGGATGAGTTCGACCTTGTCCACGGGGTGGCCGATGTGTCGAAGCTGTTCGAGTCGGAGCGTGACCTGCCCGTAGGGGTCGTAGTCGTTCTGGACGCCGCGGGCGGCCGCGGGCTCGTGGCCCGTGTACGACTGCGACGAGGAGAACTCGCTGGCGGGCCCGCCGGGACAGTAGAGACACTTCCCGTGGGGGCACATGTGCGGCGAGGTCATGATGGCGACCGGCGAGACGCCGGAGGCGGTCCGGACGGGCTTGCGCTGGACGACCTCTTTGACCTCCTCGCGGCGGTCTTCCGGGGCGTACTGCAGAATCTCGACGTTCTTCGGAACCTTCGGCGAGGAGTGTTCCGAACAGGCGTCGAGCTTTGCCGATTCGAGGCCGTCGCGGTCGACGTCGCCCGCGAGGATGCGCTCGACGAGCGCCTCGCAGGTCCGTTCGAACGCCTCGGACTCCGTCTCGGTCTCGGCGCTCACGGACACACCTCCCGTTCGGCGACGCGGTGGCGGTTCATGGGCGCGAATCGGGTCGTTTCGTGGATAAGCGTGTCGCTCGGGAGGCTGGAATACAGCCCTCCGTCGAACCGCGCGAGGAGGAGTCTGGATTGCGGCTTAGAACTGCTCGGCTGCGGCGTCGAGGACGGCTTCGAGCGCCTCGTCGCGCGCGCCGGTCAGGAACTCGATGCGACCTTCGCGGATGCCCGCGGCGGCGAGGCCGGCGGCGGGCGCTTTCTCGGCGGCCGACTCGACGACCGCGCGGAGGTCGAGGTCGCCCGTCGAGCGCAGGTAGAGTTCGTCCATGCCGAGCGCGACGGTCACGAAGGCGTCACCCTCGCGGGTGCGGCGGTGGAGTTCGTCCACGAGCAGGCCCGTCGGCGGGAAGTCGAAGCGGTGACTGTAGGCGTCCGAGTCGAGGACGGCCACGGAGATTGCGCCGACGTCGCGGCGTTCGAGGTTCGCCTGCGCCGTCTCGATTTCGTCTTCGAGCTTGATGCGGAACTGCTCGGAGACGTGGCCGGCGAGGCCCTCGTCGGCGTCGAACAGCAGGTCGGCGATGAGTTCGCGCTTGTCCTGATAGGACTGGTAGTAGGCTTCCAGCGCGACGGCCTCGCGGAGTTCGCGGACGCGGTCGGCGTCGAAGCCGTGGGACTCGGCGAGGTCGAGGTACTGCTGCGGGCAGTTCTCCCAGTAGCTGACGGCGGGGAGGTGCGACACGTCGTCGCGGATGTCCTCGTTGACGGCGACCGAGAGCGTGGAGGCGAGCGCGCCGACCGAGAGGTCGCGGGCGTCGGCTCCCTCGCGGGCGGGGTTGACGAGCACGTCGACTTCCTCGGCGACCTCGTCGTCAGCGGGCGCGGCGTCGACGACGACGCGCTCGGAGCCGTAGACGCCGAGCAGGCCGAGGCCGTCGAGGGACTCGGCGGTCGAGCCGGCACCGAGGAGAAGCACGAGCGGGAGCTTCTCGTCGTGGCGGTCGCGGTCTTCGAGCATCCGCGTCACGTCGTTCGTGGCGGCGTCCATGCCGTAGACGGCCTCCTCGAGCGGGCGACGGGTGAAGTAGTGGTACTCGGCGTCGTCGCGGGGGTGCTCCTCGCGGATGAGCGGGAGCACGGCGCGCTCGACGGCGGCGCCGGCGACGTAGCCGTCGGCGGTTGCCGTGTGGCGGACGACGATGGGGCGCGATTCGAGGACGGCGCGGCGGATGGCCTCCGCGGCGTCGAGCAGCGACTTGCCGACGGCGGCGACCGGCTCGTGGGCCGCGAGGGGCGCGACGGCGTCCGGTCGGGCCTCGTCCGAGAGGGCGTCCGCGAGGCGCTGGGCCACGGTATCGGCCTCGTCGCCGTCGAGAACCGTCAGCTCCTCGGTCTCTATCTGCAGTTCGCCGCGGCGGCGCTCGACCTCGCCGTCGATGCGGACGTAGTCGCCCACTTCGACTTCGGGGTACGCGCGGACGCCGGCCTCGACGAAGGCCGCGCAGTCGGCGATGGCCGTCTCGTCGCGGAGTTCGAACACCGTCGGGCCGCCGGTCTGGCGGACGCTGGCGATTTCGCCCTCGACGCGAATCACGTCGCCGACGCGGTCGTCGATGCTGGCGAGGGTCACGCGCTCCGCCTCGTCGGCGTCGGCGTCAGCCTCGGTCTCGGCTTCCTGCTCGGCGTCGGTGTCGTCCTGCTCGGGCGCCGACTCGGACTCGGGTTCGCTTTCGGGTTCCGCTTCGACGTCCTGCTCGGACTCGCCGTTGACGGCGATGTCGTCGACGACGTCCCCGGCGGTCGGCGCGCGGTCCTCGTCTCCGGCGTCGGACTCGGACTCGGACTCGGACGCGGCGTCCTGTTCGGGCTCGGGCTCGGTTTCCTGTTCGGACTCGGGCTCGGCTTCGACCGTCTCGGACGACGTGCTCGCGCCGACGGGCTTCGTCGTCTTGCCCGTCTTCGGGCGCGTCTTGACGGTCGCTGGACCGCTGCTCTCGGCTTCCTTCTCGACGGGCTGGCCGTCGGCGTCGCCGTCGGGGTCGTGGATGCGAGCGCCGCGGAACTCCGAGTCGGACTGGCGAATCGACCAGCCGAGGTCGATGTTGCCGTTGTCGCGGACGTTCTTCACCTGGACGAACACCTCGTCGCCCGGCTCCCATTCGAGGGATTCGAGGCGGCGGTCGAGTTCGCTGCGGTGCAGTAATCCGGTCACGTTCGAAGCGAGGTCGACGAAGACACCGAAGTCGGCGTACCCGTCGACGGTGCCTCTGTAAAATCGGCCGGGGACGAGCTGGTGGGGGCTATTGCCCCGGAATTCGAACCAGACGTCCTCCTCGTGCGTAATCCAATCCATTGCGTTGAGCAAACAACCCCTAACTAAAACGATTGTCGAAAAACGCTCAGGGGAGATTTGCGCGTGTGCGGGCGAAAAAACGGCGCTCCGTCGGTCGAAACGCGGGAATTCGAGGCGCGGTTCGGCTCAGACGAGCGCGAGCGCCGCGGCGAGTTCCGAGACGGCGCGGAAGCCGCCGAAGGCGTAGCCGAAGACCACGCCGGCGGGGACGGCCGCGGCGAGCGCCGCCTTCGGAACCGTCGTCTGATGGACCTCGCTGATGCCGACGACGAGGAGCACCGCGCCGTAGGCGGCGCACAGCGCGCGGACGCCGGGAATCGGGAGGCTGGCGAAAGCGCACGGCGCGGCGGCGTAGGCGATGACCTGCACCGTCTCGCTCACCCCCGCGCGGCGGGACAAAAGCGGGATGAGAAGCGCCGTCTGGATGGCCGCCGTCAGGTGGAGGAGCGCCGGCGCGACGAACAGCGCGACGACGAGCAGGGCGACGAGCGCCGAGACGAGCGGGCCGCCCTCGATGGCCGGAATCGTCGCCGGCGCGAAGGCGAACCCGAGGCCCTGATAGACGAGCGCCACCGCGATGGCGAACACGAGGCCGGGCGCTTGGTCGCCGGGAGCGACGCCGTCCCGGAAGAACTGGCGGGGGCGGACGACCACGGCGACCCACGCGCGGAGGATGCCGGTCGGTCCGCGGTCGCGGCCCTCGCGTGGGGTTTCGACCCAAGTAGTCACGCTAGCCTCTAGTCCCGCCGGAGGGTATGACAGTTCCGGCACCGCGCCTCGTAGGACTCCTCCGCGCCGACGAGGATGGTGGGGTCGTCAACGTGCGCGGGCTCGCCGTCGATGAGTCGCTGGTTCCGTGTAGCCGGCTCGCCGCAGACGGTGCAGATGGCCTGGAGCTTGTCGACGTACTCGGCGAGCGCCATCAGTTGGGGAAGCGGGTCGAAGGGTTCGGCGCGGAACGTCTGGTCGGTCCCGGAGACGACGACGCGCTTGCCGTCGGCGGCCAGCGCCTCGCACACGTCGACCAGCTCGGCCGAGAAGAAGTTCGCCTCGTCGATTGCGACCACGTCCTCGCCGTTGAGTTCCTCGGCGATTTGCCAGACGCCCTCGCCCTCGGAGGGGACGACGCTCGCCTCCCACGAACGACCGGCGTGAGAGCCGACCGTCGTCTCGCCGTAGCGGTCGTCGAGCTGGGGCTTGAACACCGAAATCTCCTGTCCCGCGATTTCGGCCCGGCGGAGGCGTCGGAGGAGCTCCTCCGTCTTCCCCGAGAACATAGAGCCGGAGATGACCTCTATCCATCCGCTCTGCGTGATGGCGTGCATATCCTGACTGGGGGACGAGGAGGGTCAAAACGATTGTTCATCTGCCGCGACGGTCGGGAGTCGAGACGGGTCGGTCCACCGAACCCGCGCCGCGTTCGAAACGGCGCGTGGCGACTGCTCAGTCGTCCGCGCCGACGTTCTCGCCGCTTTCGAACGTCGGGGGCTCGGGCTCGATGTTGGCGTAGACGACCGCGTCGCGGCCGAGTCGCTCGACCCGCTCGCGCAGGTCCTCGCTCGCGAGGTCGTCGCCGTCGAACGACGAGGAGACGCGGGGGATGGCGACCTGATGGGGGAGCACCCACGAGTTCAGCGACCGGCAGACCGACCGGAGGTGTTCGAGGGCCGTCACGGGAAACGACCCGCCGGCGACGGCGAGGAGGCCCACGGTCTTCTCGCCGAACTCGTCGAAGCCGCAGTAGTCGAGGGCGTTCTTGAGGACGCCGGAGTACGAGCCGTGGTAGACCGGCGTGCCGAGGATGACCGCGTCCGCGCCGTCGACGACGCGGACGAGTTCGGCCGAATCGCCCTGCTCGTCGTAATCGGCGTCGAGCGGCGGGAGGTCGTACTCGCGGAGGTCCACGAGTTCCGTCGTACCGCCGGCGGCCGACGCGCCGGCGAGGGCGTGTTCGAGCGCCAATCGGGTGTAGCTGCGGTCGCGGAGACTGCCGCAGATGGCGACCACGTGTGGCTGCGTCATACCCTGTATCTCCGAGAGCGCCGTGAAAATCTCGTCGGCCGCAGTCGAGCGTGTCGGACGGGCACAACACACAGGAACCCGGACCGCGAAAACCAACCGTGAACGTCGTCTTCCACGTCTCCAGCGCCGACCTCGGCGACTGGCGACACGCCATCCGCAACGTCCGAAACCTGCTCGACGACGAGACGGTCGAGACGGGCGAGGTCACGCTCCTCGCCAACGGCGACGCGGCGCTCCTCTTCCTCGCCGACTCGCCCGTCCGCGACCGCCTCGACCCGCTGTTCGAGGCCGGCGTTCGCTGTTGCGCCTGTCGGAACTCGCTCGACGGCCGCGGGTTCGACGCCGACCGACTGGCCGACGGCGTCGAGGTCGTTCCCTCGGGCGTCGGCGAGCTCGTGGCGCGACAGGCGGCGGGCGACGCCTACCTGAAGGTGCCGTAGGAATCGGCGCGCGTCACCTCGAACCGACGAACTCCCGGAGCACCGTCGCCTCGGCCTTTCGGAGTAGCTCGCCGGCCGTGCTCGTCGAGCAGTCGAGCGCGTCAGCCACGTCCGCGACCGACCCCTCGCGAGGGATTTCGTAGTAGCCGGCCGACACCGCGGTCTCCAGCGCGGCCCGCTGTCGGTCGGTGAGCTGCGAGGGGGACCGCCGCCGGTCGAAGGGCTTCACGCGCTCGACCGTGAGGTCGCCGAGCGCCGCGATGTCGTCGTAAAACGCGCTAAGCGCCGACACTTCGCCGACAGCCTCGAACCGGACGGAGCCGGTGGCGTGGAACACCACCGGCGGGAGGAATATCACTCGAGCGTCGGCGACGACCCCGAGAAGCGGGTCCGCGAACTCGTAGTCGCGCTGGTGGAGGAAGCCGTAGGTCCCCTCCGCTCCCTCGACGAAGTGCGCCCGAACGAGCGAATCGACGCCCGAAACGAGCGCGTCGGCCGCGTCTCGGTCGCCGTCGAACCAGAACAGCGTCGTCGCGTCGGCCGTCGGACTCCACATCAACAGCTCCGCCCGGTCGACCGGCGAGTCGCGCATCATCCCGCGCTGGAGCGGGTGGACCAGCCGGTCCGGGTAGTCGACCGAGAACTGGGCGTGTTTCATTCCGTTCGACCGACCGTTTTTCGGTCCGGTATATCAAACGCGGTGGTGCGATTCGGCGGCGGCGGTCGGCCCCGGCGGGCCGTCCGAAGCGTCCGAGTCGAGCGATCCCGCGGCGCGGCGCTGCTCGTCCAGCACGCCGGGGGCGCTCCGGAGGAGCGTCCGGAGGTGGTCTGCGCCGCGCACCTCTCGAAGCCGAGCCGCGGGAACCTCCGATTCGAGGCGTCTCGCGCCGGCTATCGGGACGTTCGTGTCGGCGTCGCCGTGCCACAGGGACACGTCGGCCTCGACGTCGTCGAAGGAGATGTCCCACGGCGCGGCCGCGCTTCGGAAATCGTCGAGGACGCCCCGGCGCGACCGGCTGACCGCCGCCACGAAGTCGTCTCGGACCAGCGCGGCGACCCCGTCTGGAACCGCTCCGGTCGCGTCGTCGGCCGTGTACTGCGCGACGACGAGCGAGGGGTCGAGCCTCCCGGCGAGCCACGCCTGCCCGCGGAAGAGATAGTTGAGGACCGCCGGCGCGTTCGTCGCCAGCCACGACAGGAGCCGTTGCGTTCGGGGCGTCTCCTCGCTCGCTTCCGGTGGAACCGCCCCCGCGACGACGCTCACGTGCCGAACCCTGTCCGGCCGCGCCGCCGCGACAGCCAGCGCGTCGCGGCTCCCGCCGGAGAACGCGACCAACCCCGCCGACTGCGCGCCGATGTCGTCGAGAAGCGCGTCGAAGAACTCCGCAGGTGCAGGTGTCGTGGGTTGCCGGCTCGGCTCGCCCGGTCCCTCGGGTGTCGGGCGCGGCGACGACAACCCGTAGCCGGGTCTATCGGGCGCGAGGACTCTGATTCCGCGTTCCTCGGCCGACGCGTCGAACAGTGCCCCGAGCAGATGCGACCCCGGCGCGCCGTGGAGAAACACGACCGGGATGCCGTCGGAATCGCCGTACTCGGCGTATGCGAGTCGCCTCCCACCCTCCAGCGCGAGGGTCTTCGATTCGGCGGATTCGGCGACTTCGCGAGGGTCGAACGACGACGCGTCGCGTGTTGCCATCGAGTGTACGTAGTCGGAGACGAGGAGTGCGACTGGTGCCGGACTAGTGCGGTGGGATAAATACGAGCGGCGAGACAAGCGCGGCGAGAACCACCGGCGGAGCGCGAACTACTTCGCCAGCGAGACGCGGACGCCGTCGTCATCTTCTGCGACGTCCACGAGGCCGTCGGATTCGAGGTCGTCGACGAGGCCGCGGAGCCACTCCGCGCCCGTGTCGCCGCCGTAATCGACGCGGACTCGCGGTCCCAACTCCGAGAGGCCGAGTTCGTCGTACTCGCCGAGAACCCTGACGACTCGACCGCGGAACTGCCGCCTGCTCCCTTCGAAACTCGGCTGGGTCGGCACGTCGGGTGCGGTGAAGTCGCCCGTCTCGTAGGCGTGACAGAACCGCCGCCACGGACAGCCGGACTCGTCACACGTCGGCGTCTTCCCGCAGGCGACCCCGCCGAGTTCCATGATGGCGTTGTTCCAGACTCGTGACTCGCCGTCGGGCATGAGTTCCGAGGCGGCGGCCTCGAAGGCCGCGTCGTCGTCGGGGACCGCGAAGGCGCGGTGGAGCACCCGCTTGACGTTGGTATCGACCACCGCGTCGCCGTTGTTGAACGCGAAGGAGGCGACCGCGTTGGCGGTGTAGGGGCCGACGCCCATCAGCTCCGAGAGGCCGTCGGGCGTCCGTGGGAACTCGCCATCGAACTCTTCTTCGACCTGCCGGGCGGCCTCGTGGAGGTACTTCGCGCGGTTGTTGTACCCCAGTCGGTGGTTCGTCCAGAAGCCCACCACGTCGGCGCGGTCGGCCGCCGCGAGGTCGGCCGTCGTCGGCCACTCGTCGAGGAACGCCTCCCACGCCTCGACCACGCGGCCGAGTTGGGTCTGCTGGCTCATCACCTCGGAGACGAGAATCTCGTAGGGGTCGTCGGTGCGCCGCCACGGGAAGTCCCGGTGGTCGGCCTCGTACCACTCGGTGAGCGCGGACTGGACTGCTTCGCGGTCGAGGTCGGCGGGGAGTTCGGACGGCGCGTCGCTCATCGCCCCGGCTTGGGACGGCCCGCGTTTAGCCGTGGCGATGCCGAACGGTTATCAGACGACCGCGTTTATCAGGTCCACTTCGTACGTGGTTCCCTCGTACTCGACGAGCGGGGCACCGTAGCCGGTCGCTGTATTCTCCGATATCTCGTCGAGCCGGTCTTTGAGCGCGGCGAAGTCGTCGGAGAGCGGTTCGCACTCGTCTACCTCGCCGTCGATTGCGCGCTCGAACACCGCGCGTTCGGCGTCCGAAAGGTCGTCGAGCGGAACGACGAGTTCCTCGTGAACGAACGCGACGAACGCCGCCCTGTCTTCGCCGACTTGTTCGAGCGTGTATCTGTTGGTCTCTTCTGTGACGGTTCGCGTCTCTCCGACGGTGACCTCGAACGGTCGCCCATCGTACCGTATCCAGACGGTCCCGGCGTCGACGAGTCGGGACTCGGCACCGTCCGGATAGACGTACGCGTATCCGCCGACCGAGAATCCTCGCGGACCGTCGCCGTTCTCGAAATTCTCGCTCGGATACGCGGCGAGGAACGCCTCGCGGTCGGCCTTCGGGAGTTCGTCGAAGTCGAAGACCGTCGCCCCGGTCGTCGGCGACTCGTTTCGGTCGTATTCGATTCCGACTTCGCGGGCGGTGCGTTCTCGCGTCTCGATTCGCTCGCGTTCGACGCGGTAGTACGCGCCGTCGTGTTCGACGTAGTCGCCCGAATCGAGCGGGAGATGGCGGTACGTACTGTGCGTTGCCTCGCCCTCGCTGGCCGCAGTTGCGACGAGACGCGACACCGTCTCAGCGTGCTCGTGGAAGTCCTGAGTCACGGTATCGACCAGTTCGGGGTCGGAGAGTGCCGTCGCTTCGAGCGAGTAGCTGGAGGGACAGCTATTGCCGGGGAGCCCGCCGAGACAGCCCGAGAGAAGGGCCGAACCGGCCGCGAGCCCGCCGAGGAGGGACCGTCGGGAGAGTTCCGAGGACATGCACGGAAATTGCCGGATTACCAGTAAGTGTCTTCTGTCGGGAACCGTCGACCGGGCGGCGGGACGCACGGCGGACAGATACCGCGGTCGAAACGCGTATCCCCGTGACGACCCCATCGCCGGGCGATGACGCTCGACGAACTCACAGACGACGTTGACGCGGCCTACGGAGACCTCGGCGACAGCCTCGACGTGTCGCTCGACCGCGAGACGCGACACGAACTCGCCATGCTCGTCGCTCTGTTCGACCCCGACGACGCCGACGAACTCGTCCGCCGGGCGGTCCACGCGCTGTTCCAGTCGGAACTCGACCGCGGACAGCTCGACTTCCACCTCCGGCAGGGCTACGACGTGACCTACGACGAGTACCTCGCGGGGATGACCTACGAGGAGATGACCGGGCAGTCGCAGGCCCCGCCGCGGGACGACGTGCGCCGCTACCAGATGTAACCGCGGTCGAGACGGGGCGAACCGACTCAGACGATTTCGGCCTCGATTTCGACGCCGTCGGTGCGGCGGTAACGGTGGGAGCCGTCGTCGCCGTCGCGAACGACCTCGAACGCCCGGAGGAGCACCACCAGTCGTTCCTCGCCGAGGTTGGCGCGGAGGACGACGCCCTCGCCGGTGACGACCACGTACGGCGGGGCCGCGACGGGCGGCGCGGCCATCGGGCGGCCGGTGGCTGTCACCGCGTCGGCGAGGGCTCGCGGCAGTCGAGAGAGCGCGCCGGAGCCGTCGAGCGCGCGCCTGAACGGCGGCATGACGCGCTCGCGGTCCGCCACCGAATCGCCGTCCCACTCGGCGGCGACGGCGGTGGCGCACTGGCCGACGACGGTCAACAGTCGCTCGTGTTCGTCGCGGAGCACGCGAGCGGCCTCCTCGGCGAGTCCAGCGTGGGATGTCGCGTCAGTCACGAACCGAGGTGTGTCGTCACCGTATAAAAAGCTCCGCGAGTACGTCCGTCACTTCCCGGACGCTTTTTGCCGGCGCGGGCCGCCAGTACGCACATGGAACTCGCCGCCATCGAGGAACTCATCGAATCGCACATCGAGGACGCCGACGCGACGGTCTCGCGGCCGCGAACGGTCGACGAAAACCACGAGGACGACCACTACGCCGCGGTCGTCGTCTCGCCCGCCTTCGAGGGGAAGTCGCTGGTCAAGCAGCACCAACTCGTCTACGATGCCCTCGGCGACCACATGACGACGGACATCCACGCGATGGAACTGAAGACGTACACGCCCGAGGAGTACGCGGCGCTGGAGGAGTGAACGGCGCTGGAGGAGTGAGCGAACCGCCGCGACTGACGTACTGAGCGAACGGCGAACCGACCGAAAAGAATCCGACTCGACTGAATCCGGCTGAACCCGAACGGCCCGCTCAGAGGTTCGCTTCCGGCGCGTCGAGGTCGGCCGACTCTAACGACCTGTTCTGGAGCGTCTCGCCGGTGGTCGCGTCGAACAGGTGAACCGCGTCCTCGGGGATGCGGGCGACGACGGACTCGCCGGCTTCGACTCGGCGCATCCCGCCGACGGTGGCGACGAAGCGGCGCTCGCCGCCGAGTTCGAGGTAGACCGCGTTCTCGTTGCCCATCGGTTCGACCACGTCGACGGTCGTCTCGTAGGCGTGGTCCGCGGCCGCGTCGTCGATGACTTCGACGTCCTCGGGGCGGATACCGAGGGTGACGCGCTCCGAGCCCTCGACCGCGTTCGCGGACTTCGCCGAGAGTTCGTAGGAGAACGCGTCGCCGACGAGTTCGTCGCCCTGCACGTCCATCTCGAAGAAGTTCATCGACGGCTCGCCGATGAAGCCCGCGACGAAGCGGTTCGCCGGGCGGTGGTACGCCTCCAGCGGCGTGGCGACCTGCTGGAGTTCGCCGTCGTTGAGGATGGCGATTCGGTCGCCCATCGTCATCGCCTCCGTCTGGTCGTGCGTGACGTAGACGGTGGTGACGCCGAGGTCCTCCTGCAGGCGCTGGAGCTCCGTCCGCATCTGCGAGCGGAGCTTGGCGTCCAGGTTGGACAGCGGCTCGTCCATCAGGAACACCTCGGGGTCGCGAACGATTGCGCGCCCGAGCGCGACCCGCTGTTGCTGGCCGCCGGAGAGTTCGCCGGGCTTGCGGTCGAGCAGGTCGGCGATACCGAGCATGGACGACGTCTCCTCGACCAGTTCGTCGATGTCGGCGTCGGCCATGTCGGTCGACTCCTCCAGCCCGAAGCGCATGTTCCCGCGGACGGTCATGTGCGGGTACAGCGCGTACGACTGGAACACCATCGCGATGTCCCGGTCGCGCGGCGGGCGGTTGTCCATCCGGTCGTCGCCGAGGCGAATCTCGCCCTCGGAGACGGTCTCTAACCCCGCAATCATGCGGAGCGTGGTCGATTTCCCGCACCCCGAGGGACCGACGAGGACGAGGAACTCGCCGTCCTCGATGGTCACGGAGGCGTCGTCGACGGCGACGACTTTGGAGCCGCCGTCGTCGAAGAACTTCGATACGTGGTCGAGCGTGAGGTCAGCCATGGGTCTGTGTGCGTGTCGTGGTGGTCGTCTGCGATGCGACGAGGGAGGTACGGGAGCGGCGGAAGCCGACCGCGCCGCGTGCGAGTCGGCTCATGTGCCGCCCGCGACCCCCTTCGCGAACTTGTCCCCGAACAGGACGTAGACGAGCAACGTCGGCAGGGCGGCGACGAACGCGCCGGCCATCTGCGTGTTGAACGTCTGGATGATGCCGCCGGTCAGTTCGTTGAGCGCGATAGTCGCCACCGCCGCGGGGCCGGACCCCGAGGGGATGATGATGAGCGCGAACAGCAGGTCGTTCCAGACCTGCGTGAACTGGTAGATGAGCGTCACCGCGAACATCGGCATCGAAAGCGGGAGCACGATGCGGCGGTAGACGGTGAACGCGCCCGCGCCGTCGAGGCGAGCGGCCTCCAGCATCTCCGTCGAGAGCTTCTTGTAGTAGCCTCGGAACAGCAGCGTCGTGATGGGAATCCCGTACGCCGTGTGGGTGATGATGAGGTTGATGATGCTCGCGTAGTGCGGGTGGGTGGCGAGTTCGACCGTCCCGAGGACGGGCACCTGCGCCGAGAACACCGTGATGTCGAGAACCGGCGCGAGCAACGACTGCGTGTCCACGATGGCCCAGAGCCGCGACAGCGGGATGAGCACCGCCTGGTACGGGATGAAGATGCCCGCGATGAACAGCGCGACGACGCCGAGTTGGCCGCGCCACTCGAAGTTCGTGAGGCCGTACGCCGCGAAGCTGCCGAACAGCGCCGACAGCACCGTCGCCGGCACGGCCAGCATGATGCTGTTGAGGATGGCCGACGACAGCGTGTCGATAGCGACGCCGAACGGTTCGAGCGTGAAGCCCTCGACCGTCGGCGGCACGAACGGCGGCGACGTGGCGAACTCGGCTTCGGTCTTCAGCGCGGTCATCAGCCCCGATTCGAGGGGCGACAGGTAGAACGCCACCAGCCCGACGAGCGTCGCGTAGAGGGCGACGCGAAGCGGGTCGACGGCTTCGAGGTCGACGCCGACGCGCTCCGCGAGGTCGTCGCGGACGCTCATAGTTCACCCCGCCGGTACTCGCCGTAGAGGTACGGCGCGACCACGGTCAGCGCGACGACGAAGAGCACCACGGCGATGGCGGAGCCGTAGGCCCACTCGTTGGCCGAGAAGGCCTGTCGGTACATCATCGTCGAGAGGATGTCCGCCGTCGGGCCCGGGTTGCTCCCGAACAGGACGTACAGGAAGTCGAACGCCTTGAGCGCGAACACCATGAGGACGACCGCGGCGCTCACCGTCGAGGCGCGGAGCTGCGGCAGGATGACCCGCCGGTACATCCGGAGGATGGACGCGCCGTCGACCCGCGCGGCCTCGTACTGGTCGTTCGGAATCGCGCGCAGACCGGCGAGGTAGACGACCATCGCGTAGCCGCTGAACTGCCAGAGCAGCGCGAAGATGACGGCGAACAGCTTGAAGTAGAACGTGTCGGGGACGAGCGGTATCGCCCCGAGCGCGCCCGTGTCGATGCTGCCGGTGAGCCACTTCGACGCGACGAAGTCGAGGCCGATTCCCCGCAGGAACGCGTTGATGAGCCCCGAGTCGAAGTTGTACATCCACCGCCAGAACACCGCCGTCACGACGAACGACAGGCTGAACGGCAGGAGGTAGACGGTGCGGAACCAGTTTTCGAACCGGATGCCGCGGTCGACGAGGATGGCGAGGCCGAGCCCCCCGGCCAGCGAGAGGCCGGTAAACGAGATGAGGAGCACGAACGTGTTCCGGGTGGCGATCCAGAACTGGCCGTCCGAGAAGGCCCGCCGGTACATCTCCAGGTCGAACGTCGAGGGGTCGTACGTCGGCAGCGTGAGCCCGCCGAAGTCGGTGAGGGAGATGACGATGTTCCAGCTGATAGCGCCGTAGACGAAAAAGCCCATCAGCAGGAACGGCGGGAGCCAAAACGGCGCGGAGCGGACCGCGTCGCTCTCGCGGAGCGACGACAGCGCCGACCCGAGGTCGGAGTCGCCCCCGGCCGTTTCGCTCCCCGCGGCGGCCGTCCCGCCGTCGGTTCGAACCGGCGAACCGCCGTCTCGCAGACGGTCCAGGAGTCGCTTGAGGATGTGAGTTGACATAATCGGAAATGGGGGAGTGTTCCCTTACTGGAACGCCGACTGCACGGCGCTGTAGGCCGCCTCCACGTCGTAGTTGGAGATGAACGAGGCCATCGCGTCCTCGAACGCGGTGAGCGCGTCGGGGGCGACCGCGAGGCCGTGCTGAATCGAAAGCGGCTGGGCCTCGGAGTTGGAGAAGTCGTCCATCTGGTTCTGGAGGAACGGTCCGAAGGCGTCCTGCGGCACGTCGGTGCGCGGCGGGATGGAGCCCTTCTTGGGGTTGAACCGCTCTTGGGCGTCGACCGAGCCGACGTAGCGGAGGAACGCTTTCGTCGCCTCGGGCGACGGGTTGTTCGTCGGCATCGGGAACGAGTCCATGTTGAGCGAGTAGAGTCCCTCGGTACCCGGGAACGGGACGTGGTCCCAGTTGGACTCGTACTCGAAGCCGTCCTGCCCGCGGTACATGCCCGCGGCCCAGTCGCCCTGGTGGAAGAACGCCGCGTCGCCCTCGATAATCTTCGAGTTGGCGTCCTGCCACGAGATGGAGCCGGCGTCGTTCGGGTAGTACTCGGAGTACTGCTTGACGATGTCGAGCGAGTCGCGGACGGCGTCCGCGTTGGCCTCGACGTTACCCGCGGTCACGTCGGCGTACACGTCCGCGCCGTACTCGCCGAGGAGCACCTGCGCCCAGAGCTGACCGGTCGACCACGCGGAGTTCGTCTGCTGGGCCATCCCGACGTAGCCCGCCTCGTCGACGGTCGCCATCGCGTCCACGAGGGCGCTCGGCGAGTCGATGCTCGCGGGGTCGACGCCCGCGTCCTCGACGACCTCGACGTTGTAAAAGAGGTTGTTGAGGCGGTGGATGTTCAGCGGGACCGAAACGTAGTTACCCGCCGGTTGCGCCGCCTCCTGGGGGCCGTCGAGGTAGGTGTTCTTCATGTCGTTGTGGTCCCAGACGGACTCCTCGATGTCCTCCAGCTTGTCGGCGTCCGTGAAGGGCTGGAGGTTCGCGCCGGGCCACGCCTGCCACGAGCTCGGCGGGTCGTTGTTCAGGATGCGCTTTTTGATGACCGCGCGGAGGTTCTGTCCCGCGCCGCCCGCGACTGGGTTCTCCGTGAGTTCGATGTCGGGGTGCTGCTCTTCGAAGCCCTCGAACAGCGCCTGCACCGCCGCGCCGCCGTCGCCGCCGGTCCACCAGTGCTGCACTTCGAGCGCGTTGTACTCCGTCGAAGAGTCGGAGTCGTCACCGCTCGTCTCCTCGGTGCTCTCGGAGTCGCCGGAACTCTCCGTGGACTCCGTCGTCGACTCTCCGCCGCCGCCGGTACAGCCCGCGAGGAACGTCGCGGTTCCGGCACCACCGGCCAGTTTGAGATACGTGCGTCGAGAAACGTCGTCCGAATTAGGTGTGTCAGTCATGATTGTTGGTCCGTGACAAGTCCAGACAATGAATTTTACACGATTTACTTAAGACTTTCCAAATCAACAATTCGAAATCGAGTAAATTTTTTTGTCATCAGAAAACTGGTTGGTCAGAATCGCTAGACTGCGTTTACATACGGTGCAAATTAATAACTATTCAAACATGAGTAAATTTTCATGAACGAGAGGCGGGCGCACGGACCAATGGATTTTACCCCCTGCCAAAACGACCCCCGAGCCATGAGCGACGATGATTATCGAATCGAGCGGGACAGTCTCGGCGAGATGGAAGTTCCTGTCGACGCCTACTGGGGCGCACAGACCCAGCGGGCGGTCGAGAACTTCCCCATCTCCGGTATCACCTTCGGGCGGCGCTTCGTCCGCGCGCTCGGCGTCGTGAAGAAGGCCGCCGCGCAGGCCAACCGCGACCTCGGCATGATAGACGAGGACGTCGCGGCCGCCATCGTCGAGGCCGCCGACGAGGTCATCGCCGGCGAACTCGACGACCAGTTCCCCGTCGACGTGTTCCAGACCGGCTCCGGGACCTCCTCGAACATGAACGCCAACGAGGTCATCGCCAACCGCGCCGCGGAGATTATGGGCGAGGGCATCGGCGACCGCGTCGTCCACCCGAACGACCACGTCAACTTCGGTCAGTCCTCGAACGACGTGATTCCGACGGCCATGCACGTCGCGTCCCTCGAAGCCGTCGAGAAGGACCTCCTCCCCGCGCTGGAGACGCTCGCCGAGGCGCTCGGCGACAAGGAAGACGAGTTCGACGGCGTCGTCAAAACCGGTCGCACTCACCTGCAGGACGCCACGCCCGTCCGCCTCGGACAGGAGTTCGGCGGCTACCGCACGCAGGTCGAAAAGGGCGTCCGCCGCGTCGAGAACGTCCGCGAACACCTCGGCGAACTCGCGCTCGGCGGCACCGCGGTCGGCACGGGGCTGAACACGCACCCCGAGTTCCCGGCGAAGGCCGCGGAGTACATGTCCGAGGAGACCGGCGTCGAGTTCCGGGAGGCCGACAACCACTTCGAGGCGCAGGCGGCCCACGACGCGATGAGCGAGGCCCACGGCGCGCTCCGCACGGTCGCCGGCTCCCTCAACAAAATCGCCAACGACCTCCGCCTGCTCGCGTCCGGCCCGCGCAACGGGCTCGGCGAACTCGAACAACCGGAGAACCAGCCCGGCTCCTCCATCATGCCCGGCAAAATCAACCCGGTCGTCGCGGAGGCCGTCAATCAGGTCCACAAGCAGGTCGTCGGCAACGACGCCGCCGTCTCCGCCGGCGCCGCCGAGGGCCAAATCGACCTCAACCTCTACAAGCCCGTCCTCGCGCACAACTTCCTCGAATCGGCGAAGCTGCTGGCGAACTCCTCCGAGGTGTTCGCCGAGCGGTTCGTCGCCAAGCTCGAAGCCAACGAGGAACACTGCGAGACGCGGGTCGAACAGTCGATGGCGCTGGCGACGGCGCTCAACCCCGCAATCGGCTACGACAAGGCCTCGAAGGTCGCCAAGAAGGCGCTCGCGGACGGCAAGAGCGTCCGGCAGGTCGCCGTCGACGAGGGCTACCTCACCGAGGCGGAGGCCGACGAGGTGCTCGACCCCGAGAAGATGACCCATCGCGGCATCCTCGGCGACGACTGAGCCCGGCCGGAAAAGCAGTCCACTTTTTGATACGTCGGGGCGAGCGGGTGGACGTCCCGATTCGAGTCGCGCGCTCGACGATTTCAGTCGGTTCAGTCGTAGAGACGGTTATATTTACTCGGCTCGCGGTAGCAATCGCACTCCGGCACCGCCGTGACAGTCACCCCCGAGTGAAGAACTGTCACGAAATCTCGAAAATCGGTATTTTGAAGCCTGATTTTGACGATTATACCAGTATGGCCGGACTGCAAGAGCAGCGGGCCCGCGGGCGAGACATGTTGGAGTGTCGAGGTTGTGGGGCCGTATTCCCGGAGGGACGAGCGACGAACGACGGGTGGACGTACGTCTGTCCCGAGTGTGAACAGGTCGAAGGTATCGGCGAGGGGCTTCGTCGCCTCTGACGGCAGACTGAATCCTTTTTTACTCCCCCCGAACGCAGGGAGTAGCAATGACCGACTACGACTACGACTACGAGGACCTCGGCCTCGTGGCTGGACTGGAGATTCACCAGCAACTCGACACCGAGACGAAGCTGTTCTGCGGGTGTCCGACCGACCTCCGCGAGCCCGACGAGGCGGCGCGCACGTTCACGCGCTTCCTCCACCCGACCAAGAGCGAACTGGGCGAACTCGACGACGCCGCGCTCGAAGAGAGCCGCGTCGAACGCGAGTTCGAGTACCTCGCCTACGACTCGACCTGTCTGGTCGAAGAGGACGACGAGCCGCCGCACGAACTCGACCACGAGGCGCGCACGGTCGCCATGCAGATCGCCGAACTGCTCGACATGAACGTCGTCGACGAGGCGCACGTGATGCGCAAGCTCGTCATCGACGGCTCGAACACCTCGGGCTTCCAGCGCTCGTCGCTCATCGCGCAGGAAGGCGAGATTCAAACCAGCGAGGGCCCCGTCTCCGTCGTCGACCTCATGCTCGAAGAGGAGTCCGCCCAGCGGGTCGAAGAGCGCGACGACGGCGTCCTCTACAGCCTCGACCGCCTCGGCATCCCGCTCGTCGAAATCGGCACCGGGCCGGACATCTCCTCGCCCGAGCAGGCGCGCGAGGCGGCCCAGACCATCGGCATGCTCCTGCGCTCGACGGGCACGGTCAAACGCGGCCTCGGCACCATCCGGCAGGACGTGAACGTCTCCATCGCCGACGGCGCGCGCGTCGAAATCAAGGGCGTGCAGGCGCTCGACCAAATCGACGAAATCGTCCGCTTCGAGGTCGGCCGACAGGCCGAACTGGTCGAGATTCGCGACGAACTCCAGTCGCGGGACGCCTCGGTCGGCGACGTGGCCGACGCGACCGACGTGTTCGAGGACAGCGATTCGGGCGTCATCCGCGGCGCGCTGGACGCGGGCGGAAAGGTCACGGCCGTCCCCCTGTACGGCTTCGACGGCCTCGTCGGCCGCGAACTCCAGCCCGACCGCCGCCTCGGTACCGAACTCTCCGACCACGCTAAGCGCCACGGCGCGGGCGGCATCTTCCACACCGACGAACTCCCGGCCTACGGCGTCACCGAGGCCGAGGTCGAAGCGCTCCGCGACGCCGTCGACGCCGGTCCCGAGGACGCGGTCGCCATCGTCGCCGACGACCCCGAGACGGCCGACCTCGCCATCGACGCGGTCGCCGAGCGCGCCGCCGTCGCCATCGAGGAGGTCCCCGAGGAGACCCGCGGCGCTAACGACGACGGGACGACGCGCTACCTCCGCCCGCTCCCCGGCGCGGCCCGGATGTACCCCGAGACGGACGTGCTCACCGTCGACCTCGACCCGAGCGACGTTGAGACGCCCGAACTCCTGACCGAGAAGGTCGACCGCTACCAAGACGAGTTCGGCCTCGACGCCGGCCTCGCGGAACAGGTCGCCTACGGCCGGAAGATGCCCCTGTTCGAGGAGGCGGTGGACGCCGGCATCGACGCGACGTTCGCGGCGGGCCTGCTCGAATCGACGCTGACCGAACTCCGCCGCGACGACGTGGCCGTCGCGGGGCTCACAGACGACCACCTGCTCGCGGTCATGCACCTCGTCGAGGACGGCGACCTCGCCAAAGAGGGCGTCAACGACGTGCTCGCCACCATCGCCGAGGACCCGAGCCTCACGGCCGAGGAGGCCGTCGAGGAGGCCGGACTCTCCGGTGTCTCCGAGGACGAGGTCCGCGAGGCCATCGCGGAGGTCGTCGAGCGCAACGCCGACCAGGTCGAAGAACAGGGCATGGGCGCGTTCTCCGCGCTCATGGGCGAGGCGATGGGCGCGCTCCGCGGCAAGGCCGACGGCGAAATCGTCAGCGACGTGCTCCGCGAGGAGATTCAAAAGCGGGCCTGAAGCCGTCAGACCGCACCCGGTTTTTCTCCGTTCTCACGTCGTCGAGCGCCCGCCACCGCGGACGAACCGCCGCCAGCCCCACCGGCCCGCGTACTCGACGCCGGCCGCGACGAGGAGAAGCGCCAACAGCGCCGGCCCGACGATGAGGAACATCCCGAGCGCGTCCGTCTCGCCGCGGACGTGGAGGAACGCCCACCAGACGAGTTCCGTGACGCCGAACAGGCCGACGAGCGGCGCGACCAGTCCCCGGCGAGCGAACAGCAGGGCCGCGACGACGACGAACCCGGCGAGCAAGAGGAACGAGAACCCGACGAAGCCCGCCGCGGCCAGCGAGTCCTCGACGAAGCCCGAGGGGAACGCGTCGGTGGCGAGTCGCGCCGCGGTCCAGACGGCGAGCGTGGCGACGGCGTAGCCGCCGCCGAGGAGCGCGGGTATCAGGGAGCCGCGGGCGCTCCGAGCGCGAGTCGCGTAGACGACGCCGACGGTCGTGAGCGCGGCGGCGACGGCGACGACGTGGGTGAGAAGCCAATTACCGAGCACCGGGTCGGGTGAGCCGGGCATCTCACCGCACCTCGATTCGCGTCATCGACTCGTCGGCCATCGCGGCCAGTCGCTCGACGCGCTCGTCGGTCGAGGGGTGGGTCGAAAGCAGGTCCGACACCGGGTCTTCGACCTCGACCTCGCCGTACACCCACAGCGGCGACAGGCCGAACCCCGGCCGAGCGGCCCGCTCTAACTTCCGCAGGGCCGACGCGAGCGCCATCGGCTTGCCCGTCACCTCGGCGGCCCGCGCGTCGGCCGCGAACTCCCGCTTTCGCGACTGCGACCGGACGAACACGGTGAGGCCGAAGCCGAACAGGCCGACGAACTCGTCCAGTCGGAGTCGGAGCCGCCCGGCGAGCGTCTCGTGCCACGACCCCGGCCGGCCGCGCATCCACGCCGAGCCGAGGGCGACGCCCGTCGTCAGGAACGTCACCGGCGAGACGAACAGGTAACCGACGCCGACGACCGTCTGGAGGACGCTCGCCACGAGCGACTGGACCAGCCCGTCTTTCCGTTCGAGGTGCGCGAGTTCGTGCGCGAGCAGCGCCTCGAACTCGTCGGCGTCGAGGAGGCGAAACAGCGCGGCGTCGAGGACGACCACGTCGCGACCCATCGGGTCGAGCGCCATCGCGTTCGGCGCGGAGAAACGCGCGAGCTTCAGCGTCGGCGGGTCGAGGTCCATCCGCTCGGCGAGGCGGTCGCGCAGGCGGTGGACCGACGGCGACTCCCTGGGCGACATGTCCCGCGCGTCGAGTTGGCTGAGCAGTCGCACCGTGCCGAAGCGGAAGCTCAGGTAGCCGAGGACGACGGCGACGACGACGCCGACGACGGCGGCGGTCAGGGGGTCCGGGCGAAGCCGCCACAGCGTCACCACCGCGAACGCGCTGAGCGCGCTGAGCGAGAGGTAGAACGCGAGGACGACGACGCCGACGACGACCATCGGGAGGCGAGAGCGGCGCGGGGGCGATGCCATCTCGCGTGAGGATACGGCGTCGGGTCGCAAAAGCTGTCTGGCGCGCCGGAGGAACGGAGTCGTCGAACGCGGTCGAGCGACCCCGCCGCCCGGACCACCGGCACCGCTACTTTCTCCACGGGGGCGGCCGAAGAGGGGTCATGCAGTTCTTCGAGGATTTCGCCGTCGGCGACACCCACGAGTTCGGCGAGTACGACGTGACCGAATCGGAGATTCTGGAGTTCGCCGGGCGGTACGACCCGCAGTGGTTCCACACCGAGCCCGAACGCGCCGAGGCCGAGTCGATGTACGGCGGCGTCATCGCCAGCGGCTGGCACACCACGGCGATGACGATGCGCCTGCTCGTGGACGGCTTCCTCGCCGACTCGGCGTCCCTCGGCGCGAAGGGCGTCGACGAACTCCGCTGGTGGAAACCGGTGTACCCGGGCGACACGCTCGTCGTGGAAACCGAAGTGCTGGAGACGACCGCCGAGACCGACGACCGCGGGCTCGTGGAGATTCGGACGACGACCCGCGCCGAGCGCGAGTCCGGAGAAGTCGAGGACGTCTGTTCGTTCGTGAGCTACGTGATGTTCGCCCGCCGGAGCGGCGGTGACGAGTAGCGCGGCGCGCCGGCGGCGAGGAGTAGAGACGGGTCGCGTCAGTTCTCGTCGTCGCGGAAGCGGTCCGGGTCGCGGACGGCCTCGGCGGCGCGACGGAACACGCCCGTCAGCGTCGCGGCCTCGCGCTCGGTCGGGTGAGCGCGGCCGAGCAGTCGGCGCATCATCCGCGAGGTTTTGGTCCGCTTGTGCTCGCGGTAGTCCACGGCGTCGAGCAACTCGTCGAAGAAGCGGTAGACGACCTCGATTTCGGCCTCGGAGGCGCGCTCGCGCTCCACGTCGGGGAGTTGCGTCTCCTCGACGGTGAAGCGGCGAAGCTCGTACATGAGAATCGTCGCCGCCTGTCCGAGGTTGAGCACGGGGTAGCGGTCGTCGGCGGGGATGCAACAGACCTCGTCGAGCATCGCCAACTCCTCGTTGTCGAGGCCGGTCCCCTCGCGGCCGAAGACGAGCGCGGTCTTCGTCTCCACCGACTCCAGCGAGTCGGCGATTTCGACCGGCGTCTTGAACGGGTAGCGGATGTGCCGGGTGGAGTCCTCGTGGGAGACCGCGGTCGTCCCGATGGTGTGGAACTCCTCGACGACCTCCTCCAAGGTCGTCTCGGTGGCGTTCGGGAGCACGTCCTCGCGGGCGTGGCCGGCGAAGCCGTACGCCTCGCCGTCGGGGTCCAGCTCCGGCGGGTCGACGAGGCGGAGGTCGTAGATGCCGAAGTTCTTCATCGCCCGCGCGATGGTGCCGACGTTGCCGGGCGTCTCGGGTTCGACGACGACGACGACGAACTCGCGGCCCCCGCCCGTACCGGCGTCTCGGTCGCCGCTCATTTCGTCGGGTAGTCCGTGTCGAGGTCGACGGCGTCGAGGTCGTCTTCGGTCAGGGGCGTCGCGTCCTCGTCGTCCGCGTCGGGGCCGTAGTCGCGGAGGTTGATACGCTCGCCCTCGACGAAGTTCTCCTCCAGCCGGCGCTGAATCTCGTTGGCGTCCGGCGGCGACGGGAGTTCGTCGGGGTCGGTGTCGACGTAGTCCAGTCCGCCGTAGCCGTCGGGAGCGCGACCGCCGTCCGCGAACCACTCGTGGAAGGCGTCGGCGAACACCGCGTCGCCGACGAAGTCGCGGCCGTCCTCCTCGCGGAACCAGTAGAGGAAGTCCGGCTCGTGGTGGTCACAGAGGAGCACCTCCTCGCGGGGCTCGCCGTAGACGATGGACGCCTGTCGGCACTGCTGTATGTCCTCGTCGCCGTGGACCAGATAGCAGGCGTCGCACGGTTCCTCGACGAGCGAGACGAGGCGCATGAGTCGCTCCCGCGGGTCCTCGGGAATCTCGTCGAGCGGTTTGAACTCGCCCTCGTCGGTGAATATCTCGGACTCTTCGAACCGCCATCCGCGGAGTCCGACGCTGACCTTCGCCATGGGCCGAGGTAGCCGAGCGGCGGATAAAAATGGCGTGATGCCGGTCAGCCGTCCGCGAGGAGCGCGTCCAGCCGGTCGAGATTGGCCGACGCCGTCTCCGCCGTGACGGGCACGTAGCCGACGACCGCAGGCTCCGACGTGGACCGTTCGAGGTAGTACCGGACGAACGCGGCGACCTCCGGGCGCGACAGCGCCTCGCGAGCGACGTAGATATAGAGGGGCCGCGAGAGCGTGTCGTAGCTCCCGTTCTTGGCGTTCGCGGGCGACGGGAGAGCGCACCCGTCGGGCTCGGAAATCGGGACCGCCCGGACGGCGTCGCGATTCTGAAGGTAGTACGCGAGGCCGAAGTAGCCCATCGCGTACGGCGATTCGCGGACGGTCTTGGCGATGGCCGTGTCCTGTTCCGTCGTGAGGTGGTCCGTGCGCTGGACCGCGCTCGGGAGAACAGCCGCCGAGAAGTAGTCGAACGTGCCCGAGGCCGTGGTCGGGCCGGCGAGGCGAATCGGATCGTCGGGCCACTCGGGTCGCACGTCGCTCCACGACGAGGCCCCGTCGACGCGCCATATCTCGGCGAGTTCGGAGAGCGTGAGGCAATCGACCCAGTCGGCGTCGGGATTGACGACGACGGAGATGGCGTCGGTGCCGATGCGGAACTCCACCGGCTCGACACCGGCGGCTGCGCAGGCGTCGCGCTCGTCCGTCTCGATGGCCCTGCTCGCGTCGTTCACGACGGTTCGGCCCGCACAGAAGAAGTCGGCGAACCCCCCGCCGGTGCCCGTCGAGGTGACGGACACCGTCACGTCCGGGTGCGCGTCCGAAAACGACTTTCCGAGCGAGAGCGTCAGCGGGTAGACCGTGCTACTGCCGGCGATGGCGATACGCCCCGAGAGCGCGTCGTCGTCGGTCGTCGTGGCCGCGGTCCGGGTCGGAGTTGACCCGACGCTCCCGAGACAGCCGGCCAGCCCGACCGCTCCCGTCGCCCCGAGCGCGCCGAGAAGCGCACGCCGACTCGGTTCGTCGTCCCGACAAGGTGGCATTACGGTCAGTCGTTTCTCGCGTCCGGTCATGGTGGTTGCTAAGTGCGATATATAGTCACACGAGGGAGGCCGCGTCGTCGGTGTCGCGGCCGACGCGCTCGACGTCGCTGAGTTCGAATCGCGCCCCGCCGGACGCCGACTCGCAGAGCGTGAGGTCCCAGCCGTGGGCGTCGGCGACCTGCAGGACGATCGGGAGGCCGAAGCCGGTCCCGCCGCCGGCGCGGTTCGTCGTGTAGCCCGGTTCGAGCACGCTCGCTCGGTCGGACTCCGGGATGCCGGGGCCGTCGTCTTCGACGTAGAACCCGCGGGCGTCCCCGAGCGCGCCGACGGTGACGGTCACTCCGTCGTCGCCGTGCTCGACGGCGTCGTCGGATGGAATCCGACTGCCCGTGGAATCGTGTTCCACAGCGTCACCGGACACAGTCCGGTTGCCTGTAGAACCATGTTCTACAGCGTCGTCGGATGGAATCCGACTGCCCGTGGAACCGTGTTCCACCGAGTTCCGAAAGAGGTTCTCGAAGACGTGGGCCGCGAGGTCGGGGTCGGCGGCGAACCGGGGGTTCTCGTCGACGACGAGCGTCGCGTCCCCGGTGTCCACGTGCGTCCACGACCGACGCGCCACGTCGGACAACGCGACCGGGAGCGTGTCTTCGACCCGCCGCTGGAGCGCCAACACGAGCGCGTCGTCGATGATGGCGTCGATGCGGTCGAGCGATTCGACGAGCGGTTCGACGTGGTCGCTTTCGGTCTCGTCGGCGAGGAGTTCCGCCCGGCCGACCGCGACGTTGAGGGGGTTTCTGAGGTCGTGCGAGAGCACGTTCGAGACGGTTCGAAGCTGTTCGTTCCGCTCTTGGACGTCGGCCATCATCTCGTTGAACGACCGAGCGACCTCGGCCATCGCCTCGCTCTCCTCGTCGGGGTCGATTCGCTCCGCGAGGTCGCCGTCGGCACAGGCCCGCATCACCTCGCCGTAGGCCTCCGCGGTCCGTTCGAGGTGGCGGCGGCGGCGCTCCGAGGCCTCCTTTTCGTCCCACGCCTCCCGTCTCGCCGACTCAGCCTCCTCGCGGGCGCGCTCGGCGTCGAGAATCTGGTCGCGCAGGGAAACTCGCATCACGTCGAACGCCTCGTAGAGGTCGCCGAACTCGTCTTCGCGGTCGCGGTCGATCGCCACGTCGAGGTTGCCGTCGGTGAGTTCCCGCGCGCTCGACCCGAGGGTCCGAACCGCGTCGACGGTGTCCCGTCCGATGGTGGCCGCCAGCAGGGCCGCTCCAGCGCCGACGACGAACAGGGTCGCGAGTATCTGGGTGAGGATGTCCGTCCGGAGGGCGTACGCCTCCCCCGTGGGGACGCGCGAGGTGACGACCCAGTCGTGGGCCTCCATTCGGGCGAACCCGACCTCGGTCTTCGAGTCGCCGAGCGACTGGCCGGGGACGAACCCGGACGCCGAGTCGTACCGGGTCGTTTCGAGCGCGTCGGTCTCCAACAGCCGCGACTCGTCCTCCGCGAGGACGACGGTGCCCGCCGCGTCGACGACGACGAACCGACCGGCGTTGATGTCGTGGAGGTGTGTCTCAGAGATATCGCGGAGGTTCGCCACGGCGATGACGGCCCGGTTCGGCCGCTCGGGTATCGTCGTCGCGAAGAGGAGGACCGGTGCGGCCCCCTCCGAGGGGCGAAACGGGTCGGAGATGACCACGTCGCCGTGGGACTGCTGGGCGAGCGCGGTGAACTCCTGTCGGCCGTAATACGTCGTCACCGACTCGGCCGAGGCGACGCTGGCGCTCCCCGTGCTCGTGAGGACCGTCTCGTTTCTCGTGTCGATGTAGTACGCGGCGTCGATGTCGCGGTCGCGTTCGACCACCGACCACAGATAGAGGTTGATGTCGCGGTCGTCGCCGGACTGGAACGCCGCGGACTCCGATATCGACCGCATCTGCACCTCCATCCGGGTGAGCCACTCGTCGAGGTTTTGCGCCTGAATCTCGGCGTTCGTCACGAGGCCGTCGCGCGTCTCCTCGCCGATGACCTCGTTGGCGTGGAGGTACGAGTAGCCGCCGACGGCCGCGATGGCGAGCGTGACGAGTCCGAGCGCGAGTGCGAACTTCACCGCGTACCGCTTCCTGACGAACCGCGGCAGGAGGCGTCTCGTCACGGTCGAGCGAACCTCCCGTCTGTCATCCGAGGTCGGGAGTCGTCCCCTCGAAGCCGTCTTCGAGCAGTTCCGCACGGGCCGCGTCGGCGCGGGTCTCCGCGTCGTCGACGGCGGCGGTGAGTTCGCGGTACGACGCCGAGTTTTCGAGCGCCTCGCGGTCGCAGGAGGCCTCCAACACGGCCCGCTTGCGGGCGAGCGCGAAGTACTCCCGGAGGTGGTCGTTGTACGACCCGCGAACCACGAGCGAGCGGACGGTCCGCTGGACCTCCCGCTTTCCCACCGGTTTGACGAGGTAGTCGTCGAACGGCATCTCGACGATGTCGGTGTCGGGTTCGACGCCCGTCACCATCACGACCGGGAAGTCGTGGTCGCGCGCCCGGAGTTCGGACAGCACCTCGTCGCCGGTGCCGCCGGGCATGTGCCTGTCGAGCATCGCGGCGTCGAACGACTCGCCGGCGACGAGTTCGAGAGCCTCCTCGGCGCTCGACGCCGTCCTGACGCGGAAGTCGTCTGCGAGCCACGCCTCGTACAGCGTCGTCAGGGACGGTTCGTCGTCAACGGCGAGTATCGTCGGGAGTCCGTCGCCAGTCATAATCGGTGGGTACGCCCGGTTGGAGCCCGGTTGGATGTAACGTCCAAAGAGCGCTATTAAGCGGTTGCTATGAGGGCTCAATAGGGCTCAATTCCCGTGTTTCGGGGATTCGAACTCGGCTTTCGTCCCACCTTCCGCGACCGGTCGGCATATGTTCGTGTGGTCCAACCGGCGGGTATGCGAACCGTCGAT
This sequence comes from Haloferax gibbonsii ATCC 33959, assembly GCF_000336775.1. Lineage (GTDB taxonomy): Archaea > Halobacteriota > Halobacteria > Halobacteriales > Haloferacaceae > Haloferax > Haloferax gibbonsii. The sequence continues at coordinate 25,769 of NZ_AOLJ01000013.1, read as the reverse complement.
GCGGCAGGACTCGAAATCGGCGACGACCACCCGCCGCGAATCATGGGTGTGCTGAACGTCTCCAAGGAGTCCCCGTACAAGCCGAGCGTGTTCAACGACCCGAGCGAGGCCGCCGAGTACGTCGACCGCGAACTCATCGACGAGGGGGCCGACATCGTCGACGTCGGCCTCGAATCGGCGAACAAGCGCCTCGACGTGCTGTCGGCCGAAGACGAACTCGACAGGCTCGACACGGCGCTTTCGGTCCTCGACAGCGTCTCCGGCGACGCCGTCTTCTCCATCGAGACGCGCTACCACGAGGTCGCCGAGGCGGCGCTCGACGGCGGCTTCGACATGGTCAACGACATCTGCGGCTTCGCCGACCCGGAGATGCCCCGCGTCTGCGAGGAGTTCGACGCCGCCGTCGCCAAGATGGCCAGCCCGCCGGACCTCACCCGCCCCGGTGCAATCGAGGAAGTCGACGACATCTACGACGCCCTCGAACTGAACGGCTTCACCGACAAGACCATCGTGGACCCCGCCTTCGGCGGCTGGTCGGAGGCGAAGACGCTCGAACACGACCGCGAGACGTTCGACCGCCTGCGGGAGTTCCGCGGCTACGGACACCCCATCCTGGTCTCCATCAACCGCAAGAACTTCCTCCGCGACGTGGCCGGTCGCTCGACCGAGGAGGCGCTGCCCGTCAGCCTCGCCGCCACGTCGATGGCGGTCGAACGCGGCGCGCACGTCGTCCGGACCCACGACGTGAAAGAGACCCGCGACGCCGCCCTCATCGGCCACGAGTTCAAGCGCCGCCGCGTCCGCGAACCCGGCGACGTGTCGGTCGAAGAACTCGACGTGACGACGCCCGGCGAGGCCGCGAGGCACCTCGACCGCGTCGGCGCGAACCGCGAGGTCGCCGCCGAGAGCGTCACGCGCGTCTTCGAACTGGAAGGGCTCGGGGCCGACGACCGGGAATCACTCGCCGCCGCCGCCGGCGACGCGGGAGCTGTCTTGGCCGCCGGCGACACCGGTGCGCTTCTGGTCGGAAGTCCCGCCGCGCTCGCCCGGCTTCCGACGCTCGTCACGGACGCCTCAGATGCCCTCGAAGCCGCGTTAGAGACCGTCGAGCGGGCGACGAACTGACTGGTACGCTATCTCGTGCCAGACCCGTCTATTCGTCTGACGTTCGGCAGACGTTGACCGTTCTACTAAGAGAAAACTTATACCATCCGACCCTAAAACGGTCCTGTGGACGCCGGAAGGGCACGCGGGTAGGGGTACACGAGTGCCATTCCGGCCCATACAGTTACATTCTGAGCGACAGCTACACCATGGATTTCACCACGTGGGAACCCGTCTACGAGCGGATTCTCGACGATTTCGGCTTCGACCGAACCGGCGACGAGCGGGCCAGAGACGCGCTCGCGGACCTCGTGAGCCCCTTCGACCGCGACCGACTGGACTGGGCGGACGCGACCGTCGCCGTCTGCGGGGCGGCACCGACGCTCGACGACGAACTCGACAGGCTCGACGCCCCCGACGTGGACGTGGTCGTCGCCGCCTCCACCGCCGCCGACGCGGTCCGAGCCGCCGGGTTCGACCTCGACCTGATGGTGACCGACCTCGACAAGAACCCCGAGACGGCGGTCGAGCTAACGGAATCCGGCGTGCCCGTCGCGGCCCACGCCCACGGCGACAACCTCCCCGCGGTCCGCGAGTGGGTGCCGCGGTTCGACGCTGACAACGTCCTCGGGACGACGCAGGCGGCCCCGGTCGGCCCCGTCGTCAACTGGGGCGGCTTCACCGACGGCGACCGAGCGGCCTTCATCGCCGACGAACTCGGCGCGGGACGGCTCGTCTTCGTCGGCTGGGACTTCGACGACCCGAGCGTGGGGGCGATGAAAGCGCAGAAGCTCCGGTGGGCCGAGCGCCTGCTCCGGTGGCTCGAACGACGCCGCGGAGAGCGTTTTTCCGTTCTCGACGGCCGGCGCGACGGCATCGACCCGCTGCCCTGAGAGCGGCGGTCCGCCGCGAATCCGAGCCCTCGCCGTCGCGGCTCAGTCGGGCGGAGCGGCGCGCTCAGCGCGTGTTCTGCGGGTGAACGCCGGCCCCCTCGTCGGACCCGGACGGCTCGCCCGCCGACTGCTCGACGACGCCGTCGAACAGGACCGAATCGCACCCCCGACAGGTCGCCGAGACGCGTCGCTTCGCCCGCTCGCTGTCGGGCCGTGCCACTTGTTCGCTCTCGACCGCGACTGCACCGTCGCAGGTCGGGCACGTTCGGAGACACAACCGAAGAGCGCCGAGGACGCGGTTCCGGTCCGCCGTCGGCAACCGCCACCACTCGGGGTAGTACCGGCGGAACGTCGCGACGGCCGTGAGGTCGGCGACGAACGCGGCGCGCGAGGACCACTGGCCGACGGTGCCGCGGTCGAGTCGCGCGAACAGTCCCCGCTCGTTCCACCCCATCTCGACCCGCTCCGGGGCGACGCCGAGGAGCGCCGCGAGCGCCTCGCGGTCGTGGTCCCGACCGTCGGTGTCGAGCATGCGGGCGCGCCAGTCCTCGGCGAACCGCGGCGACAGCGAGAGGTTGTCGTCCCCGTCGGTCGCGAAGACGCCCGCGCCGTGTAGCGCGGCGGCGAGGTCGACGCGGCCGTCGAGCGAGAGCGGCGGCGAGGGACGCGCCGACGGGAGCATCGGCGGCGACGGCGAGGTCGACGAGAGTTCGGCGAACGCGAAGCCGAAGACGACCAGGGGTGGAAGCACGCCGAGGAACACGCCGTAGGGGACCCAGACGAGCCACCCGAGCGTTCCGCAGACGAACGTCAAGAGGAGGAGCGGAAACACGAGTGGGGAGCGGAGACGCGGCTGTCGGACCGCGGAGTCAGGAAGGAAGCGATGCCCGGACATACCAGAACCGTGGCTACGACGCGGTATAGGTATGAACCGGGTACACCAGATAGCAAGAACGTAAACGTACTCTCGTCCCGGAATTCGGTCGATAACATCATATTACCCGAGACAGTCGCGCCGCCGCGAGGGTCGGCCACCGTACCATATCCATGCCAGCAGGCGTCCGAAAACGGGGCAGTGACGGCCGTTAGGCGCGGTAGGATGCCGTTTCCCGAGCCGTAGGCCGATTAAGTTCGTTCGAACGGACGGGTTAGGCGGCTTCGCTCTCGCGTCGGGGTCGGACTGCCGCTACATTGACATAGCCGCCGTCCTGAGGCGCGGCTATGCAACTGCACTGGCACCGCCGGGACCTGCGAGTCGCGGACAACCGCGGCCTCGCGACGGCCGCCGAGGCGGGCCCCGTCGCCCCGCTTTTCGTCTTCGACCGGGACGTGCTCGACCACGCCGGCGCGCCCCGCGTCAGGTACTTACTCGACGCGCTCGCCGAACTCCGCGGCGCGTACCGAGAGCGCGGGAGCGACCTGCTCGTCGCCCGCGGCGACCCCCGAGCCGTCGTCCCGGCGGTCGCGGCGGCGCTCGACGCCGAGCGGGCCACTTGGGGAATCGATTACTCCGGACTCGCCCGCGAGCGCGACGCCGACGTGCGACTCGCCCTCGACGACGCCGGCGTCGGCCGCGAGCCGGTCCACGACGCCATCTTCCACCCGCCGGGGAGCATCACGACAAACGCGGGCGACACCTACTCCGTCTACACCTACTTCTGGAAGAAGTGGCGCGACCGCGACAAGCCCGAGCCCTATCCGGAACCGGACGCCGACGACCTCGCCGACGCCAACACGCTCGAAACCGCGGCGGAAGCGCTCGCTGACGCCGAGTTCGACGTCGCCGCCGGCGACCTACCGACCATGTCGGACCTCGGCTTCGAGGAGCCGTCGGCCGCGGTCCAGTCGGCGGGGACCGAAGCGGCCCGCGAGCGCCTCTCGGCGTTCTGTGCGGACGCCATCTACCGCTACGCCGACGACCGCGACTACCCGACGCGGGACGCCACGTCGCGGCTCTCGACGGACCTCAAGTTCGGGACCATCGGCATCCGCGAGGTGTACGCGGCGACCGCGGCGGCCCGGGAGGGCGTCGGCGGGGAGCGAGACGAGTCGGTCGAGGAGTTCCAGTCGCAGTTGGCGTGGCGGGAGTTCTACGCCCACGTCCTCCGGGAGCATCCGAACGTCGTCACGGAGAACTACAAGGAGTACGAAAACGACATCGCGTGGCGCGACGACGCCGAGGAACTCGCGGCGTGGAAGGAGGGGAAGACCGGCTACCCCATCGTCGACGCCGGGATGCGACAGCTCCGCGAGGAGGCGTACATGCACAACCGCGTCCGGATGATCGTCGCGTCGTTCCTCACGAAGGACCTCCTGTGCGACTGGCGACACGGCTACGCGCACTTCCGCGAGCACCTCGCGGACCACGACACCGCAAACGACAACGGCGGCTGGCAGTGGGCCGCCTCGACCGGGACCGACGCCCAACCGTACTTCCGCATCTTCAACCCGATGACGCAGGGCGAGCGCTACGACCCCGACGGCGAGTACATCAAGCGGTACGTCCCCGAGCTATCGGACGTGACGGCCAACACCATCCACGAGTGGCACGAGCTGACCGACCTCGAACGCGAGCGCCTCGCGCCCGACTACCCGGAGCCCATCGTGGACCACTCCGAGCGCCGCGAACGGGCGATTTCGATGTTCGAGGCCGCCCGCGGCGACGACTGACCGACGGCCGCAACGGCGGCGGCTCTCGACCGCCGCTTCCGTTCTCCGCCCTCGGTCGCCGCGGCGCGAACGACTTTCTCCCCGGAAACCGACTCCGCAAGCATGCAGGTCGCTATCATCCTCTACGACGGCTTCGACGAACTCGACGCCGTCGCGCCGTTCGAAGTGTTCCAGAACGCCGGCGCGGCCGGGGCCGACTGCGAGGCCGAACTCGTCGCGCTCTCCGACCGCGAGTTCGTGACGGCGAGCCACGGGATGCGCGTCGGCGTCGACGGCGTCCTCGACCCCGAGACCGACCGCCCGGACCTCCTCGTCGTCCCCGGCGGCGGCTGGAACTCCCGGGCCGCACAGAGCGCGTGGGCCGAAGCCGAGAAAGGCGAGATTCCGGACGCCATCGCGGCGCTCCACGAGGCCGGAACCACCGTCGCCGGCGTCTGTACCGGCGGCATGCTCCTCGCCCGCGCCGGCATCCTCGACGGCCGCCCCGCGGTCACCCACGGCGGCGCGCTCTCGGACCTCCGCGAGACGGCCGCGGAAGTCGTCTCCGCCCGCGTCGTCGACGACGGCGACGTGCTCACCGCGGGCGGCGTCACCTCCGGACTGGACCTGTCGTTGCACGTCGTCGAACGGGAGTTCGGGTCGGACATCGCCGACGCCGTCTCGACCGAAATCGAGTACGAGCGCCGAACGGACCCGTTCGACGGCTGACACGCTCGCGCGAAGCGGAGTTTCTCGAATCGGAGAAATCGACCGACAGCGACCCGCACGTCGTGGTTTGTGCTAGCATACCTCTCCTCAAGTTTTAACAGGATTCCGCCCGACCCGTGATATGGAGGTTACACATTATGAGCTACGAACTCGACCCGCTTCCGTACGAGTACGACGCCCTTGAACCGCACATCTCCGAGCAGGTGCTGACGTGGCATCACGACACCCACCATCAGGGCTACGTCAACGGCTGGAACGCGGCCGAGGAGACCCTCGCNATCTCCGAGCAGGTGCTGACGTGGCATCACGACACCCACCATCAGGGCTACGTCAACGGCTGGAACGCGGCCGAGGAGACCCTCGCCGAGAACCGCGAAGCAGGCGAGTTCGGCTCGTCCGCCGGCGCGCTTCGTAACGTCACCCACAACGGCTCGGGACACATTCTGCACGACCTGTTCTGGCAGAACATGTCGCCGGAAGGCGGCGACGAGCCCGAGGGCGCGCTCGCAGAGCGTATCGCGGAGGACTTCGGCTCCTACGAAGCCTGGAAGGGCGAATTCGAAGCGGCGGCCGGCGCGGCCGGCGGCTGGGCGCTTCTCGTCTACGACTCGTTCTCGAACCAGCTTCGGAACGTCGTCGTCGACAAGCACGACCAGGGNGCCGGCGCGGCCGGCGGCTGGGCGCTTCTCGTCTACGACTCGTTCTCGAACCAGCTTCGGAACGTCGTCGTCGACAAGCACGACCAGGGCGCGCTCTGGGGCTCCCACCCCATCCTCGCGCTGGACGTCTGGGAACACTCCTACTACCACGACTACGGCCCGGCCCGCGGCGACTTCGTCTCCGCGTTCTTCGAGGTCGTCGACTGGGACGAGCCCGCCGCCCGCTACGACCAGGCCGTCGAACTCTTCGAGTAGACCCGGTACATCCCGACTTTTCTTTCGGACGCGACGTCGCCAGCGGCGGCGCTCTCCGCGTCAAATCGAGTGCTGAGGGTCGTCTCTCGCGGGTACGGTCGCCTTCTCAGGGCCGTCGGTCGCGGGCGGCCGCGTCATCGAACAGTTCCGCTCCGTCGAACGCCTCGTTCAGCTCGCAGACTCGGTCGTTCAGGGCGGCGAAATCCCGGCCGTCGGTGCCGCGGTCGAAGCTGGCCAAGATACCGACGGGACGGTCGCCGAGGAACGTTCGGAACTGCTCGAACGAGTCGAATCCGCGGACGGTGTAGCCGTAGTCGGCGTAGTACAGCGTCTCGTAGGTGTCTCTCGTGATGTAGCCGAACCGTTCGTTGTCGATGAATCGGGAGATGTCGACGCATCCGATGGCGTCGGACACGTCCTCTCTCAGATAGAGGTGTTCGTACCCGTGATGGTCGAAGACCCAGAGGTCTCGGAGGTCGTCCCCACCGAAGTCTCGGAAGGTCTCAACCAGTCGTGCAGCGGCGTCGCTCATCGCTTCGGGTCTCGCGTCGCGCCTGATAAGCCTACTCATGAGGCCGCTGGCGGTCGCACGGGCGACGAACGCCCGCCGGCGACCAGCACCCGCCGGCCGCTCGCTGCCCGCGGTCGTCGGGGTTTTGCCCGTCGGCCGAGAAGCGTGAGTATGCCCAAACCGAAAGACGAGTTCGAAACCCTCTACGGGTATCTCCTGTACGAACCCGCCGACATCCTCGACCCCGATTACATGTACACCGTGGGCGAAATCGCCCGCCTGATGCAGGGGCTGTCCCCGCAGGACGACCTCAGCGAGGAGACCGAAGACCGCATCGTGCAGTGGACCATCCCGTGGATCGTCGCCAACCAGGAGGACTTCGTCATCAACGACCCCCGGAGCGACGAGCCGGGCTACTTCGGCCTCCATCCGGACGCCGTCCCGGAAGAAGACGAGGAGTAACCGCCGCCACGCACCCACCACACTGGTCGGCGCCCGCGACGTTCTCCCGACCTGAGAGTCGCACAAACGGTTATCTGTCAGGTGGTTGTTGACTATAGCGTACTATGGCTCAATTCGACACCGAAGTCGCGGTCGTAACTGGTGCTGGCTCGGGAATCGGCCGCGCGGTGGCGGAGGCGTTCGCCGCGGAGGGTGCGCGAGTCGTCGTCTCCGACGTGGACGTCGAGGGCGGCGAGGAGACCGTCGCGCGAATCGAGGAGGCCGGCGGGACGGCGACGTTCGTCGAGACCGACGTGACGGACGGCGACGCCGTCGCCGCGATGGTCGAGACGGCGGTCTCCGAGTACGGCCGACTCGACTTCGCCTGCAACAACGCGGGCATCGGCGGCGCGCAGAAACCGACCGCCGACCTCTCGTTCGACGAGTGGCAGCAAGTCATCGACGTGAACCTCAACGGCGTCTGGCGGTCGATGCGCCACGAGGTTCCCGCGATGCTCGAAAACGGCGGGGGCGTCGTCGTCAACATGGCGTCGATTCTCGGAAAGGTCGGCTTCGCGAACGCGAGCCACTACGTCGCCGCGAAGCACGGCGTCCTCGGGCTGACGAAGAGCGCGGCCATCGAGTACGCCGAGCAGGGCGTCCGCGTCAACGCGGTGTGTCCGGGCTTCATCGACACGCCGCTGCTCGGAGAAGGCGGCCTCGACGACCCCGAGGCGCGGAAGGGAATCGAGTCGCTCCACCCGATGAACCGCCTCGGCGACGTCGACGAAATCGCCTCCGCGGTCGTCTGGCTCTGTTCCGACGGCGCGTCGTTCACGACGGGCGAGGCGCTCACCGTCGACGGCGGCTACACGAGTCGGTAGAACGGGTTAGCGCGACGTGACGAGTTGGCGAGGCGTAACGGGACGACGCGGCGGCGGCGAGGTCGACCCGGGGACTTACCTCGTCCGCGCCGCTTTCGCCGCGAGGTCGATGTCGTCTTTTGGGCGAGTGGTGACGCTCGGCCCGTGGCCGGTGTGGAGTTCGGTCAGGTCGTCGCCGACGACCTCGCGCAGGCGGTCGATGCTCTCGACGAGCGCGCCGCGGTCGCCCTCGGGGAGGTCGGTCCGGCCGAAGCCGCCGTTGGCGAAGACGAGGTCGCCCGCGAAGCAGACGCCCGACCCGCGGGAGAAAAAGCACAGGTGGTCGTCCTTGTGCCCCGGCGTGTGGACCGCCTCGTACACGTCGTCGCCGATTTGGATGCGCTCGCCGTCGTCGATGCGCTTGTCCACGGCGAGGTTGCCGGTGTCGTAACCCCACGTCTGCACGTCGAACGCGTCGCGGACGGCGTCGACGTTTCCGATGTGGTCGGGGTGCGTGTGCGTGAGGTACACCGCGTCGAGCGACTCCGTGAACTCGCGGACCTTCGGCACCACGTCGAAGTTCGCGCCGGCGTCGACGAGCGCGGTGGTCTCGCCGTCGACGAGAAAGGCGTTGCTCGTGAAGACCCGGATTCCCTGCGCGAGGTTGCGAATCATGGGCACAGGTACGAAAAGCGGGCTATTCCGTGTTGTGGGTGCTGCGGAGCTGAGCCGAAAAGCGAAAGAACTCGCAACCGAGAGCAACACCCAACCAGGCCACCTCTCATGCGCCAATATCTCGACCTCGTGACAGACGTTCTCGGCACCGGACAACACAAACCCAACCGAACCGGGGTAGACACCATCTCGGGCTTCTCGAAGCACTACACCGTCGACCTGCAGGAGGGCTTTCCGCTCCTCACGACGAAGGACCTCTCGGGCTTCCGCTGGAACTCCCTCATCCACGAACTCCTCTGGTACCTCTCCGGCGAGGAACACATCCGCACCCTGCGCGAGGAGACGGGCATCTGGGACGCGTGGGCCGACGACGACGGCCATCTCGACACGGCCTACGGCCGGTTCTGGCGGCGCTATCCGGTCCCCGAGGAGGGGCTTGCAGGCGAGGCGTGGCCCGAAGACGACCACCGCTGGATGAACGACGAGGGGACGTTCGACCAGCTCGCGTACGTCCTCGACACGCTCGACGAGAACCCGAACTCCCGCCGGCTGGTCATCAACGCGTGGCACCCCGCGAACGCGGCCGTCTCGACGCTCCCGCCGTGTCACTACACCTTCGTCTTCAACGTGCAGGGCGACGAACTCAACCTCCATCTGACCCAGCGCTCCGGCGACATCGCGCTCGGCGTCCCGTTCAACCTCGCGGCGTACGCCATCCTCGCGCAGGTCGTCGCCCAGCGCGCCGGCTTCGAACTCGGGTCGTTCGCCCACACCATCGTCGACGCCCACGTCTACTGCGGCACCGGCGAGCGCGGCGCGTGGTACGGTGACCACCTCGACGAACTCCAGTCCCGCCTCGCCGACGTGGAGTCGCCCGAAGGGTACCTCGACGTGCGCGAGTGGCTCCTCGACGCGGCACCCGAGGAAGCCGAGGGCGAGGAGGACTACGACCACGTTCCCGGACTGCTCCTGCAGGCCTCGCGCGAACCCCGCGAGCGCCCCACGCTCGACGTGGCCGACGTGCCGCTCGAAGACCTCTCGTTCGAGGACATCGTCCTCCGCGACTACGACCCCGCCGACGGGATTCGCTTCGCGGTGGCTGAATGAGCGGCGAGGAGCCCGCTGGGGCCGAAACCGAGGGCGACGCCGCGGTCCGGTTCGTCCTCGTCGCCGCCGTCGCCGACAACCGCGTCATCGGCCGCGACGGCGACATGCCGTGGCACATCCCCGAAGACCTGAAGCACTTCAAGCGGACGACGACCGGCCATCCGGTCGTGATGGGCCGCAAGACCTACGAGAGCATCGCCCGCCAGCTCGGCGGCCCGCTGCCGGACCGCCACAGCGTCGTCCTGACGACCCGCGACCTCGACCTCCCCGAGGGCGCTGAGGCGGTCGAGTCGGTCGACTCCGCGGTCGCCGCAGCCGAGAACGCGGCCGACGAGATGGGCGTCGAGACCGTGTACGTCGTCGGCGGCGCGACCGTCTACGAGCAGTTCCTCGCCCGCGCGGCGGGGCTGGTCCTCACCGAACTCGACGAGGCCCACGAGGGCGACACGCGGTTCCCCCAGTGGGACCGCGACGGGTGGGTCGAGACCGACCGCGACGACCGAGACGGCTTCTCGTTCGTCACGTACGAGCGCCGGGGACACCGAGAACACCGCGAACACCGGGAACCCGACGCGGCCAACCGCGGCGCGGAGGAATCCGATGACTGACTCGGGCGAGTGGGAGTACAAAATCGTCCGCACGGCCGACGGCGGCCTGTTCAGCGGCGACACCACCCCGATGGAAGACGCTCTCAACTCCCTCGGCGGCGACGGCTGGGAGCTCGTGGACACGATTTCCGACTCGCGCGGTGCCGGCGCGAACAGCGGACAGACGGCGCTCGTGTTCAAGCGACCGAAGCGCTGAGACTCGCCGTTCCCGTTGTACCTACTCTCTTCATTCTTCGAGCGTCCGGAACAGCGGTGACGAGTCACCGGCCTCGAAGCGGACCATCTCCTCGCCGTCGAAGGTGACCGTGACCGAGTCGTAGTCGCTCGGGACCGAGACCACGGCGTCGAGGGTCGTGCGCGGCACGCAGTCGTCTGACGGCTCCTTCTCGCCGTCTTCGTCGGGTGCGGTCGTGATTCGGTAGACGTAGACGCCGTCTTCGGCCGTGTCGAGTTCGCCGCGGACGACGACGCTCGGCGCGTCGTGCGTGAAGGTCCGGTTGAACGCGACGGTCGTCTGGTCGCCGGCGGGCATCCGACCGACCCACGAACTGGGCGCGGTCTCGTCGGCGAGCAGACAGCCGGTCGCGGTGGTCATCGAACTGGTCGGTGAGGTCGTCGTCTCCGTCGGAAGCGAGTAGGCGACGACGCCGGCACCGGCGACGAGACCGACGAAGAACACCGCGAGAAGGGCGACAGCGGAGTACGAGGCCATACCCGATAAACGCGTTCCGGAGCGATAAACGGGGCGTGACGCGTGCTATCGGAAGGGTCGTCGCGGGTCGTCCCGGGTCGTCACGTGCCGTCTGTGGGCCCCGCGGGTCACGTTCGTTCACCTGCGGGATTCGTGACAGATGATAGGTAGGTTTATTGACGGGTGAGTCCTCATAACAGGGAACGAAGCTTCCCCTCGCTATGCCCACACCGACACTCGCAGACCGACTCCGTCAGCCCGAGTACACCGGCGAGAACCGGTGTACGCCGTGTACCGTCGTGAACGTCGTCATCGCCGCCGCGCTGAGTCTGTTGCTCGGCGTCGCGTGGCCGCCGCTCGCGCTCGTCTCGTTCGCCGTCTTCGCGGGAGCCATCTACTTCCGCGGCTACCTGGTTCCCGGCACGCCGACGCTCACGAAGACGTACTTGCCCGACCGGGTCCTCCGATGGTTCGACAAGGAACCGACGCCGACCCGCGTCGGGTCCGCGCCGGCCGCGCCGGCGACGGAGAACGACGCTGACGCCGAATCGACGAGCGACCAGGTCGAGGCGGGGCAGTTAGACGAGGGCGGCGAGTCCGCCGAGGAGTTGGACGTGGAGGCGTCGCTCCTGGAGGCCGGCGCGCTCGACTGGGACGAAAGCGGCGACGAACTGCGCCTCGACCCCGCGTTCGAGTCGGCGTGGAACGACGAAATCGAGCGCACCGACGACGCGACGATTCGACGGCGACTCGCCGACCTCACCGACCTCGACGCCGACGACATCTCGCTGGAATCCCGGTCTCGGAACCGGTGGTTCGTCGCGGTCGTCGACGGCACCACCATCGGGACGTGGGAGTCGCGCGCCGCGCTCGTCGCGGACGTGGCCGCCGACGCCGCCCTCGGCGACCGCTTCGACGACTGGGACCGCCTGACGGGCGAACAGCGGAGCGCGCTGGCGAGAGGGCTCCGCATCTACCTCGACCGCTGTCCGGCCTGCGGCGGGGACGTTCGATTCGGCTCCGAGACGGCCGAGTCGTGCTGCCGCTCGTGGGAGGTGTTCGTCGTCCGCTGTGACGACTGCGAGGAACGACTGTTGGAGGTCGACGCCGACGCGCTCGAACCCGAGGCGGCGTAGGTCTGCGTTCGAATCCCGTCGTTGGCGGGTACACTTTTGTTTGCTGACAACAGTATCCGAGTATGAGCAAAGCGCACTTCGAGGTGTTCGTCGACGCGGCGGACAAGTACCGGTGGCGACTCGTCCACGACAACGGGAACATCCTCGCCGACTCCGGCGAGGGCTACGCGTCGAAACAGAAGGCGAAACAGGGCATCGAGAGCGTGAAGCGGAACGCTCCCGACGCGGACGTGGTCGAAGCGTAGTTCGGGGCTTCCAGCCCTCGATTCGTCTGAAAACGCGGATTTCCCGGCGATTCGAACGTGAACCCCACACCGATGCCGGGTGTGGAGGCTTTTTCCGCCTCCGGAACTGACCACGGAGTAATGACGAACGTCGCCGACGCGAGCGAGGAGGTCGCACGATGAACCGAAACGACAAGCAGGCCTACGACCGCGGTACGTCGCTTTTCTCCCCCGACGGACGCATCTATCAGGTCGAGTACGCCCGCGAGGCCGTCAAGCGCGGCGCGCCGGTCCTCGGCGTCCGCACCGCCGACGGCGTCGTTCTGGCGGCCCTCCGGTCGACTCCGTCGGAACTCATGGAAGCCGAAAGCATCGAGAAGCTCCACAAGCTCGACGACGCGCTCGGCGCGGCCACGGCCGGCCACGTCGCCGACGCGCGGAAGCTCGTCGACTTCGCGCGGACGACCGCCCAGCGCGAGCACCTGCGCTACGGCGAGCCCATCGGCGTCGAGACGCTCACGAAGACCATCACCGACAACATCCAGGAGAGCACGCAGTCCGGCGGCACCCGCCCGTACGGCGCGTCGCTCCTCATCGGCGGCGTCGAGAACGGCTCGGGTCGCCTCTTTGCGACCGACCCGTCGGGGACGCCCCAAGAGTGGAAGGCGGTCGCCATCGGCGGCCACCGCGAAGACGTGCAGGCCGCCCTCGAAGACGGGTACGCCGAGGACCTGTCGCTCGAAGACGGCCTCGCGCTCGCCGTCCAGGCGCTCGTCGCGGCCGACGACGAAATCGAGAGCGACGAGCTGAATCTCGTCACCGTCTCCGAGGCGGGCTACGAAATCGTCGACGAGGAGACCATCGCCGAGCTGTTCGCCGACGCGACCGAAGGCGAGGACGACGACGCGGACGAAGCCGAGGAGTAGATGACGGACGGGAGCCCGAACGACGATAGCACCTCGGCGACGGCCGAGACGGGAGCGAACGCGACCACGGATTCGGCAGCGGGCGCGACCGCCGGAGCGGCGGCCGTGACGCTCGACCGCATCGCGGTCTACCCCGTGAAGTCGCTCGACGCCGAGTTCGTCGACACCGCCGATATCGTCGAGAACGGCGGGCTCCGCGGCGACCGCGAGTACGCCATCTTCGACGAGGACGGCGAGTACGTCAACGGGAAGCGCGAGCGGGCGGTCCACCGCATCCGGAGCTCCGTCTCGCTCGACGACGGCACGGTCGAACTCTCGGCCCCCGAGATGGCCGACTACGACGGGCCGATAGCCGAGGCCGACGACTGGCTCTCGGCGTACTTCGGCTACCCGGTCGAACTCCGGCGCGACCCGGCCGGCGGGTTCCCCGACGACACCGAGGCCAGCGGGCCGACGGTCATCTCGACGGGAACGCTCGAAGCGGTCGCCTCGTGGTTCGACGGCGTCGACGCCGACGAGATGCGCCGTCGCCTCCGGCCGAACCTCGTCGTAGACGCGACCGAGCCGTTCTGGGAGGACCACCTGTTCGACCGGCGCGGGACGGTCGTCGAGTTCGCTATCGGTGCCGCGGCCTTCGAGGGCGTCAACCCCTGCCAGCGCTGTGTCGTCCCGAGCCGGGACCCCGACACGGGCGAAGAGACGCCCGACTTCCGAACGACGTTCATGACGAAGCGCCGCGAGACGCTCCCCGAGTGGTCCGGCGGCGACTGGTTCGACCACGACTTCCGGCTCATGGTCAACACCGCCGTTCCGGAGTCGTCGTGGGGCGAGACGCTGTCCGTCGGCGACGCGGTCACTGTCGGCGACGTCGTTCCCGAGTGAGTCGGTCCGTTTTTTCGCGTACTGGTCGACCGTCTCGCTGTCGGGCGGTTCCACCTCGCCGACACCCGCGGATTTACGTCGTCCGGCTCGGTTGAGAGACCCATGTTCACGCTGACCGGCGTGCGGGTCGTCGACGCCGACGGGGCCCGCGAGGCGAACGTGGTGATAGACGAGTCGACCGGGCGCATCGCGTCCGTCGGCGACGAGACCGACGGCGAGACGCGGGACCTCCCGGGCGCGGTCGTCGCGCCGGGGCTCGTCGACGCCCACGTCCACCTCATGATGGACGGCCGCCCCGACGTGGCGGCCTACCAGTCTGAGCCGGTCGAACGCGCCTGCTACCGAGCCGCGGCCAACCTCCGGAAGACGCTGGAAGCGGGCGTCACGACCGTCCGCGACCTCGGGAGCTCCGGCGACCTCGCGACGAGCGCGAAGGCCGCGGTCGCCGACGGCGAACTCGACGGGCCGCGCGTCCTCGCCGCCGGGGAGAACATCACCATGACCGGCGGCCACGGCCACTGGTTCGGCCGGGAGGCCGACGGCCCGAACGAGGTCCGCAAGGCCGCCCGAGAACAACTGAAACGCGGCGCCGACGTGGTGAAGTGCATGGCGACCGGCGGCGTCCTCACCACCGGCGCGGTCACGGGCGCGCCCGAGTTCACGGAGGCTGAGATTCGCGCCCTCGTCGACGCCGCGAGCGCGAAGGGCGTCCCGACCGCGGCCCACGCCCACGGCGAGGAAGGTATCAAGAACGCCGTCCGCGCGGGAATTTCGAGCGTCGAACACGGGATGTTCATGGACGAGGAGGCCGCGGCGCTCATGGTCGACCACGGCACGTACTGGGTCCCGACGGCCTCGGCGGTTCGGGAAATCGTCGAGGCGGGCGTCGAGGCCGACATCCCGCCCGAGGCGGTCGCGAAGGCCGAAGACGCCGCCGAGCGCTTCGAAGGCGCGTGGGAACACGCGCTCGACGCCGGCGTGAAAATCGCCATGGGAACCGACGCGGGCACGCCGTTCAACGACCACGGCCAGAACGCGCTCCGCGAGATGGAACTGCTCGTCGAGTACGGCCTGTCGCCCGCCGAGGCCCTCGAAGCCGCGACCGTCGGCGGCGCAGACCTGCTCGGACTGGACGACGTGGGGAAGGTCGCCGAGGGCTACGTCGCGGACCTCGTCGTCCTCGACGCCGACCCGAGCGAGGACGCGGGCGCGTGGCGGACGGTCGAGCAGGTGTATCGCGAGGGCGAGCAGGTCGTCTAATCGCAACACGGCAGTCGGTATCATACCCGATTTGAAGCGACAGCCTTTTACAATCACGAGCAATACGAAAGGATGTACCAACGTGCTCTGTTGGTGTAGTCCGGCCAATCATATCACCCTCTCACGGTGATGACCAGGGTTCGAATCCCTGACGGAGCACTTCTCTCAACTCTCGAACCGCGAGCGACAGCGAGCGTGTTCGGTTCGAAATACGATGACGGTTCGAGCAGCGAGCGTCCGCTTCCGAGCGTCGTCGACTCCTTACCGATTCCGGTCGCCGAGTTTCGACATCACGAGGTCCTCGGCGGTTCGCAGACGGTACTGAACTGTCGAGCGCGGCACGTCGAGCACCTCGCTGAGGTCCTCGACGGTCACCTTTCGCGGTCGCTCGTAGTAGCCGTGTTCGACGGCGGTTTCGAGCGCCTCCCAGTGGGCCGACGAGAGGTCGGCCGCGATACGCGCTTCAGCGTCCCAGTTGCCCGCGCTCGTGAGGTGTTCGACGTCCAGCTGCAGCCCCTCCCTGAGTTGCGCCTCGATGGTCTCGTACAGTTCGCCGAGCGGGTGGTCGCCGGGGTAGAGGATGCGCCAGCGGTACGCGCCCGCACGGCGGGACGATTCGAAGATGACGCCCGGTCCGACGTGTTCGAGGACGTACCGCGGAATCGAGTGGCAGTTACTCACCTCCTCGCGGTAGGTGTAGACGGTCATCGAGTTGTCCGACCGGTCGAGGACGTGGTAGTCGCGGTGGGTGTGGCAGTCGGGCGCGTCGAGACACTCGTTGCACCGCGTCTCGTCGAGGAACACCCCCTCGAACGCCGACAGCGCCTCCGGCGTGCCGACGACGTGGTCGACCCGCCACATCACGTCCTCGGTGGACGAACAGACCGACGAACGGGACCGCAAACTCGGATACTCGTAAAACAGGTCCATCAGCTCGTCGGTGCCCTCGGAAAAGCGAACGACGAATTCGAACTCGCGCATTCGGTCTCCGCTCTGTCGCGAACTGACTTAGCATGTACTAATCACGCCCGTGCGTGTTCGGGGTTCTCTCGGAGTATTTCTGGAGCGATACCGCTCGGGTCGGAACTGGTTAGCATATACTAGCGAAATTGTGAGGGGAGTTGCGGGCGGAACAAGAGTCGGAGTGACGCGGGGTCCGCTCGCCTCGCGAGAACCGGTCCCGACCACCCACACCGCCACCGACCGCAAGCTCACTCCAACCAACCTCGGACGGCGACCGGGTCACCACCTATTTCACGCCCGGTCGTCTACCCGCACGAGGATGTTACTCGCGGGAACCGTGGTCGCCGACGCGTCCACTATCATCGAAGAGGGAGCCGTAGTCGTCGACGACGACCGCATCGTCGCGGTCGGAGGGCGCGCTACCCTGACAGAGCGGTATCCGGACCACGAGCGACGCGAGTTCGACGTCATCGCGCCGGGGCTGGTCGGCGGGCACGTCCACTCGGTACAGTCGCTCGGACGAGGTATCGCCGACGACACGTCGCTTCTCGACTGGCTCTTCGACCACGTGCTTCCGATGGAAGCCGGCCTCGACGCGGCGGGGATGCGCGTCGCCGCCGAGCTCGGCTACCTCGAATGCATCGAGTCCGGGACGACGACGGTCGTCGACCACCTCTCGGTCCGACACGCCGAGGAGGCGTTCGAGGCGGCGGGCGAGATGGGTATCCGCGGGCGAATCGGGAAGGTGCTCATGGACACGAACGCGCCCGAGGGGCTACAGGAAGACACCGACGCCGGCCTCGCCGAGTCCGAGCGCCTCATCGAGCGCTACCACGACGGCTTCGGCGGGCGCATTCGGTACGCCGTCACGCCGCGGTTCGCCGTCACCTGCTCGGAGGCGTGTCTGCGGGGCGTCCGCGAACTCGCAGACCGGTACGACGGCGTCCGCATCCACACCCACGCGAGCGAGAACCGCGACGAAATCGCCACCGTCGAGGCGGAGACGGGCATGCGGAACATCCACTGGCTCGACGAGGTCGGAATCACCGGCGACGACGTGGTGCTCGCCCACTGCGTCCACACCGACGAGTCCGAGCGCGAAGTGCTCGCCGAGACCGGTACGCACGTCACCTACTGCCCGTCGTCGAACATGAAGCTCGCGTCGGGCATCGCGCCGATTCCGGACTACCTCGACCGCGGCATCAACGTCGCCCTCGGCAACGACGGCCCGCCGTGCAACAACACGCTCGACCCCTTCACCGAGATGCGGCAGGCCAGCCTCCTCCAGAAAGTCGACTCGTTCGACCCGACGAGCACGCCGGCCGCGACCGTCTTCGAGATGGCGACTCGCAACGGCGCGAAGGCCGCCGGCTTCGACCGGGTCGGCGCGCTCCGCGAGGGGTGGAAAGCCGATATCGTCGGCATCGACACCGACCTCACCCGCGCGACGCCGATGCACGACGTGCTTTCGCACCTCGTCTTCTCCGCCCACGGCGACGACGTGGTGTTCACCATGGTCGACGGCGACGTGCTCTACGACGGGGGCGAACACGCCCGCGCGGACGCCGACGACATCCGCGAGCGGGCGCAGGCGGTCGCCGACGGCCTCGACGCGGCGCCGACGAGCGACTGAGCGCCGGATCGACCTCGAGCCGAATCACCCGCGAGACCGGCCGCCATCGTCGCATCTTTCTCTCCGCGTGACCCCTCCTGAGTCATGACTGTCCGCCTCCGCACGGCGACGGCGTCCGACCTCCCCGCGATTCGGGAGATTTACGCGCCGTTCGTCGAGGACACCGCGATTTCGTTCGCCTACGACCCGCCGAGCGTCGCGGACCTCGAAGCGAAACTGGAGAAGAAGACCGGCTACCCGTGGCTCGTCTGCGAACTCGACGGCGAGGTGGCCGGCTACGCCTACGCCGGGGCGATTCGAGAGCGCGTCGCCTACCAGTGGGCCGTCGAGACCTCGATTTACGTCCACCCGGACTTTCAGCGTCGCGGCGTCGCCCGCGGCCTCTACACGGCGCTTTTAGACCTGCTCGAACGGCAGGGATACGTCTCTGCCGTCGCCGTCGTCACGACCCCGAACCCCGCGAGCATCGCCTTCCACGAGTCGTTCGGCTTCGAGCGCGTCGGCCGTTTCGAGCGCGTCGGCTACAAACACGACGCGTGGCACGACGTGGAGTGGTGGAGCCTCGACCTCGGCGAGCGACCCGAAGAACCCGAAGCACCGCTGTCCGTGGCCGACGCTCGGGAATGCGACTGGTGGGACGACGCGCTCGCTCGCGGCGCTGCGCTCGTCGAAGACACCGGACAGAACAGCACTACCTGAGCCGAGATTCCTTCCCTTCTCCCGGCACCTCGCCCGCGTCCGCGTTCAGACGCCGGCTTCGAGGGAGTCTTCCGTCTCGGTTTCCGCCGAGTCGCTCCCCTCGACCGCCTCGACTTCGCCGACGTCGTCAACCTCGGCGGCCGCGTCGGCGGTCGGGCCGTCTGCCCCCGCCTGTTCGAGCACGTAGCGCTCGACGCCGGCGGAGAGCATCGCCTGCCAGTCGTCGAACTCGGTGTTCGCGTCGACGTACCGGTCCAACTCGTGGGCCGGTATCGACTCGAAGGACTCCTGGTCTGCGACCGCGAAACCGCTCTCTTCGAGGAATTCACTAATCGATGCCGCCTGACAATGTGACTCGACCCACGACGACGGGAACAAGTCGGCCAGCGTCACCTCGCCGCCGAGACCCCCAATCTCGACGTCGAGTGTCGCGGCCGTCGTTTCGGCCTCACCCATACCCGGGTCCTACAGCCACGGATATAACGGTGTTGCGGTTGGCGTCCGAGAGAGTCAGTTCGTCGAGACGATTTCGACCACGTCCCGGTGCGCGAGTTCGTGGTCCGAACCGATCTGGCGCTTCGAGTGGCAGTCGATGCCGTGGAGGAGGCCGTCGCCGATGTCCGAGTGCAGGTGGTACGCGAAGTCCTCGGTCGTCGAGCCCTCGGGGAGGATAAAGCAGTCGCGGAAGACGCCCTGCGAGTCGCTCTTGCCGTTCGCGCTCCCGGGGAAGATGGCGATGGCACCCATCACGTCGAACAGCGCGTTTTCGAGCGACTGCTGGACGCCCGTGCCGCCGAACTCCGCGACGAACTCGCGAATCTGTTCGAGGCCCGCCTCCTGTTCGTCGCTCACGTCGCCGACGATGTCGAAGTCGTCGTCGCCGGGGCGATAGTCGACGACGCCGCCCTCGTCGGCCTTCTTCAGCGCCTTCTCCGCGTGCGCCGAGGTCGGGACGAACGTCAGGTGTTCGTAGTCGGCGTCGGCCGTTATTTCCTCGTAGTTCTCCTGGGAGACCGGCTTGTCCATCTTGTTCGCCGCGATGATGATGGGCTTCGTCCGCTTTCGAATCTCGCGGGCGAGCGACTCCTTGTCCGCGTCGTCCCACTCGTCGGGGTCGAGCTCCAGGCCGAGAGAGAGGATGATCTGCTTGATTTCGTCCTTGTTCGTCTTGAACGCGGACATCTGCTCCGCGAGGTCGACTTCGATGTCTTTGTCCTCGCCGTGGTAGCCCGAGCGGTAGCGGTCGATGCCCTTCTCGAGGACGCCGAGGTACCACATGTCCAGTTCGTTCTCGAGGAAGTCGATGTCCTCCCGGGGGTCGTGGCCCTCCGTCGCCTCGCCTTCGATGTCCGTCTCACCGGAGAAGTCCACGACGTGGACGAGCACGTCCGCCTCGTTGAGGTCGGTGAGGAACTGGTTCCCGAGGCCCTTCCCCTCGTGCGCGCCGGGGATGAGACCCGCCACGTCGACGAGTTTGACCGGGACGTACCGCATTCCGTGGTCGCAGTAGCCGACAGAGGGCGTACACGACTCGTCGAACTCCGGGGCCGCACACTCGACGCGGACGTACGCCTCGCCGATGGAGGGGTCGATGGTCGTAAACGGGTACGCGCCCTCGGGCACGTCGTTCATCGTCGCCGCGTTGAAGAAACTCGACTTCCCGACGGACGGTTTTCCGACGAGACCGATCTTGTAACTCATTCGTTGGTCGGACTGGTGTCTCGAACGCTAATAACCGTTCGACGTTCGTCTCTGTATGCGTGAGATTCACACGCTACCGGGGGCGAGGAGGACGGTTCCCCGGGCTCGACACCCCGGTTCGAGCGCCGGAGACGCGGCTCCGTCACCGGGTTCGCGGCACGCGGTAGCCGGGTCGCGCCGGGGTGTCGGCGACGACGCGCGCTCGTGGTTCGCCTTTCGGCTCACGTCCGGTGCATCTTTGTCTCCACGTCTCCGACAGCCGGGCATGACCGACCCCGACGAGACGGCGAGCGAAACCGCACCCGCGTCGAGCACGGACTCCGACGCGGCCGCCACCGAGCCCTCGCCGGACGGTTCGACCGACGCGGACACGTTTCGCGTCGGCATCCACGTCACCGAGACCGAACTTCGGTTCGTGGTCAACGTCCCGTCCGATATCGACTCGGGGTGGACCGACCCCGACGCGTTCCAGCGCCTCGTCGAACGCGTCACCTGGGAGCAACTCGACCAACGAGCGACGCTTCAGACCGTCGCGACCAACGCCGCCGAGGGCGAGACGGTGTTCCTCGGGACGGTGACGCTGCGACCGGACGAGACCGTCGTCGACCACACGCTCCGCGTGCCGCCGCTCGACGGGGCGTGAGCTAACTCGTCTCTCCTCCGATGACCGACCCGACGACAGCAAGCGCGATTCGAGAGATTCAGGACGCCGCGCTCACCCGCGCGCTCACCGACGGCGACCACGCGAGACAGTCGCTCGCCGTCGCCGGCGCGCTCGAAACGGCCAGAACGGAAGCGACCGAGACGGAGTTCGACGGCGGCGGCGTGACGCTCGCGGCGTCCCTCGCGTTCGTCTCGACGCTGTTCGCACACCGTCGGCTCCGCGAGTCGCTCCGGTCGAGCGTCCGCGCGTCCGACGACTCGGCGTGGTATCCCAGCGGCGCGCCCGCCCGCGTCGACGACGACCTCGTGGTCGCGGGCGCACGGCTCGCGGTTCGACGGTTCGACGTCGACCCCGCGCTCGTCGGCGCGCTCGGTGACGTTTCCACAGAAAAAGTCGCGTCGGGCGAGTGAGTAGCCCGACCGTCGTGCTCTGACAACCACGGTCGGGGGCGTAAGATGTTGGGGGTGCCTCTGTCCACAGTACCCGCCCGGGCGCGTGCGAAGGGTGAAACCCAAGCCCACGCTTGATGCGTGGGAACCCGTGTTCGATTAGTTAGTTGTTGTTCGCGTGCTCCGGCGGGCCACCACCGTTGCCGTTGCCGTTACCGTTGGACTCGTCATCGTCTTCTGACTCGTCGTCGGAGTCGTCGTCGGTCTCCTCTTCGTCGGTCTCCTCAGTCTCGGCGGTCTGCTGTTCGTCCTCGTCGTTCGCCTTGTCGTTGTTCGCGTGCTCCGGCGGGCCACCGGCGTTACCGTTCTTGGCCTTGTCGGAGTTTCCGGGTGCGTCCTCCTCGCCGTCAGCGTCATCGCTGCTGTTCTTCGGGCCCGCGTGGTCCGGACGCTTGTCGTCCGCGTTACCCGGGTTGTTCTCGGTCACGAAGTCGGAGACGGCCTGTCCGATGGGGCCGTCACCGCCCGTGTCCTTGAGCCGCTCGACGAACCGGCTGACGAGCTGGCCGAACGGGTCGTCCTCGGCGACCTCACCCTGCAGGGTGGCGGTCGTCTCGGCGCTGAGGCCGTCGTACTCGGCGGTCACGTCGACCGTGACAGTCTGCAGGGGCGCGGTGAGTTCGACGGTACCGTTCGCGTCCGTCTCGTACTCGCCCGCGTCCGTGTAGTTGCCCTCGACCGCGACCGAGGCGTTCTCGACGGCGTCGCCGTCTTCGGTCACGGTGATGGTGACCGACTCGTTTTCGTCCTGCGAGACGGAGACGTCGAGGTCGTCAGCCTCCACCGCGACCGTCGTCTCGGCGGTGAGGCCGTCGGCCGTCGCGACGAACGTCAGGTTCGTCGCGGTCGTCGGCTCGGCGACCTCTACGGTGCCGTTCGCGTCCGTCTCGTACGTTCCGTTGTCGGCGTAGTCGGTCCCGTTGACCTGAACCGACGCGTTCTCGACCGGTTCTCCGTCCTGCGTGACGGTGGCGACGACCGTGTCGTTGGCGTCGTCAACCTCGACAGAGACGTCGAGGTCGTCAGCCTCCACCGCGACCGTCGTCTCCGCGGTGAGGTCGCCGTCCATCGCGACGAACGTCAGGTTCGTCGCGGTCGTCGGTTCGGCAACCTCGACAGTGCCGTTCGCGTCCGTCTCGTACGTTCCGTTGTCGTACGCGCTCCCGTTGACCATGACTGACGCGCCTTCGACGGCGTCGCCGTACTGGGTGACGGTGGCGGTGAGCGTGTCGTTGGCGTCGTCAGCCTCGACGGAGATGTCGAGGGACTCGTCGAGCGGGACGAGGACGGCCGACGCGGTGGTCGTGTTGTTCCCCTCCGTGACGGTGAACGTCGCGTTCACACGCTCCTGCGGATTGGGGAGGTCGACGGTGCCGTTCGCGCCCGTGGCGTACGTTCCGTTCCCGGAGTAGTTACCGCTCGATTCGACGACGACCGTCGCGTTCTCGACGGCCGTCTCGTTCCGCGTCACGGTCACTGTCGCGTCGCCCGTGTCGGCGTCCTGCGTGACGCCGACCTGGAGGGCATCGGTGCTCGCTGCACCGACGGTCCCGGGGACCATCGCGACGGCGAGCATCGCAACGACTATGACTACGGTGAGGTGTTTGCTGCCGCGCATGCAACCCTCCCTTCTAACCCTGATACGGTAAAAGGGGAGAATCGTAACCCCGGTTTTCGCTGAATTTCACCCCAATCAACGTGTTCGAAATCGGGCCTTCGTCTGTCGATTTCGCCGAGTTTCGAGCGGAACGGCCGTCCGGGTCCCCTCGAAACACCGTCACGGTCGAACGCGAGTGGTGTCGGCGGAACCGGCGCGTTCGACGAGAGCGTTGCCACTCTCAGACGACATGAGAGACGCGACCGAGAGAGCGGTCGCTGTCTGTGTAGTGTGTGAGCGAGCGTTTACCGCTCGCCATAAATGAAAAAAGCCCACTGGACCGAAGTCCAGTGGGCTCTGTATGAGTGGGGGCGGCGAACTGGATTTCCCAGAGGATCGCTCACTCCAGTACTGACCAGAACGCAGGTGAGCTTAACTGCCGTGTTCGGGATGGGTACGGGTGGAACCTCACCGCTCTGGCCGCCTTAATGCCGATCAACGGAATCGAACCGTTGTCATACCAATATCGGACGGGCCGTCTCACCAATGTGTTCGTGCAATCCAGTTTGCGCCTGGACCCGTTCTCGGGTCTCAGTGCGTATGAATGTGGCTTGGTCTGTTAGTGCTCGCGGGCTTAACAACTCGTTGCCTCGTTGCGTACACCCCGAGTCTATCGAACTCGTCTTCTACGAGTGACCTCAGTGGAACTTCTTTTCCGTGTGGGTTTCGAGCTTAGATGCGTTCAGCTCTTACCCCGTGGTGCGTAGCTGCCCGGCATCTGCCCTNCCTCAGTGGAACTTCTTTTCCGTGTGGGTTTCGAGCTTAGATGCGTTCAGCTCTTACCCCGTGGTGCGTAGCTGCCCGGCATCTGCCCTCTCGGACAACCGGTACACCAGTGGCACCCATTCGTAGTTCCTCTCGTACTATACGAACGTTCACGTCAAGTTCCTTAACCCCCCCAATAGATAGCAGCCGACCTGTCTCACGACGGTCTAAACCCAGCTCACGACCTCCTTTAATAGGCGAACAACCTCACCCTTGCCTGCTTCTGCACAGGCAGGATGGAGGGAACCGACATCGAGGTAGCAAGCCACCCGGTCGATATGTGCTCTTGCGGGTGACGACTCTGTTATCCCTAAGGTAGCTTTTCTGTCATCTACGGGTCCCATGAATGAACCTCGTAGGTTCGCTAGACCACGCTTTCGCGTCAGCGACACTCGTTGGGAATGTCACTGTCAGACTTCCGTTTGCTCTTGCGCTCTTCCACGAGTTCCCGACTCGCGTGAGGAAATCTTTGGGCGCGCTCGATATCTTTTCGAGCGCGTACCGCCCCAGTCAAACTGCCCGGCTACCGGTGTCCTCCGCCAGGAGTGAGAGTCGCAGTCACTAACGGGTAGTATTTCAATGTTGCCTCGGTGGCCCGCTGGCGCGGGTACCTGTGTAATGGCTCCTACCTATGCTGCACATTAGCGACCACGTCTCAGCGACAGCCTGCAGTAAAGCTCTATAGGGTCTTCGCTTCCCCTTGGGGGTCTCCAGACTCCGCACTGGAACGTACTGTTCACCGGGCCCAACGTTGGGACAGTGACGCTCTCGTTGATCCATTCATGCAAGCCGCTACTGAAGCGGCAAGGTACTACGCTACCTTAAGAGGGTCATAGTTACCCCCGCCGTTGACGGGTCCTTCGTCCCATTGTAATGGGTGTTCAGATACCCGCACTGGGCAGGATTCAGTGACCGTACGAGTCCTTGCGNCCCCCGCCGTTGACGGGTCCTTCGTCCCATTGTAATGGGTGTTCAGATACCCGCACTGGGCAGGATTCAGTGACCGTACGAGTCCTTGCGGATTTGCGGTCACCTATGTTGTTACTAGACAGTCGGAGCGTCCGAGTCACTGCGACCTGCTCGGTCAAGAGCAGGCATCCCTTATCGCGAACTTACGGGACTAACTTGCCGAATTCCCTAACGTCGGTTGATCCCGACAGGCCTTGGCTTGCTCTGCCAGCGCACCTGTGTCGGATCTCGGTACGAGCTTCTTGCTTGTCTTTTCACGGGCTCTAGGTACCGCCGAGTTTCCCTATCTCACCATTCGTTCGCTTCGTGCCGTTACGGCTTCCACGAATTTCGGTGATTCGACGGGGCGAAGGCCCCGCTCGGTGTTTCCTAAAGCGTCGACGTTTGGTGCAAGAAGGTACTGGAATATTAACCAGTTTCCCTTTCATCTATTTCGAATTACGGATAGACTTAGGATCGACTAACCCTCGGCTGATTGACAGTGCCGAGGAACCCTTGCGCGTAAGGCCGTCGGGGTTCACACCCGACTCTCGCTGCTACTGAGACCATGATTTTCGTTGCTGCACGGTCCACACGAGTTCTCACCCGTGCTTCCACCCATGCAGTATGCCAACCTACGGAATCGTGTCATAAGACACGCCGCCAGGTCTCGGAGG
>NZ_AOLJ01000012.1 GCF_000336775.1 Haloferax gibbonsii ATCC 33959 | reverse complement strand
CCTCCCGGCTGTTTAGGGCTCGAGACAATCTTCAATCACACTTAATCCACACTTTGGGTCCTTAACCTGGCTCTGGGTTGTCTCCCTCACGGTGCACAAGCTTACCCCGCACACCGGACTCCCTGAGTCTACGACGTCTGTAAGTTCGGAGTTTGACAGGGAAGCGAACTCCTCTCGGAGTCCGGATTCCCAATCGGTCGCTCTACCTCACAGACTATCTCATCAGAGGTCATGCTTCGACATGTTTCGGTTGGAACCAGCTGTTGCCAAGTTCGATGGGCCTTTCACCCCTACACCAGAGTCACGAGAGGGTATTGTAGGACACCAACTCTAACGGGCCTCCACGCAGCTTTCGCCACGCTTCGCCCTGCTCCGGCGTAGATCACTTGGTTTCGGGTCGCATCCGGTTGGCTCCCCGCCCTTGAAGACGGTGGCCCTGGTCAAAGACTGCGGCCGTATCGGTTTCCCTATGCCTCCGGGGGTTCACCCCTTAGACTCGCCAGTCAGATGCACTCCATGGTTCGTTTTTCAAAACGCACGACGTAACATCGGCTTCACTCGAGTCATACTACGGGATCGCTCCCAGTTCTTTCGTCGAGTGACCTTGTATGCCACGTCGCTCTATCGCCAACTGATTTCAAGCCCTATTGCACCGCCCTTTTCGGGGTGCTTTTCAGCGTTCGCTCACGCTACTTGTTCGCTATCGGTCTCGAGGAGTGTTTAGTCTTCGCAGTTGATGCCTGCGAAATTCACGAGGGATATCCAACCCCCGCTATTCTGGAACAACCCCGGGATCTGAATCTTATGTTACGGGGTTTTCACCCTGTATCACGCTCCGTTCCAGGAGACTTCACATAAGATCCAGGTCCGTTATGGGTAGTCCGTACACCACATTGCCCGAAGGCTTCGGTTTGGACTGTATCGCGTTCACTCGCCGTTACTAACGACATCGCGGATTGCTTTCTTTTCCTGTTCCTACTAAGATGTTTCAATTCGGAACGTTCCCCATTGCGCGAGGCAATTGCGTGGGGATTCCCATTCGGAGATCCTCAGTTCTTTCCCTCCATGCGGGTCCCTGAGGCTTTTCGCAGCTTGGCACGTCCGTCATCGGCTCTCGAGCCGAGCTATCCACCAGCTGGCACAGTAGCCAGTTGATATAGTCACTGTGACCCGGAGAACGGGTCCAGTGGACGCCTGGATTGCACGTACACACGGTTTCATCAAACACCCTCGGAGATAGCCGAGGCGTGTTTTCGACCCTTCCCAACCTCGCTTGCGCGGGATGGTGCATCTGTCGTCAGTATCCATTCTGTCGAAACGTCTTGCCACACTTAAGTGGCACGATCGTTTCGGAGTGGAATACTGCTTACCATGGACCCACAGGGATTCGAACCCTGGGCATCCTCCTTGCAAAGGAGGCACTCTACCACTGAGCTATGGGCCCGTGTTAGCCCTAGTAGTTCTAAGGTGTCCGAACGGGTGTCATCGGTGAACTCGGAAGATCGCGTGTGAGCCACCCCGTCGGGGTGGTCTCGGTCGTTAGGAGGTGATCCAGCCGCAGATTCCCCTACGGCTACCTTGTTACGACTTAAGCCCCCTTGCGAAGCCCAGATTCNCCCCGTCGGGGTGGTCTCGGTCGTTAGGAGGTGATCCAGCCGCAGATTCCCCTACGGCTACCTTGTTACGACTTAAGCCCCCTTGCGAAGCCCAGATTCGACCACCGTGTGGTGGCCTCATCCGGACCTCACTCGGGTGCTTTGACGGGCGGTGTGTGCAAGGAGCAGGGACGTATTCACCGCACTCTATTGAAATGCGATTACTACCGAATCCAGCTTCATGAGGGCGAGTTTCAGCCCTCAATCCGAACTACGATCGAGTTTAGGAGATTAGCGTTCTCTTTCGAGATAGCAACCCATTGTCTCGACCATTGTAGCCCGCGTGTAGCCCAGCTCATTCGGGGCATACTGACCTACCGTTGCCCGTTCCTTCCTCCGCTTTAGCAGCGGCAGTCCTTCTAATGTACCCAGCCAGTCGAAACTGCTGCTGGCAATTAGAAGTGCGGGTCTCGCTCGTTGCCTGACTTAACAGGACGCCTCACGGTACGAGCTGACGGCGGCCATGCACCTCCTCTCTATAGCGTCGTGATAAGGTCATCAACCTGATCGTCATCACTATAGTCGGAGCTGGTGAGATGTCCGGCGTTGAGTCCAATTAAACCGCAGGCTCCTCCGGTTGTAGTGCTCCCCCGCCAATTCCTTTAAGTTTCATCCTTGCGGACGTACTTCCCAGGCGGCTCGCTTCTCGGCTTCCCTACGGCACAACACAGGCTCGTAGCCTGTGTCACACCTAGCGAGCATCGTTTACAGCTAGGACTACCCGGGTATCTAATCCGGTTCGAGACCCTAGCTTTCGTCCCTCACCGTCGGATCCGTCTTCTCGAGGTGCTTTCGCCATCGGTGGTCCGTCCAGGATTACGGGATTTCACTCCTACCCCGGACGTACCCCTCGAGCCTTCCGGTCCCAAGCCATGTGGTTTTCACCGGACGCCCGCCAGTTGAGCTGGCGGATTTCCCGATGAACCTTCATGGCCGGCTACGGACGCTTTAGGCCCAATAATATCGGTCATCACTTGAGCTGCCGGTATTACCGCGGCGGCTGGCACCGGTCTTGCCCAGCTCTTATTCCNGAAAAGCGAGGACTATATGCCCTCGCACTTGGGGTCCCCTTATCGCACTTGCGTGCAGTGTAAAGGTTTCGCGCCTGCTGCGCCCCGTAGGGCCCGGAATCTTGTCTCAGATTCCGTCTCCGGGCTCTTGCTCTCACAACCCGTACCGATTATCGGCACGGTGGGCCGTTACCCCACCGTCTACCTAATCGGCCGCAGCCACATCCTACAGCGCCTGAGCGTTTCGGAGAGTCGGCATTCCAGCATGACTCCCGTATGAACTATTAGCCTCAGTTTCCCGAGGTTATCGTTCTCTGTAGGGTAGTTTGGCCACGTGTTACTGAGCTTTTCGCCACGAGTATGAACTCGTGCAACTAGCATGGCTAAATCGGACCCCAATAGCAATGACCTCCGGCAGGATCAACCGGAATGGGTCGCGACCATTTAAACCTGGTCGCGGGGTTTTGGCGGGNTGCTGTCAAATCACCGTTCAAAGGTCCGAGTTCGTATGACATCCGTTCGGATGTCACCGAACTACTAGGGCTAACATCAGATACCGTCTTGCGGCGTACCGCAGGGGCGGAATCCTCATTTCCTTCGGACCTGAACCGAGGCGATTCGTGGGTATAAACCCTTCGAACCTCCGTGGGTTCTGGCCCGGTGAGGCAGGACGCGTTGAATCGCCCTGCAATCGCGGTGTGTCGTTCGCATTCATCCGAAATGCCTTGGACCACTTAAGGCCGTCGTATCGTGGCGACCCCCGGGAAGGTGTGTCATCCCGGTGNGGTGTGTCGTTCGCATTCATCCGAAATGCCTTGGACCACTTAAGGCCGTCGTATCGTGGCGACCCCCGGGAAGGTGTGTCATCCCGGTGGGCGCCTGACGACCTTGGGGTCGGGGCGTTCGGTGGAAGCCTTCGGGGGGAGTGCCCCCGTGCGCTTCTTCGCATTAATCCGAATGCCGGGGATACATAAAAGGCCGTCGAACCGATGGCGCTTCGTCATGCGGTTTCATGGCGGGATTATTCATAAAATAATGATAGACTCTCGGAGACACGGATAACTCTCGAGGACGTAGATATCGCGCGACTGGAGGCCGGTCGGTCATCCCCCGCGTCGTACGTTCGGTCTGACCGGGTGTCGGTCGCGCAAGCAGACGCTGGCGGCGCTGTTTGAAAGGCGTATCGACTGCACTACGACTCGGGGTGCTACACGTGCGTGCGCACGATAAGAATGTGAACGTCGGTCGCGCTACTCGTCGAGGTGCTCGATTCCCTTCTTGGAAACGTTTCCTTTGGTAATCTTCCCCTCCATCCAGCCGGGCTTGTCCTCCGGGGCGCTGCTGTTCCACGCCCACGCGTCGAAGATGTGGACCTTGTCAGTCCCCTTCTCCCGGAGTCGAATCTCGACCGCGTCCGACTTCGCGTCGTCTTCGGACCCGGCGGGGTCGAGTCGTCGGGCCGCCTTGAGCGCCGCTTGCCTCGGCATGCTGCCCGAAAACACGCTCGTCTCTGTACCGTCCTCCTCTCGGAGCACGAAGTTCCGCTTACCGTCCTCGCGTACCATGATTTTCCACCTCTATGCCAATGAACCACATGGCACATGATAAATATATCGACGAATTTCGACCGACGACGCCGTGTTACTTATATACTCGACCGGTTCGACGCGCCGACTCACCTCGCCGACGATGCGACGGACTTCGCTGCGAGACGGTCGGGTTCCGGCGAAAATCACCACTCTCCGGGAGGACGGAGACAACACTTATGTATCCCCTGCGGCGAACCAACGGATAGACCCCCAGATGGTCCGGAAAAAGAAGCTCAGTCCGAGTGGCGCCAAAGACGAGAACGGCGAGTACCACAACGTCCATGTCAACCTCCACGAAGACGAACTCGCGGTCGCCGGAATGGAGATCGGCGACGAGGTGTTCGTCCGCGTTCGGGACGGTAAAATCATCATCCAAAAAGCGGACCCAGACCAGGTCGAACACGACTTCTGAGCGCGTGATACGTATCGTCTCGAACCGACCCGTCACCAGCGGAAGGCACGACAGACAGCAATGAACCCCTATCACCTCGCCAAACCACTCCTCTTTTCGTTTCCACCGGAGACCGCCCACCGGACCATCCACGGACTGCTCGCGACCGCTCGCGGCACTCCGGTCGAACCGCTCTTAGAGCGGCGCTACCGAGTCGACGACTCCCGACTCGCGACGAACGCGTTCGGCCTCGACTTCCCGAACCCGGTCGGCGTCGCGGCCGGGTTCGACAAGAACGCCGAGATACCCACCGTTCTTTCGGCGCTCGGCTTCGGCCACGTGGAAGTCGGCGGCGTCACCGCGGAGCCCCAGCCCGGAAACCCGCGCCCCCGGATGTTCCGCCTCCCCGAAGACGAGGCGCTCATCAACCGCATGGGCCTCAACAACGAGGGCGCGGACGCGGTCGGAGAGCGCCTCGCCGCCGGACCCCTCCCGGACATCCCCGTCGGCGTCAACCTCGCGCTCTCGGAGGTAACGCCCACAGAGGAGGCCCCCGACGACTACCGCTACACCTACGAGCGCGTCGCCGACGGCGCGGACTACTTCGTCGTCAACGTCTCGTGTCCCAACAGCGAGGGCTTCCGCGACCTGCAGAACCGCGACTCGCTCGAAGCGATTCTCGGGACGCTCGTCGACGCCGGCGCCGACCCGCTTCTCGTGAAACTCTCGCCCGACCTCCCGGACCCCGCCGTGGAGGACGCGCTCGAAGTCGTCGACGAACTCGGTCTCGACGGCGTCATCGCCAGCAACACGACCACCTCTCGGCCCGACACCCTGCGGAACCCAAACCGGGCAGAACGCGGCGGTCTCTCCGGGAAGCCGATCGAGGCCGAGGCCACGAACATGATTCGCTTCATCGCCGAGCGGACCGACGTGCCCATCGTCGGCGTCGGCGGCGTCTCGGACGCCGAAAGCGCCTACAGAAAGATTCGCGCCGGGGCCGAGATGGTCCAACTCTACACGGGCATGGTCTACGAGGGACCGTCTATCGCCCGCGACATCAACCGCGGCCTCCTCGACCTGCTCGACCGCGACGGCTTCGACGACGTGGCCGACGCCGTCGGGTCGGGACTGTAGCGGCCCGAAATCTCGCCGACCGCGGCCGCAACGACCGAGGACCTGCGCGCTGATAGCGAACCGAAGACTGATTTTCTTCCCATCCGGTTGAAAAGTCGTGCGCCCTCCCTCACCTCGTGACTCCGGCGTGCTGGCGGTCCTCGCCTCGAACGCCGTCGCGCCCGTCGGCGTCCTGTTCCTCGACTGGTCTCCGACCGTGCTCTTCGGCGTGTTCGTCGCCGAAATCGCCGCCGTGCTGTGCTGGACGCTCGTGAAGATACCCTTCGCAGCGAAGCGCCCCAACAACGCCATCGGCGACGGGGACCGACTGTTCGGCCCGTTGCAAGCCAAGCGAGGGGGAGTCTCGCTGCCCCGGTCCCTCCCGCGGTTCTACCCGCGGAACGTTCCGACGCTCCTCATCGCGGCGTTCCTGCTCGTCCCGCTCGAACTCGCCGTCGCCTTCGTCGCCTTCGGCCTGACCGACCCGGTCGTCACCGACGTGGTCGCCGGACAAATCCTTCTGGGCGGCGTGAGCGTGTTCGTCGGGCGGGGCGTCGAAACGGTCACCGGCTACTTCGCGGCGGGCGGCTACCGCGACCACTCCGCGCGGTCGGTGTTGCTCCCCCCGTTCAAACTCCTGTTCGCCGTCGGACTGCTGTTGTTCGTCTTCGGACCGTTCGCGATCGAACTCGAAAACGACGTGTTCCTCGTGATCCTCGTCGGCCTGAAGTTCCTCTACGACCTCCGCGCGCTCCAACTCGAACGGAGCGAAACGCGGGGCGTCTTCTACCGACTCTACGGGAGCGAGGAGACCGAAATCGAACCGATCCCGGTGGAGGTGCCTGCAGGAGCGCCGACCTATCGAACCACGCCCGCCCGTTCGGTCGCCCTCACCGACGCGGTCTCCCAAAGCCTCCGGTACACGGTCACCAGCGGCGTGCTGTGGTGCTACGGCGTCGCCGCCGCGCTCGTCTTCTTCGGCGCGTGGACGTTCGCGCTCGCGCCGCTCGCCCTCGCCGCCGCGTTCGGGACTATCCGAGGGACCTCACGCTACCTCGCCTACGGACCCGTCGAGTTCCGGTGCTACGGGGACGTGCTCGTCGCCCACGACGCGCTGTTGGACGAGCCGCAAGCACGCCTCGAACGCGACGCGGTCACCGACGTCAGCGTGTCCACCGACGCCGTCGACCGCCTGTTCGGCACGGAGACGATACGGTTCGAGACGGGTGTGGACACGAGTCCCGACGTGGGACTCACCGTCCCCGACCCCGAGGAGGCTCGCACCGACGACGCGAACGCGAATCATCCGATGACGATTCCCCACGTCGAAGACGCGGCGGCGGTGCTGGACGCCTTCGGCGACGTAGATGAGACTGAGACTGAGCCGGAGACAGAGGTCGAGACGACGGTGCCGAGCGGCGACGACTGACGGGCCGCCCGCTAAGCGACCGAATACCGGGAAAAGAACGCGGACGGAAACGACCGAGTGGCCGTCTCAGTCGGCGTGCTGGACGATGACGATGGCGTCGCCGGCTTCGAGCATGTCGCCTTCGCCGACGTACTCGCGGGACTCCTCGATGGTGAACATCTCGGGGTCGAGTTCGACGCCCGCGACGTGCATGACGCCGTCTTCGACCTCGTAGTCGTCGCTTTCGAGGGCGGCCTCGATGTCCGGGACCTGCGCGCCGTACTCGGGGCCGACGAGGGAGTAGTCGAGGTCGACGCCGGTCACGACCGACTCGATTTCGGGCTCCTCGTCGAGCAGTTCGAGCGCCTCGATGTGCATGACGCCGCTCACGTCCTCCTCGAAGCCGTGGATGTCGCCGTACACCTGCACGAGGTCGACGGGGGCGTTCATCGAGAGCTGGTTGTCGCTTTTGTACTTGCGGAGCGCGCCGACGACGGCCATCGCGGTTTCGCCGGCCGCGACGTCGGCGTCGAGTCCGAGCGGTTCGGGCCACGACTGGTCGTGGACGCTCGTTTCGTCGTACATGTCGCGCCAGAGTTCCTCCGTGACGTGTGCGAGGATGGGCGCGAAGCAGGTCAGGAACCGCTTGTGGGCGGTCTGGAGCGTGTACGCCGCCGAGGGGTCGTCGCCCTCGCGGACGCGCTGTTTGGCGATTTCGAGGTAGTCGTCACAGAACGTGTGCCAGAAGAAACTACGCAGGCGGTCGCGCGCCTTCGAGAACTCGCGGTTCTCCAGTTTCTCCGTGACGAACTCGAGTTCGCGGTCGAGCGAGGCCAGAAGCCAGCGGTCGATGGCCTTCAGGTCGTCGTGGTCGAACTCGGCGGGCGCGTCCTCGGTGAGGCTCTCGACGAGCTTCGAGGCGTTCCAGAGCTTCCGCATGAGTTTCTCGCCCGCGACGAGGCCCTTCTCCTGGTACGGCAGGTCGTCGCCGACGGCGCTCCCGGCGGCCCAGTAGCGGGCGGCGTCGACCGGGAACTTCTCTAAGACCTCGTCGGGCGAGACGACGTTACCGACGGACTTCGACATCTTCTCGCGGTTCTCGTCGAGGACCATCCCGTTTATCATGACGCTGTCGAACGGGACCTCGCCGGTGTGCTCGTAGCACTTGACGACCGTGTGGAACAGCCAAAAGGAGATGATGTCGTGGCCCTGCGGGCGCATGTCGAACGGGTAGAGTTCGGGCCGTTCGAGTTCCATCGCCTCCGTCTCCGGGTTCCAGTCCCAGCCGCCGTTGATGAGGGGCGTGAGCGACGAGGTCGCCCACGTGTCGAACACGTCGTCCTCGGCGGCGAACTCGTCGTGGCCGCACTCGGGGCAGGCATCGACCGGCGGGTCGTCCGAGAGCGGGTCGACCGGCAGGTCCTCGCGGTCGGCGACGACCACGTGCTCGCAGTCCTCGCAGTACCAGACGGGGAACGGAATCCCCGAGGAGCGCTGCCGCGAGATGGCCCAGTCCCACTGGAGACCCTCGATCCAGTTCTTGTACCGCGTGAACATCTTCTCGGGGTACCAGTCCATCTGCTCGCCGGCTTCGAGGTACTCCTCGCGCTTGTCGAGCAGTTTGATGTACCACTGGTCCTTGACGAGGAACTCGACGCTCGTGCCGCACCGCTCGTGGACGTTGACCGTGTGCGTGATGGCGCGCTTGTCGAGGAGCGCCCCGGCGTCGTCGAGGTCGGAGACGATGGCCTCCCGCGCCTCGTCGGCGGAGAGACCGGCGTACTCGTCGGCCTCCTCGGTCATCGTGCCGGACTCGTCGATGGCGACGCGGAGCGGTAGGTCGTGGGCCTGATACCACTCGATGTCGGTCTGGTCGCCGAAGGTACAGCACATGACGAGACCCGTGCCGGTCTCCAGGTCGACGCGCTCGTCTTCGAGGATGGGAACCCGCTGTCCGAACAGCGGAACCTCCGCTTCCTGCCCGACGAGGTGCTCGTTGTCGTCGTCGTCGGGATGGACGAAGACGGCGACGCAGGCGGGGAGCAGTTCGGGTCGCGTCGTGGAGATGACGAACGACTCCTCGGACTCGGCCACGCCGAACTCGATGTCGTGGAAGTGCGAGCCCTGCTCGTCGTCTTCGGTCTCGACCTGCGAGATTGCGGTCTCGCACTCGGGACACCAGATGGCGGGGGCGCGCTGGCGGTACTGCCGACCCTTGTCGTAGAGGTCGACGAAAGAGAGCTGGGAGACGCGCTGGACCTCGGGCGAAATCGTCTGGTACGTCTGGTCCCAGTCGATGGAGATGCCGAGGTTCTGCATCTTCTCCGTGAACTCCCCTTCGTACTCCGCCGTGACCTCGCGGCAGAGCTTCTGGAACTCGCGTCGCTCGTAGTCCTGGTGTTTGATTCCGAGTTCGTCCTCGGTCAGGAGCTCCGACGCGATGCCGTTGTCGTCGTAACCGAACGGGAAGTACACCTCGTCGCCGCGCATCCGGTTGAACCGGGCGACGAAGTCCTGGAGGGTGAAGCCGTAGACGTGGCCCCAGTGGAGGCTCCCGGACACCGTCGGCGGCGGTGAGTCGATGGAGAAGACGGTGTCGGGGTCTACCGCACGCTCCGGGTACGCGTACAGGTCTTCGTCGACCCACCTCTCTTGCCACTTCGCCTCGACGGTTTCCGGATCGTATTCTCCGCTCGGCATTGCGTTGGCGTACCTACAGCCGGGCGGACTGTTAAACGCCTCGGTTAAGTGCCCGAGGGAACGGAATTCGGGCGCGAGAGCGGTGACTACCTACAGGACCGAAAGCGCCGATTCGAGGTCCGAACGAAGGTCGTCGACGTGCTCG
This sequence comes from Haloferax gibbonsii ATCC 33959, assembly GCF_000336775.1. GTDB lineage: Archaea > Halobacteriota > Halobacteria > Halobacteriales > Haloferacaceae > Haloferax > Haloferax gibbonsii. Next base: position 91,465 of record NZ_AOLJ01000012.1, on the reverse strand, counting down.
ACGCCCACGGACATCCGAAGCAACGAATCGGAGATGCCGAGCGCGTCGCGTTCGGTCTGCGAGAGCGGCGAGTGGGTCATCGTCGCCGGGTGCTCGATGAGGCTCTCGACGCCGCCGAGACTCACCGCCAGCGGGAACTCCCGGAGTTCGCCGAGGAATTCGGCGGTCCCGTCGAGGTCGGTGTCGAGTTCGAACGACAGCACCCCGCCGAAGCCCGACTGCTGGCGCGCCGCGAGGTCGTGTTGCGGATGGGACTCCAGCCCCGGGTACAGCACTCGCGTCACGGCCTCGTGGGATTCGAGGAACTCGGCGATTTCCATCGCGTTGGCCTCGTGCTGGCGCATCCGCAGCGGGAGCGTCTTGATTCCCCGGAGCGTCAGGTAGGAGTCGAACGGCGAGAGCATCGACCCCATCCCGACGCGCTGGAGGAAGGTAATCTCCTCCAGTACGTCCTCGCGGTCGGTGACGACCGCGCCGCCGATGGAGTCGGAGTGACCGTTGAGGTACTTCGTGGTGCTGTGGACGACCACGTCGGCCCCGAGCGAAAGCGGATTCTGGAACTGCGGGCTGAGGAAGGTGTTGTCCACCCCGAACACCGCGTCGCCCTCGTCGGCGATGGCCGCGATGGCCTCGATGTCGCAGAGGTGCATGAGCGGGTTCGTCGGCGTCTCCATCCAGACGAGCGCCGTCTCCTCGCGCATCGCGGCCGCGACGTTCTCCGGGTCGGTGGCGTCGACGAACGACACGTCCACGTTCAGCCGGTCGGCGAACAGCCGGTTGAGCATCGTCTTCGTCCCGCCGTAGAGGTCCTCGAACGCGACGATGTGGTCGCCCGGCCGGACCACCGCGGTCATCGTCGCGGCGATGGCCGCCGTGCCGGAGACGAACGCCAGCGCGTGGTCGGCACCTTCGAGCGCCGCGAGCCGGTGTTCCAGCGCGTTCCGCGTCGGATTCGACAGCCGCGAGTAGAGGTACTCGCCCGCGTCGGGGTCGAGCGTCTCCAGGTCCGCGTCGGGGTCGATGGTCGGCACCGCGTAGGTCGAAGAGAGATGGACCGGAACGACGACGTCCTCGACGCCAGGGGCCGGGGTCTGACCGCGCTCGCCGTGGGTCACCGCCAGCGTCTCGCGGCGTACATCATTATCGTTCATACAGGAAAGGCGACGACTCGCGTCCTAAAGGTTTCTATCGCGTTCTGACCAAATGCACGAAAAGAATTACTGGCGTCGTTAAATTACCTCAAGTTATCCGATTTCGGTTCGTAGACCCTCAAAAATATCTCCGGTCCACCTGTACCAACGCCGACAGGTCGAAGCTCCCACCGTTTTCCGCGACTCGCTCCGCTCGTCACGCAAAAATCTGGACCAAAAACGACCGCCGAAACTCCTACGCCAGCGCCGACAGGTCGAACTCGAACGCCGCGACCGGCAGTTCGAGGTCGTGGTCGACGATGACTTTCGGGTGGAGTTCGCCGACGACGCCGACTTCCTCGCCGTCGATGACGACCGCGGCGGTGCGGCCGTCGATGAACGACGGATGCTCGGTCGCGGGCGTCTCCAGTTCCGCGTCGTAATCGCGGCAGAGCGCCGCGAGGCGAGCCTTCGCGTCCTCGTAGGTCGCATCGTGGCGGGCGAGGACGGCCGCGACGTGCCGGGCCTCGGCGACGCGGGTGTTCTCGCCGTCGTCGCGGTGGGCCACGTGGCCGATTTCCGCGAGGTCCTGCGGGTACGCCCGGTGGGTGTTGTTCTCCAGCACCATCGTCAGCGAGGGCAGCACCCACGTCCGGAGCATGGTGTAGTCCTCGCTGTACGGCTCGGTGATGGAGGCCGGTTCGCCGCCGCCGAGATACTCGGAGCCGACCTCGACGTCCATGCGCTCGTAGTTCTCCTCCTCCGAAATCATGTGGAAGTTGAGCAGGTCCTCGAAGCCGAGGCCGACGAGCGAGGTGCGGACGGCGTCTTCGAGTCGGGAGCGCTCGTGGCGCTGGCCGACCGTCCCCACGTCGGGGTAGCGCGGTTCGAGTTCGTTGAAGCCGTAGGCGCGACCCACGTCGTCGACGAGGTCGAGCGGGTGGAGCACGTCCACGCGGTACGGCGGGATAGAGACCTCGTAGACGGTCTCCTCACCTAACTCGGCGTCCGCGTCCAGCCCGGAGCGCTCGAACAGGTCGATGACCTCGTCCATCTCCAACTCGACGCCGAGAACCGTCTCGATGCGGTCGTGGGAGACGTGTTTCGTCTCGACTTCGAAGTCGGGCTTGACGACGGTTCCACCCCCGTACTGCACCTCGACGTCCTCGATGGTCGCCCCGCGGGCGGCCAGCGCGTAGCAGATGATGTTGCACATCCGGTCGATGGTCCACTGGTCGGTGCCGGTGAGTTCGACGAGCAGGTCGCGGGAGTCCGTCGAGACCTCGGTCCGGCGGCCGTTGATGACCGGCGGGAACGAGAACAGACCGATTTCGTCGTAGATGGCCGGATAGCGGTCGTACTCGCTCACGAGGTCGGCGTACTTCCGCCCGGTGTCGTGCTGTTCGAGCACCTCGGCGGGCGTGAGTTCGTCGTTCGAGTCGAGCGCGACGAACGTGTCGCCGTCGGGTTCGATGCCCGTGTACGTGATGGAGTTGCCGGAGGCGTTCTCCGAGAGCACGTCGCCTTTCAGCATCGTCAGGTCGTGGATGCCGATGGCTCCCTTGGCGCGCTTGCGGCCCATCGTCGCGTGGAGTTTCTCCTGCAACTGGATGAGCGAGTCGAGCGCCGCGTCGTCCAGGTCGACCCCGCGGACGACCGCGCCCGTGACGTAGGGTCGCTCCTCGGGCACGTCGTCGTCGACGACGAAGGTCCAGTCGGGGTCGTTCGTGTTCGGCACCGAGACGCCGCGGGCGTCGCCGTACTGGTAGCGAAGCGAGCGGGCGACGCCTTCGACCGACAGGCGGTCGAGGCGGTCGGGACCGAACTCCAGTTGGAACGCCCCGTCGTCGGTGACGCCCTCGAACTCCAGTCCGAGCGCGAACAGGTCGTCTTTGAACTCCTCGTCGGACTTGTCTTCGTGGCCGGTCAGGCGGCGCAGTTCGTCGGGTTGAACGTCGACTACGGGCATTACTTGAGCACCTCCGTCTCGCGGAGCAGGTCGAGGTCGCACAGCGTTCCGTGCACGTCGCGGATGTCGTCGAAGCCGTACATGAGCATCAGGAGACGCTCCAGGGCGAGGCCCCACGCCATCACGTCGCACTCGACGCCGAGCGGGCGAAGCACTTCCTCGCGGAACATGCCGGAGTTACCGATTTCGATGAGTTCGCCCGTCTCGGGGTGTCGGCCGAACAGCTCGAACGACGGCTCCGTGTAGGGGTTGTAGTGCGGCTTGAACTGGATGTCCGTGATGCCGAAGTGGGAGTAGAACTCCTCGAAGGTGCCCATCAGGTCGCGCACCGAGAGGTCCTCGGCCATCACCCAGCCCTCTATCTGGTAGAACTCCAGCAGGTGCGTCGGGTCGAGCGTGTCGTTGCGGTACACCTTCTCGACCGAGAAGTACCGCTGCGGCGGCTCTAACTCGCCGACCTCGTGGCCCGAGAGGTAGCGCATCGACAGCGACGTGGTGTGGCCGCGGAGCGCGATGGCCCGCGCGAAGTCCTCGGACCACGGCGAGTGGTAGCCGTCGCCGTCCTCGCCGACGCCGTTGAGGTGGGCGTCGCGGACGCGGTCGATGAGGTCCTCGGGGATGTCCTCCATCGGCGGCACGTCGAGGGCGAAGCGGTCCCAGTGGGTGCGCGCCGGGTGGTCCTGCGGCATGAACAGACAGTCGTTAATCCAGAAGTCCGCGTCGGCGTGCGGGCCTTCCATCTCGGCGAAGCCCATGCCGGTGAGCACGTCCTTCACGCGGTCGGCGGTCTGCCGGAGGATGTGCTTCTTACCGCCGCGGGCCTCGGGCGCGTCGGCCTCGACGTTGTACTCCGTGAACTCCACGTCTTCCCACTCGCCGGAGGTGAGCAGTTCGGGCGTGAGGCGGTCGACCGTCTCCGCGGCCTCGACGCCCTCCATCAGCGCCGTGACGCCCTCGTCTGTGAGGGTGACGGCGCGGATGGTGCGCTCGTGGCGGACCACGAGCTGTCGCGATTCGAGCTGGTCGAGCACGTCGGCGTCGACGGACTCGCCCGCGGCGAGGGCCGCGAGCGCGGCGGCCTCCTCGTCGGCGTCGGGGTCGGCGTCCGCGTCGGGCGCGAGTTCGCCCGAATCGATGGTCCCGTAGCCCTTGCGCGCGAAGTTCGACAGCGCGATGTCGACCTGCGGGCCGCCGAGGGAGGACGCGCCGATGACCTGCCCCATCGGGACCGCGTCGCCGTCGCCCACGTCGAGCGCGGCGCGGTAGAGCCGGACCTCGGGGAGGTCCTCCTCGGCGTACTGGACGCCCTCGTCGGTCAGTTCGACGGACTCCGCCGTGGTCTCGGTGACCGAGACGAGTCCCTCGTCGCGGAGGTCGAAGACCGCGCCCGTCACCGTCTCGGGCTTCTGGTCCGTCGCCTCCGCGAGCTGTGCAATCGTTCGTTCGTCGGTGGCGCTCGCGGCGTTCAACACCGCGACCTGTGATTCCGGAAGTCGCATCTGGTTCGTTGTGGCGTTAGCCGTCTGGTGGTCGGTTAGCAGTTTCGAAGCCTCGCCGCGCTGGCGGGGCTGACCGGCGGGGTCGGTTTCGTCCGGCGGGCGCGATGACGCCCGCACGGAGTCCGCCGACCTCAGGCGGTCAGGAAGAAAAATCCGAACCCGTCGGTGGTCGGTTCGCTCGCTCGCGTCCCGCGTTTGGGTTCGGACACCATATGCGACCGATTGTGAGTGCCGAGTAAAAGCGTTGCGCGTCCGTCCCGAGCCAGTCCGAACGCAGATACGTTCTTGGTACCGGCCGACGGAGAGACGGCGAAGACGAATGCGAGACCTGGACACGACCCTCTCGGCGATTCGCCTCGGCCACGAGGCGTCGCTCATCGTCAAACCCCCGAACCGACCGGACGACAGAGACGACGTCGAGGCCGTCCTCGTCCGGGCCTCGCCGCCCTACGAGTTCGACGACGGCGAACGGACCTACCGCGTCGTCGAAGACGAGGGCGACACCGGCTTTCGCGTCCTCGCGTCGCGCGACGTCGCCGACCCCGTCCGCGTCCTCGGCGAACTCCGCGCCGTCGTCGATATGAGCGCCTGAGCCGAGCGTTCGATTTCTCTCACGCCACGTTCCGCTCGCGGAGCGTCTCGCCCGACTCGAACCGGTCGAGCGACAGCGCCGACACGTCCACCCCGCAGGCGTCCTCGCCGAGACACAGGTCGGCGACGGCCTCGCCCGTGGCGGGCGCGTGCTGGAAGCCGTGGCCCGAAAAGCCCGCGGCGACGACGAGACCGGGTTCGACCTCGTCCAGAACCGCGTGGTGGTCCGGCGTCACGGCGTACAGTCCGGCCCAGCCGTTTCGAATCCGCGTCTCCGGACCGAAGTAGGCCGCGGCGTCGTCGGCCCGCTCCGTCGCCTCCACCGCCCACTCGATATCCATCGACTCGTCGAACCGGTCCGGGTCCACGTCGGGGTCCGACGCCGAGAAGTGGCCGCCGACGATGGCGGTCCCCTCCCGCTCCGGCCGGAAGTACGCACCCGTGTCGAGGTCGATAGTGAGCGGGGCGTCCGCCGGAAGGTCGCCCTCGGGCTCCACGACGGCTATCTGTCGGCGGCGCGGCGCGAGTGGGAGGTCGACGCCCGCGAGCGCCGCGACCCGACCGGACCACGCGCCCGCGGCGATGACCACGGCGTCGGCGTCGATGGGTCCGTCCGGCGTCTCGGCCCGCCAGCCGCCGACGCGAGCGAGGTCGGTCACGGGCGTCTTCGTCCGAACGTCGACGCCGGCGGCGCGGACCGCGTCCGAGTAGCCCTGAACCGCGGAGTGCGGGTCGGCGACGCCGTCGGCGGCCGAGAAGGTCGCCGCGACGAACGACTCGGCCCGGAGCTCCGGGAGGTACTCGGCGGCCTCCTCGGGCGAGAGGACGCGACTCGGCGCGCCCGCGTCGGTCTGCATGGCGACGTTCTCCCGGAACGCCGCGGCGGTCTCCTCGGTCCGGGCCAGAAAGAGGTAGCCCGACCGACGGTAGTCGATGTCGACGCCGAAGTCGTCCGCGAAGGACTCCCAGACGGGGACGCTGGCGAGCGAGAGTTCGACGTTCACGCGCGTGGAGAACTGCGTTCGGATGCCGCCCGCCGCGCGACCCGTGCTGCCGCCGCCGAGCGTCCCCGCCTCGCAGACGGTGACCTCGGCTCCGCGGTCGGCCAGCGCGTGGGCGCAGGCGAGTCCGACGACCCCGCCGCCGACGATGAGGACGTGCATGGTCCTGTCTGATTCGCCACCGACATGAGTTTGTCTGTCACACACTAGCGAGGCGCAATGTTTTCACCCGACCGCGACGAGTCGTCCGGGTATGGTCCGTATACTCTCCGCCGACGCCGTCGGCGAGTTACTGTCGCTCGCGGAGCTGTTTCCCGTCGTCGAGGAGGCGTTCGTCAAGCAGGGTCGCGGCGAGGTCGAACGGCCCCCGAGACCGCACTTCCCGGTCGGCATCGACATCGACAGGGTTCGGGACGGGACCGGCGGCGAGGGTGTCGCGGGCGCGGGTGTGGAACCGGCAGGGCGGGACGGCCCGCTCGGCACCGCCCTCACCATGCCGGCGTACATCCACGGCCGCGAGGTGTACGCGACGAAGCTCGCGTCGGTCCATCCCGAGAACGTCTCGCACGGCCTTTCGACGGTGAACGCGCAGGTCGTCCTCACCGACGCGACGACCGGCCTCCCGCTCGCGCTCCTCGACGGGACGACGATTACCAGCGCCCGCACGGGCTGTATCGGCGGGCTCGCCGCGGAGTACCTCGCCGCCGACCCGGTCCGACTCGGCGTCCTCGGCGCGGGCACGCAGGCCCGCTGGCAGAGCCGCGCCGTCGCCGTCGGCTCCGCGGTCGAGTCAGTCCGGGTCTACTCCCCGAGCGACTCCCGCGAGGCGTGCGCCGCCGACCTCCGCGAGGACGGCCTCCCCGCCGAAGCGGTCGACTCCCCCGAGGCGGCCGTCTCCGAGGCGAACGTCGTCGTCACCGCGACGACGAGCGAGGCGCCCGTCTTCGACGGCTCGCGGCTCGAACCCGGAACCCTCGTCGTCGCCGTCGGGGCCTACACGCCCGAGATGCGGGAACTCGACGCCGAGACGTTCGAGCGGGCCGCGCGGGTGTTCGCCGACGTGCCCGAGGAAGTCGCCGACATCGGCGACGTGCGCGGGGCCGACATCGACGAGTCCGACCTGATTCCGCTCTCGGCGGTGTTCGAGGGCGACGCCGGTCGCGACGACGACGACGAGATTCTGGTGGTCGAGAGCGTCGGGTCGGCGGTGCTCGACGCCGCGACCGCCGAGTACCTCTACGAGAAGTCGAACGCGCGCGGCGTGGGAGAAGAAGTGGGGTTGTGAGCGGTCGTGTGGGCGATGGGTGGCGTTACCGGCTCACTAGTGCTCGGCGGCAACCCCTCGCCGCTCCGTCTCTAAGTCGATGTCCAGCGAGTCGAGGACCTCCTCGGCCTCCTCGCGCTTTTCGTGGTGGTCTTCGAGGAACTCCCGCATCATCGTCGCCGCCTGCTCCTTGCAGCCGCCGCAGAGGCGCTCGCCGCCGACGCACTCGTCGTAGACCTCCTTGGCGAGGTCGTCGTCGTCGCCCGTCAGCAGGTAGGCGTACAGCTCGTACACCGGACACTTGTCGGCCTCGCCGCCGAGTTCGCGCTGTTCGTCGGCGGTGTCGCGGCCGCCAGTCGTCGCCGATTTTACCTTGTCGTAGCCCTCCTCGGGCGCGTCGAGAAGCGAGATGTGGCTCGCCGGAATCGACGACGACATCTTGCCGCCGGTGAGACCGGTCATGAAACGGTGGTAGATAGAGGACGGCGGGATGAATCCGTAGCCGCCGTGGTGGGCCTCGACCTCGCGGGCGAGGTCTTCGGCCTCGTCGACGCCCATGTCGAACGCGTCGATGTGCTGGTCGTACCGGCGCTTTTCGCCCTCGATGTCCTCGATGAGCGCCTCGAACGCCTCGTCGGTCGCCTGTCGGGCGAAGAAGCGAATCCGCGGGCGGAGCGGTTCCATCCCGGCGTTTTCGAGCTTCTCGACCGCCGATTCGCGGACCGACTCGGAAACGAGCACGCCGGCCGCGTCGAGGTCGGCGTCGGCGAGCCACTCGGCCGCCTCGCCGCACCGCGGCATGTCGGCGTCCTCGGCGTACGCCTCGCGGGCGTCGTGGGCGGCCGCGACGAGCGGGCGCTCGGCGTCGTCGAGTTCGAAGCTCGCGAACGCCTCGGTCACCTTGAAGAATCGCATCCGGGTGGCGAGGTCGCGGGCGAACCGGACGTGGGGGTCCTGGTCGGGGCCGACCGGGATGACCGTCGGCTTGGGGTCGTCCAACTGCGGGTAGAGGATGTCGGCCATCTGCGTGACGACCGACTGCATGTGCGAGACGTTGGTCTCGCCGTCGAAGCCGTAGATGGACTGGAACTCCGAGAAGTTGGCCTTCCCGCCGAGTTCGAACGCGAGCCGCTGGAGGCGGTCGTTGTCCGACTGTCGGTAGAGTTCGCCCGCCTCGGGGTCGAACCCGAGCGCGATGAGCGACAGCAGGTAGTCGCGGCTGTGCTCGTTGATTTCGTCCCACGGGATGCCGCGGGCGGAGTGCGCCTCCATGTCGGCGATGAGGCCGTAGGCGTCGCCGCCCTGCTCTTGATGCCAGATTATCTCGTCGAAGACGAGCTTGTGGCCGATGTGGGGGTCGCCCGTCGGCATGAAGCCCGAGAGGACGGCGAAGTCGTCGCCGTCGCGCATGGCGTCGAGGACCGGCCGGTAGTCGCGGTGGCCGAAGATGACCCCGCGGCGCATCAGGTAGTGCGGGTTCGGAACCTCGTCGAGCACCTCGTCGAACTCCTCGATGCCGAACTCCTCGAACAGCTTCCGGTAGTCGGAGACGGTCGACGAGCCCCACGGGTCGAGGGCGACGTCATCTGCTCCCTCTGCTGTGCCTCCATCGGTGCGGATGCGCTCCGCGGGTTCGTCGTCTGTCATGGCGTGAGCCGACTGACCGAAAGCCAGTCTATCTCTCCGTTGTCGTCGGTCAGCGCAAAAACCATTCGCTTGCGGACACCGCCGGCGAGGCGAACGTCGAGCGAGAGGTCCCGCGGGACGAACGTGTGGTCGGGCGCGACCACGCGCACGAGGAACTCGGAGTGCGAGAGGTCAGACACCGACTCGAACTCCGTGTAGACGCGGAAGTCCGAGCCGAACTTGAAGCCGCTCTTGGGGACCGTCTTGGCCCCCCGGAGCGCGGCGTAGACCGCGAGCCGGCGGTCGAATCGGTCGCCCTCGACGTCGCGGCCGCGGGAGACCACGTCGGCCTCGTCGGTGGCGAGCGCGTCGGCGCGGGCGAGGTAGGCGGCTTCGAGGAGCGACAGTTGGAGCGGGCCGCTGTCGGCGTTTCTCCCGTAGAGTCGCTGACCGAAGAAGCCGCGCTGGTAGAGGCGGTCGACGCCGTCCCAGACGAGCGCGCGGTCCGAGAGGAGCTCCGCGTCGAGGTCGGCCGGGAGGTCCTCCGCGGCCGTGCCCTCGGGGGAGTAGCCCTCGGTGTCGAAGTAGGTCAGGTCGCCGTCCTCGTCGACGATGGCGAGCACCACGTCCCCGAGCGACGAGACGGGGATACTCTCGCGCTCGCCGACGACGCGGACCCGGTGTTCGACCTCGCCGTCCCACGGACCTTTCCCGCGGGGGTAGACGAGGAAGTCCGCGCCCGCGGCGTCGCCGACGCCGGGCCAGCCCTCCCGGGCGGGCGAGAGGTAGAACCCGCGGTCGCGGAGGTCCTTGTAGACGACGAAGTCGAGGGTGGTCCCCGTTCGCGCGAGGAGTTCGCGCAGGCCCATCCCGTCCACGCCGTCGATGTCGTCCCGCGAGAGCAGGTGGGCGGCCTCGACGGGCGCGACCTCGAGGTCGTCGCCGCCGGTGGGTCTCCCGTAGCCGCGCGAGTCGTGGAACCGCTGTCGAGCGTCGCCCGGGAGGTGGACGACGCCGTCTTCGAGGCGTCCTTGCATACCCGAATCGGGGCGCGGCGACGACAAAGGGCCTGCGATGCCGGCGGCGCGGCCCGCGGGAGCGTCGGGGTGACCGCCAGCGTCGACTCGTCGCGGCCGCGGTTCCGGACGCGCACCGCTCGGCCGGCCGTGTCGCCAGCGGCGGGGCCACGGTCGTCGCCCCCCGTCTTGCTGCCCTGCGCGTGGGCGTCGGCTCATGCGACCTCGCAGGTGGAGTCGAGACACCGCCGGCCGCGACTCGTCTCGAATATCGGGAGGCCGCACTCGCAGTCGTCGCCGACGACGCCCGCGGGGAGGGAAAACGCCGTTTCGCACTCGGGGTAGGCGCCACAGCCGGCGAGCAGCCGGCCGCCCCGTCGGATGATGCGGAGCGGCGACCCGCAGTCCGGACAGGACCACTCGCCGTCGAAGCGGTCTCTCACATGGTCGTCAAGCGGGTCGCACCGGCGGTCGATGCACACTTCGAACGGCGCGCCGCGCTCGACGCGCATCAGCGGCAGGCCGCAGTCGTCGCAGGTCTCGTCGAGGACGGTCGCGCCCGCCGGCAGGCGATACTCGGTCCCCGAGTCGAGGGCGACGACGGACCCGTTAGTCCTGACGAGCGGGTCGCCGGTGTCGGGGTGTGAACCGACCGGGACGCCCGCGTCGCTCGCGGGGTACTCGGCGCGGCCGGTCACGTCGTTCGACTCGACCGTGAGGGTCTGGTCGCCGGCGCGGGCCACGAGGCCGAACGACCCCGGCCCCGACTCGACGGTCAGCGAGTCGGCGCGGGTCAGCCACGCGACGGGTTGGTAGCCCCCGGCGTCGTGGACGAGGACGGTGCGGTCGGGTTTGGCCACGACGACGACCCGGCCGCGCTGGGTGCGGTCGCGGGAGCCCTCGAAGCTGACGGTGCAGTCGCCGGCGAAGACGCGTATCGAATCCATGCGGCGGAATGGCCGCCAATTGCGATTTGAACCTTCGTACGGGGGTTCATCAGCCATGCCGCGGCACGAAGCTCTTTGGTCGGTCGCGGCCGAGGGCGAACCATGGACGCGAACGTCGTGCTGTTCGACATGGACGGAGTGTTGGTCGATTCCGAACAGTACTGGCACGCCTTCGAGGACGAGTGGGTGTTCGCCGACGCCATCGAGTCCGGCGACCCCGACCACGAGGAGATAACGGGGATGAACTTCCGCGAGATATACGACTACCTCGACGCGGAGTACGGGACGACCGTCACGAAAGACGAGTTCGTCGCGGCGTACCACGAGAACTCAGAGGGCGTCTACGGCGAGCACGTCGTCCTGATGGACGGCGCGGAGGAACTGTTTTCGGACCTCCGCGCGGCGGGCAAGAAGGTCGCCATCGTCTCGTCGGCCCCGCAGGCCTGGATTTCGACCGTCCGCGAGCGGTTCGACCTCGACCCGCTCGACCTCGTGCTCTCGGCCGACGACATCGACAGACCGGGGAAGCCCGAACCGCACATCTACGAGCACGCCGCCGCCGAGTTCGGCGTCGCCCCCGAGGAGTGCGTCGTCATCGAGGACTCGATAAACGGCATCGAGGCCGCCGTGCGGTCCGGCGCGTACACCATCGCCTACCGCGGCGAACAGAACGCCGACCTCGACCTCTCGCGGGCGGACGAAATCGTGAACGGACCGGCGGAGTTGCGGGCGGCGTTGCTCGGCGAGGAGTAGGCAAAATCGACCAAAACCGACCGAAGGGCGGCTGACCCCGCGTTTTCTTCTATTCGACTCGGACCGTCCGCGACTCCCGAATCGGGAGCAGCGGCAGGTCGGGGAACGTGACCTCCACGACGAACTCCAGTTCGTCGTCCGTCGCGCCGAAGACGCCGACGGGGACCGTCACCTCGTCCGAGAGGTAGCACGTCTTCGCCGACATCTCCACGTCGTTGACGGTGACGCGGATGCCGACCGAGCCGCCGCCGCCGTCGTTCCGCACGCGGATGTCGTGCATGTCGCTCTCGCCGCGAGCGACCGACTCGGGGAAATCACCCCAGTCGATGTCGGGCGCGGGGAGGTCTCTCGCGCTCTTGATGACGCGCTCGGCGACGCCCTGCGAGAGGCCCGCGCGGGTGAGTTCCTTCACGCCGGCGTCGACCACGTCGGCCGGGGTGGAGAGCCCGCCGGTGGCGAGCTTTCGCGCGCGACCGGGACCGATGCCGTCGACGGCCGTGAGCGCCGCGGCGTCGCTGCTGACGCCGTTGTCGACGCGGGCCTCGACGCGCTTTGCGAGGTTGGCGGCGCGGGCGTCCGCGAAGGTGTCGAGGAACTCGCGGAGCGCGGAGAGGAGTCGGAGCGCGTTCTGCTTGATGACCCACGCGTCGCTCCGGAGCTCGCTCGGCGTCGAGTTCGCCATGCTGGCGTGGAGGATGGCGAGCACCTTCTTCGGGCCGTCTTCGAGCGTGGTCGAGACGCCTGTCAACACCGAGTCGACGGCGTCGACCTCGGACTGACGCGCCGACACCTGCCGGAAGTCGGCCGCGCCCGCGACGGTTTCGAGGATGTCGTCGGCGGTGATGCGGTCGCGCTCGGCGAGGTCGGCGAAACGGGAGGCGGTCCCGAGGCGGAGGTAGTACTTCGAGGTGAGTCGCCCGAGCGGTGTCGCGTCGATAGAGAGGTCGTCGTCCATCTCGACGAAGCCGCGGGAGACGAGGCGGTCGAGCACGTCGCGGACGCGCTCGCGGAGGTCCTCGAAGTCGTAGGCCGCCGGGTTCGACTGCGCCCGGCGGTAGTAGAACGTCGTCTCCAGCCACGACAGCACGTCGTCGAGGTCGCGGATGGTGCCCATGGCGATTTCGGCGTTGAGGTGCGAGTCGAGGTCCTCGGCGAGGCGCGACTCGATTTCCTTGCCCTCGCGGAGCAGGCGGCGGTACTTGTTCTGGTCCGAGCGGTCGCAGACGACCCACCCGTAGCCCACGTCGTCGTAGCCGGGGCGGCCCGCGCGGCCGAGCATCTGGAGGATGTCGAGCGGCGAGATGTCCACCTCGCCTTCGAGTGGGTCGTGGTGTTTCGTGTCGCGGATGACGACGCAGCGGGCGGGGAGGTTCACGCCCCACGCGAGCGTGGAGGTCGAAAACAGGAGCTGAATCTTCCCCTCCTTGAACCATTCTTCGACCGCCTCGCGGTCGTCGCGGGAGAGGCCGGCGTGGTGGAAGCCGACGCCGTCTAAGACGCCCTTGGCGAGCGAGTCGTTGCTCAGTTCCTTCGCCTCGTTGTGGAAGTCGTAGTCGCCGCGCGCGCCGATCGGCACGTCGCGCTTGGCGAGTTCGTCGCGGGCCTTGGCGGCCGCGCGGACGGCGTCCTGCCGCGAGGAGACGAAGACGAGCGACTGGCCGCCGTCGCGGATGTGGGGCTCCGCGAGGTCGAACGCCCGGTACAGGCGGCGGTACTTGTCGGCGAAGGAGTTCTCGCCGTGGGTGTAGGTTTTGACGCCCGCGTGGAGGTCGACGGGGCGGTAGTCGTCGCCGAACTCGAAGGTCGTCTCGTCCGGCGCGTCGAGCCACGCCGCCACGTCGTCGATGTTGGGCATGGTCGCGGACAGCGCGACGATGCGGGGGTCGCAGATGCGTCGCATCCGCGAGACGGTGACTTCGAGGACGCCGCCGCGAGTCTCGGAGTCCAGCAGGTGGACCTCGTCGATGACGACGCAGTCCACGTCCTCGATGAAGGAGTAGCGCGCCGAGTCGTGTTTCCGGGTCGCGGAGTCGGTCTTCTCGGGCGTCATCACGAGGATGTCGGCGCGGGCGGCCCGCCGCGGGTTCAGGTCGCGCTCGCCGGTGACGACGTACACCGAGTAGCCGAGGTCCTCGAAGCGCTCCCACTCGGTCTCCTTCTCGGTGGTGAGCGCGCGGAGCGGCGCGATGAAAAGCGCCGTCCCCTCGTCGCGGAGGGTCCGACAGATGGCGAGTTCGGCGAGCGCCGTCTTCCCGCTGGCGGTGGGCGCGGAGGCGACGACGTTGTGGTCGGTGTCGAGGATGGCGGGCAGCGCCTCGCGCTGCATCCGGTTGAACTCCTCGAACCCGAAGGCGTCTGCGAACTCGGGGACCGCCTCGGCGACTTTCACTGGGCGCACCTCCGGGTGCGCGCTGGCGTCGGGGACGAGACGAAGACGAGCGTCATACACGAAGCCGAGTCGTCCGTGGGGAAAGGCGTTTCTCCATCCGGCGCGGTGGCTCGCGGGTATCGAACGGGCGGAAAACGGAGGGGCTGAGGTTGGTGGCGCGTTCCGGCGGAACGCGGTGTGGTGTGGTAGAGTGGGGGGCGGAGTCGAGGACCGAAGTGCCGAGCGCTTACGCGGCGCCGGCGAGCGCGGCGATGAACGACCAGTTCGTCCCCGCGGTGGCCTCGTGCTTCTTCGATTCGGCCTTCGTCATGTTGCGGCGGTGTTTCCAGTTCATACTCGATAGAAGTCTTTACTCGAATATAAGTTTTTCAGTTAGATGATACATCTAGCACGGTCGTACATGCTGTTTGATGGAAAGTTGTGATGTATTCGGCCTGAACGTTTTGTTTCTCGCGATAGTAGTGTTCGTTTGAACGATTCTGAACAAGGCGTGGTAGCACGGGACGTGCATGCGATGGCTAACGTCGCGGGGACGCGGTTTCGGTTGACTCGGCGGGAGATTCCATCGGCGACCCGACAGACGGCGGACCAATCCTCACGTTTTTGCCCGTCGCCTCGCAAGAACTGCCTATGCGCACGCGGCGGAAGCCAGACTGGTTGAAGATGCGACCGCCATCGGGCCGGCGTTTCACCGATATCAAATCGACGCTCCGGGACCGGAACCTCAACACCGTCTGCGAGGAGGCGAACTGCCCGAACCTCGGAGAGTGTTGGAGCGGCCGCGACGGCCCCGGGACGGCCACGTTCATGCTCATGGGCGACCGGTGCTCGCGCGGGTGTAACTTCTGCGACGTGACGACCGGCGGGATGGAGCCGCTCGACCCCGAGGAGCCGGCGAACGTCGCCGACGCGGTGGCCGAAATCGGCCTCGACTACGTCGTGTTGACCTCCGTGGACCGCGACGACCTGCCGGACCAGGGCGCGGCCCACTTCGCCGAGACCATCCGCGAAATCAAGCGCCGCGACCCCGAGGTGCTCGTCGAGGTGCTGATTCCCGACTTCCAGGGCGAACCCGAGCACGTCCGGAAGATAATCGACGCCGGGCCCGACGTCATCGCCCACAACATCGAGACCGTCGAGCGCCTCCAGTGGCCGATTCGGGACCGCCGCGCCGGCTACGAGCAGTCGCTCTCGGTGCTCCAGCAGGTGACGGACGAGTCCGACATCCACACGAAGACCTCGGTCATGCTCGGCCTCGGCGAGCACGCCCACGAGGTCTACCAGACGCTCTCCGACCTCCGCGAGGCCGACGTGGACATCGTCACCTTCGGTCAGTACCTCCAACCCTCTCGGAGCCACCTCGACGTGTTCGAGTACGTCCACCCCGACGCCTTCGAGACGTGGCGGCGCGTCGCGGAAGACGAACTGGGCTTCCTCTACTGCGCGTCCGGCCCGATGGTCCGGTCGTCGTACAAGGCCGGCGAACTGTTCGTGGACGCGCTCCTCCGCGAGGGGTCGAGCGTGGAGGAGGCGCGGCAGGCCGCGCGCGCGGCCGCCGGACAGTAAGTTCCGCCGCCATCCCACCCCGCTCCGCGCGACTCGACCGACCGGGTCCGACCCCGTTCCCGCCCCGAAACGGTCCTGCAATGCTGTCGATATTTCCGATTATTTCTCGGTGATGTGTGGGTTCACACTAATGAACGTCAGGAAGAATCGTTTAGAAGCGAAAATGTCCAATTTTACCTCGCGTGAGTTTACATAGCACGACGCGAGCCGCAATATTCCGAGCCAAAGTAAATTATATACGAAAACAATATAACGCCGGCGGGTGTCGATTTTGCCATGAACAGGAGGGTTCTCCCGTGAGCGTGCTTCAGCGCGACCCGCAGGACCAGGTACGAGTGCTCGACGAGGACGGGACCGTCGTCGGCGAGGTTCCCGACATCGACGACGAGACGCTCGTCGAGATGTACCGGTACATGCGTCTCGCCCGACACTTCGACACGCGGGCGGTGAGTCTCCAGCGGCAGGGGCGGATGGGGACGTATCCACCGCTGTCGGGACAGGAAGGCGCACAGATCGGCAGCGCAATCGCGCTCGACGAACAGGACTGGATGGTCCCGAGCTATCGCGAACACGGCGCGTCGCTGCTCCGGGGCCTCCCGCTGAAACAGACGCTTCTGTACTGGATGGGCCACGAGAAGGGCAACGAGATGCCCGAGGGCGTGAACATCTTTCCGCCCGCGGTCCCCATCGCCTCGCAGATTCCCCACGCGACCGGCGCGGCGTGGGCGAAGAAGCTCCGCGGCGAGGACGACACGGCCGTCATCTGTTACTTCGGCGACGGCGCGACCTCCGAGGGCGACTTCCACGAGGGCCTGAACTTCGCGGGCGTCTTCGACACCCCGAACGTCTTCTTCTGTAACAACAACCAGTGGGCCATCTCGGTGCCGCGGGAGCGACAGACCGCCTCCGAGACGCTGGCGCAGAAGGCGACCGCCTACGGCATCGACGGCGTGCAGGTCGACGGGATGGACCCGCTCGCGGTCTACTCGGTGACGAAGGCGGCGCTCGACAAGGCGAAGAACCCCGCCGAGGGCGAGGGCCGGCCGACGCTCATCGAGGCGGTCCAGTACCGCTTCGGCGCGCACACGACCGCCGACGACCCGACCGTCTACCGCGACGACGAGGAAGTCGAGAAGTGGAAGGCGAAAGACCCCATCCCGCGGCTGGAGTCGTTCCTCCGCGAGACGGGCCGCATCGACGACGAGGGCGTCGAGGCCATCGAGGCGGACGTGAAACAGCGGGTCGCCGACGCCATCGAGGCGGCCGAGTCCGACCCGCGTCCGGACCCGAGCGAGATGTTCAACCACGCATACGCCGAGCGAACCCCGGAGATTCAAGCGCAGTACGAGGAGTTCGAGGCGCTCCGCGAGAAGTTCGGCGACGAAGGATTCCTCAGAGAATGAGCAGTCAGAACCTCACCATCGTGCAGGCGGTACGGGACGGTCTCTACACCGAGATGAACCTCGACGACGAGGTGCTCGTCATGGGCGAAGACGTCGGCAAGAACGGCGGCGTCTTCCGGGCCACGGAGGGCCTCTGGGACGAGTTCGGCGACGACCGCGTCATCGACACGCCGCTTGCCGAATCGGGCATCGTCGGCACGGCCGTCGGCATGGCCGCGATGGGGCTGAAGCCGGTCCCCGAGATTCAGTTCTCCGGCTTCATGTACCCCGGCTTCGACCAAATCGTGAGCCACATGTCGCGGTTCCGCAACCGCACCCGCGGCCGATACACCCTCCCCATGGTGCTCCGCGCGCCCTACGGCGGCGGCATCCGCGCCCCCGAGTCGCACTCGGAGTCCAAGGAGATGTTCTACGCGCACGAGGCCGGCCTGAAGGTCGTCATCCCCTCGACGCCGTACGACACGAAGGGACTGCTCATCTCCGCCATCCGCGACCCCGACCCGGTCATCTTCATGGAACCGAAGCTCATCTACCGGGCGTTCCGCGGCGAGGTCCCCGAAGAGGAGTACACGGTCCCCATCGGCGAGGCCGCCGTCCGCCGCGAGGGAACGGACGTGTCCGTGTTCACTTTCGGCGCGATGACGCGCCCGACGCTCGAAGCCGTCGAGAACCTCGAAGCGGAGGGCATCGACGCCGAGGTCGTGGACATCCGCACCATCTCGCCGCTCGACCGCGAGACCATCGTGGAGTCGTTCAAGAAGACCGGCCGCGCGGTGGTCGTCCACGAGGCCCCGAAGAACGGCGGTCTCGGGGCCGAAATCACGGCGACGATTCAGGAGGAGGCGCTGCTCTACCAGGAAGCGCCGGTCAAGCGCGTCGCGGGCTACGACGTGCCGTACCCGCTGTACGCGTTGGAGGACTACTACCTCCCCTCGGTCGCCCGCGTCGAAGAAGGTATTCGTGAGGCGGTGAACTTCTGAACGATGGCGCTCAAGGAATTCAAACTCCCCGACGTCGGCGAAGGCGTCGCGGAAGGCGAACTCGTAACGTGGCACGTCGCGCCGGGCGACGAGGTGACAGAAGACCAGGTGCTCGCGGAGGTCGAGACGGACAAGGCGCTCGTCGACGTGCCCTCGCCGTTCAACGGGACGGTTGAGGAACTCCTCGCCGAGGAGGGCGAGGTCGTCCCCGTCGGCAACGTCATCATCACCATCCGGGTGGGTGGCGACGACGAGGAGGCCGCCGAGACAGCCGACGCGGACGCCGAGGAGACGGCCGAGAGCGACGACGCGCAGGCGTCGGACGACACCGGCGACGCCGACGACGACGCTGGTTCCGGCGGACGCGTGTTCGCCCCCCCGAGCGTCCGACGGCTCGCCCGCGAACTCGGCGTCAGTCTCGACTCCGTCGACGGCAGCGGCCCGAGCGGCCGCGTGACCGAAGGCGACGTTCGCGCCGCCGCGGAAGACGACGGCGACGACGACGACCCCAGCGGCCCGCGGACCGTCCAGAGCAACGGGAAGTCCGCGACCGCGAAGCGCGACGAGGGGGCGTCGGGCGCGTCCGCGTCGGCCGAGAGCGCCGACCGAGAACAGACGCTCGCCGCGCCCGCGACCCGCGCGCTGGCCAAGGAGGAGGGTGTTGACCTCAACGCCGTCCCCGCGACCGAGATGCGCGACGGCGAGGCGTTCGTCTCGCCCGAGGCCGTCCAAGAGTACGCGCAGGCCCAGCGCGAGGCGCAGGCCGCGGACGCCGAAGCGGTGTCCGCCGAGGCCGACGCCGGAACCGCGACCGCCGAGGCGACGAGCGAGTCGGAAGCGGCCGAGCGCGCCGAAGCCGAAACCGGCCCCGGTGCCGGCGAGCGCGTCCCCTACAAGGGCGTCCGCAAGGCCATCGGCGACCAGATGCAGCGCTCGAAGTACACCGCGCCGCACGTCACCCACCACGACGAGGTGGACGTGACGGAGCTCGTCGAACTGCGCGAACGGCTCAAGCCGGTCGCCGAGGAGCGCGGCTCGCGGCTGACCTACATGCCGTTCGTGATGAAGGCCGTCATCGCGGCGCTGAAGGACTTCCCGTACCTCAACTCGCAGCTCGACGAGGAGAACGAGGAAATCGTCCTGCGCGACGAGTACAACATCGGCGTCGCGGCCGCGACCGACGCCGGCCTGCTCGTCCCCGTCGTCCACGACGCGGACCGCAAGGGCATGCTCGAACTCGCCGACGAGATGAACGAGAAGGTCGAGAAGGCCCGAAACCGCAAGATTTCGCCCGGCGAGATGCGCGGCGGCACCTTCACCATCACCAACATCGGCGGCATCGGCGGCGAGTACGCGACGCCCATCGTCAACTACCCCGAGGTGGCGATTCTCGCGCTCGGAGCCATCAAAGACAAGCCGCGGGTCGTCGACGGTGAGGTCGTGCCGCGAAAAGTCCTCACCCTCTCGCTGTCGTTCGACCACCGCATCGTCGACGGCGCGCAGGGCGCTCGCTTCACGAACCGCGTGAAGGAACTGCTCGAAGACCCCAAGCTGTTGGTGTTAGAATAATGGTCGTCGGAGACATCGCGACCGGAACCGACCTGCTCGTCATCGGCGCGGGGCCGGGCGGCTACGTCGCCGCCATCCGCGCCGCACAGAATGGAATCGACACGACGCTCGTCGAGAAGGACGCCTACGGGGGCACCTGCCTCAACTACGGCTGTATCCCCTCGAAGGCGCTCATCACGGGCGCGAACCTCGCCCACGAGGCGGGCCACGCCGAGGAGATGGGCATCCACGCCGACCCCGTCGTCGACATGTCGCAGCTGCGCGACTGGAAGAGCGGCGTCGTGGACCAACTGACCGGCGGCGTCGAGAAGCTCTGTAAGGCCAACGGCGTCAACCTCGTCGAGGGCACCGCCCGGTTCAAAGACGAGAACGCCGTCCGCATCGCCCACGGCGGCGAGGGACAGGGCTCGGAGACCATCGAGTTCGAGCACTGCATCATCGCCACCGGCTCGCGCGTCATCCAGATACCCGGCTTCGACTTCGGCGACGAGCCGGTGTGGTCGTCGCGCGACGCCCTCGAAGCCGACACCGTCCCGGAGCGGCTGGTCGTCGTCGGCGGCGGCTACATCGGGATGGAGCTGTCCACGACGTTCGCCAAGCTCGGCGCGGACGTGACCGTCGTGGAGATGCTCGACGACATCCTGCCGGGCTACGAGTCCGACGTGGCCCGCGTCGTCCGCAAGCGCGCCGAGGACCTCGGCATCGACATGCACTTCGGCGAGGGAGCAAGCGGCTGGCGCGAGGAGGACGATGGCATCATGGTGACCACCGAGACCGAAGACGGCGAGGAAAACGAGTACCGCGCCGACAAGGTGCTCGTCGCCGTCGGGCGCTCGCCCGTCACCGACACGATGGACATCGAGAGCGCCGGTCTCGAAGCCGACGACCGCGGCTTCCTCTCGGTCGACGACCGCCGCCGAACCGACGTGGAGCACATCTACGCCGTCGGCGACGTGGTCGAGGACACGCCGATGCTCGCGCACGTCGCCTCGAAAGAGGGCATCGTCGCCGCCGAACACATCGCCGGCGAGCCGGTCGCCTTCGACAGCCAGGCCGTCCCCGCGGCGGTGTTCACCGACCCCGAAATCGGCACGGTCGGCATGACCGAGGCCGACGCCGAGGAGGCCGGCTTTTCGCCTGCCGTCGGCCAGATGCCCTTCCGGGCGTCCGGCCGCGCGCTGACGACGAACCACGCCGACGGCTTCGTCCGCATCGTCGCCGACGAGGAGTCCGGCTTCGTCCTCGGGGCGCAAATCGTCGGCCCCGAGGCCTCGGAGCTAATCGCCGAACTGGCGTTCGCCATCGAGATGGGCGCGACGCTCGAAGACGTGGCGTCGACCATCCACACCCACCCGACGCTCGCGGAAGCGGTCATGGAGGCCGCCGAGAACGCGCTCGGGCAGGCGATTCACACGCTGAATCGGTAAGCGCCGCAGAACCGGACCGGTCTTTTTTCACCCGTCGTCGAACCACCACAGCGCCAGCATCGTCCCCACGACTGCCACGGCCGCGGGAATCGACTCGTCGACGCCGAGTGTGCGGACGTCGAAGAGGACGACGCCCTCGAACAGGGCGGCGAGCGCGAGGGCCACGAAGACGAAGCCCGCCACCCAGATTTCGGGCGTGTTGACGTCGCTGATTGGCATGCGCGGTGCTACGGGCCGAAATATGATAAGTGTTAGCAGACCACAATCAGACTACTCGTCGGCGTCGAGAATCCCGTGGCTCTCGAAGAGCTTTCCGAGTCGGTCCATGGAGGCGACGACGGCGTCGCAGGCCGGTCGGACCGCGTCCTTGGGGACGAAGCCGACCGAGAGGCCGGCGACTTCGAGCATCGGGAGGTCGTTCGCGCCGTCGCCGACCGCGACCGTTCGGTCCATCGGGACGTCGTGTTCGGCCGCGTGGTTCTCCAGCGCCGTGTCCTTCGTGCCCTCGATGAGCGACCCCTCGACGTCGCCGGTGAGTCGGCCGCCCTTCACGGGCAGGCGGTTCGAGACGATGTCGTCGACCTCGACGCCCTCCTTTTCCAGCGCGCGCTCGACGCCGCGTTCGAACCCGCCGGTGAAGATGGCGACGTGGTGGCCGTAGTCGCGGAGGCGCCGGATGAGGTCGGCCGCGCCGGGGCGGAGTTCGACCTCGCCGTAGGCCTCCTCGGCGAGTTCCTCTTCGAGGCCTTCGAGGAGGCGGGCGCGCGACCGGAGGCTCTCCGCGTAGCTCATCTCGTCGTTCATGGCTCGCTCGGTGATGTCGGCCATCTCGTCGGCCGTGCCGTTCTTCTTGCCGAGGAGAACCGTCATCTCGGAGTCCGAGAGCGTGCCGTCGAAGTCGAAGGCGATGATGCGCATATCTGCCCGTCGTCGCCGCGGGGTTTCAAAGCTTCCGCGTCGGCAGTTATCGGGCGAGGGAGACAGCGACCGAGTCGGCCGCCGGAGGAAAGCAGCGTCGCGCCGCGCACAGCTATTTACCGGTCGTCTCCATGACAAGCACGTATGGACGACCTCCACGACGCCGAACACGAGAGGCTCAGCGACGTCGAAGCCGACCTCGCCGACGACTTCGGCGAGGAAGGCGACACCCCGCTCCGACGGTTCGTCCGGGGCCTGCGCGACCTCGACGAGGCCGACGTGCGCGCGGTCGGGCAGTACGACGGCGAGTCGTTCGAGTTGCTCTACCTCCGGGACGACATCGAAGCGGCGCTCGAACCGGACGCGCGCACCGAGCGCGTGAAGACGCTCGTGCTGAAGGCGCTCGGCGAACCCGTCAACGAACCCGAACTCGACGGCTACGGCGATTTGAACGCCGTCATCAGGTGGTTCGACGAGGTCGTCGTCGCCATCTACCCGCACGACGAGTGGTCGGGGGCCATCGCGACGTTCGACCGGGCGAACTCGCCGCTGGTCGACCTCGCGTCGAAGCACCTGTCGTGAGAACGTTCGCGGGGCGACCGCGGCGACCGCTCAAACTCGGAGCGGCGTCCACGACCGCGGGCCGTCGTCGAGGCCGCGGACCCGGAACTCCGGGTCGCCGTCGGTGTCGCGCGTCTCGACGAACCCGTCGAACGGCTGCTTGAGGAGCGCGAGTTCGCGCTCGTCGACGAAGCCGGTGTCGAGCGTGAAGACGCCCGAAAAGCCCGCCGCCGAGATGCGACCCGTGATGACGTGAAGGAACTGGAACAGCCGCTTGAGGTCGACGTACATCACGAGCGTCGAGAGGACGTGCAGGCCGACGCGGGCCGCCCGACTCGCCTCGTAGTGCTGTCGGAGCGACTCCGTCAGGTGGATGCCGATGCCGGTCAGGTCGCCGGGGCTGGAGACGTACCGGAGGTTCTCCGCGTCGGCGCGGTCGCCGAGGAGGTCGGCGACGCTCGTCGTGTCGATGACCTCGAACTGCTCCGGGGGCGAGCCGCTGATGTGCGACAGTTCCTGTGCGATGCTCGGGGCGGGCTTCTTGGTCGTCACGACGACCGTCCCCACGTCGTCGCGCTCGCCGGGCGCGAGCATCGAGAGCATGAGCCGTCGCTTCCGCGTCATCGTCGGGCCGGCGATGAGCACGGACCCGGTGTCCGGAAGCGACACCTCGGGCGGTTGCGTCGCCGGCGAACCGTTCTCGGGACGGAAGACCATCTACAGAATCTATCGGACTCGCCAAGATAATACTAGTGGGCGAGAACGTCGGACGACCCGAACCGTGCGAGACAGTCTCAATGTCACGATATCGGCCGTTGTGACAACCCTTAACCCGCACGGGTCTGACCCTACGCGCATGAAGGTACTCGTCACGGACCCGATCGCCGACGCGGGTCTGGACCGGTTACGCGAGGCCGGTTACGAGGTAGAGACCGCGTACGATGTCGAAGGTGACGCGCTGCTCGAAGCCGTCTCCGACGCGAACGGGCTCATCGTCCGCTCCGGAACGCAGGTGACCGCCGAGGTGTTCGAGGCGGCACCCGACCTCGTCATCGTCGGACGCGCCGGCATCGGCGTCGACAACATCGACATCGACGCCGCGACCCAACACGGCGTCATCGTCGCCAACGCGCCCGAGGGGAACGTCCGCGCCGCCGCCGAACACACGGTGGCGATGGGCTTCGCCGCCGCGCGCTCGATTCCGCAGGCCCACGCCCGCCTGAAAGACGGCGAGTGGGCCAAGTCCGACTACCTCGGCAACGAGGTCAACGGCAAGACCCTCGGCGTCGTCGGCCTCGGCCGCGTCGGCCAAGAGGTCGCAAAGAAGTTCTCGTCGCTCGGGATGGACATCGTCGCCTACGACCCCTACATCGGCGAGGAGCGCGCCGACCAGCTCGGTGCCGAACTCGTCGAGTTCGACGCCTGTCTCTCCCGCGCCGACTTCCTCACCGTCCACACGCCGCTGACCCCCGAGACGGAGGGGCTCATCTCCACCGACGAACTCGAAACGATGGGCAGCGGCTACCTCGTCAACTGCGCCCGCGGCGGCGTCGTCGACGAGGCCGCCCTCGCCGAGGCCGTCGACGCCGGCGTCATCGACGGGGCCGCGGTCGACGTGTTCGCCGACGAGCCGGTCTCGCCCGACAACCCGCTTCTCTCCGTCGACGACGTGGTCGTCACGCCGCACCTCGGCGCGTCCACCTCGGCCGCACAGGAGAACGTCGCCGTCTCGACGGCCGACCAAATCGTCGCCGCGTTCCGCGACGAGCCCGTCATCAACGCGCTCAACGCGCCCTCGGTCGACGAGAGCGCCTTCCCGCGCATCCAGCCGTACATCGGCCTCGCCGAGACCGCCGGTAAAATCGCCGCCCAACTGCTCGACGGCCGCCTCAACGAAGTCGAGGTCACCTACACCGGCGACATCGCCGCAGAGGACGTCGAACTCGTCACGGCGTCCGCGCTGAAGGGCGTCTTCGCGCCGCTCGAATGGCAGGTCAACGCCGTCAACGCCCCGCAGGTCGCGAAGGAACGCGGTATCGAGGTCGTCGAGTCGAAGTCCCGCCAGTCGGACGACTTCCAGAGCCTCGTGACCGTCACCGTCCGCAACGGCGACGAGGAGATGACCGTCTCCGGGACGCTGTTCACCGGCGAGGACCCGCGCATCGTCCGCATCAACGGCTACCGTCTCGACGCCATCCCGCACGGCCAGATGCTCGTCGCCCGCAACTACGACAAGCCGGGCGTCATCGGCTTCATCGGAACCGTCCTCGGCGAGAACGACGTGAACATCGCCGGGATGTTCAACGCCCGCCGCGCGAAGGCCGGCGGCGAGGCGCTGACCGTCTACAACCTCGACGACGACGTGCCGGACAGCGTCCGCGAGAAGCTCCTCGCCGACGACCGCATCATCGACGTGGACCTCATCACGCTCTGAAGCGGTCGAACCGCACCTCTTTCTGAAAGAAAAGCCGGACTACCGTCGGCCGAACGCCGACGCGACCCGGTCGACCACGCGGTCGGCGACCGCTCGGACCGCGGCGACCGCGTTCGATTCTCCCCCCGAGCGACGGGACCGCTCGTTCCGCCGACCCGAGCGGCCGTGCGTCCGCTGCCGACCGCGACTCCGGCTCTCGGCTAACAGTCGTTCGTAGCGGTCGATTATCTCCTGTCGGTCCGCGTCGGCACTGTCGAGACGGGCGTTGAGTCGGGCGTTGGCGCGACGGAGCGCCTCGTTCTCGCGTTGGAGGGCGTCTCGACCGCGAGCGTCGCCCGCGGGTGACTGGCGGTGACCGCGGGGTGGAGCGGACGTGGACGCGGGTGACGACGCGCGTGCGGGTGAAGACGCGGACGAGGCCGCGGGTGCGGACGAGGCCGCGGCGGTGGACGACCCTCGCTCGGGCTCGTCCGGCGGGTACGTTCTCGACCCGGCCCCGTCCCGACTGACGGTTCCGGTCGGCATACTGCTGAGCGACATCGTGTGCCACGACGTACCACAGAATGAAAAGGATGCGTCAGACGCGCACCCGACGCGCGTCATCGTCCGCGGTCAGACGGCTCCGCCCGCCGATATTCGCGACCGCCGGCGACGGTCGGACCGGACCGGTCGCGCCTACTCGGCGAGGTGTTCGAGGACCGCTTCGGTGTCGTTCGGGACGGGTTCGGGGTCGTCGCCCGCCTCGAACGCCGCGTCGGGGTCCTTCAGCAGGTGGCCCGTCGTGAGACAGACGACCTGTTCGTCCTCGGAGACGACGCCCTCGGCGCGGAGTTTGCGGAGGCCGGCGACGGAGGCGGCGGAGGCGGGTTCGACGCCGACGCCCTCACCCGCGAGGTCGCGCTGCGCCTCGGTGATTTCCTCGTCGGAGACGGCGACGGCCGTGCCGTCCGTCTCGCGGATGCCGGGGAGCGCCTTCGGCGCGTTGACCGGGTTGCCGATGCGGATGGCGGTCGCGCGCGTCTCGACCTCGTCCCAGCGGCGGGTCTCGTCCCAGCCGTTCTCGATAGCCTCGACCATCGGGGCCGCGCCCTCGGCCTGCACGCCGGTCAGTTTCGGCACGTCGTCGACGTCGAGCGCGCCCGACTGGACGAGTTCGCGGAACGCCTTGTAGAGCGCGGAGGTGTTGCCCGCGTTGCCGACGGGGAGGACGATGCGGTCCGGGTAGGTACCGTAGTCCTCGTGGAACTCCTCTAAGATTTCGAGGCCGATGGTCTTCTGGCCCTCCAGGCGGAAGGGGTTCAGGGAGTTGAGGAGGTACGCCTCGCCGCGGGCGGCGAGGTCCTGTACGATGTCCAGACAGGAATCGAAGTTGCCGTCGACTTCGAGGATGCGCGCGTCGTGGAGCGACGCCTGGGCGATTTTCCCGGCGGCGACCTTGCCGGCGGGGAGGAGCACGAGCGTCTCCATCCCGCCGCGCGCGCCGTAGGCGGCGAGCGCGGCCGAGGTGTTGCCGGTCGAGGCGCAGGCGAGGCGGCCGACGCCGAGTTCCTTCGCCACGCGGACGCCGACGGTCATGCCGCGGTCCTTGAACGAGCCGGTGGGGTTCATCCCCTCGTGTTTGACGCGGAGGGTCTCGACGCCGACGTCGGCTTCGAGGCGGGGTACTTCGTGCAGGGGCGTCGCGCCCTCGGGGAGCGAGACGCCCTCCTCGAAGGGGAGCGCGGCGTTGTAGCGCCAGACGCCGCGGCCCTCGAAGTCGTCCCACGTCGGCGGGGACGCGTAGCGCACTTCGAGGAGGCCGTCGCAGTCGTCGCAGGTGTACCGAACGTCCTCGAACGGCGCGAACTGCGCGCCGCACGCGATACATTCGAGCCAGGTGCCGTCGTCGGCGACGGATGGCTCCTCGGGGGCGGGTGCCGTGAGTTCGAGGCTCATTGCTCGGGCGGTGGCACCAGAGGGACAAAAGCGGGCGGGTTTGGGCGGCACCTGCCGGGCGACGACCTCGTCGGGAACGCGGTCGGTCGGGGAGGGTTACGACTCGCCGAAGGCGTCGATGCGGGCGTGCACGTCTTCGGCCCACTCGTCGAGCGCGGCGTGCATCATCTCCTTGGCCTCGGGGAGCGGGGTCGCCGTGTACTGGTAGACGTAGCCGCCGGGGTCGAGCAGGCGGCGCTTGCGCTCGGTGAGTCCCTTGTCGAGGAGCGTCGTCAGCGAGCGGTTGACGTTGCTCCGGTCGCGGTCGAGCACCTCCGCGAGTTCGGCGACGGTGCTGCCGGGGTTGTCGAGTAGTGCGAGGTACGTCCGGCTCTCGTGGCTCTGGATGCCGAAGACGCACGCGAGGACCTGTCCGAAGTTCGGGTCCTCGGTCTCCATCAGTTCGCCCATGTCCGGTGCGTCGGCCATGCACACCTGTTCGCCGTGCGCCGGATTAAACCCTCACCTACAGGCGAGCGAGCGGTCGTCCCGGACGGGACGCCGCGGCTACTCCGATTTCGCGTAGCCCATCTTCAGCACGCAGTCCCGCATGCCGTCTTCGTCGTCGTGTTTGTGGAGCGTCGTCGGCGTGTCGCAGTAAAAGACCGTCCCGTCGTGTCGGAGCGTCACCTCGTGGATACCGCCGAGCATCTCCGCTTGGACGACGACGCGGCGGCCCTCGCGGAGCGCGTCGAGGATTTCGTCTGCGGTCAGTTCGCCGGACTCGACTCGAAGCGGCTCGGGCATACCGGAGGGTCGCGGGCGAACGGTATCAGTATTGTCGATGACGGCGGACGCCGACGACGGCGACCGCGCTCGACGAGTCGAAGCAGCGCGGGACGTGCGTCAGTTCGTCGTGGACTTGGACCGCTGTTCGTCGTCCGTCACCGGCACCTCCACGCCCTCGACGACCTCCGCGACCTCGGTCTCTTTCGGCGTGTCGATGTGCCAGCGGTCGATTTCGTCCTCGAAGTCCCGCAGCGTCTCCGACACCATCGACTTCAGTTCGTCGTCGTTGACGTTCACCTCGAAGACGAACCGCTCGTCGCCGGTGCCGCGACCGACCTGCTGGATGTTCGCGCTCACGAGTTCGTTGTCGAAGTAGTACGGTGCCAACTGGGTCATCACGTTGCGGTAGACCGTGTCCTCGACCTTCCGCAGCGCCTTCCGGCCGGCGGAGTCCGCCGCGCGGGCGACGTAGTTGATGGAGTCCTGCCACGACTCGACGGCCCCCTCGTTGTCGCCCTCCTCGACGCGCTCGTAGGACCGAGAGAGCTTCTCGCCCGCCGTCTTGAGGTCGTCGTTGGGCGTCTTGCCCGCCTTCTCGCCCTCGCCCTCGCCGACGCTGGCCTGCTGGGCCGTCTTCTCGTTGACGTCCTCGCCGAGGCGCTCGTGGGACTTCGGTCGCCACTCGTCCCAGTCGTCGAAGGCGGCGCCGTCGACGTCGGCGTCGCGGAGCGCTCGGGTGATTCGCTCCCCGTGTTCGACGACCTCGTCCCAGGTGCCGCGGCGCTTGAACCCGGAGATGCTCTCTTCCATTGTCGTTGACGGGTGTACGTGCCAGACGGTATAAACTCTACGAGGGGACAGGTTCGCACACCCATGGGAACGCCTAGCGGTCGCGGTAGACGAACCGCTCGGCGGCCGCGTCGAGGCGGGCCGACACCCGACCGAGCCACGCCGCCGGCGACGCGAGTCGGAGCGCCGACTCGTCGAGTTCGATTCGGTCGTCGCCGAGCGGGTCGCGGTCCTCGCTCGCGGTGGCGTCCACGACGGTGGTCATCGAACACCGACCGCAGGCCTCGCGGGACGAGTCTGCCATGCGCCGCGGTTCGGAACCTTCACGAATAAATCTTGGTTTTCGGACGGGTCGCGACGGGCTTATACGGTCGAACGTGTTGCTCCGTCTCATGGGATATCGCGTCGTGGACGCAACCGCCGTCGAACCCGCCGACGACCGCCCGTGCGAACTCCGCCGCATCGGCGGCGAGGGCGGCTTGGAGACCGTCGCGCTCAACCGCTTCCGGGCCGCCCCCGGCGAGCAGGTGCCGCTTTCGTACCACTACCACACCGAACAGGAAGAGGCGTTCTACGTCCTCTCGGGCACGCTGTTCGTCGAGACGCCCGACGAGACGTTCGAAGTCGGCGCTGACGGCCTGTTCGTCGCCGACCCCGAGAGCCCCCACCGGGCGTACAACCCCGAAGAAGCCGACGAGCCGGTCGAACTGCTCGCGCTCGGCTCGCCGGCCGTGTCGGGCGACGCGGTGGTCTACGACCCCGACGAGGAATGAAGCGCGCCGAGCCCGAGGACGCCGAGGGAGCCGGAACGTCGGGGGAGTCGACCGAGGCTAACGCGTCGGCTCCGGGTCCGGCCCTCGACCGCCCCGAGTGGGACGACGAGTACCTCGACCGGGTCGCCGAACGGCTCATGTACAACTACGACTTGGAGCGGGAGTACGCCGTCCGCGGCGAGCGGTTCGACCTGTTCGGCTCGATGCGCATGGAGAGCCAAAAGCAGTTCCTCCATCAGTCTATCAACTACGCCAACCACCACGCGATGGAGTACATGTTCGCGCGGCGGGTCGAGTCGGCGACGGTCGCCGAACTCGAACGGCTCGTCGAACTGGGCCACGCGCTCGCCGACGAGTGGATAGAGCCCGACGAGGAACACTACGGGACGGACTTCACCTTCGTGGTCGTCGCCGACGCGGTGTCGGACGAGGTCCGGTCGTTCGTTTCCGACTTCGCGGACCGGACGCTCCTGAAGTTCGGCTACTACGGCCACTACGAGGTGAACCTCGCCGTCGTCGCGCCGACCGACGAGGACGCCGTCGCCAGCCGGAACGCCGACTCGGTCGCCGCGTTCACGCTCTGGAGCGACGGCTCGCCGGCCGTCTCCGGCGGACTGTTAGGTCGGCTCCTCGGGAAGCTTCGTCGATAAGAGAAAACGGAGCGGTCGCGCGGCCGGCGCGTCAGTCGTCGCTCGGCTGCGGACGACCGCCGCCACCGCCGCCCGAACTCCGGGCGTCTTTGATGTTGTCGTAGCCGATTTTCGCCAGCGACAGCGCGAGGTAGACGAGCACCAGCGCGAGGACGATTTGGACGGCCGCCGACACCATCGCGAAGGTGCCCGCCGAGGCCATCCACTCGGCGTTCAGGAACTTCGCGTAGAGGTTGTCGTGGAACGCGAGCCAGAGCAGACCCAGCGACGTGATCGTCGTCATGAGGGCCATCGGTAGCCCCGTGCTGAGGAGCTGCTTGGAGTCGTCCCAGTTAGCCAGCCAGACGGTCGCGGTCAGGAGCGCCAGCGCGGCGAGCAACTGGTTCGCGCCGCCGAACAGCTGCCAGAGCGTCAGCCACGAGCCGCTCGTGATGAGGATGTACGCCGGCAGCGACTGCACGAACGCGTTGCCGTAGCGGTTGGTCGCGAACTCCTCGACCGGCGTCTCGGGCGTCCCGACGATTTCCTCCATCATGTAGCGACCGAGACGCACGGCCGTGTCGGTCGACGTGAGCAGGAAGCTCACGAGCACGAGGGCCATGAACGGCCCGCCGAAGGAAGTCGGGATGCCGAAGCTCGACAGGATGACGCCGCCGCCCGCGGCGAACGTCGGCAGCGCGAGGCCGATGCCGCCGCCCACGTCGGGCGCGATGATGGCGACCGTCGCCAGCGCGACGGTGGCGAGGAGTCCCTCGCCGAGCATGCCGCCGTAGCCGATGACGCGCGCGTCGGACTCCTTGTTCAGCTGCTTCGAGGTCGTGCCCGACGAGACGAGCGAGTGGAACCCGCTGATGGTCCCGCAGGCGATAGTGATGAACAGGAGCGGGAACAGCGGCGCGCCGGAGCGGCCGATGAACCCGTAGTACGGTTCGAGGTTCGTCACGAGCGGCTGAGTCGGGTTCGTGAAGAACGTGCCCACGACGATGGCGACGAGCGCGCCGCCGACGCCCGCGTACAGCAGGAACGACGAGAGGTAGTCGCGCGGTTGCAGGAGCACCCAGACCGGGAGGGCGCTGGCGACCGCCCCGTAGACGAGGATGAGCGGCACCCACGCCGCGGTGTTCCCGTTGAACGAACTCGCACCGGGGAGCCACGCGCCGGAACCGGAGAACAGGACGAACGTCTCGGCGGGCGCGCGGGCCGCGGGTTCGAACAGCGCAATCGGGTACTGAATCCCCGCGTAGACGCCGACGAACATCGCCACGACGAAGGCGAACGTCCCCAGCAGGAACGGGAGGTTCAGTTGGTAGAGGTAGATGCCGAACAGCACCGCGAGGACGATGTACACCAGACTCGCCGTGGCGGCCTCCGGATAGGCGTTGAACACGATGGCCACCACGAGGGCGAACACCGCGACGACGAGGACGATGGTGAGAAACGCGAACCACAACAGCATGTTCTTGCCGCGCTCGCCGACGTACTCGCCGATGATGTAGCCGATGGACTTCCCGTCGTGTCGCAGACTGCTCGACAGCGACACGAAGTCGTGAACGCTCCCGAGAAGCGGGTTGCCGATGGCGATCCACGCGAGCGCGGGGACCCAGCCCCACACCACGCCCGCCGTAATCGGACCGACAATCGGCGCGCCGCCTGCGATGCTCGAATAGTGATGCCCCAGTAACACCGGCTTTTTCGCCGGAACGTATTCTTGACCGTCTTCGTACTTGTGCGCTGGCGTCTCACGACTGTCGTCGAGTTCGACGAACTGCGCGAGATATCGGGAGTAACCGAGATACCCGACGGTAAACAACGCGAGTACCGTGACGACCAACCAAATGACTTGTACCATGGTACGCTGCCCCACTCGGTGACACGAAAATGCTCACCTTAACGTTAACGATAGATAGGAATGTATCGTGTTCGAACGACACGTTCAATCGGCGGAGTAGCCGAAAATTCTCACCGCGCGGTCGGTTTGCCGGCTCACTGAACGTCGGGTGCGGTGTCGACGTCGAGTTCGGCGGCGACCTCGCCGAGGAAGTCGCCTTTGACCTCGGCGACCCGCGTCTCGACCGCGGCGACGAGCGGCGGTGAAAAATTCTCGCGGAGGTCGTCGAGGCGCGCTCGCTCTGTCTTGACTCGCTCGCGCAAGAACGTCGCGCCCCGCCCGGACTCCTCGGGGTCGGGTTCGGGCGTGAGGCGGTTGACCGCGAGGCCGCGCACGTCGAGGCCGTAGTCGTCGAGTTGGTCGATGGCGCGCTCGGTCTCCCGGAGCGAGAGTTCGTCGGGGTTCACGACGAGGAAGAACGCGGCGTCGTCCCGAAGCGTCTCCTTGGCGAACGAGAAGTCGTCGCGGCGCTGTTCGAGGCGGGCGATGATGGGGTCGCCGTCCATCATCCGCCGGGGTTCGTTGTTGCCGATGGCCGCGCGCTCGAACAGTTTGACCGACTCCTTTCGCTTGTGGAGGAGCCGCTGAATCCAGCCGTCGAGGTACTCCGGCAGCGAGAGCAGTCGGAGCGTCCCGCCGGTCGGCGAGGTGTCGAAGACGACCCGGTCGTAGTCGTCCGCGGAGCGCATCACGTCGATGAAGCGGTCGAACAGCGCCGACTCGTACGCGCCGGGCGTCTGGTGGGCCATCTCTATCTGCCGGTCGATTTCGTTGACCATCGCGGGGCTGACCTGGTCGCCCATCGCCCGCTTGGTCTCCATGAGGTGCTCGCGGACCTCGGTCTCGGGGTCGATTTCCATCGCGTCGAGGTTGGGCTCGCCGGCGACGGCCGCGGGCTCGTCGGTGAACGACTGGTCGAACACGTCGCTCGTGCTGTGGGCCGGGTCGGTCGAGACGAGGAGCGTCCGGACGCCGTCGCGGGCGCACTTGACCGCGTAGGCGCTCGACATCGTCGTCTTGCCCACGCCGCCTTTGCCGCCGAAGAAGACGAATTTGCGCATGTTAGAAGTGGTACTGGTGACCCTTGCGTTCGAGGAGCGACCCGCGGTCCCACATCCGCCGCTCCCACGCCTCGAACTCGTCTTCGAGGTACGGGAGCAGTTCGGCGGTGTAGTACGAGATCGGCGAGGGGATGCCGAACGCGTCGGGGAAGCACGCGAGCATGAACGCGTCCTCGTCGTCCTCGGCCTGCTTTTCTATCTTCTCGTAGGCGGGGTGCGAAATCATCCCGTGGTAGAGGCCGCGGAGCCACTCTTCGACGAGTTCGCGAAAGGATTCGATGCGCGCGGCGAGCGTCATCAGTTTACACACTCACCCGCTTTCGGACAAAAGGGTATCGTTCACGAACGTCCACATGGGTTACCTGCGCTTTCATATGTGCGGCCCCGGTAGGCCCGCCCATGAACGCGGGGGAGACGATTCCGGTGACGGTGCTCGGCGGGAGCCTCGGGGCGGGCAAGACGACGCTTCTCAACCACCTGTTGACACACGCCGGCGACCGGGACATCGCCGTGCTCGTCAACGACATGGGTTCCGTGAACGTCGACGCCGAACTCGTCGCCGAGGAGTCCGACCTCGCGGTCGGCGACGGCGTGACCGAACTCTCGAACGGCTGTATCTGCTGCGAGCTACAGGACGACCTCGAAACCGCGGTCGTCCGCCTCGCGCGCGAGCGGTCGTTCGACCACCTCGTCGTCGAGGCCTCGGGCGTCTCGGAGCCCGGCCCGGTCGCCCGGCTGTTCGTCGCCTCGCGGGCGGCCGCCCGCTACGACGTGGCCGGCCTCGCGACGGTCGTCGACGCCAGACTCTTCGCGGACACCTTCGGCGACGGCGACCCCGACCGGACCGTGGCCGAGGAGGGAGACGGCTCGGTGCGCCCCCTCTCGGACCTCCTCGTCGAGCAGGTCGAGAGCGCCGACCTCGTCGTCCTCAACAAGCGCGACCTCGTCTCCGACGCGGAACTCGCCGCGGTCCGCGACGCGGTCGAGGCGCTCCGTCCCGGCGCGACCGTGGTGGAGACGACCCGCGGCGACGTGGACGCGGACCTGCTCCTCTCTGACCTCCACGACCCCGACGCGCCCGTCGGCTGGCGGGCGGCGTTGGAAAATGATACGGGAGGAGACGAGAGCGACCGAGACGGCCACGGCGGCCACGGCGACCACGACCACAGCGACCACAGCGACCACGACCACGGCGGCTACGGCGACCACGACCACGACGACACCACACACGCGGAAGCGACCTACGGCGTCACCTCGTTCGTCTACCGCCGCCGGGCGCCGCTCGACCCCGAGGGTGCGGCCGCTGTCCTCGGTGACCTCCCCGACTCGGTCGTCCGGGCGAAAGGCTCGCTGTGGGTCGCCGGGGCCGAGGACGTACACTTCACCTACAGTCAGGCCGGCCCGTCGGCGTACGTCGCCGCCGCCGGCCCGTGGGTCGCCTCGCGCCCCGAGTTCGAACAGGACACCTACCGCCGCAATCACCCCGAACTCGACTGGCACGACGACCACGGCGACAGGCGGACCGAACTGGTGTTCATCGGCCGCGGGATGGACGAAGACGCGCTCGCGGCCGCGCTCGACGCCCACCTGCTCGACCCCGGCGCGTCCGCGGACGCCGGCGACTTCCCGACCGACCCCGGCGAGGAAGTCGCGCTCGCGGAGCCGACCCGGGAGCGCGAGTCGGTGCCGACCACGGGCGCGGCCTCGGAGGGCGGGCGATGAGCGGCGAAGCCGAAGGGGCCGGGAGCGACGACGAGGGGCGCGGAGCCGACGAGATAGAGTGGGGCGAGGGCGACCCGCGGGTGCTGTTCGTCATGAACCTCGTCCTCTCGACGGCGTTCGCGGCGGTCGTCGTCTACGGCCTGTCGTACCTCGACCTCGCGGCCTTCTCGGTCGTCAACGTCGCGTCCGCGGCGCTCGTGCTCACGGCCGTCACGTACCTCGTGACGAACTGAAACCGCGGGATGCGCCGCCGAACCATTCTACGCGTGAACTACCCGCAGGGCACCGCTGGCGGCCGATAGCCGCATTTATGTCCTTCGGGAAACCGCCTTCTCAGTAAGATGCCCATCGAAGACCGAGACGACGCGTATCTCATCACGCACGCGCTGGCGAAGGACACGCTCTCGCGCCTCCGGGACGTGGAGACGACGCAGGTCGCCTTCCGGAAAGGCCTCGTCAAACTCGGCCGCATCTGTGGCTACGAGATAATCGACGGCGCGATGGAGACCGAGTACGTCACCATCCAGACCCCGCTGGCCGAGACGACCGGCGAGCACGTGAAAGGGCTCGACAACGTCGTCATCATCAACGTGCTCCGCGCCGCGACGCCGTTCGTGGAGGGACTGCTCAAGGCGTTCCCGCGGGCGAAGCAGGGAGTCATCTCCGCCGGCCGCGACGAGGAGGCGGGGATGGACGACGACGGCGGCTTCCCCATCACCATCGACTACGTGAAGCTCCCCGAAATCACGGAGAAAGACACGGTCATCGTGGCCGACCCGATGCTCGCGACCGGTTCGACGATGTGCTCGGTCCTCGACCACATCCTCGAGAACGCGGGCGTCGACCCCGAGAAGCTGTTCGTCCTCTCTGCCGTCTCCGCGCCCGACGGTCTGCTCCGCGTCGACAGCGAGTTCCCCGAGGTCGACCTGCTGACGGTCTCCATCGACGACTACCTCGACGACGACGGCTACATCGTCCCCGGGCTGGGCGACGCCGGCGACCGGGCGTTCCGCACGACGTAGCTCGGTCTCCTCGCACCGCGGCTCGCGGGCGGGACGTCCCGGCCGCCGACCCGAATTCGGGTAACGACTAAGTTACCGCCCGCGCACCTCCGACGCATGGACGAACCTCGCGCCACCGGAGGAACCCGACGATGAGCGACCCGTGCGACGGCTGCGGGCGGGCGGTCGAAGACGCCCTCGCCCGCGCGGTCCAGTTGCAGGTCGACGGCTCGACCGTGGACGACCAGCGACTCTGTCCGACCTGTTTCGCCGACTGGATAACCCGGTACGAAGAACAGATGTCGCCCAAGCAGTCGTCGGACGACTCGACGGACTCCGAGATAATCGTCGACTGACGACCGCGGGCGCGAGCGCACTCCCCTGAACGCCGTCCGAACCCCCTCTTTTCGGGTCGAAAGTCGCCCGCCGGCGGCCGACTGTAGTTCGAGTCGAACGTCCCGAACCGTACCCCCGTAGACTACTGTGAGAGACGTTTGCACGGGGTGCGTCGGGGTCGGCACCCAACTCGCCGAACCCCTTCGTTTCGGGTCGAAGTCCGCCGCGAACTCCGGAGTCGGACGGAACAGAGAAACGAGAAACCGACAGCGGTGGGCACGCGGGTCGAAGTGAAATCAGAACCGCGGAGGATTGTATTTCTCCCCAGAAGGGCGAGTTCAGGTATGTGTATCGTTGGCGAATTAATATTCTAACATTGATAAGAATTTACTACAATTAGTGTGTAAATAGAGATATGTTGGCCGTTGACATGAACAGCCATAAATACGTATCGTGACGAATAGTGATGTATGACTCGGAAGCTTGACCGCCGACAGTTTATCGCTGCGACAGGTGCCGTCGGTCTGGCCGGCCTCGCCGGCTGTTCCGGTGGCGGCGGCGAAGAGACGACGACGACGACCGAATCCGGTGGCGAAGATACCACCACCGCCGAGGAGACGACGACCGAATCCGGCGGTAACGGCGGCACCGAGAGCCGACTCTCGTGGCACGCCGGCGGGACGGGCGGCACGTACTACCCCCTCTCGAACGAGTTCAAGTCCGTCATCGAGGGACAGACCGACTTCACGATTCAGGTGCAGTCCACCGGCGCGTCCGTCGAGAACGTCGGCAGCCTCGCCCGCGGCGACGCGGACTTCGCGCTGATTCAGAACGACGTCGCCTACTTCGCCCGCAACGGCGAGGGCATCGAGGCGTTCCAGGGTAGCCCCGTCGAGAACCTCCGCGGCGTCGCCACGCTCTACCCCGAGACGATTCACGTCGTCACGCTCGCCGACACGGGCATCGAGACGCCGTCCGACCTCTCCGGTGCGACCATCAACACCGGCGACCTCGGCTCCGGGACGCAGGTCAACGCGACCCAGATTCTCGAAGCCCTCGGCATCTCGGACTACAGCGAGCAGAACACCGGCTTCTCGCAGGCCTCCGACCAGCTGAAGAACGGCGACATCGACGCCGCGTTCGTCGTCGGCGGCTGGCCGGTCGGCGCTATCGAGGAACTCGCCGCGACCGAGGACGTGCGCATCGTCCCCATCGAGGGCGAGAACCGCACGGCCGTCAAGGACGCCGCGCCGTTCTACGCCGACGACGAGGTTCCGTCGGGCACCTACGGACTGGAGAACCCCGCCCCGACCGTCTCGGTGCAGGCGATGATCGCGACCAACGCCGAACAGCCCGAATCGACCGTCGAATCGGTCACCAGCGCCATCTTCGAGAACGTCGACGAACTCACCATCAAGACGGACTTCATCTCCAAGGAGAGCGCGCAGGACGGCATGTCCATCGAGCTCCACCCCGGCGCGCAGGCCTACTTCGGCTGAGCCCGGGCGCTTCGCTTCGCTTTCGAACAGCGGTTTCCTACCCATCTTTCGATGCTTGATTCGACTCCCACACGTCTCCTCGTCGTAGTCGCGGTGCTGGCGGTCGCCGTCGGCGGGAGCGCCGCCGTTCCGGCCGGACAGGTGCTCGTCGTCGAAGACGCCGAGACCGGCGAGCGACTACAGACGATGCCGGTCGAAGAGAACACGACCGTCGCGCTCGAATACACCCACAGCGTCGAGAAGACGCGCGTCCTCGACGCCTACGCGGTTCAGGACGGCGAACTCGTCATGACCAAGATGGAGTTCAAGTCCTACGGCGCGGGGCTGCCCGCTCGGGCGAACGTGACGACCGAAAACGGCTCGTTCGTCTTCGACCCCGAGGGGAGCTACGAGGACCTGTACGTCAAGCCCGGCCGCATCGCCGGCCACAAGCTACACGTCGGTGACCGGACCTACGACCTCGTGGCGCTCTCCGACGCGCGCTCGGTCCGCCTGTACGTCACGCACCGCTCCGTCCTCGACGCCGCCCTCCACTGACCAACGATGAACCGAACACACGACGAGGGTCGACCCGACGACCCCGACGACGAAGACGCCTCCCGGTCCGTCCCGGAGACCGACGCGCTGGCGGCCGACCCGCCGATTCGAACCGACGGCGGCGAGT
Source organism: Haloferax gibbonsii ATCC 33959 (assembly GCF_000336775.1). Lineage (GTDB taxonomy): Archaea > Halobacteriota > Halobacteria > Halobacteriales > Haloferacaceae > Haloferax > Haloferax gibbonsii. The sequence continues at coordinate 53,336 of NZ_AOLJ01000012.1, read as the reverse complement.
CGCCCGCTGACGACGACCGCGAGGCAGCGAGTACCGACGAAGAACTATCCGAAGAAGAGGCACAGGAGATGCTGGAGGGCATCGACCGGAAGCGGACGCTCTCGGGGTGGGCGGCGATTCTCACGTCGCTCGTCGCCATCTCCTTTTCCGTCTTCCAGTCGTGGCTGGCCGCCCGCGGCTTCGAGTTCGCCGCGACGATACCGCTCGTCGGCGAGGTGTCGCTCGGTTCGCTCCAACTCCTGCAGGTGAACTCGATTCACGTCGCCTTCGCGCTCGTGCTGGCGTTCGTCCTCTTCCCGGCGACGACCGGCCACGGTCGGTTCGCCGCGGCACTCAGTCGCGTCGTTCCGACCCTCGCGTCGAACCTCGGTGAGGACCACCCGGTCACCCGCGGTGCCGCGGGAATCCGCCGGTTCGTCCGATGGCTCGCGATCGACCCGGAGCGCGAGCGCGTGACGCCGCTCGACCTGCTGTTTATCGTGTTCGCCGTCGCCACGGCGGCCTACATGGTGTTCGAGTGGTCCGAGATTCAGCGGCTCCGCGTGTTCGGCCTCGAAGCCGGCCGGACGGTCGCCGAGTACCTCGGCGCGCCGTTCGTCTCGCTGTCCGAGACGCTCGGCCCGCTCGGCTTCCTCGCCGACGCGGTCGTCGCGGCCATCGGCGTCCTCCCCTTCGCGGACGTGTCCTACCCGTTCTTCCTCGGCGCGGTCGGCGTCCTCCTCGTCCTGGAGGCGACCCGCCGCTCGCTCGGGTTCTACCTGATGGTCATCGTCGCCTCGTTCATCGTCTACGCGAGGTTCGGCTACCTCATCTCGCCGTCGATGCCGCTGGTCGGCGTCCTCTCCATCCCCGAGGGGTCGTGGGCGAACATCATCCAGAACCTCTGGTACAACACCGAAAACGGCGTCTTCGGCATCCCGGTCACCGTCTCCGTGCAGTTCATCTACATCTTCATCCTGTTCGGGGCGTTCCTGGAGATGTCGGGGGCCGGCCAGTGGTTCATCGACCTCGCGTACGCCGCGACCGGGACCCGCAAGGGCGGCCCGGCGAAGGCGTCCATCCTCGCGTCCGGCTTCATGGGGACCATTTCGGGCTCTTCCATCGCCAACACGGTGACGACCGGCGCGTTCACCATCCCGCTGATGAAGCGCTCCGGCTACCGCTCCGAGTTCGCCGGGGCCGTCGAGGCCTCCGCGTCCTCCGGCGGGCAGATTCTCCCGCCGGTGATGGGCGCGGCGGCCTTCCTCATGATCGAGTTCATCGGCGTCCCCTTCTCCGACATCATCATCGCGGCGGCCATCCCCGCCGTGGTGTTCTTCTTCGGCGTGTGGGTGATGGTCCACCTCGAAGCGACGCGGGCCGGCATCGGTGGCCTCGACCGCTCCGAGGTCGTCGACCTCGGAAAGCACCTCGTCCGCGGGTGGTTCTACCTCATCCCGCTCGTGTTGCTCATGTACTACCTGCTGGTCGAGCGCCTGACGGTCGCGCGCTCGGCGTGGTTCACGCTCATCGCCATCATGGCGCTCCTGTCCGTCGTCGCGGCGTACAGCGAGCGGACCCGCGTGCCCCTCTTGGGCGCTATCGCGGCGGCGTTCGTCGCGCAACTCGGGTCGTACGTCACCACCGGCGTCGGCGTCATCGACGCGGTCACGGGCGGAAGCGGCGAGCCGCTCGGCGCGACCGCCGCGCTCTTCGCCGCCGCGGGCGACCTCGGCGTCATCGCCATCTTCGTCAGCCTCGTCGTGATGCTCGTCCGACCGGCGCTCGACTCGCCGCTGTTGGAGTTCGACGACGCGGTCGACGAGGCGGCCGACAACGTCGCCAACGCCGTCTCGCGGCCGTCGCTGTCCGACCTGAACGTCTTCCGCTACGTGACGTTCATCGGGAAGTCGATGGACTCCGGCGCGCGCACCTCGACCGAGGTCGTCGTCGCCGTCGCCGCCGCGGGCATCATCCCCGGCGTCGTCAGCGCGACCGGCCTCGGCCCGAACCTGACCGCGCTCATCAAGGCGGTCGCCGGCGGCTCTATCGTCCTCCTGTTGCTTTTCACCGCCATCGCCTCCATCATCCTCGGCATGGGCATGCCGACGACGGTGACGTACATCATCCTCGTCTCGCTGCTCGGGCCGGCTATCGCGCAGTCCTCCGACATCCCGCTGCTCGCGGCCCACCTGTTCATCCTCTACTTCGGGGTGATAGCGGACATCACACCGCCGGTGGCGGTCGCGGCGTACGCCGCCTCGGGCATCGCCCGGTCCAATCCGTTCCGGACCGGGACGAAGGCGTTCTCGCTGTCGCTCAACAAGGCCATCGTACCGTTCGCCTTCGCCCTCACCCCGGGCATCCTGCTCCTCCGCGGACGGGGCGAGTCCGCGGCGGTCATCACGTTCGCCGACGTGGCCGAGGTCGGCTACTTCGTTCCCGAGGTGGTCATCCCGGTCGCGGGCGTCTTCATCGGGGTCATCGGACTCGGCGCGACCGTCATCGGCTACCTCTACGGCCGCGTATCGCAGACCGAACGGGCCCTGTTCGCCCTCTCGGCGTTCCTGCTCATGGCCCCGATGCTCCTGTTGAACGCCGCGTTCGACCTCGGGAGCTTCCTCGGACTCGTCGGGACCGTCCCGGACACGGTCGCCGTCGACCTCGCCATGCGCGCGGTCGGTGGGGTGCTGTTCGGCGCGCTCGCCGTGAAGAACCGCCGCGAGACGCGCGAGCGGGCCGCACCGACGCCGCCGGAACAGGTAGAACCGACCAACTGAACCGAAAAGAAGCCCGCGACTGCGCTACTCGATGTCCGCGCGGCCGCTGGTCGCGCTTCTGATGCGGTCGCGGAGGTCCGCCCCGTCCTCGACGGGAACGCGGACCTCGAACGACACGTCGGCCTCGTAGGCGGCTTCGAACTCGACGCCCGCGCTCTCTAGGAGCCCGCGGACGCTCCCCGAGTCGTCGTACTCGACGGTCGCGGTGAACCGCTCGTGGGGAATCTCCTCGACGACGCCCGCCGCGTCGAGCGCCTCCTTGACGGCCCGGGAGTACGCGCGGGCGAGGCCGCCGACGCCGAGGTTGGTGCCGCCGTAGTAGCGCGTCACGACGGCGGCGACGTTGCGCACGTCCTGCTGGACGAGAACGTTGAGCGCCGGTTTTCCCGACGAGCCGCTCGGCTCGCCGTCGTCGCTCTGGTACTCGCGGAGCATGACGTTCCCCCCGCCGGGAACCGACGACGAGGCCGACCCGGCGGGCACCCGGTAGGCGGGGACGTTGTGGGTGGCGTCGGGGTGGCGCTCCTCGATTTCGGCGACGAACGCCTCCGCCTCCTCGACCGTCTCCGCGGGGGAGACGTAGCCGATGAACTCCGAGCCGTTGACCTCGAAGCGGGCGTCGGCCCGGCCGGCGACGGTTCGATAGGCGTCGGTCATGCCACCGAGTTGGCGTCGCGGCGTGGAAAAGCGTTCGCACCGGGGCGTCGTCGGCCCGGCCCGGACGGCATGGGGTCGGCGAGGGCCGGCCGAGGGCGACGGGTGTTCGGGCGGGAGACGACGCGCGACTGCTACTGTCCGCAGGCGTCCGCGTACGACGTACACCCGTTTTGGATGCAGACGCCGCAGAGGTGGCGCGTCTCGGAAATCGGCTCACCACAACACATGCAACTGCGCATGGACACCATGCGAACAGCTACCACGTGAAGTTACAAGAGTCTTATTGCTGCGTTGACAGAACATCCGCGAGCCGACGGGGCGGCTCAGGCGATGATGATGCGGCGGACGAATTCGAGGTTCGACAGGTCGTTGAGCAGGTCGCCGGGAATCGGCTCGTCGGTGATGATGTAGAGCTTCGGGTCGTCGGTGAACTCGGGGTCCTCGCTTATCGTCTGGCGAATCGAGATGCCCGCGTCGGCGAGCTTCGAGGTGACGGTGGCGACGATGCCGGGCTCGTCGGCGTCGGCCACCTCGACGGTGAGCACGGAGAGGTTGAGCACCGGCGCGAGGTCCATCAGACTCGGAATCGACGAGATGTTCTGGAAGATTCGCCGAAGCTCCTCGTCGGCGAGGATTGCGTCGGTCGTCGAGTCGACGACTCGCCTGTCCACGTCGGCCTCGCGGGCGATGCCGGTGTTCGGTATCTCGATGCCGCCCGAGACGACCCGTCCCTGGTCGTTGACGGAAAAGCCCCGCTCCAGGAGGAGCCGGATGACGGCCTGCTGGCTCGGGCTGCCCTCGAACTTCTCCATAATCTCGTCGAACATTCGTTGGTCGGGGGATTTGCGGGCGGGTGCATTAAGTGGTACGTCGCCGACGGCGGCTGACTGGAGGCGTCGCGCGGGCGTCGGGTGGACGACGCCGCGGGCAGGCGACCGACGCCGCGGCCGGGGAGTGGGTTTAACCGTCGGCGCGGATACCCGTCGTGCATGCGCGAGCTACGCACCTGCGATTTCTGTGGGACCGACGCCGTCGGCGTGTTCGAGGTACTGCCGCCGGAGTTGACGCCGGCCGACGACCAGCGCCGCGTCGTCCTCTGCGAACACTGCGAGGAGACGCTGAGCGAGGTCATCGCGCCGCTTCTCTCCCGACTCGGCGTCGACGCCGGCGTCGACGTACCCGACGACGCGCGGGCCGAGACGGGCGCGTCCGCGGCACCGGAGCGGACCGCGAGCGGGTCGGGCGGCGAGGCCGCCTCGGTCGACGTGAACGCGGTCGACCCCGCGCCGACGCCGCCGGAGCCGGCCGATCACGACTCGCCCGACGACGGCGACAGCGACGTCTCGGGAGACGACGCGGACGACGACGGCGACACCGAAACCGAGACCGAAACCGAGGAGTCCGACGGTGCCGCTCGGGAGACCGACGAGACCGACGACGAAGCCGAAGCGACCGACAGTGGGGCCGACTCGGACGCCGACGATGAGACTGAAACCAGCGGCGGGTCGCCCGACCGGAGCGAGGAGCCGCCGAAGTTCCGAAAGGTCATTCGCATCCTCCAGAACCGCGAGTTCCCCGTCGAGCGGGCGGAAGTCGAGGCGCTGGCGTCCGGCGCGTACGACCTCGAGGACGACGAGGTCGCCGATATCTTCGACTACGCGGTCGAACGCGGTCTGCTCGTCGACGACTCGGGGACGCTCCGGCGACCCTGAGAGTCGAGTGCGGGAGGTCGGGGAGAACGGGGCGGACTGGCGACTACAGTTTTCCTTTGGTACTCGGCGTGTCGGAGCGCCGCGGGTCCACGCGGGTCGCGTCGTCGAGCGAGCGCGCGAGCGCCTTGAACAGCGCCTCGACCTCGTGGTGGGCGTTGTCGCCCTCGACGCCCGCGTGGAGCGTGAGGCCGGCGTTCATCGACAGCGACATCGCGAAGTGTTCGGCCATGTGGCTGGTGAACTCGCCGACGTAGGGCTGTGAGAACTCCCCGGAGAACTCGAAGAAGGGGCGGCCCGACACGTCCACGACGACGGAGGCGACGGCCTCGTCGAGCGGGACCTTGCGGTCGGCGTAGCGGACGATGCCGCGCTTGTCGCCGAGCGCCTCGGTGAACGCCTCGCCGAGGACGATGGCCACGTCCTCGACGGTGTGGTGGTCGTCGATGTGGAGGTCGCCGTCGCACTGGACGGTCAGGTCGAACAGGCCGTGTTTGGCGAAGGCCTCCAGCATGTGGTCGAAGAACCCGATACCGGTGTCGACGACCGCGTCGCCGTCGCCGTCGATGGACAGCGTCACGTCGATGGTCGTCTCGGACGTCTCGCGGGAGACGGCCGCGCGTCGGTCGGCGTCGCTCATGTCGCGTTCGAAGCGGGCCGCGCATATAGGGATTCTCGTCGTGCGGAGGCGACCGCAGCCCGCCGCAGCGTCAGACGCTCGTCTGACGGACGTTCATGGTTTCGGACGTGTACCGTGGGGTATGCAGCGAAAGGGAGCGCTGGTGGTGGGCTACACCATCTGCGTCGGGGGACTCCTGCTCACCGCCCGGTCCGGGGTGGCTGTCGCGCTCGGCGTCGCACTGGTGACGCTCGCGGTCGGCGCGGCGGTACTCGGCGGAGGCGTCCTGAGTGGGCGATAACCGACCGATGCGACTGGAATCGAGTCGTCCGGAGGCGAGCGACTGATGCGGCGCGGAGCGACCGCCAGCCCGAAACGCGACGTGGTGACTGTCAGTATGCTCGTCCTCTCGGGGCCGTTCCTCGCGACCTCGCGTCCCGAGACCGCGATTATCGGCGCGCTGTTCGTCGCCGTCGGCGTCTACGGGACCGTCGAGAGCCTCGCCGCGGCCGTTCTCGCGTATCTGGACGGATAGCGCCTCGGTGCGGCGCGTCTCGTCGGCGACTACGCCTCTATCGCCTCTTCGAGCGTGAACCGCCCCTCGTAGAGCGCGGTGCCGACGACGGTCGCCGCCGCGCCCGCCTCGCGGAGCGCGCGGACGTCGTCGAGCGAGGCGACGCCGCCGGAGGCGACGACGGGGATGTCGACCGCGTCGACGACCGCCGAGGTCGTCTCGAGGTGGACGCCTTCGAGCTGTCCCTCGACGTCCACGTCGGTGAAGAGGATGGCCGCCGCGCCGAGTTCCTCGTACCGGGCGGCCGCCTCGGCGGGGTCCAGGCCGGTTCCCTCGGTCCAGCCGGAGACGACGACCTCGCCGTCTTTCGCGTCGAGGCTGACCATCACGCCGTCGGGGTAGTCCTCGGCGAGTTCGGCGACGATGTCGGGGTTCTCGACGGCCGCGGTGCCGAGGATGACGCGGTCGACGCCGCGGTCCAGCAGGTCGCGGGCGTCGTCGGCGGTGCGGATGCCGCCGCCGAGTTGGAGCGGCACGTCGACCGCGTCGAGGACGGCGTCGACCGCCGGGGCGTTCTTCCGCTCGCCCTCGAACGCGCCGTCGAGGTCCACGAGGTGGAGCGTCTCCGCGCCGGCGTCGACCCAGCGGCGGGCGGCCTCGACCGGGTCGCCGTAGGTCTTCTCGGTGCCGCGTTCGCCCTGTACGAGCTGGACGACCTCGCCGTCTTGCATGTCGACCGCGGGGACGACTTCGAACTCCGGGAACATACGCCACCGTGGGCGAGCGACGTGCGTAAACGCACCGGATACGGCGACCGAGATACCGAATACGACGACCCGGGTGCGACACCCCGGAGTGGGCGACGCGAATCGGGCGACGAACGGACCGAGCGAGCCACCAGTTCGGAACGGCTTTGTCGCGCCGGGGTGCACACACACTCAATGAAACTCTTCGGTTCCAGCGGCACCCGCGGCGTGGTGGGTGAGAGCCTCACACCGGAGTTCGTCCTCCGCGTCGCCAAGGCCGCCGGCACGGTCTGGAACGCAGACCGGGTCGCCATCGCACGCGACACCCGAACGACGGGTGAGATGTTCGTCAACGCCGCCGAGTCCGGGCTGGCGAGCGTCGGCGTCGACGTGGACGACCTCGGCGTCGTCCCCACCCCCGCCGCGGTCCGGTACTGCGAGAACCAGGGCGTTCCGGGCGTCGTCATCACGGCCTCGCACAACCCCCCGGAGTTCAACGGCGTCAAACTCGTCGGCGACGACGGCGTCGAACTCGCCGTCGAGGAGTTAGAGCGCATCGAAGACCACATCCTCGCCGAGGAGTTCGACGTGGCCGAGTGGGACGCCGTCGGGAAGACCCGGCGCGTCGAGACGGCGAACGACGACTACCGCGAGGACCTCCTCGCCAGCGTCGACCGCGAGAAAATCGCCGACGCGAACCTCACGGTCGCGCTCGACCCCGGCCACGGCGCCGGGTCGCTCGTCACGCCCGACTTCCTCCGCGAACTCGGCTGCGAGGTCCGCACGGTCAACGCCCAGCCAGACGGCCACTTCCCCGGCCGCCAGTCCGAGCCGGTCCCCGAGAACCTCAGCGACCTCGAACGACTCGTCCGCGCGACCGACGCCGACGTGGGAATCGCCCACGACGGCGACGCCGACCGGGCCGTCTTCGTGAACGAGCGCGGCGAGTGCATCTCCGGCGAGGCGTCGCTGGCCGCCCTCGCGGCCGCCGCCCTCGAACCGGGCGACGCGACCGTCTCCGCGGTGAACGTCTCCCAGCGCCTCGTCGACGTCTGCGAGGAGGTCGGAGCCGACCTCGAACTCACGCCCATCGGCGCGACGAACCTCATCACCCGCATCCGCGAACTCTGGCGCGAGGGTCGGAACGTCCCCATCGCGGGCGAGGGTAACGGGGGAGTGTTCTACCCCAACTACCGCCTCGTCCGCGACGGCGCGTACATCGCGGCGAAGTTCCTCGAACTCGTCGCCGAGCGCCCGCCGAGCGAACTCGTCGCGCCCTACGAGGACTACTACAACGTCCGCATCAACCTCGAATACGACGAGGAAGCCGAGTTGACGGCGATGCTCAACGCCGCCGCCGACTACGCGGAATCCGCCGACGCGACGCCGAACACGACCGACGGCTACCGCCTCGACTACGGCGACGCGTGGGTGCTCGTCCGCCCCTCGGGAACCGAGCCGAAAGTCCGCGTCTACGCCGAGGGTCGCTCCGAGGAACGCGCGACCGAACTCGCCGAGGACGCCGCCGACGCGCTTCGAACCGCGGTCGCGACGCTGTAACTCGGCGATAGCACCGGGGAGAAGGAGTCTCTTTTCGCGCGCCGCTCACAGGCTAATCGCCGCGAACAGGAGCGCCAGCGCGCCGAACACCAACAGCATGAAGCCGCGTTCGAGGTCGTCGCCGCCGAGTTCGTCGTCCGGCGGGTCCTCGCGGGTCGGGTCGAGGACGAACTCCGGGTCGTCGGAGCGGGCGACCCGACGGGCGGCCGCGGCGCTCTTGAGCAGCCGGCCGCCGAGGGCGAAACAGCCCAGCCCCACGACGATGGCGACCACGGAAACCGGATTGACGTTCAGCATCGGCCGGCGACCGCGGTCATCGGTCGGTCGACCCGTCGGTCGCGGTCGTGGCGACGGTCGGCGGAGCGGTCGCGCCCGTCATCGGTCGGCTCGCATCGGTCACTCGTCGTCGTAGACCGCGTCGGGGTCGAAGACGCGCTCGCCGACGTTCTCGCCCTCGACGGTGCGGTAGAAACACGACCGGTGGCCGGTGTGGCACGCGCCGACGTTCTGGTCGACGAGGTACAGCAGGGTGTCCGCATCGCAGTCGACGCGGACCTCCCGAATCTCCTGTGTGTGGCCGCTCGAAGCCCCTTTCTCCCAGAGTTCGTCGCGGCTCCGCGAGTAGTAGTGCGCCCGGCCCGTCTCGACGGTTCGGTCGAGCGCCTCGGGCGAGACGTACGCCAGCATGAGCACCTCTCCGGAGTCGGCGTCCTGCGCCACGGCGGGGACGAGGCCGTCCTCGCCGAAGTCGACATCGACGGTCATGATTCGGGTCACGCGGTGGCCGGGGTTATCTCTTGTGCGTCGCCGCGCGGAAACGACGCCCGACTCTCCCCCGCGTGCTCAGACGATACCGAGCGCGCCGAGGACGCCGAAGAGGATGTCGCCGTAGACGAACGCAACGACGAGACCGACGAACATGGGGACGAGAAACGGGATGCCCGGCGAAATCCACACCGACTCGCGAGTCGTCACGAGTTCCAGTCCGCCGCGGAGTTTCTCGGGCGAGGTGCCGTAGGCGGTGCCCTCGATGCTGTCGAGGAAGCGGGCCGCGCCCCACGGGTCGTCGAACGACGCGTCCGCGTCGGCTGCGGCGGTGTCGCCTCCAGCGCCGGCAGCCGCGGTATCGCCGTCTACCGCATCCTCGTCGTCGAGGTCGGGCGACGCGCCGCCGTCGGTTGCCGCGCGGTGGACCGCGCCGTCCGTCGGGTCGAACGTCTCGCCGATGCTGTCGGGGTCGCGGAGGGCGTCCGGGTCCGAACGCAGGTCCGCGAGCGTGAGGCCGCGCCAGCGGAGGTACATCCGGAGCGCGTCGAGGTCCAGTCCGTTCCGCGTGATTCCCTCGGGCGACTCGAACAGGCGGCCGTGGGCCGCCGAGAGCGACCCCACGGAGACGCGGCGGCCGACGAACGAGATGGGGAACTCGAACTCGCCGTCGGCGAGGTTCCTGGCGGCGAGGAACAGCGGGTAGGCGAGGCCGACGATGACCGTGTTCGTGAGAATCGTCATCGAGAAGACGCCGAGGCGGGTGGCGGCGAGCGGAAACTCCGTCCCGGCGACGACGTAACTGGGGAACGTCGGGAGCAGGACGGCGAACACCATGAGCGCCTTCGCGTCCGCGCCGCCGAAGCCGCCGAGCCGCCAGAACAGGTACGAAAGCGGGACGACGAAACAGACGCTCACGCCGACGCGAATCAGGTACAGCCGGTCGAGCACCGTCTCCGGCGGCAGGTGGCCGAGGAGTTCCCACGCGAGCAGGACGAGCCCCAGCGCCGCGAGCGGATACCAGACGACGTTGGGGACGCGCCGCGTGCGGACGTCGCGTACCGCGGTCCACGCGAGGACGGGGAGCACCACCAACCGCAGGAGGTCGGGGAGCGTTCCGATACCGAACATACCCGCAGACTGGGGGCAGGGGAGTTAGGTGTTCGGGACGGGTATCAATCCTGAAACCGACCCCGGCGGCGGGTCAGAACAACGCGAGTTCGACGAAGCCGACGAGCCGAATCGAAAGCGAGAACAGTGCCATCGCGGCCGCGGGAACCCACGCCGACTTCGAGCGGCCGAAGCCGAGGGCGGCCACGCCGAACGCGAGCGCCCACAGGGCGTGTTCGACGCTGCCGGGAACGTCGGCGAAGACGGTTCCGAGCGCGGCCACGGCGAGCAGTCCGAAGGCGAACGCGGGAGCGAGCGTCGGGCGCGAGAGGGGTCGAATCGACCGCTCGGCCGCGCTCCGATACGTCACGCCGACCGCGACACAGCCGCAGACGGCGGCGACGAGGAGAAGCGAGACGACGCCGACCCGCCAGGGTTTCGGGAAGACGACGAGCGTGAAGGCGGCGTCGCGGAGCACCGAACGAAAGAACGTCGCGAGCGCGGCCGTCGCAGCGACGGCGCGCGCGGACGAGAGTCCGACCCGCGACGAGGCGAGGTCGAACACCGCCGCGACGAGAATCCCGAACCCGAGGCCGGCGAGTGCCGCGTCTTCGGCGGTCCGAACCGCCGCCGTCGCGACCGACGCTTCCGGGTGGTACGTCCACCCGAGGAGCGCGGCGAGCGAGGCGTCGAACCCGGCCGCGAAGACAACGCTCGTCGCGACGACGGCGAGCGCGGGAGCGAGAACCGTCGCCGCCGCGTCGGCGAGTCGGGAGCGCCCGGGAAGCCCGAACGAGAGCGAGACGCCGCGATGGCGCGCGTAGACCAGCGTCGGAACCGCGAGGCCGGCGACGTTCGGGGACGCGAGCGTGCCGACTATCGGGACGCCGCGGAGCCTGAGCGCGACCCAGTAGCTGGCCGCGCTCGCCACCGTGAGACAGGCGAGAAAGAGCCCGAGTCGACCGAGTTCGGTCGCTTCGCTCGGGAGCGAATCGTCGGGGCGGAGTTCGCGGACGACGGTCGTGACTCTCGACACGGGTGGAGCGACCGGTCGGCGGGACAAATCGCTGTCGGCCTCTCGGCTCGGACGGGGGCGGAAACGGCGTACCCGTCGGTCACGGGTGCGACGCGTCGAAAGAAATGTTCGGGATAGCGCCTTAGATGACGCGGTTCTGCAGGTAGTCGAGGTGCTTCGCGTTGTAGACGATCTTGACCTCGTCCTCGACCGGCGAACCGATGCAGGTGAGACGGACGTTCTTGTCGTTGACCTCCTCGTCGGAGAGAATCTGCTGCATGTCCATCTCGATTTCGCCCTCCTTCAGGATGGACGCACAGTTCGCACAGGCACCTGCGCGGCAGCTGAAGGGCCAGTCGTAGCCCTGGGCCTCGGCGGCTTCCAGGATGTACTCGCCCTGGTTGACTTCCATCTCACCGTAGTCTTCGGCGTCGAGACCGGCGTCCGCGGCCTGCTCGAAGAGGTCGTCGTCGTCGAGGTCCCAGCCGTTGTCGTCGAGAACTTCGTAGTTGAGGTAGGTTACCGTGGGCATCGACAGAGGATTCGAAGGCCACCCCATTAGACTTTGCTGTTCCGTGCGCCGAATTCGACCCGCGCCGCGGCGGCGGCCGCCCGTTTGTTACATTGTTGACCGTGATAGTTCCGGATTGACGGACGCGGCGATTGAACGCTTCAGATAACGCCAGCGGAGAACAGCGCGTACGACGCGAGGGCCGAAAGCGAGGGCGTGAGCATCCAGAAGAAGATGACCCGCCCGGTCGTGCCGGGGTCGAACAGGTCCTGCGCGGAGAGTTCGTCGGGCGCTTCCTCGCCCATCTTCGGCACCTCGTCCTCGCGCTCGACGGTGAGTGCGTTGACCGATACCTGCGGGGCCTCGCCGCCGCTCAGGGCCTCGCCGAGAGTGACGGTTCGGGTCGCACGTCCCCAGCCGAGGCCGACGATGCACATCGTCGCGCTCACGGCGAGGCTGGCGGGGATACCGATGGCCGACAGGAAGGAGATGAGCGACGCGCTCACCGTCTCGACGATGAGCGCCGCGAGGATGGGCAACTGCGTGAGGTCGTTGCCGACGGTGTCGAGCGTCCGACGGGCGATGGTGAACGCGCCGAGCCCGATGGCGCCGCCGGCGATGAGGATGCCCGTGTTCATCTCGAGCGCGCCGTTGCCGACGAGCGGGGCGACCGCGTTGGCGACGTTCGACGCGCCCGCGGAGAACGCCATGTAACAGGCGACGACGACGACGAGGACGGTGCTTCCGAACTCGCGGTACGTCGTGTTCGGCCCGAGTCGCGGTCGCGGAACGCCGCCGTCGCGGTCGAGCCTGACGAGGGCGCCGGGGCTCTGGTCGAGTTTGAGCCACGCGTCGAGATACGGGTAGATGTACCGCCCGATGACCGCGCAGATCCAGAAGGCGATGACGGGCGCGACGATCCACCACGAGATGATTTCGAGCATCACGCCGGAGTCGAGCGACCCGTTGGCGAGGCCGAGGCCCGCGATGGCCCCGACCGCCGTCATCGACGTGGAGGCGGGGACGCCGAAGGTGTTAGAGACCAACAGCGCGAGGCCGACGAAAAAGAGGACGGCGACGCTCGCCGCGAGGGTGAACTCGCTTTGCGGGACGATTTCGCCGCCCATCTTGGCGACGACCTCCCTCCCGAGCGTCCACCCGCCGAGGAGCGCGAACCCCGTCATCAGGGCCGCTGCGGCGAGTTTGCCGAGCACACCGCTCCCGACCGCGGGACCGAAGGCGACCCCCGTGGACGAGCCGCCGATGTTGAACCCGACGAACACTGCCACCAGGAAACCGACGAAGAGGAGTGCTTCTACCACGGAGGTACCTACTGGCGCGGGAATAAAAGGAACGGCGGTCGGTGGTCGGCCAGTCCGCCGACGCGGCGGCCGGAAACGACTCGCCCGAGGGGAGCGCCCTCAGTTCAGTTCGACGCGGCGCGAATCGCCTGGTCGAGGTCGTCGATGATGTCGTCGACGTCCTCGATGCCGACCGACAGGCGGACCATGTCGGGCGTGACGCCCGCGGCGGCCTGTTCGTCTTCCGTGAGCTGCTGGTGGGTGGTGGACGACGGGTGGATGACGAGCGTCTTCGCGTCGCCGACGTTGGCAAGGAGCGACGCGAGTTCGACGTTGTTGACGGTGCCCTTGGCCGCCTCGTAGCCGTCGGTGAGGCCGAAGGTAATCATGCCGCCGTAGCCGCCGTCGAGGTACTTCGAGGCCTCCTCGTGGGTCTCGTGGGATTCGAGGCCGGGGTAGTTCACCCACGACACCTTCTCGTGGTCGTCGAGGAACTCCGCGACAGCCTGCGCGTTCTCGCAGTGCGCGCGCATCCGAAGCGGGAGCGATTCGAGCTTTTCGAGCGTCTGCCACGCGTCGAACGGCGACTGGGAGTTGCCGAGGTCGCGCAGGCCGCGGGCGATACCGGCGTAGGTGAAGCCGGCGGGGCCGAACGTCTCGTCGAAGTTGACGCCGTGGTACGCCGGGTTCGGCTTCGCGATTTCGGGGTAGTCGTCGGCGTACTCGTCCCACGGGAAGGTGCCGCCGTCGATGAGGATGCCGCCGATGGTCGTTCCGGCCCCGTGAATCCACTTCGTCGTGGACTGCCAGACGAGGTCCGCGCCGTGCTCGATGGGGTTACAGAGGTACGGCGTGGCGAACGTGTTGTCCACGAACAGCGGCGTCCCGTGGTCGTGGGCGACCTCGGCGATGGCCTCGATGTCCGGCGTCACGAGCGCCGGGTTGCCGATGGTCTCGAGGTGGACGAACGCGGTGTCGTCGTCGATGGCTTCCTCGTAGGCGTCAACGTCGAGCGTGTCCACGAACCGGGTCGTGACGCCGCGGCGCTCGACGGTGTGGGTGAGGTAGGTGTAGGTCCCGCCGTACAGCGACGACGCGGAGACGATGTTGTCGCCGGCAGAGGCGAGCAGGAAGGTCGCGAGGTCGAACGCGGCCATCCCGGACGAGGTCGCGACCGCGCCCACGCCGCCTTCGAGCGACGCGAGGCGCTCCTGCAGCATCCCGACGGTCGGGTTCATCAGCCGCGAGTAGATGTGTCCCGGCTTTTCGAGGGCGAACTGCGCGGCGGCGTCGGCGGCGTCCTCGAAGACGTACGAGGTGGTCTGGTACAGCGGCGGGGCGCGCGCGCCCGTCGCGGAATCGGGGCTCTGTCCGGCGTGGAGACTCCGAGTGTGGAAGCCCGGACTGTCGTCGCTCATACCCGAACGTCGAATCGAACGGGGGTAAAGCGGGGTGTCGGTCGCAATTCCCGCCGGCTTCTGCGACGCGGGACCGACGCGAAAGAGGAAGACTGCCGGGCAGCAGGCGGGACGACGGCCGGACCGTCAGCGCGAGAACAAAGAGGAGTGAACCGGTGCGAAGTCCTTCTCCTCGTCGGGTTCGCCGCCGTCGGTCGCGGTGTCGGTCACGGCGCGGCCCGCGACGCCCTCGTCGACGAAGTCGCCGAGCGGCGGCCCGACCTTCTCGGGTTCGACGAGGAAGGCGTCGTGGCCGTGGTCGGACTCGACGACGTGGTGGGCGACCGGCGCGTCGACGCGGCGGAACGCGCCCGCCAGCGACTCCGACTGCTCGGTCGTGAAGTGCCAGTCGCCGGTGAAGGAGACGAGGAGCGACTCGCCCTCGAAGGCGGCGAGGGCGGCCGCGTCGGACTCGTAACCCTCCGAGAGGTCGAAGTCGTCCATGGCGCGCGTGAGGTACAGGTACGAGTTGGCGTCGAAGCGCTCGGCGAACTTCTCGGCCTGGTAGTCGAGGTAGGACTCGACCTCGCGGTACGGGAAGAACGCGGCCGCGGGGTCCGACGGGAAGGCGTCGCCGCGGTCGCCGCGGCCCGCGGAGCGCCGGCCGAACTTGCGCTCCATCGAGTCCTTCGAGAGGTACATCAGGTGGCCGAGTTGGCGGGCGAGTCCGAGGCCCGCGTCGGGCGAGGCGCGGTCCTCGCCGTAGTAGTCGCCGCCGTTCCAGTTCGGGTCCGAGGTGATGGCGCGGCGGGCGACGGCGTCGATGCCGAGGCACTGCGAATCGAGGCGGGCCGCCGAGGCGACGACGGCGAGGCGCTCCACGTCGTCGGGGAACTGCACGGCCCAGTCGAGGGCGTTCATGCCGCCGACGGAGCCGCCGACGACGGCGTGGAGGCGGCCGACGCCGAGGTGGTCGAGCAGGCGGCGCTGGGCGCGGGTCCAGTCGTGGACGGTGACCGGCGGGAAGTCCGTGCCCCACGGCTCGCCGTCGGGACCCTCGCTCGCCGGGCCGCTCGTGCCGTAACACGACCCCGGGACGTTCACGCAGATGACGTAGTAGTCGTTGGTGTCGAGCGCCTTGCCCGGTCCGACGATGTCGCCCCACCACGCGCGGGCCTGCCCGGAGACGCCCGACTCGGTGCCGTGGCCGGCGACGTGCTGGCTCCCGGTGAGACCGTGACAGACGAGGACCGCGTTCTGCCCGTCGAACTCGCCGTAGGCCTCGTAGGCGACCTGCAGGTCGGGCAGTATCTCGCCCGACTCGAACTCGTGTTCGCCGATGTCGACCACGTCGGATTCGACCCGGCGACCGGGCGTGGTTCGCGTGCGGCTCATGGCTCCTCCGACCCCCCGTCGGCCTGCTGACGCAGGGCGTGTTCGATTGCCTGGTCGAGGTCGGCGATGATGTCGGCGGCGTCCTCGATGCCGACCGACAGTCGGAGCATGTCGGGCGCGACGCCCGCGGCGCGCTGTTCGTCCATCGAGAGCTGGGCGTGCGTGGTCGACGCGGGGTGGATGAGAAGCGTCTTCGCGTCGCCGATGTTGGCGAGGAAGCTCACGAGGTCGACCGACTCGCAGACGGTCTTGGCGGCTCCGTAGGCCGCCTCGTCGTCCGCGCCGTCGAGGCCGAAGGTGACCATGCCGGCGTAGCCGCCCTGCAGGTACTCCGAGGCGAGGTCGTGGGTCTCGTGGTCCTCGAAGCCGGGGTAGGTGACCCACGCGACGCCGTCGCGGTCGCGGAGGAACTCGGCGACCTGCCGGGCGTTCTCGCAGTGGGCGCGCATCCGGAGCGCGAGCGTCTCGACGCCCTGAAGCGTCTGCCAGGCGTCGAACGGCGACTGGCAACTGCCGGTGCTCCGGACGGCGCGCTGGCGGACGGCCTCGGCGAAGGCGCGCTCGCCGAACCGCTCGACGAAATCGACGCCGAAGGCGGGGTTCTCGCCGGAGAGCTCGTCGTAGTCGGCCGCGTCCCACGGGAAGGTGCCGCCGTCGACGACGACGCCGCCGACGGTCGTGCCGGAGCCGTGGAGCCACTTCGTCGTCGACTCCCAGACGATGTCCGCGCCGTGTTCGATGGGGCGACAGAGCGCGGGCGTGGCGAACGTGTTGTCAACGACGAGCGGGACGCGGTTCTCGTGGGCGACCTCGGCGATGGCCTCGAAGTCCGGCGTCTTCAGCGAGGGGTTCGCCACCGTCTCGACGTGGACGAAGGCGGTGTCCTCGTCGATGGCGTCCTCGTAGGCGTCCACGTCGAGCGTCTCGACGGTCCGAGATTCGACGCCGCGCCTGACGGCGGTCTTCGAGAAGTACGAGGCCGTGCCGCCGTACATGTCCTCCGAGAGGACGACGTTGTCGCCGACCGACGCGAGGACGGTCGTGAGCGCGTCGAGCGCGCCCATCCCGGAGGCGGTGGCGACCGCGTCGACGCCCGATTCGAGGGCGGCGAGGCGGCGTTCGAGGATGCGGGTCGTCGGGTTGGAGATGCGGGAGTAGACGTCGCCGTCGGCTTCGAGGGCGTACAGGTCCGCGGCGTGGTCCGCGTCGTCGAAGACGTACGACGTGGTCTGATAGAGCGGCGGGGCGCGGGCCCCTGTCGCCGGGTCCGGGTCCTGTCCGGCGTGGAGGCCGAGCGTGCGGAAGCCTCGATTCATGTATGAGGTGCATAATCTTCGACAGAGGAATAACCGTCAGTTACGGCAAGCGTTGCCCGTGGTTGCGGTCGGGGAGCGGCGGCCGGTCCGGAGGAGAGCGCGGGGGAACGGGACGGTCCGCGTCGGAGAGTAACTTGCATACCTCGGCGGCGCGAGGGAGGATGTAACGCATGAAGTGTCTCCGGGCCCACTTCGACGCCGACGAGAACCCGTTCGGGAGCCCGTACGACGTGTTCGCGGTCGACGGCCGACACCCGCGCGGGGAGCTTCGCGACCTGCGGCTCCGGCCCGACGGAACCGTGGTCGAACTCTGCGTCCTCGAAGACGCGCCGCCGGACATCGAGGCGCGGCTGGCCGACCACCCCGATATCGTCGATTTCGACGCGGGCGAGACGGCCGACGGCGGCGTCGTCTGCCACGTTCATCTCGTCCCCGACGACGACGTGCGCCGCCTCCTCGAACTCGTGGACGAACACGACCTGCTTCTCGACACGCCGATTCGGCTCACCCGCGAGGGCGTCGTCGTCAACGTCCTCGGGAGCCACGCGCAGCTCTCGGGCGCGGTCGCGTCGCTGCCCGACTCGCTCACCGACGCGTTCTGCGTGGACGGCCTCTCGGACTACGAACCGGTCCGCGGCGGCGTCCGCGCGGACCTCACCGCCCGCCAGCGCGAAGTCCTCGAGGCCGCCGTCGAGCGCGGCTACTACGACATCCCGCGTCGGGTGTCGGTCGAGGAACTCGCCGCCGAACTCGGCTGCTCGCAGAGCACCGTCTCGGAACACCTCCGGAAGGTCGAATCGCGCGTGATGAACCGGCTCGGGTGACGGCCGCCGGCGTCGCGTCGCCGACTTGGTGGACCACGATATAAAGGGCCGGCCGGCATCGGCAGTAGCGCCATCCCGGTTCCGCCCGTAGCTTCATCCATGTCAGAAGCGACGCAAGGCGGTCGAGAACGACCGCCGAGTCCCCCGTCGAAGCCCGTGGTCCACCACACCCTTCGGTACGCGGACGACCCGCTCGCGTTCGTCACCGAGGTCGCCCGCGAGTACGGTCCGGTCGCCGAGTACGACATCGGCGGCATCTCGTTTTACCAGCTGAGCGACCCCGAACTCGTCGAGCACGTCCTCGTACAGGAGAACCAGCGGTATATCAAAGGCGAGCTGTTTCAGGAATCGCTCGGGACGGTCCTCGGCGACGGCCTGCTCACGAGCGAGGGCGAGTTCTGGCGGCAGCAGCGCCACCTGATGCAGCCGGCGTTCCTCCCGCAGATGCTCCGGCGCTACAGCGAGGTGATGGTCGACTACACGGAGCGCATGCTGTCGTCGTGGGAGGACGGCGAGACACGCGACATCCACGAGGACATGATGAGCCTCACCGTCGAAATCGCCGCGAAGACGCTGTTCGACGTGGACATCCGCGAGGAGGAGTCCGCCGTCGGCGACGCCCTCGAAACCGTCATGGACTACTCGTCGACCTCGATGAAGCGCCCGGTGGACGTGCCGCGGTGGGTCCCCACTCCGCGCAACCGTCGGTATCAGCAGGCGCTGGACGACCTCACCGAGGTCGTCGGCCGCATCGTGACCGAGCACCGCGACGACGACCCCGACCCCGAGGCCAACGACGTCGTCTCGCTCCTGTTGACGTTCCGCGACGACGACGGCGATTCCCTGTCGGACGAGCAGATACGCGACGAACTCGTGACCATCCTCCTCGCCGGCCACGAGACGACCGCGCTGGCGCTCACCTACACGCTCCACCTCCTCGGGACGAACCCCGAGCAGGCGTCGACGCTCCGCGAGGAGCTCGACGCCGTCCTCGACGGCGAGCGCCCCGGCTTCGGCGACCTCGACGATCTGACCTACACCGAGCAGGTCGTCAAGGAGGGGATGCGGGTCTATCCGCCGGTGTGGGAACTCATCCGCGAGGCCGCCGAACCCGACGCAGTCGGCGGCTACCGCGTCGAACCCGGACAGACCGTCTCGGTCCAGCAGTGGGTGCTCCACCGCGACCCGCGGTTCTACGACGACCCCCTCGACTTCCGGCCGAGCCGGTGGACGAAAGCGTTCGAGCGCGACCTCCCGAAGTACGCCTACTTCCCGTTCGGCGGCGGCCCGCGGCGGTGTATCGGCGACCGCTTCGCCATGCTGGAAGCGCGTCTCGCGCTGGCGACGATTGCCCGGTCGTGGACGGTCGACCCGACCCACGACCTGTCGTTCGACCCCTCGATTACGCTCCGACCCGAGGGGTCGGTCGAGATGGTCGTGAACCGCAGGTGAGCGGTCGGCGAGAGCCGAATCGTCGGCGCACAGTCTCATCCCCGGCTTCGCCTACCGTCGTCGCCAACACGCTTATTCCCCGAGACCGAAGACCGGTTTCATGGCCGGAGACTTCCTCCTCGTCGCCGCCGTCTTTCTCGCAGTCGGCCTCCCGGCGGCGGCGTTCCCCTACCGCGTGTCGAAACTCGGCGAGCGGGTCGACGCCATCGGGAGCAAGACCCCCAACGACGAGGTCGAACCCGCCGAGTGGAACGTGACGCTCACGCGGTTCGTCGGCGTCTTCATGTCCGCGCTCGGCGTCGCCTACCTGTTCGCGTGACGCGGCGCGGTTCGGGCGGGAGTCGTCGCGGCCGGAACGTCGCCGTTCGCCGTCACCCCGGAGCGTTTACCCGCCGTCCCGCCGACACCCGAACCAATGAGCGACGCCGACATCGACGCCGAGTCGAACCCGTACCTCCGCGACCCGCCGACCGAGTTCGAACCCGCCGAGTCGCTCTCGCGCGAAGCGGCCGAAGAACAGGCCGCGCTCCTCCGCGAAGCCGTCCGCGAGCACGACCACCGCTACTACGTCGAGGCCGACCCACTCGTCTCCGACGCGGCCTACGACGCGCTGTTCTCCCGCCTCGTCGCGCTCGAAGGCGCGTTCGACCTCGACACGACCAACAGCCCGACGAACCGCGTCGGCGGCGAGCCGATCGACGCGCTGGAGACGGTCGAACACGTCGCGCCAATGCTCTCAATCGACCAGAGCACCGAGGCCGACGACCTCCGGGAGTTCGACGAGCGCGTCCGCCGCGAGGTCGGCGCGGTCGACTACGTCTGCGAGCCCAAGTTCGACGGCCTCTCGGTCGAAGTCGTCTACGAGGGCGGCGAGTTCGCCCGCGCGGCCACCCGCGGTGACGGCCGACGCGGCGACGACGTGAGCGCGCAGGTGAAGACGATTCCGACCGTGCCGCTGTCGCTCCGCGGCGACCACCCCGACCGACTGGCCGTCCGCGGCGAGATTTACATGCCGAAGTCCGACTTCAGCGACCTCAACGCCCGGCGCGTCGAGGCCGGCGAGGACGCCTTCGCCAACCCCCGGAACGCGGCCGCCGGGACGCTCCGCAACCTCGACCCCTCGGTCGTCGCCGACAGGCCGCTCGCGGTCTTCTTCTACGACATCCTCGACGCGAGCGCGCGCCCCGACAGCCAGTGGGCGGCGCTCGACCGCCTGCGCGAGTGGGGCCTCCGCGTCGCCGACCGCGTCGAGCGCGCCGAAGACGTGGAGGGAGCCATCGACTACCGAAACCGGATGCAGGCGGCCCGCGACGACCTCGACTACGAAATCGATGGGACGGTCATCAAGGTGGACTCGCGGGAGGCCCGCGAGCGCTTGGGCGAAAAGAGTCGCTCGGTCCGCTGGGCGTTCGCCTACAAGTTCCCCGCGCGCCACGAGGTGACGACCGTCCGCGACATCGTCGTGCAGGTCGGACGAACGGGCCGACTCACGCCGGTCGCCATCCTCGACCCCGTCGACGTGGGCGGCGTCACCGTCTCGCGGGCGACGCTCCACAACCCCGACGAGATAGCCGACCTCGGCGTCGCGGTCGGCGACCGAGTCCGAGTCAAGCGCGCCGGCGACGTGATTCCGCAGGTGGTCGAAGTCACGGAGGACGGCGGCGGGAGCTACGAGTTCCCCGACCAGTGTCCGGTCTGCGGGAGCGCGGTGGACCGCGACGGCCCGCTGGCGTTCTGCTCGGGCGGGCTTTCGTGTCCGGCCCAACGGGAGGCCTCTATCGGCCACTTCGCGGTCAAGGGCGCGATGGACATCGACGGCCTCGGCGGGGAGCGCGTCTCCCAGCTCGTCGACGCCGGCCTCGTCGAGACGGTCGCCGACCTGTACGGCCTGACGGCCGACGACCTCGCCGAGTTAGAAGGGTGGGGCGAGACGAGCGCCGAGAACCTCGTGACCGCCGTCGAGAACTCGACGAACCCCGCTCTCGACTCGTTCCTCGTCGGCCTGAGCATCCCCGAGGTCGGAGAAGCGACCGCCCGCGGTCTCGCCCGCGAGTTCGGGTCAATCGAGGCGTTTCCCATCGAATCCGACGCCGACGAAGGCGAGTTCGACGCGTTCGAAGAGCGCCTGACGACGGTCCCCGACGTGGGCGAGACGGTCGCGCGCCGCGTCCGCGACTTCTTCGAGAACGCGGACAACCGCGCCGTGATTCGCGCGCTCCTCGACCGCGGCGTCGACCCCGAACCCGTCGAATCGGGCGGCGACGAACTCGACGGCCTGACGTTCGTCGTGACCGGGACGCTCGCCGCGAGCCGGGGCGACGTGAAGGACCTCGTCGAATCTCACGGTGGCAGCGTCACCGGCTCCGTCTCGGGCAACACCGACTACCTCGTCGTCGGCGAGAACCCCGGCCAGTCGAAGCGCGACGACGCCGACGCGAACGACGTACCGACGCTCACGGAAGCCGAGTTCAAGGACCTGCTCGCAGAGCGCGGCGTGGCGTACCCACCAGAATAGTCGACAGTCGGTGGGAGAGTCGCGAAAGCGGTCGTTACCGCCTCTGCGGCCCGCGTCTCCGCCTCAGAGGTCCGCCTTCTGGAACGCGCGGTAGCCGAGCAGCGGCGGGACGACGATCCACGCGAGGAGGATGGCGAGGATGAACGGCCCGGTGAAGTAGAACGGAAGTGCCTCGCTGAAGGTCGCCTCGATGGCGAGTCGCTCGCCGAGTCCGGCCTTGAACAGGCGGGCGGCGACCGCGGGGCCGTACAGTTCCGCGACCAGCGTCTCGTAGGCTCGAAGCGGGTTCAGGTACTTGATGAAAAGGCGCATCTGGACGATTTGCGGCGCGGTCAGCGCGGTGAGACCGAGCTGCTCGATGACCCAGTTGACGAGCCGCGGGACGCCCGTGGCGACCGTCGACCAGAGGACGGCGAAGATGAAGTACAGCCCGACGGTGCCGAACAGCGCCTGTCGCTGGGACGCCGAGGTCGCGGAGAGCCAGACGCCGATGGAGACGAACGCCGTGGCGAGGAGCCCCGAGAGGGCGACCTGTCCCGCGTAGGAGACGAACATGACCTGCCCGCCGGTGAACAGCATCGCGAAGAGGGCGACGACGAAGCCGACGAGCATCGAGATGATGACGACGAGCGTGCGGCCGACGAGCTTTCCGAACACCACGTCGCGCCGAGAGTTCGGCAGCGACAGCAGGAGCTTGATGGTGCCCGACTCGCGCTCGTCGATGAGCGAGCCGTGGGCCGTCACGAGCGCGATGAGCGCGAGGACGAACCCGAGCATGCCCGCGTAGGAGAAGTTGAACAGCCCGCCGGGCGCGGTGGTGAGGCCGAACAGCGTCTCGGAGTTCGCGCCCGCGCCAGAGAGCAGGACGCCGTAGAACAGCGCCGTCGACCCGCCGATGAGGAGGGCGAAAAACAGCGTCAGGCCGAGGAGCCACCGCGACCGGAGAGCGTCGCGGAAGTCCTTGCGCGCGACCGATTCGAGCGTCATGCTGTCACCTCCGGTTCGCCTGCGGAGTCGTCGCCCTCGGTGTACGCGAGGAAGATGTCCTCCAGCGACGCGGAGTCAGTCTCGAAGTCGGCCACGGTCGCGCCGCCGGCCTCGACGGCCTCGATGACGCGCGACTTGGCGTCGTCGGTACAGCCGACGATGAGGCGGTCGCCGTCGGTCTCGACCGACGAGACGCCGTCGAGGGCGCGGACAGCGTCGAGGGCGGCGTCGCCGTCGACGTCGATGCGGAGAACCGAGTCGGTCTCGATTCGGCTCCGGAGCCCCTCGATGGTGTCCTCGGCGATGAGTTCGCCGTCGCGCATGATGCCGACGCGGTCACAGACCGCTTCGACCTGTCCGAGGACGTGGCTGGAGAAGAACACCGTCGCGCCGCGGTCGGCCTCGGTGCGGACGATGTCGCGCATCTCGCGCGCGCCGGCGGGGTCGAGACCGGAGGATGGCTCGTCGAGGACGAGGAGGTCGGGACTCCCGGCGAGCGCCATCGCGAGCGCGAGGCGCTGGGACATCCCCTTGGAGTAGCCGCCGGCGCGGCGGTCCGCCTCGTCGGGGTCGAGGCCGACGCGGGAGAGCAGTTCGTCGGGGTCGTCGTCGGCTTCCTTGGACTCGATGGCGAACTCGACGTGTTCGCGCCCGGTCAGCCGGTCGTACACGTCGTACCCCTCGGGGAGCACGCCGGTCCGACGCCGGACGGCCACGCTCTCGGCTTGCGCGTCGTGTCCGAGCACGCGGACGGACCCGCTCGTCGGGCGCACGAAGTCGAGAAGCATGTTGATAGTCGTCGATTTTCCGGCACCGTTGGGACCGAGGAACCCGAAGACCTCACCCTCCGCGACGGAGAACGTGAGGTCGTCGACGGCGGTGACGGCGTCGGCGTCGGACGACGGGAGGAGAGAATCGAACAGTCCCTCGTCGTCTTCGAACCGTTTCGTCACCCCGTTCAGTTCGATGGCGGCCATGGGCGGGCCTGCGTCGTACTGGGTTAAAGGGTTTTAGGTGCAAAAATCACGGGCGATAACATTCCCGCGCCGAGCGGAGGGTCAGACGGAGGAGTCACATCGCCGCAGTCGTGCGATACGGTCGGGTTCGACGGCCGGTATCGGCGGTCGATGTCGACGGCCGGCTGTGCCGCCTCAGACCTCTTCGTCGGGTTCGTGGGAGTCGGCCATCTTCGTGGCCTCCGTCGCGTACCGCTCGCGCAGGTCGTCGTCACTTACTGGTTCGAGGTTCTCTGTCGGCGCGTCGATGGCGGCGGTCACGGTCATCCGGCGCTGGTGCATCACGGCCGCGGCGAGCTCCTTCCGGAGTTCGTACTCGCCGTCCGGCGTCGCGTAGATGAGGATGATGAGGTCCCGGTCGTCGTAGGACCGCTCGACCAACCAGAGCCGCGTCGTGTCGTCGTCGCTCATGCCCCGTGGTTCGGACGGGGTTCCCTTACGCGTGCCGGCATCGACGCCGGCCGTTCGGAACCCGGCTCAGGAGCGATTGCCCGTCAGTTCCTCGACTTCCATGGCGAGCGACGACAGCGCCTGCGTGCTCTCGTCGGTCGCGCTGACGATGCTGTCGACCGCGCCCTCGGTCTCGACGGTCCGGTCGCGCACGTCCTCGATGGTCGCGGTCAGTTCTTCGACCGCCTCGGCCTGCTCGTCGGTCGCGCGGGAGACCTCCGCGACGCCGTCCGCGGCGGTGTCGATGGAGGTGGCGATTTCCTCGAACGCCGCCAGCATCTCGGAGATGCGGTCGTCGGCGTGCTCGATGCGGTCGTTCGACTCCGTCGCCGCGTGGACCGCCTCGCCGGTCTGCGACTGGATGTCCTCTATCTGCGCGGTGATGTCTTCGGTGTGCTGGCGCGTCTCGTCGGCGAGCGACTTGACCTCCTCCGCGACGACGGCGAACCCGTCGCCGTCCTCGCCGGCGCGGGCGGCCTCGATGTTCGCGTTGAGCGCGAGCAGGTTCGTCTGTTCGGCCACCTCGGAGATGACCTCGACGACCGCCTCGATGTCGTCCATGCGGCCGCCGAGTTCGGTCACGCGGTCGACGAGCTCGTCGCCCATCGTGACGACGCTCTCGGTCGCCGCTCGCGCCTCGCTGTTGGCCTCGCGGCCCTCGGCGGTCGCCTGCCGCGCCTCCGTGGCCGCCGTGTCGACCTCGTCGGCGGTCGCGGCGACCTCCTCCATCGTCGCGCTGAACTGCTGCATCTGGGTCGCGCCCTCGTCGAGGAGGTCGCGCTGCTCTTCGACGTTATCGACGATGGCGTCGGCCGCCGAGGCGGCCCGCGTGACCGCCGCGGTCGCCGTCTCCGTCTCGTCTTCGACGTTCGACGCCAGCGTCGAGAGGTTGCGCGCCGTCTCGTTGACCGCGTCGACGACGAGATAGAGCTGGTCGTCGACGGCCCCGCTCTCGTCTATCGTCGCCCGCGCGTCGAGGTTGCCCCCGCTCAACTGGGTCAGCGTCGATTCGACCTCGGAGACGAGCGCGGCGACCTCGCGGTGGCGCTCGACTTCCGTCGTCCGGTTGCGGACGGTCTGGAGGACGCCGACGAGCTCGTCGCCCTCGTAGAGCGGCATCGCCGTGTGCCGGGCGTGGCAGTCGTCGCCGTTCACGTCCGCAAACGTCTCTTCTACGGCGTAGAGCAGGCGGTCGGGGTCGTCGAGTTCCACGCCGTCGAGCGCCGCGGCGTCGAGTGGGTTGTCGAGGACCTGCCCCGCGAGCACGCTGGCCGCGGAGTCGCCGTAGAAGGCATCACCGAGGTCGCGTCGGCCCAGCGCGGCGTCCGCGGACGTGCCGGTCAACGACTCGACGCCGGCGTTCCACGCCGCGATGCGACCCTGCTCGTCGAGGACGAACGCCGGGAGGCCGACGCCGTCGAGCAGTACGTCGTCGTCGACGTTCAAGTCCGGCGCGTCCGTGGCGGAACCGGCGACGATTCCGCCGTCCGGTAACGGAGTCTCCTCACCGAACCACGAGCGGACGCGTGAGAGTATACCAAGTGACATTAGAGGCCACGTTTCAGAGCATCACAGGAGTATCTTTCGAGCAGATTATCAAATCAGATAATTTTCGGGGCGGCGAGACGGCCGAATCGGCCGCCCCGCTGGCTCGACGCGTCAGCCTCAAGCCCTTCGCGCGGTAAGCCACCCCAGATGGACCCTGCCGCGGTCAGCGAACGAGCCAGCGCGCTTCCGTCGGACCCCGGCGTGTACCAGTTCGTCGCCGGCGACACGGTGCTGTACGTCGGGAAGGCCGTCGACATCCGCGCGCGGGTTCGGTCGTACGCCGACCCGCGGTCGGAGCGTATCTCCCGGATGGTCGACCGCGCGGAGCACATCGACTTCGCCGTTACCGACACTGAAACGCAGGCGCTCCTCCTCGAAGCCAACCTCATCAAGCGCCACCAGCCGCGCTACAACGTCCGCCTGAAGGACGACAAGTCCTACCCGCTCGTCCAACTGACGGCCCACGCGGTCCCGCGCATCGAGGTCACCCGCGACCCCGAGGACTCCGCGACCGTCTTCGGACCGTACACCGACAAGGGCCGCGTCGAGACGGTCGTGAAGGCGATTCGGGAGACCTACGGCCTCCGCGGCTGTTCTGACCACAAGTACTCGAACCGCTCGCGGCCGTGTCTCGACTACGAGATGGGGCTGTGTACGGCCCCCTGTACCGGCGAAATCGCGGAGCGCGACTACCGCGAGGACGTGGAGTCGGCGGTCCGCTTCTTCGAGGGCGAGACGGGCGTCCTCGCCGACCCGCTCCGCCGGGAGATGGAGGCGGCCTCACAGGACGCGGAGTTCGAGCGCGCCGCCAACCTCCGCGACCGGTTGGAAGTCGTCGAGTCGTTCCACGGCGCGGGCGAGGACGCCGTCTCGTCGCAGTCCGACGAGCGCGCCATCGACGTGCTCGGCGTCTCGCTCCGCGGCGACTCGGCGACCGTCGCCCGGCTCCACGCCGAGCGCGGGCAACTGGTCGACCGGACGCGGCACCACCTCGACGCCCCCGAGGGCGAAGACCGCACGGCCGCCGTCCTCTCGGCGTTCCTCGCGCAGTTCTACGCCGAACGCGAACTCCCCGACGCGGTCGTCCTCTCGGAGCATCCCGACGACGAGGACGTGGTCGCGTGGCTCGAATCGGAGGGCGTGGGCGTCCGCGTCCCCGGCGCGGGCCGCGAGGCGAAACTGATCGAACTCGCCCTGAAGAACGCCCGCCGGCGCGCCGGCCGCGACGACGGGCTCGCCACGCTCGCCCGCGAACTCGACCTCGACGTGCGACGCGTCTCCCGCATCGAGGGCTTCGACGTGAGCCACGCGCAGGGCAAGGCCGTCGTCGGCAGCGACGTGTGCTTCGTCGAGGGGAGCGCCGAAACCTCGGACTACCGCCGGCGGCGACTCCCCGAGCGCAACGACGACTACGCGAACATGCGAGAACTCGTCCGCTGGCGGGCGACCCGCGCGCTGGAAGGCCGCGACGACCGCCCGGACCCCGACTTACTCCTCATCGACGGCGGGAAGGGACAGTTGAACGCCGCGCTGGACGCCCTCGAGGAGACCGGCTGGGACGTGCCCGCCGTCGGCATCGCCAAGGACCGCGAACTGGTCGTCACGCCCGACCGGACGTTCGACTGGCCGGACGACGCGCCGCACCTGCACGTCCTCCAGCGCGTCCGCGACGAGGCCCACCGCTTCGCCGTCCAGTACCACCAGACGCTCCGCGACGAGGTGAAGACCGTCCTCGACGACGTGCCCGGCGTCGGCGAGAAGACCCGCCGGGCGCTGCTCACGCGGTTCGGCAGCGTCGAGGGCGTCCGCGAGGCGTCGGTCGAGGACCTGACGGACGTGCCCGGCGTCGGCGAGAAGACGGCCGCGGAGCTGAAGCGACGGCTCTGAGCGGGGTCGGCCGCGTCGGGTGAAAAAGACGGATTGGATTCGTCGCGCGAGCGAGCCGGAGCGGCTTACGCGATTTTGTTGTACTGGTCGCGGAGCTTCTCGGCCGCGTCGTCCATGAGGTCGGCCTCGTAGTCGTCGAGGTCCCACTCGACGACCTCCTCGATGCCGTTCGAGCCGAGCTTGACGGGGACGCCGAAGGCGGTGTCCTCGTAGCCGAACTCGCCGTCGAGGACGAGCGAGCCGGGAAGCACTTCGCCGGTGTCGTGCAGGACGGCCTCGACCATGTGGGCGACGCCGGTCGCCGGGCCCCACTGGGTCGCGCCCTTGCGCTCGATGACGTCCATGGCGGACTCCTGGAGGTCGCCGAGAATCTCGTCTTTCTCGTCGCCGGAGAAGGCGGGGTCGTTGCCGTCGACGCGGACCTTCGAGAAGACGGGCACCTGCGCGTCGCCGTGCTCGCCGAGGATGGTCGCTTCGACGTTCTTGACCGGCACGTCGAAGCGCTGGCTCAGCACGTAGCGGAAGCGGGCGGAGTCGAGTCGGCCGCCGAAGCCGATGACTTTGTGGCGGTCGCGGTCGCCCGTCTCGTAGAGGTGGCGGTTGAGCAGGTCGACGGGGTTCGACGTGGTGATGGAGACGAAGTCGTCGTTGTGCTCTGCGAGCGAGGAGCCGATGTCGTCCATGATGGGGGCGTTGTCGCCCGCGAGGTCGATGCGGGTCTGTCCCGGCTGCCGCGGGATGCCCGCCGTGATGACGACCACGTCGGAGCCGGCGGTGTCCTCGTAGCCGCCCTGCGTCACGACCGTGTTGGAGTCGTACGCGATGCCGTGGTTCGTGTCCGCCGCCTGTCCGACCGTCTTGTCTTCCATCTTCGGGATGTCGACGAACACGAGTTCGTCACAGACATCGCGAAGCGCGAGGTTGTACCCAGCCGCGGCGCCGACCGTCCCGGCCGCACCAATCACGCTAACTTTCGTCATACCACATTAACCAGGCTGTGGATTCCGAGTAAACGTTTCGAAACGGGCACCGAAGCGCCGTCTGTCGATTATCTGTTCGTCAGTCGTCGAATTTCGACCGACAGCGGCGGGGTGTCGTCGGCCGCGAGAGCCGGTGAGACCGCCGGTGACGAAACCACCCGAGCGACGCCGTGGGGTTTTTCGACGCACGTCGCGTCCACACGCACATGAGCGACTTCGATAAGGAAGCAGAGCGGCAGCGACTTCGGGAGAAGTACGAGCGAGACGAGACGAAGCGCCGTTCGACCCAGCGCATGAGCGAGTTGCTCCTCAAGGGCGCGACGATGACGAACAAGCACTGCGACAACTGCGGCGACCCGCTGTTCCGCTACGAGGGACAGGTGTTCTGTCCGACCTGTCAGGCCGAGGGGCAGGTCGCGGCGAATGCGGACCAAGACGCCGAGCAGGCCGCCGAGGCGGCCGTCGAAGCCGACCCGGTCGAAGGCGGGGTCGAGGCCTCGTCCGGCGGAGCGACCGAGTCCGTAGAGCGCGCCGATGCGGCGGCCGACCCTGCGGCGGTCACCGCCGAGGCGTCGGACTCCGAGCGACCGCAGGCCGGAACGCGACAGCCGGCGCAGGGCCAAGGAACCCGCGTCGCCGACGAGGCGCGCCGTGACCCCACCGGCGCGAACGGGCGCGCCGCGACCCCGTCAGCGCGAACCGCAGGCGAGCAGCGGGCGACCGGGCAGCGTGCACGCCGCGAGGTCGCCGGCGACGTCACCGACGCGCGCGAGTCGCTCGTGCGGACGCTGACGTGGGCCGCCGAGCGCGCCGAGTCGACCGACGACCCGCGGCGGGCGACCGAGTATCTGACCGCCGCGCGCGAGGCCGCCGAGGCCATCTCCGCGCTCGACCGATAACCGACCGGCGCACCGCTATCGCTCTCGGCGGTTGAAATCAACACGCTTCGGTCCCTCTGTTTCGGAGAAGCGCACTCATCCGCGCTCAGCGATACTCCGCCCCGACGACCTCGCGGATTCGCTCGGCGGTGACTTGGCCGACGCCGCGGACCTCTTTGAGGTCGTCCTCGTTGGCGGTCATGACCGCCTCGACGCTCCCGAACGCTTCGAGCAGCGTCCGCGCCGTGACCGGGCCGATGTCGGCGATGGCCGAGACGACGTACTCCTGTTGCTCGTCGAGCGTCTTCGCGCTCTTGCCGCCGTGGACGCTCACGGTGCGCTCGCGGTCCGTCTGCTCGCGGGTGGCGATGGTCGCCAGCATCTCCGCGGTGTCGTCTTCGTCCTCCGTGAACAGCACGCTCACGTTGAAATCGACCGCGACCGACGACAGCGCCCCGCGAATCGCGCCGGGGTGGATGTTCCGCTCCTCGTAGAGACCACGACCCTCGATGATGAGAAGCGGCCGGGCGTAGTGACGCGTGAGGTCCGCTATCTGCTCGAATATCGAGCGGTCGCCGCCCGTGAGCGTGTCGAGGAAGTCCGAGACGCTCTTTCGCTCGACCGCGACGCGGTCCGAGAGGACGTAGTCGCCGACCGCGAGCGTCTCCAACCGGGTCGTCAGGTCCTCGCGCTTCGAGAGAGTGCGGGCGATGTTGGAGTCGAGTTCGCGCTGGTCGACGACGATTTCGACGGTCTCCTCGTCGTCCGTTCCCGCCGCGGCGACGGTGGCCGGGTCGTCCGCCTCGTCGCCGTCGCCGTCGTTTTCATCGTCGCCGTCGTCGTCGTCGCCGTCGTCGCCGTCGTCCGCCCGCGCCAACTCCTCGTCGGAGGGACCGAAGTCGGCGAGGCCCGACTGCCCGTCCGAGTCGGTCGCCGCGGCGACCGCGGTCTCTCCGTTCGTGGCGGTCGACGCGGCGACCGCGGTCTCTCCGTTCGTGGCGGTCGACGCGGCGGCTGATTCAGCGGCCGATTCCGCGTCCGACGCCACGTTTGCATCGTCACCGGCCGCGGCGTCAACCCCCTCGTTTCCGGTGGAACTCCCGGCGTTGCCGGCGGAACTGCCGTCGTCGCCCGCGAACGCCGAGAGGTCGCGCTGGGAGGGGTCGAGTTCGGCTTCGAGGTCGTCGGCCGCGCCCTTGAGGTCGCGAAGCTCGTTTTGCATCGTCTTCTCGCGGCGGCGCGATATCCAGAAGTACGCCTCGTCGCGGGTGTCCTCCGCGAGGAGGACGACCACGCGACCGTCGGCCTGACGACCGGTCCGACCCTTCCGCTGGATGGACCGGATGGCCGTCGGCACGGGTTCGAAAAAGAGCACGAGGTCGACCTCGGGCACGTCGAGGCCCTCCTCCGCGACGGAGGTCGAGACCAGCACCTCGAACTCGCCGCTTCGGAACTTGTCGAGGGTCTCCTGCTGTTCCTTCTGCGTCATCCCGTCGGAGCCCTCGCGGTCGCCCTGTCCGACGAACCGCCGGACCGAGAAGCTCTCCGAGAGGAACTCCGTGAGCGCCTCGGCCGTGTCGCGGGACTCGGTGAAGACGATGACGCGCTCGCCGTCCTGAATGCCGAGCGTCTCCGCGAGGAGGATGCGCGTCTTCCTGAACTTCGGGTGGAGGCCGTCGAACGACTCGGCTTTCCGCATCGCCTCGCGGACCTTCGGTTCGGCGACGAGTCGCTGGCTGGCCTTCGACGCGCCCGACGACCGGGCGGCGTTGCGCTGGCGCTCGAAGTACCGCCGGACCGACTCGACCGACTGGGTCTCGACGAGCTCGACCGCCCGGCGGAGCTTCATCACCTCCGCGTGCGTGGACATACCCTTGTAGCCCTCCGACTTGTCGGCGTTCATCAGTCGCTGTAGCTCCGCGCGCATCCGGTTGAGCTTCTTCTGGGAGATATCGGGCTTCGTCGACTTGGTGACGCCCAACTGCTTGAGTTTCTCCAGGCGGTCGGTGATGACCTCGTTGAGGGCGTCGCGTATCTCCAGAATCTCGTCGGGGAGCTGGATGCGGTTCCACTCCACGTCCGTGTCGTGGGTGTACTCCGACACGTCGGCGTCCTCCTCGGTCATCACCTCCACGTCGACGATGCCGAGGTTCTCACAGACTTCGAGGATGGCCTCCTCGTCGCCGCCCGGCGAGGCGCTCATCCCCGTGACGAGCGGGTCTTCGGCGTCGGCGTGGTAACGCTCCGCGATGTAGACGTAGGCGTAGTCGCCGCTCGCGCGGTGGCACTCGTCGAAGGTGAGGTGCGTCACGTCCCGAAGCGAAATACGGTTGCCGATGAGGTCGTTTTCGATGACCTGCGGCGTGGCGATAACTATCTGGGCCTCCTGCCAGAGTTCGGCCCGGTCGTCGGGCCGAACGTCGCCGGTGAAGACGACGATTTCGTCGTCCGGGACGTTCAGCGCCTCGCGGTAGAAGTCGGCGTGCTGCTGGACGAGCGGCTTCGTGGGCGCGAGAAACAGCGACTTCCCGCCGACGTCGTGGAGCCGCTGGGCCGTGACGAGCAGGCTGACGGTCGTCTTCCCGAGGCCGGTGGGAAGACAGACCAGCGTGTGGCCGTTGCGCGCGGTACCGGCGAGGCGAATCTGGTAGAGCCGTCGCTCGATGAACGACGGCGCGAGTAGCGGGTGGTCCACGTACGCAACGTCCTCGGAGGCCGGCATCGGTGACGATTACTCGTCCTCGCCGATAAGGGTTCGCAGAGCGGGGTGAAAGTAAAGCGGTCCGCCGGTGGAAACCGCGGCGGTCGTTACCCCGCGCTGTCGGCGGTGTCGAGGTCGGGGTCGTCTGGTCGCGCGGACGGGAGCGACGCTCCGAGGAGCGACGCCCACTCGGCGACCTTTTCGTTGTGCGGATTGGACATAGCGCTTCCCCAAGGAGATATACTCTCAACTATCGTATATAACGATTGTGCCGATTCGACGGACGGACTCGTCCGCGGGACCGAACGGCCGGCGTTCCACCGGAAACAACGGGGTCGGAAAATCAGTTCGACGCGAGGAACGCGCTCAGTCTTCGCGGTTGCCCGGTCCCCACGAGTCCGGGACTTCGATGACGTAGCGGCCGTCCTCGCGGAGCGAGATGATGTACTCGTCGCGGTCGTACAGTTCCATGAGATTGAGTTCGTACTGACCGGGATTGACGATTTTGATGCTCTCGAACTGGTCGTTGAGCTCCTCGCGGAGCTGGTCCAGGTTGGGTCGGTCGTCTGACGACGGCTCGATGACCGTACCGTCCGCGTCCGTGGGTGCGGCGTCGGCGGGCTGACCGGCGGCCGCGTCGGGGTCGGGGCCGGAAGGCGCTTCGGACGGCGTCTCCGCCGGCGAGCCGCGCCGGTTCGCGTCGGCAGCGGCGAGTTCCTCGGGGGTGACGACGTCGCTCCGCGCGCTCTTCTGGGAGTTGTCTTCGTCCGTCTCGCGCGCGTTGATTTTCCCCGGCTCGCGGTTCGGGGGCGAATCCGGTCCCCGCGAGCGGCTGGCCTGCTCCGAGGCCGATTGGGCCCGCGATTCGTTCCGCGATGCTTCCGGGTCCTGCGGGTCTGCCCCCGGAGACTCGCCGGGCGCAGACGGCCATTCGCCCCAACCGCGGGGTTTGGCTTCGGGGTCGTCGACCGCGTCGCTTGCGTCGGCCGCGTCACTTGCGTCGACCGCGTCACTTGCGTCGACCGCGTCGGTCGGCGACGGCTCGTTCTGGGTCGAGCCGGCGGCATCGACAGTCTCGGTTCGCTGTGAGGCGTCCGCGTCCGCATTCGCGTTCGCCCAGTCGCTGACGGTCATCGACTCCTCGTCGGTCGTGTCGGGGTGGGACTGCTGCTGCGCGCGGTCTCGGACGGCGTCGGCTGCCGAGGAGGTCAGGTCCCGCGTTCCGGCGCCGCCCGTCGACGTCGCGTCGTCGCTCGCGCTCGCGGGAGCGCTCCCGCTCGACGCGGGCTTGAACTGAAACTTGTTGCCGCCGCAGCTCGGGCACCCCGAGAGCATCTCCTTCGAGCCGTCGGGGAACACCTTACCGCACGTGGTGCATTGATGTGGCATTGATAGATGTTGACGCCGGATGGCGCGTGAGGGCGTTCGTGGGACCCCCTACTTTCGCGAGACGAGCGCGCTGATGAGATTCTCGTCCTTGTGTAGCGTCTGAATCTGGTTCGCGGGACCGATGACGGTGAGCTTCTGGGTCGACTGTCGGCCCATGAGCCGGTCGAGGAAGCTCTGGTCTGCGGTCTGCGAACGCGGGTACGTCTCGATTTCGATTCCGTTGAACTCGTCGGGGCTTATCTCGGCCATCGTGACCTCGATGAGCTTCGACTCCTCGTCGGGCGAAAGGCCCTCCTCGAGGATGACGATGTTGCCGTCGCGGACGCCGTCGAGGATGAGCCGAATCTTCTCCATGCTCGTGAGGTTTGCCATCCGATTCCCGCTGAAGAGGTCTATCTGGACCCCGTCGGAGCCGTTGTCGGAGGCGGTTGCTTCAGGCATGGTGAATCACGCGAAGTACTCCGCGATTTTGGCGTACACTTCGTCCATGTTCTCCCCTTCGAGCGCCGACAACTCGACTGTTTCGTGCTGTGGGTACGCGTTCGCGATGCGCTCGACGTTCGAGTCTTCGAGGTCGATCTTGTTCGCGAAGATGAGCACGGGCAGGTCCTGGCTCTCGATGATGCCGATGAGCATCGTGTTGACCTGCGATATCGGGTCCTTCGTGCTGTCGAGCACGTAGATGACGCCGTCGACGTCCTCGCGGAGCCAGTGCATGGCCTCGGCGACGCCCTCGGTCGCCTCGCGGGACCGGCGGACGGCGTCGTCTTTCTCCATGTCGTGTTCGAGGAATTCCTTGTAATCGACCTTCGTCGTGACACCCGGCGTGTCGACGATGTCGATGGTGACTTTCTTGCCGTTCCGCTCGATTTCGACGTTCTCTTTCCGCCTGGCGCGGCGAGTCTCGTGAGGGATGTGGCTCTCGGGACCGATGGCGTCACCGGTCCAGTCACGGGCGATACGGTTTGCGAGAGTCGTCTTCCCGGCGTTGGGCGGGCCATATATACCGATCCGCTTCGGCTCGCTCTCCGAAAAGAGCCGGTCGACGACTCGTGAGATGCTGTCTCTTAAATCTGTGAGCAGTCCCATCCTGGGCCTCCCGCACCTCCCGAACGCGTCGTGGAGGGCGTATGGAGGTATCACCCAACCGGACTCACTTAAGCACTACGTCAGACACCAGTCACGTGGGAGACAAGACGACAGAAAGGAGCGTCGTGGACGAGGGTCAGTTCGATAAAACGAGGTCGGGCAACGAGAAACGAGAGACGAGCGCTTGTTCACCGAGTGTGAAGTAACTGATACGAAAACGGTTCGAGCCGAATCCGTATTGCAGTTTATGGTTACTTTGCGCGCACACGTGCGTAACTTGGACATACGACGAACGGAGAATCTCCTGAATGTGCCGAACAGTTCCTGAAAACACCGAGCCGGTCTCTCCCCCGATCTGTCGTCACCTTAGTCTCCGCGGACAAGACACGGGGTTGACACTATTTGGTAGACGCGAAACGGTCGGGGGAACACCCCCACCCCTTCGTTTCGGGTGGAACGGCCCGAAGGGGTGGGTGGGGGGAGACCGCTAGACGGCGGTGGGACGTTAATTCTATTCTAGGGGAGTACAATAATATCTCTTTTTGCCCCAGTACGGTTACGGTATGACAATATGAGTAATAAAACTATCTGTATCTAAAGACCACCGAGACCCCCTCCCCACCCTCTCACGCCTCCACCCGAAACGAAGGGGTGTGGGGGATGCGAGACCCAGGGGTTTCCCGTCGAACTGGAGAACACCCACTTAATTGCAGAGGAAACCAAGGGGTTAGGACGGTCGCTAAAATCCTCAGACCCTCGATTTCTCCGGAAGCGTGTTTTACCCGTTTCCACACGAAACGAAGGGGTCTCGGGGACCGATTTTTCTCGTCGGACGTCCACTCAACTCCGAGTTCCACTCCACCCACGCGGACCGGTGGGTTTCGCGTCGACCGGGAGTCCGGTGTGGTGCCGCCCGGGTGTCCGGTGCGCAACTGCCGTTCGTCGAAATCCACCACTATCGCTCGGAGTCTCGACGCGTCCCGCGGTTCGATTCGACAGAGTGCGATTGTTCGAACCGATCCGTTTCACCTCGACGCCACTGTCCCCAATTCCCTCCGTCCCAGCCGGCCGACTCATTCGATCAGCTCTATCCGACTCCCGACCCCATCCGACTACGTTCTCCGATCGACTCGAACTACTCGTCTCATCCGAACCCTTCCTCACCCATCGCTGACTCCCGGCCGTGGTTTCGACTCCGAGACGTTCCGCTCTCGGTGTCGATACGACCTGCCGACCCCATCACGACCTGCCGACCCCATCGACTGACCCCCGGCTGACCCTCAGCTGACTCCCGACTTCCAACCGACGACCCCAATCGACTGACGACTCCAACCGGCGCTTCCGGACAGTGGTCGCGAGGAGTCTCCGTTCCCCGAGCGAATCGAGCGCTCGTGTTGAAACGGTCCCGTCCGGTCGAGTTCCGGTCGAACGACGGCAGACGAGTCGGAGAAGTAAGATTTTTGTACCGACTGTTCGTTTGGTTCCTTTGCATCATCTGGAATCGCCTTCTTCGGCGTGACGCGCAGATGCCGACTACCACCGGCCTCACGCACCGTATGCGCCGCTGCGGGCGACTATTCCACTTGAAACAAAGGGGTATTCACGATGGACGAGGAAGAGAATCCGCGAGGCGGCGCACGAGGAGAAGTCGGGAACAGCACGTCGGACGACAGCGCCGTCGACGGCGACTCCGGCGATGCACCCAGTACCGACGCGTCCGCTGACGATGCGTCCTCCGAGACACCGACACCAGCCGCCGAGGACGACGTCTCCCCCGAAGACATCGACATTCAGGCGAGCATCGGCCCCGACGCCGACGCGCCCGACGAGGACCTCGACCAGCACAAAGACCCCGACGTCGGTCTCGACAAGGTCGTCCTCAACGACGACGAGGGTTCGAAGGGGCTGTTCGACGACCTCCTCGCCGGCGAGCCGATTTTCGAGAACAAGGAAGTCCTTCGTCCGTCGTACACCCCGCACGAACTCCCTCACCGGACCGACCAGATAAACCAGATGGCGACGATTCTCGTCTCCGCCCTGCGCGGGGAGACGCCGTCGAACATCCTCATCTACGGGAAGACGGGGACTGGGAAGACCGCGAGCGCGAAGTTCGTCAGCCAGGAACTCGAATCCACCTCCCAGAAGTACGACGTGCCCTGCGAGGTCGAGTACATCAACTGCGAGGTGACGGACACGCAGTACCGCGTGCTCGCGCAGTTGGCGAACAAGTTCATCGAGAAGAACGTCGAACGCATCGAGGCCGAACAGGAACGCCTCGACGAGATGCGCACGCGGGCGACGGAAGACCCGAACGCCCTCGCGGACACGCCCTACGACTCCATCGCCGAGATAGACGAGCGCGCGGCGGAACTCGACGACGACGCCGACGAGATGGAGACGGTGCCGATGACCGGGTGGCCGACCGACCGGGTCTACACGACGTTCTTCGACGCCGTCGACTACAAGGAGCGCGTGGTCGTCATCATGCTCGACGAAATCGACAAACTGGTCGAGAAGTCGGGCGACGACACCCTCTACAACCTCTCGCGGATGAACTCCGAACTCGACAACTCCCGCATCTCCATCATGGGTATCTCGAACGACCTGAAGTTCACCGACTTCCTCGACCCCCGGGTCAAGTCGAGCCTCGGCGAGGAGGAAATCGTCTTCCCACCGTACGACGCGAACCAGCTCCGCGACATCCTCCAGCACCGCGCCGACGTGGCGTTCAAGCCCGGCGCGCTCACCGACGACGTGATTCCGCTGTGCGCCGCCTTCGCCGCGCAGGAACACGGTGACGCCCGGCGCGCGCTCGACCTGCTCCGCACGGCCGGCGAGCTCGCAGAGCGCGGGCAGGCCGACACCGTCGAGGAGGCACACGTCCGGCAGGCGCAGGACAAAATCGAACTCGACCGGGTGGTCGAGGTCGTCCGTACCCTCCCCACGCAGTCGAAAATCGTCCTCTTCGCCATCATCCTCCTGGAGAAAAACGGCGTCCGCAACATCAACACCGGCGAGGTGTTCAACATCTACAAGCGCCTCTGCGAGGAGATCGACGCCGACGTACTCACCCAGCGCCGCGTCACCGACCTCATCTCGGAACTCGACATGCTCGGCATCGTCAACGCCGTCGTCGTCTCGAAGGGTCGCTACGGCCGGACCAAGGAAATCAGTCTTTCTGTCCCCATCGACGAGACCGAGGCCGTCCTGCTGACGGACTCCCGGCTCGGCGACATCGAGAGCGCACAGCCGTTCGTGCAGGCGCGGTTCGACAACTAAACGACAACCGTCGCTCTCTGACCGGAGCCGTCGTAGAAGTTCTGCTCTGCTTAGTTCTTCTCTGCTTAGTCCTGCTTACCGAACCCGGGTCACGCCGCGACCGCGTCGCCGTGCACTGCTGTCTTCGACGTCTCGACCGGAAGCGGTGCCGTCGTCGCTACGTTGGCGACCGTCGGCTCCGCCGTCGTCACGTCCTCGGTCGCCACGTCGACGGATTCGACGGAATCAGCGGAATCAATCGACACGGGCGCGACCGGCGTCGTCGTCGCCATCGAGTTGGCGAGCGTCAGGCGGACCCAGCCGAGAAGCGGGATGCGGACCCGCGCGACGCCTTGAACCCACTCGGGTCGGACCGGGTCGGCGATGCCGCTCACCTGGTCGTACCGCGGGTTGTTGTCGCCTTTCGTGATGAAGCCGGCGTACTCCGCGGGACAGTTGGCGAGTTCTCGACAGTTGTCGGCCGACATGTACTCGGGGTTCGCCCGGTCGTACCAGTTCTCCCCTTCGTCGACCCAGAACATCGCCCGGTGGATAATCGGGGGCCCTGCCGACCCGGGGTCGTCGTAGACGATGACGCTGCCGGGGCCGCCGAACTTCCGATAGTCGACCTCCGCGCCCGTCTCGGCGGTGACGACGGCAGTTCCCTCGACGGACGCGTCCGGGGCGTACCGGTCCGGTCCCGTGATGAACACGAGGTCGCCTTTGTGCATGTGCGGTTCCATGCTCCCGCTTTCGACGGCGACCATCGGCGGCCACACGCCGCTCACCGCGAACAGGAACAACCCGACGGCCAACACGGCGAGCGCGCTCGTCAGGACTTCGCGGACGAACAGCAGCGGCCCCTCCTCTGCCGTCCGGAGCCGAGTTAGTACGCCTTCGTCGGAGGCGGGACCGCGCCGCGGTTCGGGGGAGGGCGGGCGACCGTCGTCGTCACTCATCACTCCCAGTTTACCCGGACTGGGTTTCAACGTTCTGGGTTTCGGCATCCTTTTTGCCGCGTGTCGCACACTCCGGGTGTGCCACTGGAGACGCCGGCGCGCATCGTCCGGGCGCTCGTCGGTCGCGGCTACAACGCCGAACGCGAGGCCGTGACCCTCATCGCCGGCTCCGACGACCCCGGCCGCACCCTCGCCCGCGTCGTCGAAGCCGTCCCGGACGACGCGCTTCGCATCACCGCCGACCACGTCCGCGAGGTGCTCGCGTCCGCCCCCGCCGCGGACCCGCCGGGAACGGAATCGACCGGCTCGGCCGCCGCGCGGGCTACGGACGCCGACGCGTCTGCCACCGCCGCGTCAGACCCCCCTGTTTCCGCTGCAACATCGCACGACAACGCGGACCACACCGCTCAATCGACTCCAGCCGAAGCCGAGGGAGAGCCGACCGGGCGGAACGTCGACCCGGCGCTTCGGTCCCTCGAAATCGCCAACGACATGACCGGCCAGTCGACGGGCACCGGCGAGTACGACGACTTCGTGAAGGTGTTCCGCGACCGCTACGAGAAACTCTCGAAGATGCTCCGCGGGCGCGTCAACCACCGCCCCGCGAAGGCCATCTCGAACATGTCCGGCGGCGAGGACGCGGAGCTCATCGGCCTCGTCGACGACGTTCGCTCCACCAAGAGCGGCCACTGGATTATCGAACTCGAAGACACGACGGGGACGTTCCCCTGTCTCGTGATGAAGGACAAGGACATCGCGGGCTACGTCGACGAACTCCTCATGGACGAGTGCATCGCGGTGCAGGGGACGCTCTCTGGCGACGCGGGCATCCTCTTCGTCGACTCGATGCACTTCCCCGACGTGCCGCGGAGCCACCGCCCCAACACCGCCGACAGGGACGTGCAGGCGGCGCTCATCTCGGACGTCCACGTCGGCAGCCAGGAGTTCATGGCCGACGCGTGGAACCGGTTCGCGGACTGGCTCCACACCGAGGAGGCGGAGCGCATCGAGTACCTCCTCATCGCCGGCGACATGGTCGAGGGCGTCGGCGTCTATCCGAATCAGGACGAGGAACTCGACGTCATCGACATCTACGAGCAGTACGAGTCGTTCTCGGAGCACCTCAAATCGGTGCCCGGCGACCTCGACATCGTGATGATTCCGGGCAACCACGACGCCGTCCGACTCGCGGAGCCACAGCCCGGCTTCGACGACGAACTCCGCGACATCATGTCGGCCCACGACGCTCGAATCACGAGCAATCCCTCGATGATCACGCTCGAAGGGGTCAACGTTCTCATGTACCACGGCGTCTCGCTCGACGAGGTCATCGCCGAGCTGCCGGCGGATAAGGCGAGCTACGACGAGCCGCACAAGGCGATGTATCAGCTCCTGAAAAAGCGCCACGTCGCGCCGCAGTTCGGGGGCCACACCCGCCTCGCGCCCGAGGAACTCGACTACCTCGTCATGGAGGACGTGCCCGACATCTTCCACACCGGCCACGTCCACAAGCTCGGGTGGGGCAAGTACCACAACGTTCTCGCGGTCAACTCCGGCTGCTGGCAGGCCCAGACCGACTTCCAGAAGTCCGTCAACATCGACCCCGACGCCGGCTACGCCCCCATCGTCGACCTCGACACGCTGAACATGACGGTTCGGAAGTTCTCCTGAGACGGCGACTGCGTGGTTTTCCTGTGCCGTCGACTCGTTTCCCGCCCTTCGTGCGCCCTGATAGCACGCCGGATGTGCGGGGGTCGGGACCATTCCGCCGTCGGTTTTTATCCGCGACGCGCGCAGAACCGGTGATGACTGACGACGCGCTGTTCGACGCGACGAGCCTGAACGACCTGTCGCTCGCTAACCGGGCCGGGTTGGCACCGATGACGCGTATCAGCGCCACCGACGAGGGGTTGGCGACGAACGAGATGGCCCACTACTACCGGAAGTTCGCCGACGGCGGGTTCGGATTCCTCGTCACCGAGGGCGTCTACACGGACGACGCGTACAGCCAGGGCTATCTGAACCAGCCGGGGCTCGTCACCGACGACCACGTCGAGGCGTGGACGAACGTCACGGACGCCGTCCACGAGGTCGACACGCCGATTTTCGCGCAGTTGATGCACGCCGGGGCGCAGTCGCAGGGGAACCCGCACCTCGACGGCGACCGGACGCTCGCGCCCTCCGCGGTCCAGCCCGACGGCCAGAAGGCGGAGGCCTACGGCGGAAGCGGCGAGTTCGCCGTCCCGAAGGCGGCCGACGAGGCGGACCTCGAAACCGCTCGTGAGGGCTTCGTACAGGCGGCGAGGAACGCGGTCGAAGCCGGCTTCGACGGCGTGGAACTCCACGGCGCGAACGGCTATCTGCTCAACGAGTTCCTCGCGGCGGACGCG
The DNA here is from genome assembly GCF_000336775.1 of Haloferax gibbonsii ATCC 33959. Taxonomy (GTDB): domain Archaea; phylum Halobacteriota; class Halobacteria; order Halobacteriales; family Haloferacaceae; genus Haloferax; species Haloferax gibbonsii. The sequence continues at coordinate 11,639 of NZ_AOLJ01000012.1, read as the reverse complement.
AACCAGCGCGACGACGAGTACGGCGGCGGGCCCGAGTCTCGCGTCAAGTTCCCCGCCGAGGTCCTTTCTGCGGTCGCCGACGCGGTCCCCGAGGAGTTCGTCGTCGGCGTCCGCGTCTCGCAGGAGAAAGTGACCGACGGCGACTACGAGTGGCCCGAGGGCGAGGACGCGGCCGCGGTCTTCTTCGAGGCGCTCTCGGCCGCCGGAGCCGACTACGTCCACACGACCGAGACCGACGCGACGAGCCCGACCTTCGGCGCGGACGGTCCCTCGCTCGCCGAGGCCGCCGCCGAGTACGTCACGGACGACACGGTCGTTATCGCCAACGGCGGTCTCGGCGACCCGGACGCGGCGCGTGCCGCCGTCGACGCCGGCGCGGACCTGTTCACGCTGGGGACGAGCGCGCTCGCCAACCCGGACTGGCCGGCGCGCGTGGCCGCCGGCGACGACCTCGACGCGTTCGACCCGGCGAAGTTCCTCGCGCCGACTGCCGGGCTCTCGGACCACGAGGTCCCGTCGGACCCGCCGCTCGCCGACGACTGACGCGCCCTCGACACCGGACTCTCTGACGCCGAACCGGCGACTGAACCCCTTCGCTTCCACTCGAACTCCTGTGTTTGCGGCGTCCCGGTGCGCCCTGTTTTCGCGCGCCGAGCCGCTTCGACTACCCGAGCGTCACGTCGAGATAGAGCATCACGATGACGCCGACCATCGTCCCGAACGTCGCCACGCGCTCGTGGCCGTTCGAGTGCGTCTCGGGGACGATTTCGTCGGAGATGACGAACAGCATCGCGCCGGCGGCGAAGCCCATCGCGTAGGGGAGGAGCGCCGAGGCGTACTGGATGGCCCACGCGCCGAAGACGGCGAGCGGAATCTCCACGAGACCGGCGCGGATGCCAGCGAACGTCGCGTAGGTCGTGTTTCGGAGGCCGGCGTTGACGGCGGCGATGGAGACCGCCAGCCCCTCGGGGATGTTCTGGATGCCGATGGCGAGCATCAGCGGGATTGCCGTCCCGAGGTCGCCGGAGCCGAAGCCGACCCCGACGGCGAGGCCCTCGGGCATGTTGTGGATGGTGATGGCGACGATAAACAGGATAACCGAGGCCATCTTCGTTTCCGTCTCAGGGGCGTCCGTCCGGGTCTTGCCGGTCACGAGGATGTGGACGTGCGGAATCCACAGGTCCGCTTGGTCGAGGACGACGACGCCGATGACGAAGCCGACGAGGACGGGAATCGGACTCCCGCCCGCCGCCTCGATGCCGGGGAGGATGAGGCTCGTGAAACTCGCGGCGAGCATGACGCCGGCGGCGAAGCCGAGAAGCGTGTCGAGCGAGCGCTTCGAGGGGTCGCGCCAGACGAGAATGAGAAGCGCGCCCAGCATGTTCATGCCGGCGATGACGATGCCCCCGAGGAGGCCCTGCATCACGGGGTTCGACCCCGCGAGCGAGACGAACAGTTCCTCGACCGCGGTCACGGTCGTCTCACTTCCGGCGGTTGGTTTCCGTGTCGGTCGGCCATGGGCCACCAAACGAGAGGGAGGTATGTATGCCCTCCGTCGGTTCTCGCCGACCGCGCCCTCGTTGCGCGCGACGGGAGCGAACTGGGCGGCCGCGACCCGCGGGCTGGATTACCCCGTCTCGTCGAGGACGTACCGGACGGTCGGCGCACCCTCGAACCGGGGGCCGTGGCCCACCCGGTCGAACCCGGCGTGCTCGACCGCGTCGCACAGCGGCCGCTCGGATTCGAGGACGAGCACCTCGACCGGCAGGCTCTCGGCGCTGGCGAAGCGGAGCGGCTCTTCGAGCAGCCGTCGCACCGCCGGCTCGGTCCCGCCGAGTCGAGTGACGTGGAGGACGCCGTCGCGGACGTCGAAGCCGACGAACCCGAGCACCGGTTCGTCGTCGGCCGGCGCGTCGGCGTTCGGGTCGGAGCCCGTGTCGGCGGTGGCGAGACGGACCGTCCGGTCGCGTATCAGCCGCCGCATCGCCCGTATCGGCGCGTCCGCGACGGCGGCGAGCGCCTCGGCGTCGGTGTCCACGGCGTCTCTGACATCCATGCCCGAACGTACCGCGCCTTCGGTGATAAATCTCCGCACGCGAGGCGGCGGTACGAGCCGTCTCGTCGCCGGATTCGCGGGTGACGGCAACGGTTGAACCGGAGGACATAGTTATACGTCCCCCCGCGTTAGCCCCTCGCATGTTTACCAACGAAGCCCCGAAGCGACGCGACGCACCGGAGGGACGATGCGCGTAGTCGCGAAGTTCGGCGGCACCTCGCTCGGTAGCGGCGACCGAATCAACCGCGCCGCGGACTCCATCGCCGCGGCCGTCGAACACGGCCACGAAATCGCCGTCGTCGCCTCCGCGATGGGCTCGACGACCGACGACCTCCTCGACGAAATCAAGTTCGAGGCCGACGACCGCGACCGAGCCGAAATCGTCTCGATGGGCGAGCGGACCAGCGTGCGCATGCTCAAGGCGGCGCTGGCCGCCCGCGGCGTCAACGCCCTGTTCGTCGAACCCGGCACCGACGAGTGGCCGGTCATCACGAACGACCTCGGCGAGGTCGACGTCGAGGCGACCCGAGAGCGGGCCGCGAAGCTCGCCGCCGAACTCGACGGCGTCGTCCCGGTCATCACCGGCTTCCTCGCGCAGAACCACGACGGCGAAATCACGACGCTCGGCCGCGGCGGCTCCGACACCTCCGCCGTGATGCTCGGCAACTACATGGACGCCGACGAGGTCGTCATCGTGACCGACGTGGAGGGCGTCATGACCGGCGACCCGCGCGTCGTCGAAGGCGCGCGCAACGTCGGCCGCATCACCGTCGACGAACTCCGGAACCTCTCGTTCCGCGGGGCAGAAGTCGTCGCGCCGTCCGCGCTCTCGTACAAGGACGCGGCGCTCGACGTTCGGGTCGTCCACTACCAGCACGGCGACCTGCTCACCGGCGGGACGCTCATCGAAGGCGAGTTCCACAACCTCATCGACATGCAGGAAGAGCCCCTCGCGTGTCTCACCGTCGCCGGGCGAGCGATTCGCAACCGACCTGGAATCCTCGCGGACCTCTCGGCAGCCCTCCGAGAAGAGGACATCAACGTCGACTCGGTCGCCTCCGGGATGGACTCTATCACGTTCTACGTCCTCGAAGACGACTCCGACCGGGCCGAGGCCGTCCTCCACGACCGCGTCGTCGCCGACGACGCGCTGTCTTCGGTCACCGTCGAAGACGACATCGCCGTCGTCCGCGTCACCGGCGGCGAACTCCCGAACCGCCCCGGCGTCATCCTCGACATCGTTCAGCCGCTGTCCGACGCCGGCATCAACATCCACGACGCCATCACCTCCGCGACCTCCGTCGCAATCTTCGTGGCGTGGGACGACCGCGAGGAGACGCTCGGCATCATCCAAGACAAGTTCTGAGCCCGCTCCTCGGCTCGATTCCGTTTTCACGCAGTCGTTTCCGCCAGCGACGCCGAACAGTCGGCAGTATCCGACGGTCGGCGTGGGCGGTTCGTGGCGATAGCGGAACAGCCGGCGACACCGATGCACATTCCCGTCCACGAGCGCCGAAAATCGGTCGTCGTCCCTCGATTTTCCGCCTACCGATTACTTCACGCTCGCGGGTCTATTGCGGGCATGAAATCGTACAAGGCGAAGATGGTCGAGCCCATCGAACTCCCCTCGCGAGAGGAGCGCGAGGCCGCCCTCGAACGGGCCGGCTACAACGCGTTCAACCTCGACGCCCGCGACGTGTACATCGACCTCTTGACCGACTCGGGGACGGGAACCATGTCCGCAGAGCAGTGGGCGGCGATGATTCGCGGCGACGAGGCCTACGCGGGCAGTGAGTCGTTCGCCCGACTCGCGGAGTCGGTCCGCGACGTGATGGGCTTCGAGCACGTCGTGCCGACCCATCAGGGCCGCGGCGCGGAGAACGTCCTCTACGGCGTCCTCCTGGAGGACGGCGACGTGGTGCCGAACAACTCGCACTTCGATACGACCCGGGCCCACATCGTCAATCAGGGCGCGGAGCCGGTCGACTGTCCGTCGCCCGCCGCCCGCGACCCGAACTCCACGGAGTCGTTCAAGGGTAACTTCGACATCGACGCGGGCTACGCGCTCGTCGAGGAGGTCGGCGCCGACGCGATTCCCGTCGTCGTCCTCACCATCACGAACAACTCCGTCGCCGGCCAGCCGGTCTCGATGGCGAACATCCGCGCCACCGCCGAGTTCGCCCGCGACATCGACGCCATGTTCGTCATCGACGCCTGCCGGTTCGCCGAGAACGCCCACTTCATCAAGACCCACGAGGCGGGCTACGAGAACCGCTCGGTCGCCGAAATCGCCCGCGCGCAGTTCGAACACGCCGACGCGATTACGATGTCCGGCAAGAAGGACGCGCTCGTCAACATCGGCGGCTTCGCCGCGATGCGCGACGAGACGGTGTTCGAACACGCGAAGCAGCGCGCCATCCTCTACGAGGGCTTTCCCACTTACGGCGGCCTCTCGGGCCGCGACATCGAGGCGATGGCCGTCGGCCTCCGCGAGGCCGTCACGCCGCCGTACGTGTCTGACCGCGTCGAGCAGGTGGCCGAACTGGGCGACCTCCTCGTCGAGGCGGGCGTCCCCGTCTACCAGCCGACCGGCGGCCACGCGGTCTATCTCGACGCCGGCGAGGTGTTCCCGCACATCCCGAAAGACGAGTTCCCCGGACAGGAACTCGTCTGCGCGCTCTATCTCGAAGGCGGCGTCCGAGGCGTCGAACTCGGCGGCTTCGCGTTCCCCGGCACCGACCGACCGGACCTCGTGCGCCTCGCGCTCCCGCGGCGCACTTACAGCCGCGAACACCTCGAACACGTCGCCGAGACGGCCGCGAAGGTGATGGAATCCGCCGGCGAGTACGGCGGTCTCGAAATCGTCGAGGAGCCGCCGATGAAGGAGCTTCGGCACTTCTCGGCGCGGCTCGAACCGGTGTCGAACTGACGGCTTCAGGACGCCTACTCGATTTCTCCCCTATTTTCCCTCGTACAGCCGACTCGCCAGTCGCTCCGGCAGGCCGACCTCGCGCACGCGCTCGGCGACGCGGTCGATGTCGTAGTTGACGCGCTCCGCCTCGATTTCCATCGCGTCGAGGTCGGCGACCGCGTAGGCCGCCCGCGGGTCGCCGTCGCGGGGCTGGCCGACGCTTCCGGGGTTCAGGACGATTCCGTCGTCGTAGATTCGGTGGCCCTGCACGTGGGTGTGACCCAACACCAGCAGGTCCTCGCCGTCGAGGAGCGACGGCGAGAAGTCGTCGGGGTAGGTGTAGCGGTCGGGGTGGTCGGGGTGGCCGTGGGCGAGTTTGACCCGGCCGTCGGCGAGGTGTCGGGTTTTCGGAAGTGAGGATAGCCACTCCATCGACGCCGGGGAGAGCGCGTCGCGGGCGTAGTCGACGCCCGCGGCCGCCATGCTGTTGAAGCGGAAGCCGGTCCCCGACGTGACCGCGCGGTCGTGGTTCCCCGAGACCGTCGGCACGTCCCGTTCGGCGAGTTCGGACACGCACTCCTCGGGCCACGGGTTGTAGCCGACCACGTCGCCGGCGCAGACCAGTCGGTCGACCGGCGGCATCGATTCGAGCACCGCGTCGAGTGCCGGGAGGTTCCCGTGCACGTCCGAGATGACGCCCAGACGCATGGCTCGGTGTACGGGTGCGCGGCTGAAAAGTTCCGGGCCGGTCGCGGTCGAGCGCTCGCCCGCGGCGGGACGCCGACAGTTGCGTTACTCGCCGTTGTAGAAGGCGGTCTCGACCGAGTCGTCGACGGTCGCGGCGGCGGCGCAGACGGCGTGTTCGAACTCGTGGTCGTAGAGTTCGCGGGCCGCGTCGGCCGCGGTCTCCGCGTCGAGGTCGAACGCGCGCGGGTCGTCTTCCTCGTAGGTCGCCACGAGCGTGGGTTCGGAGACGGCCTCCACGACGAGCGCGTCCTTTCGGACGATGCCGATGAACGCCTCGTCGTCGCCGACGACGCCCGCGATTCGGGGCGTGTCGTAGTCGTCTTTCTCGTAGTCGAGCGCGAGCAGAATCTCGGCGAGGGCGTCGCGCGGCGGGTAGCCGAGGTCGAGTTTCTCCGCGATGGGGTCGACCTGCGAACCGTTGCCGACGACGACGTAGTCGCCGCCCTCGCGGACGCAGTTGTAGGCGATGTAGGGGTTATCGGTCTCGGGAGCGTCGGGCGTCGGCCCGACGGTCAGGGCTCCGTCCCGGTCGACGACCTGTCGGTTCGGGAAGGACCGAGAGGAGACGCGATACGCACCGATTCCGGGGCCAACGACGACGAAACGTCCGACGTACATACACGAGAGTGGATAGAATAGGGGCAAATAGTTGGCGGTTTATGCACGTCCGTCCGTTACCGTGCCATAAAATCGCACGGCGGAATCGACACGCAACGTTTACAAATACCCGCGAAGTACGAACTGATGCGAAGTCCCATGGGGTAGTGGCCAATCCTGTTGCCTTCTGGGGGCAACGACCCAGGTTCGAATCCTGGTGGGACTACTTCTCAGCATTCTACTCTCGATGAGGCCGCGCCGTCCCCTGTTCTCCAGTTGAAACGAAGGGGTAGGTTTCAGAAACCCAAGGGGTATGTTTCGAGTGGAGTTTTGCTGACGTATTCTCAGACCGTCCGAATACGGAGGGTACGGGCCGCGAAAACCGCTTAGCGTTCGACCGCGAGCAGCGCGACTCGCTCTTTGACCAGTGCGGGGAGGTCGCCGTCGGCGACGCGCAATTCCGTCTCGCCCACGTCGAACACCTCGCGGACGAGCGCTTCGTCGTAGTCGCCGAGGGTCTCCGCGGGTTCGAGGTCGAGTCGGTCGAACAGCGCGGCCTCGGCGTCTTCTTCGTCGCCGCCGTCGACGAGAATCACGACGGGGAGCGTCCCCTCCGAGACGCCGATTTCGAACGCGCGGTTAATCTGCCGGCGGCCGCTGGCGTAGAGGAGGATTTCGACGGCCCGGTCGCGGGCGATTTCGTTGCCGCGGCCGATGGCCCGGTCGGCGAGTTCGGTCGCCCGTTCGAGGTGCTCGCGGTCCACGACGTACCGGGCGTCGAACGCCTGCACCGTCGCGCCCGTCTCGTCGGCCACGTCGCCGACGACCGCGATGAACGAATCGAGGTCCGAGACGGTCGCCTCGGCTTCGACGAGCCTCATTCGAAATCACCCAGACTGGCCTGCTGGTCGGCGCGCTCTTTGGCCGTCTCGAAGCCGGCGTCGTCGGGAACGGCGTCTTCCGGCGCGTCGTCCTCGTCCACCTCGTCCATCGAGGGGTCCTTCCGACCCGCGGCTTCGAGGATGTTCTCCGCGGTCTTCCTGCGACCCCGGAGCGCGGCGAGGATGCGCGATTTCTCGGTCTCGCGGAGGTCGGCCCGACTCTCGACGCCGGCTTCGAACAGCCGTCGGGCGCGCTTTCGGCCGACGCCGCGGACGCCGGCGAGGTCGAGCAGCTCCTCGCGGACGCCGTACTCGACGCGCTTTTTCGCCTCGCGGACCGCGTACACGGAATCGAGGTCGAGTTCGGAGGCGAGTCGCTCGGCCGCGCCGAGGAGCCACTCGGCCGTCTCGACCTTCCCGCGGATGTCGCCGGGGCCGACGCCGTAGCGCTCGGTGATGCGGTCCTCGTCGACCTCACCGACCCAGTCTTCGAGGAGCTTCGCGGTCTTCAGCGCCGACAGCCAGTCTTCGAACGCCACGTCCTCGTACTCAGAGGGGACGCGCCCGAGGAACTCCGGTTCGCGCTCGTAGCACAGTTCGGTGTAGGTCTCGCGGTCGCCGGACTTCAGGTAGAGCTGATACATGTCCGGCGTCCGGCAGACGAGGTGGTAGAGGCCGAGCGGCGTCGGATACGTCCGGTCCGCCTCGAACTCGTCGGCGTCGTCGCTGTCGTCGCCGTCGTCCGCCCCCGTCCCGTCTCCCGCGTCGCCGCTCTCTGCCGCGACCATCTCGCTGGCCCGCTGGAAGCCGCCGGGTTCGTCGTCGGATTCGCTCCGCGCTCGCTTCGGCTTCTCGGGCGTCTCGCCCGCGAGCGCCCGGAGCTTCTCGGTTCGGTGGTCCGCCGCCCACTCGAGGCCGTCGATGATTTCGGCGGCGCTCATCGGGTCGAGGTAGAGCCGCGAGACGGTGTGGCCGACGGGCGTCGCCCGTATCGTCTCTCCTTCGAACTCGACGAACCCGTTCACTTCGAGGTAGTCGAGCACGCGGTCGGTCACCTGTCCGAGTCGCTCGGGGTCGTCGGTCTGGGTCGCATAGAGCGTCTGGTCGAGGAATTCGAGCAGTCCCTCGCGGGTGTGGGCGAAGCCGGAGGCGACGGTGGCGAGCAGGTGCGTCCGCAGCGCGGGCTCGGCCGCGAGCTTCGACCGCACGTCCTCGGCGTCGGCCCAGATGTACCGCTCGAACAGTTCGTCGCGGGCGTCGGCGTCCTTCGCGAGCAGCACCGCCTCGCCGTAGGGGTCGAGGCCGGGCCGACCGGCGCGACCCATCATCTGGTGGACTTCGAGCACGTCGAGCGGCTTCATCCCGCCGTAGTCGCCGTCGTAGCGCTGCCAGTCGCGGACGACGACGCGGCGACTCGGGGTGTTGACGCCGGCGGCGAGCGTCGGCGTGGCGCAGATGCACTTGATGAGTCGGTCGCGGAAGGCGTCCTCGACGAGGGTTCGGTGCTCCGCGGCGAGCCCCGCGTGGTGGAACGCCGCGCCCTTGGCGACCGCCGCGGCGAGGTCCTCGGAGGTCTCGGTGTCGGAGACGTCGCGTATCTCGGCGGCGAGTTCCGCCAGGTCACCGCGCTCGTCCCCGGTGATGTACCGCTCCGTCACGTCGGCCATGCGGCGGGCCGCGGACTCGGCGTTGCGCCGCGAGTTCACGAAGACGAGCGAGGAGCCCTGGTCGCCGTCGCCGTCGCCCTCCAACGCGTCGGCGACGAGCGCGGGCGTCTGTCGCTCCCCGCGGCCGACCGGCACCTCGCGTTGGCTCCCGTCGGCGAAGGAGACGGCGTTGCCGTAGTGGACGCCCATCTTGAGGTCGATGGGTCGCCAGTCGGACTTGACGAGTTCCGCGTCGAGCCAGTCGGCGACGACGCCCGCGTTGCCGACGGTCGCCGAGAGCGCGACGACCTGCAGGTTCGGGTTGAGCCGGCGGAGCTTCGCCAGCGTGACCTCCAGCGTCGGCCCGCGGTGTCTGTCGTCGACGAGGTGGACCTCGTCGGCGACGACGCAGGTGAGTTGGTCCATCCACGCCGCGTTGTTCCGGACGAGTGAGTCGACCTTCTCGGAGGTGGCGACGATGATGTCGCGCGAGGAGAGCCACTCGCCGTCGGACTCGTAGTTGCCGGTCGAGACGCCCACGTCGATGCCGTACTCCTCCCAGCGCTCGAACTCGGCTTTCTTCTCGGAGGCGAGCGCCCGGAGCGGGACGATGTACAGCGCCTTCCCGCCGCGCGCGACGCTCGACAGCATCGCCAGCTCGGCGATGAGCGTCTTCCCGCTCGCCGTCGGAACGGCGGCCACGAGGCTCTCGCCGTCCGTCAGGCCGGCCTCGACGGCCTCGGCCTGCGGCGGGTACAGCTCCTCGATACCCTCGTCGCGGAGGGCCTCGGGAATCCCCGTCGGCAGGCCCGTCAGGTCCGCAGTTCGCATTGCATCTCCCTTGGACCGTCCCCCGGTTTAAGCCATCGGGTCGGTTCGGGCGCGGACGCGTCGCCGCCCGCGGCGTCGGTCGCACGACCGCGACGCGAGGCGACGCCGACCCACGTCCCCGCGTCGGCAGGGCTTTGTACGGCCCGGCGGTACGATGGCGCATGAGAGTCGAGTACGACCGCGACACCTGCATCGGCATGTTCCAGTGTGTCGACGAGTGGGAGGGCTTCGAGAAGAACGTCGACGACGGCAAGGCCGACCTCGTCGACGGCGAGGAGACCGACGACGGCGTCTTCGTCCGCGAGATTCCGGAGGACGCCGAGTTCGACGCGAAGTTCGCCGCCCGCGTCTGCCCCGTCGAGGCCATCCGCATCCTCGACGACGACGGCGAACAGCTCGTTCCCTGACCGCGACGCCGACGAGTCTACCGTTTTCTCTCGCGTCCGCGACGCGACCGAACCGTGTGACCGACGACCGTGGGGCGCGTCCCCGAACCCCTCCGTTTCGACTGGAGATTCGGCCGACGATAGAGTGTAAAGGTTAAGCGGCGGGCCCCTAATCGTGCCACTATGAGCCAAGCGACGAAAATCGTGCTCGGTACCGTCGGCGTGTCGGCCCTGCTGGCCGTCGTGTTCGTCGGGATGAGCATCGCCTGAGCGGATGTTCGAGACGCGCACCCTGCCGTCGGACCTCGAATCGGTCCGCGACGAGTACGCCCCCGGCGCGCTCGTCTTGGACGTGGCCGGCGACTTCGACACCATTCCCCCGGAGGCCGCGGAGAACCTCGGGCTGGTGGTCGAGTCGCTCTCCCCGGCGGCGTACCCCGCGGAGTGGCTACCAGACGACTCGCCCCAACAGCTCCGGCGCTACGCCTCGTCCGACTTCACCATCGGGATGCCCGGCGACGGCACCGTGACGTGGTCCCGGCAGACCGACCCGCCGGTCGTGCTGGTGAAGTACCGCGCGAAGGGGACGCCGGACGACTTTCTGGACTTCCTCATCGCCGAGGCGTTCGTGCAGGCCGGAAACGACGAGATTCCGGAGCACTTCCTGCCCTTCTTCGGCGAGCGGTACCGCGACCTCGCGGCGGCGACGCCGCTCGGCCCGAGCGAGACGTATCAGGTCGCGGCCGCGCTCTACGAGGGCTGGGTCGGCGTCCACACCCGCGAGGCGTTCGCGTCGTGGGAGGGCGACCACGACCGCCTCCGCGAGGCGTGGGTCGACGCCGGCGGCCGACTCGACGACCGACTTGCGAACCTCCCGCGGCTCGTCGCGCTCGGCAGACTCTCCTTCGCCGAGGCGACCGAGTTCGCGTGTTCGGCCGTCAAACACGGCCGCGACCTCCCCGCGCCGTTTTCGGCGCTTGACACCGCGGCGTACCGCGACCACGGGCCGAGCTACGCGGTCAAGTGGGCCGAAAAGACCTTCGCGCAACTCGCGGCGGACGACGACGCGGGCTCGGTCGATGACGACGACCCGACCGCCGACGACTCGGGTGACGACGCCGCCGATTCGACGTAGCCGCTCGCGTCGCGTGCCGCCTCAGAACTCGGTCGTGACGGTGCCGTCCTCTTCGAGGTCGACGACGCCGTCGAACAGTTCGCGGAAGCGGTCGAGCGTCTCCTGGTCGTGGACTTCCTTCGAGAGGTGGAACAGCCCCACCGCGTCGAACTCGTCGAGGAGTTCGAGAATCTGCTTCGTCGCTTCGAAGGCGCGGTCCTCGTCGGCGTAGTACGCCATCTCCGTGACCGAATCGACGCTGAGCCGGAGCTTTCCGTCGTGGCGTTCGAGGAACTGCCGGGTCTTCTCGACGATGGCGTCGAGGTCGTCGGGGGCCGCGACGTAGTAGATGTTGTCCGAACTGCGTCGGGAGTAGCCGCGCTCGATAGAGAGCGTGTCGAGGATGGTGGCGCTGGACTCGTCGACCTCGTAGTGCTCCAACTTCTGTTCGACCTCCCGCGCGGTGGTCC
>NZ_AOLJ01000011.1 GCF_000336775.1 Haloferax gibbonsii ATCC 33959 | reverse complement strand
GCGTCCCCGAGCCGTGGTGCGTGTTCACTCCCCTCGCGCCGGCGGCGTCAGAACAGCGAGTCGGCCGTGGCGGCGCCGATGACGCTGAACACCGCGCCGACGCTCGTCGCCTTGAGCGTGATGCGGAGCACCGCGAGGTCGAGGTCGTACCCCAGCACGGTGACGAGGACCTCCCCCGACACGTCCGAGAGGAACGTCCCCGGCGCGTCGAACGCGAGCGCGAGGATGAACACGGAGAGGTACGAGACAGTGATGAGCGAGATGAACCGGACGGGAATCCCGCCGACCTCGCGCTCTCGGTCGGGGTCGCGGTCGTCGGCCTTGTAGAGCGCGCCGTAGCCGACCGCGAGCACGATAAAGAGGGTGAGAATCGCCTGCGCGAACGACATGCTCCGCGCGAGCACCCACACCTCCTCGGTGACGACGAACGGCCCCGCGAGGAGGAACCCGCCGACGACCTGCTGAGCGGTGTCGGCGAGCGCGAACCGGCGGCGGACTCCGACCATACACCGGTCGTCGGGACGCCGGTAATTAAAAGGCGCGACGGGAGACGCGGCCGATTCGCCGCCGGATTCGCCGCCCCCGCGGGACCAGTTCGAACGCATTTTCACCCCGGCGCGCGAGGCTCCGGTATGAGCGTCCGCGACGAGTTCGACGCCTGGGCGGCCGACGGCCGCGACAAGGGCATGGAGGACCGACACTGGCACACCGCGAAGCACGCGCTCGCACGGATGCCGGTCGAGGAAGGCGACACCGTCGTCGACCTCGGGACCGGGAGCGGCTACGCCCTGCGCGCGCTTCGCGACACGAAGGGCATCGGCCGCGGGTTCGGCCTCGACGGCTCGCCCGAGATGGTCCAGAACGCCCGCGAGTACACCGACACCGACGACCTCTCGTTTCTCGTCGGCGACTTCGACGACCTCCCGTTCGACGACGACAGCGTCGACCACGTCTGGTCGATGGAGGCGTTCTACTACGCCGCCGACCCGCACCACACCCTCGAAGAAATCGCCCGTATCCTCAGGCCCGGCGGGACGTTCTACTGCGCGGTCAATTACTACGAGGAGAACGTCCACTCCCACGAGTGGCAGGACCTCATCTCCATCGACATGACCCGGTGGTCCCACGCCGAGTACCGCGAGGCGTTCCGCGACGCCGGCCTCCACGTCGCCGAACAGGACTCCATCGCCGACCTCGACATCGACATCCCGGCGGCCGCCGAGTTCCCGACCGACGACTGGGAGACCCGCGAGGCGATGGTCGAGCGCTACCGGACGTTCGGCACGCTCCTGACTGTCGGCGTCGCACCCTGACGCGGAACGGGACCGCAGAACCGACCGACCCGCGCTTCCGGCCTAGTCGACGATGTGAGCCGACGCCGGGGCGAATCCGATATCCAGCGTCGTCCCGTCCTCGAATCCGGCCGCTGATTCTTCGCCGCCGTCTTCGACCGCCACGACGAGTTCCGTCCCGCCCCAGTCGAGTCGCACCCGCGTCGTCGCCCCCTGAAACTCGGTGTCGACGACGGTTCCGCGGACTCGGTTCGTCTCCGCGCCGACTCGGAGCTGTTCGGGTCGGACGCAGAAGGTGAGGCTGTCCCCGGTCTCGGGACGTGCGGGTCGGCCGCCGTCTCTCCCGTCGGTTTCAGCGCGGTCGCCGGACGCCGAACCACCTTGGCCGAGGACGCGTCGACCCTCGGCCAGCGTGAACACCGCGTCGCCGACGCCGACGCGAATCCCCCCCGTTTCCGGTCGAGACTCGACGACCCCGTCGAGGACGTTGTTCTCGCCGAGGAACTCCGCGACGAACCGCGTCCGCGGGCGGTGGTAGAGTTCGCGGGGCCGGCCGACCTGTTCGACGCGGCCGCGGTTGAGGACGGCCACCCGGTCGGACACCGCCAGCGCCTCCGACTGGTCGTGGGTGACGTAGACGGTCGTCACGCCGAGTTCCGACTGGATGCGCTTTACCTGTCGGCGGAGGCGGTCGCGGAGCCGGGCGTCGAGCGCCGACATCGGCTCGTCGAGGAGCAGGAGGTCCGGGCCGGGCGCGAGGGCGCGGGCGAGCGCGACACGCTGTTGCTGCCCGCCCGAAAGCGAGTCCGGGTCGCGGTCTTCGAACCCCGCGAGGTCGACGAGGTCCAGCAGTTCCGCGACGCGCTCGTCGCGGGTGCCACCGCCCGGCGGGTCGGTAAAGCGGAGGCCGTAGGCGACGTTCTCGCCGACGCTGAGGTGTGGGAACAGCGCGTAGTTCTGGAACACGACGCCGACGCCCCGGGACTCGGGCGCGACGCCGGCCATCGACTCGCCGTCGAAGCGCACGGTCCCCTCGGTCGGGGACTCGAAGCCGGCGATACAGCGGAGCGTGGTCGTCTTGCCGCAGCCAGAGGGGCCGACGAGCGTGAAAAACTCGCCGTCGTCGACCGACAGCGAGACGGAATCGAGCGCCGTCGCCGACCCGTAGCGCTTGGACACCGCGTCGAGTTCGAGTCTCACGGGTTCGCCTCCGAAGTCACGTTCTCCCCTCGCCGGCGGACGGTCATAATTCTCACTTCCCGCGGCTCGCCCCCGTCTCGTTCCCCGGGCACCCTCATAGCTCGCCCCACCGGCCGCCGAAGCGGTCCACGACGAGGAAGCTGGCGGACGTGACGAGAAGCAGGAGACAGCCCATCGCCGTCGCGGGGCCGAGCCGTCGCCCGAGGAACCGCTCGACCGCGATGGGCATCGTGTAGCTCCCCGCGCCCTCCGCGAGGATGATGGTCGAGTCGAACTCGCCGATGCTGATGGCGACGGCGAACGCCGCGCCCGCGACGACGCCGGTCCAGACGAGCGGCAGTTCGATATCGACGAGCGCGCGGGTTCTGGTCGCGCCGAGCGACCGCGCGGACTCCACGAGCCGGCCGTCGAGTCGGGCGAAAAGCGGCGCGACGTTCCGGGTGACGAAGGGGTACGCGCCGACGGCGTGGGCCGCGACGATAGCGAGCGCGCCGGTGACGCGGATTCGCGTCCCCAGCACGTCGACGCCGAAGACGAGGCCGCGGAGCAGGCCGAGGCCGACGACGATGCCCGAGACGGCGAAGGGGGCCATCGAGAGCACGTCGATGAGGCCGCGCCCGCGGTACCGGCGGGTCGTGAGGACGGCCATCACCACGCCCATCGGGACGGCCACGACGAGCGTCCCCGCGGCGAAGGCCAGCGAGTTCAGGATGGCGGGGAGTGGTTTGACCTGAAAGCTCGCGCCGGTCGCCTGTCGCTCGACGAGGAAGGCGTAGTTGGCGAGCGTGAAGCCGCCGTCGCCGCCGGTGACGCTCGCCAGAATCATGCTGGCGATGGGGACGACGAACACCAGTCCGACGACGAGGGCGTAGCCGGCGATGCCGACCGTCCGAAGCGTCGATTTCGGCGTCCAGTCGGACGGGACGACAGACCGGCGGGGAAGCGGGTTCGCCGCGCCGCCGGCCGACCGCTGGCTGGCCTCGTACCGGAGGTAGACGGCGGTCAGCGTGATGGAGATGACCGTCTCGATGACCGCGAGGCTGGCGGCCTCGGCGTACGCGAGGTCTCGGACCCGCGAGTAGACGAACACCTCGATGGTCGCCAGTTGGAAGCCGCCGAGCGCGAGGACGATGGGGAACGACGCGAAGGTGAAGATGAACGTCAGGGTCGCGCCGACGCCGATGGACGGCAGGAGCTGTGGGAGGACGACGTCGCGGAAGGCCCGCCGCGGGTTCGCGCCGAGCGAGCGGGCGGTCTCGACGGTCCGGGCGTCCACGCTCTCCCACGCGGCGGTGACGACGCGGGCGACGAGCGGGGCGTTGTAGAACGCGTGGGCGACGATGATGGCTTCGAGCGTGAACAGCAGTTCGACCGGCGGGAGGCCGACGGCGGAGAGCGCGCGGTTCAGCGTCCCGTTGCGGCCGAACGTCGCCACGAAGCCGATGGCGACCATGATGGAGGGCATGACGAACGGGAGGATGGTAAGCGAGCGGAGCGTCTCGCGGCCGCGGAACTCGAAGCGCGAGAACAGCCACGCGGCGGGGAGGCCGAGCGCGAGGCTGGCGAGCGTCGAGTAGAACGCCTGTTTCGCCGTGAACCAGATGATGTCGACGAGGTAGAACTCGCTCGTCAGAATCGTCGCGATTGGTTCGACGGTGAGTCGGCCGTCCACGAGGACGGCGTCGGCGAAGACGGTGGCGACGGGGTAGTAAAACAGGACCAGGAGGACGACGGCGGTGAGCGCCGCGACGAGGGTGAGCAGTCGCTGTTCGAGGACGCGGGCGACCCGGCGAACCGAGACGCGGCTCACCGGTTCACCTCACTTTCTGGCGAACTCGCGGGCCCAGGCGTCGGTCCAGTCACTCAGGTTGTTCTGAAGCCGGTCGTAGGAGAACGTGACGGCTTCCGGCGGCTCCTGTGCGTACTGCGCGAAGTCCTCGGGCAGCTCCGCGGTGGTCGTGGCCGGGAACTGGACGTTGCGGACGGCGATTTCGGCCTGCACCTCGGGTCGGAGCATGAAGTCCATGAACTCGGCCGCGAGGTCGGGGTTCGACGCGTCGGCGAAGTGGGCCATCCCCTCGGGGTTGGCGTAGCCCTCGTCGTTCAGGAAGCGAATCTGGTGTTTCGCCATGTCCTCGCCGGACTCGGCGGCGAACACCTGGTCGGTCGAGTACGAGACGACCATCGGGGCCTCCCCGTTCGAGTAGGCGTTGTAGGAGTCCTCCCAGTCGCCGAGGACGCGGACGTCGTTTTCCTTCAGACTCGCCCAGTAGTCGAGGTAGCCGTCTTCGCCCTTGGCGTCGATGGTGTGGAGTAAGAACGCCTGTCCCGTCGCCGACGACGTGGGATTCTGCGCGAGGAGCGCGCCCGCGTACTCGGACTCCAGCAGGCCGTCGAACGTCTCGGGGGCGACGAAGTCGCCGTCGCCGTAGGTCTCGTTGTAGACGAGCGAGATGTAGCCCGTGTCGTAGGGGACCGCGCGGCCCTGCGGGTCGAAGTTCAGTTGCTCGTTCACCTCGTCGGCTCGGGACAGTCCCTCGGCGGGCGAGAACAGCGCCTCGTCGAGCTTCTGGTCGATGCGGACGAGCATCTGCGCGTCGAGGCCGACGTAGAGGTCCGCGCCGGACTCGACGCCCTGGAGGGCGCGCTCGATGTAGTAGTTCACGCCCGAATCGGGCGTCTGCCACTCCAGCGTCGCGTCGAACTCGGACTCGAACGTCTCTTTCAGCCACGGACCTGGGCTCGAACTCGGCGCGTCGACGAACGAGCCGTAGGTACCGACGGTGAGCGTCGGCGACTCGCCGCCCGCGGTCGTCCCCTCGGTCGTCGTCGCCGTGGTCGTCTCGGTCGTGTCGCCCGAAGCCTCGGTCGTCGTCTGCTCGCCGCCGGTCCCGGTACAGCCGGCGAGGAGCGCGGAGACGCCTCCCGCACCGGCGGCCTTCAGGAAACTACGTCGTCTCATTACTCGGTTGTTGCACTCTGTGGTACTTAACGGGCGTGGTGTTCTCGGAGACGAATAAACGGCCGAATCCGTCGGATTCGAGGTCCGTGTCGGGAGAACGACTTTATCCTCGGCGGGAGTATCACCGGAGGTGACTGCTTCTCGTCCGTACGTCCTCGGCGGTGTGCTCGCCCTCTTCGCGCTGCTCGCGGCGGTCATGCTCGCGGACGTGTTGGCGACGGTGTTTTTCGCCATCACCGTCGCCTACCTGCTCGTGCCGCTCAGGCGACGCCTCGAAGCGCGCGGGGCCTCCCGCTGGGTCGCCAGCCTCGCCGCCACCGTCGTCGCGGCGGTCGGCGTCGGCGTCGTGCTCGCGCCGCTCGTCGTCATCGTCTTCCTCCGACTGAGCGACATCCTCGAGCTCGCGGCGCTCCTGCCCGACGTGGTGACCGTCGAGTTCCTCGGGATGGTCGAGACGGTGACGCTCGACGACGTGGTTGCGGTCGGCCTCAACCTGCTCCAGTCGCTCGGCCGCGCCGCCGCCACCGCCGCGCCCGTGGTCCTCATCAAACTCACGCTGTTCGGGTTCCTCGTGTTCTCGCTGCTCCTCAGCGGCGACGCCGTCGGGCGGACGCTCCTCGCGCTGGTCCCCGCCGACTACCGGGACGCGGCGACGGCGCTCAACAAGCGGGCCCGCGAGACGCTGTTCGCCATCTACGTCCTGCAGGCGGCGACCGCCGTCGGCACGTTCGCCATCGGCCTCGTCGTCTTCTGGGCGCTCGGCTACGAGTACGTCGTCACGCTCGCCACGGTCGCGGCCGTCCTCCAGTTCATCCCCATCGTCGGCCCGAGCGTCCTGCTCGCGGCGATGGCCGTCTACCACGCCGCGGTCGGCGACCTCGTCGCCGCCGCGCTCGTCGTCGTCGTCGGCGGATTCGCGGTCGCGTGGCTCCCGGACATCCTGATTCGCCCGCGACTCGCCAGGGAGACCGCCGACCTGCCGGGGAGCCTCTACTTCGTCGGCTTCGTCGGCGGCCTGCTCAGCCTCGGCCCGGTCGGTATCATCGCCGGCCCGCTCGTCGTCGCGCTCCTCGCGGAGTCCGTTGACCTGCTCGGCGCGGAGTTACGCGTCGACGACGGCGGAGGCGAGGAGGCCGCGGGCGACGACCCGGTCGAGACTCCCTGACTGCGCCGCTCGTCAGCCCTCGACGACCGCGCCGTCGCGTTCCTCCCACTCGGTGAGGCTGCCCTCGTAGAACGCCACGTCGTCGTAGCCGAGGTGCGAGAGGACGACGTAGGTGTGGCTGATGCGCCGGGCGGTGTTGCAGTAGAGGACGACCCGACGGTCCGGGGCGACGCCCGCGGCGTCCAGAATCGAGTCGAGTTCGTCCCGCGGTTTCAGCCCGCGGGTCTCGTCGTCGACGAGTTCGCGCCAGTCGAGGTTGACCGCGCCGGGGAGGTGGCCCTCGTCGTACTCCGCGGGGTCGCGGGTGTCCACGATGACGGTCTCGGGGTCGTCGAGCGCGGCTTCGACCGCCTCGAAGTCCACGAGCGGCGTCTCGGTCGGGTCGGTTATCTCGTAGACCGTCCCCTCGACCTCGGTCGCCTCGGTCGTCGTCTCGCGCTCGCGGTTCCACGCGCTGAAGTCGCCGTCGAGGAGGTGGAGTTTCTCGGGGTCGTGTCCGTAGAGGAGGGCGGTCACGAGAAAGCGGGCGGCGAAGACGCCGTGGGTGTCGTCGTAGGCGACCACGTCGTCGTCGGCCGCGACGCCCGCGCCCGAAAGGAGGTCGGACCACGCGTCGCGGCCGGGGAGCATCCCCACGTCGCCGTCGGCGCTTCGGAACTCGTCGAAGGGTATCGACACCGCGCCGGGGAGGTGCCCGATGCCGTCGAACTCCCAGCCGTCCCGCACGTCCACCACGCGAACGTCGCCGAGTCGGTCCGCGAGCCACGTCGAAGAGACCACGTCTACCATGTCCCCACGTTTCCGGGCCGCGGGTTTAGGTCCGCCCCTCCTCGCACCCCTCGCCACGTGTCCGGGGTAGCGGATGTTGTTGCTGGTTTCGTCGGATACCGGGCTGAGAGTCCCCGAGACGGCCGTTCTCCGAGTCAGTTTCGCCGTCTCCCCCGCCATATCTGGGACAATATTGCCGCATCACCCGAGGTCAGGCCGTACATGCCGTCGCTGTGAGAGTTATGGGCCTTCCTGTTGTACGGAGAAACGCGATGTCAAACTCCGATTACGCGAAGGACGTGCTCGTCTCTGCGGACTGGGTGGAGAGCCACCTCGACGAGTTCCAGAGCGACGACCCGGCGTACCGACTCGTCGAAGTGGACGTGGACACCGAGGCGTACGACGAGAGTCACGCCCCCGGTGCCATCGGGTTCAACTGGGAGTCCCAGCTGCAGGACCAGACGACCCGTGACGTGCTGACCAAGGAGGACTTCGAGGACCTCCTCGGTTCCCACGGCATCTCCGAGGACTCCACGGTCGTCCTCTACGGCGACAACTCCAACTGGTTCGCCGCCTACACCTATTGGCAGTTCAAGTATTACGGCCACGAGAACGTTCACCTGATGAACGGCGGCCGCGACTACTGGGTCGACAACGACTATCCGACGACCGACGAAGTCCCGTCCTTCCCGGAGCAAGACTACAGCGCCAAGGGTCCCTTCGAGGACATCCGCGCGTACCGCGACGACGTCGAGAAGGCGGTCGACAAGGGCCTTCCCCTCGTCGACGTTCGCTCGCCCGAAGAGTTCTCCGGCGAGATTCTCGCGCCCCCGGGACTGCAGGAGACCGCCCAGCGCGGCGGCCACATCCCCGGCGCGAGCAACATCTCGTGGGCCGCGACCGTCAACGACGACGGCACCTTCAAGTCCGCCGACGAACTCCGCGAACTCTACGCGGACCAGGGCATCGAAGGCGACGAGTCCACCATCGCCTACTGCCGCATCGGCGAGCGCTCGTCCATCGCGTGGTTCGCCCTCCACGAACTCCTCGGCTACGAGAACGTCACCAACTACGACGGCTCGTGGACGGAGTGGGGCAACCTCGTCGGCGCGCCCGTCGAGAAGGGTAACTGAGCCGCCTCGGCCTCAGTTCGTTTCGAGACCGACCGACCGGTTCTTTTTGCGGTTCACATCGGCAGGACGCTGATGCCGACGGCGACGAGTACGCCCGCGCCGAGAAGCACCATCACGCAGTAGCCCATGATGTCGCGGACCGACAGGCCGCTGATGGAGAGCAGCGGGATGGCCCAGAAGGGCTGGATCATGTTGGTCCACGCGTCGCCCCACGAGGCGGCGACGGCGACTCGCGGGATGGACTCGCCGGACGCCTTCGCGGCCGTGACGAGCGTCTCGCCGATGACGGCCCACTCGCCCCCGCCGGAGGGGACGAAGAAGTTCACGAGACCGGCGGTGAAGAAGGCAAAGGCCGGGAGCGTCCCGTCGGGCGCGACGGCGACCATGCCCTGTGCGATCTGCGTGGCGAGGCTGACGGACCCCTCGGGCGCGTAGGCCATGATGCCCATGATACCCGCGTAGAAGGGGAACTGGAGGATGATTCCCCAGACGTTCTCGACGGCCTCGACGATGGCCTCGATGTACGCCTTGGGCGTCCCGTGGAACAGCAGGCCGAGGAAGAGGAAGCCGAAGTTGACGATGTTCAGGTTGAGGTTGTTCCACGGCATCGTCCCGTTCTGGATTCCCTCCCAGAAGTACAGGACGACCGCGAGCAGGCCGACGACGCCGATTGTCACGCCGATACCGAGCGAGTGCTCGATGCGCGTCGCGAGCGAGGCGTCCTCGGGGACGTCCGTGGAGGCCCACCCGCCAGTCGCTTGCTCGCCACCGTCGGTCGCCGTCTCGAACGCCGCGGGGTCGATGGGCGTCTTCTTCGCGTCGTCGGCCGGGTACATGAGCGCGAACAGCGCCGGCAGGAAGAGGAAGCCGACCGCGACGACCAACACGAGGTTGGCGACCGTGAAGATGGTCCCGCCGGTGCCGAACGTCGTGTCGAGGATGCCCGCCTCGATGAGGAAGTTCCCCTCGGTGTTCAACAGGAGCGGAATCGACCCCGCGAGACCGCCGTGCCAGACGACGAACCCGGAGTACGCCCCGGCGACGACGATGGGGAAGTCGATGCCGCGCATCTCGGTCGCTATCTTCCGGGCGAACAGCGCCCCGACGACGAGGCCGAGACCCCAGTGAACGAACGACGCCGCGGCGGCGACGACAGGCACCATCGCGGCCGCGCCCCGCTCGGTGTTCGGGACGCCCGCGAGGCGCGTCAGGAGCCAGTCCACGGGCTTCGTCTGCGCGAGCGCGTAGCCCGTCATCAGGATGAGCGTCATCTGCATCCCGAACGAAAGCAGGTTCCAGAAGCCGCCGTACCAGCCGTCGATGAGAAGGTTCCCGGCGTGTCCGACCGCGCCGACCCCCTCGGCCGGCGCGACCGACACCAGCGCCAGCACGAACGCCACTCCGGTCAGGATGATGGCGAACAGGAACGCGTCGGGGAGGTACTGTTCGACCAGTTTCGAACTGCGCTCCGCCGCCTGCCTGATAGCGTTTGTCATAGCTCGGATAACCTCATGATAATACAATATATAATGTTTAATATTCGTGCTAGTTCGACTCGGTAGAATGTCACGACCCGGCCGACACGCCGGTCGTCGTCTCGGGTCGAGCCGGGTCGTCGCAGACCCGCGCCGGACTCGCCGCCGCCGATGGGTACAAACCCGAGACGGACATACGGGGGCGTATGTCCGAACTCCTCGACACCCTCCGCGACGACCACGAGACGCCGCTTTCCCGACTCGGCTCCTCGAAGGCGCTGTACGCCGTCACCGGCGGCGAGATGGACGGCGACGCGGTCCGCGCCGCGGCCGCCGCCGAGGCCGCCGCCGCCGCCGACCTGTTCGACTGGTGGGCAGACGACGAACCGAACGACGAGGCGGCCGCGCTCTTCGCCGACCTCGCCGACACCGCCCGCGAGCACGCCGAAACCGTCGGCGCGGAGCCCGACGGCTCGAAGCCGAACGTCTACGACGTGCTGGCCGAGTTCGAGACGACCGACGGCCGCCTCGGCGGCGCGCTCGCCCGCGCGCTCGTGTCGCTGAAGACCGTCGAGCAGATGGTCGGCTTCTTCGTCGGCGACGCGGACCCGATGGCCGCCAACGACTTCCGCACGCTCAAGTCCGACCTCAACGACCAACTCGACACGCTCGAAGCCGCCATCGACGACCTCGTCGAGGACGACGCCGTCGCCCGCGAGGCCGCCGACGCGGTGGTCGAAGCCGCCTACGACGAGTACGTCGAGACGCTGGAAGGCATGGGCGTCAAGCCGAAGAACGTCTGCTAAGTCCCCTTTTCACTCACAGAGGTCGCCGTTGGCGACCGACCCGGCGTAGACCGTCTCCGTGAACGATAGCGGAACGACGGCTCGTGAGACGCGCTGCGTCTCACGGTGGAGAAAACCGGTCGAGAGACTCGACTTCGGCCCCGCTCGCGGTGCGGTATGCTCGGAACTTGTGTCTTCGTTCGCCCAGTGCCGACAGCGACGACTCGCGGCGTAACGGGCGAGTTCCAGTAGAAACGAGGGGGTTTGTCAGCCGGTCGTCAGACGCCGGGGACGCCCTTGCGGTATTCGAGGACTTCGCTTCGGGCCTCGCGGACCGTCTCGGCGACGTCGCCGTCGAGGTCCTCGGCGAGTTCGTGGAGGACCGTCATGTGGCGGGCGAGTCGCCCGTGGTCCGGTCCCTGCTCGCGCGTCGCCAGCTTCGCGAGCTGGTCGGACTGTTCGTAGAGTCGCTCCTGCACGTCGCCCTCGGTCGCCTCGGCGGCTTCCTTGAGCAGGTTGCTCGCGCGTTCGAGTTCGGCTCGCGTCATACTGGACGGTTCGACAGCCCGGCCCAAAACCGTTCCTCCGGCGACAAGCACCGCCTCGCTCAAGTACGCCGCGACCCAAGGACGGGCAATGAGCGAGTCCGGTCCCCTGTCCGCCGACAGACCCGACGCAGACCGCGAATTCCGCGTCGACGCCCCCTTCGACCCCGCGGGCGACCAACCCGAGGCAATCGAGGCGCTGGCCCGCGGCTTCCGCGAGGGTGCCGACGTGCAGACCCTGCTCGGTGTCACCGGTTCCGGCAAGACAAACACCGTCTCGTGGGTGGTCGAGGAGATTCAGAAGCCGACGCTCGTCCTCGCGCACAACAAGACGCTCGCCGCCCAGTTGTACGAGGAGTTCAAGAGTCTCTTCCCCGACAACGCGGTCGAGTACTTCGTCTCCTACTACGACTACTACCAGCCCGAGGCGTACATCGAACAGACCGACACCTACATCGACAAGGACATGTCGATAAACGAGGAAATCGACCGGCTCCGCCACTCCGCGACCCGGTCGCTTCTCACCCGCGACGACGTTATCGTCGTCGCCTCGGTGTCGGCTATCTACGGCCTCGGCGACCCGAAGAACTACGCCGATATGTCCCTCCGACTGGAGGTCGGCCAGCAGATGGACCGCGACAAACTCCTCCGTGGTCTCGTCGACCTCAACTACGAGCGCAACGACGTGGACTTCCGGCAAGGGACGTTCCGCGTCCGCGGCGACACCGTCGAGGTGTTCCCGATGTACGGCCGCTACGCCGTCCGCATCGAGTTCTGGGGCGACGAAATCGACCGGATGCTGAAGCTCGACCCGCTGGAGGGCGAGGTCAAGTCGTCCGAGCCGGCGGTGCTCATCTATCCGGCAGAGCACTACTCCATCCCCGAAGAGCAGCTCGAAGGAGCCATCTCGGAAATCGAGGAGCTGATGGAACAGCGGGTGAAGCACTTCCAGCGACAGGGCGACCTCGTGGCCGCCCAGCGCATCGAAGAGCGAACCACCTTCGACATCGAGATGCTCCGCGAGACGGGCCACTGCTCCGGCATCGAGAACTACTCGGTCCACCTCTCGGACCGCGAGCCGGGCGACGCGCCCTACACCCTCCTCGACTACTTCCCCGACGACTTCCTCACCGTCATCGACGAGTCGCACGTCACGCTCCCGCAGATTAAGGGCCAGTACGCCGGTGACAAGTCCCGAAAGGACTCGCTCGTCGAAAACGGCTTCCGCCTTCCGACGGCCTACGACAACCGCCCGCTCACCTTCGAGGAGTTCGAAGAGACCGTCGGGCAGGCGCTTTTCGTCTCCGCGACCCCCGGCGACTACGAGCGCGAGCACTCCGACCAAATCGTCGAGCAAATCGTCCGACCGACCCACCTCGTGGACCCGAAGGTCGAGGTGACGGAGGCGACCGGGCAGGTCGACGACCTGATGGCCCGCATCGACGAGCGCATCGACCGCGACGAGCGCGTGCTCGTCACGACGCTCACGAAGCGGATGGCCGAGGACCTCACCGAGTACCTCGAAGAGGCCGGCGTCGACGTGGCCTACATGCACGACGAGACCGACACGCTCGAACGTCACGAACTCATCCGGTCGCTCCGCCTCGGCGATATCGACGTGCTCGTCGGCATCAACCTCCTCCGCGAGGGCCTCGACATCCCCGAAGTCTCGCTCGTCGCCATTCTCGACGCCGACCAGCAGGGCTTCCTGCGCTCCGAGACCACGCTCGTCCAGACGATGGGCCGCGCCGCCCGCAACGTCAACGGCGAGGTCGTGCTCTACGCCGACGAGATGACGGACGCGATGGAGGCCGCCATCTCCGAGACGCAGCGCCGCCGCCGCATCCAACAGGAGTTCAACGAGGAACACGGCTACACGCCGACGACCATCGAAAAGGAGGTCGGCGAGACGAACCTGCCGGGGAGCAAGACCGACACCCGCGGCGTCTCCGGCGACGAACCCGCCGACGCCGACGAGGCGGTAGAACAGATCGCCTTCCTCGAAGACCGGATGCAGGAGGCCGCCGACAACCTCGAGTTCGAACTCGCCGCCGACATCCGCGACCGCATCCAGAACCTCCGCCGAGAGTTCGACGTGGACGCGCTCGAAGACGGCGTCGCGCCCGAGTATCCCGACGAACACGACGGCGAGGCCGACGACGGCCTGACGCCCCCGGACGAGTTCTGACCGGTCGTGTCCTCACCATCGACTCTGACGTTCGCGGCTGGCGGACTCCTCCGCCGCGACGACGGCCGACTCTGTCTCGTCCACCGGCCGCGCTACGACGACTGGTCGCTCCCGAAGGGGAAACTCGAACCGGGCGAGACGCTGGTCGAGACCGCCGTCAGAGAGGTCCGCGAGGAGACGAGGTGCGAGGTCGACTGCGGCCGGTTCGCCGGGCGCTACGAGTACCGCGTCCCCGACGACGCGGGGACGCGGAGCGGCCCGAAGGGCGTGTTCGTCTGGCACATGCGCGTCGCCGACGAGCGCCCGTTCGAACCCGACGGCGAGGTCGACGCGCGCCAGTGGGTCACCCCCGCCGAAGCGCTCGAACGGCTCACCTACGAGACCGAACGGGCGCTGGTCAGACGGGCGTTCGAACCCAACGACTGAGCACAGATTTTGGATAGAAACACATGTTACTGGTTTTTCGACGCGCGTCGGTGTGTGGACCGTACCCAAATTGGGGGGTCGACATCAAGACTTATTAGCCCGACCTCGCTATGCCCGTTCCACCGTGATCCGCACCTCGGCGGACGAGCCTGCAACCCACACCGTTCACCACGCCTACCCCAACGGAGGCATTACCTGAATGGTCCGCGGATTCGAGCACTCCGTGCTCGACAGTTCGGGCGACCACCGCACGCCGGCCCAGCCGGCGTGCGACGCGGTCGCATCCTCGGGAGACGGTGAACACGCACGGGTCGGTGCCGCTGATGACTCGGCGAACGGGCTGTTTTCGGCGTGCCACTCCACGCGAGTGCACGCGAACGCTACTGCGTACTGATAACAACGAGAACCATGAGCTCTCAGTCTCTCAGTCACGTCCAGAAGTCGTTCCTGAAGTACCAACACATCCTCGTGTTCATCGCTCCCCTGCTGTTCCTCGCCTCGGTGTTCACCATGGCACCGACGCCGTCGGGTGCAGGCATGGAGTACTGGCTCCAGTACTGGTGGTTGTTCCCGGTGTTCCTCACCGGCGCGACCATCGTGAACACGGTCGGCATCAGCGGGTCGGCGCTCTTCGTCCCGTTCCTCATCTTCATCTTCCCCCTCTTCGCGCACCCGCTCGACTCGTCGACGCTGGTGAAGGTGGGCCTCATCAGCGAGGCGTTCGGCCTCTCCAGTTCGGCCGTCGCCTTCATCCAGTACGGCCTCGTCGACCGGCGACTGGCGCTGACGCTCGTCGGCGGCTCGATTCCGTTCGTCGTCGGCGGCGCGCTCCTGTCGTTCGTCATCCCCGACGTGGTGTTCCACGCGCTGCTCGGAATCGCGCTGCTCGCCGCGTCCTACCTGCTGTTCAACGCCGACCTCGGCCACGACGAACCCGGCTCGTCGGACTCCGACCACGCCGCGGCCACCGACGGCGGCACCGTCTCCGCGAGCCTCCCCAACGACCCCGGTAAGCTCGGTCCCGCGGGCGTCCACACGGCCGACGACGGGACCGTCACCCGCGTCGACCGCGAGGGCGACGACTACACGTACACCCGCGGCGGCTACCTGCGCCGCTTCGCCAACTACAGCGTCGGCGGGATGTTCCAGGGCCTCGCCGGCTTCGGCGTCGGCGAACTCGGCATCATCTCGATGCTCAGCACGAAAGTGCCCGTCCGCGTCGCCATCGGTACGAACCACATCGTGGTCGCGCTGACCGCCATCCTGGCGTCGCTCGTCCACGTCTTCGGCGGCGGTATCGTCGGCGGTCACTCGCTGAGCCTCGCGACGACGCCGTGGAACATGGTCGTCTTCACCGTCCCCGCGACGGTCCTCGGCGGCCAAATCGCCCCCTACGTGTCGAACGCGCTGGAGACTGACGTCATCAAGAACTTCGTCGGCGTCCTGTTCGCCGTCATCTCGATTGCGCTGTTCATGATGGCGCTGGGCATCTAACGACCCGCTCGAACCGTTTTCACCGGCACCACTTTCACAGTCCTCGATTCTGAACCCTCACCCATGTACGACCACATCCTGCTTCCGACCGACGGTAGCGACGCGACCGATGCGACCATCGAGCACGCGGCGACCCTCGCCGAAACGTACGGCGCGACGGTCCACGTCCTGTCCGTGGCCGACTCGCGCAACCGCTTCGAGTCGCCCTCGGCCGGCATCGCGCCGGACGTGTGGGAGAAGTCCGAACTCGACCGCGCGGAGTCGGCGGCCGACGCCGCCGTCGAGGCGCTCCCCGACGGCGTCGAGACCGAACGCATCGTCGAGGAGGGCGTGCCTCACTCGACTATCGTCGACTACGCCGCCGACGCCGAGGTCGACCTCGTCGTGATGGCGACCCACGGTCGAACCGGCCTCGACCACTACCTCGTCGGCTCCGTCACGGAGCGCGTCGTCCGCCAGTCGGACGCGCCGGTGTTGACCGTCCGCGCGGCGGACGAAGAATAAGCGCCGCGACCCCTCGCGGTCCGCGTTACTCGAACTCTTCTGCCAGCGCGGCGCGGTGCTCGCGGCGCTTCTGAAGCGCCGCGTCGCGCAGTTCGCGCTCCTCTTGGGAGTCGCAGACGAGGTCCGGAACCGGACTCGGCTTCTCGTCGTCGTCGAGCGCGACGAACGTGAAAAAGGAGGTGATGGTCTCGCGGCGGTCGCCCTCGCTCGGTCGCTCGGCGGTCACGTCGACCTTGATGTCCATGCTGGTGCGACCGGTGTCGAAGACGTACGCCTCGACGGTCACCACGTCGCCCACGTCGATGGGTGCGAGGAAGTCCACGTGGTCCATCGACGCCGTGACCACCTGCCGCTCGGCGAAGCGTCGCCCGGCGATGGCCCCGCAGACGTCCATCCACTCCAGAATCCGCCCCCCGAGGGCGCGACCGAGGTTGTTCGTGTCGTTGGGCATCAAAATCTCGCTCATCTCGGCGCGGGACGCCGACAGCGACCGCGTGCCGACCGACGACTGCTGTTGCATACCACACGGTCGGTGTCGGACGTGGTTAAATTATTCTACGTAGTGAAAAATAGAAATAAAGGCGATTAATCGCTCGGGTTGTCGATTGTCGACAAACGCCCCCTCACATTTCAACGACCTAGACAATTAATAGTGTTTATTACGTATCGAACGGTGTCTGCGCGAACCGCAGACAGGTGGTGGGACGCCGACACCCATCTCTCGTTCGCGTGCGGGGGGACGTTCCCGAGGGTTCCGACTCCCGTTCGACCGCGACGAGCGACGGGGAATCAGTCGCCGATTCCGACGCCGACGACCCGAGCGGCTCCCGTTTCACGTCCGTCCCGCGCCTCGCCGAACCGCGACGGCCGGACGACGGGGCTCGCGCCGGTCGCCCCGCAGACCGGACACGACGCTGCACCGGCCCCTCGGCGCGTCGGTGGAATCGCGACTGCTTCGCGTATTCGATTTTTCGCTCACTCGACCCGCTCAGCCTCGACGCCGCCGTCTTCGATTTCGATATCGACCGCGTCGGCGGAGATGTCCGCCGTCTCGATGCCGTCCAACTCGCCGAGTATCTCGCTGATGTCGTCGAGGCCGAGGAGTTCGCGGGTCTCCTCGTCGAACGCCTTGCTTTCGAGGCCCTCGGCCTGCTGTATATCGGAGCCGGTCAGCCCCTTCCCGTAGCGGCCGAGCAGCGACGTGAGTTCCTGCGGCAGCACGTACGTCGTCGACGGCGAGGTACCGATGTTCCCCAGCGTCTCCATGCCCTTGTCGATGATGGCGCGCTCGCCCATCGACTCCGCCGCGCGGGCCCGGAGGACCGTCGAGATGGCGTCACCCTGCGCTTCGAGAATCTGCGACTGCTTTTCCCCCTGCGCGCGGATGATGTTCGACTGCTTGTCGCCCTGCGCCTTCTCGACGGCGGAGCGACGTTCGCCCTGCGCTTCGAGAATCATGGCGCGGCGGCGGCGCTCGGCGGAGGTCTGCTGTTCCATCGCGTTCTCGACGTCCTTCGAGGGCTTCACCTCGCGGACCTCGACGGATTCGACGCGGACGCCCCACTCGTCGGTCGGCTCGTCGAGTTCCCGGCGGATGCGCGCGTTGATGTGGTCGCGGCGCGCCAGCGTGTCGTCGAGTTCCATGTCGCCGAGGGCGGCCCGCAGCGTCGTCTGCGCGAGCAGCGAGACGGCCCGGCGGTAGTTGTCGACCTGTAGGAAGGCGCGCTCGGGGTCCATCACGCGGATGTAGACGACGGCGTCCGCCGTCACCGGTGAGTTGTCCTCCGTGATGGCCTCTTGGGAGGGCACGTCGAGCGTCTGAGTTCGCATGTCGAAGCGGTAGGTCTTCGAGACGAACGGCGGGACGACGTTCAGCCCCGGTTCGAGGATGCCCTTGTAGTCGCCGAACACGGTCAGCGTCCGCTTTTCGTACGCCTGCACGATTTCGACCGCGTCGTACACCGCGGCGACGGCGAGCGCGAGGACGACGTATCCCGCGAGCGTCAGCGGCGTGACGGGGAAGACGACGACGGCGATGCCGAAGACGATTACCGCGACGGCGAGGGGACCAAGCCAACGCGGGATTCGGCCGGGCTCGCTGTCGACCGGCCCCGCGCCCGACGACGAAGACGACGAGGACGCCGAGAGCTTCCCGAGTTGGTAGAACAGGCTGTCCATGGTGGAGAGTGACACCGAAGCGGAATAAAGCTACCCGGCCACCAGCTATTTGTCCGCGAACGACCCACCGCCCCGTATGCGAACGAACCGCGGCCGAATCGACGTGGAGGACCTGCTGAAAATCATCCTCCTGCTCGTCCTCGTCTGGCTCGTGCTCGAAATCATCGGCGAGGTGCTCGGGCTGTTCGGTGCGTTGCTCGGCCCGCTCCAGCCGATTCTGGGACTCGTCGTCGCGGCGCTCATCGTCCTCTGGCTGCTCGACCGAATCTGACCCCCCGCTGCGACGATACGCCTTTGTGTCTCTCGCGTGAGTCACGGGCGTGTACAGTCTGAACGTCCCGGTTCCGGGGCGGGTCGCCCGCCTCGCGTCCGACCTGTTTCCGTACCTCGCCCCGTTCGACCGGGTTCGCGACCGGCACACGCTCGTCTGCAAGCGGTTCGAAGACACCGAGTTCGACCGCTTACACGAACAGTTGCGGCGCGTGCTCGCCGGTCAGCCGGCGTTCGAAGCCCGCGTGACCGACGTCCGATTCTTCGAAGCGCCGCCGCGCGGAGCCGCGCCGGTCGTCTATCTCGCTGTCGAGAGCCCCGGCCTCGCCGACCTGCACCGCGCGCTCACTGACGAGTTCGGCGCCGTCGACGGACTGGAGGGCGACGATTACGTCCCGCACGTCACGCTCGCCCGCGGCGGCAGTCTCGCGGACGCCCGCGCAGTCGCGAGCCAGTCCATCGAGCCCGTCGAGTGGACCGTCTCGCAGCTCGACATCTACGACTCGTCGTTCCGCGAGACCGCGGCCTCGATTTCGCTTCCGGCCTGACGGGGGGGATTCGACCGCGTCGCCGTCGGCGAAGCGACGACCGCCGGTGTGTCGCCCCGTCCCGCCCTGCCCCGTCCCGCCTCGTCAGTCGCGCGCCCGGAGCCGCATCCCCATCGGCTCTTCGGGGTGCATCGTCAGCGACCCGCGAAGCGAGAACGGCTCGTCGCGGACGTAGTCGAGTTCGTACCGCTGGGCGACGGTGCCGAGGATGAGCCGCCCTTCGAGCAGCGAGAGGTGCTTGCCGATGCAGTGGCGCGGCCCCCCGCCGAACGGGAAGTACGCGAAGCGCGGGCGGTCGCCGGCCCGCTCGGGTGCCCAGCGGTCCGGGTCGAACGAAAGCGGGTCGTCCCACCAGCGCTCCGAGCGGTGGACGACCCACTGCGGGAGCATGATGGCCGAGCCCTCCGGGACGCGGTAGCCGCCCAGACGAATGTCCACCTTCGGCTCGCGGAACATGACGTACACCGGCGGGTACAGCCGCATCGCCTCGTTCAGCACGCGTTCGGTGTACTCCAGCTTCCGAACGTCTTCGAACGTCGGCGTCCGCCCGCCGAGCACCTCGTCCAGTTCGCGGTGGAGCTTCGCCTCCGCCTCGGGGTGCTGCGAGAGCAGGTACCACGCGTACGTCAGCGTCAGCGCCGTCGTGTCGTGGCCCGCGAGGAGCATCGTCATCAGCTCGTCGCGGAGGTTCTTCTCGGTCTGCTCGCCCTCGTCGTAGGCGCGGAGCAGAATCGAAAGCAGGTCCATCGGTCGGTCGTCGCCCGTCGCGTCGGCGGGCACCGACGACGCCGGCGTCTCGCCGTACTCGGTCCCGCGGCGCTCCTCGACGATGTCCCAGACGAGCGATTCGAGTTCGGACAGCGCCTCCTTGTACTGGCGGTTCTCCCGCGTCGGGGCCCAGTCGGGCGTCAGGAACCGAAGCGGGTCGGGTTCGAACCGCGCCCCGAGCGGTTCGAGGTTCTCCTGTACCCGCCGGACGCGCTCGTCGTCGAGGTCGGTGCCGAACATGGCGTCGACGATTATCTCGACGGTCAGCCGCGCCATCTCCAGTTGCACGTCGACCACGTCGCCGTCGCCCCACGACGACAGCATCGACTCCGTCCGGTCGGTCATCATGCCGGTCATCGTCGAGATGCGCCGCACGTCGAACGCCGGCTGGGCGAGTTGGCGCTGTTTCTTCCACGTCGCGCCCTCGCTCATGAGCAGGCCGTCGCCCAGCAGGTCGCCGATGGCGCGGTCCTGGAACTGCGGCTTCCTGAACTTCGACGCCTCGCTCACGAGCACCGTCTCGACGTCCGCCGGATTCGTGAGCATGTAGGTGTCGAGCGGGCCGAGGTCGAAGTGGACCACGTCGCCGTAGGCGTCCGCGACGGCCGTCAGGAACGTAAACGGGTCGCGGGCGTACTGTCTGCTCGCGCCGAACAACGGGAGGCCCTTCGGTCCGGGAGGGGTCGCACTCATCACCCTGTGTTGGTTCGAACAGGTAAGAATCGCACGGCGGTCGCGGCCGACTTTTCGCGCCGACCGCGACCCGCTCAGGGCCGCGGCGGGTCGCCGTCGTAGGCGTCGCGGTCGTTGTAGAAGTTCAGCATCGCGAACTTGAGCTTGTTCGGCGCGATGTCGACCATCTCGGCGCGCTCTTCGACCGGGAACGACCCGCGGACGCCGTACTTGCCCATCGAGGAGCTCTCGCGGGTGTAGCGTTTGTCGGCCAGCACGCGGACGCCGAAGTCGTCGGGCGCGCGGATGACTCGCCCGAGCGCCTGTCTGGTCTTCCGAATCGTCGGAATCTCGACGGCGTAGCGCCAGCCGGCGTCCTTCTTACCGCGGTAGGCGCGGTCGTAGGCGTCCTGTACCGCCTCCAGTCGCTCGGAGAGATGCGGGTAGGGAACGCCGACGACCACGACCGTCCGGGCGTCGTCGCCGTCGAAGCTCACGCCCTCGGCGAGCGTCCCCCACAACGAGGTGAGAAGCACCGCGCCGTTCTTGCCGACGAACTCCCGGCGCAGCTCCTCGGCGCGGACGCCCGGTTCGTCCAAGAACAGTTCCGCGTCGACGTCCGGGTTCGCCCGCAGGCGCTCGTGGTAGCGCTCCGCCTCGGCGTACGACGGGAAGAACACGAGCGTGTTGCCCGGCGTGAACGTGGCGGCGTCGGCCAGCATCCCCTCGATGGTCTCCTGCGTGCTGGGGTCGTCGCGCTCGGAAGAGAACAGCGCGGGCAGCGAGACCGAAAACGTCCGTCGGTTCTCCTCGGGGTATTCGAGGCCGTAGGCCATCGTGACGGGGTTTTTGAGCCCGAGGGTCCCCTCCGTCACGTCGAACGGGCGGAGCGTCGCCGACATCAGGATGCTCGCGTGAACTTCCTCGAACAGCTCTTTCGTGACCTCTCTCGGGATGCAGGTGTACAGCTCTGCGCGGCCGTAAATCTCGTCGGTGCCGCCGTCGCGGCGGACCGACAGCATCGGATGGCGGCCGAGTTCGCCGCCCATCTCCGTCCAGTCGGCGATGAAGTTCGCCGCCTGTAGCGTCTGGCACTCCTTGCGCGTCGTCGCCTCGCCGTTCTTGTACGCGTCTTCGTACTGTTCGTCCAACTGCTTGCCCAACTGGAGCGCGAGTTCGACTTCCACGTCGATGCCGCGGCCCTCGTAGGACTGCAGGAACTCCATCGTCAGGTCGTCTCGGCGGCCCTGATTGGCGATAGAGAGGTCGTACCAGTTCTCGCCGACCTGCTCGCGCTCGCCGAAGCCGAACGCCTCCTCGTAGCTGTCGCGAAGCGAGTCGAGGAACGTCCCGATGACGTTGCGGGCGCTCTCGGCCCGCGAGTCGTCTTCGTCTTCCAGCTCGTTCATCGCGCTCTCGAGCGTGTTCTCGGTGAGCGCGCGACTGGCGTGGTCGCGGGCCGCGCTCTCGATGTTGTGCGCCTCGTCGAACACCGTAATCACGTCGTCGGGGTCGCGGTCCAACCACCGGAAGAACTGCTCGCGTATCATCGGGTCGAGCAGGTGGTGGTAGTTGCAGACGACGAGGTCGATGCCCTCCATGCCCTCCTTGAGTAGCTCGTAGCCGCAGAGGTTCTGCTTCCCGGCGTACTCGAAAATCTCGTCGGGCGTCCGCACGTCGTCGAACAGCCACTGGAAGAACTCGTCGGTGTTCCGCGCGAGGTTGTTGTAGTAGTGCTCGCAGTAGTTGCCCTCCTTCAACTCCTCCAGCTCGTCGTCGATGCTGTCGAGTTCGTCCGTGACGGCGCTCCGCGCGTCGGCCGCGCCGGACTCGCCCTCGCGCATCCCGTCGAGGAGCGACTGCGCCTGCTCGGAGAGTTCTGCCCTGTCGGACTCCTTTTCGACGATGCTCCGGGTCGTATCGCGGAGGGTCTGACACTCCTGAAAGCCCACGTCGATGTGGCACATCGAGGACTTCCCGCGGAACACCACCGCCCGGATGGCCTCCTCTCTGGTGATGGCGCGGGCGTCCTCGACGAACTGGCGCATCTGCTGGTGGACGTTCGTCGTGATGACGACCGTCTTGTCGTGCTCGCGGGCGTACGAGAGCGCGGGCACGAGCGCGGAGATGGTCTTCCCGGTCCCGGTCGCCCCTTCGAGGAGGACGTTCCGCTCGTCGTCGAGGGCGTCGGCGATGCCGGACATCGCCGCCTCCTGATTGGGGTACGGCTCGTCGTACGGGAAGAACCGCCACGCTCCGTCCGCGTCGCCGTCGTCGGGTGCGCCGTTGGCGTGGGCCACGGGAGAATCTCGGCCGCCATCCGATTAAAAGGCTCGGAGCCCCCGACACCGCTGTTCCCGCGCTCGACGGCGTCTTCTGAGAAGAGACCCGACCGCCGCGGAGCCGATTGCTATTCTTCGAGCAGTTCGACGATGAGTCCCTTCTGGGCGTGCAGGCGGTTCTCCGCCTGGTCCCAGACGAGCGAGCGCTCGCCTTCGAGCACGTCGCCGGTAATCTCCTCGCCGCGGTGGGCCGGCAGGCAGTGCATGACCTTCGCGTCGGTGCCCGAAAGCAGGTCCTCGTTGAGTTGGAATCCCTCGAACGCCTGCAGTTTCTCGTGGCGCTGGTCCTCCTGGCCCATCGAAATCCACACGTCGGTGTAGACCACGTCCGCGTCGGCGACGGCCTCCTCTGGGTCGGTCGTAATCGTCGGCGTCGAGCCGAGTTCGGCGGCCTTTTCGAGCACGTCGTCGTCGACGCCGTAGTCCGGTGGCGTCGCCACGGTGAGGTCGATGCCGGCCATCGCGCAGCCGAGGACGAACGACTGGCCGACGTTGTTGCCGTCGCCGACCCACGCCGCGGACACCTCGTCGAAGTCGCCGACGTGCTCGCGGATGGTGAGCAGGTCGGCGAGCGTCTGGCAGGGGTGGGCGTCGTCGGTCAGGCCGTTGATGACCGGCGCGTCGGAGTGCTCGGCGATTTCGAGCAGGTCCTCGTGGTCGAACAGGCGGACCATGATGGCGTCGCCGTAGCGACCCAGCACGCGCGCGGTGTCCGAAAGCGGCTCTCCGTGGCCGAGCTGGATGTCCTCGGGGCCGAGGAACAGCGCGTGGCCGCCCAGTTCGGTCATCCCCGTCTCGAAGGAGACACGCGTCCGGGTACTCGGCTTCTCGAAGAGCATCGCCAGCGTCGCTCGGGTGAGCTGCGTCTCGTCGTCGCCGGACTTGATGTCGGCGGCGCGGGTGAGGACGCGGTCTAACTCCGATGCGCTGATGTCGTCGATGTCGGTGAAGTGGGTGGTTTCGAGCATTGTGTCGTGTGTCGTGTCTCCGTGTCGGTTCGTCGTCTCGGCCAGTCGGCCGTCGCCGCTCGGTTCGCCTCAGTCGTCAGCGAGGCGCTCGCACACGTCGACGAGCACGTCGATGGCGCTGTCGAACTCGGCGAGGTCGAGGTGTTCGTTCGGGGCGTGGTCGAGGTCGGAGTCGCCGGGGCCGTAGGTCGCCATGGGGCAGTCCCACGTGCCGGCGAAGATGTTCATGTCGCTGGTCCCGGTCTTCCGGAGGAGCCGGGGCTTCACGCCGCCGACGTTGCGGATGGCCACGCGGAACGCCCGCGCCACGTCGGTCCGCGGGCTCATCATGACCGGCGGGATGGGCTTGTTCCAGTGGACGCCGCCGCGGGTGAGTTCGCCCTCCGCGACCTCGCGCACGTCGTCGATGGAGAGCCGCGGCGGGACGCGGAACTGCACGTCCACCGTCGCCTCGACCGCGAGACCGTCGTCGGTCGGGCCGCCGTCGAACGTCACGGGCTTGGTCGTCACCGTGTCGAAGACGCCGTCGCGCTCCTCGTCGAAGAAGTCGGCCACGCGGGACCACCACGCGACCGCGGACTGGATGGCGTTCTCCTCGGGGCGCGAGGAGTGGCCGAGTTCGCTCGTCGCGATGTACGTTCCCGAGAGGAACCCGCGGTAGCCGAGCGTGACGCCGTCCCAGCCCGAGGGCTCGCCGTTGACGACCGCGTCGGGCTCCTCGCGGTCCTCCACGAGGTGCCACGCGCCGCGCGAGGAGGTCTCCTCGCCGACGACGCCGACGAACGAGACGCCCGTCTCGACGGCCGCCGCGGCCATCGAACAGAGCGGCCCCGTCGCGTCGACGCTGCCGCGACCCCAGAGGACGCCGTCTTCTATCTTCACCGGCACGTCGCCGGGGACGGTGTCGATGTGGGAGGTGAGGAGCACCGCGTCGTCGGCCGGCGCGCGGACGTTGCCGACCTCGTCTATCCAGACCTCGCGGTCGTGCGCCTCGAAGAACGCCTTCAGGACCTCGGCGGCCGCCTCCTCGTCCCCCGAAACCGAGGGCGTCGAGACCATGTCGTAGAGGAGGTGGCGCGCGTCGACCCACTCGCCCTCGTCGAGGGCGTCGGTGTCGGCGTCCGCGTCGGGGGTCACGCCGGCATCGACCTCGGCGTCGGGCGTCGTCTCCGACTGCGACTGCGACTCAGCCGCTGACTCCGTCTCGGTCTCCGCTTCCGCCTCGCCGCCGTCCTCGCGGTCGATTTCGGCGTTCATGATAACACGTTCGTCATGGCGTCGACCGCGCGGTCGGCGTGTTCCTCTTCGATGACGAGCGGCGGCAGGAACCGGACGACCGTCCGGCCCGCGGGGAGCGCGAGCAACTGCTCGGACAGCGCGAGGTGCTTCAGCGTGCGGTTCGCGCCGCGCTTGACCTCGACGCCGACCATGAGGCCGTCGCCGCGGACCTCGCGGACCGGCAGGTCGTGTTCCTCGACGGCGGCTTCGAGCTCCGTCGTGAGGTAGTCGCCCACCGCGGCCGCGTGGCCGGGCAGGTCCTCTTCGACGATGGTGTCGAGGGTGGCGTTCGCCG
The DNA here is from genome assembly GCF_000336775.1 of Haloferax gibbonsii ATCC 33959. Classification (GTDB taxonomy): domain Archaea; phylum Halobacteriota; class Halobacteria; order Halobacteriales; family Haloferacaceae; genus Haloferax; species Haloferax gibbonsii. The sequence continues at coordinate 821,194 of NZ_AOLJ01000011.1, read as the reverse complement.
CCGCGCAGACCACGGGACCGCCGGAGAACGTCGAGCCGTGGGAGGCCGCGCCGTCCGCGATCCAGTCGGCGCAGAGCGTCGCGCCGAGCGGCAGTCCGTTGGCGATGCCCTTCGCACTCGTCAGGATGTCGGGGACGACGCCGGCGTTCTCGCAGGCCCACAGCGACCCGGTGCGACCGATACCGGTCTGAATCTCGTCGAAGACGAGCGCCGCGCCGGCGTCGTCGGTCAGGTCGCGGGCGGTCTGGAGGTACTCCGCCGCGGCGGGGTTGATGCCGCCTTCACCCTGAATCGGCTCTAAGAAGACCGCGGCCGTCTCGTCGTCGATGGCCTCGGCGAGCTCCTCCTCGTCGCCGTAGCTGACGAATTCGACGCCGCCGGCGACCGGCTCGTAGGGCTTTTTGTACTTCTGCTTCCACGTGAGCGCGAGGCTCCCGAGGGTGCGGCCGTGGAACGCGCGCTTCGTGGCGATAATCTTCTGGCGGCCGGTCGCCGAGCGGGCGAACTTCATCGCCGCCTCGTTGGCCTCGGTGCCGGAGTTACAGAGCCAGACGTTCGAGATGTCGCCGGGCGCGAGCGTCGCCAGCTTCTCGTAGAGTTCGGTGCGGACCTCGACGGGGTACGACGCCTGCACGTAGGTCAGCTTCGCGGCCTGCTCTTGAATCGCCGAGGTGACCGCGGGGTGAGAGTGGCCGAGCGCCGCGACGGCGTAGCTCGCGCCGAAGTCGAGGTACTCGGTGCCGTCGTCCGAGTAGAGATACGGCCCCTCGCCGGACTCGATGGCGATGGGCTTCTCGTTGAAGACGAATCCAGACATTACTGCTCAGCCTCCTCGGTTTCGACCAGCGCACCGGGCGTCACGTGCGTGCCGCCGTCGTTGAGCGCGGTCACGATGGGGTCGTTCAGGTTCGCGTCGGAGACGATGACCTCGGCGGCCCCGCCGTCGAGCGCCTCCTTCGCGGCCATGACCTTCTTCGTCATGAACCCCTCGGCGGCCGATTCGAGCGCCGAGAACTCCTCGGGCGTGTCGGCCGTCTCGATGAGCGTGGACTCGTCGTCGGGGTCGGCGTAGACGCCCTTCACGTCGGTGAGGACGACGAGCTTCGCGCCGAGCGCGCCCGCGACCGCGGCGGCGGCGCGGTCGGCGTCGGCGTTGACCGGCACGCCGTCGTCGGCGAGCATCGGAACGGTCACGACGGGCGTGTAGCCGCCGTCGAGGAGCGTTTCGAGGAGCGTCGCGTTCACCGAGGTAATCTTCCCGGAGTGGTCGCCGCGCTTGATTTTCTTCTTGCCGTCTTCGATAACGCGGACGGCCGACTTGCGCGGGCCGGTCAGGAGGCCGCCGTCGACGCCCGAGAGGCCGAGCGCGTCGACGCCCGCCTCGCGGAACAGCGCCGTCAGGTCCGTGTTGAGCTTGCCGGGCATCACCATCGAGAAGACCTCCATGGTGCGCTCGTCGGTGAAGCGCCCGGAGACGCCCGAGGGCGACTCGACGTACGTCGGCTCCTCGCCGAGTTCTTCGAGCGTCTCGTCGACGGCGGTCGAGCCGCCGTGGACGACGACCACGTCGGTGCCGTTGGCGACGAGGTGGGCGACGTCGGAGACGGCTCCCTGCGGGTCGACGGCCTTCGCGCCGCCGATTTTGACGACGACCGGCGGCTCCTTGCCGCCGTCAGCACGGAGCGCTGACGAGGTACCGGAATCTCCGATTCCGATACCGCCGTCGGCGATGAGGTTGTCTTCGTTGTCGACGAGCTGTTCGTGTGCCGCGAGCAGTTCCTCGCGTGTGTATCCTGTCATAGTCGAAATGGTGCGTAAATCGTGGGTCGGGGCGAGCGTTCGGGGGCGGTGCGGTCAGGGCGAGCCGATGGGGTGGAAGCCGGTGAAGTCGAGTCCGGCGGTCTCCTCCAGCCCGAGCGCGATGTTGGCGGCGTGGACCGCCTGCCCCGCGGAGCCTTTCATCATGTTGTCGATGGCCGAGAAGACGACGAGTCGTCGGTTTCCGGGGTCGATTTCGAAGCCGACCTCGCCGAAGTTCGTCCCGGCGACCGACTTCGGTTCCGGGTAGCGGTAGACGCCGCCGCCGCCGGCGACGGTGCGCATGAAGGGTTCGTCGCCGTAGGAGCCGCGGAACGCTTTCCACATGTCGCCCTTCGAGACGGGGCCGTCGGGGAAGACGTGACAGGTCGCCGCCGCGCCGCGGACCATGTCGACCGCGTGGACGGTAAACGAGACCGAGAGGCCGAGGTACTCCTCGATTTCGGCCTCGTGGCGGTGGCCGGTCGGCGCGTAGGGGCGGACGATGCCCGAGCGCTCGGCGTGCGACGACGCCTTGCTCGCGCCCGCGCCGCCCTCCGACGAGCCGACTTTCACGTCCACGACGACCTGCTCGTCGCCGGAGAGGATGCCGGCGTCGAAAAGCGGCTTGAGGCCGAGAATCGTCGCGGTCGCGTTACAGCCGCCCGCGGCGATGAGGTCCGCGCCGGGGAGGTTCTCGCGGTTCAGTTCGGGGAGCGCGTACTCCGACTGTTCGAGGTATTCGGGGCAGACGTGGCCGTCGTACCACTCGTCGTACTGCGCCGCCTCGGAGAGACGGAAGTCCGCAGAGAGGTCGACGACGGTGTCCGCCGCGTCCTGAAAGGCGTCGATGTGCTCCATCGAGACGCCGTGGGGCGTCGCCGTGAACAGCACGTCGACTGATTCGAGGTCCTCCGGCGAGGTGAAACGGAGGTCGAGGTGACGAAGGTTCGGGTGGACGTGTCCGACGGTCTTGCGCTCGTAGGAGCGGCTCGTCGCCTGTTCGACGTCGAAGTTCGGGTGGCCGTCGAGCAGGCGGAGCAGTTCGCCGCCGGTGAAGCCGGAGCCGCCGACGACGCCCGCGGTGAGCTGTTCGCTCACGCCGAGACCTCCGCCAGCGACTGCTCGCCGTCGACCTTCGCTTCGAGCCAGTCGACGACCGTCGCGGGAACGTCCGTCTCGACGGCGTCGTTGAGCGCCTTGAACTCGACGGTGTGGTTGACTTCGTGGACGGTGTAGTCGTCTCCCGTCTCCATGAGGTCGACGCCGAGGAGGCCGCCGCCGACCGCGTCGGACGCCTGCTTGACGAGTTCCTTCGCGCGGTCGTCGAGTTCGAACTCGTCGACGCTCGCGCCCTTCGCGGCGTTCGTGAGCCAGTGGTCCGACGAGCGGACCATCGCGGCCACGGGTTCGCCGTCGGTGGCGAGCACGCGGATGTCGCGGCCCGGCTTCTCGACGAACTCCTGGATGTAGAACACCTTGTGCTCGTAGTTGCCGAGCGTCGACTTGTGTTCGAGGATGGCCTCGGCGGCCGACTCGGAGTCGATTTTCGCCATCAGGCGACCCCACGAGCCGACGACCGGCTTGAGGACGCAGGGGTAGCCGAACTCCTCGACGATTTCCATCGCCGAGTCGACCGTGAAGGCCACTTTCGTGTTCGGCGTGGGGACGCCCGCGTCCGCGAGCGCGAGGCTGTTTTTCGCCTTGTCGGCGCAGACGTCGGCGGTCTCGTGGGAGTTGACGACCGGGATTCCGTACGACTGCAGGAAGCGCGTGATGTAGATGCTCCTGCTCGTCGCCAGACAGCGGTCGACCACCACGTCGAGTCCGTCGAACGATTCCGGCGGCTCCGTGAGGTCGAACTGCTCTTTCCGAACGTCTATCTTCGTCACCTCGTGGCCGCGGTCGCGAAGCTCGTTGAGCAGGAGCTTCTCGTCGCGGCGAATCCGGGAATAGAGCAGTCCAACGTGCAATTTACTCTCCCCAGTCCTCTTCGAGTTCGGGCGCTTCTTCGAGTGTCACGGGGTCGAGGGAGACGACCTCAAGCTCTGCGCCCGTGGCGGGGCTGTCGATGATTTCGCCGACTTCGACGTCGGCAGGCAGCTCGATTTCCTCTCCACTCAGCGGGTCTTCCGCGGTGATGGTGTCGCTCATTACATCCGTGGCTGGTCGACGGACGGTATTAAAGCCGTCGAAAATTACACGACGAAAATAAACGCAAAGAAGTCTCTAACGGGTGTTATCTGTCGAATCGGCCGACAATACGGGTCGGCCGAACGACGCGTCGAGCTTGGGTGCCACGCTCACTCGACGCCGGAGACGGGACCGGTCGTCGGACCGGTCGACCCGTCCCCCGCGTCGGGCGTGGTCGTCGTCGGGGTTCCGGTCGGGGTCGTCGGAGCCCCGCCGGTCGTCGCGGCGCGGTCGCTCGCGGTCGTCGGAGCAGACCGGCGGGCGTCGCGTCCGTGAACTCAGACATAGCTCGAAACCTCCTCTTCGAGACCCTCGGCCGCCGCGGCGAGCGAGTCGCGCGCGTCGGCGACGGCGGCGGCGTCGTCCGAGAGCTCGTCGCGGGCCGTCGAGAGCGTCGCCTCCACGGCGGCGGGCGCGGGCCCGCCGACCGAATCGCGACTCGCCACGCTCTCGGTCGGGTCGAGCGCGGCTTCGACGGCCTCGGCTGTCACGTGCGTAAAGAGTGACTCACCTAATACGTCCGTAGCGACGGCGTCAAGTGTTGCCACGTCGGGCGTTCCCTCCGAGCGGGCGGCCGCCTCCGCGACGACCTCGTGGGCCGTGCGGAACGGCAGGCCGGCCATCGCCAGCAGGTCCGCCACGCCGGTCGCGGTCGAAAAGCCGTCGCCAGCGGCCGCGGCGAGTTCGTCTTCGGGCCACGTCGCGGACCCGACCGCGCCGGCGGCCACCGCGGCCGCCTCGGCCACGTCGTCGACGGTGCGGAACGCGTGTTTGTGGGCGCGCTGCAGGTCGCGGTTGTACGCGCGCGGCAGCCCCTTCAGCGTCGTCAGGAGGCCGGTGAGTTCCCCGACGGCGTCGCCCGCGACGGCGCGGACGAGTTCCATCGTGTCGGGGTTCTTCTTCTGCGGCATGATAGAGGAGGTCGACGAGTAGTCGTCCGACAGCTCGACGAGGCCCTTGTTCGAGAATATCACGAGGTCCTCGGCGAGGCCGGAGAGCGTGACCGCGTGGGTCGTGAGCGCCGACAGCGTCTCCGCGAGGAAGTCGCGGGTCGCCGAAGCGTCCATCGAGTTCTCCATCACGCGGTCGAAGCCGAGCAGGTCGGACACGAGTTCGCGGTTCACGTCGAAGGGCGTGCCCGCGAACGCCGCCGACCCGAGCGGCGACTGGTTGATGCGCTCGTACGCGCACATGAGGCGGGCGCAGTCGCGGGCGACCGCCCGTTCGTACGAGCACAGGAAGTGCGCGACCGTCGTCGGCTGCGCGGGTTGCAGGTGCGTGTAGCCGGGCATCACCGTCTCGGTGTGCTCGGCGGCCGTCTCGAGTAACGACTCGCGCAGGGCGAGCGCCGCGTCGAGGGCCGAAAGCACGTCCTCGCGCAGGCGGTAGCGGATGCAGGTCGCCACCTCGTCGTTTCGCGAGCGTGCGGTGTGCATCTTCCCGCCGTCGGGGCCGACGATGTCGATGACGGCGGCCTCGATGGCCTCGTGGACGTCTTCGCCGCCCGAAAGCGCGTCGTGGCCCGCGGCCTCGACCTCGTCCAGCGCGGCGAGAATCTCGCTCGCGACCTCGGACTCGATGATGTCCTGCGACGCGAGCATCACGACGTGCGCCCGGTCGACGGCGAGGTCGGCCTCGAAGATGCGTTCGTCGGCCGCGAGGCTCGACATGAACCCGCGGGCGGGGCCGCCGCTGAAGCGGTCCCGGCGGATGACGCCCTCGGAGTCGCCGTCCTCGCCTGCCATCTTACTCGTCGCTACCGCCGTCTGCGGCCAGTTCGGGCTTTTCCTTCTTCGCGTTCTGGTTGGCGAGGCGCGCCTGGAAGCCGTGGTACTTGGCGACGCCCGTCGCGTCGGCCTGTTCGATGCCGTCGACCGTCTCCGTGTTGAAGGAGGCGGCGGACTCGGAGTACGCGGCGTACTCGGATTTGCGACCGACCGGGCGGGCCTGCCCGCCCTCGAACTTGATGGTCACGGTGCCCGTGACGCGCTCTTGGGTCTTCTCGAGGAAGGCGTTCAGCGCGCCCACGAGCGGGGCGTCGATGAGGCCCTCGTAGGCCTTCTGGGACCACTCGTTGTCCACGGTGGCCTTGAAGTCGCGTTCCTCCTTCGTGAGGACGAGCCCTTCGAGCGCCTCGTGGGCGTTCAGGAGCGTCGTCGCGGCCGGGTGCTCGTAGTTCTCGCGCACCTTGAGGCCGAGCATGCGGTCTTCCATCATGTCGGTGCGGCCGACGCCGTGCTTGCCGGCCTTCTCGTTGAGGAACGAGATGAGTTCGAGGGGTTCCATCTCCTCGTCGTCGACGGCGACCGGGTAGCCGTCTTCGAACGCGATTTCGATGAGTTCCGTCTCGCCGGACGGCTGGTCGGTCCACTCGTAGATGTCCTCCGGCGGGACGTAGCCGGGGTCTTCGAGGTTGCCGCCCTCGATGGAACGGCTCCAGAGGTTCGTGTCGATGGACCAGACGCCCTCGTTGCCGCCCTGCACCGGGAGGTCCTTCTCGGCGGCGTACTCGATTTCCCACTCGCGGGTCATGCCCATCTCGCGGACGGGTGCGATGACTTCGAGGTCGGAGGCGCGCCAGACCGCTTCGAAGCGAAGCTGGTCGTTGCCCTTGCCCGTACAGCCGTGGGCGATACCGTCACAGTCCTTCTCTTCGGCGAGTCCGAGGATGGCCTTAGCGATGACCGGGCGCGCGAGCGCGGTGCCGAGCGGATAGCCCTGATAGTCCGCGTTGGCGCACACCGAGTCGAGACAGAGCTGTGCGAACTCCTGTTTCGCGTCGACGACGTAGTGTTCCAGTCCGAGGGCCTCGGCCGTCTCGTAGGCCTCCTCGAACTCCTCTTCCGGCTGGCCGACGTCGACGGTGACGCCGACGACTTCGTCGTATCCGTACTCCTCTTCGAGAATCGGGACGCAGACTGTTGTGTCGAGTCCGCCCGAGAACGCGAGTGCGACTTTCTTCATGTACTCGTCTGTGGCGGGGACATACAGATAAATTCTTTGCATTCAATTTCTGAAATTAAGTAGTAGAGATGCCTATAGGCACGAAAATAGGTGATTAGCGATTTCGACGTGTCCCGAAGGAGATGATGATTGTGGCCCTAAAGGGCCCGTCGTCGGGGTCGGACAGCCGCGGCTCGCAGCGGGGCAAAAGTGGCGAAGGTGCTGCGAGTCGCCATGGTTGCGAAACGCTACGACGTCTTCCCTATTAAACGCTTCCGGCGACGCAAACGTTTCCTCAGTCGAGCAACTCCCCGGCGAGTTCGACCAGTAGTTCGTTGTCGACGAGCGCGACCACGAGCGCGATAATCGCGAGCACGACGACTGCGATGATGAGCCACTCGATAAGGGTCATAGCACCCGCAACGTGACGACTCCTCGGATAAGTGTTCTGTGGCCGTTCGGATCGGTCGGCGTCGACGGGTCGAAAACGCCGCGCCGGGGCGAGTCAGGCGCTCTCGGTCGAGACATCTCCGTCCGCCGCGCCGCCGCGGAACACGAGTCGCTCCACGAGGTCCGACCGCTGCATCAGCACCGTTCCGAGCGCGCTCATGACGAAGACGTAGCCGACCGCGAACGCCGGGATGATTTCGCGCATCACCGGCGTCGTCCCCGCGGCGGCCAGCGCCGCGATGACGAGCGAGAACTCGCCGCGCGGCACCAACCCGACGCCGACCCGGAGCGACCGGTGCGCCGAGAGGTCGTACGCCCGACCGCCGAAATAGCCCGAGAGAATCTTCGACGGCGTCGACACGACGACCGCGATGGCGAGCGGGACGGCCGCCGCCGCCAACAGCGTCGGGTCGGTACCGAGGCCGATCCAGAAGAAGAACACCGCGGCGAACACGTCGCGGACCGAGACGAGCAGGTGTTCGAGTCGCTCCCGGTGGCCGCTCGTCGAAAAGCCCATCCCGACGAAGAACGCCGCGACGGCCTCGCTCACCCCGAGCGCGAGCGCCGCACCCGAGATGGGAACGACGACCGCGAGCGCCCGCAGGACGAACGCCTCCTCGTTCTCCACGTCGAGGACGCGGGCGAAAAGCGCCGTCCCGTACTGGACGGCCACGAACAGGAGGCCGAGGAAGCCGAAGGCGATGGCGAGCGAGCGACCGATGGCCGCGACGCCGCCGTCGCCGCCGAGCACGAGCGAGGTGACGACCGCGAGGTAGACCGCGATGGCGAGGTCCTCGAAGACGAGCGTGCCCAGAATCGGCTCCGACTCGGGGTCCGCGATCCATCCGAGGTCGATGAGCGTCTTCGTCACGATGGCCGACGACGAGATGTAGACGATGCCGCCGAGCAGCAGCGCCTCCACCGGCGACCACCCGAGGACGAGACCGATGGCGATGCCGATTGGCAGGTTCACCGCGAGGTCGATGACGCCCGCGCGGCCGATTTTCGCCCCCGACGACCGGAGTCGGTCGAGGCTGAACTCCAACCCGAGGAAAAACAGGAGGAGGACGATACCGAGCTCCGCCAGAATCGCCACCACCTCGTCGTTCGGGACGTACGGGAGGCCGAACCGCCCGGCGACGTACGGCCCGGCGACGACGCCGCCGACGACGTAGAGGGGAATCACCGACAGGCCGAGGCGGAGCGCGACCGCTCCGACGACCGCGAGGACGGCGAACAGGTAGCCGAATTCGAGCAGCGCCGCCGCCATCAGGTCCCTTTGACGAGCGCTGTGAAGTCGCGGCAGGCCGCCTTCGGACCGATGACGACCAGCGTGTCGCCGGCTTCGACCATCGCGTCGCCGCCGGGCGACGTGATGACCTCGTCGCCGCGCTCGATGGCGATGACGGACGCGCCGGTCGCCTGCCGGAGGTCGGACTCGCCGAGGGTCTTGCCCGCTACCTCGGAACCGGCACCGACTTCCACCCACTCGATGAGCGTGTCCCCGCCGAGAAGCGTCTCGATGTTCTCCGTCTGGACCGGCTGGAAGTACGCGCCTTCGAGGAGCGTCCCCACCTGCCGGGCGAGTTTGTCGGTGAGCTCGAACAGCTTCTCGGAGTCGCTGTCGGCGTTCGGACGCCGGAACACCTCCCGTTTGCCGGTGTTGTGCGTCACGATGACGAGTCGGGAGCCGTCGCCGAGTTCTACCTCGTGTTTCTTCCCGACGCCCGGAAGGTCGCTCTCGTAGACAGTCATGACTGTCCGGTTCGTCGCCGACCGAAATAAAATCGCATCACGGACCGACGCCCGAACGCCGACCGCGTTCCGCTCAGGCGAGCAGCCAGAGCGTCACCGCGATGGCGGTACAGGCGACCGGCGGAATCGAGAGGTTGTCGTCGATGACGTAGCCGGCGACGACCGGCTTCGCGCCGTCGGCCAGCGTCGCCCCGGCGGCTCCGACGGCCGCGGCGAGGCCGCCCGCGACGACTCCCGAGACGGGAATCACGAACGGCGCGGCGAGGACGAAACAGACCGCGAACATCGCCGCGAGCGTCCGCGCCGACTTCAGTTCGCCGACCGGGGCGGAGCCGAGGAGGCCGCTTATCGGGTCACCGATGGTGAGCATGAGCATCCCCGGAATGGCGACGTGGGGGCCGAACACCAGCGCGACGGCGGTCTGGCTGTAGACGTACAGCGCGTAGCCGGCGACGTTGTCCTGTTCGTACTCGCGGGTGAGGTCGTCGTAGATGGCCCAGTCGAGGCCGCCGAACAGCCGGAGCAGTTCGAGGACGCTGACGACCGCCGCGAGGAAGACGAACAGATACCCGAGGGTACGCCACTCGACCAGCCCGAGGAGGTACAAAAGCGGCATCCCCGAGCCGCTCGCGTGGACCAGTCGCCGTTTCACCTCGGCGGTGTTCGGTCGCCCCACGGCGGGTTACGCCTCGACGACCTCGTTCTCGTCGAGCACGTCGTCGAACGAGGCGGTGCCGGCGCGCAGGCCGACGAGCGTTCCGACGAGGTCGTCGACGGGCAGTCGGACTTGCTTTCCGCTGTCGCGCTCGCGGATGGTGACGGTGTTCGCGCCGTCGCCTTCGAGCCCGTCGCGGTCGATGGTGATGCAGAACGGCGTGCCCACCTCGTCCTGTCGGCGGTAGCGCCGACCGATGCTCCCCGAGTCGTCGTAGACGACCGCGAAGCCGGCCGCGCGGAGTTCGGCGGCCACGTCGTCGGCGAGGTCGACCAGTTCGTCGACGTTGCTCACGAGCGGGAAGACGCCGACGTTCGTCGGCGCGACCGAGGGCGAAAGCGAGAGGTAGCTCCGCGCCTCGCCGTCGACCTCGTCGGTCTCGTACGCGTGCGCGAGGAGCGTGTACACCGTGCGGTCGATACCGAACGAGGGTTCGACCACGTGCGGGGTGATGTGCTCGCCCGCCTCGGTCTGCGTCTCGACCGAGAAGTTCGCCACGTCGGTGTCGACGGTGATGTCCTCGCCGTCGATGTCGAGGGTCACCTCGTCGGCGTCGAAGGCGTCGGGGTCGCGCTCGGCGAGCGTCTCCAGCGCCTCGGCCACGTCGGCGGCCTGCGCGCCGAACTCGGGGCCGAGCGTCGCCATGTCGGGGTCGACGACGGCGCGCTCGACCGTCTTCGGCTCGTCGTACTGCTGGAAGACGGTGAAGTCGTCGTCGCCGTACTCGCCGTGCTTCGAGAGGTCGTAGTCGCTGCGGTACGAGAAGCCCGCGATTTCTATCCAGTCGCCGTCGACTTCGCTCTCGGCGTCCCAGCAGTCCGAGGAGTAGTGGGCGCGCTCGCCCGCGAGGTGCTGGCGGAAGCGGAAGCGGTCCATGTCGACGCCGACCGTCTCGTACCACTCCTGGGCGATGCCGAGGAAGTAGCCGAGCCACGCGTTGCCGATGACGCCGTCCTCGACGGCCTCGCCGATGGTCGTCTCGACGTAGTCGCCGTCGTCGGCCTCCTGCTCGGTCGCGGGGTACAGGAGCACCTCCACGTCCTCGACCGCGGAGAGGTCGGCCTCGTCGCGCTCGGGGTCGATGAAGTGCTCCAGTTCGGCCTGCGTGAACTCGCGGGTGCGGACGATGCTCTTCCGCGGCGAAATCTCGTTGCGGTAGGCGCGGCCGACCTGCGTCACGCCGAACGGGAGGCTGTTGCGCGCGTACTCCTTGATGCGCGGGAACTCCACGAAGATGCCCTGCGCCGTCTCGGGGCGGAGGTAGCCCGGCGTCGAGGAGCCGGGGCCGATGTTCGTCTCGAACATGAGGTTGAAGTCCTCGACCGACTGGCCGGCGAGGTCCGCGCCGCAGGTCGGACAGACGAGGCCGAGGTCGGCGATTTTCTCCGCCGCCTCCTCGGGCGACAGCGTCTCCGCGTCCTCCAGTTCGGAGTTGTCCTCGATGAGGTGGTCCGCGCGGTGGGACTCGCCGCACTCGGCGCACTCGACGAGCATGTCGTCGAAGCCGTCGAGGTGGCCCGACGCCTCGAAGACGGGTTCGGGCATGATGGTCGGCGCTTCGATTTCGAGGTTACCCTCCTGGACGGCGAAGCGCTCGCGCCACGCCTCTTCGACGTTGGACTTCAGGGCCGCGCCCTGCGGGCCGTAGGTGTAGAACCCGCCGACGCCGCCGTAGGCCTCCGAGGAGCCGAAGAAAAAGCCTCGGCGCTTCGCGAGTTCGGTGAGCGCGGCGGACTCGTCGCCCTCACTCATACAGCGCCTCCAGCAGGTTGATGTCGCGGACGATGCCGATGAGTTCGTCGCCGGAGACGAGCGGAATCTGCTCGATGTCCTCGCGAATCATCGTCTGGGCGGCGTCCTTGGCGGTGGCGCGCGTCGGGACGCTCACGAGGTCGTCGGTCATGAACTTCGAGACCGGCTCGGCCGGAATCTCGACGTTCCGGGTCGGGATGTAACGGTTGCCGACCGCCTTGATTCCCTCCCACATCCACTCGTCGTCTTGGTTGGCGACCGAGTCGCCGGTGCCGGCCTCGCCTTCGACGACGCGGGCGACCTCGATGATGTCGACTTCGGTCACGATGCCGGCCAGCGAGGCCTCGTCGTCGAGGACGACCGCGTAGGGAACGTTCGCGTAGAATATCTCGCGCTCGACGATGTGCAGGGGGACGTCGACGTACGTCGTGTTCACGTCGCGGGCGGCGAGGTCGCCGACCTCGGTCTCGCCGTCGATGTCGCCGCGGGCGATGGCCCGGACCACGTCGGTGACGGTGAGGATGCCCTCGATGGCGTCGCCGTCGACGACGGGGATTCGGCGCGCGCCCTCCGAGACCATCGTCGCGGCCGCCGCTTCGAGGTCGTCGTCGGCGCTCGCGGTCGGCACCTCGCGGACGAGCACCGCCAGCTGGTCCTCGTCGGGGTGTTCGATGAGGTCCTCCCGAGAGATGAGCCCTCGGTACTTCGTCCCCTCGTCGGTCTCTTTCACCACAGGAACAGAAGAGAACCCACGCTCTTGGAGGTATTCCAGAACGTCGTCGCGGGTGCCCGGCAGGGACACCGTCACGACCTCCTCACCGCGGGTCATCGCGTCGGCTACTTTCATACACCCGCTTTCTTCCCCCCGCCTAATGTACTCTGCGAACGCTTTCGGTTCGTTGACAGGCGTCCGCCGCCGCTCGCGGGAGCGTCGCGAGTCCTCCGAAAACGAAAGCGGGACGCCCCCGACTCAGTTGTCGTCGCTGGCGTCGCCTTCGGCCTCGTCGTCGCCGCTGTTCGGCGCGTATCGCCGAATCGCGTCGAGGTTGGGGAAGAACTTCTCGGGGTCGTCGTGCTCGACGACGCCGACGACGGTGCCGTCGAGCTTCTGCAGGTAGGTGTACATCCGCCCTTCCTCGACGGCGACGGTCGCACACTCGAGCGCCTCGCGGAGGTCCCACGCGCCCGCGAGGAAGATAGCGGTCTCGGCGTCCGGCGAGAACAGCGCCGTCACCATGTAGACGCGGCCGTCGTTCTCCGCGCGGTACACCTCGTACTCGGGGAACGACGTCGCTTCGAACAGGTCGGCGACCGTCTCGGCCTTGTCGCCGGGAATGACGTACGCGAGGCCGAACGCCCCCTCGTCGCCCTTGCCGCTGGAGGGACCGAACGGACCGCTGTCGCCCGCCGGGATGCGGACCGTCTCCCACCCGTCGGCTTCGAACTCGTCGGCCATCGCTGTCATGTCGTCGAGCGTCGCGCCCCACGCCTCGCGGCGGCGGTCCGCCTCGCTGGCGATTCGTTCGACATCGGGCGTCTCGTCGTCTCCGAGTTCGGCCATACCCGTTCTGGACGACGTATATGGTAAAAGGCATCGAAGGCCACGGGGGTCCGAGGCGGTCAGTAGTTGATGCCGAAGACGACCTCCATCGCGTACGAGGCCGCGAGGATACAGACCGACGCGAGGAGGAGTTTCACCCCGCTCGACGGCCGCTCGTCGCTGTTCGCGGGTCGCAGTCGCGGCGGCAGTACCGCGTCGAGCGCGTTCCCGACGAGTTTCTCGACGCCGACGGGCTCGTCGCTCCCCGAGAACAGGCCGCCGTCGGTGCCACCGTTTTCGTCGCCGCCCTTCCAGGCCGCCTTCGGGCGGACCTTCAGCGACGCGTAGCCGAACATGGCGAACCCGAGAAAGAACATGAGCCACTTCGCGCCGGGCAGTCCGTTGCCGGCGAGCGTGCTCACGAGGGCGGTCACGACGAACACCACGCCGGTGAGGGAGACGGCGTAGACCACGGCGTCGATGGTCTTGACGCCGAAGCGGCGTGGGTCGAACTCCATGGCTATTGAACGAGCGTCTCGAAGACGGCCGCCGGCTCTTCGTACTCGGGTTCGTGACGGTGACAGAGGCTCAAGCGCCCCCGGTTGCCGACCGTGAGCTGGTCGGGTCGCTCGTGGTCACAGACGCTCCCGAACTCCTCGTGGAGGTAGGTCTGTGCGGCGTCCTCGTCGTCGTTTTCGGCGTAATCGGCGGCCTCGCGGATGTGGGTCATCACGCCCGAGGGCACGTCCAGTTCGCCGAACAGTTCGGGGATGATTTCGTCCATCCCGGCGCGGTGGCTCTCGCGGCCGAGCAGTTTCCGGACGCGGTCGCTCAACGAGGGGTCGGCGCGCGAGCGCTCCCGCAGCACCTCGCGGAAGACCTCGATGCGCTCCCAGAGCTCTGGGTCCATGTCTCTGTACGCCTCCGGGCGAATCTTCACCGGACAGCGCGTCGAGAACGGACAGCCCGCCGGCGGGTCCCGCGGGCTCGGCGGCGTTCCGCGGAGGGTGATTCGGTCGCGCTCGATAGTCGGGTCCGGCTCCGGAATCGACGACAACAGCGCGTGCGTGTACGGGTTCGCCGGTTGGTCGAACATCTCGTCCGCCGGTCCGATTTCCATCATGTTGCCGAGGTACATCACGGCGACGCGGTCGCAGATGTGGCGGACGACCGCGAGGTCGTGGGCGATAAACAGGTACGTCAGCCCGAACTCGTTTTGCAGGTCTTCGAGCAGGTTCAGAATCTTCGCCTGCACGGACACGTCGAGCGCCGACACCGGCTCGTCGAGGATGATGAACTCCGGTTCGAGCGCGAGCGCGCGGGCGATGCCGATGCGCTGGCGCTGGCCGCCGGAGAACTGGTGCGGGTAGCGGTAGTAGTGCTGTTCCTGCAGGCCGACGGTTTCGAGCAGTTCGCGGACGCGCTCGCGGCGCTCCGACGGCGTCTTCCAGTCGTGGACGTCGAGCGGCTCGCGGACGATTTCGCCCACGGTCATCCGCTCGTTGAGGCTCGAATCGGGGTCCTGGAACACCATCTGTACGTCCTTGCGGAACTGCTTGAGGTCCGAGCCGGACAGCGTGGTGATATCCGTGCCGTTGAGTTTGACCTCGCCCGCGGTGGCCTCTTCGAGGCGCATCAGCGTGCGACCGAGCGTGGACTTCCCGCAGCCGGACTCACCGACGAGTCCGAGCGTCTCGCCGCGCTGGATGTCGAACGAGACGCCGTCGACCGCTTTCACGGGGTTGCTGCCGAGGAAGCCGCCGTCCTCGTAGTAGGTCTTGAGGTCGTTGACCTCGAGGATGGTGTCTCCGCGCGCCTCGGTGCTCCGCTCTTCTTCGGTGGATGTCGTACTCATCGCGTGTCACCTCCGCGCTGTCCGCCCTCGCGGTGGACGGCGACCGCCTCCTCGGACGGGAGGTCCTCGGGGTACAGCAGACACGACGCTCGGTGGTCGTCCGCGCTGTCGCCCACGTCGACGGGGACCGGATGTACCGTGTCGCACTCGGCGAACGCCTTCGGACACCGGGGGGCGAACCGACAGTACGTCGGGTCCTCGTTGGGTGTCGGCACGTCGCCCTCGATGGTCGCGAGGCGCTCGTCCTCGTCGAGCCCCTGTCCGGGGATGGAGTTGAGAAGCCCCTGCGTGTAGGGGTGTTTCGGCGACTCGAACAGTTCGACGACGGGTGCGCTCTCGACGATTTCGCCCGCGTACATCACGTTGACGCGGTCGGCGATTTCGGCGATGACGCCCATGTCGTGGGTGATGAACATGATGCCGAGGTCGCGTTCCTCCTGAAGCTCTTCGAGGAGTTCCAGAATCTGCGCCTGGATGGTCACGTCGAGCGCCGTCGTCGGCTCGTCGCAGATGAGCAGTTCGGGGTCGCACGCGAGCGCCATCGCGATGACGGCGCGCTGGCGCATCCCGCCGGAGAACTGGTGGGGGTACTCGCGGACGCGGCGGTGCGCGTCCGGAATCCCGACCGCTTCGAGCAGTTCGATGGCCTCTTTCGTCGCCTTCGACCCGCTCAGTCCGCGGTGGAGGCGAAGCGCCTCCTTGATCTGGTTGCCGACGGTGTAGACGGGGTTCAGGCTCGTCAGCGGGTCCTGGAACACCATCGCGATGCTGCCGCCGCGGATGGAGCGCATCTGCTTCGGCGACTTGTCGAGGAGGTCCTCGCCGTCGTACATGATGCGGCCGTTCTCGATGCGGCCGGGCTTTTCCACCAGCCGCATGATAGAGCGGGCCGTGACCGACTTGCCCGAACCGGACTCGCCGACGATACCCACGGTCTCGCCGCGGAAGATGTCGAACGAGATGCCGTCGACCGCGCGGATGACCTCCTTGTCGGTGTAGAACGACGTTCGGAGGTTCTCGATGGAGAGCAGGGGCTCGCCCTCGGTGCGGGCCGAACTCGCCTGTTCGGTGCTCATGCGCCACCTCCCGTGGCCGCGGCCTCGTCACCGGTGTCCGCCTGCGGGTCGATGGCGTCGCGGATGCCGTCGCCGAAGGCGTTCAGGCCGGTCACGACGAGCGTGATGAGGAGGCCGGGAACCAGCGAGATGTGCCACGAGGGACTCGCGACGTACTGCTGTCCGTTCGCGATGAGCCGGCCCCACTCGGGGGTCGGCGCGGTGATGCCGAGCCCGAGGTACGAGAGCCCGGCGACGCTGATGATGATACCACCGAGACTGAGCGAGGCGTAGATGAGCATGTAGCTGAACACGTAGGGGGCCATGTGCTTGCGCATGACCTGCGTCGGCGTCTGGCCGAACGATTTCGCGGCGTCGATCCAGTCCTGCTCGGAGACCTGGAGCGCTGGCCCACGTATCGACCGCCAGATGAACGGCCAGTAGACGATACTGAAGATGAGGATGATGAGCACCGCGCCGTCGTACAACTCCCTCACCCAGGTGTTCTGGAAGATGACGAGCATCAAGATGAGGACCATGATGACCGGCAACGCCTGTATCGAGTCGGAGACTAACACCGTTGCCAAGTCTGCCAGTCCCTTGTAGTACGCCGTTATCATGGCCAAGGCGAGTCCGATGAGGCCGGCGATGCCCATGGCGACGACGGCGATGGTCAGGGATATCCTGGCCCCGAACACCACCTGTGTGAACAAGTCCTTCCCGTTTGTCGCCGTGCCGAACGGGTGGAATCTGCCGAAGTCGTCGTACGTCAGCGGCGCGACGTTCTCGTCACCCGCTCCCTGCGACCCGGAGCCGAGATTGGCCTCGCCGACGAGGACGGTCTCGACGCTCTGGGTGTCTTCGCTCCAGTAGCTGACCTCGTAGTCGTACGGCTGGAGGATGTTCTGTTCCATCGTGGTCGGCCCGAGCGTGGGCGCGAATACCGCCATGACCACAAACGTGATGACGATAATGAGCCCGAACTTGCCCCAGGAGTGGCCCCGGAAGCGGTTGACCACGTCGTCCCGCGGCGTCCAGTCGACGCGGCGGTAGTGGCGGCGGAACCGCTTGTAGCCGTTCCACGCCCACGCCAGCACCGCGAAGGCGTACGCGTAGACGACCGCGACGCGGATGGCCCACGCGACCGCGGGCGAGAGCCCGAGGAACGTGTTCTCGTAGCCGGTCCCGTTCCAGTAGCCCTGGTTCGGAATCACGTCGCGGGAGATGAGCGTCGGAATCGCGTCGAACGCCGCCTGCAGCGACTGGACGGCGGACGCGCCGGGGTCACCGGGGATGAGGTTGACGACCACGCCGGCGATGGCACCGACGACTTGGAGGATAGCGCCCAGCTCGACGCCGATGAGGACGGCACCGACGGCGGCCCAAATCAGCGCGGGCTGGGGGTTCTCAGCGACTCGTTGTCGGAGCGGAATTTCGGTTTCGGTTGTCGTGCTCACTGTGATTCCCCCGTCGTACCCGACGCGCGGGTCGATAATCGTGTACAGGAAGTCCTGTAGGATGTTCGTGCCGACCAGGATGAGGATGAAGATGAACATCAGCGTCCCGATGAGCGGCAGGTCCCCGTTGATGGCTGCGTTGAAGAACAGCCAGCCGAGGCCG
The DNA here is from genome assembly GCF_000336775.1 of Haloferax gibbonsii ATCC 33959. Classification (GTDB taxonomy): domain Archaea; phylum Halobacteriota; class Halobacteria; order Halobacteriales; family Haloferacaceae; genus Haloferax; species Haloferax gibbonsii. The sequence goes on along the minus strand of NZ_AOLJ01000011.1, from coordinate 803,519 downwards.
TTGATGGCGAAGACTGTCTCGACGAACACGGACCCGCCGAGAAGCAGGAACGCCTCGCCCGTGATGATGGGCACGAGCGGGATGAGCGCGTTCCGGAAGATGTGCTTCCAGACGAGCGAGCGCCCGGAGACGCCCTTCGCACGGGCGGTCTCGACGTAGTTCGAGTTGATGGTCTCGAGGACGGCGGTGCGGCCGATGCGCATCTCGTTACCCATCGACGCCGACCCGAGGACCAGCGCGGCCGGGGCGATTTGCTTCGTCGCCCGGATGAACGACTCGGTCCACCCGCCGGGGTCTTCGAGGAACTGTTCGACCGGCGATTGGAAGAAGCCGAGCGCCGGCGGCGTCACGACGTTCGTCCTGACGATCCACGTCTGCCACGTGAACAGGCCATTGGTCCACGTCCCGAGCTGCGAGAGGGCCGTGACGAGCATGATGGCCAGCCAGAAGTTCGGCATCGCGCGCCAGACGATTCCGCCGAAGGAGGCGACGTAGTCGGAGGGCGTGTTCGGGTTCAGTCCGGCGTAGAAGCCGAGCGGAATCCCGACGAACAGCGCGATGACGACCGACCAGAAGCCGAGCCAAATCGTCCGGGGCGCGTAGATTTCGATGAGTTCGTACGCGGTCGTCCCGGGTGCGATGACCCACGACTGGCCGAGTTGGAAGGTGAACAGTCGATACATGAAGTCGAGGTACTGACTCCAGAGCGGCTGGTTCAACCCGAGGTTCGTCCGAATCTGTTCTGCCGCCTGTGGGTTGTATTGCGTCCCCAGAATCGCCGAAACGGGGTCGAGTGGCCCCAGGCGGATGAGGGCAAACGTAATCGTCGTCCCGAAGATGACGACAGGAATCGACATCAGTACCCTGCGGAGGAAGTACTGCCATCGACTCATGGCATCACCTCGCAGACCGTTCGAGCGGACATTATTGTACTGGTTTAATGAGTGGTATGGATATGTCTTGCGCTTCGAAGCCCTAATGTCGTAGTTTCAGCAACTCTACTGCAGGATTATAGTATATAGTGGTGACTAACTGTACGCTTGTCAAAAATAACCGGGAGTTTCAACTGAGACGGGACGCGAAGATGCGCCCGCGCTACCCAGTCTTACCGGTTGAGCGTGACGTTGTTGAGCTTCTGGCGGCTCGGACCCATCCCACCGAACGGTTCGATGTTGACGGTGTCGTACCAGAACGTCTCGTCCTTGCGGTTGTAGATGGGCAGCATCGCGACGTCTTCCCAGTTGGCCGTCTCGATGTCGACGTAGGCCTCGTCGCGGATCTGCTGGGCCTCGTCGGTCGGGGCCGGGTTGTTGACGACCTGCTGGTAGGCGTCGGTCGCCTGCTGGTAGGCGTCGCCGTTTTCGGCCGTCCAGTTGACGTACGAGATGGGGCCCTGCTTGGACGTGTCAGTCTGCGGCGGGTTCAGGAGCTGCAGGAAGTTGTCCGGGGCCGGCCAGTCGGCGATCCAGCCGAGGGTGTACGCCTCGAGCTGACCGTTGCGGCCGCGCTCGAGGAGCGTCGAGAAGTCGGCCTTCTGAATCTGCATGTTGATGTGGGCGGACGCGAGCTGGTCGCGGAGGATGCTCGCCATCTCCTCCCACGTGTTGGAGTTGTACTGGGTCCACTGGACCTCGAACTGGTTGTCCTCACCGTAGCCGGCCTCCTCCATGACTTCGCGGGCGGCCTGGATGTCCGTCTCGTCCGCGTTGTAGGGGTACTCCGAGTCGATGAGGTCGTTTGCGGCCTGCGCGCCACCGGGGAAGATAGTCGGCGGCGTGAAGAGCTGTGCGGGGGAACCGCGGCCCTTGAAGACCTCCGAGACCATCTGGCCCTGATTCAGGACGTAGGCGAACGCCTGACGGACCGGCTTCGGGACCTTCTCCATGTTGAAGCCGACGTAGAAGATCGACAGCGTCGGGACGCCGACGTAGTTGAGCGTCTTCCCGTTGCGGACGGGACCGTACTTACCGATTTCACGACCGTACTCGTCGGTCGACTCCACCTGAACGAGTCCGGGGTCGTACTGCGCGGTGGGCAGTCCGAAGTAGTCCGCGTTCTCGTTCATCGCGTAGTTGTAGCGGGCCGTGTCGTCCTCGATGACCTGCCAGCGGACGTTGTCGACCTGCGCGACCTGTCCGTAGTAGTCGTCGTACTTGGAGACGGCCGCGGCGGTACCCTGCTCCCAGAAGGCGAACTCGAACGGACCCGCACCGATGGGGTTGTTCGAGGCGAACTCGGTGTACTCCATCTCGCCGTCGTAGCCCTCGATGTCGCCGAGGACGCCCTCGGGGAGGGCGGCGAACGAGGTGTAGGCGAACATCTCGAGGGTGTCGTGGAACGGCTCGGAGAGGTTGACGACGAGTTCGGTCTCCGTCTCGCCGACTTCGACGCCGAGCGAACCGGGCACGTAGTTGCCCTCGTCGTCCGTCTCGTGTTCCACGCCGATGGAATCGAGGATGAAGTAGGCGCGGCGGCTGTTCGAGGAGGCCGCGAGGCGCTCCCACGCGTAGATGAAGTCGGACGCGGTGACCGTCTCACCGTTGTGGTAGGTCGCGTCGGCGAGCTGGAACGTGTAGGTCGTGAAGTCGTCCGAGACCGTGTAGTCCGCGGCGAGCTCGTTTTCGACCGTCGGCAGGGCGTTCGGGTACGACATCAAGCAGTCGAAGACCTGCTGGATGAGGATGCCCGACGACGTGTCGGTCGCGGCGACGGGGTCCATCGTCGTGATGGTGCCCGAGAGGATGCGGTTGAACACCGAGCCGGACAGCTCCGTGCCCGTGTCCTCTTCGGTCGTCGTCGCGGTGGTGGTCTCGTCGCCACCGGATTCGGTCGTCGTCGTCTCGTCACCGTCACCGCCGGTACAACCGGCGAGAGCGGCGGCCGTAGCGGCCCCACCCGTTGCCTTCAGGAAGCGGCGACGCGAGAGTTTGTTAGTGTCTGGCATTCGAACCAATCTTTCCGGGCCGCGTGGATAAACTTACCGTATTCGATTTGTTTGATATAGTGTAGCGTGGAAGGGATGTAGTACCATACATAACCGGCGAAAACTGCCACGAGAATCCCTACAGAACTCGTTTTACATTTTAAACCCTTTTTCGAGACGACAGAATCGGGTAACGGGGGCTCCCCTCGGCCCGCCATTTCGGTCCACTTATATATGGGTGTCACTATGTATCATACATGACGCCGGATGCGACGGCTTCCGTCGACGACTCGGGCGCCGAGGTCATGGCCTCGGTGGATCGCTCTCAGACGGGCCAGCGTCTTATTATCGCGGACATCTCCCGCGATGACGCGTGGCTCGCTGCTGACGTAGCCGACGCGCTCGCACTCGACGAGTGGCGATAATCGCTCCGGCCCCGTAAGCCCGCCGCCGGACGCCCGGCGGCCAGACCATTCACATTTTAGTCCGACTCGCTCGTGGTACGCTGCATGAACGCTCGAGCGGTGACGGTGAGCGAGGAGTACCTCGCCCGCCTCGAACACGGTGCGGACTGGCGCGAGGAGATCGAGGAGTTCTGCGCGCGCAAGGACATCGAGTCCGCGTGGTTCAACGCCATGGGTGCCGTTCAGGACGCCGAACTCTGGTTCTACGACCAGACGGACCAGGAGTACCAGTCCGTGACGTTCGACGAGCCGCTCGAAGTCGCCGCCTGCGTGGGTAACGTCGCGCTCCTCGACGGCGAGCCCTTCGCACACACGCACGCGATTCTCTCCCGACGCAGCGGGCAGTCGCTCGCCGGCCACCTCGACTCGGCGACCGTCTTCGCCGGCGAAGTGAACCTCCGCGCCTTCGAGGAACCGCTCGAACGCGACCACGACGCGGTGACCGACCTCGACCTCTGGTTGTAACCGTGCGCGAGGAGGACTCCCGGTACTTCCGTCGCATCGAATCCCGCCTCGACGAGGCGTTCGACCTCGCGGAGGCCGCGAAGGCGACGGGGTACGACCCGAAGACCGAAGTCGAGATTCCGGTCGCCAAGGACATGGCCGACCGCGTGGAGAACATCCTCGGTATCGACGGCGTCGCAGAGCGCGTCCGCGAACTCGAAGGCGAGATGTCCCGCGAGGAAGCCGCGCTCGAACTCGTGACCGACTTCGTCGACGGCAACGTCGGCGACTACGACTCCCGTGAAGGCAAAGTCGAGGGCGCGGTCCGCACCGCCGTCGCCCTCCTCACCGAGGGGGTCGTCGCCGCCCCCATCGAGGGCATCGACCGCGTCGAAATCCTCGAAAACGACGACGGCACGGAGTTCGTCAACGTCTACTACGCCGGCCCGATTCGCTCGGCGGGCGGCACCGCGCAGGCCCTCTCCGTGCTCGTCGCCGACTACGCCCGGTCGCTTCTCGACATCGACGAGTACAAGGCTCGAACCGACGAGGTCGAGCGCTACGTCGAGGAGATAAACCTCTACGACAAGGAGACCGGTCTCCAGTACTCGCCGAAGGACAAGGAGTCGCGCTTCATCGCTCAGAACATGCCCATCATGCTCGACGGCGAGGCCACCGGCGACGAGGAGGTCTCGGGCTACCGCGACCTCGAACGCGTCGACACCAACTCCGCCCGCGGCGGGATGTGTCTCGTCGCGGCCGAGGGCATCGCGCTCAAGGCCCCGAAGATTCAGCGCTACACCCGCCAACTCGACGAGGTCGACTGGCCGTGGCTTCAGGACCTCATCGACGGTACCATCGGAAAGGACGACGAAGACGCCGCAAAGGCAGACGACGCCGGAGAGGACAGCGACGAGACCGACGACGCGGACGCCGGCGCGGACGCTGACGCCGAGGACGCCGAGAGCGGCGCCCCCGACGGACCGACCCGCGTCGAACCCGCGACCAAGTTCCTCCGCGACCTCATCGCGGGCCGCCCGGTGTTCGGCCACCCCTCCGCGCCCGGCGGCTTCCGCCTCCGGTACGGTCGCGCCCGCAACCACGGCTTCGCGACCGCGGGCGTCCACCCCGCGACGATGCACATCGTGGACGACTTCATCGCCACCGGCACCCAAATCAAGACCGAGCGCCCCGGCAAGGCCGGCGGCGTCGTCCCCGTCGACTCCATCGAGGGGCCGACGGTCAGGCTCGCCAACGGCGACGTGCGCCGCATCGACGACCCCGAGGAGGCGGAGGAACTCCAGAACGGCGTCGAGAAGATTCTCGACCTCGGCGAGTACCTCGTCAACTTCGGCGAGTTCGTCGAGAACAACCACCCGCTCGCGCCCGCCTCGTACGTCTTCGAGTGGTGGATTCAGGACTTCGAGACGACCGAGGCCAACGTGCAGGCGCTCCGCGACGACCCCGCCGTCGACCTCGAAGAGCCGTCGGTCGAACAGGCCCTCTCGTGGGCGACCGAGTTCGACGCCCCGCTGCACCCGACGTACACCTACCTCTGGCACGATATCTCCGTCGAGCGGTTCGACGCGCTCGCCGACGCCGTCGCGGCCGGCGATGTCGTCGCCGCCGAAGCCGACGGTGGCACGGCCGGCGCGCTCGAACACGAGAACGAACCCGAGCGCGGGCTTGAGGGCACGCTCGTCCTCGACAACACGCCCGAGATTCGGGAGGCGCTCGAACACCTGCTCGTCGCCCACCGCCAGACCGACGAGACGCTTCGGGTCCCCGTGTGGCGACCGCTCGCCCGGAGCCTCGGCCTCACCGACGACCGCGAGCGGACGTGGGAACTCGCAGACCTCTCCGAGCGCGCCCGCGAGTGGGACGACGGCGACAACGCCGTCGAGGCCGTCAACGAGGTCGCGCCGTTCACCCTCCGAGAGCGCGCGCCCACCCGCATCGGCAACCGGATGGGGCGCCCGGAGAAGTCCGAGCGCCGCGACCTCTCGCCGGCCGTCCACACGCTGTTTCCCATCGGCGAGGCCGGTGGGAGCCAACGCGACGTGGGCGACGCCGCCAGACACCGCGGCGAGTCCGGCGGGCGCGGGCAGATTTCGGTCCGACTCGGCCGGCGCAAGTGCCCCGACTGCGGCGCGTTCGGCTTCAAGTCGAAGTGTCCCGACTGCGGCGGCCACACCGAACCCCACTACGAGTGCGACGACTGCGGGTCCGTCATCGAACCCGACGAGTCGGGACGCGTCTACTGCGAGCGCTGCGAGTGGGACGTCGAGAGCGCCGAGTGGCAGGACATCGACCTCAACACCGAGTACCGAAACGCCCTCGAACGCGTCGGCGAGCGCGAGTCGTCGTTCCAGATTCTCAAGGGCGTGAAGGGGCTCACCTCGGCGAACAAGACGCCCGAACCCATCGAGAAGGGGGTCCTGCGCGCGAAACACGACGTGTCGTCGTTCAAAGACGGGACCGTCCGCTACGACATGACCGACCTGCCCGTCACCGCGGTCCGTCCCGAGGAACTCGACGTGACGGCCGACCACTTCCGCGAACTCGGCTACGAGACCGACATCGACGGCGAACCCCTCCGGTTCGACGACCAACTGGTCGAACTCAAAGTTCAGGACATCGTCCTCTCGAACGGCGCGGCGCAGCACATGATGCAGACCGCCGACTTCGTCGACGACCTCCTCGAACAGTTCTACGGCCTCGACCGGTTCTACGAAATCGAAGAGCGCGACGACCTCATCGGCGAACTCGTCTTCGGGATGGCTCCCCACACCTCCGCCGCGGTCGTCGGCAGAGTTGTCGGATTCACGACAGCAGCGGTCGGATATGCTCATCCGTACTTTCACGCCGCGAAACGCCGGAATTGCTTCCATCCGGAGACGAAGGTCTGGTACCGAGACGAGACCGACCGGTGGCGATACGACGAGATTCGAACGCTTGTCGAGGAACGGCTCGATGACCCGGATACCGACGACTTCGGGACCCTCGTTCAGGAACTGGACGGGGACGTGTACGTCCCGTCGTTGGCCAGAGACGGACGAGAGACGATGAAACCGGTCGAAGCCGTCTCTAAGCACGTCGCACAGGACCACCTCGTACGAATCGAGACCCGCAGTGGGAGAGAACTAACGGTCACTCCAGACCACACGCTGATTCGAGCCGGCGACGGCGGATTCACGCGGATTCCCGCGCACGAACTCGACGAAGGCGACGCGCTTCCGTCGCCCAAGTGCGTCGACATCGACGCGGACCCGGCTCAGTTCGACTTGCTCGCGGAGTTCCTGAACGGCGGGACGATACCGGCCGAAGACCTGATGATTCGGGGACTCGGTGCGGACCGAATCCGGTCGCTCTTCGACGAGCATACCGAAGCGAGCGGCTATCTGAAACCGGTCGCCGAGCGACTCGGACGGAGCGATTCGACGGTTTACAACTGGGTCTCTCGCGATAGCGTTCCGGCCTCGGTATTCGTGGAGGTTCTCGGAGACGTCGAAACGGTCGTCGACGTGCTTCCGCGTGAGCTATCTCTTGGCGTTCGCCGCGATACCGCGACCGTTTCGAGAGTGCTCGATATCGACGAAGCGTTCGGAACTGTACTGGGATACTACGCCGCGGAAGGATTCACGAGAGCGTCGCCTGGGAACTTCTACCAGACAACGGTCTGTATTCCGGACGAAATCGCCCGAGAACGCATCCTCGATACCGTTCGCGAAGCACTCGGCGTCGACGCGTTCGAGGAGAACGAGTGGAAGGTCACGATTTCGAGCAGACTCGTTCAATCGCTGTTTGCGGACGTCATCGGATGCGGGTCGCGTGCCGAGGACAAACGCGTCCCGGACTCGATACTCACCGGCCCCAAGCCGGTTCTTCGGTCCTTCCTGTCGGCGTACTTCTCCGGAGACGGAAGCGCGTCTTCGGACCGTGTGGAGATCCGCGCGCACACCGTGAGCGACGACCTCAAACGCGACCTCGTTGCCGCCCTCAAACGATTCGGCATCGCCGCGAAGACCTACTCTGAGCGCCGAACACCACAGACCGGTGCGGTGGCGGAGTTCTACGATGGAGACGAGGTCCCGACGTTCGACTCGTGGGTCCTCAAAGTCACGTCGGAGAACGCGGTTCGATTCGCCGAGGAAGTTGGCTTCCACCTCCCCCGAAAGAGCGAGGCGCTGGCGAGCGCTCTCGACGACACGGACATCCGAAGCCAGCGTCTCTTCTCGGACGGCGGGGATACGTGGCTTGACGAAGTCGTCTCGGTCGAATATCTCGAAAGCGATATCGACCACACCTACTCGTTGACCGTCGAAGATACCAACTCGCTGGTCGCCAACGACCTCCACGTCGCGCAGTGCGACGGTGACGAGGACTGCGTCATGCTTCTCATGGACGGTCTTCTCAACTTCTCGAAAGAATATCTCCCCGACAAGCGCGGCGGGCAGATGGACGCGCCGCTCGTCATGTCCTCGCGCATCGACCCCTCGGAAATCGACGACGAGGCGCACAACATGGACATCGTGCGGCAGTACCCCCGCGAGTTCTACGAGGCGACCCTGCGGATGGAAGACCCCGACGACTGGGAGGACGACGTCACCATCGCCGAGGAGTTCCTCGGAACCGACCGCGAGTACACCGGGTTCGACCACACCCACGACACGACGAACATCGCTGCCGGCCCCGACCTCTCGGCGTACAAGACGCTCGGGTCGATGATGGACAAGATGGACGCCCAACTGTTCCTCGCGCGGAAGCTTCGGGCGGTCGACGAGACGGACGTGGCAGAGCGCGTCATCGAGTACCACTTCCTGCCGGACCTCATCGGGAACCTCCGCGCCTTCTCGCGACAGGAGACGCGGTGTCTCGACTGCGGCGAGAAGTACCGGCGGATGCCGCTTTCGGGCGACTGCCGGGAGTGCGGCGGCCGGGTGAACCTCACGGTCCACCAGGGCTCCGTGAACAAGTACATGGACACCGCGATTCAGGTGGCCGAGGAGTTCGACTGCCGCGACTACACGAAACAGCGACTCGAAGTGCTCGAAAAGAGCCTCGAATCAGTCTTCGAGAACGACAAGAACAAGCAGTCGGGTATCGCGGACTTCATGTAGTCTAGAGTCGTTTTTCCTCCAGGTTTTGCGAGTCGAGCGGAGTGAGACTCGGAAAAAGTGGAGAACNGTAGTCTAGAGTCGTTTTTCCTCCAGGTTTTGCGAGTCGAGCGGAGTGAGACTCGGAAAAAGTGGAGAACGAGCAGTCGGGTATCGCGGATTTCATGTAGTCTAGAGTCGTTTTTCCTCCAGGTTTTGCGAGTCGAGCGGCGCAGTCACCCGGCCTTAGTCCCGCGCCGGTCCCAATCCGTGGAAGCCGTCGGCGGCGACGACGTACACCGCCCCGTCGAGCGGAACCGCCGTGCCGACGCCCTGCGATATCACGTCAGCCACCTGCACTTCTGGTGTGTGATGTATCCATAGCCGACGTTCTTCTACAGAATCGTACGCAAATAGCTGTCCGTGTTCATCGGAGACCAATATTGTTTCTCGTGCGCGCGCGTGAGGACCGCCGTGGAAGCGCGCCGCCACTTCCTTCCCGTCGTCGCGCGACAGCGTCGCGGTCTCTCCGTCGACGGCGTGGACGGCGTCGTCGGTGACGACGAACACCGCGCCATCGGCGACGGCCGGCGCGCCCTTCGCGTCGCTTCCGAGGTCGTAGTGCCAGCGTTCGGTCCCGTCGCCGAGTTCGAACGCCCGTAGGTGGGTTGGAACGCCGTCGAACCCGCCGCCAGAGACGACGGCGACGCCGTCTCCCACCGCGGGCGGGCCGTGGATGCCGTCCATCTCCGGCCCGCGCCACAGTACCTCGTCGCGGTCGGCGGCGAGGCAGAAGGCCTCGATGAACGTCGTGACGACGACCCGGTCGCCTGCGACGACGGGCGGCGAGTTTATCCCGTAGCGGACTAGGGTGGTCGCGCTCCGCTCGGCCATCGTCGAGGGGTCGCGTCGAACGAGCGCGCTCTTATCGCGCCCGCGGCCGTGAAGGTTGTAGAGACGCTCGCCGTCGAGGACGGGCGAGCCGCCGGCGTTCAGCCGCCAGTACTCCTCGGCGACGGGGGGAACCGAGACGTCGGGATTGTAGCCGGTGTTACCCGCGTCGAACTGGTACTGCGGCCACGTCCCCGATGGCGAGAGCGCGGGGTCGCCCGGCGGCGTGGCCGTCACGCGTTCGTCCGGCCCGGAGGTCGGACCGTAGGTCGTGGTTGGCTCAGCCGTGGTGGTCGTCGTCTCCGTGGCCGTCGTCGTACTCGGCGACCCGCCGTCGCGGCCGAGACAGCCGGCGGCGCCGAGAGATGCACCCCCGAGCAGTTGGAGGAACCGGCGACGGCTCCGAAATCGGGACATGTTACGAGCGTGACACCGATTCGATAAGTGTCTTGTCGCGTTCTCGAATTCTATATCGCGATATTCGGTTTATTATTTATACTTGGTTCGCAGCCCTCCGAGCCTCCTGCGGTTCTTGAGGTCGAATCGGCCGTTCCTTTTTATTCGCTCGCGCGACGAATAGTCGGGTATGGCTGACGAGACACAGCCGACGGTGGGAATGACGGTGTATGCGGAGGACGGAACCGAACTCGGGAGCATCCGCGGCTTCGACGACGACGGCTTCTTCGTGACGACCCGCGACGGACTCGCCGGGATGTCCGTCGAACACGAGCGCGCCGGCCACGAGTTCGGCGAGGCCGAGTTGATGTGGCGGTGCAGCGACTGCGGCGAGATGGGTGATATCGACGGACTGCCCGACGCCTGTCCGAACTGCGGCGCCGAGCGCGAGAAACTCTACTACTGGACCGAGGACTGAGAGGTCGCCCTCGATTCGACCGCCGCGCCCGCGAAACTCGCCATTTTTGTCGTCCGCTGAGTACGGGTAGCCATGCGAATTCTCGTCTTCGGCGCGGGCAGTCTGGGCACGCTCGTCGGCGGCCTCCTCGCGCCGGTCCACGACGTGACGCTCGTCGCCCGCGACCCGCACGCAGCGCGGGTGTCGACGGCCGGTCTCGACATCGTCGGTGCCGAGTCGACGCACGTCTCGCCCGCGGCAACGACGACCGAGACGGGCCACAGCGCGGACCTCGCGCTCGTCACCGTCAAATCGTTCGACACCGCGGCGGCGGCCGACGCGCTCGCCGACTGCGACGTGGGTGCGGTGCTATCGATCCAAAACGGGCTCACCGAGGAGATGCTCGCCTCTCGTCTCGACGCGCCCGTCCTCGCGGGAACGGCGACCTACGGTGCTCGGCTCGTCGAACCGGGTCGCGTCGAGTGTACCGGGGTCGGCCGGGTCGTCCTGGGCGCGCTCGACGGCGGTCCCGACCCGCTCGCCGAGCGCGTCGGCAAGGCGTTCCGGGTCGCGGGGCTCAACACGCTCGTCGCCGCAGACATGCCGAGGCGGCGCTGGGAGAAACTCGCGGTCAACGCCGGCATCAACGCGGTCACCGCGCTCTCGCGGGTCGAAAACGGCGCGCTCGCGGGGGACGACGCCCACGACCTCGCACACCGGGCCGCCCGCGAGACGGCTCGAGTCGCCCGATTGGAGCGCGTGTCGCTCCCGAATCGCGTCGCCCGCGAGGCGGTCGACCGGGTGGTCGAAAAGACCGCCGCGAACCGCTCGTCGATGCTGCAGGACGTCGAGGCCGGAAAGCGGACCGAGGTCGACGCCATCAACGGTGCGGTCGTCGATATCGCCGCCGAACACGGCTTCGAGGTGCCGACGAACCGAACGCTCGCGGCGTTGCTCCGGGCGTGGGAGCGCGGAGAAGGGATACGCTAAGAGTAGACTCGGGGTCGGTCGCTATTCGAGGTAGCCGAGGTCGCGCAGGCGGTCCTGCGTCTCGTCGTCCATCTGGTCCACTGAATCGTCCGACACGTCGGTGTCGAGCGCGTCGGTCCACGCGCCGCCGATGGCGTCTTCGAACGCCGCGAGGGCGGCCTCCGTCTCGGCGACCGCCTCGTCGTCCGAATCGACGACGTTCTCGGTCTCTTCGGGGTCGACGTCGATTCGGTAGGCCTCGTCGGGGACGCGGTCGATTCGGACGTACTTGGCGTCGGCCCGCCGCGCCGCCCGCATCCGCGAGTAGAACCGCGAGTCCTCGGGGAGTTCGATGCCGGCGCTCGCGGCCTTCTCCTCTAACTGCTTGAGTTCGACCACGGGACGGGAGTACTCGACGAACGCGTACTCGCCGTCTCGGCGCTGGCCGGGGTCGTCGTTCGCCGCCCGCGCGAACTCCCGGTAGTCGGCCGACAGGAGCGAGCGCGTGCGGTCGAGGCCGACCGCGTCGTCGCCGGGGCTCGCGGGTTCGCCGCCCTCGACGCCGAGCGAGTCGAGGACCGTGTGATAGAGGTCGACCAGTTCGACCTGGTCGTCGCGGCGGTCCGCGCCGAGGTCAGGGTGTTTGACCATGAGCGGGACGTTGATGAGCGGGTCGTACAGGCAGAACTCGTGGCCGTAGAGGCCGTGTTCGCCGTGGAGTTCGCCGTGGTCGGCGCAGACGACGACCATGGTGTCGTCCCAGCGGCCGGTCTCTTTCAGGTGGTCGAACAGCCGGGTGAGTTGGTCGTCGATGTGGGCGATTTCGGCGTCGTAGAGCCCGCGGATGTCCTCCCACTCGTCGTCGTCGATCTCGTAGGCTCCGGCGTTGTACTCCTTGGAGTTCTGGCAGACGTCGGTCGAATCGACGCCGGGCGCGAAGCGCTCTTTGTACTCCTCGGGCGGGTGGTACGGCAGGTGCGCGTCCATGAGGTTGACGAACGCGAAGAACTCCTCGGAGTCGTCGATGAAGTCGATGGTCTGGTCGACGACTGCGGGCGTCTTCGAGTCCGCGCCCTCGCCGCCGGCGAGGTACTCGTGGGCGGTGTTGCCGAGGCTGACGAGCTTATCGGCGAGCGTCCGGAGCGCGTCGCTGTCGTTCATCGTCTTCCACGCCTTCGCCAGCGGGCCCGACAGGAACTCGCCGGGCATGACCTCGAAGAAGTTGTCCTGGTCGGCGAAGCCGTCGGTCAGATGCGTGTACGGCGTTATCCACGCGTTCGAGGAGTAACAGGCGGTGTCGTAGCCGGCCGCCGAGAGCGTCTCGGCGAGGGTCGTCGCGCCTTCGAGGTAGGGGTTCTCCTGGTCGGCCCCGTGTTGGCTCGGGTACATCCCGGTGAAAAGCGAGGCGTGGACCGGGAGCGTCCACGGCGCGGGCGCGACGGCCTGCTCGAAGACGGTCGCCTCGTCGGCGAATCGGTCGAGCCCCGGCGTCGTCGGGCGGTCGTAGCCGTACGGCGTGAGGTGGTCCTTCCGGACCGTGTCCATGACGACGAAGAGGACGTTCTCGGGCGACTCGGCAGTCATACCCGAGGGTGGGGAGTAGTCGCCGATAAAACTCCTGTTCTCGGCCGACGACGGGACGAAAACGTCCGAAACGCCGACTTAGAACGGGGCCTGCGGGCCCTGGTCGTCTTCGATGTCGGTCGTGTCGTCGCTGGTGTCGCCGGGGAACGACGGGCTACCGCCGCGGCTGTCGCCGCCCATACCGCCGTCGTCGCCCATGCCGGTGTCGGCGTGGACTTCGTTGATCTCGGGAATCTCCTTGACCATGCGGGTCTTGATGGCCTGGATGGTCATCGGGGAGATACCGCACCCGGAGCAAGCGCCACCGAGGAGAACGGTGACCTCGCCGGTCTCGCGGTCGAGGTCGCGGATGGCCGCGCTGCCGCCGTGCATCTGGATCTGCGGGAAGTTCCGACGGAGGAAGTTCACGACACGCTCTTTGAGGTCGTCCTCGCCGTCCTGCGTCTCCGTACTCATGCACGCGGCTTCGAGGTGAACGTGCTTAGGCCTTTGGTTCGGGGTTACGCCTCGACGCCGAAGACCCGCCGAAGCTCGCCTTCGATCTCGTCGACGTAGCGGTCGAGGACGGCGTCGAGCTCGTCGTCGTCGATTTCGACCGCCGTCAATCGCTCGGCGGGGTTCTCGGGGAGCCGCACGGAGAAGTCGCCGTCCTCGTAGAACGGCTCGGACTCGTTGAGAATCTGCTGGTCGACCCCGTGGATGAGCGACGAGTCGAACTCGTCGTTCATCGTCTCGAAGGCGTTCTTGTACGCGCGCTGGAGTTCGGGGAAGTAGTTGGCGTACTTGTCCTCGAACTTCTCGGGGTCGAAGTCGGTCATACCCGGAGCTTTCGCGCTCCCGGCAAAAAATCGGACGGTTGTTGGCTGGTGTTTCAGATTCTGTATAGCAGAGTGTGATTTATTACGGGTCGTCTCCCGAACAGCGATTCCGCTCTCAGTGCGTCTCAAATGCGAAAAATCGAGCGACGCGAGGCGTCACTCGATGAGCGGGCTGTCCACGCGCGCGGCGGAGAGTTCGCTCGCCGCGAAGATGGACACGAGCTCGGTTATCAGTTCGTCGTACGACTCGTCGTCCTCGCGCAGCGCGTCGAGTCGCTCGACGGTTCGACGGTCCAGTTCGACCGTCTCTGTCTGTACCTCCGGTTCGTAGCCGACCGGGTAGTCGTATTCGGCCTCGTTCGAGTTGGCAGTCGCCATCGTTCACCCCACTCCGGCATGCGTGCCGGTGCCATGTCATACACAACCATCCGATATGAGGATTTCGCGGATTTTCGCGGATTTCGCGCCCAAAACCGAACGCGAATCTGGTTCGGCGTCGGTTCGTCACTCCTCCGATTCCGAAACATAAATCATATTCTGCTATATTGAATAGTGTTCGAGAGCGACTCAGGGAGTCATAGCCAGTGTATTGGGTTGTTTAAGGACAAACGATTTTATACTCGAACGGTTGTCGAACACTGACTACATGACCGAATATACACTCAAACGCGAGTCAAGAATCTCTAATCGTGGTCAATCTAGCAATTCCCAATCGTTGTGCCGCCCGGTTCGCCGCGGTTGCGGGCCGCACGAGCCAGATCGGTCGCGCTCCCACGAGGTGTCCGCGCCCCCGTGACGTACGACCGCCGCATTCTCATCGACGCGCTGGCGCACAGGCCGTTGCTCCGGCGGATGGTCCGGCCGCTCGTCGCAGTCGCGGCGTTCGTCGTCGCCGGCGTCGGCGGGTTCAGCGCCCTCGCCGGCACGTCCCTCGTCGACGCGGCGTTCTGGCTTTTCGACCCGACCAGCATCGAACTCCACTACCAGACGCACGAGGGGCCGGCGACGCTCGTCAAGGCGTACGCCATCGTGATTCTCACCGGCCTCATCGGTACCGGGCTGTGGGCCGGCGAGACGTTCGTCTCCGCGGCCTTCGGCGGGCAGATACGCGAGGAACTCGACCAGATGAAACTCCAACGAGAGATAGCGGAACTCGAATCGCACGTGGTCGTCTGCGGCTACGGAACCTTCGGGAAGACGGTGGCGGCGCGGCTCCGCGAGATGGGCCGCGACGTGGTCGTCGTCGAGAGCAAGGAGGCGCAGTACCAGCGCGCGCTCGACGCGGACCTGCTCGCGGTCGAAGGCGACGCCCGCCGCGAGGACAGGCTCATCGACGCGGGCGTCGAACGCGCCGCGACGGTCGTCGGCGCGATAGACGACTCCAAGGAGAACATCCAAATCGCTATCGCGGCGAGCCGGTTGTCTCCCGACGCCAAACTCGTCGTCCGCGCGGGCGACCAGATGGACGAGGCGCTCGCGCGCCGCGCCGGTGCCGACGAAGTCGTCGTCCCGGAAATCGTGAGCGGCGAGCAGGTCTGTTCGGACCTCTGAGCCGCCGCGCCGACTCCGCCTCCCCGCCTGCTATTTGTTCACAGCGCACGCAGCTATCGTATGTCGACCGACGAGCCCCGCTACGACGACGAGGGCGTCCTGAAGAAGAAAGACTACAAACGCGAGTTGAATCGGCTACAGGAGGAACTGGTGAAACTCCAGTACTGGATAAAGGAACACGACCTCAGGGTTTGTGTCGTCTTCGAGGGGCGAGACGCCGCGGGGAAAGGCGGCGTCATCAAGCGCATCACCCGCCGGCTCAACCCTCGTGTCGCGCGGGTCGTCGCGCTCGGCAAACCCACGGAGCGCGAACGGGGGCAGTGGTACTTCCAGCGGTACGTCGAACAGCTCCCGACCGAGGGCGAGATGGTGCTTTTCGACCGGAGTTGGTACAACCGCGCGGGGGTCGAGCGGGTGATGGGCTTCTGTACCGACGAGGAGTACGAGGAGTTCCTGCGGACCTGCCCCGAGTTCGAGCGGATGCTCGTCCGCTCGGGCATCGTCCTCGTCAAGTACTGGTTCTCCATCAGCGACGAGGAGCAGGAACGGCGCTTCCAGCGGCGAAACGAGGACCCGAAGCGCCGCTGGAAGCTCAGTCCGATGGACCTCGAGGCGCGCTCGCGGTGGGCCGACTACTCGGAGGCCAAAGACCGGATGTTCGAACACACCGATACCGACGACGCTCCGTGGCACGTCGTCAACGCGGACGTGAAGCGCCACGCGCGACTCAACTGCATCTCGCATCTGCTGGAGCAAATCGACTACGAGGACCTGACGCCCGACCCCATCGAACTCCCGTCCCGACAGGACGACACCGGACACGAGCGCCCGCCAATCGAC
The DNA here is from genome assembly GCF_000336775.1 of Haloferax gibbonsii ATCC 33959. Classification (GTDB taxonomy): domain Archaea; phylum Halobacteriota; class Halobacteria; order Halobacteriales; family Haloferacaceae; genus Haloferax; species Haloferax gibbonsii. The sequence continues at coordinate 787,086 of NZ_AOLJ01000011.1, read as the reverse complement.
AGTCAAAACTGGGTTCCGGCGAGGTTCGGTGAGAATCCGGTTGACGACTGAGCGCCGCCCTCGTCGCCGGCGGAGTGGCGTTTCAGTCGTCGCCGCCGTCGCCGTCGTCGGCGTCTCCCAACTGCTCGCCGACGATGCGGTCGGCCTCGGCGATGAACGCCTCGACTTCGCCCTTCGGAATCGTCGCGCCCGCGGCCACGTCGTGGCCGCCGCCGTCGCCGCCGACCGACCGCGACGCCTCGCGCATGACCGCCGAGAGGTCCAAGCCGTCTCGGACCATCACGTACGACCCGCGCGAGGAGACTTTCACCTCGCCCTCCTCGGTGTCGGCGAACGCGAGGACCGGAATCCCGTTCCGGGTCGCGTTGGTGCCGACGGCCATTCCGGCGACGATGCCGACGATGGTCTCGCGTATCTCGTCGCCCGCGTCGAGCCACTGGAGGTTGTCCTCGACGCGGACGCCGTGTTCTTTCACCCACTGGAGGCCGTTCGAGAGGTTCTTGCGGTGGTTCCGAAGGAGCCTGCGCGCCCGGTCGAGCGCCGCGTCGCGTTCGCCGAGACAGACCGCGAGGCCCACGTCGGCGCGGTCGTAGCGCGCGGTCGCGTTCAGGAGCGTCGAGAACTCGCTCACGTCGCGGAGTTCGGTTCCCTCCTGCTCCCGAGAGAGCACGTAGGTCGTCCCCACGAGGTCGTCGATGCGGGAGGCGGGCACGCCGCTGGCGATGGCGCGGCGAATCAGGGCGCTGGCGAGCGTCTGGCGCTCGTCGCCGGTGAGGTCGACCCACCGCTTCCACTCCCCGTCGTCGTCGCGGCAGGGAACGTCGAGTTCGGTCAGGAACTCGATGGCTCCGGCCTCGTTGTTCGAGATGCCGGGGATGCGAACGTCGGTCGCGTACTGGAGCAGTTTCGGGAGCGCGCGGGTCTGGCGGCCGTAGATGCGGAGGTCGGTGCCCTCCTCGACGACGCCGGCTTCGACGCCCTCGTCGACGATGCCCGCGTTGGCCCCGCGGAGTTCGCCGTTCGTGTCCTGCATGTCGCCGACCGCGCCGACGACGGCGAGGGCGGCGAGGTCGCGGTTGTCTCGACCCTCGGGTTCGAGCGCCCGCGCGAGGACGTAGCTCGCGCCCGCGCCGGAGAGTTCGCTCGCGCCGTTGAGGCCGAACCGAAGCGGGTTGAGGTGGTGTTCGGTCTCGACGCCCTCGGCGGGCTGGTGGTGGTCGGCGATGACGGGGTGGAAGTCGCCCGCCGCCTCGTACTCGGCGACGACGTCGAGTTGGCCGCTGCCGAAGTCCGTGAACAGCACGGTGTCGTAGTCGGTCGCCGCGATGTCGGCGACGGCGGCCTCGTCGAGTTGGCGGCAGAACACCGTCTCGAAGGGGATTTCGGCACGTTCGAGCGCGGTCGAGGCGATGCCGGCGCTCGTCAACCCGTCGGCGTCGATGTGCGAGGCGAGGAGCACCCGGTCGGCGTCGCGGAGGCGGTCCGCGCAGGCCGCCGCGTGCTCGGCGAGTTCGGGGACGGGTCCGTCCATTGGTGTGGTACTCACGCCCTCTCCGGCATAAACGCTGGCAGTTCGGGCGCGGAACCCCTTCGTTTCCACTCCAGTTCGACGGCGAACATGTGTCGTGGTCGCCGCGGTTCGGTATAAGAAGGCTCGCCCGCGGAGCGCGGGACCGGTCGACCGCGACGCCGGTCAGATTCGCCGTCTGACGACGAACAGGAGGACGGTCGCGAGCACCGTCGAACCGGCGACGAGCGCCCAGCCGGCCCCGTAGCCCGTCGACTCCACGACGAAGCCGAAAAGCGGCGGGGCGACGAGGCCGCCGACGTTGAGCGCGGTCTGGCCGCCGGCGGTCGCCGCGCCGATGTCGCCGTCGTCGACGACGCCGCTCAGACAGGAGTAGAAGACGCCGGTCGAGCCGTGGATGGTGAGGCCGAGCGCGACGAAGACGGCGATGGTGAGCGCGAACGAGCCGCCGGTTCCGACGAGGAGCGAAAAGAGCGCGACCGCGCCGGCCAGTTGGACGAGCGCGACGGTGGCCGCGCCGCGGGCCCCACCGAGCCGGTCCGCGAGGCTCCCCGCGCCGATGCGACCGACGCTTCCGGTCACCTGCGTCGCCGCGAGGACGCCGCCGGCGAGGGCGGGGCCGGTCCCGACCACGTCCTGCACGTACAGGACGGTGTAGCCGAGCATCGAGAAGATGGACGCGCCGATGAACAGTCCGGCGGCGACGAGCGCGACGTAGGCGCGGTTGTCGCCGAGGCCGGCGAGCCGGGGTCGTTCGAGCCGGCCGGTTCCCGGGTTCCCGCGGTAGCGCGTCGCGAAGACGAGCGCGTAGCCGGCGGCGAAGACGCCGATTGCCCAGAACCCCACCTGCCACGCCGCGACGACGGCGACGCCGGTGACGACGAGCGACGACGCCCCGCTACCGAGGGTGACGCCGACCTGTTTCAGCCCCATGGCGAGGTTCTTGCTCCCGGCGGGCGCGGCCGCGACGATGCCGCGGTTCGACGCCGGCATCGCGGTCGAGTACGCCGCCCCGAGGAGCGCCACCGTCACCAACAACAGGAGGTACGACGGCGGCGCGAACGTGACGCCGACGAGCGCGACCGCGAGCGCCAACAGCCCGACGACCATGACGGGCTTTTCGCCGTAGCCGTCGACGGCCGCACCGCTGGGGAACAGAAACACCGTGTAGCCGAGCAGGCCGGCGGTCAGAAAGAGACCGACCAGCGACTCGGAGACCGAAAACGCGTCGCGGACGAATCCGGTCGCCGCGAAGATGGCGTAGTAACAGAGGCTCGCGGCGGTCTGCCAGCCGGCGACCGAGCCGACGGCGCGCCACGAGCCGTCTCTCGTCTCGGCTCCCGCCTCGGTTCCCGTCACGTCACTCGTGGTACGTCGGCGCGGCCGTCTCGACCGCGGCCACCGCGAGCGCCTCGAACGTCGCCTCGTCGGGGACGACGGTCACGTCGATGCCGTGGGACGCCGCGGTGTCGCGGGTCGGCGGCCCGATTGCGCCGACCACGGCGTCGTTCAGGCCGGCGATGGCCTCCTCTCGGATACCCCGCTCCGCGGCGGCGTCGAGGAAGTGTTCGACCGTGAGCGACGAGGTGAAGAGGGCGGCTTCGAGGTCGCCGGCGGCGGCCAGTTCGGCCGATTTTCCGGCTCCCTCGGGGCGGACGAGTCGGTAGAGCACCGTCTCGTGGACGTCCGCGCCCGCGTCGCGCAGGCCGTCGGTGAGGACGGGACTGCCGTGGTCGCTCCGGGCGACTTCGACCGTCGCGCCGTCCACGTCGGGGGCGAGGTGTTCGACCAGTCCGGCCGAGGTGTACTCGTCGGGGACGCGGTCGACCGTCCAACCCGCGTCGCGGGCGGCGTCGGCGGTCGCGGGGCCGATGCAGCACAGCACCGCGTCGCCGGGTTCCCAGCCGTCGGCGGCGAGGAGTTCGACGCCGGTCTTGCTCGTCAGGACGACGAACTCGCCGGCCTCGGGCGTCGCGCCCGTCGGCTCGATTGCGAGCATCGGGTCGGGGACCGGGGTCGCGCCGAGCGAGTCGAGGAGTTCGACGGCGCGCTCGATGCGGTCGTCGTCGGGGCGGAAGACGGCCGCGCGGACCTGCTGGCTCATTCGTCTCCTCCCGAACCTCCCGCGGTCGCGTCAGTCTCGGCGATGGCGTCCGCGCCGCCGCCCTGCAGGAACTGCTTCACGCGGTCGCGGGTCGCGGCGACCTCGCCGATGACGGTAATCGCGGGCGGTTCGATGTCGGCCTCGTCGCGCACGTCGACGACGGTGTCGAGCGTGCCGGTGGCGACGCGCATGTCGGGCCACGTGGCCCGCTCGATGAGGGCGACGGGCGTGTCGCCGTCCATCCCCGCCTCGCGGAGTTCGGCGGTGTACAGCGGGAGTTTGCCGACGCCCATGAGCACGACGAGCGTCCCGCCGGTCGCGGCGAGCGCGTCCCAGTCGACCGCGGACTCGTCTTTCGTCGGGTCCTCGTGGCCGGTGACGAACGACACCGACGAGACGTGGTCGCGGTGCGTGACGGGGATGCCCGCCGCGCCGGCCCCGGCGACCGCCGAGGTGATGCCCGGCACGACTTCGAAGGGAATCCCGTTGTCGGCGAGGTGTTCCATCTCCTCGCCGCCGCGGCCGAAGACGAACGGGTCGCCGCCCTTCAGGCGCACCACCTCCTTTCCCTCGCGGGCGAGTTCGACGAGTCGGTTGTTCGTGTACTCCTGTGGAGTCCACTCGCCGCCGGCGCGCTTGCCCACGTCCTCGCGCTTCTCGGCCGGAATCATCCCGAGAATCTCCGGTCCGGGGAGCTTGTCGTGGAGGACCACGTCCGCCTCGTCGATGAGGCGGGCGGCCTTCATCGTCAGCAGTTCCGGGTCGCCCGGGCCGCTGCCGACGAGGTGGACCGTGCCGACGCCGTCGCCGTCGCCGTCGGTCGCGTCGCCGTTCGACTGCGCTCCGGCCGACCGTTCCTCCGCCGTCCCGGGTTCCGCGTCGTCGGCCGTCATCTCACTCCTCGGCCTCCTCGCGGGCGGCGTCGACTAACTGGCCGGCACCGCGGTCGCGCAGGGCCGCCGCGAACTCGCGGGCGGCGTTAGCGTGGTTGCCGACGGGGAGGTCCCGGGAGGTCTTGATGGACTCCGAGCCGTCGGTCGCGAGCACCTGCACGTCGACGTGGACGTGCTCGCCCTGCAGGAGGGCGTGGACCCCGACCGGGGCGATACAGCCGCCGCCGAGTTCGGCGAGGATGGTCCGCTCGACGGTCGTCTCGACGCGGGTCCGCGGGTGGTCGAGCTTGTCGTGGATGAGGTCGATGACCTCCGAGTCCGCGGCGGTCACGGCGATGGCTCCCTGTCCGGGCGCGGGGACGAACGTCGTCCGCGGCAGGCGCTCGTAGTTCACCTTCTCCGAGAGCCCGCTGCGCTTGAGTCCCGCTTCCGCGAGGACGATGGCGTCGTACTCGGTTTCGACCTTCCGACCGAGCGCCTGCCGTTCGAGCTCGGTGAGCCCCTCGAACCACTCGTCTGCGGTCTCGTCGAACGCCTCCTCGTGGTCGGTCTTGCCCTTCTTGGCCTGTCGCTCTTCGTCGTTTTCGACGCGGGCCTCGTGTTCGCGCTGGAGGTGCGTCGCCAGCAGTTTCTCGATGCGGGTGTCGACGTTGCCCCGGAGCGGTTCGACTTCGAGGTCGTCGCGGTAGTTCAGCAGTTGGGCCTGCCGGCGGAGCGACGACGTGCCGACGACGGCTCCCTCCGGGAGGTCGTCGATGTCGTGGCCCTCGGCCGTGACGAGCACGTCGCCGGCGGGCGCGCGCTCGGGAACGCCCGCGACGACGAGGTCGGCGGGCTTCTCGGTCGGCATGTCCTTCATCGAGTGGACCGCGGCGTCGACCTCGCCGTCGAGGACGCGCTCGTCGAGCGCGCGGACGAACGCGCCGGTCTTGCCCAGTCGGTGGATGAGTTCGTCCTGAATCCGGTCGCCCGTGGTCTCGACTTCGACGAGTTCGACGTCGAGTCGGCGGCCCGCGAGCGCCCCCTGCACGCCCGCGGCCTGCGCGCGAGCGAGCGCCGACCCTCGCGTCGCCAAGCGAAGTGTTGTAGTCATACGCGTCAGTCCGGTCCCCGCGTTGAAAAGCCCACCAGTTCGCTCCCGCGCGCCGGGTCGAATCCGAACGGAAGACCGATACAGTCCCCGCGCGACGACCCGGACGATGCCCGCCCTCGATTCGGCCGTCCGGCAGGTCGGCGACTTCGTCGTCGTCGCGCTCCTCCTGTTCGGCCTGACCTCGGTCGTCGCGCCCCTCGACCTGCTCCTCTCGGCGCTCGGCGTCGAAGCTCCGCGGTTCGCCGGCCTCGCCGCGGCCGCGCTCGTCGCACTCGCGCTCCTCCTCGCGCGCCCGCTTCGCCTCCGCCTCGTCGCCCGCGTCTGGGGTATCGGCCTCGTCGTGACCGCGCTCTGGATTCCGCTGTTGGTCCTCCTCGAACTCCAGGGGAACCCGGTCGGCATCCTCGTCTCGTGGGCGGTCTGTCTCGGCGTCGGCGTCGCCCTGACCTACCCGCCGCTGTGGCGGGCGGCCGAGGCGCGACTGCGGGCCGAGTGAGTCGCGCTCGCGCCGGGTCGCAGTCGCGGCGAGCGACCCTCGTTCGCACGGCCGACTCGCGTTCGTGTCGAAGTGCCGAACAGTTATCCGCCTTCGCGGCGACGCCTCCGACGTGAACAGGCCCCTCCGTCTCGCGCTCACCTTCGGCGTCGCGTTCGTCGTCGCGCTCCCGCTCGGATTCATCTTCGCGCCGGACCCGACGGGGGTCGTCCCGCTTTTCCTCACCGTCGGACTGGCCGCCGTCTTCGGACTCCCGGCGTACCTCGGGCTCTCTCGGGCGATAGCGTCGTAAAAAATTCGTCGAGGTCGCAGGTCGGGACGCGCCTACAGCGCTCGCTTGTACGCTTCCAGCGTCTCCTCGATGTCCTCGTCGGTGTGGGCGTAGGAGACGAACTGCGATTCGAACTGGTTCGCCGTGAGGAACACGCCCTGGTCTTTCATCTCCTGCCAGAAGACGCGCTCCCAGCGGTCGGTCTCCGCCTTCGACACGTCCGCGCCGGTCTTCGGGCAGACGTCGTAGTTGGGACACGACTCGACCTGCGCGCAGCCGTCGGCGCAGGCGTCGGCGCGCTCGGCCGTCCCGTGGCGCGTGAACACCGTCTTGAACATCGAGTCCGTGCCGACGACGGTGTACTCGGGGGCCTGGTCTTCGAGGATGTCCGTGATGCCCGACCGAAGCTTCTCGCCGAGGCGGTCGACGTGTCCGTACACGTCGTTTTCCGCGGCGTACTTCAGGTACTCGTGGCCCGCGGCCATCGTGACCGGATGGCCCGAGAAGGTTCCCGACTGGAACACGTCGCCGCCGGGGGTGAACTGCTCGACGAGTTCGGCCTTCCCGCCGACCGCGCCGACGGGGAAGCCGCCGCCGATAATCTTTCCGAACGTCGTGAGGTCGGGCGTGACGCCGAACTTGCCCTGCGCGCACTGGAGGCCGCCGACGCGGAAGCCGGTGATGACCTCGTCGAAGATGAGGAGCGCGCCGTGTTCTTCGGTCACGTCGCGGAGGGCTTCGAGGTAGCCGTCGACGGGGTGGACGATGCCCGTGTTCGCCAGAATCGGTTCTGTCAGCACCGCCGCGATGTCCTCGCCGTGTTCCTCGAACACCTCGCGGACCGTCTCCTCGTCGTTGAACGGGACGGGGATGGTGTGCTCGGCGAACGAGGAGGGGATGCCGGGGGTCGAGGGTTTCGCGTTCCCGGGGCCGCCCTCGACGAGCGTGGACTCCTGTGCGCCGTGGTAGCCGCCCTGCATGACGACGATTTTGTCGCGGCCGGTGACGCCGCGGGCGAGGCGGACCGCCGAGACGGTCGCCTCCGTGCCGGAGTTGACGAACCGCAGCATCTCGACGGAGGGGACGTGTCGCGCGACGAACTCGGCGTGTTCGACCTCGATTTCGGTCGGCGCGCCGTACATCGGCCCGGCCGCGGCGTGCTTCTGGACCGCCGACTGGACGGGTTCGGGGGCGTCGTGGCCGTAGAGGAGCGGCCCGTAGCCAAGCACGTAGTCGACGTAGCGGTTCCCGTCGGCGTCGATGACGTGCGCGCCGTCGCCGCGCTCGACGAAGAACGGGTACGGTTGCGTCGCCCGGACCGAGGAGTTCACGCCGCCCGCGAGCACGGACAGCGCGCGGTCGTACAGCGCCCTTGACTCGTCGTGGTTCATGCGCGCCGGTTCGACCGCTCGCGGGAAAGACCTTACTGGGTCGGCCGCACCTGCCACCGACGAACCAGTAGACGACACGGCCGGCATGAACTGTCCGGCGTCGGGACTGCGGCGACCTACCGAGACCTACCGCGCCGTCCCGTCGGCGGCGGCGTCAGCGCCGTCGGCGTCGCCGGCGTCCTCGACCGACCCGGCCAAGAGGAGTCCGACCGCGTCGTTGAGCGCGTGGATGCAGGCGAGCGCGACCACGTCGCGCACGAGGAGGTACATAATCGTCGTCAGGAGCGCGGGGACGGCGATTCTGGCGACCGCGCCGCGCTCCCAGCCGACGGCGTGGCTCGCGGTGAACGCGGCGAACGAGACGCCGCCCGCGAGAAGCGGGCTCCCGGTGAGTTCGAGGAGTCGCTCGACGGCGTAGCCGTGGAACAGCACCTGCTCCGTGACGCCGGCGGTCCCGGCCACGAAGAGTCGGTGTCTGACCGACAGCGAGGCCAGTCCGGTCATCCCCTCGTCGAGGCCGCCCACGCCGAGTCGGTCGAAGACGGGCGTCGTCACCGCGTTCGCGGCGAACAGGAGGAAGACGCCGCCGCCGACCACCGCGACGAACGCGAGGGGGTCCAGCGAGCGGCCGGTCATCGAGGACAGCGGTCGCCCCTCGACGACGAGGACGTAGCCGCACAGGAGGGCGAAGACGGCCCACTTGTTCGCGTCGCTGACGAGGAGGTCGGCGCGGAGGTCGTCGGGTTCGGAGAGGTACCGGTCGGAGAGCAGTCCGGCGACTGCCATTCCGAACAGCGCGACGGCGAGTCCGCCGAGGTCCGCGACAGTCACCACGTGGAGCCACCGCTCATCGTCACGACGCTCGGTGCGGAGCGGAAAAACGGTTTCGCGTGGGTTCGGCTCTCGCCCCGCGAGGGGCCACCGGTACGTTCGACCGAACCGATATAACCCCGTCGCCGGTCGGAGCGACGGGCGAGGGGACGGTACGAGAACCGCCGACAGAGAACGAGCGGCTCAGACCGCGTCGCGTCCGGTCTTGCCGGTGCGGACTTGGACGGCGCTCTCGACGGGGAAGGTGAACACCTTTCCGTCGCCTTTCTCGCCCGTGTGGGCGGCGTCGGCGATGGCGTCGACCACGTCGTCGGCCGGGATGTCGGCGACGACGCACTCGACTTTGACCTTCTGGTGGAGGTCGACGGTGTACTCCTCGCCGCGCCACTGGCTCTTTTTCGCGGGCTGAGAGCCGCGGCCGGAGACGTTGGTGACGGTCAGCGACGGCGCGCCGATTTCGGCGAGCGCGGTCTTCACGTCGGAGAGCTTGTCGGGGCGGATGACGGCCATGACGAGCTTGATGTCGCCGTCGTTCGGAAGGTCGGAATCACTCATGACTCAGTCCTCCCGGCCCGTCGTCATGAATCCATCCCCGCTCGGGACGCCGGAGCCGTCGGTGCGGATGCCGGTGTCGGCGTCGGGCGACCCGAACTCGGGGTAGGTGTCGACGCCGTGTTCGGCCGTGTCGAGTCCCTCGCGCTCGTGGTCCGAGGAGACGCGGACCTGTCCGACGGCGCGGAAGCCGCCGAAGACGAGCGCGGTCGCAGCGAACGTCCAGACGGCGATGACGCCGACGCCGACGACCTGCGGGACGGCGAGCGAGACGAAGGACGCGCCGTCGTGCCACAGCGGGACGGCGAATACGGGGTAGAGGAGCGCACCGAGGATGCCCGCGGAACCGTGAACGGGGAAGACCGCGCACACGTCGTCGATGCGGAGGCGCTTTTCGACGAACTCGAAGACGACCGGGAGCTGTGCGCCGGCGAGGAGGCCGACGACAAGCGCGCCCGGCCAGACGATGTCGTCCGCGATGGCGGTGACGCCGACGAGTCCGGCGAGGAGGCCGTTTGCGACGTAGAGCGTGTCGACCTTACCGGTCTTGTACATGGCGACGCCGCCAGCGCCGATTGCGCCGGCGGCCATGCCGAGGGTCGTCACGAGGGCGACGCGGCCAACGAAGGCGAACGAGCCGAGCGTGACCGCGCCGTCGGCGTACGCGAGGGGCGCGGCGGCGGTGCCGACGTTGAAGCCGTACCAGCCGAACGCGAGGATGAGCGTGCCGAGGACGGCGAACGTGATGGAGTGACCGGGGATGACGTTCGCCGTGCCGTCGGGCTTGAAGCGGTTCATGCGCGGGCCGATAATCCACGCCGCGGTGAGGCCGGCGATGCCGCCCATGCCGTGGACGATCATGCCGCCCGCGAAGTCGTGGAAGCCGAGGGCGTCGAGGAAGCCGCCGCCCCAGGTGAAGCCGACGACGACGGGGTAGATGACGCCCGCGATGAGGATGGTGTACGTGAGGTACGCCCGGAGCCGGGCGCGGCCCGCCACGGCACCGGAGACGATGGTGGCGGCGGTCATGGCGAAGACGGCTCCGAACAGCCAGTCGACCCACGCCGTCGTCGCCGAGGCGTCGGGCGCGTAGAGGCTCATGAACGCCCCGGAAATCGACGATATCTCGGGGCCGCCGGTGAAGGCGGCGACGATGGACGACACGGCCGCACCGAGCAGGAAGAACACGATGACGCCGATACTCCACGTCAGCAGGTTCTTGGTCAGTTGGTTGGCGACGTTCTTCGCGCGGACCTGCCCGGCTTCGAGCATGGCGAAGCCGGCGTGCATGAAGAAGATGAGGAACGTGACCGTGAGGACCCACACGAGGTTCACGCCCTCGACGACCGAAGCGAGGTCGGCCTGCAGGGGTGTCAACATACGATTCCTCCGGCGAACAGTTCGAGCTGTGAAGTTGGACAGTCGTTCATATTGGTGCTCGATTCGCGACCGAATGTCTCGCGAACCATGAGAGATGCTATCTACAGACGTTCATATAACGGTTCGCGTTGACAAATGACCACAAAAAGGCGTTCTGAGAGACGTATGTCCGATATAGGATGAAGTATGTGTTGTATAAGGACGTAAGGCTAGCACTCAGTAAACAAATGTTGCCACGTAATCCGACGAACGTAGTGTAGAATTAGTAATAGGAATAGTTCGGGGGCGTTCATCGAACCCCAGTCGGGTGCGCACTCACGCGGGCCGCGGCGGGAGTGGCAAACAGAGACGTCGAGCCGGTTTCGGTCGCAGGTGCGCGCTCAGACTGCCGGGTTGCCCTCCTTGCCGGTGCGGACTTGGACGGCGCTCTCGACGGGGAGGACGAACACCTTTCCGTCGCCTTTCTCGCCCGTGTGGGCGGACTCAGCGATGGCCTCGACCACGTCGTCGACGGGAATATCGGCGACGACGCACTCGACTTTGACCTTCTGGTGGAGGTCGACGGTGTACTCCTCGCCGCGCCACTGGCCCTTCTTCGCGGGCTGAGAGCCGCGGCCGGAGACGTTGGTGACGGTCAGCGACGGCGCGCCCGCCTCGGCGAGCGCGGTCTTCACGTCGGAGAGCTTGTCGGGGCGGATGATGGCCATCACCATCTTGATTCCCTGTTCTTCGTCGCTCATTGGCTGTCACCTCCGTTGGCTTCGACAGCTTCGTCTTCCTCGACGCCGCCGTCGGTGCGCACGTTGCTGCCGCCGTCGGTCGCCGTGGGCGAGCCGAGCGCGCCGTCGGGACCGGCGTCGCCGACGAATTCGGGGTAGACCGAGACGCCGTGTTCGCCGACGTCGAGGCCTTCGACTTCCTCTTCTTCCGAGACGCGGAGGCCGAAGGCGGCGTCCGCGATGGCGAAGACGACCGCCGAGGCGAGGATGGTCCACGCGGCGATGACGACCACGCCGATGACCTGCATCACGAGCTGCGTGCCGGAGAAGCCGCTCACCGCGAAGACGGGAATGAGTGCCGTGCCGACCGCGCCCGCGACGCCGTGGACGGCGAAGACGCCACACACGTCGTCGATTTTGAGCGAGTCGACGGTCCAGCGGTACGCCGGCAGGACGATTGCGCCGCCGAGCGCGCCGAGGATGAGGCCGCCCCACCACGTGACGTGGGGGACGGCGCCGGTGACTGCGACGAGACCGGCGAGCAGGCCGTTGGCCATCCAGAGGGGGTCGGGCTTGCCCTGGTAGCTCGTCGAGACGATCATCGCGGCGACCGCGCCGGCGCCCATGCCGAGGGTCGTCACGAGGGCGACGCGACCGAGCGCGGCACCCATGAACTCCAGACCGCCGCTTTCGGTGGTCGCGAGGACCGTCGCCTGCGTGCCGACGTTGAAGCCGTACCAGCCGAACGCGAGGATGAGCGTGCCGAGGACGGCGAGCAGCATCGAGTGGCCCGGGATGGGCTGGCTGTCGCCGTTGGCGTCGAAGCGGCCCTTACGCGGGCCGACCATCTTCGCGCCGACGAGGCCGGCGATGCCGCCGCACATGTGGACGACGGTCGCACCGGCGAAGTCGAGGTAGCCGACGCCGAGGGCGGCACCGATGTAACCGCTCCCCGAGAGGAGGCCACCGGACCACGTCATGCCCTGCACGACGGGGTAGATGAACCCGGTGATGGTGGCCGCGAAGACGATGTACGCGCGGAAGTCCATGCGTTCTGCGACCGCGCCGGAGACGATGGTGGCGGCGGTCATGGCGAAGACGGCCCCGAAGAGCCAGTCAATCCACGCGCCGGAGTCGCCGATGTACGAGAACGCGGCGGCGACGTCGAAGCCGCCGGGCGACGTGAGGCCGCCGACGATTGTCGCGACCCCCGCGCCGACGAGGAAGTAGACGAGCACGCCGAGCGCCCAGTCGGTCATGTTCTTCATCAGTACGTTGCCCACGTTCTTCGCGCGTACCTGCCCTGCCTCTAAGAGCGCGAAGCCCGGCTGCATGAAGAAGATGAGGAACGAGACGACGAGGATCCAGACGTAGTTGACCCCCTGTGCGATAACGCTCGGGTCGACCTGCAGTGGAATCACGACTGCCCACCCCATGCGGCCACGAGTGACCGTTCAGCTACTTTTGCTCCGTATCCGTGTGGATTCTGGTGCTTCATCACGGTTCGGCTTCATGGTGAGTTAGTACATAAAGTGTGGGGTTGATTTTGTCAAATTTAGTGGGGTGTAATACCACAACTGCACAAAATAGGCTAGAATATTACGCATATAAGGTTGTATATCGTCCAAGGATTTTGAGATTCTCGGAACTTCTGTGGACGAACGTTCAGGAAAATGTTGCCTGACAAGTGTGTTTTGGCCGTGCGCACCGCGGTATCGTGTCACGTAGTTCGGAGTTCGAATTGGCGGGTTCGGGGCGCTCGACTCGGTCGCCGACGCCTCAGTCGAGCTGCCGCGCCACGCGCTCTGCGAAGTACGTGATGATGAGGTCCGCGCCCGCCCGCTTCATCGACAGGAGCGACTCGTGAGCGACCCCGTCGAGGTCCAACCAGCCCTTCTCGGCGGCGGCGTGGAGCATCGCGTACTCGCCGGAGACGTTGTAGGCGGCGACCGGGTGGTCGTAGCCCTCGCGGATGGCGCGGACGATGTCGAGATACGGCAGGCCCGGTTTGACCATCAGCACGTCAGCGCCCTGTTCCACGTCGAGCGCGACCTCGCGCAGCGCCTCGCGGGCGTTCGCGGGGTCCATCTGGTAGTGCCGGCGGTCGCCGAAGGCCGGCGCGCCGTCGGCCGCGTCGCGGAAGGGTCCGTAGAAGGCGCTCTCGTACTTGGCGGCGTAGGACATGATGGGCACCTCGTCGCGGCCGGCGTCGTCGAGGGCGGCGCGAATCGCGCCGACCATCCCGTCCATCGAGGCCGAGGGGGCGACCATGTCAGCGCCCGCTTCGGCGTGGGAGACGGCCGTCTCCGCGAGCAGGTCGAGTGTCGGCCCGTTTTCGACCGTCAGCGTCGGGTCGTCCTCGGCGTGGTCCTCCAGCACTCCGCAGTGGCCGTGGTCGGTGTACTCGCAGAGACACACGTCGGTGATGACGTAGGCGTCGGTCTCGGCGGTGATGGCTCGGACTGCCTCCTGTACGACTCCGTCTCTCGCGTACGCGCGCGACCCGTCGGCGTCTTTCGACTCGGGGATGCCGAAGACGATGACGGCCTCGACGCCCGCCTCGCGGACCTCGGCGACGCGGTCGGCGGCCTCGTCGACCGGTACGCGCTCGTGTCCCGGCATGGACTCGATGGGGACGCGCTCGTCGGTCGTCGCGTCCACGAAGACTGGCGCGACGAGGTCCGTCGCGTCGAGGGTCGTCTCCGAGACGAGCGGGCGAATCCCGTCGGTTCGAAGCCTGCGGGGACGGTCGGTGAACTCCATACGCCGAGTTCGGCTGGCGGCGGCAAAATGCCGTCGCTCCCGTCGCTTCGCGCCGGGTTATCCAACCCATAATGAACACGGTATCGCTCGAACCGCGCACACGACATGAGCGCCTTCACCGCCCAACTCCCGGACGTCCTTCGGGAGCTCCTCGCTTCCGACCTCGCTCTCGTCGCCCTCTTTTTCGTGTTCGTGCTGGAGGGTGCGATGCTCCTCTACGTCGCGCCGAGCGAACTCCTCGTGCCCGGGGCGCTGGTGCTGGTCGGGGAACGACTGCTACTTCCGATTCTCGCTGTCGCCGTTCTCGGCGCGACGGTCGGTCAGGTCGCGCTGTTCTCGGTCGCCAAGCGGGGCGGCCGCGAGTACCTCCTCTCGCGGTCGTGGTTCCGCGTCGGCGAGGACTCGCTCGACCGGTTCGACGGCTGGTTCGACCGCTGGGGGTCGGTCGTCGTCCCGCTGAGCAACGCGATGCTGTTCACGCGCGGGATGCTCACCGTTCCGGCCGGTCTCTCGGGTATGTCGACGAAGCGGTTCGTCGTCCTCTCGGCAACCGGAACCGTCGCGTTCGAGAGCGCGCTCGCGGCGCTGTACGTGTTCGGCGGACAGGTCCTCGCGTGACGGTCTCTCCGGCGCGGGCAACGCCCGGCGTCGCGGGGTAGGAAGGCGTTAGTGGAGGGACACCTGCTGACCGGCCGCTACTTTGTTCGATTAATGTCGAGTTTTTCCTTTAGGGCGGCGAGTTCCTCGGATTCGGCGAGTTCCTCGACCCGCTTGCGGAAGTGTCGCTCGCAGAGACCGACCTTAATGTGGTCCTTCTCCGCGGCGTATGCGGCCTCACGGTCGCAGTAGTGACACTGCATATCCCCCCTTCAGTTCCGATAGGATTTAACTCTACGCCCCACGGCACGTTCGGCGTTATTCACGGACTAACACGGTTAGAGGCCGTCTACCGCGGCGGCGAATCGGGCGAAGTCCGCCTCCGGGGGCCCGGCGCGGCCGAGGGTTTCGTCGTGGGCGTCGCTCCCGCCCGTGGCGAGCAGGTCGTAGCGTTCGATGGCCTCGTCAACGAGGGCGCGGTCGACCGCGAAGCCGTAGGAGTAGTAGCGTTCGACGGCGTCGAGGTCGGCACAGAGTTCGAGCGCGCCCGCCGGGTCGCGGTAGCGGAACGGGTGCGCGAGGCCGACCACGTCGCAGGCGTCTCGGAGGGCCGCCACGCCGTCGTCGAACGTCGGGAGTTCGCGCGGGACGTAACAGGGACCGTCCGCGCCGATGAGTTCGTCGAACGCACCTTGGTAGTCGTAGGGCGCGTCGCTGGCGTCGATAGCGCGGGCGACGTGCGGCCGACCGACTCCATCGTGGATGTCGATGTCGAGGCGGACTCCGGTCTCGGCTTCGACCGCCGCGACGATTTCGCGGGCGCGCTCCACGCGGTTCCGCTGGAGGCGCTCGACCGTCTCGACGAGGGCGGGTCGCTCCCTGAGCCCGTAGCCGAGGAGGTCGACCCGACGGTCACCCGCGTCGACGCGCAGCTCGATGCCCCGAACGATAGTCACGCCGTCGCGTTCGGTAACCGGGGCGTCGAGGTCCGGGTGGTAGCGGTCGTGGTCCGTCACGGCCACCACCTCGACCCCGCCCGCGCGGGCCGCGTCGGGGAGCGCGTCGATAGTGAGCCGGCCGTCCGAGGCGGTCGTGTGGAGATGGAGGTCCGCGACCGGCGGGCTGTCGTCCATGCCACGTGGTCGGGGCGAGGGAGAGACAAACGTTGCGCCCAGTGTATCATTAAGGACGATTAAGGACTGCAAGGGCACTAATCAAATACATGGAAAATCATTAAGAATGATGACGACACAGCTGTGGGTGTAATGCGCCTGAACGGACTCGGCGACGCCATCGATCGCCACGAATACCCGATTAGCTCGACCGACTTCGCCCAACGCCACGGCGACGAAGTAATCGAGCTCCAGAACGGTCAGGAGACCGTCGCACAGATCCTGGCCCGTCTCGGCGACGAGACGTACACGTGCCCGCAGGACGTGCGGGACGCCCTCTTCACCGGCGTCGGCCACGAGGCAATCGGTCGTCGATACTACAGCGACCGCGACCCGTCCCCGCTCGGTGAGAACGGGCCCGAGATGGTCTCGTTCTGAGGCCGGCTCTCGTCCCGTCTCGATTTTTTCCTTTCTGACTGCGACCCGCGAGCCGTCGGCTCGGGGTCGGATTCGGATTCGGCGTACTCGACCGCGCGCCCGCGATGGGCTCGGTCCACGACCGGTCAGAACGAACGTCAGTCAGCGAGCCACGGCAGGTCCACCGGGACCGACCCCTTCGAGTAGCCTTCGACCTGTCCCGACGGGCGGAGCCGGAAGACCACCGCGGGTCGGTGCCGCACGTCGGGCTTCTCGCCCATGATGGCGGACCAGTCGTCGTCGGGGAACGACGAGCAGTCGACGAACAGCGTCACGCCGCCGCCGTGTTCGGCGAGTTGGCCCTCGCCGTTGGTCTTGGTCTGTGCCGTGTCGCGAATCGCGGCGATTGGGTTGCTCACGGAGCGCCGGTTCGGCGGGAGCGGCCGCGTCACCTCGATGAGCGCGCCGCCCGCGGGGGTGTTCTCCGCGCGGAAGTCGATGGAGTGACCGGTCGTCACGGCGATTTCGGGCGTGATGTCGTACCCCGCGTCGTCGAGGAGGTACGCCACGTCGAACTCGCCCATCGCCGCGGCCATCCGTATCGGGTCGAAGTACTCCGAGGTGCCGAGCTTTCCGGCCATGACCTCGCGGTACTCGTCGAGGACGCCCGTGGCGAAGAACGACTCGTAGAACTCCAGGGCCTCCTCGCGGGTCGCGTCCGGGAAGCCCGCCGCGTGGTCGTAGAAGAACTCGCGGGTCGTCTCGCGGCCGTCCTTCGAGAGGAACACCGGGAGGAAGAACCACGAGAGGTGCGGATAGGGCTTCAGCCACGGCGACTGGTCGAACAGCTCGGCGATGAGTTCGCGCTGGGCCCACCGAGAGACCTCGAAGGGAGCCTCGTCGAAGCCCTCTTTGTCGGTCCGCCACAGCGAACTCGGCGTCTCGGTGTTGCCTATCCAGTAGGCGTGGTCGTCGGTCCACGCGAAGAGGGCGGTGTCGCCGTTGTCCATGTCGAACCGACGGGCCTCGTACCCCTCGGGCGGTGCGTACCACGGTGCACCCATCTCTGCGCCGAGGTTGGCGTCGAGCGGCTGGAAGATGTCGCGGGTGATGCGCGAGTCGTCCCAGCGTCCGGGGGCGTAACGAAAGCGAAGCGGGCGTGCCACACACGGTGTAGTTCGGCGATTGTTTTTACCCTTTCCTGCCGCGGGGCCCGTTTTCACCGGTGCCCTCCCCCTTCTGTCCCCGGTTCCGCCGAGTATCACGATTGTGAATCTCTCCGATAGCTATATGTGGCACACACTCACATGGTAAGTCGAACCATGTCAATGGGGGCATACGACGAAGCCGAACACGAACGCCGCGAGCGGATGACGAGCCAGGTCGAACCCGGGACCGACGACGACCGGAAGACCTACCGCGGGAGCGTCGAGTACGACTCCGGCGACTCGACCGATGCGCTGCTCGAACAGTTCAAGCGGATGAAGTCCGACGACTGACCCGTCACCTCTCCTGTTCCTGCGTACCTCACGTCCTCGTCAGCGCCGCGGCCGTCACCGACACGACGGTCACGGCGACGACGTGCCCGCCGACCGCGAAGAGGAGCACCGGCTGGTCGGCGATGAACGGGAGCAACAGCATCTGCGCGACCGCGAAGCCGACGTTCAGGAGGTTCACCCGCCTGACCGTCCCGGCGGTCGGGCCGTCGAACCGGTAGCGGACCGCACCCCAGAGACCCACGACGGCCGCCCACCACGACGTGCCGATTCGGTAACAGAGGTCCCAGAGGACGAGCAGCGTCAGGTAGACGACCACGACCGGCGGTTCGGGGCCGAACAGCGTCGTCATGAGCGGCGTCCCCGGCTGTTGCGGGTCGAAGACGAACAGGTGCGTCACGAGCGCGACGAACGCGAGCACGCCGAGGACGACCTCGATGCTCGACCCGAAAAGCAGGCGTCGATAGGGCGCGGGCACCCTCGCGGCGCGGGTCCACTCGCCCATGCGGAGCATCACGACGCTCCCCGCGGCCGCGACGACGATGGCCGCGGTGCCCGCGACCGCCGCGGCCCACAGGTCGTACACCCACGCGAAGACGAGCACGGCGACCTCGAAGACGGCGATTTGGAGGGCGATAGCGCCCGCCTCGCCGATTCTCACGCCCGGGAGCGCGCCGACGATGCTCTCGTACACCCACGTCTCGCCGTACTCCGGGGCGTCGTTCATATCCCGGCCCTACGGCCCCGCGGTATATCAATCGCCGCCGCGCTCGGGGCGCGCGGGCGGGCGGTTCGAGTCCCGCTCACGTCGGGCTTGTCGACGTCGGTTCGACGGCTCGCTCCCGAATCTCGCGCTCCTCGCGGAGCGCCCGCTCGACCGCGGCGTCGAACGGCGTCTCGTCCACCTCGACGATGTCGCGGATGCGGTCGTCGCCGACGACGACGGGGTTTTTCAGCCCCTCGATGAGCGGTCGGGCGACGCCCGTGTCCACGTCGGTCACGAGGCCGATCCAGTACGACGAGAGCCGCGGCGTCAACACGGGCACGGCGACGATTCGGGGCGCGTGGCCCAACTGCGCGCCGACGCGCTGGAGCATCTCCCGGTAGGTGAGCACGTCCGGGCCGCCGATTTCGTAGGTCTCGCCCGCCGTCTCGGGGTGGTCGAGGACGCCCGCGAGGTAGGCGACAACGTCGGTGATGGCGATGGGTTGACACCGCGTTTCGACCCACTGCGGCGTCACCATGACCGGGAGGCGCTTGGCGAGTTGGCGCACCATCTCGAAGCTCGCGCTCCCCGCGCCGACGATGATGGCCGCCCGGAGGGTCGTCAGTTCGGGCGACCCCGACGCGAGGATGTGTTCGACCTCACGGCGCGACCGAAGGTGCGGCGAGAGCTGGTCGCGGTCCTCGCCGAGACCGCCGAGGTAGACGATTCGTCCGACTCCGGCGGACTCGGCGGCGTCGACGAAGTTGCGGGCGGCGAGGCGGTCGCGCGCCTCGAAGTCGCCGCCGGAGTGCATCGAGTGGATGAGGTAGTACGCCGCGTCGACGCCCGCCATCGCGGGGGCGACCGTCGCCGGTTCGAAGATGTCGCCTTCGACCACGTCCACGCCCGGCGGACCGTCGTAGCGCGCCGCGTCGCGGACGAAGACGACCACGTCGTGGCCGGCGTCGAGGAGGAGGGGAACGAGGTGCCGGCCGACGAACCCGGTCGCACCGGTCACGAGCACTTTCATGCTGTTCGATAACGCCGCGCATGATGTTAACGTATCGCCCGTCGACCCGACCGCGGTCCGTCCGCCCCCGTCGCTCGCCACCCGCGGTTCAGTCGTCGCGGCGAACCGCGTCCCAGCCGGGGGTTTCCGGCGCGCCGCGAGCGACTTCGACCTCGTCGGGGTCGGGTGCCTCGTCGGCCGCGCTCCCGAGACGACCGGCGACCGCGTCCCACGCCGCGACGGCTTCGCCCGCCCACGACTCGCTTTCGAGCGTCTTCGCACGCGCTCGCGAGGCGCGGTCGTCGTCGACCTCGGTCGACCCGGGGTGCGACCCGACCGCGACGCCGACGAACTCCGCGCGGTCCTCCGGGGTCAGGTCGCGGGTTTTGAGGTGCTCGATGGTCCCCGCCAACCGCTCGGGCTCCGGGTGGACGAACACCTTCGCGCCGAGGGCGTGTGGGCCGAGGAGCAGGCCGTGGAGGTCGTCCGGGGGCGCGTCGTCGAGCAGACGCTCGCCGCCGTGGTGTCGCTCGACGCGCTCGCACTCGGTCTCCTGTCCGAGGACGAGGTTGTGGCCCGGATACTCGGCGCACTCGTCGGGATAGAACTCGGTGTCGTGGATGCGGCACTGGAGGCTCTCGGGGTCGAGAAACGCGCAGGCGCGGAGCCACGTCCGCTCCAGTCCGAACGGCGCGACGGGCTTCGGCGGCTTGCGCATGCCGACGAAGAACGCCGGCTTCCCGGCGATTGCGGCGACTTCGACGCCGTCGATTTCGACGCCCTCGCCCGGCGACGCCTCCCACAGCCGCGGGGTGAGGACGTCGCCCAGTCCGGCCTCGACGAAGTCCCGGATCTCGTCGCGAGTCAGCGGAACGAGGTTGTAGGTGTCGTCGAGCGGCGCGCGCGGCCCGCGGCGCTCGTGGTCGAGCGGGACCGGCGCGACCGGTCGCCAGTCGATACAGCAGCCCGCACAGCCTTCGCAGTCGACGCGCATGCCACGAAAGTTATACGCCAGCCGACAAGAAGCTCCCGGCGGGTCGGTCGTGTCGGCCGATTACGCGCCCGGCGTCGCGGCGCGTCGCTTTTGCCGCCTCGGGCCCTCGGTTCTCCCATGACCTCCGAACCGTGCGACGCCTGCGGGAAGGGCGTCCGCATCGCCGGCGGCATCGGCGACCTCTGGAACTTCCCCACCTCCTCGTCCGGTGGAATGACGCTGGAACTCGTCGACGGCTCCGAGCACTTCCTCTGTTTCGACTGCATGGAGCGACTGCCGGGCGACCGCGAACCGACCGCTGAGGACGTGGCGGCGCTTTAGACCCGCGTTTCGTCGAGCCGCCACCGCCGCGACCGCACCCCGGAGCGGTGGATTTAGGCCCGTCCGAGGACTCCATCGACCGTGGACCCGTCGCGCATCATCGACTCGTTTCCGGCCCCCAGTTTCCGCGGCGCGCAGGAACAGGCCCTGCGCGATATCCGCGACGCCTTCGCCGACGGCAACGACGTGGTCTTGGTCCGCGCGCCGACCGGGAGCGGCAAGTCGCTGCTCGCCCGCGCCATCGCGGGGTCGGCGGCGACCGTGGACGAGACGTCGCCCGCGCAGGCGACCGACGCCTACTACACGACCCCGCAGGTGTCGCAACTTGACGACGTGGCCGAGGACGACCTGCTTTCGGACCTCAAGATAATCCGCGGCAAGTCCAACTACAACTGCATCATCCGCGGCGAGGAAGACACCCCGGTCGACCGCGCTCCCTGCGCCCGCAAGCGCGGCTTCGACTGCTCGGTCCGGCACCGCTGTCCGTACTTCTCCGACCGCGCCATCGCCTCGAACCGCCAAATCGCGGCGATGACGCTCGCGTACTTCATGCAGACCGCCGGCTCCGACGTGTTCAGAAAGCGCGACGTGGTCGTCGTCGACGAGGCCCACGGGCTGGCCGAGTGGGCCGAGATGTACGCGACCATCGACCTGAAGCCCCGGACCGTGCCGGTGTGGGACGACATCGGCGTGCCGGACGTCGCGGCCGCGGGCGACCCCGTCGAGCGCGCCTCGCGCTTCGCGGAGACGCTCGTCGGCGTCTGCAAGCGCGAGAAAGACGAGTTGCTCACGCAGTCCGAACTGACGCCCGAGGAGGCCGCCCGCCGCGACCGCCTGCAGGAACTCATCGGCGAACTGAAGTGGTTCGTCGAGGACTACCGCGACCCCCAGAGCCCGACGACGTGGGTGGTCGACCAGCACGACGGCGAGGGTTCGCCCATCGCCATCAAGCCGCTCGACCCCGCGAAGTACCTCCAACACACCGTCTGGGACCGCGGGAACAAGTTCGCGCTCCTGTCGGCGACCATCCTCAACAAGGCGGCGTTCTGCCGGTCGGTCGGTCTCGACCCCTCGAAGGTCGCGCTCGTGGACGTCGAACACACCTTCCCCGTCGAGAACCGGCCGCTGTACGACGTGACGCAGGGGAAGATGACCTACGAGCACCGCGACGAGACGCTGCCGAAAATCGCTCGCCTCGCCGTCCGCCTGATGGCGAAACACCCCGACGAGAAGGGCCTGATTCACTGTCACTCCTACGCGATTCAGGCGGAGCTTCGCCGCCGCCTCGCCGAGATGGGCCTCGGCAACCGCGTCCGCGGCCACGACCGCGACGACCGAAACGTGGAACTGGAGACGTGGAAGGCGACCGACCGACCGGAGGTGTTCCTCTCCGTGAAGATGGAGGAGGCGCTGGACCTGAAAGGCGACCTCTGTCGCTGGCAGGTGCTCTGCAAAGCGCCCTACCTCAACACGAACGACTCCAGGGTCGCCCGTCGCCTCGAAGACGGCCAGTGGGCGTGGTACCGCCGCGCAGCCCTCCGGACCGTGATTCAGGCGTGCGGCCGGGTCGTGCGCGCGCCAGACGACTACGGCGACACCTACGTCGCCGACAGCAGTCTGCTCCAACTGTTCGACAAGACGCGAACCGACATGCCCGACTGGTTCGCGGCGCAGGTCGACCGCATGACGAAACCCGACCTCCCCGAGTTCGACCCCGTCGCGGCGGGCGGTCGCGGGGGAAACGCGGACAACGCGCTTGGTGGGACCGCGAACCTCGGCGGCTCGACGAGTCGGTCGTCCGGAGCGTCGGGTGGTAGCTCTGGCTCGCGGGGCGGTTCGACTCGCGGTTCGGGTTCTTCGGGAAGTCGCGCGGGCGGCTCCGGTGGCGCGTCGGCCGGCGGTTCCGGCGGTCGCAAGAGCGGCGGCTCGTCCGGCGGTTCGGACGACGGCGGCCGGAGCAATCACCCGCTTTCGGACGTGTGGGGCGAGTGATTACAGGAGGAGGCTGGCCCCAGAGAACAGCGCCGACCCAATCATGAGCGCGACGAGCGTCAGCGCGATAACCTGCTGTCGGTCCATGGCTGTGGGTTGGACGGCCGGTAATTAACGCTTCTGCACCGGTTCGCACGAGTGATAACATCGTCCCCGAGACCGCGCCGTCCCGGCGGTGTCATGTCATCTCGTCCCGTTCGAGCGGCAAAAATCGCCATAGTGTCCAAGAGAGTCGCCGCCTCCGACACATTTCCTCAATGATTGTTAATGTGTTTGGCCGTTTGGCGAACGAGATGCGGAAATAGGGCAGAGTTTGTAAAGCTATAGTTCTCCTAACTTTGTCTTTGACACGCTTTCTCACGAAATAGTTAACACCAATGCCACTGAATGATGGAGTATCGGCCATGCACACCAACGCACTCGCCACGGCGATGACACTGTATCGTAGTGGGACACTCACACTCTCGCAGGCGGCCGCCCGCTCCGGCTACTCCGAGGACGACCTGCTCCTCGCCCTCCAGCGCCACGGTGTGCCCGTGCACGAAGACGACGCTCCGGCCGCGTCCCTCTCGACGGACCGGCCGGCCAGCGCCGACTGATTCTGCTCCGTCGTTCGATTATCTCCCGTTCCTGAGCGACCGCTTTTCCTGTTCAGTTGTCGGTCGACCCATGATTCGTAAAAGCACAAACGCCGTCGTCGCCGCGTTCCGTCTCTCTTCGCTGCGGTCTGCTTACTCTTCGTCCTCGTCTTCGACGACCTCGTTCGGGAGGATGTGCAGTCCCGACTGGCTCTTGAGGACCGGCACCATCGCGGCGTCGGCGTCGAAGTAGTCCGGCCGGGGGATGGTCTTCGCCTCGTACGTCTCGGGGTCGAGCACCTGCACGGCGTGTTCGTCCTCGACGGTGACGACGGTGGTCTCCGCCGCGTCCTCGACGGAGCCGAGGTCCTCGGCCTCGGGCCGCTCGCCCTCCTCGAACTCCGACTCGTAGGGGTCGCCCGAGGTGAGACGCGTCCCCTTGAGCCGGCCGCGGTTGCTCCGCACGAGAACCGGCCCGTCGCCGTCTTCGGGGTCGATGACGTCGCCGGCGGTGAACCGCGGCAGGCGGGCGACGAACGTGACGCGGTAGACCTCGTTGCCGTCGCCGTCTTCCGTGACGAGCGTCGGGTGCTCCTCGATGGTGCCGCCGAAGCGCTCGCGAATCTGCTTCGCGACGCCGCTTCCCATCTTGTTGGTCGAAATCTTGATGTTCGGGCCGTTTGGCGTCCGCTTGATACTCGAGATGAACGCGTCTCGGTCGCCTTTCTCCTCGCGTTCGGCGATGTAGGACTCGGCGATTTCGATGGCCGTCTCGGCCTCGTCCGTCGTCGGCGTCCGGTCGTCGGCGCGGACCTGCACGAGGCTGGCGAAGTAGCCGCCTGCGATGCGGCCGCAGCGCTGGCAGGTCTCGCGGGCGATGCTCACCGGGACGACGACGGACTCCTCCAGCGGCGTGCCGCGGACGACGCCCGAGAAGTGGCAGTGCATCCGGATGTTGTTCTCGTCGATCTGCTCGGGTTCGACGCCCCAGCGGACCTCCTCGGCGTTGAGGTGGACGCCGAGGGAGTTCGACACCTCCTCGATGGCGATGTCGGTGTAGTCGCGCGCGCCGACGTCGACCCACCGGTTGCCCCGGTGAATCGCGCCGCACTGCGCGCAGACGCGGACCTGCACCTTGTCGGGTGCATCCACGAGGTCGAAGTCCTCGAAGTAACACGAGTCGCAGAGCACGTCGTCGCGCTCGCGCGGCATCCCGGGGAGCGGTTCCGGTCGCTCCGGAACCGGGTCGCCGCACCGAGGGCAGAAGTCGCGGGATTCGCTCATTGACGGCTCTAGTCCGTTCGACCGCTTAAGTTCGGCGTCACGGCCGCGCCGGTGAGTCCCGACTGTCGT
The DNA here is from genome assembly GCF_000336775.1 of Haloferax gibbonsii ATCC 33959. Taxonomy (GTDB): domain Archaea; phylum Halobacteriota; class Halobacteria; order Halobacteriales; family Haloferacaceae; genus Haloferax; species Haloferax gibbonsii. Next base: position 762,490 of record NZ_AOLJ01000011.1, on the reverse strand, counting down.
CGACGCGTGCCTCAGTAGCCGTGCGTCGGCTCAGTACTCGCCCGCCTCGTCGCGCAGGTACGACGCGGCCTCCTCGTCGGAGACCTGCGCGAAATCACGGTAGAACACGCCGACGGCTCCGAACGCCTCCGGCGACTCGACCGCGACGACGGCGTCGCACTCGGCTTCGAGGTCCGAGAGGGTGTGCGGCGGCCCGACCGGGACCGCGAGGACGACGCGCTCCGCGCCGCCCGCGACGACCTGCCGCAGGCACGCCCGGGCGGTCGCGCCGGTTGCGACGCCGTCGTCGACGACGACGACGCGCTTTCCGTCCACGTCGGGAAGCGGGTCGCCGCCGCGGTACAGCGACACCTTCTCTCTGGCCGCTCCGGCCTCGCGCTCGCGCTCGCGGTCGAGGTAGTCGTCGCCCACGTCGAGGTACGAGAGCAGGTCGTCGTTCCACCACGCGCTCCCGTCGCCCGCGACCGCACCCACGGCGAGTTCGGGGTTGTCGGGTGCGCCGACCTTGGACGCGACCACCACGTCGAGCGGCGCTCTGAGGCGGTCTGCGACCTCCCTGCCGACCGGGAGCCCGCCCCGCGGGATGGCCAACACGAGGTCGGCCGCCTCTTCTCGCTCGTCGAGCAGGTCCGCCAGTCGGCGGCCCGCGTCTTCCCTATCGGCGAACATGTCACCCGGAACTACGCGCTCCCGCGGCAAAACGATATGTCCCGATTCTTCACGGCTCGGGCGCTCCCGTGCGACACCTTCGCACTCCAACAGCGTTTATTAGCCGGATTACTAATCACGTGGTATGAACTGGAAACCGGACTGGGGACTTCGCGGGCGGATGGCGCTCACGATGTTCCTCCTGTTCGCCCTCTACATCGTCTTCGCGGGGGTGTTGTTCGCCTACTTCCAGAGCCTCGCCGTCATGGCCGGGTTCATGGGCGTCTTCCTCTTCGCGCAGTTCTTCTTCAGCGACAAAATCGCGCTGTACAGCATGGGCGCGAGCGTCGTCGACGAGGACGACGGCCCGCAGGCGCGGAAGCTCCACGCGATGGTCGGTCGCCTCTCTCAGCAGGCTGACCTCCCGAAGCCGAAGGTCGCCATCGCAGACACGCGCGTCCCGAACGCCTTCGCGACGGGGCGCTCCCAGAAGAGCTCGGCCGTCTGCGTGACGACCGGCCTGATGGACACCCTCGACGACGACGAGTTAGAGGGCGTCATCGCCCACGAGCTCGCGCACGTGAAGAACCGCGACGTGATGGTCATGACCATCGCGTCGTTCCTCTCCAGCATCGCCTTCCTCATCGTCCGCTGGGGCTGGTTCTTCGGCGGCGACGACAACCGACAGAACGCCCCGGTCATCGTCGCCATCCTCGCGTCGCTCGCCGTCTGGATAATCTCGTACCTCCTGATTCGGGCGCTCTCGCGGTACCGCGAGTACGCCGCCGACCGCGGGGCCGCCGTCATCACCGGCCGCCCCTCGGCGCTGGCGTCCGCGCTGCTCAAGATTTCGGGCCGGATGGACAACGTCCCGAAGCGCGACATGCGCGACACCTCGGAGATGAACGCGTTCTTTATCATCCCCATCAAGTCGGACTTCATCGGTCGCCTGTTCAGCACCCACCCCTCCACCGAGAACCGCGTCGAGCGCCTCCGCGACCTGGAGCGCGAGATGGAGACCGCTTGAGTTCCGATGGGACTGTTCGATTCATTCCGCGCCATGCTCGGCATCAGCGCCGAGTCCGACGCGACCACCAAGGCGGACCCCGAGGACCTCTTCGGGATGAGCACCGCCTACCTGACGATGGAGGCCGACCTCCGGTTCGACTCGGCCGACGAGGCGGCGCTGTGTTTCTCCTCCGTCGACAGCACCGACTTCGCGGACACCGTCGACGCCGTGGAGGACATCCTCACCGCCGGGAGCGAGGAGACCGGCACCGAGTTCCGCCGGCACACTGACGGCCACGGCTACAACTGGGTCGTCCTCGCCGACGACGACCCCGAGGACCTCGTGACGAGCGTCCACTTCGCCGCCGACGAGTTCATCGAGCGCGGCTACGGCTCGCGCCTGCTCGCCGCCCTGTTCGGCTTCGAGCGCGACGGCGACCGCGCCTACTGGATTTACTCGTTCCGCCGCGGGGCGTACTACCCCTTCGCCCCGCAGGGCTCCTCGACGCGGAATCAGAGTCTGGAGTTCAAGCTCGAATCGGTCCTCGACGGCGAACTGTCGATAGAGGACGACGAGAGCTACTGGTACCCGCTGTGGCCGTCGACGCCGAACGGCCACCCGTGGGACTGACCGCGCGCTTTCGACGTTCCTGACTCGCTCGCGGCCGCCACTTCCCCCCGATTTCACTTTCGCGCTAGCTAACGCTCCCGGCCGCTTCGGACTCCGTCCCAGTTCTCCCACCTGTCCGTCCTAACTCCGCGACATCGCCCTTGAACCTCCGTGGTGACCCGACAGCCGACCCCGGCACGTCTTCCGATTTCACTTTCACCTTGCTGTTAACGAGGGTTTATGAGGGTATAGGCGGAACGACTGGGTATGGCAGAAGACGACCTCGAAAGTCTCCCCGGCGTCGGCCCGGCGACGGCCGACAAACTCGTCGAGAGCGGTTACGACAGCTATCAGTCCATCGCGGTCGCCAGCCCCGGCGAACTGTCGAACAAGGCTGACATCGGCTCCAGCACGGCCTCCGACATCATCAACGCGGCCCGCGACGCGGCCGACGTGGGAGGCTTCGAGACCGGTTCCATGGTCCTCGAACGACGCCAGCAGATCGGCAAGCTGAGCTGGCAGATAGACGAGGTGGACGAACTCCTCGGCGGCGGTCTCGAAACACAGTCCATCACCGAAGTCTACGGTGAGTTCGGTGCCGGTAAGTCCCAGATCACGCACCAACTGGCCGTCAACGTCCAGCTTCCGCCCGAACAGGGCGGCCTCGGCGGCGGGTGTATCTTCATCGACTCCGAAGACACGTTCCGCCCGGAGCGTATCGACGACATGGTTCGCGGCCTCGAAGACGACGTGCTCGAAGCCACGCTCGCCGACCGCGAAATCGAAGGCTCCGTCGACGACGAAGAGACGATGCAGGCACTCGTCGACGACGTCCTCGACAAGATTCACGTCGCGAAGGCGTTCAACTCCAACCACCAGATTCTCCTCGCCGAGAAGGCCAAGGAACTCGCCGGCGAGCACGAGGACACCGAGTGGCCGGTCCGCCTCCTCTGTGTCGACTCGCTTACCGCCCACTTCCGCGCCGAGTACGTCGGCCGCGGCGAACTCGCGGAGCGCCAGCAGAAGCTCAACAAGCACCTCCACGACCTGATGCGCATCGGCGACCTGTTCAACACGGGCATCCTCGTCACCAACCAGGTCGCGTCGAACCCCGACTCCTACTTCGGCGACCCGACCCAGCCCATCGGTGGCAACATCCTCGGCCACACCTCGACGTTCCGTATCTACCTCCGCAAGTCCAAGGGCGACAAGCGTATCGTCCGCCTCGTGGACGCGCCGAACCTCGCCGACGGCGAGGCCATCATGCGCGTGCAGGACGCGGGTCTCAAGCCCGAGTAAGCCGACGTTAGCCCGCGAAGTCAGCCGGGCGACGTTACGCGACTCCCCGAACCCCGTTCCCCACCCGCCCTCCGTTTTCACCACATTCTCCCTTCCTCCTCACCGCCCCGAGCGGCCGCGCCGTCCCTCGGTTCCCACAATGTTGGAAACAGCTCGCAATACTATCCCGTCGGCGGCCCACCGTTTAGGTAGGTGAACTCCATGACGAACCGAATCGTAGTCGTTGGCGGTGGCACGGGTGGGACGGTGGTTTCGAACCGTCTCGCCGAGGAACTCGCGTCGGAGATAGACGACGGCGACGTGGAGGTGTCGCTGGTCTCCGACGACACGAAACACGTCTACAAGCCGGTGTTCTTGTACGTCCCGTTCGGAGTCGCGGAACCGGAGGACGGTGTCCGCGACCTGCGGGACCTCGTCGACGAGCGGGTGAACATCGTCACCAACCGCGTCCGCCGGGTCGACACCGACGAAAAGCGCCTCTACTGTCAAGACGGCGACGAGGTGCTCGACTACGACACGCTCGTCCTCGCGACCGGCGCGAAGCTCGACCCCGACGCGGTGCCCGGCTTCCGGGAGGGCGCGCACCACTTCTACAGCGCCGAGGGGGCCGAACGGCTCCGCGACGCCCTCGCCGAGTTCGACGGCGGCCGCCTCGTGTTGAGCGTCGTCGGGACGCCCCACATGTGTCCGGCCGCGCCGCTCGAATTCACGTTCATCGTAGACGACTGGCTCCGAAGCCGGGGACTGCGCGAGGACACCGACCTCGTCTACACGTACCCGATGGCGCGGAGCCACGGGAAGCCCGAGGTCGCCGAGTGGGCCGACCCCATTCTGGCCGAGCGGGGCGTCCGCGTCGAGACCGACTTCGTCGTCGACGCCGTCGACCCGGACGAACGGGTCGTCTCGGCGAAGAACGGCGCGGAGGTGGACTACGACCTGCTCGTCGGTATCCCGCCGCACCGCGGCGATGAGCTAATCATCGACTCCGGCCTCGGCGACGCCGGCTGGGTCGACGTCGACCAGCGGACTCTCCGCGCGACCGCCGCCGAGGACGTGTACGCCATCGGCGACACGGCGGCGCTCCCCATCCCGAAAGCCGGGAGTGCGGCGCACTTCCAGGCGTTCACGGTCGCGGAGCGAATCGCCGCGGAAGTCCGGGGGCGCACCCCGACGAAGCGGTACGACGGCAAGACCGTCTGCTTCGTCGAGACCGGCCTCGACGAGGCGTCGTTCGTCTCGTTCGACTACGAGACGCCCGCGACGATGCGCCAGCCGTCGAAGCCCATCCACTGGGCGAAACACGCGTACAACGAATCGTACTGGCTGACCGCCAGAGGGATGCTCTGAGGTGAGACCAATGCAGGACCACGAATCAACCACAGCGACCGAACAGACGGTGCCCGACGAACTCGTGCGGGCCATCGAGAACAACCCCGAGGAGGTCGCCCTCCTCGTCGAGCGACTCGGCCTCGTCAACGACCTCATCGACGTGCTCGAACTCGGCGTCGGCGCGCTCGACGACGAGATGGTGCGCTCGCTCGCGCGGACCGGGACCTCACTCGCCGAGGTCGCCGACGACGCCTCCGACCCCGACACCGTCGCGGGGATGAAGCGCCTGCTTCGCGCCGTCGGCGACGCGGAGGAGGCGGAGGCGACGCCCGTGGGAGCGGTCGGCCTCCTGCGGGCCACCCGCGACCCCGAGGTCAAAGCGGGGCTCGGCTACCTCGTCGCGCTGGCGGCGGCGCTCGGCGCGGGGACGGAAGAAGAATAGCCTGACTCGCGCTCGGTTCGGGGAGTCGCCGATTCGCCGCCGAGGGGAGGCGGCTCAGTCGTCGTCGCCTTCGGTCTTCGTCTGCTCGATTTCTATCTCGCCGTCGTGAATCTTCGCGCCGTCCTGTGCGACCTGTCGCGCGAGGACGGCGCACTTGATGCGCATCGGCGAGATGTCGACGCCGAGCATCTCGGTGATGTCGTCGGTGTCCATCTCCGCCAGCTCCGAGAGCGTCGTGCCCGGCAGTCGCTGGGTGAGCATACTCGCGGACGCCTGACTGATGGCGCAGCCATCGCCGGAGAACGCGACGCGCTCTATGGTCTCGCCGTCGTCGGCGAGCTGCACGTCCATCGTAATCGTATCGCCGCAGGAGGGGTTCTCCCCGGTGTGGGTGAACGTCGGCGACTCCAGCCGGCCGTGGTTCCGGGGGTTCTTGTAGTGGTCCATTATCTGCTGACGATACATGTCTGAGCCAATGCCCATTGGTGTTCGTCGGGGCTACGCCCGAGCGCCGTAAAAGGATTCCGGGGCCGGCGAATCGGCCGAATTCGTCGCTTACGTCGGACCCGCCGCCGACGCGTCCGCGGCCGCCTCCGCGTCGTACTTCGTCCACTTCTTTTCGACGTCGCGGTTCGCCACGACGACGGTGTCGCCCTCGTCGTTCTCGAAGCGCGTCTTGCGGAGTTCGATGGAGCTGACCGTCCCCGTCACCGGGTCCGACTTCACCCGGTCGCCGGGGTTGAAATCGGGGTCTCGAAGCAGGTAGACGCCCGCCACCGTGTCGGCTATCATGTTCGACAGCGCGTAGGAGACGCCCAGCGCGATGAAGCCGGTCGCGGTGCCGAGGCTCGCCGCGATTTCCGTCATCCCGACGATGTTCAACAGCGCGAGCGCCGCGCCGAACCAGAGGAACACGCCCGCGACGGCGACCCCGAGTTCGACCACGAGGTCCTGCTCTTCGGGGTACAGCCCGTCGAGCACGCCCCGGACGACGAACAGTATCGCCTTGATGCCGACGTAGGCGAGCGCGAGGAAGACGACCGCGGTGAGCACCTTCGGCGCGGCGTCCTGCACCGCGGTCCCGAACTCCGCGACGGTTTCGCGGAGCGTCTCGACGAGGAAGCCGGTCAGCGATTGGAGCATACGCTCCGACGACGTGTCAGCGGGACAAATGTATTGGGGCGGTCGCGCCCCGACACCACGAAAAACCGGGTACTCAGGCGAACAGTTCGCGAGCGGTGTCGATGGCGTCGACCAGTTTGTCGACTTCCTCGCGCGTGTCGTGAGACCACCTTTTGCGCTGCGCTCGTTTCACTCGCTCGGCAAAAGCTGGACCAAAAACGCTCCTCGCTCGGTTCGGCACCCCGTGCCTCCCCTCGCTCGTCGGTCCGCTCAGTACGTTCGCGGAACGGGTCTGCGTTAGGCGAACAGTTCGCGAGCGGTGTCGATGGCGTCGACCAGTTTGTCGACTTCCTCGCGCGTGTTGTAGATGTAGAACGACGCCCGCGTCGAGGCCGCCACCCCGAGCTTGTCGTGCAGCGGCTGGGTACAGTGGTCGCCGGCGCGGATGGCGACGCCCTGCTCGTTGAGGATGCTCGAGAGGTCGTGGGCGTGGACGCTGTCGAGGTTGAACGCGACGAGGCCGCCGCGGTCGTCGCCCGGCGGGCCGTACATCTCGATGTCGTCGAACTCTCCGAGGCGGTCGTAGGCGTACTCCGCGAGCAGTTCCTCGTGGGCCTGGACGTTCTCCATGCCGATGTCGTCGAGATAGTCGACGGCCGCGGCGAAGCCGACGCCCTGCGCGATGGGCGGCGTGCCCGCCTCGAACTTCCACGGGAGGTCCTCCCACGTGGAGTCCTCGTAGGTGACGCTCCGAATCATCTCGCCGCCGTAGAGATACGGCTGCATCTCCTCGAGGATGTCGCGCTTGCCGTAGAGCGCGCCGATGCCCGTCGGGCCGCACATCTTGTGACCCGAGAAGGCGAAGAAGTCGGCGTCGATGTCCTCCACGTCGACCGGGCGGGTCGGGACCGACTGCGCGCCGTCGACGAAGGCGTACGCCCCGACTTCGTGGGCCATGTCGGCGAGTTCGGAGACCGGGTTGACGGTCCCGAGGGTGTTCGAGACGTGGACGACCGAGACCATCTTCGTGGAGTCGTCGATGAGTTCCTTCGCGTGCTCCATGTCGAGGCGGCCGTCGTCGTCGACGCGGATGTAGCGAACTTCGGCACCGGTCTTCTTGGCAATCTGTTGCCACGTGACCAGCGAGGCGTGGTGTTCCATCTCGGTCATGACGACCGAGTCGCCCGGTCCGAGTTCGTCGAGGCCCCACGCGTAGGCGACGAGGTTCATCGACTCGGTGGTGTTCTTCGTGAAGACGACCTCCTCGCGGCCGCCGGACGCGCCGATGAACTCCGCGACGCGGTCGTGGGCGTTCTCGTAGGCGACGGAGGCCTCCTGGCTCAGGTGGTGGATGCCGCGGTGGACGTTCGAGTTGTAGCCGTGGTAGTAGTCGACGATGGCGTCGACGACCTGCTCCGGCGTGTGGCTCGTCGCGGCGTTGTCGAGGTAGACGAGCGGCGTGTCGTCGTCGTCGTGCTCACCCGGCGTCGAGATGTCGCCGCCGACCTTCCGCTGGAGGATGGGGAAATCCGCTCGGATGGCGTCGACGTCGACGGGGTACGACTCCTGCACTCTCATTGAGTGTGAGTTGCCCCCGTAGGCACAACACGTCTTCGGTCCGCACGCGGCTCTGCAACCGATTTCGGTTTCGTCAGCCGGCAACTGTGGCCGGTGGCGGTGACGCAATCGCGATGCGGTGGCGACGTGTCGCTCACTCACCCAAACGAATCAAGTAGCTCACGCCCGTCCGTTCACCAATGTCAAACGTCACCTCGTCCTCGCTCGCGTTTTCGAGCCTCGACGCGCTCCCGACGCAGCTCGCGATTCTGGACGAGGACGGCGTCATCCTCTACACCAACCGCGCGTGGCGGGAGTTCGGAACCGAACACGACTATCAGGGCGACAGCAGTTCGGTCGGCACGAACTACCTCGGGGTCTGCGACCTCAGCACCACCGACGACGCGACGACGGCCAGCCAGGGCATCCGCGCCGTCATCGACGGCGAGAGAGACGAGTTCTCCTTCGAATATCCCTGCGAAACGCCCGACGAGCGCCTCTGGTTCACGATGCGAGCGACCCGATTCGTCGACGACGGCGACACCTACGTCCAGATTGCGCACCTCGACATCACCGACCGAAAGCGCGCGGAACTGGAGGCCGAAGAGAAGGCCGAACGCCTCCAGAACCTCGCCCGGATGCTCTCGCACGACCTCAGAAACCCGCTTTCGGTCGCGGCGGGCTACGTCGAATCGCTCCTCGACGAAGCGGTCGCCGCCGACCGACTCGAACCGGTCGCGGGCGCGCTCGACCGGATGGACGACATCATCACCGACGCGCTGGTGTTGGCCCGCCACGACGCGGTCGAGGAACTGTCGACCGTCGACCTCGAAACGCGCGCGTCGGCCGCGTGGGAGCACGTCGAGACCGGCTCGGCCGAACTCGTCGTCGCCGACTCGTTCGAGTTCCGGGCGGACCCGAACCTGCTGGGACACGTGTTCGAGAACCTGTTTCGGAACGGGGTCGAGCACGGCGGGACCGACCATCTGACCGTGACGGTCGGCGTCCTCGATGGCGATAGCGACGGCGACGCTACGGGCTTCTACGTCGAGGACGACGGCGTCGGCATCCCCGCGGAGACGCGCGACGAGGTGTTCGAGGCGGGTTACTCCACGGGCGAGGAGGGGACCGGCCTCGGCCTGTCCATCGTCGCGCAGGCGGCTCACGCGCACGGCTGGGACATCGGCGTCACCGAGGCCGACCGCGGCGGCGCTCGTTTCGAGATTACGGGTGTCGAGCGGCCGGCGTAGCGTTGTAGCGGCCGGAGGCCGGAAAACTAGTTTTCGACGGCGGCTCAGCGGAGCCAGAGCAGTTGCGCGTGGAGCGTGCCGCCGACTTCGAGGACGGTCTCCTCGTCCACGAGGCCGGCGTCGATGGCGACCGAGACGGACTCCTCGCCGACGATGTTGGCGACGGTCGCGCGGGTGAGGCTGTCCACGACGGCGTCTTCGTCGGCGGTCTCGGCCTCGTCGCCGCCGTAGAAGTCCTCCGTCACGTCGAGCGAGACGCCGTCGTCGGTGTAGGTCTCGCCGATGCAGTCGGGGTCGCAGACCGAGACGAGGAGCCCCTCGGGGGTCTCCCGCTCGCGGAGGAGCATCCTAGTACTCCTCGACGAGCTCCGCTTCGGCCTGCTCGCGGAGGTCGTCGGCCTGCTGCTGAGCCTGTTCTGCTTCCTCGTCGCGGCCGAGCTCTTCGAGCGCGCGCGCCTTCTCCTCGTGGACGCCCGGAGTGCGCATCCCGAGGCGGATGGCGTTGTCGAAGGCGTTGACGGCGTCCTCGTTGAGGCCGCGCTCGTGGAGGAAGAAGCCGCGGTTGTACCACGCCTGCGGGAAGCGCGGGTCGAGTTCGACGGCGCGCTCCGCGTGGTCGAGCGCGTCGGCCGTCTGGCCGGCCTCCCAGAGCGCGTACGCGAGGTTGGTGTGAGCCGTCGCGGCGTGCTCGCTGTCGTCGTCGAGTTTGAGCGCCTCTCGGTAGGAGCCGATTGCCTCGTCCCACTCTTCGAGTTGGCCGTGCGCCGCGCCCTTGTTGACCCACGCCTCCTGGGCGATGTTGTCGTCGTCGCCGGCGAACCGGGCGACGCGCTCGAACGCCTCCGTGGCCTCCTCGAAGCGGTTTATCTGCATGTACGAGAGCGCCACGTCGAGCAGTTTCTCGATGTCGACGTCCTCGGGGTCGATGTTCCGCTGGTCGAGGATGTCGGTCAGGACGCGCGAGTCGACCGGGTCGACCTTCGTCGGGTCCACCGAGAGTTCGGGCGGGTCGAGCGAGAAGTCGGAGTAGTCCTCGTCGAACCCCTGCCCTTCCGAGAAGCGGTGGGGTCGCTTGCCGTCGTCGGTCATATAGCCGCGCTTGGGCGTCACGGCGGTTAAACGCTGCGTCAGCGGGACGACACCGACCGCTTTTTAGCCTCCCGCGGGCGAGCGTCTCCGAATGTCCGCGCCCCCGACGACGGTCGTGTCGTTCGTCCGGCACGCCCACGCACCGTACGTCCCCGACGCCGAGCGCACCCGCGGCCTCTCGCGTCGCGGCCGCCGCGACGCCGCCCGCGTCACGGCCCGCCTCGCCGACCTCGCGGACGTGGTCGCGACCAGCCCGTACGAGCGCGCCCGCGCCACGGTCGAGGGCGTCGCCGACGCGGCGGACGCCCCGCTCATCGTCGACGAGGACCTCAGAGAGCGCGAACTCGCGGGGTCGCACGTCGACGACTTCGAACAGGCGGTCGAACACCTCTGGGCGAACCCGAACGCGTCGCACCCCGGCGGCGAGTCCCACGCCGAGGCGCAGGCGCGGGGCGTCGCCGCCGTGGACCGACTCGTCGAGGCCTACCCCGACCGCCACGTCGTCGTCGGCACCCACGGGACGCTCATGGCGCTCGTGTTCAACGCCTACGACCCGCGCTACGGGCGCGAGTTCTGGTCGGGCCTGACGATGCCCGACGTGTACGAGGTGACGTTCGTCGACGGCGAGGCGTTCAGCATCGCCCGGACGTGGACGCCCGAGGAGGACGACCGCGCGGGCGACGCCGACCGCGACCCGGCGGAACGTTAACGTCCGACTCGGGTCAACTATCTGCCATGCGTTGTTTTCTCGCGGTCGACCTCCCGGACTCGCTCGCGGCGGGCGTCGCCGCGGTGCAGGACCGGCTTTCGGACGCGGACGGGCTTCGGTTCACCGACCCCGCGGGGGCGCACGTCACCCTGAAGTTCCTCGGAGAGCTGCCGCCGGACCGCGTCGACGAGGTGGGAGACGCGGTCGAATCGGCCGTCGACGCCGCCGGGGTCGCCCCCTTCGACGCCTCGGTCGGTGGACTCGGCGTCTTTCCCTCGCTGGACTACATTCGGGTCGTCTGGGTCGGCGTCGACGACGGCGCGGCCGAGCTGACGCGACTGCACGAGGCTATCGAGCGCGAGACGACGGCAATCGGCTTCGACCCCGAAGGCCACGACTTCACGCCGCACGTCACGCTCGCCCGCATGGACGACGCCCGCGGGAAGGACCTCGTCCGGCGCGTCGTCGAGGACGAGTCGCCGACGGTCGGAACGTTTCGGGTGCGCGAGGTGCGACTGAAGAAGAGCGAACGCGGCCCCGACGGTCCCGAGTACGAGACGGTGACGCGGTTCTCGCTGTGAGGCGCGTCAGTCGTCGGTCGACCGCCGCCCGCGACGGCGGTCCACGATACGCCGGAGTTCGCCCCGAATCACCTCGCGTTTGAACAGCAGGAAGCCGGCGAAGATGAGCGCGAAGCCGGCGACGGTGGCGCGCGTCGGCACGCGCCCGAGGACGGTCCAGTCGGCGAGGGCGGCGAAAATCGGGATGACGTATTCGAGGAGGCTCACCTCGATTGGGCCGACCCGGTCGAGGAGCCAGAAGTACAGCAGGAAGCCGCCCGCGCCGGCGACGACCGCGAGGTAGCCGGTGGCGACGAGCGTCGTCTGGGTCCACGCCGCGTCGGCGGCGGACTCCCACGGGAGGGCGACGCTCGTGACGTGCAGCGTGACCGCGCCGACGAGCATCATCCACGCCTGCACGGAGAGCAGCGACATCTCCGTCTCGCTGTCGTGGGTCAGCACCGCGCCGAGGGCGAAGGCGACGGCCGACCCGAACACGAGCGCCGCGCCGACGAGATTCGACGACAGCAGGTTCTCCGGGTCCGGGTTGGCGATGACGACGAGTCCCAGAAAGCCGAGGACGAGCCCGACGATTCGGTGCGCCGAGAGCCGCTCGCGGGCGGCCGTCAGGCGGGTGAGCGTCGGCGTCGCGAGCGGGATGATGCCGAGGAGGACCGACGCGACCGACCCGGGGACGTACACCTGCCCCGAAAACAGGAGGGCGTGGTGCGCGCCGATGCTGAACGCGCCGCCGGCGAGAATCGGCCGCCACTCGTCGCGGGCGGCGGGGAGGACCCGGTCGCCGCGGGCGATGGCGACGGCGAACAACAGGAGCGCGGCCACGTCGAAGCGGACCGCGCCGAGGAACGCCGGCGGGACCGTCCGGAGGGCGATGTCGGTGGCGAGGAAGGCGCTCCCCCAGACGGCGGAGAGCGCGAGGAAGGCGACGGCGGTTCTGGCCCGACTCATTCGATTCGGATTTCGCGCCGCCGGTACTGAATGAGTCGGTTCGGTCGCCCGCCCGCGTCGTCGCCCCGGGAGAACGCCGGGTTATCGCCGATTCGGGCGTGCGGACGCCCCTCACACGCCTGAAACGCGAAGGAACAAGATTTTATGCGGAGGATGGAAAGTGTAGCCCACTATGGGTAAGAAGTCGAAGTCTAAGAAGAAGCGTCTGGCGAAGCTCGAACGCCAGAACAGTCGCGTCCCCGCGTGGGTCATGCTCAAGACGGACATGGAAGTCACGCGAAACCCCAAGCGTCGCAACTGGCGGCGAAGCAACACGGACGAGTAAGCAATGAGCGCAAACGACTTCGAGGAGCGCGTCGTCACCGTCCCGCTCCGAGACGTGAAGGCGGTCCCGGCACACGAACGCGCGGGCCGCTCGATGACGCTCATCCGCGAGCACCTCGCGAAGCACTTCAAGGTCGACGCCGAGAACGTGCGTCTCGACACGCAGATCAACGAGGACATCTGGGCGCACGGTCGGCAGAGCCCGCCGAGCAAGTTCCGCGTCCGCGCCGCGCGTTTCGACGAGGACGGCGAGTCAGTCGTCGAAGCCGAACCGGCCGAGTAAACGGTGCTTCGCGCCTCCTTCGCCGGTTCGTCCTACATCGGCGTCTTCGCTCGCGCGACCGACGACGCGCTGTTGGTCCGCCCGGACGCCGACGACTCGCTCGCCGAGCAGATGGCCGAAGAACTCGACGTGCCGCTGGTCAAGACGACCGTCGGCGGGTCGGGCACGGTCGGTGCGTTAGCGACGGGTAACGAGAACGGACTTCTCGTGTCGAGCCGCGCGACGTCCCGCGAGAAGGAGGCCCTCACCGACGCCGTGGACCTCCCGGTCTACGAGCTTCCCGGTCGTATCAACGCCGCCGGCAACGTCGTTCTCGCGAACGACTACGGCGCGTACGTCCACGCGGACCTCTCCGACGAGGCCGTCTCGGCTGTCGAGGAGGCCCTCGAGGTCCCCGTCGAACGCGGCGACCTCGCGGACGTTCGAACCGTCGGCATGGCGGCCGTCGCCAACAACCGCGGCGTCCTCTGCCACCCGAAGTCGCGCGAACCCGAACTCGAAGCGCTCGAAGCGCTCCTCGACGTTCGCGCCGACATCGGGACGATAAACTACGGTGGACCGCTCGTCGGCTCCGGTCTCGTCGCCAACGAGGAAGGATACATCGTCGGCGAGGACACGACCGGCCCCGAACTGGGTCGCATCGAAGACGCCCTCGACTACATCGACTGAGGGCCTCGCGTCCCCCCGTTTCTCGCTTCAGTTTCGCTCCGAGTAGGAAGACCTTTCCCGCTCGCCACCCGACCGACGTGCATGAGCCAGTTCATTATCGCGGGCAGCTTCACGAGCCGTGGCGTCGTCCACGAGTTCACGAAGACTGTGGAAGCACCGAACGAGAACGTCGCACAGGAACGCGCCTTTTCGCTCATCGGGAGCGAGCACGGAATCAAGCGTACGAAGGTCGAACTCAACGAGGTGTCCGCGGCATGATGGGTGGCGGTCAGCAGCAACTTCAGCAGCTCTCCCAGGAACTGCAGGCCCTCGACGAGGAAATCGAATCCCTCGAAGGCGAGGTCTCGGACCTGAACGACGAGAAGGACGAGATCGACGAGGCCGTCGAGGCCATCGAGACGCTCGAGACGGGTTCGACGGTGCAGGTCCCCCTCGGCGGCGACGCGTATCTCCGCGCCGAAGTCCAGGACATCGACGAAATCGTCGTCTCCCTCGGCGCGAGCTACGCCGCCGAACAGGAACAGGGCACGGCCATCGAGACCCTGCGACGCAAGCAGGACGCGCTCGACGAGGAAATCGCGAGCATCCGCGGCCAGATCGAGGAGCTCGAAGAGGAGAGCGACGAGATCGAAGAGCAGGCGATGCAGGCCCAACAGCAGATGCAGCAACAGCAGATGCAGCAGATGCAGCAGATGCAGGGCGAGGGCGGCGACGGCGACGACGAGTAAGGTAACCCCCACCTCCTACTATTCAGATGTTCGACGGACTGAAGAAGAAACTCAACCGCTTCCGTAACGACGTTGAAGAGACCGCCGAAGAGAAGGCCGAAGCGGCGGCCGACGAGGCCGAGACCGAGGCCGACGCGGAAGCGGAATCAGCACCAGCAGACGCGGCGGTCGAACCCGAGGCGTCCGAACCCGCTGACACCGACTCCGTCGGCGACGCGGACGTCGATTCCGAAGCCGACGCGGTCGACGACGCCCCCGCGGACGCCGAGTCGGTGACCGACGCGGACTCCGCGCCCGAACAGGCCGCGGCGACCGCGGAGGGAGAACCCGAGCCCGAACCGGCGACGGCGGCGGCCGACGAGCAGATGGTCGACGAACCTGCGGCCGACGTGGACGAACCCGCGCCCGACGAGGCCGAGCCGCGCGAGTCGCTCGCCTCCGACGCCGCGAAAGCCGCGCTGGCGGAGGAAGACGAAGACGGGTCGTCCGGTCCGGGTCGGCTCCGCCGCGCCGCCGCGTTCGCCACGGGGAAGGTCGTCATCGAGGAAGAAGACCTCGAAGACCCCCTCTGGGAACTCGAGATGGCGCTCCTCCAGAGCGACGTCGAGATGCAGGTCGCAGAGGAGATTCTCGAAACTATCCGCGAGAAGCTCATCGGCGAGACGCGAAAGCAGGTCCAGAGCACGGGGCAACTCGTCTCCGAGGCGCTCCACGACGCGCTCTACGAGGTCATCAGCGTCGGGCAGTTCGACTTCGACCAGCGCATCGCCGAGGCGGACAAGCCGGTCACGCTCATCTTCACCGGCATCAACGGCGTCGGGAAGACGACGACCATCGCCAAACTCGCCCGCTACTTCGAAAAGCAGGGCTACTCGACGGTGCTCGCTAACGGCGACACCTACCGCGCCGGCGCGAACGAGCAAATCCGCGAGCACGCGGAGGCGCTCGGCAAGAAGCTCATCGCCCACGAGCAGGGCGGCGACCCGGCGGCGGTCATCTACGACGGCGTCGAGTACGCCGAGGCTCACGACATCGACATCGTCCTCGGCGACACGGCGGGTCGGCTCCACACCTCGAACGACCTGATGGCGCAGTTGGAGAAGATAGACCGCGTCGTCGGCCCCGACCTCACCCTCTTCGTGGACGAGGCCGTCGCCGGGCAGGACGCGGTCGAACGCGCCCGGCAGTTCAACGACGCGGCCGCCATCGACGGCGCGATTCTGACGAAGGCCGACGCCGACTCCAACGGCGGCGCGGCCATCTCCATCGCGTACGTGACGGGCAAGCCCATCCTGTTCCTCGGTGTGGGACAGGGCTACGACCACATCGAGAAGTTCGACCCCGAACGGATGGTCGAGCGCCTGCTCGGCGAAGACGAGTAATCGGTCCGTCGTTCTTTTCCGTCACTCCAGTACGAGGACGACCCCGAGCAGCAGCATCGTCCCCGCGCCGACGTAGTTCAGCGCGCTCGCGACCCGCGTCTCCGCGAGCCTCGACCCGAGTCGGTTCGCGCCGAGCGCGACGACCGAGAGGTACAGCGCCGTGAGGACGGCGTAGGTCGCGCCCAGACTCGCCATCCGTATCCCGGTTCCCGCGCCGCGTCCGGCGAAGCCGGGGAGGAACGCGAGGAAGAACAGCGCGACTTTCGGATTGAGCGCGTTGACGAGGACGCCCCGCCGAAAGCTCGCCCCGGCGTCGGTCTCGACCGAGGGATCGAACTCGTCGTTCCGGAGGGCGGTGACGCCGAGGTACACGAGGTACGCCGCGCCGACGTACTTGAGCGCCGCGGCGGCCTCGGGGACGGTTCGAAAGAGCGCCGCCGCGCCGACCGTCGCGAGGAGCGTGTGAAAGAGGACGCCCGTGGCGATGCCGAACGCCGACCGGACGCCCGGCCCGCGCCCGTCGAGGCCGCGAGCGAGGACGTACATCGTGTCGGGTCCGGGCGCGAGGATGAGCGCGACCGCCGCGCCGCAGAAGGCGAGATAGGTCGCGGCGTCGAGGCCGAACGCGAGCGTCGTCATCGCCCGGGCCTACGGTTCGTCGCGGGAAGTAGCTCAGGGGTTCGCGTCGGGGTTCGACGGCGAGTCCGGTCCGGGGCCCGATTCCGGACTCGGAAGCACCTGATTGCGGAGCGTTGGCGTTTCGCCTTCCGACGCCGACGCCAGTCGCTCGACGTTCTCGGCGAGGATGTCGGCGACCCGCGTCCAGTAGTGCGGCGTGTGGCCGGAGACGTGCGGGGTGATGTAGACGTTCTCGAAGCTCCAAAGCGGGTGGTCTTCGGGCAACGGCTCCGGGTCGGTCACGTCGAGGGCGGCGGCGCGGAGCCGGTTGCTTCGGAGGTGCGAGACGAGGGCGTCGGTGTCGACGATACCGCCGCGCGCGACGTTGACGAGGACGGCGTGTTCGGGGAGCGCGCTCAGCGCCCGTCGGTCGATGAGGTCGCGCGTCTCGTCGGTCAGCGGGCACGCGACCACGAGGAAGTCGGTGCGGACGAGCGCCGATTCGAGGTCGTCGAACCCGAGTACCTCGTCGGCCGGGCCGCCCTTCTCCGGCGTGTAGCGGACGCCGACGGTCTCGACGCCGAACGCGTCGAGTCGCTCGACGACCGCCTGTCCGATGGCACCGAGGCCGACCACGGTGGCCGTCGAGCCGCGCAACTCGCCGTGCGACTGGAAATGCCGCCACTCACGGCGTCGCTGGCGGCGGAGCCCCTCGTCGAGTCGGCGGGTAATCATGAGCAGGGAGCCGAGGACGTGTTCGGCGATGTTGGGGCCGTGGACGCCGGAGGCGTTGGTGACGAGGACGCCGCGCTCGCGGAGTGTCTCCAGCGGGAGGTGGTCGTAGCCGGCGGCCGCGCCGGCGAACAGTCGGAGTTCGTCGGCGGCGGCGAGCACGTCGTCGGGGAGCGACGTGCTGGTGATAACGGTCGCGTCGCGCGCGGCGTCGAGCGTCTCCGCGGTCGTCTTCGGATGGCGGACGGTCGCGTCGGGCAGGCGCTCGCGGAGGGCCGCGGCGTACTCCGACGCCGGGATTCCGTGCGTGGGGCGGTCGAGGACGAGAATCGTGGTCATCGAGTGCGTTGTCGGTGCCTCGCGCGAAAGGTCTTCGGCCCGCTCGCGCTCAACGCGACGGATAAAGCCTTTACCGACGCGACGGCGTAGGAAGGGACAATGGTACTCGACAATCTCGGGAGTTCCCTCCGCGGCAGTCTCGATAAACTGCGAGGGAAGTCCCGCCTCGACGAGGACGACGTTCAGGAGATCGTCAAGGAGATACAGCGCTCCTTGCTCTCCGCCGACGTCGACGTCAGCCTCGTCATGGACCTCTCGGACTCTATCAAGACCCGCGCGCTGGAAGAAGAGCCGCCGGGCGGCACGAGCGCGCGCGACCACGTCCTGAAAATCGTCTACGAGGAGCTCGTCGGCCTCATCGGCGAATCGACGGAGATTCCGCTCGAATCGCAGACCATCATGCTCGCCGGTCTCCAGGGGTCGGGGAAGACGACCACCTCAGCCAAGATGGCGTGGTGGTTCTCGAAGAAGGGGCTTCGCCCCGCGGTCATCCAGACCGACACCTTCCGCCCCGGCGCGTACGACCAGGCCAAGCAGATGTGCGAGCGCGCCGAGGTCGACTTCTACGGCGACCCCGACTGCGACGACCCGGTCCAAATCGCCCGCGACGGTCTCGAAGCGACCGAGGACGCCGACGTGCACATCGTCGACACGGCCGGTCGCCACGCGCTCGAAGACGACCTCATCGCCGAAATCGAGGAGATTGAGGGCGTCGTTCAGCCCGACCTGAACCTGCTCGTCCTCGACGCGGCAATCGGGCAGGGCGCGAAAGAACAGGCCCAGCAGTTCGACGAGTCCATCGGCATCGGTGGCGTCGTCATCACCAAACTCGACGGGACGGCGAAGGGCGGCGGCGCGCTGACCGCCGTCAACGAGACCGACTCGTCTATCGCCTTCCTCGGCATGGGCGAGACGGTTCAGGACATCGAGCGCTTCGAGCCGAACGGCTTCATCTCCCGCCTGCTCGGCATGGGCGACCTGAAACAGCTCTCCGAGCGCGTCGAACGCGCCATGTCCGAGACCCAGGCCGAAGACGAGGACTGGGACCCCGAGGAGATGATGAAGGGGAACTTCACCCTCAAGGACATGCAAAAGCAGATGGAGGCGATGAACAAGATGGGGCCGCTCGACCAGGTGCTCGACATGATTCCGGGCTTCGGCGGCGGCATCAAAGACCAGCTACCGGACGACGCGATGGACGTGACGAAAGACCGGATGCGCGCGTTCGAGGTCGTCATGGACTCGATGACCGAAGAGGAACTGGAGAACCCGCGTAAGGTCGGTGCCTCCCGCGTCAAGCGCATCGCGCAGGGGTCGGGACAGGACGAGGAGACGATTCAGGAGCTCCTCGAACAGCACCGCATGATGGAACAGACCATCAAGCAGTTCCAGAACATGGGCGACGGCGACATGCAGCGCATGATGAAGAAGCTCCAGAATCAGGACGGCGGCGGCGGCATGGGCGGCCTCGGCGGCATGGGTCCGTTCTAACTTCGCAGTTCCCGTTCTGTTTCTCGTTTTCTGCGCTTCTACTTCCACGACGCCACAGCCCGCAGTTTTCGCGGCTCGCCGGGATACCGCCGACTTTTAACGCTCGGGGCCGTCGCACCCCACAATGACCGTGCGAGACGTGGCGGTCGAGGCCTACAAGGAAGCCTTGCCCGCGCTCGCGGCCAGCCTCGTCGGCGGCCTCATCGCCGGTGTCGTCCTCGGCGGGATGCGGGCCGAACTCCGGGCCGTGCCGGGGCTTCTCGTGCTCGTCCCCGCGCTCTTGGCGACCCGCGGGAACGTCTACGGCTCGCTCGGCGCTCGCATCGCCACCGCGCTCCACCAGGGGCTCATCGAACCCCGCGTCACCGGCGGCGACGAGCGCCTCCGGGCGGCCGCGACGGCCGCGCTCGCCAACGGCGTGCTCACGAGCACGTTCGCCGCCGTCGTGGCGTACTTCCTCCTCACGTTTCTCGGCAGTCGGGTCGCGCCCCTCCCGATTCTCGTCGGCGTCGCCATCGTCGCCGGGTTGCTCTCCGGCATCGTCCTGACCGTCGTCGTCGTCAGCGTCGTCTTCGCGGGTTATCGCCGCGGGCGCAACCCCGACACCATCGTCGGCCCGGTCGTGACGACCACCGGCGACGTGTTCGGCATCCTCTTTTTGCTCATCGCCGTCAGAACCGTCCTCGCCGTCGCGGGGGTGTTCTGAGTGCCGACGGAGTGGACCGTTCGCGCCATCACGCGGGCGATGCTCCCGGTGCTCCTCGTGCTCACGCTCGTCGAACTCGGCAGCGGTCTCGTCCTCGGGAGCTTCGAGGCGCAGCTACTCCGATACCCGTCGCTTCTCGTGCTCGTCCCCGTCACCATCGGGACCGCGGGCAACCTCGGGAGCGTTCTCGCGGCGCGACTCTCCACGTCGTTCCACCTCGGGACGCTCTCGTTTTCGCCCCGCGACGACGAACTCGCGGGGAACGCCGTCGCCACGCTCGCCCTCGCGGTGACGGTCTTCCCCGTCATCGGCGCGGGCGCGTGGGTCGCCACGTTCCTCGTCTCCGGCGACACGTCGCTGGCCCTGCGGACGGTCGTCATCGTCGCCCTGTCGAGCGGGATTTCGCTCGCGGTCCTCGCGGTTCTGGTGACGTTCTCGGCGACCTACGTCGCCTACCGGTTCGGCCTCGACCCCGACGACGTGGTCATCCCCGTCGTCACCAACGTCTGCGACGTGCTGGGCGTCGTCGTCCTGTTCGGGGTGGCGCAGGTGCTCGTCTGACCCCGACGCTCGAACCGCCTCCCGCCGACCGACGCCGATTAGTTCGCTCGGAACCGACCCTCGCTCGTGCAGTCGTCGGCCGTCCTCCCGGTGCTGTTCGAGGTGCTCCCGCGAGTCGCGCGCATCGCCGCCTACATCGCCGTGGGCGTCTTCGCCGCGAACCTCGTCGTCGCCTTCGGCCTCGTCGAGCGCATCGCCGGGCTCTCGCGGTATCTGACGAGCCCCGCGAACCTCCCGGACGAGGTCGGGACGGCCATCGTCACCACCGCCGCCTCGACGACGGCGGGCTACGGCATGCTCGCGGAGTTCCGCGAGTCGGGCGTCCTCGACGACCGGGCGACCCTCGTCGCCGTCACCATCAACACGTTCTTCGGCTTCGTCCAGCACATCTTCACCTTCTACTGGCCGGTGCTCATCCCCATCCTCGGCCGCGAGGTCGGCTTCATGTACGTCGGCGCGCGGGCGGCCATCGCGCTCGCCATCACCGCGACCGGCGTCGTCGCCGGCGCGGTGCTCCTCTCGGACCGTAACACGACTCCGGTCGCCGTCGCCGAGACCGATGGCTCGGGCGGCGCGGTCGACGCGGTTGACGCGGCGGCCACTTCGGACGGCGAGACGACCGACTCAGTCGACGCGGACGCCGCAGACGCGGACGCCACCGACGACTCCCTCCGAGAGATGCTCGAAGACGCCGCTCGGAGCACGTGGAAGAAACTGCGGCGCATCGTCCCGCGACTCGCGGTCGTCTACGTGGCCGTCACGCTCCTCCTGCGGACGACCGACCTCGAATCGTTCGCGGCGCTCGCCAGCCCGCTGACGAACCTCGTCGGCCTGCCGGGCGCGGCGGTTCCCGTCGTCGTCGCCTTCGCGTTCGACACGACGACGGGCGCGGCGACCATCGCGCCGGCCATCGGCGAGACGTTCACGCCGAAGCAGGCCGTGGCGACGATGCTCATCGGCGGCATCATCTCCTTCGCCGTCTCGACGTTCAAGCGGTCGATTCCCTTCCAGTACGGCATCTGGGGCCCCGAGTTCGGGTCGAAGGTCATCGCCGTCAACACGGGGCTGAAAATCGTCTTCATCGCCGTCGCGGTGGCGCTGCTGGTCGCCTGAGCGGCCGAGAAGACGTCGTCTGCGACTCAGCGGTCGTTCGGGTCGACCGGTCGCCCGTCTTCGGTCGGCGGCGCGATGTAGTCGATGACCTCGTCGACGGAGGGGTCGCGGACGGTCACGTGGACCTCGATGTCGCCGAGTTCGTCGGGGTTGCCGACGGAGAAGTTGACGACGCCCTTGAACGCGGCCTGCTTTTTCAGCGCGAACGAAAAGCCGTCGTCGTCGCGGCGCTTCGCGAACTCGCGGCGGGCGGTGTCGAGGATGGCCTGCTCGTGGAGGCGCTCCGAGAAGCGCTCCAGTTCGTGGGTCTCTCCGACGAGCGTTCCGGGTTCGTGTTCGAGTTCGACGCCGGGGAAGATGTTCTCGACGGCGTCGCCGACGCGGTCGGTGACCTCGGTGTCGCGGACGGGCACCTCGATGCGAACGTCGACGCTGTAAATCATGCTCACGCGTCGGCCTCCGCGACCGCCTCGGGCCCCTCTTCGAACAGTTTCGCGATGGTCTCGCGGTATTCCGCCAGCGTGCCGGTGTTCTGAATGACCACGTCGGCGCGGTCCATCGCGTCGCCCATGCCGAAGTCGAGTTCGCGGCGCTCGCGCTGTTTCAGCGCCTCCACGTCGGTGTCGCTGTCGTCGCGGTCGCGGTCGAGCAGGCGCGCGGCGCGCGTCTCGAACGGCGCTTCGACGCTCACGAGGACGAACTCGTCGCCGAACGCCTCCCGGAAGCGGTCGAGTTCGACGCCCGACCGGAGCCCGTCGACGAGCACCGCGTCGTTCGATTCGAGGTGCTCTTCGACCATCGGCAGGGACCGCGCGGCGATGGCGTCGTCGCCCTCTTCCTCGCGGAGCGCGGTCGCTATCTTCCCGTGGTCCGTCGCGGGGTCGAGCCCGCGGCGGCGACACTCCTCGCGGATGACGTCGCCCATCGTCACCACGGGCACGCCCGCTTCGCGGGCCACCTCGGCGAGTTCGCCCTTGCCGCTTCCCGGCAGGCCGACCGTCCCGATGACTCTCATAGCCGGTGTTACCGCGTTGGCGCTGTTAAAGCCTCCCTTCACGTCGCTCCGGGTGGCGGGTTTCGCCGCTCTCTCGTCGCCGGCCCGGCGGACTCCGCCACCCCGTCGCTTTTCGCCTCGGCCCGCGTACTACGCGTATGTCTCAGCGCTCGTTCGTCGTCCGCGCCATCTGGTTCGTCTTCGTCGGCTGGTGGGCGACGCCCGCCGTCGTCAACGTCGCGTGGTTCCTGAACGCGACCGTCATCGGTATCCCGCTCGGCGTCGCGCTCATCAACCTCGTGCCGACGGTGCTGTCGTTGAAAGAGCCGAAAACCCGACTCGACCCCGACTCGGGCCGCGGCCAGCGGTCGGTCGTCGTTCGAGCCGTCTACTTCGTCTTCGTCGGCTGGTGGCTGAGTTGGGTCTGGGCGAACGTGGCGGTGCTGTTCACGCTCACCATCATCGGCCTCCCGGTCGGCATCTGGATGCTCAACCGGCTCCCTGCGGTCACGTCGCTGTACCGGTTCGACGGGTAGGTCGGGACGGGTAGAACCCGATTCGTTTTTCTTGCAGGGCCGGTTTGTGGGCATCGAGGGCGCGTAGCTCAGTCGGACAGAGCGTCGGACTTCTAATCCGATGGTCGCGGGTTCGAATCCCGTCGCGCTCNGGTTTGTGGGCATCGAGGGCGCGTAGCTCAGTCGGACAGAGCGTCGGACTTCTAATCCGATGGTCGCGGGTTCGAATCCCGTCGCGCTCGCTCGTCGCCTTCGGCTCCTCGCTCGCGCGACGGACATCGCAAACGCTTCGCGTTTGCTCAATCCCGTCGCGCTCTTTTCGTTGGTCGTCGCGCTCTTTTGATGTCTGCTCCGTCGCGCTCTTTTGATGTCTGCTCCGTCGCGCTCTGTTGCTGTGACTNAATCCCGTCGCGCTCTTTTCGTTGGTCGTCGCGCTCTTTTGATGTCTGCTCCGTCGCGCTCTTTTGATGTCTGCTCCGTCGCGCTCTGTTGCTGTGACTGTCCGCCGAGCGACAGCGTCGGCGGGTTCGCCCTCAACAGCACTGAACTACCTCTGCCCCGACGACTATCGGCGCACGCTCGGATACGTGTGGGCCAATTTAGTTATAAATCCAACATTTTCTTGGTCGGGAGGTACGATACACTTCCCATGGACGTTCTCGGCATCGTCGCCGCGGCGGTCGTCTTCGGCGTCGCCGCCTACAATTTCGCGACGAGCCTCGGCGGCCGATTCGCGAGACCCCTGTTCGGTAGTCTGGGACTCGTCGCCGCGACGCTCTACGTCATCGACAGATTCGGCATCGCGGCGTCGCTCGGACTGGACGTCTCCCGCGGCCTCCAACTCGTCGCGGCCCTGCTCGTGGTGTCGGCGCTAGTCGATTTCCTCGCTCGTCGCGCGGGTGCAGACGCTTCCGAATCGTCGTGAACGCCGGGATTCGCCGTTATTCTCAATACGTGACGGCGAGTTGTCTCTTGTATGGTTTTCGCGTCCGACTCCCCGTTCGGAGGTCGGTTCGAACAGACGATAGACGACGCGGTCGTCTACGGCGACGCCGAGATGGAGTCCGTGCTGCACGAGGGGCCGGTTCGCGTGCTCGTCAACGGCTGGGTCGAGGTCCCGGGCGGCCGGTATCTCTCTCCGCACGCGGTCCACCACATCGACGCGCGAGTGTCCGAGTGACGCCGCCGCCGTCTCTCAGACGAGCGCCAGTTCCCGCCCGCACTCGGGACACTCGTCGTCGACGATAGTCACCGGCGCGTCGCAGTCCGGACAGAACTCGCGGTAACACGCCCTGTCTCCCATACGTACCGCTACCACGGGAACGGTGGTGAACGTTGGGGCGAACCGGAGGAACGAGCGTCGGCCCGACGGTCACTCGTCGTCGACGTCTTTTCCCGGGCCGGCGAAGTTCGCGCCGAGTTCGGTACCGTAGCGCCGGGCGTAGACGCCGGGGACCGCGAGGAGGTCGTCCGGCGCGCCAGACTCCACGACGACGCCGCCGTCGGCGACGTGGACGCGGTCGGCGTCGCGGACGGCGGCCGCGCTGTCTGTCGCCACGACGAGCGGGGCGTCGGCCCGCCGCATCGCGGCGAGGGTAGCGCGGAGGTTCGACGGGGAGGCACTACGGGGCGCGCGGACTACGAGGCCGACACCGGGCAGGAGCGTCGTCGCGAGCGCCGTCGCCTCGGAGATGCGGGGCGCGACGACGGCCAGAAACGGCGGTCGACTCGCGGGCGTGGTCGCGTCCGAGGCGGCGGCGTCCGCCGAGGGCTCGGGAGGGGACATACATCCTGACAGATGCTGCCACGGGAGATAAGTATAGAGACGAACACCGACGGTTCACGAACCGTACCGGACGTTTTATAGAGATTTGTCAACTTCCGCAACGGATCAGTTGCCGATACACCGACCGTTTCGTGGTGTCGGATGACGATGCGATGCGGGCGCTCGATTAACGGCGTCCCAACCGACGCGCGAGCGAACAAAGCAGACGCTAACGGGCGTGAATCCGCAAAAAACGGGATGAATTCGGCCGACGATTCGAGTCGATGCGAGGTCAGGGGGTGGGTGTGTGGTGGCCTACTGGGGCGCTCACATTGCGCCGCCCATGCCGCCCATGCCGCCCATGCCACCCATGCCGCCGCCCATACCGCCGGGCGCGCCGCCCTCGTCGTCGTCGCCGCCCGTCTGGCCACCGGAGAGGTCGCCAGCGGCGATGACGTCGTCGATGCGGAGAATCATGACGGCGGCTTCGGTCGCGGACTCGATAGCCTGGGTCTTGACGCGGAGGGGCTCCACGACGCCCTCTTCTTCCATGTCGATGACCTCGCCCGTGTAGGCGTCGAGGCCGGCTGCGAACTCGCCGCCGTCGTGGCGCGAGCGCAGGTCGACGAGGGAGTCGATGGGGTCGAGACCGGCGTTCTCGGCGAGGGTGCGCGGGATGATGTCCAGCGCCTCGGCGAACGCCTCGACGGCGAGCTGCTCGCGGCCGCCGACGGAGTCGGCGAACTCGCGGAGCTGCAGGGAGAGCTCCGTCTCGGGAGCGCCGCCGCCGGGGAGGACCTTGCCGTCTTCGAGCGTCGTGCGGACGACGCCGAGGGAGTCCTCGATGGCGCGCTCGAGCTCGTCGACGACGTGTTCCGTGCCGCCGCGGAGGATGAGCGTGACGGACTTCGCGTCCTCGACGTCCTCGACGAAGATGCGCTCGTCGCCGCCGACGTCCTTCTGTCCGACGGAGCCGGCGAAGCCGAGGTCGTCGGCCTCGATGTCGTCGAGGCTGCTGACGACGCGGCCGCCCGTCGCGCGGGCGAGACGCTTGAGGTCGGAGGACTTCGTGCGGCGGACCGCGAGGATGCCCTCCTTCGCGAGGTAGTGCTGCGCCATGTCGTCGATGCCGTCACCGACGAAGACGGCGTCGGCGCCGACCTCGACGAGCTGGTCGACCATCTCTTTCAGCTGCTTTTCTTCCTGGTCGAGGAACTGCTGAAGCTGGTCGGGGTCAGTGACGTTGACTTCCGCGTCGATTTCGGTCTCGCGGACTTCCAGCGCGTCGTCGAGGATGGCGATGTTCGCGTCCTCGACGGCGTAGGGCATGTTCTCGTCGACGCGCTCCTTGTCGACGATGACGCCCTCGACGAGTTCGGAGTTGTCGATGGTGCCGCCGACGACCTTCTCGATGGAGACGTTGTTCGTGTCGATGCCGTCGTCGTCCTTGACGGCCAGCACGGCGTCGACGACGAGTTCGGAGAGCAGGTCCTTCGCGGACTCCGCGCCCTTACCGGTCATCGCCGTCGCGGCGATCTTCGTGAGGGTCTCGCGGTCGTCCTCGGTGACCTCGATGGCGTTGTCCTCGAGGACTTCCTTGGCCTTCTCGGCGGCCTGGCGGTAACCCTGCGCGATGGTCGTCGCGTGGACGTCCGATTCGAGGAGTTCCTCGGCCTGGTCGAGGAGTTCGCCGGCGATGATGACGGCCGTCGTCGTGCCGTCTCCGACCTCGTCCTCCTGGGTCTCGGAGACTTCGACGATCATGTTGGCCGCGGGGTGGTCGATGTCCATCTCCTTGAGGATGGTGACGCCGTCGTTCGTGACGACGACCTGCCCGCCGGAGTCGACGAGCATCTTGTCCATCCCTTTGGGGCCGAGCGTGGTGCGTACGGCCTCTGCGACGGCCTTCCCGGCCGTGATGTTCATCGACTGCGCATCCTGACCGGATGTGCGCTGCGAGTCTTCGCCCAGAATGATCATGGGCTGACCCTGCTGCATTCGCTGGCTCATAGTCATCGCCTGATTGTTTGTGATTCTATAAAAAAGCTTCGTTTATTGGTATGCCAAAACGCAACACGGTGGGGTGGTCGAGACCCGGTGACGGCGGTCGATTACGCGGGTTTATCCGTGGTTCTCGGCGGGCGGTCTCGCCACTCTCGGAGCGAGTGCGGTGAAAAGACGATGCGGGCGAGTGCCGTGTCGGCGGTGGACTCGTCGGCGGTGGCGTCTCAGTTGTTCTGCCGGACGTTGAAGCCCTGGGTCAGGTCGTTGTGCTTCCGTTCGAGGAAGGAGTACACCGCGCCGTGGGGCGCGCCGTCGAGAATCATCTCGACGGCCCGGCGGACGACTTCGACCTCCTCGGGTTGGCCGATGATGCCGAGCGTCGAGCCGTAGATGACCACGTCCGCGCCGGTCAGCTCTTCCATGAGTTCGCGGGTGCGGCCGTTCTCGCCGATGAGGCGGCCCTTCTGCCGCCGCATGTCGTTTTTGTTTCGGGTGTGCCGGTCTATCTCGATGAGTTCGAACATCATCATGTCGTCGTCGAGGAGCGCCATCGCGTCCTCCGGGGCGAAGCCGCGGCCGACCGCTCGAACCACGTCGGGGGCGACCATGCCGAGTACGGGGTCGCCGACGCTGTCGATGGCGACGCTGCCGTTCTCCGAGTCAACGTCGAGTCGGACTTCCGCGCGACTCTCTATCTCTCGGAGCGTCGAGCCACCTTCGCCGATGAGAACACCGATACGGTCCTGCGGCACCTTGACGTGCTGCATATCTCCCGATACCCGTCGGAGTGGTTTAAGCGTTCGCTCGGCGGGTCGCCGCGTGTGTGGGTCTCACACCCGCCTCGTGGCGGGTCTACGTTTCTACTCGTCTTCGCTCTCGTCGGCCGTGACGAACTCGAACAGCGAGTCGCCGTCGGCGTCGGCACCCTGTCGGCGGAAGAAGTTGGCCACGTTGCGGCAGTCCCGCCGGAGGAACTCCTCGGCGTTGGGGTGGTGGACCGTGACGGCCTGCCCGAGGTCGATGACGACGAGTTCGCCCTCGTGGATGATGAGGTTGTACTCCGAGAGGTCGCCGTGGACGAGGCCGGCGCGGTGGAGTCGGCGCATGTACTCGCGGACGACCTCGTAGGCGGTCTGGGGGTTCTCGACGCGAACCTCCGAGAGCCGCCGCGCCCGGTCGTCGACGACGCCGACGAGTTCCATGACGAGGACGTTCCGCTGGACCGCGATGGGCTTCGGCACCCGGACGCCGGCGCGCTGGGCGCGTTCGAGGTTGGCGAACTCCTTTCTGACCCACGCGCGGACGACCTGCCCCTTGTCGTGGCCGATGTTCTCGAAGCGCGGGTCGCCTTCGAGGTAGTCGCGCATGTGCCGGAAGTCGGAGGCGTTGATGCGGTATATCTTGACCGCCACGTCCGAGTCGTCGCCGCCGAGCGCCTCGAAGACGTTGGCCTCCTTCCCGGTCGAAATCGGCCCGCCGAACGCGTCGATGTACCCGTCTTGGACGAGTTTGTAGATGGCGGCGAAGGTCGCGTCGTCGAACACCGACTGCTCGACTTTGAACTGGTCGGCGTCCTTCAACCGCATCCGGAACTCGTCGAAGTCGCGGTCCTTGCGGCGCGCGATGCGGTCCGCCTCGTCGTCGGAGACGTCTATCTCCTCCCACTCGTCGCCGAACGCCTCGCCCTCCTGGGGTTCGACCATGCCGAACTCGTCAGTCATTGGACTAGGGCTACGAGAGGCGAGATGAAAAGGGCACAGGCTCCGGCTTCGGTGTCGCTCGGCGAACAGTCGGCGCTGTCTCGAACGCGTTACTGGATGTGGCCTTCGCGGCGGAGTTGGTCGGCTTCGGACTTCTCGTAGCGCCAGCTCACGTCGGCCTTCTCGTCCTGCCAGTCCCACGGTTCGACGAGCACCACGTCGTCCTCTCGAATCCAGATTCGCTTCTGCATCCGTCCGGGAATGCGAGCGGTCCGCTCGACGCCGTCGGCACAGCGGACGCGAATACGATTGGCCCCGAGCATGTTCGTCACGACGGCGAACACTTCGTCGTCGTTCGGCATTCGAAGGTCTCGGCGGCTCTCGTTCTCGTCGTCGCTCATGCGCGAGCGTTCGACGTGGGCATGGTTAAATCCGCCGACGTTCGGCCGGTAGGAAGCGTCGGACGGAACGACGCGTTTAGGGCGGTCCCGAAACGCCGTCGTGGTATGCTCGACAAACTCGGCACGAAGGGTATCGCCGGCGTCGTCTCCTTGCTCTTGGGTATCGGTATCGTCGCCTATCAGGCTCCCGTCGTCGCGGCGGGGCTCGCGTTCGTCGTCGCCGGCCTCGGCCTCGTCGCCAGCGGCCTCGCCGAGGGCGTCATGAAGATGTTCGGCATGGCCTGAGAACCGCCGGTACCGCGCCGTCTCACAGGCGCTCGTGGAGGAACGAGAACACCCGCTTTCGGACCGCAGGATAGTGGTACGACGAGTGCAAGAAGACGTGGTCGGCCGCGCCGACGGCGTCGTACTCGACTTCGTTTCCGGCCGCGTCGAGGGCGTCCGCCAACCGGGCGCTCTGGTCCGGCGCGACGACCGAGTCATCGCTCCCGTGGAGCAACAGCGTCGGCGGCGCGTCGGCGTCGGGGCCGTTTTCCGAGTTGGCGTCAGCGTCGCCGCCGACGCGGGTAATCGGCGAACACCGACGCAACTCGGCGGCCGACGGCCGGCTATCGAACAGCGGCAGCGACTCCCCGGCGCGCTCGTGGTCGTCGGCTCGCAGGTCGTAGACGCCGGAGACGCCGACCGCGGCGTCGATTCCGGTCCGCCGCCCGAACTCGTCGTCCGAAAGCGCCGCCAGTAACGCGAGATGCGCTCCCGCGGAGTGACCGACGACGGCGACGGCCTCGGAGTCGATGCCGAACTCGTCGGCGCGGTCGACGACCCAGTCGATACCCTCGCACACGTCCTCGATTTGCGCGGGGAACGGCGCTTCGTGACCCAGTCGGTACGACACCTCGGCCGCGACGAACCCCTCGTCGGCGGCGTCGAGCGCCCAGCGGGCGAACTGGCCGGTCGAGCCGGTCTCCCACGCGCCGCCGTAGACGAAGACGACGAGCGGCCGGGGTGAGTCGGCTGTTTCGGTTTCCGTGGTCGCCGGCGCGTCGGGGCGGTACACGTCCGCGGTCAGCGTGCGCTCCTCGCGGTCTGCGACGGTTCGGTTTCGATGAACGGGAACGTCGGAAGAGCGGGGCATACCGACCCGTCGGGTCGGCGGCTTCTATCGGTTTGGGAGACGGCGAGTAGCGGGTCGTCGAGAAGGTGAACTACGGGGGCGCGGCGATTACTCGGCTATCTTCGCGCGACCCGGCTCGATGAGTTCGTCGAGGTAGTTCGCGAGCGCGCCCTTCGCGTCGGCGGGGTGGAGTTCGCCGGATTCGAGGTCGGCCTCCAGCGTCTCGTAGTCGTCGTATTCGAGGTTCCCGCCGTACTGCTCGGGGCGCTCGACGACGACCCGCTGGAAGCGCGGGAAGACGTGGTACTCGAAGATTTGGAGGACGGGGTTCTCGCGCTCGTCGCCCTCGTCGGTCGGGTCGGGGTCGGCCGTCGGCGGGCAGAACGCGCCGTTGACCTTGTCTTCGATGTCCTCGGTGGTGTCCTCCATCGAGATGGTGACGCCCTCGGAGGAGGACATCTTGCCGATGCCCGTCCCGAGGTCCGCGATGAGCGGCGTGTGCATGCAGGTCGGCGATTCCTCGCCGATGCTCGGGAGCGTGTCGCGGGCGAGCATGTGGACCTTGCGCTGTTCCATCCCGCCGATGGCGAGGTCCACGTCGAGGTAGACGATGTCGAGCGCCTGCATGATGGGGTAGACCGCCTGCGCGACGGTGACGCCCTCGCCGCTCTTGATTTCGGCCATGGCGCGCTCGGCGCGCGAGAGGGTCGTCTCCAGTTCGAGCGCGTGCAGGTCGAGGACGTAGCTCTCGTCGAGCTGGTACTCCGAGCCGAGGACGAACTCCGTCTGGCTCTCGTCGAGGCCGTAGGCGATGAACTGCGCTTTCATCCGCTCGGCCGTCTCGCGAATCTCCTCGAAGGTGCCCTTGCCGTTGAGGTAGGCGTGTACGTCGGCCAGAAGCACGACTACCTCGAAGCCCGCCTCTTGGAGGTCGATGAGCTTGTTGGCGGTGAGCATGTGACCGATGTGGAGGACGCCGGAGGGCTCGTAGCCCACGTACGCTCGCTTGCCCTCGGGGTCGTCGGCCAGCGCGCGCACTTCGTCCTCCGTGACCACTTCGGAGGCGTTCCGAGTGATCAGGTCGTATGCGTCCATACCTGTTCGGTGTCGGGGACGTGGCATATGACTTCTGATAGGGATTATCGTGAACCGCCTCGGGGTCAAGCCCCGAGACACTCGCCTTGCCCATCTGTAGACGCTTGTGTCCCACCGCGCGCGGGCGAAACGGACAACACGCACCGGTCCTAACTCCGGGTGATGTCCGACTCAGGAAACACGACGCGTGCGCCCGTCATCATCTTCGCCGCGCTCATCCTCGTCGTCTTCGGTCTGCTCGCGGCCATGTGGGCGTCGGTCCGCGGCGGCGACCTCCTCCCGTACATCCTCGGCTTCGCGGTCTACTTCCTCGCGTTCCACATCTACCTCCCCTATCGGGTCCACAAGGACGCGACGTTCAAGGGGCGAAACGCGACGTTCTGGGCCGCCTTGGCCTTCTTCGTGCCGCTCGTCGGCGCGGCGCTGTACTTCGTGGTCGCCGTCGTCGTCGGCCACGACGCGACTGTGGAGTGACGACCCTCGGCGGCCGCGACTCTCGTCATCGTCTTCAGTGGTGCCAGAACCGATTTATGAACAGCCACGCACCCCGTCAGTATGCCCTCCGACGACGCGAACCCAATCCGTCGATGGCTCATGGTCATCTCGCTGTTTCTCGCTCTCCTCACCTACCTCGTCTCGTCGAGTGGGACCGGCGTCTACCTCGACAATGTCATCCACCTCGTCTCGGGCGGTGCTGCGTTGGCTATCGGTCTCTTGTTAGCCGCCTCAGTCGTTCGAGTGTGACCGCGGGAGCAAAACCGCGAATGAGGTCCGTCCGCGCGTCTCACTTTCGGCCGGTCACCGCCGGTTCTCGGCGCGATGCTCGGAGATAATCTGGTCCACCATCTCCTCGCGCTGTT
This sequence comes from Haloferax gibbonsii ATCC 33959, assembly GCF_000336775.1. Lineage (GTDB taxonomy): Archaea > Halobacteriota > Halobacteria > Halobacteriales > Haloferacaceae > Haloferax > Haloferax gibbonsii. The sequence continues at coordinate 730,504 of NZ_AOLJ01000011.1, read as the reverse complement.
CCTTCTGTCGCTCCTCGGCGCGTTCCTCCCAGTCCTCGATGGCGGCGGCCACCTCGGACTCCTTCGCCACGGCGAGTTCGTCTATCTCCTGAATCGTCACGCCGTCGGCCGGTGCGACCGGAATATCGGCCTCGAACAGCACCTCGTCCGCGACCTCCGAGAGATTGCCCGACCGGAGGACGACCTTGGGGTCGAACTCGGCGAGTCGCTCGGCGGTTGTCCGCCCGGCCCCGCTGGCGTCGCGGAGGTAGACCACGTCGCCCGCGGCGATGCCGTACTCCTCGACGGTGTGGTCGAGCGCGCCGTTGGTGAACTGCTCGACGATTTTGACGGGCACGAGACTCCCGTCGGTGTTCACGTCCGCGAAGTTCGAGTGGTCGAGCTTCCACAGCGACTTCAGCTGGTCGAGCTTGTCTGCGAGCTCCGCCTTGTCGGATTCGAGCGATTCGACCTTCCGCTCTAACCGGCCGTTCTCGCGTTCGAGCCGGGTGACTTCGCGGCGCTCGCGGGCCTCGCGGCGCTCCTCGCGGCGGGCGTCGGAGAGTTCCTGCTTGTACTCCTCGATGGTCTCGTCTTTCTCCTCGATGGTCGACTTCAGGTCCTCGACGTGCGATTCGAGGCGCTCGACCCGCGACCGCAACTCCCGAATCTCGCGTTCTTCGGGCGTGAGTTCGGGCTCCTCGTGAGCCTCCTCGTCGGCGTCGTCGGGGTCGCCCCCGTCGCCGTCGTCGGCCATCTCGCGGAGAACGGCCTCGACCGACTCCTCGCTGGCGAGGACGCGGGCGATGACCTCTTCTCTGTCCACGTCGGCGGGCACCTTCCGGGAGATGCGCTCGAACTGGTCTTCGTGGGCGTCGAAGGCGAACAGCGCCGCCGCGAGGGCGTCGCGCTCGTGGTCGTTGTCGTAGTCGATGTCGCGGGTCCGGTGGAGCTTTTCGTCGACGGGGATGTCGCTCGCGGGGGCCCAGCCGGCGGCGTCGAAGCTCCGCCGGAACTTCTCGACCGTCTCGGGCATCGGCTGGACGTCGGCGGCGACGAGACTGGGTCGCCCGCGCTCGATGAGCCACTCGATGACGGCGGCGGTGTCTGCGGTCCGCGTCGAGTGCACGTCGAGGACGCGCCCGTCGAGGCCGACGACGGCGACGGCCGTGGTCGTGCCGGGGTCGATGCCGACGATGACGCGGTCGCGGCGCTTCACGAGCGGTTCGAACTCGATGCCGTCGCGGCGCTCGCGCTCGATTTCGACGCGGGTGTCGCCCGAGCGGTGGGTCGATACGGGGATGTCCTCGGGGCGCGCTTCGACGGTGAAAAGCGCCTGCGAGTAGCCGCCGTACTTCTCGGTCACGTCCCGCTCGTAGTCGAGATTGGCCTCCTTCAGCGAGGACTCGACCTCGCGGGACTGCTGTTTGACCGACCCGTGGATGCGGCGCGTGTAGCGGTCCTGACTCCACCCGCCCTTGCCGGTCGAGCGGCCGCGAGAGACCTTCACGGTCGTCGTGTTCTCGAAGGCGGCGACCTCGTAGCCGACGTTGGCGAGGGCGAGCCGGGCCGCGGCCTCGGCCTCCTTCATCGGGTCTTTGCCGTAGGGGACGCCGTGACGCGAGGCGACCCGCGAGAGCGGTTCCGGTCGCTCCGCGCCGGTCACTTGCACCAACTGCGTCCCGTGGGGGAGCCACCGCAGGAAGCGGACCAAATCGTCCTTGTCGGTCGCCAACTCGTACATGTTGTCCGTGGCGACGACGCGCGGTTCGTCGCGCTCGATGAGGCGGCGTAACTTGCGGAAAGAGACCACGTCTCGTTCGATTCGGACCTCGTCTGACTCGGTGTCTCGGGTGTCCAACACGACCAGCGCGTACGACGGCGAGTCGCCGCGGATATCGCCGCTCTGGATGTCGACGCCGAAGACGACCGAGTCGAGCGCACTCGTCCGGTCGTTCACGACGGCGACTAGGGTCGCGCCGGATATATACTCCACGCCGGTTTCGAGCGTCGACTCGCCTCGGGTGTCGCGGTTGCGCGACTCGGCCGACGAGGCCGCTGGCACCGACAACGCCGGTGCCGCCGCGGATATCGCCGCCGCGACCCGCGATTGACACGAAACAAACAAGTCTCGGCTATTTGAAAGTAGAGTGATGAGTTCTGATATCCCCGACCCGCCGTCGGTGACCTCCCGGTCGCTGACGCGCATCGCCCTCATCGGTGTCGTCGCCCTCCTCCTTATCGCCGCCCCCATCGCCGGGCTCCTCGCGTGGGAACCCGTCGAGGAGGGGAACGTCAAGGTCGTCAAGAAGTGGGGCGCGACCACCGGCACCGTCTTCGAACCCGGTGCGCACTTCATCAACCCCGTCTCGCAGTCGACCTCGTCGCTGTCGGTGCGACCGCAGTCGTACACGATGTCGTCGTCGACGAGCGAAGGCGACAGGCGCGGCGACGACGCCATCACCGTCCTGACCGAGGACGGCCTCCGGACGGACATCGACGTGACCGTCCGCTACCGCATCGACGCCGGCCAGGCGGTCGAGTTCTACCGCAACTACCGGACGCTCGCCACCGCCGAAGAGCGCCTGATTCGCCCGTCGATTCGGTCGGTGCTCCGGACCGAAGCGGGTCGACTGCCCGTCACCGTCATCTACACCGGCGAGGGCCAGACCCAGTTGAAGGCCGCCGCCGAGCGGGAACTCGCAGAGGAGTTCGCCGACGACGGCCTCATCCTCGAAGCGGTGCAGGTCCGCAACGTCGAACTCCCCGCCGAGTACGCGCAGGCGGTCGAACAGAAGGAAATCACCGAACAGCGCCGCCAGCAGAAGCAGGACGAACTCGCCGTCGAGGAGTTGGAGGCCGAGCGCAAGCGCATCGAGGCGCAGGGACAGGCCGACGCCAACCGCATCCTCGCGGAGTCGCTGTCCGACGAGGTGCTGGCCCAGAAGTACATCGAGAAACTCGACGAGACGGACACCGTCTACATCCCGGTCGGCGACGGCGGCTACCCGCAGTTCGTCCGGTCGCTCGATAGCGACGGGTCGTCCTCGTCGGGTTCGTCCGCCGGTTCGTCGTCGGGTGATACCTCGGCGTCGTCGAGGTCGTCGACCTCGTCCGGCTCCGAAAACGAGACGAGCAACTGACGCCGTCGATGCGTCTCCTCCGTGAACTGGCCGTCGCGGTCATGTTGCTCGTCATCGTCGGCGTGCTCGCGCGCTCCGGTGCCGGCCGGTTCGTCCTGCCGGTCGTCGCTCTCGCGGTCGCCGCGGCGCTCGTCGCGCTCCTGTCCAAGCGCCCGGCGTATCCACGGACGGCCGTCGGCCCGCGGACGAGAATCATCGAGTCGGCCGCCGAGTCCGCGGACGTCGCCTGCGTCGAGTGCGGGTCACCCGCGACGACGCGCCGGCGCTACGTCCGCGAGTGGGTCGTCCTCGGGGTCCCCGTCGTCCTCCTCGACGACGGCGAGAACCCGGTCTGCGACGCCCACCGGGACTGAATCGGTCCCTTTTTCGACTCTGTTCCCCGCTCAGCGGCCGCTCAGACGAGTCTCCCCTTCGAGACGAACTCGACGCGCCCGCCGACGCGGACCGCCACCTCGCCGCCTCGGTCCTCGGCTTCGAGGTAGAGCTGCGACGGACGGCCCATCTCGTAGCCCTGCTCGACCGTGACCTCGATTTCGTCGTCGTCGAAGTAGCGATGACGGGCGAGATAGCCCGCCAAACAGCCGTTCGCGCTACCAGTCGCGGGGTCCTCGGCGACGCCGTGGCCGGGGGCGTACATCCGCGCCGCGAAGTCGTTCGCGTCGTCGCGGGGGTCCGGACAGAACAGAAAGAGGTTCTCGACGCCCACGTCGTCGAAGAACGAGCGGTACGCCGGAACGAACACCTCGCTCCGGGCGAGGGCGTCGCGGTCGCAGAGCGGAATCATCACCGCTGGCAGGCCGGTCGAGACGACCTGTATCGGCCAGTCCGCGTCGAAGTCGGCCGCATCGAGCGACAGCACCTCCGCGAGCGTCTCGCGGTCGAGTTCCGCGCCGAACTCCGGGGCGTTTTGCGTCATCCAGTACTGCTCGTCGTCGCTGCCGTCGGACCGAACTTCGACCGAGATGGGACCGACGCCGAGGTTCAGCGTCACCTCGTCGCCCGCCCCGAAGTGCTCGCGGAGGACGGCGGCCGTCCCGAGCGTCGGGTGTCCGGCGAACGGAATCTCGCCGTCCGGCGTGAAGATGCGAACGTCGTAGCCGTCGTCGGGCGACCCTCCCTCGATGAACGTCGTCTCCGAGTAGTTCATCTCGTTGGCGAGCGCGGCCATCTGCTCGGAACTGAGCGCGTCCGCTCCCTCGAAGACGGCGAGCTGGTTCCCGGCGTACCTCGCCGTGGCGAACACGTCGACGGTGTGGAAGGCGTTCTGCGGCACACCGACGGATGCGCCCGGCCGGGAGAAAAGCGTACCGCGGTCCGCGGGCTACTCGCCGGTCTCGGCTCCGCCGCCGTCGCTGTCGGCGTACGGAACCTCCAGTTTCTGGCCGTCTTCGGCGACGAACGCCTCGCCGTCGTAGACCTCGCGGGCCTGTTCGAGAAGCGGGCTCGGGTCGGCGGCGTACCGGGCGGAGATGTGCGTCAGCGCGAACCGGCGAACGTCGGCGTCGCGGGCGATTCGGGCGGCCTCGCGGGCGGTCGAGTGCGCGGTCTGTTTCGCCCGCTCCGCCTCCTCGTCGGTGAACGTCGCGTCGTGGACGAGCAGGTCGGCGTCGCGGGCGACTTCGACGGTCGAATCGAGCGGGCGGGTGTCGCCGGTGTAGACGACAGTTCGCCCGGGTCGGGGGTCGCCGACGACCTGCTCGGAGCGCACGACTGTGCCGTCTTCGAGTTCCACGTCCTCGCCGGCGTGGAGGCGACCGAACGCCGGGCCGACGGGAACGCCGAGTTCCTCGGCCTTCTCGCGGTCGAACCGACCGGGGCGGTCGTCTTCGACGAGTGCGTAGCCGACCGAGGCGGTCCGGTGTTCGGTGTCGAACGCGCGGACCTCGTAGTCGTCGGCGCGGTAGGCGACGTTGCCGGGGCGGACCTCGTGGACGGAGACGTGGAAGCCGGGTTGATAGCCGCCCGCGTGGACGAGCTTTTCGAGGTGGCGCTTGCTCCCCGGCGGGCCGTGGATGGCCAGCGAGGCGTCGCGGTCGTTGAAGTCGAGCGTCTGAATCAGGCCGGGGATGCCGAGGATGTGGTCGCCGTGGAGGTGGGTGACGAACAGGTGGCTGACGCCGAACCCGGTCCCGTAGCGCATCATCTGGCGTTGGGTGCCCTCCCCGCAATCGAACAACAGGCGCTCGCCGTCGCGGTTCACGAGGAACGCGCTCGGCGCACGCGCCGTGGTGGGGACGGCCCCGCCGGTCCCGAGGAAGGTCGCGCGCATGGACATGCACCACAATGATAGCGGCGGGACTAAACGTGCGTCGAATCGGTCGCGGCTTCGGGGCTCGCCCGCAGGAAGCCCGAGTCCGTCCGACGGTCCGGACCGACCGATTCTTACCCGACCGTCTGCTACCGGAGTCCAATGGACGCGCCGCTGTGGACCGAGACGCACGCGCCGGGGCTCGAAGACCTCCCACAGCCGGAGGTCCGCGAACGCCTCCGACGCGCCGTGGACGAACCGATGAACCTCGTCGTGCAGGGCCCGCCGGGCGTCGGCAAGACCGCCGCCGTTCGCGCGCTGGCTCGCGAGGCGCATTCGGACCCCGAAAACGACCTCATCGAACTCAACGTCGCGGACTTCTTCAACCGGACGAAAAAGCAGATTCGCGCCGACCCGCGGTTCGAGCAGTTCCTCGACGGCCGCAGTCGCATGGCGAAACGCGACATGATAAACCGCGTGCTGAAGGAGTCCGCCAGCTACGCCCCGATGTCCGGCGAGTACAAGACCATCGTCCTCGACAACGCCGAATCCATCCGCGAGGACTTCCAGCAGGCGCTCCGCCGCGTGATGGAACAGCACCACCGGACCACGCAGTTCGTCATCACCACCCGCCAGCCCTCGAAGCTCATCCCGCCGATTCGCTCGCGGTGTTTCCCGGTTCCCATGCCCGCGCCGGACGACGACACCCTCGAAACCCTCCTCGCCGACATCCTCGACGCCGAGGGCGTCGACTACGACGACGGCGGCCTCCAGTTCCTCACCGACGCCTCCAACGGGAACGTCCGCAAGGCCATCCTCTCGGCCCAGCGGACGGCCACCGAAGCCGACGAGGTCACGATGTCCACGGTTCACGCCGCCCTCGGCGACGTGGGCTTCGACGACGAACTGAAGACGCTCCTCATCAACGCCCGCGAGGGCGACATCAAGGACGCCCGCAAGACCCTCACGACGCTCCTCGACGACGAGGGCTACGAGGGACAGGAGCTCCTCCGCGACATCCTCCGCGTCGCCGACTCGACCCCCGAGCGCTTCGCAGACGGCGAACTCGCCCGCCTGCACGTCCTCGCCGGGCAGGTCGACCTCGACATCTCGACGGGTATCGACGACCGCCTGCACATCACCCACCTCCTCACGAGTTGGGGCGCGGACGTCCGCGGCGAGGCATAATGAAGTTCGCACCCGGCTACCGACGGTTCGCGCTCCCCGCCTTCGTCGGCGCGGCAGTCGCAGCATTCGTCTTCCCGCCGCTCGGAGCCGTTCTCCTCGCTGTGGGCGCGTTCGTCCTCTGGTTCTTCCGCGACCCCGAGCGCTCGCCGCCCGACGACTCGGGCGTCGTCGCCCCCGCCGACGGGCACGTCTCCGTGATTCGCGCCGAGGACAGCCGCGTCCGCGTGGGCGTGTTCATGAACGTCACCGACGTGCACGTCAACCGCGCGCCCGTCTCCGGCGCGGTCCGAACCGTCACCCACCGCCCCGGCGCGCACAAACCGGCGTTCTCGAAGGACTCCGACCGCAACGAGCGCGTCGATATCGAACTCGACACCGACGAGGGCGACCACGAAGTGTCGCTCATCGCCGGGGCGTTCGCCCGCCGGATTCATTCGTACGTCGCACCCGGCGACGAACTCGTCCGCGGGCAGAGACTCGGCCACATCGACTTCGGCTCGCGGGCCGACGTGCTGTTGCCGCCGGAGTACGGCTCCGACGACGTGGTCGTCGAGAAGGGCGAGTCGGTGCGGGCGGGCGAGACGGTGTTGGCGCGGCGATAGCCGGACACGCGGCCCGGGCCGTCCCGCCGACACAAGACATTTGCTCTGACATCGAAACTACATCTCATGCAGCGCAGACGGGTCCTCGCGTCGCTCGGTTCGCTCGCTCTCCTCTCCGGGTGTCTCGGTAGTCCCTCCATATCCTCGTCTGAGACGACGACCGAAACGACGACCACAACCGCCCCCGACCCAGAGACGACCGAATCCGGGCAGACCGCGACCACCACGGACGAGTGCGGATGGCCGCAGTTCTGCGAGGGTTCGGAACTCGTTCGAGTGCGGGTCAGCGGCGACTTCTCCGGCGAAGTCGTGCTGAAGCCCGCGTGCCGCGAGGGTGACATCGGACTCTCGCCGGGCGAGACGAAGACGCTCACCCGGGAGGTCGACGCCGAGACCTGCGACGTGACGCTCCTCGTCGACGGCGAGGTGGCGTACGACGAACGGATTCAGGACTACGAGTACGTGATGTTGCGCGTTGGCTCGGACGGCGACCTCACGCTCCAGAAGGAAGAGCTGTAGCGGCCTCGTCCACCACGACTACCGGAGCGCCTCGCCGGCGAGCATCGCCACCGAGACGACGAGCGAGAGGACCGCCGCCGTGAGAGCGAACAGGTAGTACGGGCTCGAACCGTCCGGGTACGACAGGAGCGACAGCAGCAGGAACGACGACCCCATCGCGACGACGACCATCGCTCGCGGGTCGGGGTCGTACGCCTCGACGAGGATTTCTCGAACTGTCCTCACATGCGTTCGCTTCGACGTACTCGCTGATAATCCTGTCGAGCGATTGACCGGAGAACCGCCGGCCGCGACCGAACCCATCGACGCCGCCGATTCCGACTACCGGTGCAGCAGATGCACGTACCGCACCAGCGACCGGTGGACTCGGCGCTCGAACACGCGTTCGACCTCCCAGCCGGCGTCTTCCGCTTCCTCGGTCCACGACCGGTCGGCGACCATCACGCACTCGGGGGCGACTCGGCGGACCTCCGCCAGCGCGCCGCCGACGAGGTCCGAAAGCGAGTGGCGGGCGATTTTCGACTGCCGGCCGTAAGGAGCGTCGAACACCGCGCCGTCCATCGAGTCGTCGCGGAGGGGGAGCGCGGTGGCGTCGCCGCGGATTACGTCGCCGTCGCCGACGTAGTGACGCAGGTTCTCGCGCGCGCCGCCGACCATCTTCGCCTGGGCGTCGACGCCGACCACGTCGGCGCCGACGAGGCCCGCTTCGAGGAGGACGCCGCCGGTGCCGCACATCGGGTCCAGAATCCGGGCGCCGGGCTCCGCGCCGGCCATGTTGACGAAGGCGCGGGCGTCCACGGGGGCCATGCTCCCCGGCTGGAAGAACGGTCGGTCGGTCGGCTTTCGGTCGGCGAAGTCGCGGACGGCCTCGACGGCGGTCCAGCCAACGAGACAGGTGTCCTCGGAGAAGTAGACCCGAAGCTCGTGGTCGGGGTCGTCCAAATCGACGCCGAAGCCGCGGTCGACGAGCGCCGAGCCGAGTTCGCGCTCGGCGTCGGTCGTGCTGATATCCGTGAGACCCCGCACGTCTCGGGCGCGGACGGCGACGGTCCCCTCGCGGTCGACGTTCGCGGCCGCGACGACGGCGCGCGCGGCGTCGATATCGGGTTCGCAGCGACCGACCAGTTCGACGACGCGCCGGGTGTAGGCGAGTCGCCTCGCGCGCTCCGGTTCGACGCCGCGGGCGGTGGCGAGGCCGGGGGCGACGACCGTCACGCCCGTCGCGGCCGACTCGGCCTCGCGGGCGGCGAAGTCGTCTTCCTCGCCGGCGAGTTCCAATCCGTACACGCTCGGACCTGACGGGCCGCGGAAATGAGGGTATCGGTCGTCGTCGCTCCCGCGAGCGCGGTGACGCGCACCCCGACCGATGGCGACGCCGCCGAACGTGACAATCCGGCGACGGCGAGACTTATAGTGGCCGCTCCGAATCCACCCGCATGGCCTCTCTCGACGCCATCCTCTGGGGCGCGGCGGCGCTCGCCTACGGCCTCGGCGACTACGTCACGACCGTCCTCGGTGTCAGGATGGCCGGCGTGCAGGAAGGGAATCCAGTCGTGCGACTCATCTCGGGTGGCGACCCCGGACCCGGCTCGTTCGCGGTGTTAAAACTGGTCTCGGTTGCCCTGTTCTTCGCCACCTACTGGGTGCTCAGACCGGCGGTCGCACGACTCGCGGTTCCCATCTCCTTGACACTTCTCGGTGCGGTCGTCACCGTTCGGAACGTCCGGATTATTCGTCGCCGCGCGTAAGCTGTCAATTCCTTGCACCAATCTTTTTAAACCTTAAATACGTGCCTTAAATCGTTGCATGACCGACCCCAAGGACACAATCAACATCGAAAACGTCGTCGCCTCCACGGGAATCGGCCAAGAGCTCGACCTCCAGAGCGTGGCGATGGACCTCGAGGGCGCCGACTACGACCCCGAGCAGTTCCCGGGACTCGTCTACCGCACCCAAGAGCCGAAGTCCGCGGCGCTCATCTTCCGGTCCGGAAAAATCGTCTGTACCGGCGCGAAGTCGACGGATGACGTGCACGAGAGCCTCGAAATCGTCTTCGACAAGCTCCGCGAGCTTCAGATACCGGTCGACGACGACCCCGAAATCACCGTCCAGAACATCGTCACGAGCGCGGACCTCGGCGAGAACCTGAACCTCAACGCCATCGCCATCGGCCTCGGTCTCGAGAACATCGAGTACGAGCCCGAACAGTTCCCTGGACTCGTCTATCGCCTCGACGAACCGAGCGTCGTCGCGCTTCTCTTCGGGTCGGGCAAGCTCGTCATCACGGGCGGGAAGAAGCCGGAAGACGCCGAAGCGGCGGTCGACGTCATCATCTCGCGCCTCTCCGAACTCGGTCTCCTGAACGGGTCGTTCTAACCTCTCCGAGTCCCGCGACCGCGCCGCGTAACCGGGACCCGAATCGACCGAACCTAAGTCAGTCGCGTCCCTCGGACCGGTATGGACGCGCTCACCTTGCAGACGGCCGCCGGTGCGCCGGTCACGGCCGTCGCCGGAACGTTCGCGCTGTTCGCGCTGTTCCTTTCTCTCACCGCCCACATCGCCGCGCGGAACGTCCTCGGCGACGTGGAACTCAAGAAGGCGTTCGCCGTCGGGCCGGTTCCCGCGGCCATCGCCGTCGTCTTCACCACCTTCGGCTGGAACTCCTTCGTCGCGCTCGCGCTCGCAATCGGGCTCGACTTCGGCTTCGTCAAGTACCTCTACGGTCGGTCGAACCGCCTGTCGGCGTACGTGGTGACCATCCACTTCGTCGTCTCGGTGCTCCTCGGCCTCGTCCTGTTCGGTCTCACCGTCATCCTGACGAGCGCGCCCATCTGAGGCTGCGCTCGCGTCCCTTCTCGCCGTACTTTCTTGCCCGCGGCCGCTGAATCACCCGTCGTGTCTCCCCGTCGCCTCCTCTGGAACGACATGGAACGCCGGCCGCGAGCCCCGTTTCGACTGCTCGCGACGCCCGTCGTCTTCGTCCTCGTCTCGCTCGTGGTCGCCGTCTCGCTCTCGGCCGCCCTCGGCGGTCTCGCCGAATCAAGTCGACTCGTCGCGCTCGTCGTCTCGCTCGTCTCTGTCGGGGCGAGCGGTCTCGCCGCCCTCGTCGTCGCGCGGTACGTCGACCGGCGGACCGTCGCGGACCTCGGTCTCCGGTTCGACCGCGAGTGGGCGGTCGACCTCGCGTTCGGCCTCGCGCTCGGAACGGGGTTGATGACCGCCGTCTTCGTCGTCGGCGTCGCGGCCGACTGGATTGCGGTCTCCTCCGTCCCGCTCGGCGTCGACCGACTGCTCGGCGTCGGCTCGCTCCTCGCGTTCTTCGTCGTCGTCGGCATCGCCGAGGAACTCCTGCTCCGGGGCGTCGTCCTCACCGACGTCGCCGAGGGCCTCCGCTGGCGATTCGGCCCGGACGCGGCGGTCGCCGGCGGCCTCGCGGTCTCGTCGGCCGTGTTCGGCGTCGCCCACTACACGAACCCGAACGCGGGGTTCGCCAGCACGACCAGCATCACCCTCGCGGGCGTCATGCTCGGCCTCGGCTACGCGCTCACCGGCGACCTCGCCATCCCGACGGGAATCCACATCTCGTGGAACTTCGTGCAGGGCGGCGTCTTCGGCTTCGCGGTCAGCGGTCTCGACTTCGGCACGTCGCTCGTCGAGACGACGGAACGGGGCCCCGACGTGATTACCGGCGGTGCGTTCGGCCCCGAGGCCGGCCTGCTCGGCATCGGCGCGATAGTGCTCGGCGCGGTCTGTATCGCGGCCTACGTCCGGGTGCGCCGCGGCGAACTCGGGTTCGAGCCGTCGGTCACGGTGCCGGACCTGCGCTGGAAGAAATAACACGCACGACGGGCACGCGGCCGCGTCGCTTACTCGACTAACCGCTCGATTTCGGTGACGAGGATGCCGCTCGCGCCGACGTTCTTCAGGTCGCTGACGACCTCGAACACGTCGCGTTCGTTCACGACGGCGTGGACGGCGACCGTCGAGTCGCCGGCGACGTCCATCACGGTCGGACCGCCGAGGCCGGGGATGACCTCCTTCACCTCGTCGAGTTTCTCGCGCGGCGCGTTCATCATCAGGTAGCGCTTGCCCTCCGCGGAGCGGACCGATTCGAGCGCCATGAGCAACTGCTGGACCTTCGGGTCGTCGACCACGTCGGGGCGGGCGAACAGCCGGACCGACGACGACAGCACCTCGTCGATGACCGCGAGGCGGTTCACCCGCAGGGTCGTCCCGGTCGAGGTGATGTCGATGATGGCGTCGGCCATCTCGACGTGTGGCGTCAGTTCGGTCGCGCCCGTGACCTCCACGACCTCGGCGTCGATGCCCTCTTCCTCGAAGTAGGTCCGCGCGATGTGCGGGAACTCGGTGGCGACGACTTTGCCCGACACGTCGGCGACGGTCTCGATGTCGCCGTCCTCGGGCGCGGCGAGGACGAGCCGACACTTGCCGTACTCCAAATCGAGCAGGTCTTCGAGTTCGTGGCCCGACTCGCGGACCTGGTCGAGGCCCGTGATGCCGACCTCGGCGGCCCCGTCGCGGACGTACTCGGGGATGTCGGCGGCGCGGGCGAACAGCACGGTCACGTCGGGGTCGACGGTCCCGGCGTAGAGTTTGCGCTCGGCACCGTTGTCGAGGTGCAGCCCCGCACGCTCCAGGAGTTCAATCGTCGGTTCGTGCAGGCGGCCCTTGTTGGGCACGGCGATTCGCATACCTCTCCGTCTCGTCCCGGAGGTAATTGACTTTCGCAAGCCGGAACGGTTTTTGACACGTCGACGAACTGTCAGCTATGGCTCCCGTCACGTTCGCCGGCGCGGACGAGGTGTAGAACCGTCGGTCTGGTGACTGGGGATAAAACTAACCGACGAAGAGTGTCGGCAGACGACCCGCGGCTATCCTTCGACGAGGTGGTCGAGCAGGCGGTCGAACCGGTCGACGAACCGCTCGGGGAGCGACGGGGACACGTCGTCTAACAGTCGGGTCGTCCGCTCGGGGTGGGTGAGGACGAGCGTCACGCGGTTGTGCAGGTCGCGTTCCTTCCGGACCACGTCGCGTTCGACGAGGTGGTCGAGGTGCCACTCCAGCGTGCTTCGGGCGACGCCGATGTCGTCGGCCACGTCGTCGGGGCGGGCGTCGCCGTGTTCGAGGAGGTGGCCGAGGATGTCGCGGGCGGTCTCCCGGCGGACGAGCGCGAGCGCGCCGCGCTCCCACGCGTCGAACTCAGGGGGGAAGTAGTGCGTCCGCCCGTAGAACTCGGAGCGGCGGACCGTCTCGTCGGAGAGCAGTCTGCGGACGTGGTGTTGTACCTGGCCGGGAGCGAGGTCGAGCGCGCGAACGAGCTCGTTGAAGTGGACTCCCGGGTTGTGCTTGATGTGGTCGGCGACGCGGGTTCGTGTCTCACTCATGGGTCGTTGACCCCCGCCTCGCGCTCGATGCTCCGGGCGTAGTAGATGGCCGCGAGGACGAGCCCGGCCATCACGAGGTCCAAGAGGTGTTCGACCACGTGGTGGTCGAAGTCCGAGAGGACGCCGCCGAGCGTCAACGCGGCGACGGCCGCCCGCGACGCGAACGCCAAGAGCGCCAGCGCGACGAGCAGGTGCGACCGCGTCCGCCGCCGGAGGAAGACGGCGACGCCGAGCGCGGCCAGCGTCACCGACGAGACTCCCGCCAGGACGACGACCGCGGTCATCCACGGACTGCCTTGGACGTGCCCCGGAACGAGCGCGAGGTTCCACGGGGGCTCCATATCCCCCCATACTGGGGGTCCGAACCTAAGGGGGCGTGCTCGTTCTCGATTTTCGGGAATCGGACTACCGCCGGTATTCGGCCCGCTCACCGGCGAAACCGACGGTCGGCTCTCGCGGCCGCGAGACGGTGGATTCACCACCCCGCCGACCCGAACGAGCGACATGAACACGCTCCGAATCGCGGGCGGACAGGTGCTCCGCCCCGACGCGACGGTCGAGGACGCGGACGTACTCGTGGACCGAGACGAGGGGACCATCCTCGACATCGGCGCGGACCTCGACGCCGACGCCGACGAGACGCTCGACGCCGAGGGCTGTCTCGTCACGCCCGGTCTGGTGAACGCCCACTGCCACGTGGCGATGACGCTCCTGCGCGGCTACGCCGACGACAAGCCGCTCGACGCGTGGCTCCGCGAGGACATCTGGCCCGCCGAGGCCGCGCTCACGCCCGAGGACGTGCGCGTCGGCGCGGAACTCGGCCTCGTGGAGATGATTAAGTCGGGGACCACCGCGTTCGCGGACATGTACTTCCACGTCCCCGAGGTCGCCGCCGCGGTCGACGAGGCCGGCCTCCGCGCCCGCCTCGGCCACGGCGTCGTCACGCTCGGGAAAGACGACGAGGACGCGCGGGCCGACATCGACGAGAGCCTCGACGTGGCCCGCGAGTTCGACGGCGCGGCCGACGGCCGGATTCGGACCGCCGCGATGCCGCACTCGCTGACGACGGTCGCGGAGGACTTCCTCCGCGAGTTCGTCGCCGACGCGCACGCCGAGGACATCCCGGTCCACTACCACGCCAACGAGACGACGGACGAGGTCGACCCCATCGTCGACGAGCGCGGCGAGCGCCCGCTGTCGTACGCGAAGGAACTCGGCATGCTCACCGCCGACGACTTCCTCGCCCACGGCGTCCACGTCGACGACGCGGAGATCGACCTCCTCGCCGACGCGGGCACCGGCGTCGTCCACTGCCCGGCGTCGAACATGAAACTCGCCTCCGGCATGGCTCCCGTCCAGAAACTGCTCGACGCGGGCGTCACGGTCGGTCTCGGAACCGACGGCGCGGCCTCGAACAACGACCTCGACATGTTCGACGAGATGCGCGACGCCGCGATGCTCGGGAAACTCGCCGCCGACGACGCGAGCGCCGTCGCGGCCGGCGACGTGGTGCGGATGGCGACCGCCGGCTCGGCCGACGCCATCGACCTCCCCGGCGGCGCGCTCGAAGTCGGCGGCGCGGCCGACCTCGCCGTCGTCGACCTCGACGCCCCGCACCTCACGCCCGCCAACGACCTCGTGAGTCACCTCGCGTACGCCGCCCGCGGCTCCGACGTTCGCCACACGGTCTGCGACGGCCGGGTGCTGATGCGGGACCGCGAGGTGCTGACGCTCGACGAGGACGCCGTGATGGCCCGCGCCGGCGAGGCGGTCGCGTCGCTCCGCGAGCGCGTCTGAATCGCCGCCGTCCGGTCCGCCGCCTCCGCCGCCGCACTGACCTCCGACCCCGCTACCCGGCCAACTCGATGCGCAGTCCGTCGTCGGTCACGCTGACCTCCATGCGCTCGAACGTCCGGTGGTACTGCGCGACGTGTCGTCCGTCGCTGTGGTCGACCATGATGGATTTCTCGAACAGCGACGCCTCGTGGAGCCGCTTGACCTCCCGATAGGCGGTCGACAGCGGCACGTCGGCCCGACAGCTCAGCTCCTTGACCGTCAGCGGCTCGTCGGCGACGCGCAAGAGGTCGGGAACCGCGGGGGCGCTCATCAGGGCGAACAGCTCCTGTTCGGCGACCGTCTTGCCGTTGTCTATGACGAGCATCGGCCCTCGGCGATACAATCTCCCCGTTGACACTTGTAGATTCGGGGGGCGGCGACCGCCTTCGGTAGGGTTTTCGGACCCCTCTCCGAACCCACGGGTATGAGCGAACACTACGCTCCCGTCTCCGAGCACCTCGACGACGTCGAGGCCGCCCGGACCGAGGGACGACGCAAGATGGACTGGGCGCTCCAGCACATGCCCATCCTGCAGGAACTCCGCGAGCAGTTCGAGTCGGAACAGCCGCTCGACGGCGAGGTCGTCGGCATGGCGATGCACGTCGAGGCGAAGACGGCGAACCTCGTCGAACTGCTGGCGCTCGGCGGCGCGGAAGTCGCCATCACCGGCTGCAACCCGCTTTCGACCCACGACGACGTCTCGGCGGCGCTCGACGCCAACGACGACATCACCTCCTACGCCGTCCGCGGCGTCGACGAGGAGGACTACTACGCGGCCATCGACGCCGTCATCGCCCACGAGCCGACCGTCACGGTCGACGACGGCATGGACATGGTCTTCACCATCCACGAGGAGTACCCCGAACTCATCGAGACCATCGTCGGCGGGGCCGAAGAGACCACGACCGGCGTCCACCGCCTCCGCGCGATGGACGAGGACGGCGAACTGAACTACCCCGTCTTCGCCGTCAACGACACGCCGATGAAGCGCCTGTTCGACAACGTCCACGGCACGGGCGAGTCGTCGCTGGCGACCATCGCCATGACGACGAACCTCTCGTACGCCGGCAAGAACGTCGTCGTCGGCGGCTACGGCTACTGCGGCAAGGGCGTCGCCAAGAAGGCGTCCGGCCAGAACGCGAACGTCATCGTCACCGAGGTCGACCCCCGCCGCGCGCTCGAAGCCCACATGGAGGGCTACGACGTGATGCCGATGGAGGAGGCCGCGACGGTCGGCGACGTGTTCATCACGACCACCGGCAACCGCGACGTCATCACCCGCGAGGACTTCGAGAACATGAAAGACGGCGTCTTGCTGGCGAACGCCGGGCACTTCGACATCGAAATCGACCTCGACGCGCTGTCGGACCTCGCGGTCGACGAGTACGAGGCCCGTGACGGCGTCGACGCCTACGAACTCGAAGACGGCCGCCGGCTGAACGTCCTCGCCGAGGGCCGCCTCGTCAACCTCGCGTCGCCCATCGCGCTCGGCCACCCGGTCGAGGTCATGGACCAGTCGTTCGGCGTGCAGGCCGTCGTCGTCCGCGAACTCGTCGAGAACGGCGACGCCTACGACGCCGGCGTCCACGACGTGCCCGACGAACTGGACCGCGAGGTCGCCGAAATCAAGCTCGAAGCCGAGGGCATCGAGTTCGACTCGATGACCGACGAACAGCGCGAGTACATGGGTAGCTGGGCCCACGGAACGTAAGCCGGCTCGCTCGCTCACCCCCCGCACACTGACCGATTTTTACTCTTCTCGACCGCGCTCGGTCCACTCGCCGGCCCGCCAGACGCACGCGACGCCGCCTATCCACGCCGCGAGCCGCATCGCGTCGATAGCCGCGTCGGACGGCGCTTTCCACCCCCAGCCGGTCGGGACGCGCTCGCTTTCGACCGGTTCGACGACGTAGTACTGGCCGTCGTGTCTGACGTAGTGAGACCGCGCCTCGTACACGTGCTCTTCGGTCACGGTGCTACTGCCGTTCCGGACGGCCTCGCGGACGTGGTGTGGAACCTCGTCGAGGTCCTCCGAGAGGTCGCGTTTCACCGTCTCGGTCGAAACCGGGTGGAGCGAGAGCGTGAGGGTGCGCCCGTCGAGCGTCGCGTTGGGTTCGAAGTAGCGGCCGTCGGTCCGGACGTAGTCGAACGACCAGAACTCCGAGTAGACGTCGCGGTCCGGGTTCAACTCGAGTTCGACCGGGTCGCCGCGGGCCATGTCGATGATGCCGGCGCACTCCGCCGACTGGAGGGGGTTCCACCCGCACGATTTGACCCGATAGAACGCGTCCGCGGTGTGCGGGGGGTAGTCCACCGCCGACGCCTCGTAGGTGTACGTCTTCTCGTAGGAGACGCCGTCGGGATAGAGGTACAGCGGGTTCGCGAGGAGGGCGACCCCGAGGACGAGGAGGACGACGGCACGCCGGTTCTCGCGGTTCATACGGGGAACTGTCCGTCAGCCGACTCAAAGCTCTGGTGGCGCGTCCGCTTCGACGCCGGCGTCAGTGCGCGGCCATCTCCGAGAGGACGTTGACGCAGTAGACGCCCGCGAGGATGAGAAGCAGGCCGACGACGCCAGTCAGGTCGACCGGTTCGTCGAACACGACGACGCCGATGGCCGCGACGCCGACGATGCCCAGCGCGGCCCACGTCCCGTACACCACGCCGATGGGGAGCTCTTCAAGCGTCAGCGAGACGAGGTAGAACGCGAGCCCGTAGCCGACCACCACGCCGAGGCTCGGGAGGGGCTTGGAAAAGCCCGCGGACAGTTTGAGCGCGGTCGTTCCGACCAGCTCCGACGCGATTGCGCCGGCGAGTAACGCGTACGGGTTCATGCCCGTCGGTCCCGCCACGACCCCGATGAGCGTTCCGCAATCGCCCGCCACTTGCGGTCCGTTGCTCGCCGCCGAACAAGAAATATCAAACTACTAACTCGTGGGCGAGAGAGTCCCGACCATGACCGAACTCGGGGAACTCGGCCTGTCGAACTACGAGGAGAAGGCGTACCGGACGCTCCTCGTCACGGGTGCCGCGACGGCCGCGACCGTCTCGGACGCGAGCGGCGTCCCGAACGGCCGTGTTTACGACGTGCTCAACGGGCTTCGGGCGCGCCGGTTGGTCCGAGCGCAGTCGACCCAGCCGACGCGGTACGCCGCCGTCGACCCGGCCGCGGCGGTCGAGCGACTGCTGGCCGAGCGCGCCGCGGAACTGCGCGAGGAGTGGACGCGGTACCGCGACGTGGCCGACGCGGTCCGGTCGAACCTCCTGCCGACGCCACCGGCCGACGGGAGCGTCTGGCTCGGCCGTCTCGGCGGCGACGAGATGCGGACGGCGATGCACGAGCACGTGCGGGCGGCGACCGAGTCCGTCTCGGCCGCGGTCGGCCCGCCGTACGAGCGGGCCTCGTGGGAGACGCTCCGCACGGAGTTCGACGCGTTCTTCGAGGGCGCTCGCGACGACCTCGACGTGTCGCTGCTCCTCAGCGACCCCGTGCTCGACTCGCTCCCCGACGAGTTTCGGGAACTCGTGGCGTCGAAGCCGCAGACGGTCCGAGTCCGGTGCTTGCCGAGCCTGCCGGTCTCGTTCGACGTCGTCGACGGGACGGTCGCGTCGGTCGACATTCCGCACCCACAGTCCGCCGCCGACCGCCTCGGCGTCGTCGTGGTGACGGACGCGGGGGTCGTCGACGAGTTCGCTCGCCAGTTCCGAGCGCTGTGGCCCGACGCCGTCCCGCTTTTCGAGTGACGCCGGCGGTCCGGCGGCGCTCTCGAACGACGTTCGCCCCATTTATCACCGCCCGCGGCCGACTCCCGACCATGTCTTCGAACAGAAAGGGAGACCGACGCGAGCGCGAACTCGTCAACCGCCTCGACGAGGCCGGGTTCGCAGTCATGCGTGCGCCCGCCTCCGGGAGCGCGACGACGCGCGAACTCCCCGACGTGCTCGCGGGCAACGGCGAGGTGTTCTACGCCATCGAGGCGAAGGCCTCCAGCGGTCGCCCCATCTACCTCGACGGCGAGGAGGTCGAAGCGCTCATCTACTTCTCGCAGAACTTCGGCGCGAAGGCCCGCATCGCCGTCCGATTCGACCGCGAGGACTGGTACTTCTTCCACCCCGGCGACCTCTACGTGACCGACGGCGGGAACTACCGCGTCAAAAAGGAGACGGCGCTGGCGGAGGGCGAGGACTTCGAGTCCTTTACCGGCGGACCGACGCAGACCAAACTCGGCGACGACTGAGGTCGCGGCGCGGCGTCTCGTTCTCCGCGTTCGCTCACGCCCGAGCGAGTCGCTCGCCGAGCGTGCGAGCGCCGACGAACCCGCGCTCGACGCGGCTGAGCCGCGAGGCGGGGAACCGATAGGCGTGCAGTCCGCCGAGGTCCGAGAGGCCGGCGTTCACCGGCAGCGAGTCCAGATAGACCGCCTCGAACACCGGTTCGTGGTTGCCGTAGTCGCGGTTGCTCTCGAACGCGGCGACGAGTTTCCCCGTCTCGGTCGGCGTCTCGTCGGCTCGGGTGCCGAGCGCCCGCGTGACGACGAGGAGGCCGCCGCTCTCGCGGTCGCGGACGAGGTCGCCGGCGCGGTGTTCGTGGTCGCGGCAGAGCTGGGGCCCCGTCGCGTCCATCGGGACGAACGTCTCGTCGCCGCAGACGGCGCAGGTGGCGCTCCGGCGGCCCGGCGGCGGGACCTCGCCGCGGGTGATTTCGATGGCGACCCGGCGGAGGTGCTTGCAGCGGGCGTGCCGGATGGCGTTGTCGGGGCAGGTGCAGGTGCGAGCCTCCACGTCGACGACGTAGGTGCCGCCGTCGGTCTCGACGACGTAGCGCCCGTCGCGGAGCGGCCGGACGGCCATCGGCTCGACGCGGGCGCGGCGGGCGCGACCGGCCAGTCCGTCGGACGGGAGCGTGGTCTTGCGGCGCACCGGGCGGCGAGTCGACGCGGGTGTGTGTGCGATGTGCGTCATGGTGGTGCGGGATTCCGACCCTACCAGCGGCTGTTCGGGGTCAGTTTCCGTCACCTGCGTATAGGTTCTCGAACGACCTAAACCCTCGTTTCACGTGGAAAATCGGGCGCGTGAGTGGCTCTCGTCGGGCATCCGCCCATCGAAGACCTTTTAGAACGGCCGCGGATACGTCGTCGCATGGCTATCGAAGCGGAGATGCGGCGGAAGATTGCCGTCTCCATCGTCGCGGTCGGGGTGTTTATCGCCCTCATCGTCGGCATCGGTGCGACCTACAACCAGAGTGGACTCATCTCCACCGGCGGGTTCGCACTCGTCGGCGCTATCACGGCGTTCGTGCTCGTGATGGCTGGTATCGGCGTTTGGCTGTCGCGTTCTTCCTAATCCTCTCGGTCGGTTTCGGCGACTCGGTCGCCACTACCCTACCGCCCGACGCACAGCCGCGGCGCTCACGGGTTGGGTACGCCGTCAGCACGGACTCCGTCAGTCGGCGGTCTCGTCCGCGGCGACCGCGTCCGCGTCGTTCGTCGCCGTCTCGAAGTACTTCATCGGGTGCTTGATGGTGTCACAGCGGTCGTCGCGGTTCACACAGAGGTCGTACGCCTGCATCGTCTCGCAGGTCGGCGGCGCGTACTGCGACCCGCTCGAGTCCGCGAGGACCGTCGCCCGCGTTTCGAGTTCCTCGGCGTTCGCGTCGCCGACGACGCCGCCGACCTCCTCGGGTTCGAGGCCGACGCCGACGAGGAACGCCGCGAGCGCGAACGCCGCCTCGTTCGGGAGGTCCTCGTCGTCCTGCGCCCGCGCCAACAGCGCCTCGACGCAGGGCGGGAAGTGGTCCGGGTCGACCGAGTCGACGTAGACGACGTTGACCGCGCCGCGGTCCGAAAGCAGGTTCCGCAGGCGCTCGACGTGGGGTTTGAGCGCGTCGGCGAGTCGGTCGCCCGCGTCGCTCCCGCGGACGGCGAAGGGAAGCCCCTCTGCCACCCGGCGGCGGACCGCCTCGCGGAGCAGTTCCGAGAGCTCCTCGCGGGTGACGCGGACCGCGCCGTCGGCCAGCGAGCGGTTGACGAGTCGCCAGTCCGCGCCCCAGTCGGTGTCGGAGTAGGTGAGGTACGGTCCCACGTCGACCCAGTAGTGGTCGGGCGCGCGGCGGCTGTTCCGGTTCCGGTTCGACTCGGCCCGCACCGCTCCGTCGAGGTCGAACTCGCGGAGGAAGTCGTCGAGGCTCGCGCGGGCCTCGCCGTGGACGTCGTCGTCGCCGGCGTCGAAGTCGGCGAGCATGCGCTCGTAGGCCGTGTCGGCCTCGGCGCGGGCGTACTTGTCCACCGCCGCGGGCGTCTCGACGAGCGAGACGATGATGCGCGAGATGGGGTACGAAAGCAGTTCCGTCTGGGTGTCCCACCCGTAGGCCTCGTCGGGGTCGGGCTCGACGGTGCCCTCCATGAGGGCGCGTTCGACGCGCTCGACGCCACGCTCGACGGCCGGGGCGTCCTCGGCGACGAGCGTCGCGATAGCGACGTCGGCCGATTCGACCGCCTCTCTGGCCGCGGCGAAGAACGGGTATCGGGCGTGGAGCGGGCGCATCCGCATACCGCCACGTTCCGGGTGCCCACCGATAAACGCGACGGATTCGGCGGTGGCGGGCGCGGGCCGTGCGGCCGAGTCTCGCGGCGGGGTGTCGCCGGCGACGGCGCATCACACAACCTATTACCGACCACTTCCTCAGGCTCTCACGTGCCGCACTTCGACTACCCGTGTCCGGACTGCCGCGCCACCACCAGTCTCCACGACGCCGACTGTCGCTTCGAGGGGACCCCGTGGGTCGAAGTCGAGCGCGCCTACGTCGACATCGTCTCGGTCCTCGCTGGCGGGCCGTGCGACGAGGAGACGCTTCGCCGCGAAGCGCCGGGCGAGTGGGGGCCGCTCCAGCAGGCCGCGCTCCGGCGACTCAAGCGCGACGAGCGGGTGTCGGAGGCGAACTCGGGCGTCCTCCGCCTTCTCACCGCCGAGGAGTTCAGAGAGGAGGTCTCCGAGCCGACCCGGGAGCCGATGCGGACGCTCCACCAGTACGGGAGCGTCCCCGGCTGTCACGACAACGCCGTCTTCGCCATGATCGCGTGGTACGAGATGGTCGGCCTGTCGTGGCCCGAGACGCGCGAGAACGTCGTCAACTGGCTCCGCGACACCGGCGCGTGGGACCGCGGCGGCTTCGAGGAGGCGACGCCCGCCGAACTCGTCGAGAAGAAGCGCCACGTCTACGACGCGGGCTACGGCTGGAAGGAAAAGGCCGTCTCGGCCAAGCGCGTCATCGACAGATACCGTTCCTGAGCGCCGACCCGGTTCGCCCTTCGACCCAACGTTCCCTTCGATTCTCCCGCGAACTCGGCGCAACCGTTAGGCGTTTCTCGCGCGTTTGTGGTGTCGTGAGTGCCCCCGAGTCCGCCGTCTCTTCCGACGCCGAGTTCCCCGAGGAGTCGCGCGGAACGCGACGCGCCCTCGCGGTCGTCATCGCCGTCGTCTTCATCGACCTCCTCGGGTTCGGCGTCGTCATCCCCATCCTCCCGTTCTACGTCCGAAGCTTCGGCGTCAGCGACGTGTACATCGGGTTCTTGGCGGCGTCGTACTCGCTCATGCAGTTCCTCTTCGCGCCCGTCCTCGGCCGCATCTCCGACCAGCGGGGCCGCCGGCCGGTCATCATGCTGTCGCTCGTCGGGAGCGTCCTCGCGTGGACGGTCTTCGGCGTCGCCGGCGAAATCGGCCTGCTGTTCGGCACGACGCTCGCGGTGGCGACGCTGTTCGCCTCGCGGATGCTCGCGGGCGCGATGGGCGGCAACATCGCCACCGCGCAGGCGTATATCGCCGACATCACGCCCCCGGCGCGGCGGGCCGGCGCGCTCGGCCTCGTCGGCGCGTCGTTCAGTCTCGGGTTCATCTTCGGGCCGGCTCTGGGCGGTCTGATGGCCTCCGAGCCGGTCGTCACCACCGCCCGCGACCTGCTCCCGTCGTTCGTGCCCGCGACGCGGTTCTCGCTGCCGAGTTTCACCGCGGCGGCGTTGAGCCTCGTCAGCCTCGGCTTCGCGTTCGTCTTCCTGCGCGAACCCGAGCGCACCCGCGCGCCGGCCGGCACGCCCGCGACGACGCTCGTCTCGCAGTTCCGCACCGCCCTCGCCGACGACGACCTCCGGGGACTCGTCGTCTCCTTTTTCGTCGTCTCGGTCGCCTTCTCGGGGATTCAGGTCATGTTCATCCCCTTCGCGGCCGACGTGTACGGCTACGGCGAGACCGAGACGGCGCTGTTTCTGACCTACATCGGCCTGCTCGGCACGCTGAATCAGGGGGTCGTCGTCGGCCGACTCGCCCGGCGGTACTCGGAGGCGAAACTGGCGGTCGTCGGCGCGGTCGGGCTCCTGCTCTCGCTCGCGTTGCTCCCCTTTTCGCCCGACATCGGGGCGGTGCTCCCCGCGGTCGGCGGCCCGCCGTGGCTCACCCGCGAACTCGTGGCGCTCCTCCTCGTCGGGGCGCTCCTGTCGTTCGGAAACGGGATGTTGAACGTCTCGCTGTCGACGCTCGTCTCCACGTCGGCGTCGGCCGACCAGCAGGGCAACGCCTTCGGGGTCACGCAGGGCGCGGGAAGCCTCGGCCGGACGCTCGGCCCGCCGTCGATGGCGGCGCTGTACGTCCTCGCGTACTGGTCGCCGTTCGTCGTCGGGGCCGCGCTCATCGTGCCCGTGGTCTACGTCCTCGCGTCCGTGGCGCGCCGGCCGCGGGCGGAAGCGCCCTGAGTGCCTGAGTGTCGCGGCCGAGACACGACACCCGCGGCCGAGACGCGGCTGACCCGTCGCTCGAATTTCGCCGCGGCCCGCAAGTGTTACGAGCGCCGAGTCTGAGGTTTATGCGTGCCTTCGGTCGCCGCCGTCTCGCCGCTGGTCGTCCTCTGCCTCGTCGCGGCGCTCGTCTCCGTCTCCATCGCGGTCGTCGCCTGGCGCGAGGGCACCGAACCCGGTTCGAAATCGCTGTCGGTCCTCCTGTTTTCGGCGGCGCTCTGGGCCGGCTCCTACGGCGTCGCGCTCACGGTGTTCGACCCCTCGCTCCGATTCTGGTTCCAAATCCCCATCGACGTCGCGCAGGCCGTCATCGCGCCCGCGTGGTTCGCGTTCGCGCTTTCCTACACCGGCCGCGGCGAACTCCTCTCGCGGCGGCTCATCGCGGGGCTCCTCGTGTTTCCGGCCGTCACCGTCGTCGCGCTCGCCACGAACCCGAGCCACGGCTTGCTGTGGACGAACTACCACATCGACCCGGTGTTCGGCGCGGCCACGGTGCGGTTCGACCCGAACCTCTGGTACTACCTCCACGCGGTGTACGGCTACGTCATCATCGGCTCCGGGCTCGTCCTCATCATCGAGATGCTGGTCGAACGGCTCTCGCACTACCGCGAGCAGGCGGTCACCCTCGCCATCGGCTCGACCGCGCCGACGGTCGCCCACGTCGCCCACACCTTCGGCATCGGCCCGCTTCAGATGGTGAACTTCACGCCCATCGCCCTCGCGGTGACGGGCGCGACGTTCGGCCACGCGCTCTACCGGTTCCAGCTGTTCGGGCTCTCGCCGGCGACCGGTCGGCTCGGCCGCCGCGCCGCCATCGACGACGTGGCCGTCGGCATTCTCGTCCTCGACCGCGAGCACCGCGTGGTCGACGCCAACGAGACCGCCTCGTCGCTCCTCGACCTCGATCCGGCCTCGGCGTTCGACCCGCTGTCGTCGGTGCTTCCGGGCGTCGACCTCGACGAGGACCGACAGCTCGTGGACGTGACGGTCGACCGCCGCCGCCGGACCTACGAGGTGACGCTCTCGCCGGTGACGGACCAGCACGGCCGCCGCCTCGGCCGGACCGTCACCGTCTCCGACGTGACGGGGCGGGTCCGCCGCCGCCAGCGCCTCGAAGTCCTCAACCGCGTCCTCCGGCACAACCTCAGAAACGACATGACGGTCGTCATCGGCTACGCCGACATGCTCGCAGAGCGGCTCCCGGCGGACCAGCGCGACCCCACCGACACGATACGAGCGCGGTCGAACAAGCTCCTCTCGCTCGGCGAGAAGGCCCGGACCGTCGAGCGGGTCATGGCCGGCATCGACGGCGGCAGCCGCTTCGACGTCGCCGCGACGGTGCGAACCTGCGTCGCCGAGGTCCGCGCGGAGTTCGACGCCGGCTCGGTCGACGTGGACGCCCCCGAGTCGCTGCCGGTCTCCGGGAGCGAATCGGCGGCGAAGCTCCTCGTCAGCGAACTCGTCGAGAACGCGCTCGAACACGGCGGCGACGACCCGACCGTCTCCGTGTCGGTCCGGGCCGCCGACGCCGACCTCGTCCTCGTCGTCGAAGACGACGGCCCGGGCGTCCCGGACTACGAGCGCTCCGTGGTCGAGACCGGCGGCGAGTCGCCGCTCCAACACGGCAGCGGCCTCGGTCTCTGGGCGGTCCGGTGGACGGTCGACGCGCTCGGCGGCGACCTCACGTTCGACGTTCGGGGCGGGCGAGACGGGGCGGCCGACGGGGCCGGAGACGCGCCCGACGAGTCAGCGGGCCGCGGCGACACCGGCACGACGGCGACGGTTCGACTGCCGTACTGGTGTCGGGACGAGACGGCCGACGCCGTCGCTGACCGGTAGGAGTCGGGAGAAACGAGTGGGACGGCTCGGTGGTCGGTGAACGACGCGGTGGCCGAAACGTCCGCTCAGTCGCTCTGGATGCGCGGGGCGAGCATGTACGTGATGGTGCCCATCCCTTCCGCGATCTGGTAGTGAAGCTTGACCGGGAACTCCTCGC
Source organism: Haloferax gibbonsii ATCC 33959 (assembly GCF_000336775.1). Taxonomy (GTDB): domain Archaea; phylum Halobacteriota; class Halobacteria; order Halobacteriales; family Haloferacaceae; genus Haloferax; species Haloferax gibbonsii. The sequence continues at coordinate 704,805 of NZ_AOLJ01000011.1, read as the reverse complement.
CGAGTTCGACGGTGACCTCGGCGTCGGTCGGAATCGCCTTGTTCATGTCCTTCAGGTAGTCCAGCGAGAACAGCGAGTCGGCCGCGCCGGCTTCGATGCTGATGAGGTCCGCGGGGGGAAGCGACAGGTCAACGTCGTCGGTGTCGCCTTCGGCCTCGATGTGGAACGTCTCTTCCGCGCCGTCGACGCGGAGGCGGATGTGGTCGGAGACCATGTCGGCCGCCTTGATACCGCGGTCGAGGTGCGTCCCTTCGAGGACGATGTTCGCGGCGAGGTCGAGGTCCGGAATGTCGGGTTCCTGGCGAATCGAGTCCGGGTCGATGAGCGCGAGCGTGTACGACAGCCCGTCGATGCGGATGTTGAGCTTGCGCGTCTCCTCGTCGAGCGTGAGGTGGATGAGGTCGCCCGAGCCCGCCATCCCGGCGACCTCTTCGAGGCGGGAGAGGTTGACGCCGATGACGCCGCCGTCGGCTTCGTAGGATTCGAACGCCGCCGCGTCGAGCGTGAGGTCCACCATGCCGACGTTCGCGGGGTCGACGGCGCGGATGGAGAGACTCTCCTCGTTGAGTCGAATCTTACACTCGTCGACGAGGACGCTCACGGAGTCGAGCGCGTCCCGGAGCGTCGCGGCGCTCACGATGGCCTTGAACATATGTGCCGTCGTACGACAGCGGTCTTAAAAATACTCCTGATTTGGACTCACCGCAATATGATGTTCGCACGCTCTCCCGCGTGCGCGCTCCCGCGAGCACCCCATCGCTCCCGTCGGCTCCCCATGGGTGTTGTTGTCACTGTTCGGCTATGCAGCTAACCTGCCGATTTCTGGGGTCTCGGGCTTCAAAGCACTCAAATAGCTGATTGTGCAACTCCCGGCTATGGCGAACGACGACACGAAGACAGCCGCCCGCCGACGAGGTGCCGAGAGATGAGCGACGCCGCCGACGCCGACGCGACTTCCACCCGCGTCGCCTTCGTCTGCGTCCAGAACGCCGGCCGGAGCCAGATGGCGACGGCCTTCGCCCGCCGGGAGCGCGACGAGCGCGGCGTCGGCGACCGAATCGAGGTCGTCACCGGCGGCACCGACCCCGCCGACCACGTCCACGACGAGGTCGTCGAGGTCATGGGCGAGCGGGGGTTCGACCTCGCAGACGAGACGCCGCGCGCAATCGAGCAGGACGAGATTATGGGCGTCGACATCGTCGTCACGATGGGCTGTTCGGCCGAGGGTATCTGTCCGATGACGTGGCGCGGTGACGCCCGCGACTGGGCCCTCGACGACCCCGACGGGCGGGACCTCGACGCGGTCCGGGCGATTCGCGACGACATCGAGGGGCGCGTCGCGGCGCTGTTCGACGAACTCGTCGGCGACGACTGAGCCAGACCGCCTCGACGCCGACGCCGTCGGATGTGGGACTGTTCCGCACGCTTCACGGCGCAAGCCGAAGCCGGTATACGGCCTGATACGCTACTGCTGTCAAGACCATGGCGCGCAAGGACCACTACTACAACAAGGCCAAACAGGAGGGCTACCGCGCCCGCTCGGCCTACAAGCTGAAACAACTCGACGGGGACGCGGGGCTGTTCGGCCCCGGCAACACCGTCGTCGACCTCGGTGCCGCCCCGGGCGGGTGGCTGCAGGTCGCCTCCGAGGCGGTCGGCGACCACGGCAAGGTCGTCGGCGTCGACCTCCAGCGAATCCGCGGCATCGACCGCGACAACGTTCAGACGATTCGCGGCGACATGACCGAAGACGAGACGAAAGAGGAGCTGACGGCCGTCATCGGCGAGCGCGGGGCCGACGCCGTCGTCTCCGACATGGCGCCGAACATGACCGGCGAGTACTCGCTGGACCACGCTCGCTCGGTCTACCTCGCCCGGCAGGCGTTCGAGGTCGCACAGGAACTGCTGGCGACCGGCGGCGACTTCGCCGTGAAGGTGTTCGACGGGCCGGACGTCGCGGACCTCCGCGCCGACATGGAACGGGAGTTCCAGTACGTCCGGTCGATGCGCCCCGACGCCTCCCGCGACAGCTCCTCCGAGCAGTACCTCGTCGGCAAGCACTTCCTCACCGCCCCGGTCCGCAAGGGCGACGAGCTCGAGGTCGAAATCGTCGACGTGGGCAGCGAGGGCGACGGCATCGCCAAGGTCGAGGACTTCACGCTCTTCGTCTCCGGGACGGAGGCGGGCGACACCCCGACGGTCCGCGTCACCGACGTGAAGCCCCGGTTCGCCTTCGCCGAGCCGATAGACGACTGAACGCGCCGATTTCACGCTCACCGCGCCTGCGCGCCCCCGCATCGACGGCTCCGCGTGTTCCCTTCGATTTGTGCCTCACTCCGGGCAAAAATTATTATCCATTGACACGACTCTGTTCGTGAGTCCCCATGTCAACAGACACCACGACCGCTGAATCGCGACCGCTGTTCACCGGCCTCCCGTCGGGCATCGTCCCGTACGTCGCCATCGTCGGGGCGCTGACCTCGACGTACGTCCACCTGTCGATGGCTCCGATGTTGCTCCAGTTCGACCAGACGCAGGCGGTGCTGTTCGTCCTCGCGGGCGTCGGCTTCCTCGCGGGCATCGCCGTCTACCTGAGCAAGTTCTGGCGGCGCGAGTTCTACCTCGTCGCCATCGCGTTCGCGCTCGCCCAAATCGTCGCCTGGGTCGTCATGAGCGGGCGAGTCAGCGACATGGCGATTCTCTCGAAGGGCGGCGAGGCCGTCTTCGCCGTCGCGGCGGCGTACCTCTACCTGAACGACTCGCCGGACGCGTCCGCGGCGGCCTGAGCGCGCGCTGTCGCTCTCGCCGGCCCCGCGTCCCAGCGTCCCGTCGCCCCGCCGTCTTTCTCAGTCGTACACCACGAGGTCGAGTCGAAGCCCCGTCCGGCACCCCTTCCAGCCGCCGCGGCAGGCTCCGGTGGCGAGGATGTCGCCGAACGACGTGTACGTCCCGCAGTTCGGACAGCGAACCCCCATCTCCATCCCGTCTCGCTCGGTGAGCCTGTGGCGGTGCTCGTCGGCCATACGTCGTGTGGTATGCTACCAAAAGAGATAAGCCGTCCGTCGTCCTGGGAACGCCTCAGTCCGCGACCCAGCCGTCGGTCGAGGACTCGTCGTCGTCGCGCAGGAGTGCGACGGTCCCGTAGACGAACGGCGTGTCCACGACTGCGATGAGGAGCTTCAGGAGGTACTGGCCGATAGCGAGGCCGACGAGGACGTTCCACGGTAGCGCGTCGCCGATGCCGAGGACCGTCGGCGCGACGTAGAACGCGACGCCGACGAAGATGACCGTGTCGATGGCCTGACTCGTCGCCGTCGAGACGATGTTGCGGAGCCAGAGGAACGCGCCGTCGGTCATGTCGCGGATGCCGTGGAAGACGACGACATCCCAGTTCTGGCTCACGAGGTACGCCAGCAGGCTCCCGGCGACGACGTTCGTCCCCGACGACAGCACCGTGGCGAACTGCCCGGCGAACTCGGGGTTCGCGGCGGGCGCGGCGATGGTGCTCCAGACGAGTCCGAGGAGGACGAAGTTCATGACGAAGCCGACGTTCACCATGACCTGCGCCGCCCGGCGACCGTACAGTTCGGAGTAGCAGTCGGACGCGAAGAAGGTGAGCGCGTACGCCAGCGCCGCCCCCGGCATCAGGATGGCCGCGCCGACGTACGGGAGTTCGCCTATCGCGGCCGGCAGGGGAATCGCGAGCAGTTTCGACGCCGTCAACTGCGCCGTCGTCAGCGCGGTGACGAACAGGCCGACGAGCGCGACCTGCCCGACGGCCGACCGCCCCTCACTCATCTTCGACGAGGCGATTGTGTCGGTCGTCTATCTCGTCGAGGATGTCGAGCGTCTTCCGGATGGACGCCCGAACCGCATCGCTCCGGTTCACGAACTTCTTGTCGTCGCCGACGTGCTCGTCCAAGTCCGCGAGCAGTTCGTCGGGAATCTCGACGCTTATCTTGGCCATACTCTGCGATTCTCACGAGAATACTTAACGCCTTTTCAACGGTCTCAGCGGCGATATTTGGCGCGTTTTTCGGGTCGGCGAGTCGGCGCGGCGGTCGCTCCGAGGACCGCCCTCACTCCGCCGCGCCGCGGGCGGGCGAGAGGTCGCGTCGGCCGCCGACCGTCAGCACGAACAGGACGCCGAGACCGACGCCGTAGGCGGCCATCAGCGGGAGCGTCACCATGAACATCGTCGTGATGCTCGCGGGGGTGAACACCGCCGAGATGGCGAGGATGAACACCGTGACCTCGCGCCAGCGCTTCCGCATCATGCGGTAGCTGATGCCGGCGGTGTTGAGAAGCACCATCAGGATGGGGATGTCGGCGAGGAGGCCGATGCCCGCGGTGGTGAAGAAGATGAGCCAGAAGAAGTTGGTGATGCGGTAGGAGATTATCATGTTCGCCGCGATGGCGTCCTCGACGAGGAACGTGATGACCGTCGGCGCGACGTAGCTGTAGCCGAGCGCGAAGCCGCCGAGGAGGCCGCCGACGAGCGCGCCGGTCCACAGGAAGACGGTCCGGCGGCGCTTGCGGATGATGTTGCGCTCGCGGAGCGCGGGCCACGCGAAGTACGCGACGAGCGGGAGCGTCGCCAACACGGCCAGAATCGTCGAGAACTTCACCTCGAAGATGAGCGCCTCCATCGGGTGGAGCGCGACGACGTTGAGCACTTCTTCCGGCGTCACCGCGGCGGGTAGTCGGCCGAGGAAGTCCTCGTAGACGTCCCTGATGCCGCCCGTGTAGAGCCAGCCGAACGTCGACGCGAGGACGAGCATGAACCAGCCGACGACCCAGAACGCCCGCGAGGTGACGGAGTCGACGATGAACGCGATGTCGGTGTAGTAGCCGCCGATGTCGTCCTCGTCGGTCTCGCCCCCGGTCAGTTCGGAGAAGAACGCGCCGCCCGCGCGGGTCGTCCGGTCTTCGAGTTCGCCCGGCTCGTCTTCGGCGTCGGCCGCCTCGGCCTCGCGGTCCGCTTCGGCCTCGTCGAACCGGTCGATGAGGGCCTGCGCTTTGGCCTTGTCGCCGTCGTCGATGGCGGCGGACGCGAGGCTCATAATCTCGTCTTCGTCGCGGTCGGCGAAGACCTCGGGCGGCGCGGCGCGGACGCCCGCCACGTCGAGCGCGGAGAGGTCGAGCTTCGAGGGGTCGCCGACGCCGACCTCGGTCCGTTCGAGCCGCTCGATGTCGCGGTAGACGAGGTACGCGAGGCCGAACGCGAGGCCGACGACGCCGCCGGCGACGACGAACGCGCCCAGCACGAGCCCCGAGCCGGGGTCGAGGAACACGTAGTCGCTTCCGACCGCGGCGAGTCCGTCGTTGACGAGACCGACGCCGCCGTACTCGTAGAAGGCGTAGACGAGGAGGCCGCCGACGACGCCGACGCCCGCGAGGAGGTTCCAGTGGTGGGTCGCCGTCGCCTTGACGTCCATCTTCTCGCTGCCGCGTTTGGCCGTGACGACCACGCGGGCGAGATAGAGGCTGAAGGCGTACAGCGTGATGACGGGCACCGCCCACATGATTTGGGTGAACGGGTCCGGCGGGGTGAACAGCGCGCCGAACGCGAAGATGCCGACGACGGCGTGCCGCCACTTGTCGCGGAACAGTTCGTAGGGGACGATTTCGGCGTAGGAGAGCGCGGTCATCGCGAGCGGAAGCTGGCTCGCGAGACCGAACGAGAGCGTGAGCAGGAAGATGAACTGCGCCCACTTCACGATGGAGTAACTCGGCGTGAAGCCGGCCGACAGCGCGTTCTGCGCGAGGAACGCGAACGTGAACGGGAAGAAGACGAAGTAGCCGTAGGCGACGCCCGCGGCGAACAGCACGACCATCGTCAGCGCGATGAGCGCGAGTTTCCACGGCGCGACGGGCGATTTCGGCCACGCGCCCCGGGCTTTCAGCGCGTCCCGCGAGACGTAGATGAACGGCGGGAGCGCGAAGAGAACACCCACGACGAGACCGATTTTCGCCTGCAGGAGAATCACGTCGAACGGCGTCTGGGCGATGATGCTGACGTTGCCGGAGACGCTGGCGTCCATCTGTGCCTTGGTCACGCCCCGGAAGAACTCCCAGACGTAGAGTCGGAGCGCGTAGAACGTTCCGAGGAACCCGACGAGGAAGACGATGAAGACCTTCTGGAGGTCTTTTTGCGCCGCTCGGAGCATCGCACCGGCGGTCTCGCGGCCCGCCGCGATGGTCTGTTGGGTGTCCTCGTCGAGGGCGCTGGACATACGTACGTGGCGAAAGCAGTCTGGCGGTTATCAATCTTTTTCACCGCGGGCGTGATTTCGGCTCCCTCGACGCGCCTCCTCGGCGCGATGCGAAAAGACCTATAACTGGCCGGAAGCGTAGGACACCTGAATGGCGGACGAGGAGCGCGACACAGGGCTCTCTGCGGCCGACGACGAGACGGACGCCTCGGACGACGCCGACCAGCGCTCGTCCGACGAGTCTGACGACGACGGGGCTTCGTCGTCCGACGGTCCGGTTTACGGTCGAGTCACCCCGCGAGACGAGACCGTTACCGACGGGTCTGCCGACGACGCTTCCGACGACGCCGATACCGACGAGACGGAAGACGACGCCGGCGACGCCGACACTGATGCGGCCCCCGAAGAGGACGCGGAGGATTCCGATTCCGAAGAGAACGCGGAGGATTCCGACTCGGACGACGGCGTCGAGGACTCCGACGCTGATGCGGATTCTTCCGGAAGTACCGGTGATAGCGACGTCTCCGACGATAGCGACGACTCCGACGACGAGCCGCGCCTCCTCGCCGACGACGAACACACCTCGCACGTGCCCGAGGGGACGTACGACGATTCGAGCGACGAGTCGGCCGACGACGCCGGACCGGACGCGGCGGCCGACGGCGCGAGCCCGGCGCTGACCGGCGAGGACGAGGTGGGCGGCGTGGCTCCGTCGTCCGTCTCAGTCGAGGACGCCGACTTCGACGACCCTGAGTTCGAGGGCGACGACTTCGACGACGAGGACGTTGGTGGCCTCGTCGGCGAGGCACCCGAGAGCGACCAGGAGATGCCGCTGACCGCGCACATCGAGGAGATGATTCGCCGGCTGGCGGTCGTCCTCGGCGTCGCCGGCGCGATTACGCTCGTGCTCTTCCCCGGCGCGGACATCCTCAACGCGCTCGTGGACACGCAGGCCGCCTTCGGCATCCACATCCCGAGCGCGACCGACGTTATCAACTTCCTCTGGAACTCCCACATCCCCGGCGCGGACACCATCGTGGACCGCCGGCCGCGGCTCTACGGTCCGCTCGAACTCATCCTCACCAAACTGAAGGTCGCCGGTCTCGCCGGCACCGTCATCGGCCTCCCCGTGTTCGTCTACGAGACGTACCTGTTCATGCGCCCCGGGCTCTACCCGAAAGAGCGCAAGTACTACCTCGCGGCCGTGCCGACGAGCCTCATCCTCGCGCTCGTCGGCGTCCTGTTCGCGCACTTCGTGGTGCTCCCGGCCATCTTCGCGTACTTCACCTCCTACACCGAGGGGACGGCGGTCGTCGCGTTCGGCCTCAAAGAGACGTTCAACCTCATCCTCATCCTGATGGGCTACATGGCGGTCGTCTTCCAGATTCCGCTGTTCGTGGAGTTAGCCATCATGATGAACCTCGTCACCCGGCAGTGGCTCGAAGACCGCCGCCTGCTGTTCTGGGGCGCGTTCCTCGGCCTCGCGTTCCTCGTCAGCCCCGACCCGACGGGGATGGCCCCCATCATCATCGGCGCGACGATGATCGTCCTGTTCGAGGGGACGCTCGCGGTCTTACGCTGGACCGGGAACTGACCGGCGTCTCGTTTCTTTCCCGTTTTCTGTCCAGCCGCTCCCGTTTTTCACCGACCGCCGACCGTTCAGAAGAGCTATTGCAGAATGGTTAGGATAATAACACGATGGCCGACCTCGTCGCCCTGTCGGTGGTCGCCCTCCCGCTCTGGTTCGTCGTGAGCGTCTGGGCCGGCATCGACGCGACCAGACACAGTTCGCACAACGCCTTCCTCTGGGGCCTCTCGGTGTTCGTCGGCGGGATTCTGGGCTTGGCGCTGTACCTCAACCTCGGGCGCGACGAACCCGGGGTGGGCCGCCGCGTGTCCGGTCATTCGGGGTCGCCGAACGGCGCCCCTTCTGTCCGCGCCGAGACCGTTACCTGTCCGAACTGCCACTCGCTGGAGGAAGCCGACCGGGACACCTGCCGTTTCTGCGGCGAGTCGCTGTAACGCGTCGAACCTCCCGGAGACCGCGGGGAATCACGCCGTGTCCGACGACTCCGCCGCCTCCCGCTTCTCGGCGGCGACCGTCCCCTCGACGCGCGTCTTCAGTCCCTCGTTCATGGCGACGAACCCAGCCTTCGTCTGCTCGCCGACGAACCGCAACAGGAGTCCGGCGAGGACGCCGGAGAACGTCTCCGCGTGCTCGAAGCGCGTGCGCTCGCCGCCGTCGAGGGGTTCGAGGCGGAACCGGTGTTCGCCGTCGAACAGCCCCGGGAAGACGAGGTGGCCGAGCCAGCGCAGTTCGCGGTGTTTCTCGCAGTGGACGACGTCGGGTTCGAACTCCGACTCGCGGCCGCCCGGCGGCCGCAGGTGGACGGTGAGCGTCGCGCCCTCGTTCGGCCGCCCGGCGATTCGCATGAACGGGTTCCACTCGGGGTAGCGGTCGAAGTCGACGAGGGTCTCCCACACCCGTTCGGGCGGGGCGTCTATATCGATGCTCGTCTCGATTTCGTGTGCCATACCCAACAGTTGGCGCGCCGAGACCGTGAATCTCGCGCGGAACACTCATTGCCGGTGGGGAGAGAGACGGACGTATGGCAACCCTCCTTCTCGCCAGACACGGCGAGACGACGTGGAACCGCGCCGGGCGCGTACAGGGGTGGGCCCCCGTGTCGCTCACCGAGCGCGGCCGCGCGCAGGCCGACGCCCTCGCGCACCACGTCGTGGACTCCTACGAGGTCGACCGCCTCGTCTCCTCCGACATCGAACGCGCTCAAGAGACCGCCCGCCCCATCGCCCGCGAACTCGGTCTCGAACCCGTCCTCGACTCCGCGTGGCGCGAGCGCGACGTGGGCTCGCTGCAGGGACTGGAGTTCGACGAACTCACCGACCGCTACCCGCAGTACGCCCTCTCGGCGGTCGGCACGCCCGCCGCCCGCGAGCGCCCGCCGAGCGGCGAGAGCCTCGTCGAGGTCCGCCGGCGCGTCCTCAACGCCCACGAGGGGCTGGCCGATTCGCTCGACTCCGACGAGACGGTACTCGTCGTCAGCCACGGCGCGCCGATTCGGCTGTCGCTCGGCGAGGTGAAGGGACTCGACATCGTCGAGGCGATGCTGTCGCAACCGCTCGACAACGGCGGGCTGTGCGAGTTCGAAGTCGAACTGAGCGACGACGGTGACGAACCGTCCATCGGCGTCGTCGCCGAGAACGAGACGCGGTTTCTGACGACGTAGGTCGGTTCGGCGGTCCGGTCCGAGTTTCTGACTGTCGTCTCTCAGCTACTTTCGCATCGGGTAGTCCTGCGCGAACACGTCGTCCACGAGGAGGTCGTCGCCCGAGTCGGCGTCCGCCTCGGCCGCGGGGCTGACGCTCCCCGTCCGATAGCCGTGGAGGTCGAGCGTGACGTGGTCGAAGCCGGCGTCCTTCAGGTGGTCGCGGGCGGCGCGGACGAAGTCGGCGTCGAGGGCGCGGTCGAGTTCCTCCGGCGCGACCTCGATGCGGGCGAGGCCGTCGTGGTCGCGGACGCGGAACTGCTCGAAGCCCCACGTGCGCAGAATCGTCTCGGCGCGTTCGACCCGCGAGAGCCGCTCTTCGGTGACTTCGAGGCCGGTCGGAATCCGCGAGGAGAGACAGGCCATGGAGGGCTTGTCGGCGACCGACAGGTCGTACTCGTCGGCGATGGCGCGGACTTCCTCCTTGGTGATGTCGTGGGCGAGAAGCGGCGACAGCACCTCTAACTCCTCGACGGCGCGGAGGCCGGGGCGGTGGCCCTCGCCGGGGTCCGAGGCGTTCGTCCCGTCGCAGACGGCCTCGATGCCGCGGTCGCGGGCGGCCTCGTACATCCGGCCGAGACGCATCGTCCGGCAGTGGTAACACCGGTCGTCGTCGTTGGCGACGAAGTCGGGGTTGTCCAACTCGGAGAACTCGACGGTCAGGTGTTCGATGCCGATTTCCTCGGCGACGCGCTTCGCGTCGTCCAACTCGGCGTCCGGGAGGGTCTCGCTTTTCGCGGTGCAGGCCACCGCGTTCTCGCCGAGCGCGTCGTGGGCGAGTGCGGCGACCACGCTGGAGTCCACGCCGCCCGAAAAGGCGATGAGGACGCTCTCGCGCTCCGCGAGCGCCTCGCGTACTGCGTCGGCCTTCGCCGCGGTATCTCGCTCGCTCATGGCCTCCCTTCCCGGCCGACGGTCAAAAGCCCCTCGTCCCCGGCGCGAACGACCGCGAAGGGCGCACGCGCCCCCGAATCGGACGAAACGAGCGCTCCGGCGGCGGCGCGACCCGCGCGTCGTCCCCGAGTCACCACCCCGCGACTTTTTGTCCTATGCCGCGATAGGTCCGGCCGAATGGACTTCGAGACCATCCCGGGCGTCGGCGAGAAGACCGCCGCCGCGCTCGCGGAACTCGACGACGCCGAGCGAGCGCTCACCGACGGCGACGTGGCGGCGCTCGCGCGGGCACCGGGGCTCACGGAGGGCAGGGCGGCGGCCATCGCCCGCGGAGCGATTCGCCGCGACCACGACGACCCCGGCGGCTTCCTCGCCACCGACCGCGCCTCGGAAATCTACCGCGACGCGCTCGGTCTCCTGCAGGCGCGGACGGTCACGACGTACGCCGAGAAGCGACTGGAGACGCTGTTTCCCACCGGGTCGGCCTCGCGCATCGAGGAGGTCCGGGCGTTCGCGGCCGACGCGACCGACCTCGACCCCGACCCGGACGTGCTCGCCGCGCTGTCGGGCGTCGAACCCCTCGCGGACCCGAAGCCGCGTCGCGTCCGCGAGCGCTGTATCGCCACCGCCGACGCGGAGCGCTACGCCGCCGCCAAGGAGGCGTTCCCCGAACTCTCAATCGAGGTCGTCGAGGACGGCCGCGACATCGCCGAACTCGCGCGGTCGTACTCGACGGTGGTCGTCCTCGACGAGTCGTTCGCCGGCATCGACGTCGACGGCGACGTGCGCGTCCTCCCCGACGCCGCCGAGCGGACCGACGAGGTCGTCCCCGAGCGACTGCTCGCCTTCTTCGCCGTGAACCGCGAGGCGCTTTCGGCCGCCGCCGCGGTCCACGAGGCCGCCGGACTCTCCCCGCCCTGCGACCTCGCCGCTCTCCGCGACGCCCTGTCCCGACTGGCCGACGACGGGACCGTCCTCGGCGACGACGAACTCGAACGGCTCTCGAACGCGGTCGACGACCTCGACACGGCCGTCTCGACCGCCGAATCGGTCGCTAACGACCGCCTCCGCGACGTGATTCGCGAGCGCGACGTGACCATCGAGGGGACCGATTTCCTGTCTCTCGTCGAGCAGGGCGCGCGCGTCGACTCCCTGCTGTCGCGCGAACTCGAAGACGAGTTCGACGAGGCGCTTTCGGCCGCCCGCGACCACCTCGTGGAGTCGCTGTCGCTCCGCCCCGGCGAGGCCGACCTGACGGAGCGCGTCTTCCCCGAGGACCCGTCGTTCCCGCTCGGCCACGACGAGGAGGCGGTCGGCCGGCTCCGGACCGAACTGAAGGCCGCCCGCGACCGCCGCGCCGCGAAGCTGAAAGCCGACCTCGCCGCCGACCTCGGCGACCTGCGCGACCCCGTCGAGACGCTGGTCCGCGACGCGCTCGAACTCGACGTGCGCCTCGCCGTCTCGCGGTTCGCCCGCGACTTCGACTGCGTCTTCCCCGAGTTCACCGGCGCGGCCGGAAACGACGGCGCCGGCTCGTTCGCCATCGAGGCCGGACGCTCGCCCCTCCTCGACGTGGACTTCGCGGACGTCGACCCCGTGGACTACGAAGTGTCGGGCGTCACGCTCCTCTCGGGCGTCAACAGCGGGGGTAAGACCTCGACGCTCGACCTCGTGGGGCTCGTCGTCGTCCTCGCGCACATGGGGCTTCCCGTGCCCGCCGAGTCGGTCCGACTCTCGCGTTTTTCCGAACTCCACTACTACGCCAAGTCGCAGGGAACCCTCGACGCCGGGGCCTTCGAGAGCACGCTCCGCGACTTCGCCGCGCTCACCGACGGCGCGGCCGACCGACTCGTCCTCGTGGACGAACTGGAGAGCATCACCGAACCCGGCGCGTCCGCCAAAATCATCGCCGGCATCCTCGAAGAACTCGCGGAACAGGGCGCGGCGGCCGTGTTCGTCTCGCACCTCGCCGGCGGCATCCGCGAGGCCGCCGACGTGTCGGTCGCGGTCGACGGCATCGAGGCGGTCGGGCTGGAAGACGGCGAACTCGTCGTCAACCGCTCGCCCGTGAAGGACCACCTCGCGCGGTCGACCCCGGAGCTCATCGTGGAGAAACTGGCCGGCGAGAACGAGACGAGTTTCTACGGGCGACTGCTGGAGAAGTTCGACTGAGGCGGTCACCCGCGGCGACACACGATTTATTTAGCCTCTCCGACAACTTCGCCCGTGCCCTCCGATTCGCTCTCCCCTGAAGAACGACAGCAGTACGACCTCGTCTACCACGCCACGAAGAACGCCGTCTGGGACGTGTTCGGGACCGCAGTCTACCTGTTATTTCTGGTGTTCGGCGGGTTCCTCGTGCTGTTCGGCTTCGTGCTTCCGGCGCTGGGTGCGCTCTCGCGGACCGGCGGGACGCCGGTCGTCCTCGGCGTCGGCGCGGTCGGACTGATTCTGCTCGTCGCCATCGGTTACCGAATCGTCCGGCTCCTTCAGTAAGTGACGTACCGGCTCGCGACCTCCCACCGGACCGCGGCGACGACACCGACCGCGCCGAGCAGTACGGCGACGAGTGAACCGACTGTCGTCGGGGCGGTGTAGTCGGTGGTCGCGTCGAACTCGAACGCGTGGTAGGTGCCGTCGCGCTCGACGAGTCCCGGGAGGTTCCCAGGGTCGTCTTCGAACCGAAGCACCTCGCCGGCGAGGGCGCGGTCCACGGCCCGCTGTTCCGACTGAGAGAGTTCGCTGTACAGCGGGGGAACCGTCTCCGGCGTCTCCGACAGTTGCCCCTCGTATCGATAGCTGTAGTCTTCGTCAGCGACGAAACCGAACCCGAGCACGCCGCCCCCGACGAGCGCAAGCGAGACGAGCAGCGCGGCGAGTTGTATGCGAGTTGCCATGACTGCGCATCCATTGTTGGAAAATTAACTATTGTGGCTCGGGTTCCGGTGGTTGGCGGTTGAACGCGTTCGGGACGCGTCGAGACAACGCGTCCGTCCGCCCCCCCCGTCGGACGCCGCCGCGGTAAACGATTAAGTCCCCCGCGCGTGGTACTTCACTCGATGAGGGAGGACCCCGAAGAGGGGATGCTGTCGTGGGACGAGACCGTGTTCCGCGACGAACACGTCTTCGAAATCGACCACGTTCCGGAGACGTTCAACCACCGCGAGAGCCAACTGCGGAGCCTGAAGTACGCGCTCCGGCCCGCGGTCCGCGGCTCTCGCCCCCTGAACACGATGGTGCGCGGGCCGCCGGGGACGGGCAAGACCACCGCGGTCCAGAAACTGTTCGGCGAGTTGGGCACGCAGTCGGGCGTCCGGACCGTCCGGGTGAACTGCCAGGTCGACTCGACGCGCTACGCGGTGTTCTCGCGCGTCTTCGAGCACATCTTCGAGTACGAACCCCCGTCGTCGGGCATCTCGTTCAAGAAGCTGTTCGGCCAGATAACCGACCGCCTCGTCGAGGACGACGAGGTGCTCGTCGTCGCGCTCGACGACGTGAACTACCTGTTCTACGAGAACGAGGCGTCCGACACGCTCTACTCGCTGCTCCGCGCCCACGAGGCGCACTCCGGCGCGCGCATCGGCGTCATCATCATCTCGTCGGACCTCTCGCTCGACGTCATCGACGAACTCGACGGGCGCGTCCAGAGCGTCTTCCGGCCCGAGGAGGTGTTCTTCCCCCGCTACGACGTGGACGAAATCGTCGATATCCTCCGCGGGCGGTCGAAACGCGGCTTCCACGAGGACGTCATCGGCGCGCCCGAACTCGACCAGGTCGCGGAGTTCACCGCCGACAGCGGCGACCTCCGGGTCGGCATCGACCTGCTTCGGCGCGCCGGCCTCCACGCCGAGATGCGCGCCTCCCGCACGGTCGACATGGAGGACGTGGAAGCGGCCTACGACAAGTCGAAGTACGTCCACCTCTCGCGGTGTCTGCAGGGGCTTTCGGACCCCGAGCGCGAACTCGTCCGGGTCGTCGCCGAGTACGACGGCGAGCGCGCCGGCGCGGTGTACGACGCCTTCAACGAGGAGACCGGCCTCGGCTACACGCGCTACTCCGAACTCGTGAACAAACTGGACCAACTGGGCGTCATCGAGGCGCGATACACCGAAATCGAGGGGCGCGGCCGCACCCGCGCCATCTCGCTGGCCTACGACGCGGACGCGGTCTTGGACCGCCTCTGACGCCGCCGCTTTCGGGACCATTTTTACTCGCCGGCCGAGTCGGCTGAGCCATGAAGACTACCGGCGGAACCGACGCGCAGAAGCGCCGCGCCGCGGAGGCGGCGGTCGAAGCGGTCGAAGACGGAACCGTCGTCGGCCTCGGCACCGGCAGCACCACCGCCTTCGCCATCCGCGCCATCGGCGACCTCGTCGCCGACGGCCTCGACGTTCGGGGCGTCCCGACCTCCTTCGCGTCCCGCGAACTCGCCCGCGAGTGCGACATCCCCGTCGTCGACCTCGACGAAGTCGACGCCGTCGACCTCGCCATCGACGGGGCCGACCAGGTGGCGACGACCGACGGCGCGCTCGTCAAGGGCGGCGGCGCGGCCCACGCCCGCGAGAAGATGGTCGACGCCTTCGCCGACCGATTCCTCGTCGTCGCCGACCCGTCGAAGACCGCGGAAACGCTCTCGCGACCCGTCCCCATCGAGGTGCTCCCGTCGGCGCGGACGACCGTCGCCGCGAGCGTCTCCGACCTCGGCGGCGAGGCGACGCTCCGCCGCGCCGAGCGCAAGGACGGCCCCGTCGTCACCGACAACGGGAACCTCGTCCTCGACTGCGAGTTCGGTGCCATCGCCGACCCCGAGTCGCTCGCGGCCGACCTCGCGTCGCTCCCCGGCGCGGTCGAACACGGCATCTTCGTCGGCCTCGCGGACGCGGTCTACGTCGGCACCGACGACGGCGTCGAAGTCGACGAGTTCTGACTCGGTTGGTCCGGCGCTCGAACCGCTCTGCGGTGGACCGAGTGGTCCGGCGCTCGAACGGACGCCTTCGACCGGCGCGGCTCACGGGACGAGTCGACTCGCTTCGCGGGACACAACCGGGGCTCACCGGCCGGCGATAAAAGAACGAGAGGTCTAAAGACCGAGTTTACAGGTCGCGGGGCTGGACCGTCTTACGGTCGTTCTGCTCAGCGCGGCGAGCAGCGTCTTCGAGAAGCTCCTTGACTTCCTCGTCGAGAGCGTCGTAGAAGTCCGAGGCCACGTTCTTGTCCTTGAGCGCTTCCTTGACGGCTGCCTTGACAATGAGGTCTGCCATACAGAATGTCCTACCGATTCTCCTTTAATAAACTTTCCTATATTGGACGTTAATACCGCCGGATTTGGGGGTTATGGCGCTTCTATGAGGACGGATTTCCGAGGAACAATCTCCACTTATATATGCTTTATCCCCGCGAGGGCGGAACGACGGGTATGAGTACGCCTCGGGCCAACGTGCGGCCATATGCGCGACATCTTGGAGGCGGTCGCGGACGGTTCGCTCTCGCCCGCCGAGGCGGAGGTACGACTCTCCGGCTACGCGACGACCGACGCGGGACGGTTCGACGCCGCCCGAGAGACGCGGCGCGGCGTCCCCGAAGCGATTCTCGCGGAGGGGAAGACGCCCGACGAGACGGCGACGCTGGCCGTCGCGGCGGTCGAAACGAGCGGTCGGGCGCTCGTCACCCGGGCCGACACCGCTCACGCGGAGGCCGTCGCCGACGCCCTCCCGGACGCCGATATCGACCGCGACGCCCGGGCGAAGACCGTCGTCGCGGCCGCGCCGGACTTCGAGCGCCCCGACCTCGACGCGACCGTCGCCATCGCCACCGGCGGCACCTCCGACGCCGAGGCCGCGGGCGAGGCGGCCGCGGTCCTCCGCGAGATGGGCGTGGACGTCGAACGCATCGAGGACGTGGGGGTCGCCCACCTCGGTCGCGTGCTCGACAACCTCGACACGCTCCGCGAGGCCGACGTGGTCGTCGTCGCCGCCGGCCGTGAGGGCGCGCTGCCGACCGTCGTCGCCGGCCTCGTCGACACGCCCGTCATCGGACTGCCCGTCTCGACGGGCTACGGCCACGGCGGCGACGGCGAGGCGGCCGTCCTCGGGATGCTCCAGTCCTGTACCGTGCTCTCCGCGGTGAACGTCGACGCCGGCTACATCGCCGGCGCGCAGGCCGGACTCATCGCCCGCGCGGTCTCGGACGCCCGCGACGACGACGCCTGACTGGACGTTATTCTCCACCTCGTGGTCGTGCGCGATTTCGCGTGCGTACGCACACGCGCGAAGCCCTCATATGGGTGGGGTACTGTATGTCATACACCGGCTTGGTGGCTGCCGGACCGCAACAATGCCAGTCTGTGACCACTGCGGGTCACACGTCTCCGAGCGCTTCGCACGCGTGTTCGCCGACAAGGACGGTCAGGTTCTCGCCTGTCCCAACTGCTCGGCGAACGCGGGTATCGCGGAGGTCGCTCGGCAGCGTGCCCGCACCGCATGACCACTGAAGCGAGAAAAGACCACCACGCGAAGCCAACACCTCGTGCACGAGGTCGGGCGGTGGGTTCATACCCGCGCCCCTGAACCATTCTCTCGTGCACTTCGTCTACGTCATCGAGTGCAGCGACGGCTCGCTGTACACCGGGTACACGACCGACGTGGAGCGGCGCGTCGCGGAACACGACGCTGGCGAGGGCGCGAAGTACACCCGCGGCCGGACGCCGGTCGAACTCGTCCACGTCGAGGAGTTCGACTCGAAGTCGGCGGCCATGTCCCGGGAGTACGAGATAAAACAGCTCCGCCGCCGGGAGAAACAGCGGCTCGTCGAGTCGTGAGCGAACCGGGGCCGCGTCGCGGTCGGCTGTGCCCTCGCCGGACCGCCACGGCACGCCCTCGCACCCGTCGGCTCGTAACGTAGTTTTTTGCCCCGCCGCGGAGTGGTGCGCGTATGGACGAAATCTCATTCGGGACCGACGGGTGGCGCGCCACGCTGGACACCTTCACCGACGACCGCGTCCGCGTCGTCGGACAGGCCGTCGCCGACTACCTCGCCGACGAGGGCTTCACCGCCCCGGTGCTCGTCGGCTACGACGCCCGCGAGACCTCGCCCGGCTTCGCGGAGTCGCTCGCCGAGGTCGTCGCCGGCAACGGTTTCGACGTACTCCTGCCCGAGCGGGACTGCCCGACCCCGCTCGTCGCCTACGCCATCGCCGAGCGCGGCCTCTCGGGGGCGCTCATGGTCACGGCCTCGCACAACCCGCCGGAGTACAACGGCGTGAAGTTCATCCCCTCGGACGGCGCGCCGGCGCTCCCCGACGTGACCGACGCGGTCGCCGAGCGACTCGCCGAACCGGACCTCCTGCCGGAGTCCGAACGCGGGACCATCGAGCGCGTGGACGTGGTCTCCCCGCACGCCGACCACGCGATGGACCTCGTCGGCGACGACCTCTCGGACCTCACGGTCGTCTACGACGCCATGCACGGCAGCGGCCGCGGCGTCACCGACGCGCTGCTCGAAGCCGCCGGCGCGGAGGTCGTCCGCCTGCGCTGCGAGCGCGACGCCGACTTCGGCGGCATCTCGCCGGAGCCCTCCGCGGAGAACCTCGAAGGCCTCGCCGAGGCGATGGCCGAACACGACGCGGACCTCGGGGTCGCCAACGACGGCGACGCCGACCGCATCGGCATCGCCACGCCCGACCGCGGCGTCCTCGACGAGAACCTCTTTTTCGCCGCCGTCTACGACTACCTGCTCGAATCCGACTCCGGGCCGGCCATCCGGACCGTCTCGACCACGTTCCTCATCGACCGCATCGCCGAGGCCCACGGCGAGGAGGTGTTCGAGACCGCGGTCGGCTTCAAGTGGGTCGCCGACGGCATGCGCGAGCACGACGCGCTCATGGGCGGCGAGGAGTCCGGCGGCTTCTCCGTCCGCGGGCACGTCCGCGAGAAGGACGGCGTCCTCATGGGCCTGCTCGCGGCGGCCGCGACCGCCGAGGAGGACTTCGACGCCCGCCTCGACCGCATCGAGGCCGAACACGGCGAAATCGTCGCCGACAAGATAAGCGTCGCCTGCCCCGATTCCGAGAAGGCGCGCGTCATCGACGACCTCGAGGACGTGCTCCCCGAGACGGTCGCCGGCCGCGACATCGCCAAGGTCGTCACGCTCGACGGCTTCAAACTGCTCTTAGAAGACGGCTCGTGGCTCCTCGTCCGCCCCTCGGGAACGGAACCGAAGATGCGCGTCTACGCCGAGGCCGGGAGCGAAGACGCGGTCTCGTCGCTCCTCGAAGCCGGCCGCGAACTCGTCGAACCGCTCGTCTGAGCGGCCGTTTTCAGGGCTCTCTCGTCTCTTCTTCGTCGCCGACGGGTCTGACGACCCCGCGGTACGCCGGCGTGAAAAGCGGGAGCGTCTCCGCGTGTTCGGTCAGAGAGACGCCGTCTCCCGCGGCCTCGACGAGGTCCGCGGCCTGAAGCTTCGGCAGGTGGACGTGGACGATTCCGACCTCGGCCTGCTGGACGACCTGCACGTCCACCTCGTCGGGCGGCAGGTCGGTCGTCCGAACCGCGAGGGCGACCGCGAGGTCCCAGACCGACGTCGGCTCCGCCCGGTCGTGGAGGTACTCCAACACGTAGCGGCGCGACGGGTCGGAGAGCGCGTCGAACACGCGGTCCCAGTCGGTCAGGATACGGTCGCTCCGGTCACGCTTTGCCATGGGCTTGACTCCCTAACCCTTGACGACCGGCGGCTAAATCTGTGTCGGTTGGTAACACTCAACAATCATGGGGCTGCTACTCGTCCCGCAGGACGCCGCGAAACCGGTCGTCGCCCACGCCGGTGTCTGCGGCCGCTTCCGCGTCCTCACCTCCATCCCCATCCCGCGCCTCGATGTCGAACCCGAGCGACTCGTAGAACGGTCGGACGCCCCCGTCGAAGTCGGCGACGAGTCGCCCCCGACGGCCGAACGCCGCCCGGACGAGCGCGGTCCCGACGCCCCGCCCGCGGCGACTCGGGGAGGTTGCCACGGCCTCGATGTAGTCGCCGTCGAGCGCCAGCGCGCCGACGACGCGGCCGGACGCCTCGGCGACGAGACAGTCGCCCGCCGCCAGTCGGTCGCGGACGTCGCCCGCGTCGGCTTCGAGCAGTCCGGCGTCGAGGACGCGCATCACGGCCACCAGTTCCTCGGGGTCGCCCTCGCGGACGCGGACTCCGTCGTCGCTCCGGGTGGTGTCGTCGTCGGCCCCAGCGGTGTCGTCGTCAGCCCTAGCGGTGTCGTCCATGCCGCCGACTACCCGCCCTTGATGAGGCGGAGCACCTTCACGCGGTCGACTTCGACGGGCTGGTCTTCGGGGACGGGGCGGCCGTCGACGAGGACGGTCACCTCGTGGGGGCTGAGGTCCACCGCCCGCACGAGGTCCGCGTAGGTCCCGCCGTCGCCGACGGCGACCTCGCTGGTCTCCTCGCCGACGACCTCGACGGTCACGTTCATGGTCGCTCGTGGGTCGGGCGCGGGTTTCAGTCCGTCGGCTCGGCGTCGCCCGGGGGGCGCTCTCCGTCTCGCACGGTTTATGTGCGGGGCGGTCGGTAGAACGGATATGAGCGAGGCCGCGGAGTCGGGCGACGCCCCGGCGGGTCGTGAGATCTGGATCGAGAAGTACCGACCGCAGACCTTCGACGACGTCTACGGACAGGACGACATCGTCGAGCGCCTGCGGAGCTACATCGAGCGCGACGACCTGCCGCACCTCCTGTTCGCGGGACCGGCGGGCGTCGGCAAGACCACCTCCGCGACCGCCATCGCCCGCGCCATCTACGGCGACGACTGGCGCGGCAACTTCCTCGAACTCAACGCCTCCGACGAGCGCGGCATCGACGTGGTCCGCGACCGCATCAAGAACTTCGCGCGCTCGTCGTTCGGCGGCCACGACTACCGCGTCATCTTCCTCGACGAGGCGGACTCGCTGACGAACGACGCCCAGTCGGCGCTCCGCCGGACGATGGAGCAGTTCTCCGACAACACGCGCTTCATCCTCTCGTGTAACTACTCCTCGAAGATTATCGACCCCATCCAGTCGCGCTGTGCGGTGTTCCGCTTTTCCCCCCTCGGTGACGACGCCGTCGCGGAGCAGGTCCGCGACATCGCCGCGGCCGAGGACATCGAGGTCACCGAGGACGGCCTCGACGCGCTCGTCTACGCCGCCGGCGGCGACATGCGCCGCGCCATCAACTCCCTGCAGGCCGCCGCGACGACCGGCGAGGTCGTCGACGAGGAGGCCGTCTACATGATCACCTCGACGGCCCGCCCGGAGGACATCGAGGAGATGGTCCGGGCCGCCATCGACGGCGAGTTCACGACCGCGCGCAAGCAGTTAGAGACGCTCATCGTCGACACCGGGATGGCCGGCGGCGACATCATCGACCAGCTTCACCGCTCCGTCTGGGAGTTCGACCTCGACGAGCGCGAGGCCGTCCGCCTCATGGAGCGCATCGGCGAGGCCGACTACCGCATCTCCGAGGGCGCGAACGAGCAGGTCCAACTCGAAGCGCTCCTCGCGTCGCTCGCGCTCTCGCAGAACTGACCCGAACTGGACCGAACCGGCCGCGCCGGCCGCCGCGCTCCCCGGTCTCTCCTCGTTTTCGCCTCACGCCCGGAACTCGAAGCGCGCGCCGCCCGCCGTCCCCGAGGTCACGATAGCCGACCAGCCGTGGGCCTCGGCGATGGACTCGACGATTGCGAGCCCGTAGCCGATGCCGTCGTCGCCGGTCGTCTCGCCGGGCTCGAACACCTCGTCGCGGCGCTCGGGGTCGATGCCGGGGCCGTCGTCTTCGACGTAGAAGCCGCCGTCGACGCCGCCGACGTCGACGCGAACGTCGCTTCCGGCGTGTTCGACCGCGTTCCGAAAGAGGTTGGCGAGCAGTTCGGCGAGGCGGTCCTCGTCGGCGTCGACGACGACCGACTGGCAGGTGACTAACTCGGCGTCCGCGGTCTCGGTCGTCGCCCACGCCTGCCGGGCGACGCTCGCGAGGTCCACGCGTTCGGTCTCGTCGACCAGTTGGCCGCGGCGCGCGAGCGACAGGAGGTCGTCGATGAGCTCTTCCATCTGTTCGAGCGCCCGCTTGGCCGTATCGAACCGCGACTCCTCGCCGGTCTCGCGGGCGAGGTCGAGGTTCCCGCGGGCGACCGAAAGCGGGTTCCGCAGGTCGTGGCTCACGATGTTCGCGAACTCCTCCAATCGCTCGTTCTGTCGCTCTAGCTCGCTTTCGCGGGTCTTCCGCTCCGTGATGTCGGTGTAGATGGCGTACCCCGACCCGCGCTCTTCGCCGGGCGACAGCGGGACGACGTTCAGGATGAACTCGCGGACGCCGCCGTCGGTCCGACGGCGGACCTCGCCGCGGTAGCTTTCGCCGGCGGCGACGAGAAGTTCGGGGATGGTTTCGTCCGCGCCCGGTTCGGGAACCGGGTCCGGGTCGGGCTCCGGCGGGACGATTCGCCCGAGCAGGTCGCTTCCGACCACGTCGTCGGCGTCGTAGCCGAAAATCGACTGGAACGCCCGATTCACGTCGCGGACGGTGAGCGCGCCGCCCTCGACGTCGTAGGCGACGGCGGCGTCGGAGACGTGTTCGAACAGCGCGGTCGAGCGGTCGCGTTCCTCCCTGAGCCGCGATTCCGCGCGGATGCGCTCGGCAGTGACCGCGACGTGCGCCATGAGGAGTTCCGTCAGTTCCGCGTCTCGCTCGTCGAACGCGCCGGGCGTGAACGTCGTCGCCTGAAAGACGCCGAGGTCCCCGATGGGGACGCTCAGGACCGCGCGGTACATCCGCTTGACCGGCCGCGCCTCGGGGTGGTCGCGCACGTCGTCGGTGATGTCTGTCTCCCCCGACAGGTACACCTCGGCCGCGATGCCCCCGTCGTCGAGGGGGACGCGCTCCGCGCCGTCGGCCGGTGCGTCGGACGAGATGGCCGCCGGAACGATGTAGTCGCCCTCGACGACCCCCACGTAGCTGATGTCGAACTCGAGGATGTCGTCCGTGATTTCGACGGTCCGCTCGAACAGTTCGTCGAGGCTCGTCGCCGCGGCCAGTTCGGTGGCTCCCCGGTGGAGTCGCTCTATCTGCTCGCGGCTCTGTCGAAGCGCGGCCTCGGACTCGATTCGGCTCCGCGTCTCGGAGACGTAGGACACGAGGAGTTCGGCCAGCGTGAGGTCGGTCTCGTCGTACGCGCCGACCTCGTTGGAGATGGCCTGAAACACGCCGTCGTCGCCCAGCGGGACGCTCACCGCCGAGCGGTAGGCGGGGTCGTCGGGGTCGGCCTCGGGGTGGTCGCGAACGTCGTCCACGAGAAACGAGCGTTTGGTCCGGTGCGTCTCCCCGAGCAGGCCCGTGTCCGAGGGAATCGGCCCCGTCCCGGCCATGTCGTCGTTGTTGGCGGCGACGTAGAAGTCGTCCCCGTCGTGGACGAAAAACGAGGTGTTGTCGAACTCGAGGATGTGCTCCGTGAGGCCGATGGCGCGCTCGTAGAGTTCGTCGACCGTCTCGGCCGTGATGAGGTCCGTCGTCCCCTCGTAGAGCCGCTTGAGCCGGTCCCACTCGGCGTCGTTTCGGGCCGTCGCCACCGCTTCGGCGTCTCTGTCGGCGGTCGACGCGAGCACCCATCGAACCTGCGATTCGAGCCCGGAGCGGTCGCCGCGGCTGACGTAGGCGTCGAACCGCTCGGGCCGCTCGACAGTCGCTGGCGGGACGTCGGTGTACAGAATGGTCGGCACGTCGTCGGGGACCGGCGCGTCGGGGTCCGTGACGACGACGCAGGCGGCGTCGGACGGGTCGTTCTCGTCACTCGTTGACGCCACCGTGACCCCGTCGCCGAGGTCGATATCGTCGAAGTCGTCGTCCACGAAAACCGTTGGTTCCGTCGCGTGCACGGCAGTCTCCCTATCGAACGATAACGAGAACTATAATCGTTGCGGCATGTTTCCAATCACCAAGAACGCGCCGTGCGTCGTTCGCGTCGGGGCCGTGGCCGGAACGCCGTCCCGGATTACTCAGTTTAGCGACCAGAAGCCGTAGTTGAGCGCGGTGGCGAAACACGTCCACAGGAGGTAGGGGACCAAGAGCGCGGCGGCGCGTCGGTCGACGGCGTCGAACTCGCGCATCGTCGCCAGAATCGCGAGGATGAGGACCGCGATGACCGCGAGGCCGAGCGCGGGCGACTGCAGTCCGAAGAACGCCGCCGACCACGCGACGTTGACGACGAGGTGACCGACGAAGACGGCGAGCGCCCGCTCGCGGCGGGGGTGGTCGCTCCGGGAGACGAGCCACGCGGCGACGCCCATCAGGGCGAACAGCGTCACCCAGACCGGGCCGAACACCCAGTTCGGCGGGGCGAACCACGGGCGGGCGAGCGTCGCGTACCACGACCCGATGGCGGTCACGGTGAAGACGCTCCCCACGGCGCCCGCGAGTTGCGCGAGGACGACCCACGCGAGCAGTTCGACCGCCGGTCGCCGACGGAGCGAGGCGAGTTCCATACTCCTCGTTGGCTCGGGAGGGAAAAGAACGACACGGCCCGTGCGGGCGAAATTGAGGGGAATCGGGCGTCTGCGCCCATTTCCCGGAACTGTTTTACCCGACGGTAGACCAGAGTTTGGCAATGAGCGAACTCGAAGCGGAGTACCGCCTCGACTACTTCGAGGAGGAGGGCTTCTACCGGAAGCAGTGCCCCGTGACGGGCGTCCACTTCTGGACACGAGACCCCGACCGCGAGACCTGCGGTGAACCGCCCGCCGACGACTACACCTTCATCGACAACCCCGGCTTCGACGAGGAGTACACTCTCGAAGAGATGCGCGAGAAGTTCCTCTCTTTCTTCGAGGAACACGACCACGAGCGCATCGACCCCTACCCGGTCGCCGCGAACCGCTGGCGCGACGACGTGCTCTTGACGCAGGCATCTATCTACGACTTCCAGCCGCTCGTCACGTCCGGCGAGACGCCGCCGCCGGCCAACCCGCTGACCGTCTCCCAGCCCTGCATCCGGATGCAGGACATCGACAACGTGGGCAAGACCGGCCGCCACACGATGGCGTTCGAGATGATGGCCCACCACGCGTTCAACGCCCGCGAGGAGGCCGGTGACAAGTACGCCTACGAGGGCGAGGTCTACTGGAAGGACGAGACGGTCCGCCTCTGCGACGAGTTCTTCGAGTCGCTCGGCGCGGACATCTCCGAAATCACCTACATCGAGGACCCGTGGGTCGGCGGCGGCAACGCCGGACCGGCCTTCGAAGTCCTCTACCGCGGCGCCGAACTCGCCACCCTCGTCTTCATGTCGATGAAGCAGGACCCGGACGGCGAGTACGAACTCAAGGACGGCAACACCTACTCGCCGATGGACACCTACATCGTCGACACCGGCTACGGGCTCGAACGGTGGACGTGGGTGTCCCAGGGGACGCCGACGGTGTACGAGGCCGTCTACCCCGACATGATAGAGTTCCTGAAGGACAACGTCGGCATCGAACACACCGACGAGGAGGAGGAACTCATCCACCGCGCGGCGAAGCTCTCGGGCCACCTCGACATCGACGAAATCGACGACCTCGCAACCGCGCGCGCCGGTGTCGCGGGCGAACTCGGCGTCGACGAGGCCGAACTCACGGCCCTGCTCCGCCCGCTCGAAGACATCTACGCCATCGCGGACCACTGCCGCACCCTCGCGTACATGTTCGGCGACGGCATCGTCCCCTCGAACGTCGGGACGGGCTACCTCGCCCGCATGGTCCTCCGGCGCACCAAGCGTCTCGTGGACAACCTCGGCGTGGACGCCCCGCTCGACGAGCTCGTGGACATGCAGGCCGAGCGCCTCGACTACCAGAACCGCGACACCATCCGCGACATCGTCCGCAGCGAGGAGCGCAAGTACAGAAAGACGCTCGAACGCGGCTCCCGGAAGGTCCAGCAGCTCGCCGACGAGTACGCCGACAAGGACGAGCCGATACCGCTCGACGAGCTCATCGAGCTGTACGACTCCCACGGCATCCAGCCCGACATGGTGCAGGAAATCGCCGAGGAGCGCGGCGCGACCGTCGACATCCCCGACGACTTCTACTCGCTCGTCGCCGACCGCCACGAGCAGGTCGACGGCGAGGACGAGGCCGCGGAGCGCGACGACCGCCTCGGCGACCTGCCGGCGACGGACAAGCTCTACTACGACGACCAGGAGCGCACCGAGTTCGAGGCCGTCGTCCTCGACGTGTTCGAGCGCGAGGAGGGCTACGACGTGGTCCTCGACCAGACGATGTTCTACCCCGAAGGCGGCGGCCAGCCCGCCGACCACGGCTCGCTCGCCACCGACGACGCGACGGTCGAGGTGACCGACGTGCAGATAGCGGGCGACGTGGTGCTCCACCGCACCGACGACGACCCCGGCAAGGGCGAGTTCGTCCGCGGCCAGCTCGACGCCGAACGCCGCCGTCGGCTCATGCGCCACCACACGGCGACCCACGTCATCGGCCACGCCATCCGGACGGTCCTCGGCGACCACATCCGGCAGGCCGGCGCGTCGAAGGGCGTCGACCGCTCGCGGCTCGACGTGACCCACTACGAGCGCATCACCCGCGAGGAGGTCAAGCAGATAGAGCGCGTCGCCAACGAACTCGTGATGCGGAACATCCCGGTCAAACAGGAGTGGCCGGACCGCCGCGACGCCGAGAAGAAGTACGGTTTCGACCTCTATCAGGGCGGTATCCCGCCGGGCGAGCAGATTCGCCTCATCCACGTCGGTACCGACGTGCAGGCCTGTGGCGGCACCCACGTCAAGCGCACCGGCGACATCGGGGTCATCAAGGTGCTGACGACGGAGCCCGTTCAGGACGGCGTCGAGCGCGTCGTCTTCGCGGCGGGCGACGCGGCCATCGAGGCCACCCAGCGCACCGAGGACGCGTTGTACGGCGCGGCCGACGTGCTCGACGTGAACCCCGCGGACGTGCCCGAGACGGCGGAGCGCTTCTTCACTGAGTGGAAAGAGCGCGGCAAGACCATCGACCGCCTGAAGACGGAACTCGCCGAGGCGCGCGCCGCGGCGGGGGCCGACGAAATCGACATCGACGGGACGCCCGCCGTCGTCCAGCGCCTCGACGGCGACGCGGACGAACTCCGCGCGACCGCCAACGCGCTGGTCGAGGAGGGCAAAGTCGCCGTCCTCGGCTCCGCCGCGGGCGGGAGCGCCCAGTTCGTCGTCGGCGTTCCCGACGGCGTCGGCGTCAACGCCGGGCAGGTCGTCGGCCAACTCGCCGGGAAGGTCGGCGGCGGCGGCGGCGGCCCCGCGGACTTCGCGCAGGGCGGCGGCCCCGACGTCGACGCGCTCGACGACGCGCTCGACGAGGCGCCCGACGTGCTTCGCGCGGTCCTGAACGCCTGAGTCGGTCACGCGACCTCCCCGAGTTCGCTTTCGATTTCGCTTCCGCGTTCCCCGCGTCCGCGAGACGGACGCCCTAAGTCGCTCGCCCGCCGAGCCCCCGGTATGCCCACGGCAGTCGCGGACGGGGTCGAACTGTACTACGACAGCGAGGGCGACGGCGAGACGGTCGCCTTCGTCGGCGACGCGGGCTACGGCGCGTGGCAGTGGGGCTGGCAGCACGCCGCCGTCGCCGGCCCCTACGAGAGCCTCGTGACCGACCTCCGCGGGGCCGGCCGCTCCGACGCCCCCGCGGGGCCGTACTCGGTCGAGACGCTCGTCTCCGACCTCGTTGCCGTCCTCGCGGACGCGAACGTCAGGAAGGCCCACCTCGTCGGGTTCGGCCTCGGCGGGCTGGTCGCGCTGGAGGCCGCGCGGACGACGAACCGCGTTCGGAGCCTCGTCCTCGTCGGCACCGCCGCCTCGGGCGCGGAAATCGACCCCGAACCGCTCTCCGCCGCGCCCGACGACCCGGCCGCGCTCCGCGAGTCGCTCGCGCCGGCGCTCTCCGAGGAGTTTCGGGCGGAACAGCCGGACGTGGTCGAGCAACTCGTCTCGTGGCGCGAACGGGAAGACGCCGACCCCGAGGCGTGGGCGGCGCAGGCCGCCGCCGTCGCCGACTACGACGCCGGTCCGCTCTACGAGGTGACGGTTCCGACGCTCGTTCTCCACGGCGGCGACGACCCGGTCTGGCCGGTCGAGGGGGGACGCGCGCTGGCCGAGGGACTCCCGCGCGGCGAGTTCGAGTCGTTCGCGGGCGCGCGACACCTCGTCACCGTCGAGCGGTCGCGGCTCGTCAACGACGCGCTCGTCTCCTTTCTCGAATCGCTCGACGACGACTGAGCGGCGCTCCGTCGCGTTCGCTCCGGGTTCGTCGCCGACGCCCCCCGTCCCAGGTGCCGGCAGAGAGCGTTCCGGGCGCAACTTCTTTAGAGCCGCACCGACTGTCTCTCCACGATGACCCGCCCGCGACTCGCGTTCTTGGACGCCTCCCACGGCGATTCGAGCACGTTCCGAAACTTCAGGCGCGAACTCGACGCCGACCTCGTCGAGTTCGACGTGACCGACGGCCGCCTCCCCGACCACTTCGACTACGACGGCGTCGTCATCACCGGCTCGTCGTCGTCGGTCTACTGGGACGAGGCGTGGATTCGGAACCTCGTGTCGTGGGTCGCCGACGCCGACGAGCGCGGCCTCCCCCTCTTGGGCGTCTGTTTCGGCCACCAGGTCGTCGCGGCGGCCCTCGGCGGCACCGTCGAGGACATGGGCGAGTTCGAACTCGGCTACAACGAAATCGAGCGCACCCGCGCCGACGACGAGGACGACATCCTCGCCGGTATCGGCGAGCGCTTCACCGTCTTCACCTCCCACGGCGACCGGGTGAGCGAACTCCCGCCGGGCGCGGAACTCCTCGCCCAAAACGAGTTCGGCGTCCACGCGTTCCGCCGGAGCCACGCCTTCGGCGTCCAGTTCCACCCCGAGTACGACACCGACACCGCCGAGGCCATCGCGAGGCAGAAGGACTTCCTCCCCGACGAGCGGCTTCGGTCGGTCATCGACGGCATCACGCCGGAGAACCACGCCGCCGCCTGCGAGGCCAAGCGCCTGTTCGACAACTTCGTCACCTACGTCAACCGGACGAACGCGGGGTCGGTCGAATCGGCGGCCTGAACGTTCCGACAGTCGCGGTCGCGAGCTGTTTTCGAGTCGTACCCGAGCCGCATCCGAGCCGCCGCCGAGCCGCGCCCGTCCCGCCGCCGAGCCGCGCCCGACCCGCTTTCGTCACCGACTTTTCGGTCGTCCGTCTCCCCCGAATATCGACCGAGCGAATCGCTTTTCACCGCGCCGGTCGCAGGGTCTATCATGCTCGATTATCTGGGATTGGAGGGCGACCTGACCGGCGAAGAGAAACTCGTCCGCGACGAGGCCCGCCGCTTCGTCGACGAGCAGGTCAAACCCGACATCGGCGAGCACTACGAGGCCGGGACGTTTCCGACCGAACTCATCCCGAAGATGGGCGAACTCGGCTTCTACGCGCCCAACCTCGACGGCTACGGCCTCCCCGGCCTCGGCGAGCGCGCCTACGGCCTCCTGATGCAGGAACTCGAAGCCGGCGACTCCGGCCTCCGGTCGATGGCGAGCGTGCAGGGGTCGCTCGTCATCTACCCCATCCACGCCTACGGCTCCGACGAGCAGAAACAGCGGTGGCTTCCGAAACTCGGGTCGGGCGAGGCGGTCGGCTGTTTCGGCCTGACCGAACCGCAACACGGCTCGGATCCGTCGGGGATGGAGACCCGCGCCGAGCGCGACGCCGACGGCTACGTCCTCAACGGCTCGAAGACGTGGATTACGAACTCGCCCATCGCGGACGTGGCGGTCGTCTGGGCGCGCGACGTGTCGGCCGAGGGGTCGCCGGTCCGCGGGTTCCTCGTCGAGACCGACCGCGACGGCGTGACGACGAACAAAATCGAGGGGAAACTCTCGATGCGCGCGTCGGTCACGGGCGAAATCGGCCTCGACGACGTGCGCGTTCCCGAGGAGGACGTACTCCCCGGCGTCGAGGGGATGAAGGGGCCGCTTTCGTGTCTCACGCAGGCGCGGTTCGGCATCGCGTGGGGCGTCGTCGGCGCGGCCCGCGACGCCTTCGAGGACGCCCGCCAGTACGCGAAGGACCGCGACCAGTTCGGCGGGCCGATCGCGCGGTTCCAACTCCAGCAGGGCAAACTCGCCGAGATGGCGACCCAGATAACGAACGCGCAGTTGATGGCCCACCGCCTCGCCGACCTCAAAGAGCGCGGCGACCTGCGACACCAGCAGGTGTCGATGGCGAAGCGCCACAACGTCCGCGTCGCCCGCGAGGTGACCCGAACCGCCCGCGAGATGCTCGGCGGCAACGGCATCACGACCGACTACTCGCCGATGCGCCACATGGAGAACATCGAGACCGTCTACACCTACGAGGGGACCGACGACATCCACACGCTCGTCCTCGGCGCGGACCTGACGGGAATCGAAGCATTCCACTAGGGCTCGGGAGCGGACGCCCCCGTGGCTTTCGCTGTTGTGCGTGACGCATGACAACAGTACACATACATTTATATCTCCCCGCCCATAGGTTACGATAGAGGCCCCACAATGACCACATCGGCCCAGGACCGTCCGACGGCGCTCGACCTCTCTCGCGAAGAGACGTGGGTCGTCCACGCCGCCTTGCTCGACGCCATCGAGCGGGCGGTCGATGCAGACGAAGAGCCGACGCCGGCCCCAGGCCTGCTCGCGCGGGTCGAGGCCGGCGACGAAGATTTCGACAGCGCCGAACTCGACTATCTCGTAGACGCCCTCCGAACCTATCGGAAACAGGCGCCCGCTCGGGACGACCACCACATCTCGCGCGTTCTCGAGCACATCGAGGCCGCGCGGGCGTAGTCGCCCGACGGACGTCCGGCCCGCTGACTTCCTTTCGATTCCACCGAGCCCCGAGCGGCCGCGCTCGCGTCTCGCCGTCCTCCCGCCCACCCGATACCGATTATCGTTTGACATTAAGACATGGAAAGTAACTTACCTTCCCTCTGAAAAGAGGTGGTCGATGCGACCCTCCAACCGATCCGCGCTACTGACGACGACCCTCCTCGTCGCCGCCGTGCTCGCGGCGGCGGTGATGCCCGCGGCGGCCGCCTCGGGCCACTACGAGTTCACAGACGACGCGTACACGGCCGAACAGGGCGAGGTGGTCTCCATCACGCTCTCCGGCGCGGCGGACGCGAACAACACGTCCGCGGCGCTGGCCGGCGAGAACAACACCGTCCCGCTCCGCATCGGCGGCGAGGACGTGAACTTCGCCGTCAACGCGACGGTGGTCGACGAGGACCGCGACGGCAACGTCACCCTCGAACTGAACACCTCGACGGCGGGACAGGCGAACGCCTCGTCGTACCTCACCGCCGCCGGCGAGGACTCGGTGAACGCGACGCAGACGACCGAGACGCTCCCGGCGACGCTCGACGCGGGCGACTACTCGCTCGCGCTCGGCCCGGCGAACAACTCGACCGACACGGCGACGCTCTCGCTCCAAGCGGTGGAGACGACCGAGACGACCGAGACGACGACTGAATCGACCGACACCGAGACGACCACGACGGCGGGCGAGACGACCGAGACGACGACCGCAAACGCGTCGGCGACGACCGACGCGACCACCGCGACCGGCACCAGCGACACCGGTATCCCCGGCTTCAGCGCGGTGCTCGCCGTGGTGGCGCTCCTCGCGGCCGCGTTCCTCGCGGTCCGCCGATAGCGCCCCGGTTCGTCGGTCGGAACCGACTCCGAAACCACCCGCAATCACGACTCCGTCCCCGATTTATCTCGTCGCCGATGCGGACGTTTTAGTACCGGGTACGGCCAACGCCCGGCAATGGCTATCGACTCGAACTTCGACCAGAACCGGGAGCGAGCGGGCGAGGAAAACGGCGTCGCCGTCTGGGGCCCCGTCGACCCGCCGGAGAAACTCGGCATCCACGGCACCCACGTCGCCGTCGACTACGACATCTGTCTCGCGGACGGCGCGTGCCTCGAAAACTGCCCCGTGGACGTGTTCACGTGGGTCGACACGCCCGACCACCCGGTGAGCGAGCAGAAGGTCGAACCGACGAACGAAGACCAGTGCATCGACTGCATGCTCTGCGTCGACATCTGTCCCGTCGACGCCATCGACGTGGACGCCTCGCGGCAGGCCTGACACGAAGACCAGACGTTATCTCTCCCCGCCGCGTCGCGTCCGCCATGGGACTCATCCACACCGCCCTCGTCGTCTCGGACATCGACGCCACGCTCGACTTCTACGCCGACCTCGGTCTCGAACAGACCAACGAGTTCGAACTCGACGGCGTCCGGAACGTCTACGTCGGCAGCGACGACACCGACATGGAACTGCAGTTCAAGTACGACCCGACCTCGTCGGCGCGCGTCGAACCCGCCGGCATCGACCACGTCGCCGTCGAGGTCGCGGACGCCGACCGCGCCTTCGAGGACATCGTCGAGGCGCAGTCGCCCGATATCGTGAAGCCGCCGGTGGACATCGACCCGGTGAACGCCCGCGCGGCGTTCGTGAAGGACCCCGACGGCTACGTCGTCGAAATCGTCTCCATCGAAGACTGAACTCACCCGCGGTACCGACTCGCCTCGACCGCTGATTTTCGCCGACGCCGACGCTTCACCCACCCGACGGGCTCGCCGCGGCGAACAGGTATTTGTTGCCAGAGCGTCAATACGAAGTCGCTATGTCTGAGGACGTAACCGCGCTGTTGAAGCGCGCCTATCAGGACGAGATCGAGACCGTGATGAACTACATGACGAACTCCATCGTCCTCGACGGCGTCCGGGCGGAGGAGATAAAGGAGTCCCTCCAGACCGACATTCAGGAGGAACTCACCCACGCGGAGCAGCTCGGGAACCGGCTGAAGCAGCTCGACGAGCAGCCGCCGGGCTCGGCGACCTTCGAGGCGCGCCAGCACGACCTCCAGCCGCCGGAGGACAGTACGGACGTGCTCGCGGTCATCAACGGCGTCCTCACCGCCGAGGAGGACGCCATCGAGACCTACCGCGCGCTCATCGACGCCGCGGAGGAGGCCAACGACCCCGTCACCGAGGACCTCGCCGTGACCATCCTCGCCGACGAGGAGGCCCACCGGACCGAGTTCCGCGGCTTCAAGAAAGAGTACGACCGCGAGTAACCCCGCACGCGGCGGCCGGCCGCGCTCGCGACGTTCGTGTAGTGCCTGCGGAACCTACGACTCCGAAATTCTTCATTTCAAAAAACGCGCCGGAGCGGAGAGATATCTAACAAACAATCGTCTGTTACAAAAGTAGTACTCCCAGTTCTTCGAAACGGGGCTTTGTTTTTATCCACCGGTCGCTCGAACGACGGGTATGAGCACTGAACGCGGCAAGGGTACGGTCGCAATCGTCGGGGGTGCCGGCGCAGTCGGGTCGAGCACGGCGTTCGCGCTGATGGAGAGCAGTCTCGTCGGCGAAATCGTCCTCGTCGACGTCGCCAAAGAGCGCGTCGAGGGCGAGGCGATGGACCTCAACCACGGCTCGTACTTCACGTCGCCGGTCCGCGTCCGGACGGGCGACTACGAGGACTGCTGGGACGCCGACGTGGTCATCGTCACCGCCGGTGCCAGCCAGAAACCGGACGAGACCCGCCTCGACCTGATGGAGCGAAACGCCGACATCTTCGCCGACATGATTCCGCAGATTACCGAGGGGCTGAACGACGACGCCGTGATGCTCATCGTCACCAACCCCGTGGACGTGCTCTCGTACGTCACGTGGAAGGTGTCGGACCTGCCGGCCGAGCGCGTCATCGGCTCGGGAACCGTCCTCGACACGTCGCGGTTCCGCCACTCGCTCAGCCGCGAGTTCGACCTCGACCCGGCGAACGTCCACGCCTACGTCGTCGGCGAGCACGGCGACAGCGAGGTTCTCGTCTGGAGTTCGGCGAATCTCGGCGGCATCCCGTTCGAGTCGTACGCCACCAGCCACGGCGTCGACGACGTCGACGCACTCAAAGCCGGCGTCGAGACGGAGGTCCGCGAGGCCGCCTACGAGATTATCGACCGCAAGGAGCGGACGAACTACGGCGTCGCGCGCTCGGTGGCCGCGACCACCGAGCGCATCCTCGGCGGCGACAACTCCATTCTCACCGTCTCGACGCTCGTCTCGGGCGAACACGACATCGACGGCGTCTACATGAGCCTCCCGTGCACCGTCAACGAAACCGGCGTCCGCGACGTTCACGAGTTCGACCTCTCGGCGGACGAGACGGCGGCGCTCCGCGAGTCGGCCGACGTCATCCGCGAGTCCATCGACCGCTTGGACGTAGCATAGAAGAGCGGAAAACAGGACAGGACAGGACAGGACAGAACAGCCGCGCCGCCGACTCAGTCGGCCGACGCGGGGGTCGTATCCGCGCCCGCGTCCGCCGTCGCGGCGGCCTTCGCGTCGAGCGCCTCCACGACGAGTTCGGAGATATCAACGATGTCGATATCGTCCTCGTAGCTCCCGGTCTTGCGGCCGTCTTCGTACATCGTCGCGCACATCGGGCAGGCGACGACGAAGCGTTCGACGCCGCCGGTCGTGTCGTCGAGCGCCTCGCGCAGGCGCTCTTCGGACGGCTTCGACTCCTCTTCGTGGTCCATCCAGAGACCGCCGCCGCCGCCGCCGCAGCAGAACGACTGGTCGCGGTTGCGCGGCATCTCGGCGAGTTCGACGCCGGTCGCGCGGATGACCTCGCGGGGCGCTTCGTACTCGCCGTTGTAGCGTCCGAGGTGACACGGGTCGTGGTACGTCACCGTCTGGGCGGCGAGTTCGTCGCCCGCGAGGCCGAGGCGGTCGTCGCCGACGAGGCGCTCGACCAGTTGGGTGTAGTGGTACACCGGGTAGTCGAACGAGTCGTCCATCTCCGGGTACTCGTTTTTGAACGTGTTGTACGAGTGCGGGTCGGTGCAGACGATTTTGTCGAAGTCGCAGTCGGCCATCGCGGCGACGTTGTCCTCGACGAGCATCTCGTAGAGGCCCTCCTCGCCGACGCGGCGCACGTCGTTGCCGTCGTGCTGTTCGTCCTCGTAGAGGATGCCGTAGGAAACGCCCGCCTCCTCGAAGATGCGGGCCAGCGAGCGGGCGACGGCGCGGTTGCGCTCGTCGTAGGAGGGGTAGTCGCCGACGTACCAGAGGAACTCGACCGATTCGTCGCGGGCGTCGGGCACCTCGAAGTCGAGGTCGTCGGTCCAGTCGGGCCGCTTGCGCTGAGGGTCGCCGAAGGCGTTGCCGTTCTGGAAGATGTTCATCATCGCCTCCTGTACCGGCTCTTGCTGTTGGCCCGTCTCGGTGAGCCGGCGGTTCATCTCGGTGAAGTGCGTCAGGTGCTCGATATCGACCGGACAGGCGTCCATGCAGGCCATACAGGCCATGCAGGACTCCATCGATTCGGCGTCGACGACGGAAGTGCCGCCGTCCGCGACGATGTCGATGGAGTCGCCGCCGGCGTCGACCGACTCGCGGTAGGTCTTCAGGTCGAGAATCACGTCCCGCGGGTCGAGGTTGCGGCCGGAGGCCTTCGCCGGGCAGGCGTCGGTACAGCGGCCGCACTTCGTGCAGGCGTCCATGTCGAGCATCGCCTTCCACGAGAAGTCGTCCTCGGAGACGTAGCCGATTTCGTCCGGCGGCGTGTCGGCCGGCACTTTCGGGAGGCGCGTGCCCGCCTTCTCGTCGGCGGTGACGATGTTGGCGAAGGAGGTGAGCATGTGCAGGGGCTTGGCGTAGGGGACGGCGGCGACGAACGCCAAGGCGAGGAGCGCGTGGGACCACCAGCCGAACCAGTAGAGCGTCTGTGCGAGACCCTGGCTCATGCCCCCGGCGTCGAACACGAGGGCGACGAAGTAGCCGACGAAGCTCACCGTCTCGAACTCGGGGAACTCCGTGCCGACGATGCGGATGCCTTCGAGGACGTAGCCGCCGACGCCGAGGAGAAACAGCGTCCAGACGAACGCGGCGTCCTCGAAGCCGGTGTGTTTGCCCCACAGCCGCGGGTGTCGGACCCCGTAGCGCCGCCACAGCGCCATCCCCACGCCGACGACGAACAACAGGCCCATGAGGTCCATGACGAACGAGTACGAGAGGTAGAAGTCGCCGACGAAGAAGGAACTGCCAGTCACCCGCCGCCACACGTCGATGTCGATGGCGAGGATGGTCGTCCCGATGAGGAGCGTCAGGAAGCCCCACATGATGAAGGCGTGCATCACGCCGGCGAACCGGTCGCGCTTGAACTGCTTTTCGTTGGAGAACACCACTTTCGCCGCCCGGACCGTCCGTCCCGGCAGGTCCGACAGCCGGTCGAACGGGTCTTCACCACCCCGCGCGTATCGAGCGAACCGCTCGTACACCCCGTAGAGGAAGACGAGCGACGCGATGGCGGCGAGGCCGTAGAAGAGCGCCTCGCCGACCGGACTAATCGTCCAGAACGTCTCTCGCGTAACATCCGCCTGTGCCGCAAAGTCCATAATCAATCACCGGAGAACGGAGGGTTAAATCTTGCCACCCGAGGCGTGTCGGTCGGCGGATTACGAGCGCCCCGGCGACCTCAGAGCGCGAGGCTGGCGAGGAGCGCGACGGCGAGGACGAGCCCGGGCGCGTCGCGCCGGCCGAACCGAATCTCCGGGAGCGTCGGGTTCCAGGCGAAACACCGCGCGCGGAGGGCGAGCGCGAGCGCGTCGGCCCGCGCGAACGACCGCCGGAGGCCGCCGGCGGCGACGAGCGAGAGCCGCTCGTCCAGCCGTCGCTCGCTCCCGAGGCGGGCGGCCTGCGCCTCGCGGACGCGGAGCAGGTCGCGGCGGACCAAGGGAAGAAACCGGAAGACGAGGGCGACGCCGACGCCGAGCGCGACGCCGACGCGACCCGGGACGAGCCGCTGAATCGCCGCGCGGGACTCGCGCACGGGCGTCGTCCTGACGTACGCCGCCGCGACGAAGAAGACGAGCAGCACGCGGACGCTGGCGAGCGCCGGGTCCACGGCCGCCTCGGGGTCGAACCACGGCGCGCCGAGGCGGGCGGCCTCGACGACCGGACCGAGCGCGAGGAACGGAACCGCGTAGCGGAGGTCGCTGAGGGCCGAAACGGGTGACGTGTCGGCGGCGCGGAGACAGCCCGCGGCGACGACGCCGAGGGCGACGAGCCCGGTGGGTGTGGTATGCGCGAAGCCGGCCGCCGCGAAGGCGACCTGCACCCCGAGCTTGGTCCGCGGGTCGAGTCGGTGGGCGAGGCTGTCGCCCGGTTCGTAGGTCAACACGGCGGGCGGACGTCGAGGTCGGGGAGGCGGTCTGCGGCCTCGTCGGGCGCGGCGTCGAGGGCGACGTCGCCGTCGGCGAGGACGACCACGCGGTCGGCCAGTTCGGCCACGTCGCGCAGGTCGTGCGTGACGACGACGAGGCTCGTCCCCTCGGCGCGGAGGTCGCGGAGGCGCGCGAGCACGGAGCGACGGGCGGGTTCGTCGAGGCCGGTGAACGGTTCGTCCAAGACGAGGTGGTCGGGTCGCATCGCCAGCGCGCCGGCGATGGCGAGGCGTTCGACCTCGCCGCCGGAGAGGGCGTCGACGCGCTCGTCTTCCCGGCCGTCGAGGTTGACCGCGGCGAGCGATTCGCGGACGCGGCGGTCGATTTCGTCGCGGTCGAGCCCGAGGTTCTCCGGGCCGAACGCCACGTCAGCGCCGATAGTCGCCGCGACGAGCTGGTCCTCGGGGTGCTGGAACACCATCGCCACCGCGGTTCGGGCGGCGACGAGGTGGTCCGAGACGGAGCGGCCGTTGACCGAGACCGAGCCCTCGTCGGGGTCGAGCAGGCCGTTGAAGTGCCGGACGAGCGTGGTCTTGCCGGAGCCGTTCGCGCCCGCGACGATGACGCACTCGCCGTCGTCGATGGCGAGGTCGACCCCGTCGACCGCGACCGTGTCGCCGTACCGGTGGACGAGGCCCTCGACGCGAATCATCTACTGGGCGGCGATGGCGTCGGAGCGGACGATGCCGACCGCGGCGGCGATTTTGAACGCCTCGGCGGGGATGAACGCGGCGGAGGCCGTCCAGAAGGCGGATTCGAGGCCGACGCTCTGGACGTACGCGAAGCCGAGCGTCCCGAAGGCGTAGACGACGACGGTGCCCGCGACCATCGCGCCGACGAGCCGGGCGGTGCTCACGCGGTAGTCGCCGATGTCGACGCCGCCGTGGACGACGAGGCCGACGATGACCGCGGCGACCGGGTACGCCCAGAGGTAGCCCGCGGTCGGGCCGACGAGCGGCGCGAGCCCGGCCGAGCCGCCGGCGAACACCGGCGCGCCGAGGCCGCCGGCCGCGAGGTAGAGCGCGATGGAGCCGCCGCCCCAGATGGGGCCGAGGAAGATGCCCGCGAGGAAGACGACGAGCACCTGCATCGTCACCGGAATCGGCGAGACGGGGTTCGGGAACGAGACGTAACTGCCCGCGCCCATGAGCGCCGCGAACAGGGCGGCGCGGGCGATGTTGCCGACGAGTTCGTCGCCGACGAGTTCGACTGACTCGTGTTCGGTTGCCATGTCCATCGCTGTCTCGTAAACCCTGTTTAACTTATCGGTTTACAGAGTGCGTGGACGGGGTCGGCCCTCGGTCTCGTCGGCCGATTCGAGTCGCCTCCCGGCGCTCGGCGGCTCCCGGGTCAGCATCATTAAAGACGCTGGGCGTGCCATTCTCCGGGTATGGACGAAAAGACCGCCGAGCTTCGCGACATCTTCATCGAGGCGACTGGGTCGGACACCGTGACCGAACAGCAGTCCGAGTCGCGCGGGTCGCTCGCCGACGTGGACGACCCCGAAGCGGTCCGCGAGCGCGTCCGCGACACCGTGGCGACGATGCGCGAGCGCTACGCGTTCGACACCGACTTCGACGACGACGCGCTCGTCGCGCTCGTCGTCGGCTACTTCGACGGCGACGCGGACGCCGACCTCGCGGTCGAACTCGACGCGTCGCCCGAGGCGATTCGCACCGCCCGGTTCGACCTCCACCTCGTCCGCGACGCCGACCGCGAGTTCCCGTTCGACGCCGACCGCTTCGACAACCTGCTCGTCGACGGCGCGGACGACGAGACCATCGCCGAGACGCTCGACGTGCCCGTCGAAGTCGTCGCCGAGTGCCGCCCCGCCGCCGAGGCCGACATCCGCTCGAGCCGGGCCAACTACCGCTTCCGCGACGACTTCGCGGAGCTGTTGACCGACGACGACCTCTCGAACCGGATGGCCGAGGACGCCCGCCGCGACGGACTCCGCGAGGCGACCGAGGACATCGAGACCGACGTGTCGCTGTAGCGGCGGCCGCTGTGACCCCTCGGGCCGCGCGAGTCTCGGTGCACGGCCGACCCGTCGGGACGACGGAGGGTCGGCCGAACGACGAAGGTTCTTAACCGATTGGGGACATACCCTTGTGCGATGGCGCAGGCCCCCCAGAACCGAGACCTGACGGAGCGGTTCATCGAGTTCTACCGCAACTACTATCGAGAGGAGATCGGAAAACTCGCACAGCAGTATCCGAAGGAAAAGCGGTCGCTGTACATCGATTACGACGACCTCTATCGGTTCGACGCGGAGCTCGCCGACGACTACATCACGAAGCCCGGCCAGTTCCAGGAGTACGCCGAGGAGGCCCTGCGCCTGTTCGACCTCCCCGCGGACGTGAAGCTCGGTCAGGCGCACGTCCGGATGCGCAACCTCCCCGAGACGGTCGATATCCGGAACATCCGGGTCAACGACGACCACATCGGGACGCTCATCTCGGTGCAGGGAATCGTCCGCAAGGCGACCGACGTGCGCCCGAAAATCACGGAGGCCGCCTTCGAGTGCCAGCGCTGCGGGACGATGAGCTACATCCCGCAGGGCGACGGCGGCTTTCAGGAACCACACGAGTGTCAGGGATGCGAGCGTCAGGGGCCGTTCCGCATCGACTTCGACCAGTCGAACTTCATCGACTCCCAGAAGCTGCGCGTCCAGGAGTCCCCCGAGGGCCTGCGCGGGGGCGAGACGCCGCAGAGCATCGACATCAACCTCTCGGACGACGTGACCGGCAAAGTCACCGCCGGCGACCACGTCACCGCGGTCGGCATCCTCCACATCGAACAGCAGACCTCGGGCAACGAGAAGACGCCCGTCTTCGACTACTACATGGAGGGCATCTCGCTCACCATCGAGGACGAGGAGTTCGAGGACATGGAGATATCCGACGAGGACGTGGCCGAAATCGTCGAACTCTCGAACGACCCGGCCATCTACGAGAAGATGGTCGAGTCCGTCGCGCCCGCCATCTACGGCTACGAGCAGGAGAAGATGGCCATGATTCTCCAACTGTTCTCGGGCGTCACGAAACACCTGCCCGACGGGTCGCGGATTCGCGGCGACCTGCACATGCTGCTGATAGGGGACCCCGGAACTGGCAAATCGCAGATGTTGTCATACATTAGACATATTGCTCCCCGGTCGGTCTACACCTCCGGCAAGGGTTCGTCCTCGGCGGGTCTCACCGCCGCCGCCGTCCGCGACGACTTCGGCGACGGCCAGCAGTGGACGCTCGAAGCCGGCGCGCTCGTCCTCGCGGACAAGGGTATCGCGGCGGTCGACGAGCTGGACAAGATGCGGCCCGAGGACCGCTCCGCGATGCACGAGGGGCTCGAACAACAGCAGATTTCGGTCTCCAAGGCCGGCATCAACGCGACGCTGAAGTCGCGGTGTTCGCTCCTCGGCGCGGCGAACCCGAAGTACGGCCGCTTCGACCAGTACGAGCCAATCGGCGAGCAGATCGACCTCGAACCCGCGCTCATCTCCCGGTTCGACCTCATCTTCACGGTCACCGACGACCCCGACCCCGACGAGGACTCCAAGCTCGCGGACCACATCCTCAAGACCAACTACGCGGGCGAGCTGAACACCCAGCGGACGAACGTCGCCAACTCCGAGTTCACGGAACAGCAGGTCGACGCCGTCACCGACGAGGTCGCGCCCACCATCGACGCGGAGCTCCTCCGCAAGTACATCGCCTACTCGAAGCGCACCTGCTACCCGACGATGACCGACGAGGCGAAGCAGGTCATCCGCGACTTCTACGTGGACTTCCGCGCCCGCGGCGCCGACGAGGACGCGCCCGTCCCCGTGACCGCCCGGAAGCTCGAAGCGCTCGTCCGGCTCGGCGAGGCGTCCGCTCGCGTCCGCCTCTCGGACAAGGTGACCCGCGAGGACGCAGAGCGCGTCACGGGCATCGTCGAGTCCTGCCTGCGCGACATCGGCATGGACCCGGAAACCGGCGAGTTCGACGCCGACATCGTCGAGACCGGCCGCTCGAAGACCCAGCGCGACCGCATCAAGAACCTGCTCGAACTCATCCGCACCATGCAGGAGGAGTACGAGGAGGGCGCGCCCCACGAGGAGGTCCTCGAACGCGCCAACAGCGAGCTGAACATGGACGAGAAGACGGTCAACGACCAGCTGGACAAGCTCAAGATGAAAGGCGACATCTACGAGCCCCGCGGCGACGTCTACCGCGCGACCTGAGCGGCCGCCTTCGATTTCTCGACTGTCACGAACTCCGCACTGTACCGACTTCCACACTATCTTAGCGAGCGGACAGTCTCGAGCGCGTGTCGTTTATTTGCACCAACACTCCTATGTAATCTGAAAGTCATGTAGTACGTATGAATCGTCGAGCGTATCTGGCGACCGCGGGTGCACTCTTCCTCGCGGGATGTTCGTCAGCGGACGGTGGGGAGACGACGACGGAGGAGCCGACGACGACGACTGCCACGCCGACGGCGACGGAAACTCCGACTACGACCACGACTGAGGAGCCGACGACGACGACGGAGGAGCCGACGACCGAGACGACCACGGAAGAGCCGGACAGAGTGGACCGAATCCTCGGCCTCGCCGTGGAAGACCTCGACGCTGCGGTCGATGACTTCGCGTCCGTGGCGGGCGAAGACGGCGGCTTCCACGACCTGAACGCCACGACGCAGTTCTCGTTCGAGGACGACGCCGACTCGCTATACCTCGCGCGCGGCCACTTCAACACGCTCGACCAACTCGACAAGACCGACGCCCAGCGAGCGCGTCTCGGGCGTCTCCGACGCGCCTTCTGGTTCCTCTGGTGGACGGGTAAGACCCACGAGAACGCAAATCAGGCGTTCTACCGCACCAACAACGCGGTCTCCAGGCTGTACGGCGAGGAGTTCAACCGCATCGACACGCAGGTCCAACAGATAGCGGAGGCGCTCGAACCGACGCGAGACACGCTCAATAGCTTACGGAAGGAGTCGGAGGCCGACGCCCTCGACGAACTCACCGCCCTCGAACCGGCGGACTACGGGCGGAAGGTCGACTTTTTCGAGCGGGAGATCGGTCAGTTCGAGGCCTTCGCCGACGACATCGTCTCGTTCCGCGACGCGATTCGACGATTACAGGACGGGTTCGACGAGTACCTCGGCGAGAGCTACGGCGACGCCACCGGGTCGTTCTTCCGGGCGATGAGCGCATTCGAGGACGTGAACGCGCGGGTCTCGGAACGCGACCCCGTGGCGGCAATCGCCTCCCGCTCCGAGGAGTTCGCCTGCCTCACCGACGCGATGGCGCGGGCCAGCGAGGTGCTCGACGAGGCGGCGACCGCGGGCGACAACGACATCCCCGAAAAGCAGACCGCCCTCGAAAGCGAGGCGCGAGAGGCCTTCGCGGACTGCGACCTCGTGGCGGAGCACTTCACGTTCGTCGCCGACTTCTTCGAGGACCTACCGGACGAACGCTCCTGAGACGGCCGTTCGACTCGCGACCGTCTGCGACCGACCCGCGCGGAACCGACGAACTTAGTGGAGCGTGCGGCGACGGGACAGACGACCGATGGACCGAATCTCCGCCATCCGCAACATCGAAGACGCCATCCGCGACCTCGAATCGGGCGACGCGGACCTCGCCAGCACCGAGCGGCGCGTCGTGACCGTCCTCCGGACGTTCGCGACGGAGTTCGAAGACGACGCCGGTGACGGAACGCTCGACGCGTGGACGGCCGTCGGCGACGACCGCGCGGAGGGTCTCGTCGTCCTCGCCGCCGACGAGGCCGACGCGCGGACGCGGGTCAGAGACCTCCTTGACGAGGCGGCCGGCGACGCCGACGACGTGACGTTCTCGGTCGAGCGCGTCTGAGGCGAGACGAGTCGCGCGGAGATTCGAACT
Source organism: Haloferax gibbonsii ATCC 33959 (assembly GCF_000336775.1). Lineage (GTDB taxonomy): Archaea > Halobacteriota > Halobacteria > Halobacteriales > Haloferacaceae > Haloferax > Haloferax gibbonsii. The sequence goes on along the minus strand of NZ_AOLJ01000011.1, from coordinate 662,197 downwards.
CGGGTGAGACGCCGTAGTCTCCCTGTCTGTGACAGTCGACTGACGCGAGAGCGCCGCTGTCGAACGATTTTTCTCCCGACTCCGTGACCGAGCGTGCGTGCTGTTGGTCGTGACTTACTCGCAGGCGGCGCGGACGACGCTTCGGAACATCTGTCGGACCCACGACGAGGTCGTGGTCCGTCGACTGGGTCGCGCCGCGCTCTTCGACGAGACGGAGTTGGCCGCCTTCCTCGCGCTTCGGCTTCGGGAGAAACACGACGAGGCCGTGCAGATCGAGCGAACCGAACCGTTCAACGAGTTCGCGGCGGTCCCGGACGCGGTCCGCGAGGCCGCGGCCGCCTACGAGGACCGCGAGTCCCCGGCGACGCCGTACAGCAAGTTCGCCTCGGGCACCGACCACCCGTCGGCCGCGGAGATGCAGCGCCGCGAGCTATGAGGCTTCGACTCCTCGACGGGACCGTCCGCGAAGGACCGGCTATCGACCTCGCCGACGGACCGTTCGACGTCGGTGCCGACGAGGTCGTCGCTGCCATACGGGTGGACGATGGGGGCGACGGGGACGACGGGAATGACGGGGACGACGGGACCGGCGCGCTCCGAATCGACTGTCCGCCGCCGGGTTCCGGGTACGACCGCCTCGGTCGGATTCCCGTCTCGAAGCAGACACCGTCCCGCGGCTGGCTCCTCGCGGCGGTCGGTCGGTCCCGCGGGCTTCGCTCTCCCGTCGCCGACGACCTCGACCGACTCGAAGCGAAACTCGCCGAGCGCCGCGACGACGGGGTGGATGTGGAGGCGGACGAGCGCGAACCCGTCGACACGTCCGCGGCCGCGCTCCGCGAGGCCCGCCGCCGCGTCGCCGCCGCCGGCGAGGACGAGTCCCGACTCAGAGAGCGCGTCGCAACCCTTCGCGGTCGGGTGAACGCTCACCGAGACGCCGGCGACGACGAGGCGACCGAGACGGCGCAATCGGAACTCGTGGCGGTCGCGACCGAACTCTCCGAGGTCGAAACCGAACGCGTCGCGGCCGAACAGCGGCTTTCGGCGCTCGAACGGGCGGCCCGAACCGAGCGAGACAGCCGCGAGGCGCGACTCAAACTCGAAGACGCGGTCGAGAACCGCCGTCGAGAGGCGCGGGCGTACTTCGCGGCCGAACTCGGCGATGCGTTCGAGGCGGCGCTCCGGAGCCTCGCGGCGGCCCCATCGCTGATGGCGACTGCGGAGTCGCCCGCGTCGGTGGCCGACTTCGAATCGGACCCCGTCGCACGCGCGCTCGCCGCCGCCCGCCTCGCCGACCTGTCCGCCCCGGTCGTCATCTCGGGCGGCCGGGTTTCGGACGCCGACGCCGCGGCGAACTGGCTCGACGCGCCGGTCGTCAGATGCCGGCCGAACGACGGGTGAGCGAGCCACACCGGGCGTTGATTTATATACGAAGCGGCGGCCAGCCCCGCCATGCACTCCGATATCGACGTGACCGTGGACGACGGCGTCGCCCTCGTCTCGGTCCGAGTCCACAACGACGCGCCGGTCGACCGGCGCGTCAGGCTTCGCAACCGACTCGACGGGTCGGTGCTCCCGCCGCGTCGCGCCGGCGTTCCCGAAGCCGGTTGGGACGACGAGGGGTTCGAAGGCGTCGTCCCCGCGGGCTCGACGGTCGCGCTCGGCTACGCCGTCTCCCCGTCGTCGACGGCCACCCGCGACACCGCGACCGCCGACCTCGACGCCCGCCCCGAACACGCGGTCGGCATCGACGTGCTCGGTCGCGCCGACGAGGCGGAGCGAGCCAGCGATTCGACGCCCGACGATGCGGTTCGAACGCTCGGTTCGGCGCGGCCGCCGGCCGATGCAGTCCCCGTCTCTTCTGACCTGCCGCCGACGACGCGGGAGTCGGAGACGCCCGAACCGACGCCCAGCACGACGAGCGACGCGTCAGATGGCGAGCGCCGCGAGCCGCTTCCGAGCCCCGAACCACAGACCCGCTCCGAACGTCCCAAACCGTCCGAACAGCCCACGGACGCGGACGTGTCGGCGGCGGTCGGGACTTCCGAGGAACGCGGCCGCGGGACTGACCAGTCGCTCGGGTCGGAGCCGCCGGAGCCGCCGGAGTCGCTGGAGCCGCCGGAGTCGCTGGAGTCGCTCGCGGCGTTCGAGCGTCGCATCGACCTCGCCGAGCGACTGGACGGCGCGTCGGTCGCCGACGCCGCGGCGACGCTCTCGGAGGCCGATGTCTGCATCGACGCGCTCGACTCGCTCGACGCGGACCGGGAGCGTCTTCGCCGACTCGCGGCGCGCGCGACGGCGCTCGCGGACCGCGCCGCCGACGCCGACCCCGACGTGGACGCGCTTCGGAGGCTCGCGTGATTCTCGCGGTCGTCTCCGGGAAGGGCGGCGTCGGGAAGTCGACGCTGTCGTTCGAACTCGCGGCGGAACTGGGCGCGGTCGTCGTCGACGCCGACCTCGGGATGGCGAACCTCCCGTACGCGCCCGGCCCAGACCTCCACGACGTGCTCGCGGGGCGCGCGGACCCGCTCGAAGCCGTCCGCTCGGGCGGCCCGGTCTCGATTCTGCCGTGCGGTCGGACGCTCGCCGGCGCGCGGGCGGCCGACGTGCGTCTCCTCGCCGACGCGCTTCACGCGGTCGAAGCGGCCTACGGCGACGTGGTCGTGGACTGCCCCGCGGGGATGCGCGCCGACGCCGGCGTTCCGCTCACCGTCGCCGACGCCTGCCTCGTGGTCGCGTCCCCGAAGGGGTACGCGCTGGCCGACGCGGTGCGGACCCGCGAACTCGCGCGCGAACTCGACTGCGGGCTCGCCGCCGTCGCGGTCAACCGCGTCGTCGACGAGGTGCCGCTCGACGCCTTCGCCGACGTGCTCGGCGCGCCGGCGACGGCGGTCCCCGCGGACTCTCGACTGGCCGAGGCGGTCGAGCGGTTCGAGCCGGTCGTCGCGTCGTCGCCGAAGAGCCTTCCCAGTAGTCGCGTTCGAGAACTCGCGGACGCGGTTCGCGTAAGCGGTCGGTAGAAACGTCGTCTCGTCTTCGGTCCGTTCGTGCGGACGCAGTTCGATTCTCGCGTCTTCCTCGCCGTCGTCTCAGTTAGCGAGTCCCGTCGCCTGTCGGCGTCGGCTCACTCGCGGAGCGCCACGTACGTCTTGCGGAGCGTCACGGGCGTCACGTCGGCCACGTCGGCGGCCTCGGCCTGCGTGCAGTCCTCGCCGCGGTCGCGAGCCGCGGTGTAGAGACACGCCGCGGCGACGCCGCAGGGGTTCTTGCCGCCAACGACGCCCTCCTCGCGGGCTTCGGCGACGTACTCGCGCGCCCGGCGCTCGGTGTCGCTGTCGAGGTCGAGCTTGGTCGCGAACCGCGGCAGGTACTCGGTCGGGTCGGCGGGCGCGACGGGGAGACCGAGGTCGCGGTTGAGCGCGCCGTAGGCCGCTTGGTGTTCCGCCTCGGTGGCCTTCGACACGTCGCAGACTTCCTCGACGCTCCGGGAGACGCCGGCGACGCGGCAGGCGGCGTAGACGCAGGCCGCGGCGAACCCTTCGAGCGAGCGCCCGCGCAGGAGGTCCTCGTTCTGGGCGGACTCGAACAGCGAACACGCCTGGTCGCGGATGTGGTTCGGCAGCGACAGCGCGCTCGTCACGCGGCGAATCTCGGTGAAGGCGTACACCTGATTGCGCTCGCGCTTGGTCGAGATGCGAGCGCGGTTGTGCTGGCGGCGCATGCGGGCGAACTGCCGACGCTTGCGGCCCTTGATACGCGTCGAGCGGCCGATTTCGGTCGACAGCCCGCGGTCGTGGCGCGAGCGGGTGAGCGGCGCGCCGGTGCGGGCGGGATTGCGGTCGTCGTCGGCGAACGAGCGCCACTCGGGCCCGTGGTCGATGCGGTACTCCGAGACGACGAGGCCGCAGTCGGTACAGACCGTCTCGCCGGCTTCGAAACCGAGGTGTCCGTCGCATTCGGGGCAACCCTGGGGGGAACGTGCTTCGCTCATCACAATTGAAAATCGGTCTCGAACGGGTATTTAAACACGGGTTGAAACGGGGGTAGAACCCCGATTACTGCCGCTAGAGCCTACCGGTAACCGGTGGGTTTCAGACTCAATTTTGATACTGATTAGGAACGCTTTTACTTGATAGGTGCGGACCACCGAGCGATGGGACTGTCGGATATCGCCGCCGCGTTAGAGACGACGACGACTGAACAGCGCTCGCGCTGCGTTCCGACTGTCGACGACACCGGTGTTTCCCTCCGCGAGCGCTTCGAGGCGCACGCAGACGCGCTCCCCTGTGCGCCTGCGGCCGCGGAGCGGGTTGTCGAAGCACACGGGTCGGGCACGTCAGTCGGCGAGAGCGCGAGCGACGCAGGCGTCGCTCCGGTCACGGCGGCGAAAGTCTTGCACCGTTGCGGCGAAGCGGGCGTGACTCCCCTCGCACCCGAGGCGCGACGCATCGTCCGCGATTGGATCGACGGACGAATCTCGCGCGCCGACGCGCTCGCGCTCACCGGCGCCGAGCCGTCGGAGTTCGCACTCGCGACGTACGTCGAGACGCACGACCCCATCGACCCCCTCGTCGAAGCCGTCGAGGGCGCGCTGACCGACCGCACCGACGCGGCCGTCGCGAAGCGCGACTCGCTGGCCGAGACCATGAGCTCGGTCACCGACATGCAGTTCTGACGCGGGACACGCCTCCCCACCTCCCGTTTTCACGCTCGCGAGCGGCGGCGCTCACCAGCCGTCCGTCTGCTCTCTCGAAACTCGCTCGGCGCGTCGCGCGATTCAGCGACGGACGTACTCGCCGACCGAGGTGAGCACGCCGCCGGCGGCCGTCACCGAATCGAGTTCCACGTCGAGGAGGACCTCCGCGACCGCGGCGACGCCCGCCGCGAGGTCGGCGTCGTCGCGGCACGCCGGCGCGTCGGCGATGTCGTTCGCCTCGGTCTCGGGAACAATCACGTCCGCGTCGCCGAGCGCGCCGAGCGTGGAGACGACCGCGTCGATATCAGCGCCGATGTCGGCGGCCCGGGCGCTGAGACGACCGACGGCGTCGGCACCGCGGTCCGTGGCGGGCGCGACGAGCGCGACGCTGTCGCAGGCCGCGGCGGCGGCGACAGTCTGATTCGACGCGAGGAGCGGCGCGTCGACGAGCACGTGGTCGAAGCTGTCTGCGGCTTCGGCGATGCGACCCTCGAACGCCCGTGCGGCATCGGGGGTCATCGCCCGCGCGAGTCGCTCGAACGGGGCCGCGGCGGGGCAGACGGCGACGCGTCCCTCGGCGTCGGTCTCGAAGTCTACCAGCCCCGACTCCAGCGGCACGTCCGCCGCGTCGGTGACGAGCGACGTCGCGTCGGGGTCGAGCGCTCCCGAGACGTAGTCCGAGAGCCCCTGCGTGGCGAACGCCGCGTCGAGGACCGCCACGTCGCGACCGTCGGTCGCGAGCGCCGCGGCGAGTTCGAGCGTCAGTCGGGTCGTCCCCGCGCCGCCGGCAACGCCGACGAGCGCGGTGGTTCTGGGGGGAATCGGCATACCGCGACTGGTCGGGTTCTCGAATTAATAGCTTCGGTCGGCCGGTATTGGTGTCGCCGGACGACACTATTCAGCTCGCAGAGGTGATTTCGACGGCCGGCGGTGGGGCTAGACCGACCACTCGTCGTCGGCCGCTTCGGGGTCTGAACCCGGCGTCTCGTCCGTGCAGGCCCGGTAGAAACAGACCTTGTAAGTTCGCCCGACGAGCGTGGTGACCGTCGAGCCGACGGCCACGACGGCGATATCGACCGCCGGCATCGGCGCTTGGAACGCCGTCACCGCGCCGGTGACGGTGGTCGCCCCGTCGAGGGTGACGAGCCAGAGGACCGGCAGGTCGACGACCGAGGTCACGGCGGTCGCGACGACCGCGTAGCCGACGACGTGCCGGAGGTTGCCGAAGACGAAGTCGACGCTGCGGCTGAGCGACCCGCCCGCGGTCTTCCCGTCGAGGACGACGGCGGTGTCGAAGAAGGTGAAGACGTAGACGATGGCCATCAGGGCGACGCCGGCCACGCCGAGCGCCCCGAGTTCGACGAGCGTGAGGCTCGCGGAGCCGTTCAGCACCGCGTTGAATCGGTCGAACCCGATGTAGCCGAGGACGCTGCCGCCGACGACCATTGCGACGACGACCACGACGAGGCCGGCGAGGAGCGTCGCGCCGAACAGGCTGACGTAGTAGCGCTGTGCCGCGGTAGTCGCGCGCAGGTCGGTGTCGGAACCGGGTCGCGCGCCGTCGGCGACAGTGTAGAACGCGCCGATGAGCGCCGGCACAGCGAGGAGTTGGAGGAGCGAGCCAACGGCACCGGTCGGACCGGAGGCGCTGTTCAACGCGCCGATGAGCCCGAACGCGAGGGCGAACGCGACGAGCACCGGCGTCTCGGTGACGATTCGGAGGGCCGTTCGAAACGATTGGACGACTGTCACGACAGCCGGTACTCGCGGCGGCCGTATGTGTTTTTACATCGACACGATTTGCTGGTGAGCGCGGCGCCGGCAGGAGAGGTCGGCTCCGTCAGCCCGAGATGGCCGCCTCGATGTCGGCGAGTTCCTCGTCGGAGAGGTCGGGTCGCTCGCCCGCGACGGCGTGGATGGGGCTGCCGCCGTCGCCCTCGAACCGCGGGACGATGTGGACGTGGACGTGGTCGACTTCCTGGCCGGCGGCGGGGCCGTTGTTGATGCCGACGTTCGTCGCGTCGGCGTCGACCGCCGCCTCGACGCGCGGGACGAGGTCGTTCACGGCGGCGAAGAGGTCGGCGGCCGCGTCGGCCGGCACCTCGTCGAGGCGGGCGTGATGCTCCTTCGGGACGACGAGCGTGTGGCCGGGCGCGAGCGGGTTGGCGTCGAGGAACGCCAGCGAGTGTTCCGTCTCGTGGACGATTCGGCCGGGGATGTCGCCGTCGACGATGGCGCAGAAGATGCAGTCGGACATACGTGGCACGTCGATTGGCGGGAAAAAGAAAGTTCGCACCGGTTCGGCGTCCGGGTCGCGTCAGTTCCGCTCGGTGGACCGTTCGCGGTCGGCGGCGTCGTATCCGCGGCCGACTCCGGCGTTCCCGCTGTCGGCGGCCGCGCCGACATCGTCACCTCTGTCACCTCCGTCACCGCCGAACCGCGCCCGAATCCGCGCCAGTCGCTTCTTGACGCCGGCGACGAACGGGTCCATCGCTTTCACGAACGGGTGGAGAACGACGTCGATAATCAGGTCCGCGATGAGGTCGCCGAGCATCGGTGTGACCGAATAATGTCAACCCTCAGCCATGAATATGCGGGGTATCGAGCGGCACGGTCGGTGCAGTCGGCGGTCGTCGCGGTCCGCGTCGGCGACGTGGTGGCCTCAGGGGAGACGCGATTCCAAGTCGGCCAGGTACTCGTCTAACTCGTAGCCGAGTCGGGAGAGCCACACGTCGCGGTACGAGGGGTGCAAAAGCGGGAGTACGGTGTAGCCGAACCGCTCGCTCTCGACGGGTTCGAGGACAGTATCGAGAAAGCCGTCCAGCGAGGTGTCGTCGAGCGCGAGGACGGTTTCGGTCGCGTGGCGGCCGGTCGGAACCACCACGTCGGGGTCGACGACTTCGAGCTCGGAAACGAGGTGGTCGCGGCAGTGTTCCTTTTCGGCGGCCGTGGGCGCGCGGTTCGACCCCTCGCCGTCCGAGGGGAAGCACTTGACCGCGTTCGTGTAGAAGACGCCCGACTCGTAGCCGACGGCGGCCATCGTCTCGCGGATGCGGCGGCCCGAGTGCCGGGCCGTGTAGGACATCCCGGTCCAGTTGCCGCCCCGCCAGCGGTCGGCGTCGGGGTTGCCCGCACCCGGCGCTTCGCCGACGACCATCACGGTCGCGTCGTCGGGGCCGACGCCCCACGAGATGCGGTTGCGGCACTCGACGAGCGCCGGACAGCGGTCGCAGTCGGGTTCGAGGACGAGCGTCTCGTCGTCGTCGGGGAACCGCGGGTCGGCGTCGGCCATCTACTCCGTCAGGGGGAGCACGATGCCGAAGATAATCGGCGAGAACAGGACCAGCGCGATGCCGAGCCACTCGGCGTCGAAAAACAGCGTGCGCTCCCAGCCCGGAAGTGCGCCGCCGTTCATCGCGAGCGCGACTTTCGCGCCGACAGCGCCGAACAGGAACAGCGCGAGCCCCAGTCCGAGGCCGGTCTTGGTCATCCGCGGGTAGTCGATGTCTCCGTAGCGTCCCATGTTACTCCGAGATACGGGGACTGGGAAAACCGTTTCGAGAGACTGTGTGGTATGTTACCGTTCGAGCTCGTCGGCGAGAACGGGGGCCACGGACACCTCGCTCACGTCGCGCTCGATGGTGTCGGTGCCGACGACGCGCTCGATACCGGCGCGCGCGAGTTTCGTGCGGGCGTTGCGGGCGAGAAGCGGGTGGACGGTCGCACAGAAGACGCGCTTCGCGCCGCCGTCTGCGAGGACGGCGACGGCCTCGCTCATGGTCGACCCGGTGGCGATGATGTCGTCGGTGATGACCACGTCGCGGCCCTCGAAGTCGGCGTCGCTCGGCGTGATTTCGACGTCGGTCCCGGAGTGGCGCACCTTCTCGAAGTAGTCGGTCTCGCCCTCACCGTAGGCGTCGCGGACGGTCTCGGCGATGCCGATGGCCCCCGAGTCGGGCGACAGAAACAGCGGGTCGTCGAGCGCGGGGAGCGGTTCGGCGAGTCGCCCGGCGGCGTCGACGATGTCGACGGGCACGTCGAAGAACTCCGAGACGGCGTCCTCGTGGGGGTTGACGAGCACGACGCGGTCGGTCGTCGTGCTGACGGCGCGGGCGACCGCGCGGGCCGAAATCGGGTGGCCGGCCTCGAACGCCTTGTCCTGTCGGGCGTAGCCCATGTACGGGATGACCGTCGTGACCTCGGACGCGCCGGCCTCGCGGACCGCGTCCTGCAGTTGGAGGAGTTCGACGTAGGCGTCGTTGCTGGCGGTGCTGGCGACGATGGTGGCGGCGTCGGCGTCGAAGCCGGGAACGGCGGCCAGCGTCTCGCCGTCGGGGAAGCGGTCGTACTCGACGGCCGCGAGCGACTCGCCGAGTTCGGCGGCGAGCGCGGCCGCGAGTGCCTGGGAGGATGCGCCGGGTACGAGCATACCCGTTCGTCTCTCGTGGGGGGTAAAACCGCTTTTCGTTGCGTACAGCCGCGTCGCGTGTCAGCGAACCGCGACGCCGACGGTGTCCAATCCGAGCACCTGCGTCCGCCAGTCGCCCCCGGTCAGCCGAACGCAGAAGCTCCCCGCGTCGGTGACGGCGTAGGCGGCGCGGGCGTCGTGGGCGAGCGCGACGACCGTCTCGTCCAGCGGAATCGGGGCGGCGTTCCACGCGTCCGACTCGTCGTCGCGCGCGACGACGCCGTCCGGTCCGACCGCGTGGGCGCGGCCGTCCGGCATCGACGCGACCGCCGAAAACGCCCCGTCGAGCGCGTCCATCCAGCCGTTGCCGAGCGCGTACAGCCCCGAGTCGGTCGCGGCGAGCGGGGTTCCCGAATCGCCGCCGAGACGGCCCGCGGGGTCGGACACGTCGTTTACGTCGTCGAGGCCGACGTGCGAGAGACCGTCGTCGCCGATGCGGTAGACGCCGTCTTCGGCCGCGACGAGGCTCCCGTCGAGGGCGCGGACCGAATCGACCTCGCCGAGGTCGGTCCACCCGGACTCGTCGAGGCGGGCGACGCGCCCCGAGTCGGCGGCGGCGACGACGCGATTCCGGTGGAAGCCGACGGCCCTCGCGGGCCCGAAGTCGAGTTCGTGGTAGTCGTCGCCCTGGACGAGCAGTACGTCCTCGTCGGTGGCGACGGCGACTTCCCCGGGCGACCCGGCGGCGTCCCGCGCGGCGCACCGGCGGTCGACGCGGAAGCCGCCGACGAGGTCGTCGGACACGTCGACGGTCACGACCCCGACGCCCGCGGCGACGTACACCGTCTGCTTGCCGGACTTGTCCGCGTACACCCGCTTTTCGTCGATAGAGAGGTCGAAATCAGCCATCCGTTGGCCCGAGGTTCGCGGCGGGGTTCGGAAAGGATTGTGGTCGTTCCCGCGGCGCGGCGACGGACCGAACGGGCGCGGGGCCGAGACGTGTGATTACAGAAATTCCCGCACGTCGGAGTACCACATGTCGTGGTGGTCGAGTTCGCCGAGCGCCTCGGCCACGTCGACCGCGAGGACGTGCCAACAGCGCTCGCCCTCGTCGGGGTCGAGGTTGTACTGCGAGTCCTTGCAGGTACAGCCGCGGTCTTCGACCACGTACTCGTCGTCGTAGCCGACGACCACGTCGAAGTCGCGGTAGCGCTTCACCCGTCGCTCGGAGACGGCCTCGATGGCCGTGACGCCCCGGTCGCCGTGGGCGTCGACGATGGCCTGCACGATCTGCGGCGAGAGCCGCCCGGCCGCTTCGAGGGCCGCTCGCCAGTCGTCGGCCGAATCCACGCCCTCGATTTCGTCGGTGGCGGTGAAAACGCATTCGATGCCGCGGGGGAGGACGCCCGCCGCAACCGCGTCGCACAATCGCATCGCAACCGGTTTCCGCCCGCGCGGGCGACTGCGGGTATGCACGTGAGCGAGGGAGGCGTCGAAATCGAGGTTCCCGACGCCCGCGACGGGGCGTCAGCGGGGACCGGCGACGATGTCTTCTACAACCCCACACAGGAGTTGAACCGGGACATCACCGCGGCCGTCCTCCGGGCCTTCCGCGAGCGCGAACCCCGCGCCGAGAGCTACCTCGACGCGATGGCCGCCTCGGGAATCCGGGGCGTCCGCGCCGCCGCCGAGGGCTACGACGTGACCTGCGCCGACCTCGACACCGACGCCGTCGAACTCGCCCAGTCGAACCTCGACCGCGCCGGCAACGGCGGCGAGGCGGTCCACCGCAACGCCAACGCCCTCATGTACGACTCCGTCTTCGACGTGGTCGACCTCGACCCCTTCGGCACGCCGATGCCCTTCGCCGACCCCGCCTTCGCCAACACCCGCGACCTCGTCTGCGTCACCGCCACGGACACCGCCCCGCTGTGCGGCGCACACCAGAAAAGCGGCATCCGGAAGTACGGCTGTCTCCCGCAGAACACCGACTACCACCCCGAGATGGGCCTTCGGACGCTCCTCGGCGCGATGGTCCGCACCGCCGCCCGCTACGACAAGGCCGCCGTCCCGATTCTCTCGCACGCGACGCGCCACTACGCGCGGGCGTACCTCGAACTCGACGAGCGGGCGACGAAGGCCGACGAACTCCTCGAATCGACCGGCTTCGTCTACCACTGCGAGGACTGCCTCCACCGCGAGGCCGAGCACTCGCTCATCGCCCACCCGCCCGAAGCGTGCGGCAACTGCGGTTCCACCCGCATTCTCGAAGCCGGCCCCATCTGGCTCGGCCCCGTCTCCGAACCGGCGTTCGCCGAGGCCGTCCGCGACGAGGTGACGGAGGACTTCGGCACCGCGAAACGCGCCCGCAAACTCCTCGACACGCTCGCGGTCGAACTCGACACGCCGACCCACTTCGACCAGCACCGCCTCTGTAAGCTCTGGGGGCGCTCGGCCTCGAAGATGGAGACGTTCCTCGAAACGCTCCGGGACGCCGGCTACGACGCCACTCCCGCGCACTACCACGGCACCGCGTTCAAGACCGACGCGACGGTCGCGGAGATACGCGAGGCGACCGCCGCGCTCGACCCCGAAGCCTGACTCCGCGGCCCGAGCGGCCGTGCCCGTAACCGGCTCACGCCGCCGCGTCGGCGGGTAGCTTCTTTGTCTCCCGTGTCGTTTTGGTGATACGTGAGCGCCAAGATTCGAACCGTCGTTCCCGTCGCGCGGACCGTCGTCGACACGATTCGGGAGAAGGAAATCTCGTTTCTCGCGGCCAGCATCTCGTACTACGCGCTCGTCTCGCTGATTCCGCTTCTCGTGCTCGGCGTCGTCGTCGCCACCGCGGTCGGCGGCGCGGAGTTGAAGGCGCAGCTCCAGACGCTCGTCGAACAGTACCTCGTCCCGACCGGACAGGACCTCGTCGAGGAGGCCCTCACGGACCGGACCGGACAGGGCAGCGTCGGAGCGGTGAGCCTCGCGTTGACGGTCTGGGGCGCGCTGAAGCTCTTTCGCGGCCTCGACATCGCCTTCTCGCGCATCTACGGTTCCGAGGCCGGCGGCCTCCTCGACCAGCTTCGAGACGGCACCATCGCTCTCGCCAGCATCGGCGTCGGCACCATCGGCGTCGCGGTGGTGACTGCGCTCCTCGGTCTCCTCGACGTGCCGTTCCTCCAACTGCTCTCGCCGCTCCTGTTGCTGCTCACGCTCTGTGCGGCGTTCTTCCCGCTGTACTACGTCTTCCCCGACGCCGACCTCTCGCCGCGGCAGGTCGTCCCCGGAACCGTCTTCGCGGCCGTCGGCTGGACCGTCCTCGGAATCGGATTCGGGGTGTACGCGTCGGTGGCCGGCGCGTCGGTCGCGGGCGCGCTCGGGACGCTCCTGCTGCTCGTGACGTGGTTCTACTTCTCGGGGCTCATCCTGCTTTCGGGCGCGGTCATCAACGCGGTCCTCGCGGGGGTCGGCGGCGACGCCCTGCCCGCGGAACCGCGTGACCCGCCGGGGGGACCGCCCGGTGTGGACCGGCAGGTACAACATACGGGAGGCCGACATGACGCTCGTACGGATATGAGCGACGACCGAGGTGACACCGATGGGCCGCGGACGGCGGACGCCGGCGACGCGGAGACCGGCGCGTCCGTCTCCCCGCGCGGCGCTCCCGACATCGAGGAGCTGGAATCGCAGGTCGAGGAACTCCGCGCCGACCTCGACGCGTTCGAGGACGACGTGACGGACCGGACGGTCGAAAAGCCCAAGCTCGAAGCCGAGTTGAAGCGCTACGTCCGCCGTCGGATGCGCCGCGGCAAGGCTCGCGGTTGGGGGCCCTATCTCGTGCTCGGCTACGGCGTCGTCCTCACGCTCGGCGCGTTCTACTACCTCCAGTCGGACCTCATCGCGGTCGTCGCCATGCTCATCATCTTCCTGTCGACGCTCGGGCTCTACGTCCTGTTCGTCATGTTCGGCATCGGCCTGAACGCGCTCGGCCTCCCCGGCCGCGCCGTCGACGCGGTCCGCGAACGCCGCGGCTGAGATGTCCCGGTTCGCACTCCCGCTTCAGACCCGCGGGTTGGGTGAGTTAGCCCTCGCCGACGCGCCGGACGCGCTCGTCTTCCTGTTCGGTCTCGTCACCCAGCTCGGCGACCAGTGGTTCTTCTTCGTCGCGTTCACGTCGCTGTACTGGCTCTGTCGCCCCCGAATCACGGCCCGCCCCCGGCGGACCGCGGCCGCCTTCGTCGGCCTCGCGCTCGGGTCGCTGGCGCTCGTCACCGCGCTGAAAGTCGGTTTCGCCCTGCCGCGACCGCCGACCGCGACCGTCGCCGACGCCCCCGCGTGGCCGTCGCCGCTCTCGGACCTGTTCGTGTCGTTTACCACCGACGACGGCTTCGGCTTCCCGAGCGGCCACGCCCTCGGGACGACCGTCGTCTACGGGGCCGCGGTCTCGCTTCTCGACGTGTGGGACCGCCGCCGCCGACTCGTCGCCGCGGCGGCCGTCGTCGGCACCGTCTCGCTCTCGCGGATTTTCCTCGGCGTCCACTACGGCGTCGACATCGTCGTCGGCGTCCTCCTCGGCCTGGTCTTTCTGAAGGCGGTCTTTTCGGTCGCCGCCGCGGACGACCCCGACGCGGCCGGCCACCTCGACCCGGCGCGGCTGTTCGCCATCGCGGCCGGCCTGAGTGTCCTCGCGCTCGCGGTGGTGTTCACCACGGGCGTCCCCGGACACACGGAAAACGCCGCGGCGGCCCTCGGCGGGTCGCTCGGCGGCCTCGTCGGCTGGACGCGACTCGCCGACCACGAGTCGCTGCCGACGCTGTCGCCGCCGGTGGCGCTCGTCGCGTTCCTCGGCGCGGGCGGCCTCTGGGTCGGCGTCGACGTGGTCGACGCCCCGGTCCCGGTGACGGTGACGGTGCTCGCCACCGGGGCGGTGGTCGCGTTCATCCTCGTCGCGCCGAAGTTACAGGGCCGAATCGGACTCGGCGACGGGGCGACCCAGCGCGCCGACTGACTCGGGCGACGCCGACGCCTGACGCGAGGCTGGCGCTTCTCTTTTCGGACTGCACCACTGCACCGGTTCCGCGACCGCTCAAACCCAGCGAGCTTCGCGAGTCGGTCGCGGCTCGGCTACCGCGGCGACGACGGCTCGCGCTCGGTCTCCGCGCGGCGCTCTGGCCGTCGCTCTCCGGCGAGCGGTCGCGAAAGAAAAATCGGTGTTAGGCGTGCGCGACGGTTAGAACGTCTCGAGGTACCGGTCGAGTTCCCACTGGGAGACGTCGACGAGGTAGTCCTTGAACTCGGAGCGCTTGGCTTCGACGAACTTCTCGTAGACGTGGTCGCCCAGGGCGTCCTGGATGACTTCGTCCTCTTCGAGGGCGTCGACGGCGCCGCCGAGGTCCTTCGGGAGCGTCTCGATACCGTACTCTTCGCGCTTCTCCTCGTCGAACTCGTAGATGTTCTCGCGGACCGGGTCGGGGCAGTCGAGGTCCTTCTCGACGCCGTCGAGACCGGCGTGGATGAGCGCGGCGAACGCGAGGTACGGGTTACAGGACGGGTCGGGGAAGCGGGCCTCGATGCGCGAGGCGGCCGGCGTGCGGGCGGCCGGCTTGCGGATGAGCGCCGAGCGGTTACGGTCGGACCACGCGATGTAGACCGGCGCTTCGTAGCCGGGGACGAGGCGCTTGTAGGAGTTGACCGTCGGGTCGGCGACAGCCGTGATGGCGGGCGCGTGGTCGAGGATGCCCGCGACGAAGCTCTTGGCCGTGTCGCTCAGGTCGAACTCGTCGTCGCCGTCGTGGAACGCGTTCTCGCCGTCCTGGAACAGCGAGATGTGGGTGTGCATGCCGGAGCCGTTGATGCGCGGGATGGGCTTGGGCATGAACGTCGCGTGGAGGTCGTGTTCGGACGCGATGGCGCGAACGACGGACCGGAACGTGGCGACGTTGTCGGCCGTCGAGAGGGCGTCGTCGTACGTGAAGTTAATCTCGTGCTGGCCCTCGGCGACCTCGTGGTGCGAGGCTTCGATGTCGAAGCCCATGCTCTCGAGGCCGTAGATGATGTCGCGGCGCACGTCGGACGCGAGGTCCTTCGGCGCGAGGTCGAAGTAGCCGCCGGCGTCGTTCGTGACGGTCGTCGCGCGGCCGTTCTCGTCTTCTTCGAACAGGAAGAACTCCGGTTCGGGTGCGACGTTCACGTCATAGCCGAGCTCCTCGGCGCGGGCGATGGCGCGCTTGAGGACGCCACGCGGGTCGCCGCTGAAGGGCTCGCCGGTGGACGTGTTGAACACGTCGCAGATGAGGCGACCTGCGGCGCTGTTTTCCTTCTTCCGCCACGGGAGGACGGCGAACGTCGACGGGTCGGGCTCGAGGCGCATGTCGGACTCCTGGATGCGCACGAAGCCGTCGATGGAGGAACCGTCGAAGTAGATGCCCTCAGTGAACGCCTTTTCGGCCTGCGAGGCCGGGATGGAGACGTTTTTGACCGTTCCGAGAATGTCGGTGAACTGGAGTCGGAGGAAGTCGACATTCTTCTCTTCGATCTCGTCGATGACTGCCTGTGCCTCGTCGCTCAGGCCGCCGTCGGTGAGTGCGTTGTCTTCCGTCATTTTCCTGAACACGCGATTCGAACACCCGCACTATAAAGACCTTTCCGCTTAATGCAATTCCCCGCACCTCGCCACAGAATTGGATATTCGTAAAATTCTAATGCCCCGGGACGGTGTGTAGATGTAATGACGTACGAAAACCTCGACGCGAAGCTCATCAACGCACTCCTCGGCGACGGCCGAGCGAGCCTGCGAAGCCTCGCCGAAGAACTCGACGTGTCGGTCACGACCGTCTCGAATCACCTGCGAGATCTCGAAGACGAAGGCGTCATCGAGGGGTACACGCCCCGCGTCAACTACGACGCGCTCGGCTACGACGTAACCGCCGTCATTCAGCTCAAAGTCGAGGGCTCCGCGCTCCCCGACATCACCGAGCGCCTCCGCGCCGAGAAACAGATGATTTCGGTGTACGAGGTCACCGGCGACTACGACATCATCGCCATCGGCAAGTTCCGCGACACCGACGGCATGAACACGCAGATCAAGAAACTGCTCACCGACGCGGACATCCGCGAGTCCAACACCTCGGTCGTGCTCAACTCGGTCACCGAAAACGAGCAGTTCGAACTCGACCTCGACCAGTAACGCCGTCAGACGATTCGCGTTTTCACGTCTCGCATCTCCGACTTACAGTAGGGACACCGATACCTCGTGTCGAAGCCGTCGGGCGTCGTCTTCGTCGTGGTCTCTATCTCGTGGACCGCCACGTCTCGTCCACACTCCCGGCACTGAACCGCTGGCATCGGTTCGTGTTCGTCGACTATTCGAAATAAACCTACTGGGGTCTGTGTATTGTTGTCACACGTCTGTCTATAGACCGAAGGGCACCGCTTCGACTGGAGACTCCGCTGACTCCGGCCGAGACAGACCGGACCCGTCCCCGCGTCTCGGTGCTGATTTCGGCGACTGTTCGAAGGCTACTGTTTCGACTGGAAAACCCGACGACGACGAGCGATTTTCCGGTCGATAAACCGGAGACGAAATGTTGCGAGTTGTCCGCGAGCAGGAAGGCGCGCGGCCGCCCCGGTCAGAACTCGTCTTCGAAGACGAACGTGCCGTTCCGCTGGACGACCTCGCCGTCGACCTCGATGACCGACTCCTCGGACATGTCGACGATCATGTCGACGTGCTCGGCGCTCTCGTTGAGTTCGTTGTCCGCGCCGACCGTCTCGGGGTACGCCGAGCCGACGGCCATGTGGACGGTGTCGCCCATCTTCTCGTCGAACAGCATGTTGTAGGTGAACTGGTCGATGCTGCGGTTCATGCCGATGCCGAGTTCGCCGAGGTAGCGCGCGCCCTCGTCGGTGTCGAACACGCCGTCTAAGACCTCCTCGTTCCCCTCGGCGGAGTAGTCGACGACCTCGCCGTCCTCGAAGCGGACGCGGACGCCGGAGACCTCGCGGCCCTGTCGGTACAGCGGCAGGTCGAAGTAGACCTCACCGTTCACGGAGTCCTTCACGGGCGCGGTGAACACCTCGCCGCCGGGGAGGTTGTGTTCGGCCGTGTCGTTGATGGCCGTGTTGCCGGCGATGCTCATCGTCACGTCGGTCTCGTCGCCCGACTTGATGCGGACCTCGTCGCCGTCGTTGAGGATGTCGACCAACTGCTGTTGGAGTTCGCCCTGCGCGTCCCAGTCGAGGGTGACGGCGTCGTAGACGAAGTTCTCGTAGGCCTCTGTGCTCATGCCCGCGAGCTGGGCGCTCCCCTTCGCGGGGTACTGAGTGAGACACCAGCGCTTCGAGAGCATCTCGCCCTGCACGGGCTTGTACGCCCGCTTGTACGCGGCGTTCGTCTCCGGCGGCACGTCGCTCTGCTCGGTGGCGTTCGTCTCGCCGCGGACGCGGATGATGACGTCCGTCTCCTCGTAGAGCGCCAGCACGTGCTCGGGCGTCTCGTAGTCGTCGTCGCCGGCGCGGAGGAACGCGCGGGTAAAGCGGGGGTTCGCGTCCATCGCGACGACGTTCGCGCCGCGGTCGCCGAGCAGTTCGTGGACGGCCGTGACGAGGTCCTCGGCCACCGAGGGCGCGGAGACGACGACGTTGTCGCCGGCCTCGACGCTCGTGGAGTGGTCGACGATGGTCTGTGCGTGCTCGCGGATGCGCGGGTCCATACCGCGTCGTGTGTGTCCCCGGGGCAAACACCTTTCGAAGCGCAAATATTGCGACCGCGGACGGGGAACGCCACGCGGACCACCGTTTATTTCTCCGTCGGCGCGGTCTCTCCGCGCATGATAGACCTCCGAAGCGACACCGTCACGCTCCCGTCCGACGAGATGCGCGACGCCGCCCGCGACGCCGACGTCGGCGACGACGTGTACGGCGACGACCCGACCGTGAACGAACTCGAAGCGCGCGCCGCCGAGTTGGTCGGCAAGGAGGCCGCGCTGTTCGTGCCCTCGGGGACGATGGGCAACCAAATCGCCGCCCGCGTCCACGCCGACCCCGGTCAGGAGGCGCTCGTGGACGCGAAGGCGCACGTCTACAAGTGGGAGGTTGGCGGCTTCGCCCAACTGTCGGGGCTGCAGGTCCGCGCCTACGACGCCGGCGAGCGCGCCGCGCCGACCCCCGAGCAGGTCCGCGAGCACGCCCGCGAGGAGTCGCTGCACGTCGCCGGCACGGGCGTTCTGTGCCTCGAAAACACCCACAACGCCCGCGGCGGCGTCGCGGTTCCGAAAGCCGACGTCGACGCCGCGGCCGAGGCGGCACACGACCTCGGAATCCCCGTTCACCTCGACGGTGCCCGCGTGTTCAACGCCTGCGTCGCCCTCGACGAGGACCCGACGGCGATGGTCGAGCGCCTGGACACGGTGATGTTCTGTCTCTCGAAGGGGCTCGGCGCGCCCGTCGGCTCGGTGCTCGCCGGTCCGGAGTCGTTCATCGAAGAGGCCCTCCGCGTCAGAAAGCAGTTCGGCGGCGGCATGCGACAGGCCGGGCTCATCGCCGCGCCGGGACTCGTCGCGCTCGACAATATCGACCGCCTCGCCGACGACCACGAGAACGCCCGCGTCCTCGCCGAGGGTCTCGACGCCGTCGCCGGGCTGTCGGTGCCGACGCCCGATACGAACATCGTCGTCGTCGACTCCGAAGACGCGGGGCTGACGGCCGAGGAGTTCGTCGAACTGTGCGAGGGCGTGGATGTCCTCGGCGGGACGTTCGGCGAGTATCACACCCGCTTTACGACGAACCTGAACGTCTCGCGGGAGGACGCGGAGACGGCGGTCGAACTCGTCGCCGACGCGGTCGAGTCGCGGGAGGTCGCCGAGAGCTAGTCCGGGCTACAACTCGGGTTCGATGTAGACGAAGTGGACCCGTTCGTCGGCCGCCTTGAGTTCGGCCTCGATTTCGCTGATGTGGTCGTCTATCTCCTCGGTGTCGAGTTCGGGGTCGAAGCTCACGTCGAGGGCGACGAGGAGTTTCTCGGGGCCGACGTAGCTCGCGCGGAAGCGGTCGATGTGGACGACCCGCGGGTCGTTTTTGACGATGTTGCGAAGGGTCTGTTCTTCGTCCATGGGGACGCTCTCGCCGATGAGGAGGCGCTTGTTCTCCCACGCGAGCGCGATTGCGAAGCCCATGAGCAGTATCCCGATGAGGAGCGCCGCACCGGCGTCGAACAGCTCGTTACCCGTGAGTTCGGTGAGGCCGATGCCGACGAGCGCGAGCATCGCGCCGACGAGGGCGACGGTGTCCTCCGTGAACGCCGTGAGCGTCGTCACGTCGCTCGTCTCCCGGAACGCCTCCACGAGACCGCTCCACTGGTACTCCTCCATCTGCCGGCGGAGTTCGGCGTTCGCCTTCAGGAACGCGTAGCTCTCGAAGGCGATTGCGCCGAGGAGGATGGCGACGTTGACCAACACGGGCTCGATTTCGAAACCGGCTAGGACGAGCGCCTCTCCGCCCCCGCCGTGGCCGGGGTGCATCAGGGCATCGTAGCCGTGCTTGGCCGACTCCCAACCGGCGATACCGAACAGCATCACGGAGACGAGAAACGAGTAGAAGAACTGCGATTTCCCGTGGCCGAAGGGGTGTGACTGGGTCTCGCCGCGTTTGCTGTCGCGGATGCCGATGAGGAGGAACACCTGATTGCCGGTGTCGGAGATGGAGTGATACGTTTCGGAGAGCATGGAGGGACTCCCGGTCGCGAGATAGCCGAGGAACTTGAGAATCGCAATCGCCCCGTTCGCGAAGAGCGCGGCGACGACGACGGACGTACTGCCTGCCATATCGTGGGCCACTCCCCGCGCTCGGATAGACCTACCGACGAGGAACCGGGACACCGCTCGCCGACCGCGGCGGCTCCGACCGGACCGACGCCGCAGCCGGTAGGTTTCAATCCCTCCGGCGCTTACCCCGGCGCATGCTCGTTGTCGTCTCCGACACCCACAGCACGGACGGCCATCGACTGACGAACCGAACCCTCGACGCGGTCCGCGAGGCAGACCTCGTCGTCCACGCGGGCGACTTCATGCGCGAGTCCGTCCTCGACGCGTTCATCGACGAGGCCGACACCTTCCTCGCGGTCTACGGCAACAACGACGGCCCCGAGATTCGCGACCGGATTCCGGTCGCGCGAAACGTCACCTACGGCGGCGTCGAGTTCGCGGTGACGCACACCCGACGCGGCGGGAACACCGCGCTTTCGATGTTCGGCCGCGAGCGCGGGGCCGACGTGGTCATCTTCGGCCACAGCCACCGGCCGGGCTTCGACGGCACCGGGCCGATTCCGCTCCTCAACCCGGGGAGTCACGCGCAACCGCGGGGCAACCGCAAGGCGCACGCGGAACTGGAGGAACTGCCGGACGGCGGGCTCCGCGGGCGACTCGTCACCGTCGACGGCGACACCTTCGAGACGTTCCGTATCGTCCCTGACGAGTAATGCAGTGGGGTCCGGCGGAGGGCCGGAAGAATCAGCGGGAACAGGCCGGGAAGCCTGTTGGGGACAGTCCGAGGCCACGCGA
Source organism: Haloferax gibbonsii ATCC 33959 (assembly GCF_000336775.1). Lineage (GTDB taxonomy): Archaea > Halobacteriota > Halobacteria > Halobacteriales > Haloferacaceae > Haloferax > Haloferax gibbonsii. The sequence continues at coordinate 641,547 of NZ_AOLJ01000011.1, read as the reverse complement.
GACGACGGGGTGAGGGGCAGGGGCACGGATGGCAGTCCCGTCGCCGTTGGGGGGCCACGCGCGACCTCGTACTCACTCCTACGGGTGACGGTATCAAATACGCACCGTAAGCTCAAACAACCGTTTTAGTCACGCAGCACGCCCACCGCGACCCACGCGAGAAGCACGGTCAGCCCCCCGAGGAAGAACAGCGTCCCCGGCGAGAGCGACCCGATAGTCTCGGCGAGTCCGCCCGACCCGCTCGTGAGTTGCACCGCGGTCTCCGTGGCCGTCTGTGCGGCCGTCGTGTCCGGAACCACCGTCGGCGTCGGCGTCGCGGTCGCGGTCTCAGCGGCGGTCTGCGTGGCTTCCGTCACCGTCCGCGTCGTCTCGGCTGCGGTCCGGGTCGCCTCCGCGGTCTGCGTCGTCGAATCCGCCGTCGTGGTCGCCTCGGCGATGCTGAACCCGCCGCCGCCGTCAGTCGTCGTCGCGGTCTCTGTCGTCGTCTGCGTCGTCGAGTCCGCCGCGGTCGTCGCGTCGGCCGACTCGGACTGATAGGTCGCGTTGAGGTCGCCGCCCGACCCGCCGCTTTGGCCGGCTTCGGAACCGCCAGCGTCGCTCGAACCGCCAGCGCCGTCCGCACCGCCGGCCGAGGTACCGAAGCCGAACGGGAGCACCGATTCGGTTCGAGCGAGCCGATTTACCACGGCCGCGCCGATGCCGAGGACGCCGACGCCGCCGATGAGGCGCGTGAGCGCGCCTTTCAGCCCCTTCGTCTCGTCCTCGCGCCCGGCGACGACGACGAGCGCCCGGTCCGCGGGGGTGTACACGTTCATCTCGCGTCCCTTCTCGGAGTACCTCGTGTCCGCGACCTCGATGAGCCCCGCTTCCGAGAGGTTCCCGAGGTGGTACTGGACGTTCTGGAGGGACGTGTCGACCTCGGTGGCGAGGTCGGAGGGCGTCGCCGGCGACTCGTGGAGCGACGCGAGGACCGACCGGGCGGTCGACGAGGAGATGGCTCCGAGGAGGTCGTCCGCCTCGTCGCTGTCGAGGCCGATAACCTTGGGGTCTCGGTCGTCCCGGTTGTCGTCCGGGTCGCCCGGGCTGGAGGGGATGAGGTCGGCCATCAAATCGGCGTTACTCGCGTTTTCCCATGAGTGTTCGTATTCTTTCACGACCCGTCGCCGAAATTGCTATACCTCGTGCCCGCCGAACCCATCCACATGACCGACCCTTTGGTCGTAGACGGCCTCGTCGACTTTCTCGCGGGGAATCCCGTGTTCGTCGGGCTGCTCGTCGCGTTGTTGCTCTTCGTCTTCTTCGGGTATCTCCTCGTCCGTCGGACGCTCCTCGGCCTGAGCGAGGGGTACGACGAGGCGCGCCGCCGCTGATGGACGGGACAACAGCCGACGCCGACGACCGCCGAGGTGTCGCCCCGTGGTAGCCGCCGCGACGCTCGCCACGTTCGTCGTCGCCGCCCTTGCCAGCCTGTTCATGGCGTGGGCCATCGGCGCGGGGTCGTCGGGTTCGACGCCCTTTGCGCCCGCGGTCGGAGCCAACGCCATCTCGGTGATGCGCGCGGGCTTCATCGTCGGCCTGCTCGGGTTCGCCGGGGCGTTCCTCCAGGGCGCGAACGTCACCAACGCCGTCGGCACCGAACTCATCGGCGGCGTCACGCTGACCGCGGGGGCCGCGGTCGTCGCGCTCATCACCGCGGCGGTGCTCGTCGCGCTCGGCGTCTTCGCCGGCTACCCAATCGCCACCGCTTTCACCGTCACCGGCGCGGTCGTCGGCGTCGGCCTCGCCATGGGCGGCGACCCCGCGTGGGCGAAGTACCAGCAAATCGTCTCGCTGTGGGTGCTCACCCCCTTCGTCGGCGGCGGGGCGTCGTACGCGACCGCCCGGCTCCTCCGCGCCGACGGCGTCTCCGAGCAGTGGACCGTCCCCGCGCTCGCCGGAATCGTCGGCCTGCTCGTCGCCAACATGGAGTTCGCGGGGCTGGGCGGCGCGGCGGGCTCGGCCTCGGTCGCCCGGGCCGCTGCAGTCGAGGCGACCGGCCTCGTCGGCCTCGGCGAGACGGTCTGGTTCGTCGCCGCCTCCCTCTTCGTCGCGCTCGTCGCGGCCGCGGTCGTCGGTCGCTGGGTGACGACCGACAAGACCCGCGGTCAGCGGCGATTCCTGCTCGTCCTCGGCGGCCTCGTCGCCTTCTCGGCGGGCGGCAGTCAGGTCGGTCTCGCTATCGGGCCGCTCGTTCCCCTGCTGGACGTGGTCGCGGTCCCGCTCCCGGCGCTCCTCGTCGGCGGCGGAGTGGGCCTCCTCGCCGGGTCGTGGACCGGCGCGCCGCGCATGATTAAGGCGCTCGCGCAGGACTACTCCTCGCTCGGGCCGCGGCGCTCCATCGCGGCGATGATTCCCTCGTTCGCCATCGCCCAGACCGCCGTCGCCCTCGGCGTTCCCGTGTCGTTCAACGAGATCATCGTCAGCGCCATCATTGGCTCCGGCTACGCCGCCGGCGGGTCGGGCGTCTCCCGGCGGAAGATGCTGTACACGGTGCTCGCGTGGGTCGGCTCGCTCGCGCTCGCGTTCGGGCTGGGCTACGGCGTCTTTACGCTCGTGTCGAGCGTACTCGGTCTGTGAACGTTCGTGGACTCCGCGTCGCGCTCGCCACCCTCGTTTCTGCCCTCTGGGCCGTCTTCGGCGTCTACCACGTCGCGATGGCGGTCGTGACCGGCATCTCGCTTCGCGGGTTCGCCTTCGGAGCCGTCGGACTCGGCGCGTTCGCGCTGGCGATTCGCTTCCGCGGGCGAGCGCGACGCCTCGGCGACGGCACCGCCGACGCGACCGGATTGGCGTTCCTCGCGCTGGCGTCGCTGGCGCTCGTGGTTCTCTCGTTTACGCTCCTCGGGTGAGTCACGGCGGACGACGGTTCGAAAACGAGTTCAGTCGGAGCGGGGACGAATCGGGTTCAGATGTCGAGACGAACGGGTTCTGTCGGGTCGGACCGGTCAGGTGTCGGGCTCGACTTCCGCTTCCTCGTCGCCGCCGTTCTCGTCGTCGCCGTTGCCGTCGGCGGCTTCGATGCCTGAGTTGGTCCGGATGCGCGCTTTCATGATGCGCGTGTTGTCGACCTGCTCGATGCGGATGACGATGTCGTTGTAGCTGATTTCCTCGCCTTCCTCGACGAGACGACCGGCGCGGTTGAAGATGAAGCCGGCGAGCGTCTCGAACTCCTCGCCCTCGGGGAGTTCGATGTCGAGCATCTCGTTGACCTCGTCGATGTTGACCTCGCCGCGGACGAGGTAGGTGTTCTCGTCGACCGCCTCGAAGGGCTCTTCCTCGTCGCCTTCGAGGATGTCGCCGACGATTTCCTCGACCATGTCTTCGAGGGTGATGAGCCCCTCCGTGGTCCCGAACTCGTCGATGACGACGACCATCTGCATCCGGGTGTCCTGCATCTCGGCCATGAGTTCGTCGACGTTCTTCGACTCGGGGACGTGGAGCGTCGGCGAGACGATGTCGGCGATGCCGACGCCGCGTTCGCCGTAGTACTTCTCGCGGACGAGGTTCCGGATGTTGACGATGCCGATGATGTTGTCGAGGTTACCGTCGTACACGGGGACTCGCTCGTGGTCGGCCTGCACGCACGTCTCGATGGCCTCGTCGATGGTCGCGTCCTTGGGGACGGCGGTCATGTCGAGGCGCGGGGTCATGACCTCCTTCGCGATAGTCGAATTGAACCGGAAGATGCGGTCGAGCATCTCGCGTTCTTCCTCCTCGATGACGCCCTCGCGCTCGCCCGTCTCGATGAGGTTCTGAATCTCGTCGCGGGTGACGTAGGTCGTCTCGATGGCGGTCTGACCGCCGGTGACCTTGTTGATGACGCGGGTCAGGTAGTCGAAGAAGACGACGAGCGGGAGCAACAGCAGCTCGGCGTATTTCAGGGGCCGCGCGATGCGGAGGGACCACGACTCGGTGTTTTCGACCGCGTAGGACTTCGGCGCGCTCTCGCCGAACAGCAGGACGATCGCCGTAATCCCGAACGTCGCGATTGCGACCGCCTCTCCCTGTTGGAAGCCGACGAAGACGAGCAGCCCGGTCGATATCGAGGACATCGCGATGTTCGCGATGTTGTTTCCGACCAGAATGGTCACGAGAAGCCGGTGCGGGTCTTCCTTGAGCGCTTTCACCCGCTCTGCGCCCGGCACACCGTCTTCGACCATCGAGTCGACGCGGTGTTTTGCGAGCGAGAACATCGCGATCTCGGACGAGGAGAAGAACGCCGAGAGGCCGATCAGGACGATGATTCCGATCACACCGAGGACCGTTATCGTCGTGTCGTCCAGCGGAATGTTCGAGACCTGTGCGGCCGCGAGTGTCGTGGCTGGTGGTAACTGTAGCGGCGGCAAACCCATGTAACTACACTGTCTTGCGCGGGACCGGAATTAAGAGTTGCCCTCGAACCCCTCTCGGTCGGCGTCTCGTCCGCCCTCGCTGGTCCGGTCGGCGAACCGACGCCGAACCGATATTGCGGCGCGGATGCCCGCGAGCGAAGGGCTTAGGCGACGCTCTTCCCAACAGCCGCCCATGGCAGACGAGCAACCGGCGATTACGCTGTACCGACTGCAGGCGTGCCCGTACTGCGAGCGGGTCGTCCGCACGCTCGACGACCAGGGCCTCGCCTACCAGTCGCGGTTCGTCGAGCCGATGCACTCCGACCGGAACGTCGTCAAGCGCGTCTCGGGCAAGCGCTCGGTTCCGGCCATCGTGGACGACAACACCGGCGTCACGATGTCCGAGTCGGCGAACATCGTCGAGTACCTCGAAAACACCTACGGGGAGGGAGCCTGATGGTCGACTTCGACGTCGTCGACCTCCCCGACCACGACGCGCCGGCGACGGGCGACACCGCTCCGGACTTCACCCGTCCGCTCGTCAACGACGAGTTCTGGGCGGACGCGTCCCTCTCGGACCTCACCGACGACGGCCCCGTCCTCCTCGTGTTCCACACGATGGCGGGCGCGTTCCCGGCGACGTACGTCTGGAACGAACTCCGCGACCGCGGCGTCCCGGCGGACGTGCAGGCGGTCGGCGTCTCAATCTCGTCGCCCTACGAGCACAAGGCGTTCCTCGAAGAACGCGACGTGGACGCCCGACTGTTCTCTGACCCCGCGGCCGACGTCGCGGCCGACTACGACCTCGAACACGACCTCGACGGGATGGCCGGCGTCACCGAACACCGCCCCGCCGTGTTCCTCCTCGACGAGGAGCGGACGGTCCAGTACCGCTGGGTCGCCGACGAGTGGCCGGACTTCCCGGACTACGAGGAACTCGCTGACGCGCTCGCCGGCCTGTAAGTCGCCCCCGCCGCTCGGAGCGACGCACGCGGGCCGAGCCCTCGGCTCCGTCCGTGCCGACCCGCGTCTCCGCCCCGCACGGAATCGCCGTTTCGTCACGCTTTTTCGCCCGTTGCGCGTCCGTTCGTCCATGAGCGACGACGACGTACAGCGTGCCGCCGACGCCATCCGCCGCGGCGAGGCGGTCGTCTATCCGACCGAGACAGTCTACGGCATGGGCGCGGACGCGACGAACGCCGACGCGGTCGAACGCGTCTTCGACATCAAGGGCCGCGACCGAGACAAACCGCTTTCCGCCGGCTTCCCCGACGTGGACGCCGCGCTGGAGCACGTCGTCGCCGACGAGCGCGAGGAGGCGTTCATGCGCCGGTTCCTCCCCGGGCCGGTGACGGTCGTCGTGGAGCGACGCGACAGTCTGCCGGACGCGCTCGTCGCCGGGAAAGAGCGCGTCGGCGTCCGCGTTCCCGACCACGAACTCGCCTTGGACCTCTTCCGCGCGGCCGGGACGCCCGTCACGGCGACCAGCGCCAACCGCTCCGGAACCGGGAGCATCACGCACCCCTCGCAGCTCTCCGACGAGATTCGGGAGGCGGTCGCCGTCGTCCTCGACGGCGGGACGACGCCCGGCACCGAGAGCACCGTCGTCGACCCCGGCCGCGGCGTCGTCCACCGCCGCGGCGCGATGGCCGACGACATCGAGGCGTGGCTCGACGAGCACGACAGCGACGCGTAGCGGGCGGCGTCGGTCGCCGTCCCGCCGCCGGCGACGTGGCCCCCCCTCACCGACCGAGCAGCGACGCCAACGACCACGTTTTCACGCCGCACCGCTCCCGGTAGGCGCACGACTCGCACTTCGCGGAGTCCCGCAACCGCGACGGGACGAAGTCGAGGTCGCGGGCGACGCGGAGCGCCCGGCGGTAGGCCGCCTTGTTCCCCGTGGTGAGTCTGACCGTTCGCACGACGCCGACCGCCGGATACTCGACCAGCGCCCGCGGTATCGACGCCTCGCGCTCCCACGCGAGCGCCTTCGCCAGCGCGACGGCCCGGACGCGCTGGGGTTCCCAGACGCCGCGCTCGGGCGGTTCGCCCGGCGAGACGAGCGATGGAACCGTCGGTTGGTCGTGGTCGCCGTCGCCGGGCGACCGAACGAGTTTGTGCGCGACGCCGCGGCAGTCCTTCCCCGCGAGGAGCGCGTCGCGGGCGACGGGGTCGGTGAGCGCGCCCCAGTCGTCGCGCTCGCGGAGTCGAGCGAGGTTCTCGCGGTACGCCGCCGGCGACACCGAAATCGGGCGCGCCGCGAGTTCGTCGTCGGGAGCGTCGAGCAGGTCGGGGTACGCGAAGGCGAGCGCGCGAACTTCGCGGACCGCGGGCGGCGGCGCTCGGTCGTCGTCGCGGCGGGCGTAGTAGAGCTGTCGCGGACAGTACGCGGCGCGGGCGAGGTCGGACGCGGCGACGAGGGAGGACACGGGTCGGGCTGGCTCCGTTATCAGATAAGAAGGTTCGCGCGAGCGCGTCGCAGCGGCGGCGGGGTCGAACACCCGCACGCGTCGTCCGGCTCGCCGCCGTGCGTGAATTAATACGGCCGCGCCCCTTGGCATACTGACATGGCATCGACCGCCGCCGGCTCGTGGCTCCGGATGACGCGTCCCGAACTCGCCGTGTTCGTCTCCGGGGTCACGAGCATGGGCTTGGAGATTCTCGCCGGTCGGATGGTCGCCCCCGAGTTCGGCAGCAGCATCTACACGTGGGGGAGCATCATCGGCGTCTTCCTCGCGGCGCTGAGTCTCGGCTATCACCGCGGCGGGCAGCGGGCCGCGGAGGCCTCGAACGGCGCGCTCGTCCGCGTCTTCATCGGTACCGCGGCCTACATCGCGGGCGTCATCCTCCTCGGCGACCTGTTCATCCAGTCGACGACGAGCCTCCCCCTCCCGAGCCGATTCGCGTCGCTCCCGGCGATTACGCTCCTGTTCGGGCCGCCGACCTACTTCCTCGGCTTCATCAGCCCTTACGCGGCCGAACTCTCGGGGCGGTCCGACGTGGGCGCGGCGTCGGGCCACGTCTACGCCGTCGGCACCGTCGGCAGCATCATCGGCGCGTTCGCCACCACGTACTTCCTCATCCCCTCTCTGAGCGTCACCAACATCGGGCTCGTTTTCGGACTCGTCTCGGTCGTGACGGCGCTCGCGCTCGCCCGGCCAAACATCGGCCGCGACGAGGCGGTCTGGAGCGTCGGTATCGCCGCCGTCCTCGTCCTCGCGTCGCTGACCGGCGGCATCGGCCTCGACTCCCGCGGCACGACCGTCTACCACACCCAGACCGCCTATCAGGAGCTCCGCGTCGCTGATTCGGGCGGGACGCGGACGCTCTACCTCGACGGCCAGCCCCACAGCGCGATGGACCTCGACGACCCGACGCGGCACGTCTTCGACTACACCTCGTACTTCCACGTCCCCTTCCTCCTCTCGGACGACATCGACCGCGTGTTGTTCGTCGGCGGCGGCGGGTTCACCGGCCCGCGCGTGTTCTTGGAGCAGTACCCGAACGTGACGGTCGACGTGGTCGAACTCGACCCCGAGGTCGTCTCCGTCGCCGAGGAGTACTTCGGCGTCGAGGAGTCGCCGCGGCTCAACGTCCACACGATGGACGGCCGGCAGTACCTCCGGGAGACGAACCGGACGTACGACCTCATCGTCCTCGACGCCTACCGGAAGGACAAGGTCCCGTTCCAGCTGACGACCCGGGAGTTCATGCAGCTCACCGCGGACCGCCTCGACGAGGACGGCGTCCTGTTCGCCAACGTCATCTCCGCGCCGAGCGGCCCGGCTTCGCAGTTCTACCGCGCGGAGTACAAGACGATGCGGTCGGTCTACCCGCGGGTGTACAGCTTCCCCACCGCGGGGAGCGTCGTCGTCCAGAACATCGAGGTCGTGGCGACGAAAGACGGGACGCTCGTGACGGCCGAGGAGCTACAGGCGCGCAACCAGCGCCGCGACATCGGCATCGACCTCGCGGCCGAACTCACGTCCTACCGGAACGACGAACCAACCGGCGACGTGCCGCTTCTCACCGACGACCGCGCGCCCGTCGACAGCCTCTTGGACCCGATGGTCGGCCAACGCTACGTCGTCCAGCGGACGAACGAGACCGAACAACGCGAGGCCGACAGGAACGCAACCACTCGGAGCGCGGTCACCGGTGCGGCCGTGAGGGCGGCGTAGCCGATGGTTCACGACAGAATCCACGCGAGGGAACCGACCCACGACCGCGACCGCTGGACCGAGGGCGTCGTCGAGTCGGTCGCCGAACGCGACGGTCACTGGGTGGTCCGCGCGCGCCCGGCCGAGAACGGACGCGAGGGAGACGATTCAGTCGAACTGGTCGTCACTCTCGCGGTCCGCGACCTGTTTCTCAGCCGGCTCGACATCGACGCCGGCGAGTCGCCCGTCGGCTGTCGGTTCTGGTACCGAAAGAAGCGGCGGTGACTCCGCGAGCGCGACCGCAAACTCGACCCGACGACCCGAAAACGGGTCGGCCGGGGGTCGATGCCGGTTAGTTCGTCGTTTCGAGGGCTTTTTGATACATACGCGGGCCGGCGACGGCGGCCGTTCCGAGCACCATGAGCGAGGCACCGACGCCGAGGCGCTGCCCCGGGGCGACCGCGGACGCGACCACGCCGGTCACGACCGCGAGACCGGCGAGGAACATGACCCCGCCGAGGACATCGAGCGGCTGGATTGACATCTCTGTCGAGAGATTCCTCGCTCGTCTCAAAAGTCTTCTCGCCGTCGTCCCGCGGTTCTCCGCCCGGATTTGAACCGTGCCGAGACCTCACTCCGTTCGGTCTCGTCGGGTTCAAATCCGAGGGTTGTCACTCTTTGGCTCATCACGTTGTTCTTCGCACAAAGAGTGGGACCGCCCGGATTTGAACCGGGGTCACGGGCACCCAAGGCCCGAAGTATACCAGGCTAACCCACGGTCCCGCACATACGACTCTCCCCGTCGCGGAGTAAAGGGTTTCGTTCCGCCCCGTCAGGTCAGGGGGAAGAAGTACGCGACGCCGAGCGTCGTCACGACCCCGAGAAGCAACTGTAGCGGGCCGCCGACGCGGATGTAGTCCGTGAACTTGTAGCCGCCGGGGCCGTAGACGAACAGGTTCGTCTGGTAGCCGACGGGAGTCATGAAGGCCGTCGACGCCGCGAACATGACCGCGAGGACGAACGAGAACGGGTCGGCTCCGAGGGTCGTCGCGGCCTCGATGGCGACCGGAATCATGAGCACGACGCTCGCGTTGTTCGAGATGACGTTCGTCAGGAGCGCCGTCACGAAGTAGAACACGCCGAGGACCGCGATAAGGGGGAGGTAGTCGCCGGTCATCACGACCAGTTCGGCGAGGAGTTCGGCGGCCCCGGAGTTCTCCATCGCGATGCCGAGCGGGATGACGCCCGCGAGGAGGAAGATGACGTCCCACTGAACGGCGTCGTACAACTCGGTCGGCCGGAGACACTTCGTGGCGACCATGGCGAGCGCGCCGAGGAGCGCGGCGACGACGATGGGGAGAAAGTCGAGCGCCGCGAGCGCGACGACGCCGGCGACGATGCCGACGGCGACCGGAATCTTCGATTCGCGGTAGTCGTGGCGCTCGATCTCCTGGGCGACGATGAAGTTGCGGTTGTTGTCGAGGCGCTCGATGCTCTCGACGGTCGCCTGCACGAGTAGCGTGTCGCCGACGCGGAGCGGGAGGTTGTCCATCCGCCGGCGGATGAGTTCGCCGCCGCGGCGGAGCGCGAGTACGGTCGCGTCGTACCGCTGTCTGAAACTCGCCGAGGCGAGCGACTCGCCGACCAGGGCCGACCCCGGTGCGACGACGACCTCGACGAGGTTCTGGCCGCGGTCGGCGAGTTCGAGCTCGTCTTCGGTGACGGTCGCCGGCACGAGGTCGAGTCCCTCCACGTCGAGCAGTTCGACGAGCGTGTTGCGGTCGGTCCGGAGGGTGAACACGTCGCCCGGTTGAATCTCCTTCGGGCCGAGCGGTTCGAGGAAGACGCTCTCGCCGCGGATGAGCTGGAGGAGGTCCACGTCGAACTCGGTCTCGACGAGCGCCCGCTGGACCTGCTGGCCGACGAGCGGGGAGTCCTCGCGGACGACGACCTCGGTCAGGTACTCCGCCATCTCGAACTCCTCTGTCAGGTCGCGTCGGGGCTCGATTCGCGCCGGCGTGAGCCGCCGGCCGATTGTCATGAGGTAGATGACGCCGACGACCATGACCACCGCGCCGAGCGCGGTGAACTCGAACATCGTGAAGGGCGCTTCGCCCGTGATGCGCGAGTAGACGTCGCTGGCGAGGATGTTGGTCGAGGTCCCGATGAGCGTCAGCATGCCGCCGAACATCGACGCGTACGACAGCGGTAAGAGGAGCTTCGAGGGCGAGGTCCGCCCGCGCTCTGCGAGGTCGGTCACCATCGGCAACAGGATGGCGACCGCGGCGGTGTTGTTGATGAACCCGGAGATGGGGCCGACGACGCCGACGGTAGCACCGAGTTGTCGGAGTTCGCTGTCGCCGGTGAACGTCGATATCTTCGCGCCCAGGAGCTGGATGATGCCGGTCCGCTGGACGCCCTCGCTGAGGATGAACATCGCGAGGACGGTCAGCGTCGCCGTGTTGGCGAACCCCGAGAGGGCGTCGCCGGGGTAGGACTCGAAGAGAACGATGGGCGCGCCGAGCATCCCCGCCGAGGCGAGCGCCTCCGAGGCGGGTTGAATCAGCATCAACGACACCATCACGCCGATTGCCGTCACGTCGACCGGCACGGGTTCGGTCGCGAAAAACGCCAGCGCGACGAGGATGACCGCGAAGACGACGAGGATGTCCGGCGTTATCGCTACCACGCGGTCACCGACGCGTCGGCGGCCAAAAAGCGTGCGGGATTCGGAATATCCGCCCCCCGCTGAGGGCGTCCAGACGCTACCGGCCTTCCTCGTCGAGTTCGAGGTCGGCGACGATTTCGTACGGCGACGACCCCTTCCGGATACCGTCGAGGATGGCGAACGCCTCCCTCGGCGAGAGGAACTGCCGCGTCACGGCGAGTCCGAGCGGCGTCGGGTCGAGGCCGTCGATGAAGCCCCACTCAAGGAGCTTTCCCACCGCGTGGGTCGTCGGCACCTCGCCGAGCATCCGGCTGTTGAGCGCCTTCGCCTTCTTGCCGGCGACGACGATGTTCGCCAGCGTCTCTTCGACCGCCGAGGACTGGTCGTACACCGTCCGGACCTCCTCCATCTCGCCTTTGAGGAGCTTGAACGCGACCTCGTCTTCGGTCATCTCCATCGTGTTGTGATAGCTCGCGTCGGGTTCGACGAGCAGGTAGACGACGCCCTTGTCGTGGTAGTCGGGGCGGCCGGCGCGGCCGAGCATCTGGCTGAACTCCTGGACGGAGAGCCACTCGATGCCCATCGCCAGCGTGTCGAAGATGACCTGCGACGCCGGGAAGTCGACCCCGGCGGCGAGCGCGGCGGTCGTCACGACGGCCGCGAGGTCCTGATTGGCGAACTGTCGCTCCACCCGCTTTCGCTGGCCGTAGTCGAGGCCGGCGTGGTACGCCGCGGCGTTGTAGTCCATCTTCCGGGCGATTTCGTGACACCGTCGCCGCGAGTTGGTGAAGATGATGGTCTGACCGCGGTAGCCCTTCGAGGACTTCGAGTCGAACGCCTGCCGAACGAGGCGGTTTTCGATTCGCGGCTTCTCCTGCCCGTCGGCGAAGGTGACGTGGCGCTCGATGGGGACGGGGCGGTCCTCGTACTCGACGAGGTTCGCCCGGAGGTTCTGTGCGAGCCACTTCGGGTTGCCGACGGTCGCAGAGAGGTAAATCCACTGCGCGCCGCCGTAGCTCTCGCGGCGCTTCGCGCGGGCCTCGCAGTAGTGTTTCAGGCGGGCTATCATCCCGTCGAGGCGGTGGCCGCGCTCTTCTTCTTTCAGGGTGTGGACCTCGTCGATGACGACCGTGCCGATGTCGCCGAGGTCCTTGCCCGTCCGGAGCGCGTGGTCGATGCCCTCGTAGGTGCCGACGATGACGTCGGCGTTCGGGTCGAATCGGTTGCCGTCGTCGTTGATTCGGCTCGCGCCGACGCGGATGGTCACCTTGCCGAGGTGGCCGTAGCGCTCCTTGAAGTCCTCGTGCTTCTGGTTCGCGAGCGCGACCAGCGGGACGAGAAACAGCATCTTCCCGTCGTCGTTCAGCATCCGGTTGATGCCGGCGAGCTCGCCGACGAGCGTCTTCCCGGTCGCCGTCGCGCTCACGACGAGCTGGTCGTCGCCGTCGAGCAGCCCGTTGTCGATGGCGAGGCTCTGGACGGGAAGCAGGGTGTCGAAGCGCTCGGTCAGCATCGACTTCAGGTTCGGGTGGAGGTCGAGCGTGCTCGTCTCGACCAGCTCCACGTCCTCCGTCGTCGCGCTGATGGTGTCGAACTTCGTCAGGTCGGGGTCCAACTCGCCCTGCAGTAAGTTCGTGATGCGGGTCAGGTCGCCCGTCTCGTAGAGCAGTTCCTCCAGGCGCTCTTGGGCGGCCTGCGTGAGCCCGCCCGCGAAGGAGAGTTCGCCCTCCAGTTCTTGGACGGCGCAGTCGCGACAGATGTGCTCGTGTTCGGCCTTGATGGCCGTGTCGTCGGTGATGGGCGAGTACCGGCCGTTGACGGCGCAGCGGCGGCAGGTCCGCACCGTCAGCGCCTCCAACTGGTAGCCGTCGAGCATCTCTTTCAGCTCGTCGCGGCCGTCCTTCGGCGTCTGTTGTGAGATGCGGATGCGGGCGGCCGACCGGGCGAGTTCGACGAACTGACTCGGGTCGCGCGGCGAGTCGTCTCCCTTCCGAGTCACCAGAAAGCGCAGGGGTCGAGGCCCCGCGTTCGTCTCTTTGAGTTCGAGCTTGCCGCGGAGCACCCGCTTTCCGTCCCGGCGGGCGACGACGAGGTAGTCGTCTCCCGTCTGGTGGAGAAAGAGCGTGTCGACGCGGGTGACCTGTTTAGACACGGTGCCTGCTACGGCGACGTGGTATTTCAGCGATTCGCCTGCGAACGCTCAGGCTCGATAGCGACCCACACGCGGCTTCGTACGCTGGCCGCCGCGGCCGCCGCGTCCCCGGCCACGCTCAGGCGTCGGCGTCGTCGACGAGCTCGATGGCGTCGTCGCCGTTGGGGACCGCACAGAGGAACGACCCCTCCCCGTCGGACTCGTTTCGGTACCAGTGGACGACGCCGGCGGGAATCAAAAGCGAGTCGCCGGCTTCGACCTCGTACTCCTCGTCGCCGATGCCGACGACGTACCGCCCCGAGAGGACGTACTGCTCGTGTTCGACCTCGTTGGTGTGTTTCGGCACCGTCGCGCCGGGGTCGAGGACGAACCGCCGGATGGCGAAGTTCGGCGCGCCGTCGGCCTCGGAGACGAGGACGCCCTTCGACATCCCGTCGGCCGCGCCGACCCGCTCGTACTCGATGTCCGCGCTCCGCTTGACCACCGGCTCCGGTCGGGAATCGCTCATATCTCCCCGTCGATTGCCCGCCCGCGTAAGCATTTCCCCGTCTCTTCGCCCTGACTGCTTAAGGCCCCTCCGGGGTTACTACGGGTATGCGAGGAATCCGCATCGGTAGCGCCTTCGGCATCCCGATAAAGTTGGACCTCACGTTCCTCATCGTTCTCCCGCTTTTCGCGTGGCTCATCGGCTCGGACGTGACGAATCTCGCGCTCGTGGTCAACGACCTCTTCGGCGCGAACATCGACGGCGCGGCCATCTCCGCGGGGTCGATGCAGTGGATACTCGGAAGCGCGGCCGCCATCGGGCTGTTCGCCGGCGTCCTGCTGCACGAGTTCGGCCACTCGCTCGTCGCCATGCGCTACGGCTACGAAATCGAGTCCATCACGCTCTGGCTCTTCGGCGGCGTCGCCCGGTTCAAGGAGATTCCCGAGGACTGGAAACAGGAGTTCACCATCGCCGTCGCCGGCCCGCTCGTCTCGGTCGCCATCGGCGTCGTCTCCTACGCCGGCTTCGTCTTGCTCCCCGAGTCGCAGGCTCCCGCGCAGTTCGTCCTCGGCTACCTCGCGCTGGTGAACGTCTCGCTCGCCGTGTTCAACATGCTCCCCGGCTTCCCGATGGACGGCGGCCGCGTCCTCCGGGCGCTTCTCGCGCGCAACCGCCCGCACGCGAAAGCGACGCAGATGGCCGCCGAGGTCGGCAAGGTGTTCGCGTTCCTGCTCGGCCTGTTCGGCCTCTTTTTCAACCTGTTTCTCGTCGCGCTCGCCTTCTTCATCTACATGGGGGCGTCCGGCGAGGCCCAACAGACCGTCCTCAAGGCGACGTTCCAGGACGTGGTCGTCCGCGACATCATGACCGGCCGCGAGAACCTCGACGTGGTCGACGAGCGGACCTCAGTCGCGGAACTCCTCGAACGCATGTTCGTCGAGCGCCACACGGGCTACCCGGTCCTCAGAAACGGCAACCTCGTCGGCATGGTCACCCTCGACGACGCCCGCGGCGTCAAGGAGGTCGAACGCGACGCCTTCCGCGTCGACGACATCATGAGCGACGAACTGGCGACCATCTCCCCCGACGCCGACGCGATGGACGCCATCGCGCTCATGCAGGAACGCGGCGTGGGTCGTCTCCCGGTCGTCGACGAGACGGGTGACCTCGTCGGCCTCGTCTCCCGGTCGGACCTCGTCACCGCCTTCAACATCATCCGCAGCCGCGGGTCGCTCGACGCCATGCCCCGGTCCGACGCTGGACTCGCCCAACTCCGCTGATTCGCCGACCGGCTCTCAGTTCTCGGGAGCGTCGCTCCCCGTTCTCTCCTCGCGCGCCGCCGCCACAGCCGCCTCGCTGTCGTAGAGGTCGACCGTCGCGTTCGCCCGGAACCACGCCACCGCCTCGTCGAGCACCGCCGAGTCGCCGCCGGTGAGTTTGATTCGGGTCGGCCCGCCGCTGTTCGGGTAGCTCCCGACCCCCACACCGAATCGCTCGGCGACCATCCCGAGTTCGCGGGCGACGGCACCCTCCGGTGCGTCGGCGTAGCACTCCCGCGACTCCACGTCACCCGCGAACCGCTCGGCGATGCCCTCGAACATCGGCTTCATCTCCGAGGGGATGCCCGGCAGGACGTAGACGTTTCCCGCCCGACAGCCGGGTGCGAGGCCCTCCTCGTTCGGGAGCACCTCGGCGTCGGCGGGCATCGACGCGTACCACTCCGGTTCGAGGTCGAAGTCGATGTCCGGCCGGCGTTCGAGAATCGCCGCGATGGTCGCTTCGACCTGCGTTTCGGCCTCGTCGTTGACGACGAACGCCCGGTCGAGGCCGGCCGCGACGGCTTCCATCGTGATGTCGTCCGGCGTCCCGCCGAGGCCGCCGGTTACGAGGACCGCGTCGAAGGCGGCCGCCCAGTCGGCGACCGTCTCGGCGATGACCCCGTGGTCGTCGGGGACCGTCTGAATCCGCGCCACCGTCGCCCCGCCCTCGGTGAGTCGCCGGGCCAACCACGTCGCGTTCGTGTTCTCGATGTCCCCCGCGAGCAGTTCGTTGCCGACGGTGAGGATGGCGACCTGCATGGCCGGGTCGTAGGACGCCCGATAGAAAGACGTGCTCGTTTCCGGCGTTCCCTTCGGGTTGTCGGCGACGGCCGCGCTATCGACGGTTCGGGGCGGCTCGCGCTCGGTAGTTCGAGCGCGGAAAAGCGAGGTGGACCGGCGGCGACCTGCGGAACCGACCGGTCAGCCCGTCGGTACCGTTGGGCCGACGGGCGCTTCGTTGTCCTCCGGGTCGCCGCGGTTGAGTATCGCGTCGCGGATGCGGTCGAACACCGAGTTGTCCGCGCGGAGTTGGGTTCTCATCCCGCGTGGTATGTTTGTTCATGACACACTTGGGTCTGGTGGGTGGTTCTGCGGACTCGTACACGCGACGCGGCGCTCACCGGTCGAAATGTAGAGAAGCGGTCCCGGTGCGAGAATTGAACGTCGTGAGGTTCCACCTCACGTACTCACGCTCGTTTCCACTCGCGTGAACCCCGGTCGCTCCCTTCAGTCGCTCCCCGGTTCAATCTCGCAGCCATACCTCACCGTAAATTTCGAGACGGGCTCGTACACGCGACGCGGTGCTCACCCGTCGAAATTTAGAGAAGAGGTCCAGGTGCGAGAATTGAACCCGCGTCTCAGCCTCCACAAGGCTGAAGGATAGTCCACTACCCCAACCCGGACACGCTGCAATCCCTCCTAATCCGCTACGACTAAAATACGTTACGCTACGGNCCCGCGTCTCAGCCTCCACAAGGCTGAAGGATAGTCCACTACCCCAACCCGGACACGCTGCAATCCCTCCTAATCCGCTACGACTAAAATACGTTACGCTACGGTCCCGGAATGACAGTACGTGACAGAGGTCGGGCCACCGCCCCCGCGACCCCGCCGACTACTGCACGACGCCGAACGCGTGCGACCACGTGTCTCTGTTTTCGCCCACGCGAACCCACAGGGGGACGAGCGCCTCCAGATATCGGGCGGACTCGATGCCGCCGGCGTCCTCGGCGCCGGGCCAGCCGAGTTCGGTGAGTATCTCCTCGGCCCGAGCCTTGGCGTCGGCGTCGTCGCCGCAGACGAACATCGGCGGCGTCTCCGCCTCGAACTCCGGGTCGACCATCTGGTGGTGTGAGACCGTGTTGAAGCATTTCACGACCGATGCGTCGGGGAGCATCGCCTGCACTCGCTCGCCGAGGGAGTCCGTACCGCCGAACAGGAGCCGGGGTTCGCCGCCGGTGAAGTCGAGCGGGTTCGTGGCGTCGAGGACGAGTTTCCCCGCGAAGTTCGTCACTCCGGCGAGGTCGAGCGCCTCTTTCGCGACGTCGCCGCGGACCGCGAGCACCACCACGTCGCCGTGGGTCGCGGCCTCGGCGAAGCTGCCGACGTCGACGGCGTCGTCGGTTCCGGCGGTTTCGTCGGTCCACGCGCGCAGTTTGTCCGGGCTCCGAGTCCCGACCTTCACGTCCCAGCCGTGGCGGGCGAATCCCCGCCCGAGGGCTTTCGCCACGTCGCCGCTCCCGATGATTCCGATGCGTCTCGTCTCCATTCGTCCCTAGTGGCGCGCCGCGAGCAAGTACGTTCGCGGCCCGAGACGGCCGAACGCGGCTGGGGCTTCGCACGGGAGCGGGACGCTTTTGCCGCGGAGGCCCGAAGCTTCGGGTAGCAGTGGCTATCACGGACAAGATCTACCTCAAAAATCACCGCCAAATCGTCTCGCAACTGGATACGAACATCCCCAAGCGCGTCTTCAGCGGTGCGACCCTCGAAATCCTCTACTCCGGCGAGGGGCTCACCAAGGTGGACGACGCCACCCGCGACCGCCTGCTCGACTTCGCGCAGGACTTCCTCGACTGCGAAAATTCGGACGACATCTACACCGGCTACCCCGAACGCCAGTTCATCGAGTACCTGCTCGAACTCCGCGCGCAGGGGCTCGGCCCCGACGCCATCGTGGACGTGATGAGCGACGACTACATGGTGTACGCCTACCCCGGCGACGTGCTTTCGTTCCTCGACGACGCGGTCCGGACGCTCGAATCGGTCGAGGCGCTCGCGGACGTGGAAGGAGACAGAGAGATGCAGGACGACGCGCGACGGGCGAAGCAGGACCTCGTCGGTCCTCGCTGAATCGGACCCGCTACCGCGAATCGATAACGGCGTAGAGAGCGCCGGCGGTCGGTCGGCTTAGCCGAGGCGGAACGACGGCTCGTCGCCCGTGTCGAGGTCCTCCAGTTGGATGACCTCTTCGACGTCGTCGTGGTCGTTTTCGACCTGCTCGCGCAGGTAGTTCACGTAGCCCTTGTGCTCTTCGAGCTGCTCGCGGAGGTGTTCGGCCTCCAGTTCGAGGCGCTCGTGCTCGCGGATGAAGCTCTTGGGGACCTCGACGGTCGGGGGGAACGACTCGTCTTCGCCCTCGCGCAGTTTCTCGAGTTCGTGTTTGGGGACGACCTGCACCTGACCGTCGTGGGCAACTAACGTGTCCACGTAGTCGCGGAAGACGGCGGACAGGGAGATGTCCCGCTCCTCGGCTATCTCCCGAAGGGTCTCGAACGCGTCTTCGTTGACGCGAAACGAGATGGTCTTGTTCTTGTTGCCCATGATATTCGTCGGTCCGTGGTGAGGCCACTTAATGGTTCGTCAGACGAGGGGTCTCGGGCGTCGTGATTCGTCGCAAAAAGGGGCGTGTGACGGTGGAAATCGGCCGTCAGTCGGCGTTTGATACGTTCGGTGGTCGGCGACCGGTGCGCGTCCCGTTGACGCGCCGGGCCGCGCGGGCGAAACGCCCGCTTACGCGCTCAGCTCGTCGGCTTGTTCGAGGCTTTCGAGTGCGGCGATGGCGGCGCGCTTGTACTCCTCGGGGTCGAGGTCGTAGTGCTCGCGGGCCATCCGCGCGTACTCGTTGCCCTCGTCGTCGAACGCCGCGATGCGGTCGAGCGTCTTGTCGGCGGTCTCCGTCACCCAGCGGTCGCGCGTGGCCGCGTCGACCTCGGTGATGGACTCGGGGCGGACGGAGACGTTGATGCTGCCGTCGTCGGTCTCGTACGTCCGCGGCTTGCCGACGACCGCGACGTAGGCGGGCGCGTCGAGGTCGCGCAGCGCGCTGGCGGCCTCGGGCTGGTACTGGCCGGCGTAGACGAAGAACGTCCCCGTCGGGTCGACGATGCGACCGCGCCAGTACTCGTTGTCCTCGCCGACGTCTTCCTTCTCGGTCAGCGTGCCGACGAGGAAGACGCGGTTCGCGCTCTCTCCCGTCGGGAGCAGCAGGTAGACGGGCGCGCGCTCGTCGTCGGACTCCTTGAACGTGTAACCGGCGTCGTTGAACTCCTGTGCGAAGACGCGCCGGGCGACCTCTCGGGTGGGGATTTCGTTGGAACTCATTTACATCGACCTCGCTTTGATGAGCAGTTCTTCTGCGTCCGCCGGCTCGCTCAGCCGCTCGACTTCGTTGGCGAGCACGTACCGGCCCAGCGTCGGGCCGGTGACGCGGTAGTAGAACCCCACGAGGTCACCGCGCATCTCCTCTTCGACGATGGTGGTGTCGAGGGCGTCCATGGCCATCTGCTTCGCCTCGTCCAGTTCGATACCGGTCAGCTCCTCCGTCATCTCGCGGTTGAAGATGACTTCGTGGACCTCGTCGCCGTCGTCGACGACGGCCTTGATGCGGAGGTCGAACTCGCCTTCGACGCTGCCGTGTTCCGAACAGCGCCCGTTCTGGAGGACGCGCGTGCAGCCCTCCTCGGGACAGCGCTTGATGAGGCCGCTCCCGGACTGGATGTCCACGAGCGCGCCCTCGACGCTGGTCGAGTCGTCGCCGACTTCGATCTCCTCGTCGAGTTCGGTGATGCTCGTCGTCCGGTTGAGCTTCACGGAGAAGTTGCCCTGGTACTCGTCGGTGACGACGTTGCCGAGCGCGTACGACTTCCCCTCTTCGAGTTCGGGGAGTTCGGACGTGGTGAACGAGACGAACTTCATCCGCCCGGAGTCGTCGCCGAGCAGGCCGACCTGCGCGATGGACTCGCTCCGGGGTTCCCAGAGTTCGACGACCTTCGCGCGCACGTCGACCCACTGCTCGTCTTCGTCGATGTCGTTGAGCAGGGTCTGTTCGTTTCCGCCGGAGCCGCCGGCGAGCTCGTCGCGCTCGATACCGGCCTCGTCGAGGTAACTGTTGACGACGCTCCGCCGCGCTTCGTCGACGGGGACGCGGTACTCGGTGACGAGACTCTCTAATCGTTCTTCGACTTCGTCCGCGGACACGTCTAGGTGGTCCGAGAACTGGTCGGCTATCTCAGCCGCATGGGTTCGCAAATCAGTCATGGTCTACCTCGCCTCCACCTTGGTTTCCATTGGGAGGCATACTGACCTTGGATGCGTACTCATATAAAAAGTTGCAAACGGCGCAGTGAAAGTGAACGTCGCGGCCGAGAGCGCGCCAGAACCGCCGCACCGAGCGAGGAATTGATAGCCTCGGGGCACGCACTCGACACCATGGACGACCGCCTCGAAAGCATCATCCGCAGCGCCGCCCGCACCGCCGGCAAGCGCTACGAGGAGGCCAAACGCGCCTATCGAGACGGTCGGGACTCGTCTCCGACGCACTCCCTCCCGCGGGACGCCGAGGGTCGCGCGAAAATCGTCTGCCGCCGCCACGCCGAGCGCCGCGCCGTCGCCGTCGACGCGAAGGGCCGTCCCGCCTGCTTCGACCCCGACCACCCCGACTGTCAGGGCTGTGTCGAGGACATCCGCGAGGGGATGGTCGAGACGTGGTAGGCGAGATGAGTAGTGACATGGTCGGCGACATCGGTAGCGACGCGGTTGGAGACGTGGTACGGTTTTGAGGCTGTAGCGCCACCCTCCGACATGGACCGACCACTCGTCGCGCTCGTCCTCGCCGGCGGCACCGGCACCCGCCTGTACCCCGCGAGCCGGAGCGACCGGCCCAAACAGTTCCTCCCGCTCGGCGGCGACCGCTCCCTCCTCGCCGAGACCGTCGCCCGCGCCGACTTCGCCGACCACGTCGTCGTCTCGACGCGGCCCGCGTTCGCGGACGACATCACCGACCACGCGCCCGACGCCGAGGTCGTGGTCGAGCCCGCGGCCAAGGACACCGGCCCGGCGCTCGTCTACGCGACCCACCGAATCGCCGAGTTGTACGACGACCCGGTCGTCGTCGTCCTCCCGAGCGACCACCACGTCGGCGACGGCTTCGCCGAGGCGATGACCCGCGGCGCGCGCGTCGCCGCCGACACCGGCGCGCTCGTCGCCTTCGGCGTCGACCCGACCCGTCCGGACACCGGCTACGGCTACATCGAACCCGGCGCGGACCGCGGCGGCTACCGCGACCTCGCCGCGTTCCACGAGAAACCGGACGCCGAGACGGCCGCCCGCTACGTCGACGAGGGCTACCTCTGGAACGCCGGGATGTTCGCGTGGACGCCCGAGGCGCTGTTTTCGGCCGTCCGCGACTCGCCGCTCGCGCCCCTCCTCGACGCCCTCGACGACGGGGAGACAGACGCCGGCTTCGAAGCGGTCGAGGGCGTCAGCATCGACTACGCGGTGATGGAGCGCGCCGCGGACGCGGCGGTCGTGCCGGTCCACTTCGAGTGGGACGACCTCGGCTCGTGGGACGCCCTCGAACGCATCGTCGACGCCGACGAGGACGGCAACGTCGCGCTCGGCGACGACCCGGTGTTCGTCGACGCCGCGGACAACGTCGTCGCCACCGACGGCGCGAACGTCTCGCTCGTCGGCGTCTCCGACCTCGCGGTCGTCGCGTGGGGCGACCGCGTGCTCGTCGTGCCGAAAGAAGACGCGCAGAAAGTGCGCGACGCGGTCTCTATCCTCCGCGACCGCGACGCGTTCTGAGACGGGTCGAGCGCCGCGTCAGGCGCTCCGCAGTCGTCCGCCGTCGACCGGGACACAGGCCCCAGTGACGAAGCTCGCGCGGTCGCTGGCGAGGAACGCGACCACGTCGCCGAGTTCGCGCGGGTCGCCGACGCGGCCCAGCGGAATCCCGTCGGACCACGAGTCGAGGCCCTCCTCGTAGGTCTCGTGGTCGCCGCGCTCGACGGCCGCCTCGACCAGTTCCTCGATGCGACTCGTCTCGTGTGCGCCCGGCAGCACCGCGTTCACCCGCACGCCCGGCGCGAGTTCGCGCGACAGCGACTTCACGAGGCCGATGACGCCGCGGCGGACCGCGTTCGAGAGGATGAGGTCGTCGATTACCTCCCTGACCGACGTGGAGGTGATGCAGGTAATCGTGCCCGCGTCGCTCGCTTCGAGGTGCGGCCGCGCCGCCCGGACGGTCCAGACCGCGCTCATGACGAGCATGTCGAACGCGCCGTACCACTCCTGTTCGGTCAGGTCGGCGAACCCGCCCGGCGGCACGCCGCCGGCCGAGGTGACGACGTGGTCGACGCCGCCGAACTCCTCGACGGCTGCTTCGACCAGCGCCTCCACGTCCCGTTTGCTCGTGATGTCCGTCTCGACCCCGAGCACGTCGCCGTCGAGGTCGCTCAGCTCCGATTCGGTCGCCGCGAGGCGCTCGGGGTCGCGCCCGCAGACGACGACGTTCGCTCCTTCGTCGGCCAGCGCCGCGGCGCTCGCGCGCCCGAGGCCGGCCGAACTCGCCGTGACGACGACCGTGTCGCCGTCGAGTCCGAGTTCCATGCGCGGGCCGACGAGCGCCGCGAGCAAAAGCGTGGGCCTCGCGGCACGACGTGGGGTGAACCGAGGACGCCGGCGGTGAGAGCGATTCCAGCGCGGGCGCGCGGTCAGACCCCGTCGGCGTGCCGGCGGACACGGACGCGCCCGTCGCTCGTGACGCCGACGAAGAGCTGTTCTTTGATTTCTCGCCCCTCCACGGCGTCGCCGGCCGCGTCGGAGACGATTTTCATCAGGTCCGGCGCGGTCTGGTTCACTTTCACGCCCGCCTCGTCGCAGGCGTCGTACACCTGCTTGGGCACGTCGTAGAGGTCGCTTCCGGCGGGGACCTCGACGCGGACCGGCGCGGTGAGCGCGTCGACGAACGTCACCGTCTCGCGGGCCTTCTCGACGTTGGCGCGGGCGCTGGCTTCGATGCTGGAGACGTTCGCCCGCGAGGTGCCGAGGAAGTCGGCGATGGTCGACTGGCGGACGTCCCGCTCGCGCAGCGCGAGCACCTCTGCCTGCCTCCGGGTGAGGACGCTCGTCTCCGGGTCGAACCCGGCTCTATCGAGGAGTTCGTCTACGTCGGGGACCGTCTCGTCGTCGCGTCCGGCGTCGCTCATACCACGGGGTAGGTCTCGGGGGTGAAAAAAGATACAGCAGGCTGACTGTCCACGGGACGCCGCCGACGAGTCGGCGTTATTCGCCCCAGAAGTTGTCTCGGCTCCCGAGCGCCTCGGGGCGCTTCGGGCCGTCGCGACCGCTCGATTTGGATTTGGATTCGGTGTCGGCTCCGGTCGCCTCGCCCGTCTCGCCCGTCTCGCTGTCTTCGGCTTCGGGGTCCAGCGGCAGGCGCTCGACGATTTTCTTCGCGCGGGCGTGGCTCCCCTTCACCCGGTCGATGCGGACGATGGCGCGCGCATCCGGCAGCAGTCCGTCGACGAAGACGATGAAACCGTCTTCGGTCCGACCGACTCCCGCACCGCTCTCGTGGATGTCCTCGACGGTGACGATGACCTCCTCGCCCGGCTTGACGGGCTGCTGTTTGAGCTCGTAGATGGGGCGCTCGTAGTGGTCGCACCACTCCGCGCCGCCCCGGTCGCCGTAGTACTGGCACCCCATGCCCGCGATTCGTTCTGAGAAGCTCGGGCAGTCGTCCGCGAGTGGACAGTCGGACATGCGGGGAGGTACACTAGGGGCACTCTAAACGCTTGCGGGTAGCCCGCCGCCCGCCGAAACGCTTTCTGTCGCTCGCCCGAACCCCGCGGTATGGCAGAACGCGTCCCCGAGTTCGCACTCCTCATCGGCGTCTTCCTCGGCCTGTCGGCGACCGTCTCCGCGGCGGTCCTCTCGGGGACGCTGTTTCGCCCACTCCTCTTCGGTGCCGTCGTCTGTTACCCCTTCGCCGCCTTCGGCGTCCTCCGGTCTGACGACCCCTCCGAGGCGCTCCCTCCGCGGGTCGTCCTCGGCCTCGGCGCGGCCATCGGGCTGTTGACCGCGACGACCGCCGTCCTCGAACGCGCCACGGTCGAACCGCTCGATGGCGTGTTCGCCGCGGTGGTGGTCACGCTTCCGCCCGTCGCCTACGCGGTCCGGTTCGGCGCGGACGTGAACCCCCTGTCTCCGGTCCAGTCGCTCGTCTGTTGTGCGGTCGTCGGCGCGGCGTTCCTCGCGCTCGCGCCCCGCCTCGGAACGGTGAGCGCGCTCCTCGGGTTCGTCCTCGGGCTTTCGGGGGCGCTCTACGCCGACGCCCGCGGGTTCCGCCCGACGCACCGTCAACAGCGCGTCGGTATCGCCGCGGGCGCGCTCGTCGGCGTCTCGGTCGCGGGTGCCGGCGTCGCGATGCGTCTCCCGCTCGGTCCGACGACGGCCGCGGCCGCGGCGCTCGCGCTCACGCCGAGTCTGTTCGTCGCGCTCACGAGAACTCGGACGCGGCGGCACCACCGCTTCCGGTCGTGACGCTCGCACTCACTCCGCAAAAATCTGGACCAAAAACGCCCGAAGTCAGGCCAGTGGCGTCCGCTCGACGACCGTGCCGGTCCCACCTTTTTCCGGAGTTCGCTGGCGCTCACTCCGCAAAAATCTGGACCAAAAACGCCCGAATTCAGGCCAGTGGCGTCCGCTCGACGACCGTGCCGTCGTAGGTCGGGTACTGCTCGACGATTTCGCCGTCGTCCACGTCGCCGTCTTCTATCATCTCTTCGAGGAGCCACCACGCGACCTCGACGTGGTTCGACTTGATGCTGTAGAACTCGTCGGGGACGCCGAGTTCGATGAAGCGCTCGGCGGGCGTGTAGGTCTTGCCGTAGACGAGCGTGCCGTCGTCCGTCACTTCGTCGAACGGCCGGCGGAGGTTGCGGGCCATGCGCTTCAGGCGGTTTCGGTGCTGGGCGGCGTCCTTGAACACGGAGGTACAGAAGTAGACGCGCTCGTGGTCGCCCATCTCGTCGAGGATGGCCTCCTTCGAGCCGTCGACCGCCGACATGTGACCGTCCTGCAGTTCGTAGCCCTTCTCCTGCATCCGGCGGTAGTTACCGTCGGACATCTCGAACTCGTTGATGTTGCAGAACTCGGCGGCCCCCTCGTCGAGGAAGTCGAGGAACTCCCGTTCCGCGCGGATGCCCGGAATCTCGAACGCCGGGGTGAGGCCCTCCTCGCGGGCGATGTAGAGGATGTCCTCCCACTCGGTGCCGTGCATGTCGCCCCAGAGTTCGAGCGGCGGGTGGAAGCGAATCTCGTCGAGGCCGGCCTCGGCGAGGCGGCGCATGTTCTCGCGACCGCCCGTGATACCCGTATAGAGGTGGATGTGGTGGTCCTCGCCGAACTCGTCTTTGAGAAGCGAGATGTAGCGGCAGGTCTTGTCGAGCGCCTCCTGTGGCTCGCCGCCGGTGATGGACGAGCCGAGCGCGTCCATGCGTTTCGCCTCTTCGATGACGTCCGCGTCGGACTCGACTTTCCGTTCGTTGGCGTACACGTCGGTGACGTTCTTGCGATTCTCGCCGAGCGGGCAGTAGAAACAATCGCGCTGGTCGCAGTACCCGTAGACGAACAGCACCATCTTGCCGCCCATGGCGCACTGTTCGCATCCCTTCGAGATCATTCGATTACGGAACCGTACTTGGCGCATCGTCAAAAGGCGTCCGACTTTGCCCGGGAACCGTTCCGCCCGCCGGTACGGTTATTGTTGTATATGACTGACAGTATGTCATGTCTCTCGGTCCCGTCGTCCACGCTGAAGGTCCGGTCCGGGTCCTTCTCGTCGACGACGACCCCGAAACCGTCGCAGACACGGTTCCGGCGCTCGAGGCGTGCGACCGTCTCGAGGTCTCGGCGGTCGACGACCCGGTCGCGGCGCTCGAGGCGCACGCCGAGTCGCCGTTCGACTGTATCGTCACCGAGTTCGAGTTCGACGGTTCCACGGGCTTCGACGCGCTGCTCCGTCTCCGAGAGTTACCCAACCCGCCGCCGGTGATTCTGTTCACGAGGCTCGACTCTGTGGACGTCGTACGGGAGGCGTTCGACGCCGGTGTCGCCGACGTGGTCGAGAAACCGCCGACAGAGGCTCAACTCGCGGTGCTCGCCTACCGCATCTCGAAGGCGGTCGCCGCGGCCCGTCAGTCGACCGAACTCGACGAACTGCACGCGTGGGTCCGGGTCATCGCCGACCAGTCGCTCGTCGGCCTGTACGTGATACGCGACGGCCGAATCGAGTTCGTCAACGAGTACCTCTCGAACCTGCTCGGCTACGACACCGACGAGGTGGTCGGCCGCCCAATCACCGACTTCATCGTCGAGCAGGACCGCGCCATCGTCGACGAGAGCCTGAAGAGCCGGGAACACGGAAGCGTCGAATCGATGTCGTACACCGTCCGCGTCAGCGACCGAACCGGCGGGCAGACGACGCTGGAAATCACCGGTCAGCGGACGGTGGTCGACGGCGAGTCCGTCGTCGTCGGGACCGCGATGGACGTCACGGCCCGACTGGAGTCCGAACGGCTCCTCAGGCGCTCCGAGCGCCTCACCAGGCAGATAATCTCGTCGCTCCCGGACATGGTGTTCATCTCGGAGCCGACCGAACTGGACATCGTCTACATCAACGACCAGTTCGAGAGCGTCTGGGGGCGAGACGTGTCGCTCCTCTACGAGGACCCGCGTTCGTTCCTCGAACTCGTCCACGTCGACGACCGCGACCAACTGAGGCGAGCCATCGACGAGATGTTCGCCGACATCCGAGACGGCGGCGTCGACAAGCAGTACGAGTACGAGTACGAGTTCCGGTTCATCCCCGAGGGGAGCGAGACCATCCGCTGGGCGAACGCCCGCGCGGTCCCACTCCTCGACGAGAACGGCGACGTGACGAACATCCTCGGCGTGATGTCCGACCTGACGGAGCGCATCAGCCACGAGCGCGAACTCGCCCAGCAGAACGCCCGGCTCGACGCCTTCGCCCGCGTCCTCTCACACGACATCCGCGGACCGTTGTCGGTCGCGCAGGGCCGGCTCGAACTCGCTCGCGAACTCGACGACGGCAGCCACCTCGACTACGTCGAGCGCGCCCACCAGCGCATCACCGACGTGGTCGAGGACGTGCTCTCTCTCGCCCGCGACGGGCGTTCTATCCTCGACGCGGAGGAAGTCTCGCTGGCGGACGCCGCGGCAACCGCGTGGGAGATGTGCTCGCCCAACGCCGGCCACGTGCGCTGTGAGGTCGGCGAACTCCCGGTGGTCGAAGCCGACGAGAGCCGGGCGACGCGGCTCTTCGAGAACCTGTTTCGGAACGCGCTCCAGCACGGCCGAAGCGACCCTGACGACGCGTCCACCGCGAGCGACGACTCGGAGCTCGTGATTCGCGTCGGTGCCCTCCCATCGCACCGCGGCTTCTTCGTCGAGGACAACGGCCCCGGCATCCCGGCGTCGATTCGCGACCACGTCTTCGACTCGGGATTTTCCACCAAAGACGGCGACGGAAACGGCCTCGGACTCGGCATCGTCCGGCAGATTGTCGACTCCCACGGCTGGGTAATTCGGGTCGTCGACGGCGGGTCCGGGGCGCGCTTCGAGGTGCTTTTCGACCCCGTCGGCGAGGCCGGCGCGACCGACTGACCGGGGCGAACCGAAGGGGACGACGACCGCGCCCCGGCGACCGCCCGCTCGCTCCGCGAGACCGACGGACCGCGCCACCGCGACCGCGCCCCCGAAAGCAGATATATCCCCGTGGCATAGGAGTCAACGATGCTCTTGGTCCTCTGTGTCGACCTCGACGACGACCTCGGCCGCAAGACGGGTCTCTCGACGCCCGTCGTCGGCCGACAGCGCGTCGAGGACGCCGCGGTGGCGCTGGCCACCGCGGACCCGGAGGACTCCGACGTGAACGTCCTCTTTCAGGGCATTCAGGTCCACGACGAACTCCTCGAATCGGAAGACGAGGAGGTCGAGGTCGCGGCGGTCACCGGGTTGGAAGGAAGCGACGTGAAAGCGAACCGCGCCATCGGCGACGAGATTGACACCGTCCTCGCGAGCCTCTCGACCGGCGAGCCAGTCCACGCCATCGTCATCACCGACGGCGCACAGGACGAGTCGGTCCTGCCGGTCATCCGCTCTCGCGTTCCCATCGACGGGGTCCGTCGGGTCGTCGTCAGACAGGCCCAGAACCTCGAATCGATGTACTACACGATGAAGCAGGTGCTCGCCGACCCCGAGACCCGCGGGACCATCCTCGTCCCGCTCGGCATCCTGCTTCTCATCTACCCCTTCGTCACCATCGCCAGCTTCTTCGACGTGCCCGGCGCGGTCGTCCTCGGTCTCATCTCGGCGCTCCTCGGCCTGTACACGCTGTTCCGCGGGCTCGGCCTCGAATCCGCCGTCGACGAGGCGGCCAACCGTGCGCGCAACGTCCTCTACGCCGGTCGCGTCACTATCATCACCTACGTCGCCGCCGCGGCGCTCCTCGTCGTCGGCGGCGTCCGCGGGGTCGAACTCCTCGAAACCGTCTCCGACAGCGTCGGCGGCGACCCCGCCCCGGGACTCATCCTCGCGACGCTCGTCCACGGCGCGGTCGAGTGGTTCGCCGCCGCCGGTATCACGAGCAGCCTCGGGCAGGTGACAGACGAGTACCTCCACGACCGGTTCAAGTGGCGCTACCTCAACGCGCCGTTCTACGTGTTCGCCATCGCCATCGTGCTCTACGCGCTCTCCGGCTTCTTCCTCCCCGAGGGCGTCGTCGGCGTCCAGAAGTTCTACCTCCCCGGCCTCGCCGTCGCGCTCACGGTCGGCACGCTCCTCGGTGTGCTGAGCACGCTCACGTTCGCGGTGGCGGAGTCGCGCTATCCGACCGGCTCGGACGGCGACGGCGAGCAACCCGCGTAATCAGTCGCGGGCGGTCGCTCCGCTCGGCGTTTTCTGTCGGTTTTCAGCGTCGTCGGTGCCGAACTCGAAGCCGCCCCGTCAGCTCTCGCGGACGATGACGAACTCCGCGAGGTCGCGGAGGTACTCCAGCGGCTCCGAGTCTTCGACGCCCGAGGAGTCGAGGGCCGAAAGCGCTTCGTCGGCCTGCTGTCGGGCCCGGCGGTTCGCTTCCTCGGGGGTCAGGTCCGTCACCTGTACGAGCGACGGCCGGCCCATCTCGGCGTCCTGTCCCGTCGGCTTCCCGAGTTCCTCGGCGTCGGCCGTGGCGTCCAGCACGTCGTCGCGAATCTGGAAGGCGACGCCGACGCGGGCCGCGTAGTCGCCGAACGCCTCGACGACGTGGGCGTCGCCGCCGGCGGCGACAGCGCCGAGTTCGGCGGCGGCGCGGAACAGCGCGCCCGTCTTGCGGTGGGCGAGTTGCATGTACTCGGCTTCGTTGGACGGGACCGCGACGAGTTCGGTCGCCTCGCCCTCGCCGAGTTCGACCATCGATTCGGCGACGATGCGGGTGGCGCGGTCGGACGACGAGAGGAGGGCGAACGCCTCGCCGAGCAGGCCGTCGGAGGCGATGATTGCCGGGCCGTAGCCGTACTCGGCCCACGCGCTGGGCGTGCCGCGGCGGATGTCGGACCGGTCGATGATGTCGTCGACGACGAGCGAGGCGTTGTGGACGAGTTCGACGCCGACCGCGAAGTCGACGGCGTCCTCGGGGGTGCCACCGACGGCCTCGCAGGCGAGGATGGTCACGGCGGGGCGGACGCGCTTGCCCCCCGCGAGAGCGACGTGGTCGAGTTGGTCGGCGAGTTCCGACGGCTCGACCGCCGAGACGACCTCCTCGAGGCGGTCGTTTACCATCGTGACCCGGCGCTCCAGGTATTCCATTGTCGGTTCGTAGGGTTGGGTAGGGAAGTACGTACCGGATTTGGAGAAACCGCGCGACTGGGGTGCGGCGCTCAGAGAACACGTGCCCCGGAGACGTCGCTCAGGAGTTCGCGTCCGCAAAAATCTGGACCAAAAAGATTGAACGTTTACTCGAACTGCTCGATAAGCTCCGGAACCACTTCGAAGAGGTCGCCGACGATGCCGTAGTCGGCGATGTCGAAGATTGGCGCGTCGGGGTCGGTGTTGATGGCGACGATGTTCTCGGCACCCTTCATCCCGGCGACGTGCTGGACGGCGCCGGAGATGCCGATTGCGATGTAGAACTTCGGCGTGACGACCTTCCCGGACTGGCCGACCTGCCGGTCCTTCGGGAGCCAGCCGTTGTCGACGATGGGCCGCGACGACGAGAGCGTCGCGCCGAGCGCGTCGGCGAGTTCCTGCACGAGCTCAATGTTCTCTTGTTCTTCGATGCCGCGGCCGACGGAGACGAGCACGTCGGCGTCGGTGATGTCCACGTCGCCGCTGCCGACTTCCTCGAAGCCAGTCACTCGCGAGCGCACGCGAGACTCGTCAAGGTCGAACGAGAAGGCCTCGACCGCGGGCTCGCCCGGCTCCTCGGCGGCGTCCCACTCGCCGGGGCGGACGGTGACCGCGGCGCGGTCGGCGTCGACCTCGACGGTCGATTCGACCTTCGAGGCGTACATCTCGCGGGTGACGACGAGGCCGCCGTCGTTCTGGAGGCCGATGGCGTCGGTCACGAGCGGGAGGTCGAGGCGCTCCGCGACCGCGGGGGCGTAGTCGAGGCCGTTGACCGTGTTGCCCATGAGGACGTACGTGGGGTCGAGCTCCTCGGAGAGGGCCTCGACGGCCTGCACGTACACGTCGTGGTTGAACTCGTCGCCCTCGGCGACGGTGTGAATCGCGTCCACGCCGGCGAGCGAGAGCGCCTCGGCGAAGGCGTCCACGTCGCCGCCGATGACCGCGAGGTGGAGGTCGCCGCCGGTGTCGCCGACGAGGTCGGCGCCGGCCGTCACGAGTTCGAACGACACGTCGCGGGGGCTTCCGCGGCGGTGCTCGACGACGGCGAGCACGTCGCTCATTGCGCGCCCACCCCCTTCTCGCGGAGGACGGTCGCAAGGTCGGCGGCCTGCTCCCCGGCGTCACCCTCGAAGTAGGTCGCGTCGGACTCGGTCTCCGGCTCGTACACGTCGGTCAGGACGAGGTCGGACTCGACCGCCGCGGCGTCGAGGCCGAGGTCGGAGAGCGCGAGCGGCTTGATCTCCTTCGACTGGGCCTGCCGAATCCCGCGCAGGCTCGCGTAGCGGGGCTCGTTGATACCCGTCTGGATAGTGAGGACCGCGGGCAGGTCCACCTCGGTGAGCTCCTCCACGCCGCCTTCGAGTTCGCGGCGGACGTTCGCCACGCCGCCGTCGGCGTCGAGGTCGAGCGCGTTCACGACCGCGGCCCACTCGAAGTCGATGGCCGAGGCGAGCGAGACGCCGGTCGCGCCGAAGCTGTCGTCGTTCGCCTGCACGCCCGTCAGGACGAGGTCGGGGTCTTCCTCCTCGACGACCGCCGAGAGCAGGCGCGTCTTCGCGCCCACGTCGAGCAGGTCCACGCCGTCGAGCGCGTCGTCCCACACGCGGACCGCGCGGTCGACACCCTTGGCGAGCGCCATGCGGATGGTCTCTTCGGACCGCTCGGGGCCGATGGTAACGGCGACGACCTCCACGTCGTCGTCGCTCTCCTCGGCGATTTGGACGGCTTCCTCGACCGCGTACTCGTCCCACTCGTTGAGGTCGTAGTCGAGGTACTGGTCCGCCACGCGGAGCCCGTCGAGCTCGAAGTCCTCTTCGACCTCGGCGACCTCCTTGACGGTTACGAGAACTTTCATCAACGTTCACTACCGACCGGGGAGAATAAACGTTTTCGCACCGCGGTCGTCGGCGACGCCGTCGCCCGATTACTCCTCGTCTTCGTCCTCGTCGGGGAGCGAGATGAGGTTCTCGCGGCCGAGGCGCAGTTTCTCGACGCGCCCCTCGTCGGCCATCGCCGACAGGAGCTGCGAGACTTTGGCGTCGGACCAGCCGGTCTCCTTGACGATGTTCGCCTGCTTCATCCGCCCGCCGCTCCGTTCCAAGAGGAGTTCGACCCGCTCTTCGTCCGAGAGTAAGTCGAGGTCGACATCGTCGGGCGCTTCGCCTGCTTCGCCGTCGTCGTCAACCTCTCCGTCGGTGCCGAGTTCGTCGGATGGTTCCGGCGTCGGCTCCTGACGCCGCGTGGGCGTCGATGCCGACGGTTCGACCGCGTCCGCGTCGCCCGGTCGCCGCCGGGTGAACAGGACGACACCCGCCACGAGCACCAAGAAGACGATGGCACCGCCACCGACGAGCGTCCACGGGATGGCTCCGTCCGACCCTGTGGAAACGTAACTCACGCTTAGTTGCTCGGTCGACTCGAACGTCCGCGGTCCCTCGGCGACGACGGCGTTGTTCTCCAGCGGGATGTCCGTGTCGCTGACGGCGTAGCCCGGGGGCGTCTGAATCGTGAGGTTCTGGTTCGACTGCAGGGAGGTGACCCACGTCTCGCCGCCGCCGGCCGAGAAGGCGTCACCGACGCGCAGCCCTTCGTCGGTCTGTTCCGCGAAGTTCGTCCACGTGAACCTCAACACGAGGACGCCGGTCCCGTTTTCGACGTACCCCGTCGTCGTCGCGTTCCGGACGGTCATCGACCGACCGGTCTGCTCGGCGGCCGTCTGGCTGACGCGCTGAAAGAAGGCGGCGTCGGGGCCGACGTCGGTGGTTCCCTGCTCGTACTCCTGTGCGAACTCTTCGAACGCCGCGGTCTCGTTTCGCGTCTCGAGCTCGTAGCGCATCTCGATGCGCCAGTCCGCCGAGCGGTCGTCGCGAACTCGAATCGATATCTCCGTCCGCGGCGACCGTTCGAGACTCGTCTGCTGGGTGACGAGCGGTGCGCGGCCGAGGGCGGCGGGCGCTTGCGAGCGAGAGTCGGTACCGAAATCGCCGACTCCGGAATCGTCGACTGCCGCGTCAACGCCGTGAGCGCCAACCGCAGTCATATCTGTGGCCGCCGCCGGGACTGCGACGCCGGAGACGATGGTGAGGAGGGCAACGATGAGGGCGGCGCTCCGCATACGTAAATCCGTTTCATCCGGCGATGAAAACGCTTTCCATCGACTCAACAGCGTCATACGCCGCCGAGGCCGACTCCCGTGGCTCGTGGGGACGACGGCGTCAAGAGGGTCATTTTAGTACCGGCACCGTGTACCCTCACGGCGATGAAGGCCCTCCCGCTCGTCGTCGTCATGCTCTTGGTGGCGTCGCCGGTTCTCGGCGCGGTCGGTCCCGCGGACGGCTCGGCCCAAGCGACGGCTCTCGACGAGCCGGCCCCCGCGCAGGTCCAGTCCCCGTCCAACGAGACGATTCACGTCCTCGATATCCCGTCGTCGCAACTGGTTCGAGCGACCGTCGAGCCCGCCCATGTCGACCTCGGCCCGTCCCTCGGCTTCGCCGGCCTCGATGCCAGCGTCGAGGTTCAGTCGCGCGCGTCGATCGAGCGTATCGAGTCCGCGGGCGACGACAGCACCCGCCAACAGCTCATTCTCGACGAGATAAACAGCATCGAGCAGCGCGCGATTGCGCTGCAAAGCGCACAGCGCTCCGCAGTCGAACAGTTCAACGCGGGGGAGCTCACCGCGCGCGAACTCCTCGTCGAACTCGCGCGAATCGACGCCGAGGCCCGCGGCCTCAACGAGCGACGCGTCGCCCTCCGGGAACTCGCCACCGAGACGCCGGACTTCTCTATCAACTCCGGCCGGCTCGCGGCGCTCGAACGCGAACTCGACACGTTCACCGGTCCCGTCCGAAAGTACGCCGTCTTGGTCATGACCGGTGAGTCCGATGCCGCGCGGTTCTCCGTCCGAACGAGCGAGACGGGCGTCGTCCTCGGCGTCGTAGCTGACGGAGAGTACGTCCGCGAGGCCTACCGCGCCGGGCTCCGCAACCGCGACCAGAGCACGGTCTCCTACGAGGAGGCGCTCGACATCGTCGCGGAGAGCTACCCCACCATCTACTCGAGCCGCGCCGCGCAGAACGGGACCAACGTCATCAGCGCCGGTGACAGCCACCGCGTGCGAATCAACTACGACCGCGGTCAGTTGACCGCCTACGTCGACGCCGGGAGCGGGCGGGTGTTCAAGGAATCGCAGACCCGCCCCCTCGGTTCGATTGCGACCGGGGCCGTCGCGACCGAGGTCAAAGACGGCCTCGCGCTCACTGTCGACCGGACCTACCCCGGCGGACCGCTCCGAATCCAGCTGAACGAAAGCGGGAGCGACGACCCGGTAGACGCGAACGTCACCATCGGGCTCGAAGCCAGCCAAGAGAGCACGCTTCTCGGCCACACCGGCACCGACGGGACGCTCTGGACCGTCTCGCCGTCGTCCCCCTACACCATTACGGTGATTAAGGGCAACTCGGCGGTCGTGCTCACCACTTCACCGACGCCGATGCCCGACCTCGTCATGAACACGACCGCGGAGGCGAACGACAGCGCCGCGATGATGACCTCGACGCCGACCGAGTCGACGAGTTCCGCGTCGGTCGGTTCGGAGGGCGCACCGCCCGGTCCGCCGGCGGTCATCTGACCGGAGCTTCTTATCCCATGACGGGGCCACCCCGTCTCGATGTCCCGTCAGTTCCGCCGCTCGACTCGCGGCTCGTCCGTGCTCCTCGGGAGCGTGCTCCTCATCGGTCTCGTGGTCGTCGTCGCGGCCGCCGTCGGCGCGGCGGCGTTCGACGCGGCCGACTCCTCGCCGACGCCGACCCGGCCGACGGCGCTGTCGCTCGCGGTCTCGGGCGACACGCTGTCGCTGACCCACGAGGGGGGCGCGCCACTCGACGTGGAGTCACTCGCGATTCGAATCTCCGTGGACGGAGAGCCGCTCGCCCACCAACCGCCCGTGCCGTTCTTCTCGGCCAGCGGGTTCCGTCCCGGACCGACCGGTCCGTTCAACGCCGCGGCCGACTCCCGGTGGACCGCGGGCGAGACGGCGACGCTCGAACTCGCGGGGACGAACGACCCGGACATCGAACTCGGCGCGACGGTAACCGTCCGCGTCTTCGACGGGGAGACGCCGGTCGCGGCGCTCGAAGCGAGCGCGTCGTGAGTCAGGGGTGACGAAAACGAGCGTCCGAGTCGAACGCGGCGGTCGCGATTTATTCCTCTGGTGCGCGCGCGATGGTCACGATGGCCCGCGGACTGCCGGGCTGGCGCTGGAGGATGTGGTGTTCGATGTCGACGAAGCCGGCGGCCTCGAACATTCGGTCGGCCTCCTCCTCGTCGTAGAACAGCATGATGGCGTCCGCCAACTTCTGGAAGACGCCGGATTTCGGGTCGTCGGGACCGACGACGAGGACTTTGCTCCCCGGCTTCACCACGCGTCGGAACTCCTCGAGCGCGGTGACCGGGTTCGGCCAGTACTCGATGGAGCCGGACGACCAGATGACGTCGAAGGAGTCGTCGGCGAAGGGGAGCCGCTCCGCGTCCCCGCGATAGAACCTGACCTCGTCGTTCTTGCCGAACTTCTCCCACGCCTTCTGCATCTGGTGGATGCTCTGGTCGAGGCCGTGGACGTCGTCGGTGTAGCGGAGCAGTCCCTCGGTTCCGAAGCCGGTGCCACAGCCCACGTCGAGGACGCGGTCGCCCTGCTGGATGTCGAGCATCTCCAGCGCCTCGTCGCGCATCTCCTCGTTCCAGATGAACGGGTTCACCCGGTCGTACACCTTCGAGAGGTACTTGTAGAACAGGCGGGCCCGCGCTTTGTTTTCGAGGACTCCCATCGCGCCGGGATTAGGACTCACCGATGATAACGGTGCGGATTCGCCGCGCCGGTCGGCGTTCACGGGGGGGTAAACCGCCGCGTTCCCCGAGCGTCTGTCACAGACTTTCCGCAAACACCTTATACAGCGCTTGTGCAACGTTCCTGTGATACGAGTATGCCGAGACAAGAGGTTCTCGAACGAATCAAAACGGCCGAGCAGGAGGCCGACGACATCGTTGAAGAGGCCGAGGCCAAACGTGAGGAGCTCGTCGCGGAGGCGCGTCGCGAAGCCGATGAGATTCGCTCCGAGGCCGAAGAAGAGGCCGCAGAGCTCGAATCCGAGCGTCTACAGGAGGGACGCGCGGAAATAGAGACGGAGCGGGAACGCATCCTCGAAGAAGGCGAGGACGCCCGCGACGAATTGGTTGCCGAGGCGGAAGACCACATCGACGACGCGGTCGAATTCGCCATCGGCAAATTCGAGGAGGCGGTTGATGCTCAGACCTGAGCAGATGAGCAAGGTCTCGGTGACCGGTTCCAAGGGCGTCATGCCCGAGGTCATCGAGGCTGTCCACGACCTCCGACTGCTGCACGTCACCGAATACGACGGCTCGTGGCAGGAGGAGTTCGGATTCGAGACGGGGTCGCCCATCGAAGGCGCCGAGAGCGCGTCCGACAAGCTCGTCACCGTCCGCTCGCTCAAGAGCATCCTCGGGGTCGAAGACACCGACTCCGGCCGGCAGCGCATCGTCCCCGACGACGCGCTCGGCGAGCCCCTCGAAGAGATTCGAGCCGAGGTCAACGAACTGGACGACCGCCGCTCAGAGCTCGAAAACGAGCTCCGCGCGGTGGACGAAGAAATCGACGCGATGGAGCCGTTCGTCGACCTCGGGCTCGACCTCGACCTGCTTTCGGGGTACGAGACGCTGCAGGTCGTCGTCGGACAGGGGAAGGTCGAACCCGTCGAGCGCGCCGTCGTCGACGCCGACGAGATCAACGCTTACGAGATCTTCTCGGGCGAGCGAACGCACGCCATCTTCGGCCGCCCGGTCGACGGTGCCGACGAGATGGCGCTCGCCGACGCGCTCGTCGGCGTCGAGTTCGCCACGCTCGAAGTCCCGGACGCCTCGGGAAGCCCCGAAGAGCACATCCGCAACCTCGAACAGCAGAAGCGCGAAATCGAGTCGAAGCTCGAGACCGTCGAGTCCGAGCTTCACGACATCGCCGTCGAGGAGGGCGAGTTCCTCCTCGCCGCCGAAGAGCGCCTCGCAATCGACGTCCAGAAGACGGAAGCACCGCTCTCGTTCGCGACGACGGAGAACGCCTTCGTCGCCGAGGGCTGGATTCCGAGCGAGCGGTACAACACGTTCGCGAGCACGCTCAAAGACGAGGTCGGCGAGCACGTCGCGGTCGAGGAGCTCGAACGCGCCGAGTTCTCGCGTGACGGGCACGACCACGCGCGCGAGGATGTCGCCGAGAGTGGTGGCACGGTCGCCGCCACCGACGGCGGAACCGTCTCGATGTCCAGCGACGACCCGCCGGTCGTCCAGAAGAACAGCGGCGCAGTCAAGCCGTTCGAAATCCTCGTTCAGGCGGTCAATCGCCCGAGCTACTACGAGTTCGACCCGACCATCATCCTGTTCCTGACGTTCCCGACGTTCTTCGGGTTCATGATCGGTGACCTCGGGTACGGTGTCATCTACACCGCCATCGGCTTCTTCCTCTACTCGAAGTTCGATGACGGCGCGATCAAGAGCATGGGTGGCGTCACCATCGCCGCGGGGCTGTTCACGACGTTGTTCGGCATCCTCTACGGCGAGATATTCGGCTTCCACCTCATCACCGAGTACTTCTGGGAAGGCGTGCTCGGGATGTCGCACCCGCCCATCGAGAAGGGACTGTCGCCGGCCACCTCTGAGTGGGCCCTCGGTTGGCTCACCGTGAGCGTCGCCGTCGGTATCTTCCACGTCAACGTGGGGTACATCCTCGACTTCTTCGAGAACTACGAACTCCACGGCGCGAAGGACGCAGTCCTCGAAAGCGGTTCGTGGATCCTCATGCTGAACGGCCTGTGGATCTGGATCTTCAGCGACGCGCTCGGTGGCGTGCCGCCGGAGTTCCTGTTCACCACGTTCGCGGCTGACGGGCTCATCCCGCTCGGCTTCTCCGGCTTCTCGTTCATCGTCGGCTGGGCCGGCTTCGGGATGTACATCCTCGGCGCGGTGCTCCTCGGGATGGCCGAACTGGCCGAACTCGTCGAGTTCGCCGCCCCGCTTTCGAACGTCCTGTCGTACACGCGTCTCGGCGCGGTCCTCATCGCGAAGGCGTCGATGGCGTTCGCCGTCAACCTGCTCGTCTTCGGCGTGTACGTCGACGACCACGGCGGCTGGCACTTCGGGCTCGGCGGGATGCCCGACTCCGCCGCGGTGGCGGCACTCGGCGCGGGTGAAACGCTGAGTTACCACGGCTACGAAGTGACCGAGGTCCTGTTCGGCGGCATCTTCCACACGGGTGCCGCGGGCGTCGTGGGCGGACTGCTCGTCCTCGTCGTCGGTCACCTGGTCGTCCTCGCGCTCGGCGTCACGAGCGCCGGCCTACAGGCCGTGCGTCTCGAGTACGTCGAGTTCTTCAACAAGTTCTTCGAGGGCGGCGGCCGCGAGTACAACCCGTTCGGGTACGACCGCGAGTTCACGACCGAAGACTAACCCTCTCCGGCGATTCTTCTTTGACTTCGTTCGCTCGGAGCGGCCGCTTTTGCAATGACGACGATTCCGCCGTCGTAGACAGACCGTCCAGACGTTTTGGGAACCTTTATGATACG
Organism: Haloferax gibbonsii ATCC 33959; assembly: GCF_000336775.1. Classification (GTDB taxonomy): domain Archaea; phylum Halobacteriota; class Halobacteria; order Halobacteriales; family Haloferacaceae; genus Haloferax; species Haloferax gibbonsii. Next base: position 603,076 of record NZ_AOLJ01000011.1, on the reverse strand, counting down.
GCTGACGCCACATGCAGACGTTCGGAGACGACAATCCGGTACTCAGGAACACACAATGATTGAAGCAATTGAACCCCTCATGACTGCACTGCAGAATGAAACCGCTTCCTCGCCCGCTATCACCGCCGACGCTGCGGCGGCCCTCTCCGTCGGTATCGCCGCCTTCGCCGCAGGCTATGCGGAGCGTGGCATCGGTTCCGCTGCGATGGGCGCCATCGCGGAAGACGAGGACCTCTTCGTTAACGGGCTGGTCCTTACGGTTCTCCCCGAGACCCTCGTTATCCTCGCACTGGTCGTTGTCTTCGCGGCCTAAGCACCCCCTCTCTTTCCCATTATGAGTTTGGACAACGTCGTTGAGGACATCCGAGACGAAGCCCGCGCACGCGCAGAGGACATCAGGCAGGACGGCCAGGATCAGGCGGACGAAATCGTCGCCGAGGCCGAGGCCGACGCCGAAGAACTCCTCGAATCGCGGAAGGCGGACGTCGAGCAACAACTCGAACGGGAGCGCGAACAGGCGCTCTCCAGCGCGAAACTCGAAGCCAAGCAGGCTCGACTCAGCGCCCGTCGTGACGTGCTCCAGCGCGTCCGCGAGCAGGTCGAAAGCGAGCTCGCCGAGCTGGAAGGCGACCGTCGCGAAGAGCTCACCCGCTCGCTGCTCGACGCGGCGTCGGTCGAGTTCGAAGACGAAGACGAAGTCTCCGTCTACGGCCGTGCCGACGACGAGGACCTGCTTTCGAGCATCCTCGAAGACTACGACGGCTACGAGTTCGCCGGCGAGCGCGACTGCCTCGGTGGCGTCGTGGTCGAGGGCTCGAACTCGCGCGTCCGGGTGAACAACACCTTCGACTCGGTCCTCGACACAGTCTGGGAGGACAATCTGAAGGAAGTGAGTGCGCGACTGTTCGACGACCAATGAGCACTACAGGCGGCTCGAATCCCGAATACGTCATCGCTCGCGTTCGAGCGCGACGTAGTGCCCTGTTCGGCGACGAGGAGTACCGCAAACTGGTCCGCATGGGACCGGCCGAAATCGCTCGGTTCATGGAGGAATCGGAGTACGAAACCGAGGTCAACGCGCTCGGCAGCCGTTTTTCCGGCGTCGACCTCATCGAGTACGCGCTGAACCAGAATCTGGCGAAGCAGTTCAACGATATCCTCGACTGGGCAGACGGCCGCCTCTACGACCTCATCGCGCGGTACCTCCGGAAGTTCGACGCGTGGAACGTGAAGACGATTATCCGCGGCATTTACTCCGGCGCATCTCGCGAGGAGGTCGAATCCGATCTCATCCGCGCCGGCGAGTTCGACGACCGGCTCTTCTCGCGGCTGCTCGACGCAGGCGAGATGGAGGAGGTCGTCAACATCCTCTCCGGTACCATCTTCGGCGACGGCCTCGCGGCCGCCTACGAGGAGTACGAGGAAGTCGGCGTCCTCGTCCCCCTGGAGAACGCGGTCGACCGCGCCTTCTACGAGCAGCTGCTCGAGGGTCTGGTCGTCGGCGAAGAGGCAAAGCAGTACCGCGAGTTCCTCGAAGCCGAAATCGACTTCCGAAACGCTCGCAACGCGCTCCGCATCGCTCGCAGCGGTGCCGACCTCGACCCCGTCGACTACTTCATCGAGGGCGGCACGCTGTTCCGCGCGTCGGAGCTCGCGTCGCTGGCGACCAGCCCGGACGAGCTGGTGTCGAAGATTCGTGACAGCCGGTACGGCGACCGCCTCTCGACGGCCCTTTCGGACCTCGAAGAGGCCGACAGCCTCATCGGCTTCGAGCGCGCCCTCGACGCGGCGCTCTTGGAGTACGCGGACACGCTCGGTTACGTGTTCCCGCTTTCCGTCACGCCAATCGTCTCGTACATCCTCGCCAAGGAGCGCGAGGTCGACAACATCCGGGCCATCGCCCGCGGCCGCGAGGCCGGGCTGGACCCCGATGCAATAGAAGAGGAGCTGGTCATCCTATGAGCCAGGAAATCGCAGTTATCGGCAGTCCGGACTTCACCACGGGCTTTCGGCTTGCGGGCGTCCGCAAGTTCGAGAACGTCCCGGACGAAGCGAAGGACGACGAACTCGACGAAGCCGTGACGCGAACGCTGGAGGACGAGGACGTCGGCATCATCGTGATGCACGAAGACGACCTCGACCACCTCTCGCGCAACGCCCGGCAGTCGGTCGAGCGCAGCATCGAGCCGACGCTCGTGACGCTCGGCGGTTCCGGCGGCGCGAGCGGCCTCCGTGACCAGATCAAGAGAGCAATCGGTATCGATCTGATGGACGAATAACCAAACATGAGTCAGGCAACACAAGATTCCGTTCGCGAGGACGGAGTCATCGCAAGCGTGAGTGGTCCGGTCGTGACCGCCCGTGGCCTCGACGCCCGCATGAACGACGTCGTCTACGTCGGCGACGAAGGCCTAATGGGCGAGGTCATCGAAATCGAGGGCGACCTCACGACTATTCAGGTGTACGAAGAGACCTCCGGTGTCGGTCCCGGCGAACCCGTCGAGAGTACGGGCGAACCGCTGACCGTCGACCTCGGTCCGGGGATGATGGACGCCATCTACGACGGCGTGCAGCGCCCCCTGGACGTGCTGGAGGAGAAGATGAACTCGGCGTTCCTCGACCGCGGTGTCGACGCGCCGGGTATCGACCTCGAAAAGAAGTGGGAGTTCGAACCCACCGTCTCCGAGGGCGACGAGGTCGCCTCCGGCGACGTCGTGGGAACGGTCCCCGAGACCGTGACCATCGAACACAAGGTCATGGTCCCGCCGGACTTCGAGGGCGGCGAGGTCGTCGCCGTCGAGGAAGGCGAGTTCTCCGTCACCGAGACGGTCGTCGAACTCGACAACGGCGAGGAGATCACGATGCACCAGGAGTGGCCGGTGCGTCAGGCGCGTCCCGCCGCGGAGAAGAAGACCCCGCGCGAACCGCTCGTCTCGGGGCAGCGCATCCTCGACGGTCTGTTCCCCATCGCGAAGGGCGGAACGGCCGCGATTCCGGGTCCGTTCGGGTCCGGGAAGACGGTCACCCAGCACCAGCTCGCCAAGTGGGCCGACGCGGACATCGTCGTCTACGTCGGCTGTGGCGAGCGCGGTAACGAGATGACCGAGGTTATCGAGGACTTCCCGGAACTCGACGACCCGAAGACCGGCAACCCGCTCATGGCTCGGACGTGCCTCATCGCGAACACGTCCAACATGCCCGTGGCGGCCCGCGAGTCCTGTATCTACACCGGCATCACCATCGCGGAGTACTACCGCGACATGGGATACGACGTCGCGCTGATGGCCGACTCCACCTCCCGGTGGGCCGAGGCCATGCGCGAGATTTCCTCGCGTCTCGAAGAGATGCCCGGCGAAGAGGGGTACCCCGCGTACCTCGCCGCGCGTCTCTCCGAGTTCTACGAGCGCGCCGGCTACTTCACGACCGTCAACGGCGAGGAAGGTTCCGTCTCCGTCATCGGCGCGGTTTCGCCGCCGGGCGGCGACTTCTCCGAGCCGGTCACGCAGAACACCCTGCGTATCGTGAAGACGTTCTGGGCGCTCGACGCGGACCTCGCAGAGCGCCGTCACTTCCCGGCGATCAACTGGAACGAGTCGTACTCGCTCTACCAAGAGCAGCTCGACCCGTGGTTCGTCGAGAACGTCGAGGACGACTGGGCCGAAGAGCGCCAGTGGGCCGTCGACGTGCTCGACGAGGAGAACGAACTGCAGGAAATCGTTCAGCTCGTCGGTAAGGACGCCCTGCCGGAGGACCAGCAGCTGACCCTCGAAATCGCTCGCTACCTCCGCGAGGCGTACCTCCAGCAGAACGCGTTCCACCCGACGGACACGTACTGCTCCCCCGAGAAGACGTACGGTATCCTCACCGCCATCCACGCGTTCAACGACGAGGCGTTCAAGGCGCTCGAAGCCGGCGTCCCCGTCGAAGAGATTCAGGCCATCGAGGCGGCTCCCCGTCTGAACCGCATCGGTGTGCAGGAAGACTGGGAGGCGTACATCGAGGACCTCAAAGCAGAGATCACCGAGCAGCTCCGCGAGCTGTACTGAGACCATGAAGGAATACCAGACTATCACCGAAATCAGCGGCCCGCTGGTGTTCGCCGAGGTCGACGAGCCGATCGGTTACGACGAAATCGTCGAAATCGAGACGCCCCAAGGCGAAACCAAGCGCGGACAGGTTCTCGAATCCTCCGAGGGCCTCGTCGCGATTCAGGTGTTCGAAGGCACGACCGGTATCGACAGGAACGCGTCCGTCAGGTTCCTCGGCGAGACCCTCAAGATGCCCGTGACCGAGGACCTCCTCGGCCGCGTGCTCGACGGGTCCGGCCAGCCCATCGACGGCGGCCCCGAAATCGTCCCCGACGAGCGTCGGGACATCGTCGGCGCGGCAATCAACCCCTACTCCCGCGAGTACCCCGAGGAGTTCATCCAGACCGGCGTCTCCGCCATCGACGGCATGAACACCCTCGTCCGCGGCCAGAAGCTCCCAATCTTCTCCGCGTCGGGGCTTCCCCACAACAACCTCGCGCTCCAGATCGCCCGTCAGGCGACGGTGCCCGAGGACGAAGACAGCGGCGAGGAGTCCGAGTTCGCAGTCGTCTTCGGCGCGATGGGTATCACGCAGGAAGAGGCGAACGAGTTCATGGAGGACTTCGAGCGCACGGGCGCACTCGAGCGCTCCGTCGTCTTCACGAACCTCGCGGACGACCCCGCAGTCGAGCGGACGGTCACGCCGCGTCTCGCCCTCACCACCGCCGAGTACCTCGCGTTCGACAAGGACTACCACGTCCTCGTCATCCTGACCGACATGACCAACTACTGCGAGGCGCTCCGCGAGATCGGTGCAGCTCGCGAAGAGGTCCCCGGTCGCCGTGGTTACCCCGGTTACATGTACACCGACCTCGCACAGCTCTACGAGCGTGCAGGTCGCATCCAGGGTCGCGACGGGTCCGTCACGCAGATTCCCATCCTCACGATGCCGGGTGACGACGACACGCACCCGATTCCGGACCTGACCGGCTACATCACGGAAGGTCAGATCTACATCGACCGCGACCTCAACTCGCAGGGCATCCGCCCGCCGATCAACCCGCTTCCGTCCCTGTCGCGTCTCATGGACGACGGTATCGGTGAGGGCCTCACCCGCGAGGACCACGCCGACGTGTCCGACCAGATGTACGCGGCGTACGCGGAGGGTGAAGACCTGCGCGACCTCGTGAACATCGTCGGTCGCGAGGCGCTGTCCGAGCGCGACAACAAGTACCTCGACTTCGCCGAGCGCTTCGAAGCCGAGTTCGTCAACCAGGGCTTCGACACGGACCGGTCCATCGAGGACACCCTCGACATCGGCTGGGACCTCCTGTCGATGCTCCCGAAGTCCGAGCTCAACCGTATCGACGAAGAGCTCATCGAGGACTACTACCACGAAGACGCCGAGTCGGTCGAAGCGGAAGCCTAGACCGCGACGAACGCCGCGTTCGTCCCTCGGTTCGATTCTCCTCTTCTATTCGCGCCCCGAGCCGTGCGGCCGCGCGCCGTCCGCCGTCCGCCGTCCACCGTCCGCGAGAACTTCCTTATGGCTCGGCGACCACACCCCCGTATGGACGCCACTTCGTCTCGCGCGCACGTCCTCGCGGTCGTCGGTCCCGCCGTCGACCGGGAGCGACTCTTCGACGCGCTCTCGCCGCTTTCGGTGTCGTTCGCCGCGTCCGTCGATGCGGTGGCCCGGCGCGCCGAGGACGACCGGGTCGACTGCGTCGTGCTTGCGACCGACCGACTCGCGGACGTCGAAGCGGTCCACGGCGCGCTCGCGGTCCCGCTGGTCGTCGTCGTCCCGACCGACGGCGACCTCTCGGCGGCGGCCGCCCGCGACGCCGGCGCGGCCGACGTGGTGCCGGTCGTCGACTCGAACCTCTTCGAGCGGCTTCCCGAACGAGTCGAAAGCGTCGTCGCGTGGCGTCGCCGCGGCGCGACGGCCGCGAGCAAGATAACCGAGGATCTGAAGGAACAGGCGATAGACGAGGCACCGGTCGGCATCACCGTCGCCGACTGCTCGCTTCCCGACCGACCGCTCGTCTACGTCAACGAGGCGTTCGAGGCGATGACCGGCTACTCGGCCGACGCGGCGCTGGGGCGGAACTGCCGATACCTTCAGGGCCCGAACACCGACCCCGAGCGCGTTGCCGAACTCCGCCGCGCCATCGAGGCCGAAGAGTCGGCGTCGGTCGAACTGCTGAACTACCGCGAGAACGGCGAGACGTTCTGGAACCGGGTCGACGTCGCGCCGTTGAGCGGGCCGGACGGCGAGGTGACACACTACGTCGGCTTCCAGACCGACATCACGGAGCGCGTGCGCGCGGAGGCGGCCGCCGAGCGGTACGCCGAGAGAGTCGACGAAGAGCGCGAGCGTCTCCAGACGCTCGTCGAGCACATCGAGGGCTTGTTGGCGGACGTGACGAGCGCGCTCGTCCGCGCGGAGAGCAGACAGGAACTCGAAGCCGCCGTCTGCGACCGAGTCACCGCCGCCGGGTCGTTCACCTGCGCGTGGGTCGGTCACTGCGACCTCGCACCGGCGGTCATCGTCCCGAACGAGCGGGCCGGAACCGACACCGAATTCCTCGACGGCCTCGAAATCGACCGGTCCGACCCCGACGACCCCACCGCTCGCGCCGCGGAGACGCGGACCGTCCAGTCGGCGACCGTCGGTGACGGGAGCGTCTCCGGGGAGGCGCTCGTCCCGTTCGACTCGGTCATCGCGGTTCCGCTGGCCCACCGCGGGACGCTCTACGGCGTGTTGACCGTCTACACCGACGCCGCGGAACTCGACGACCAGGTTCGGGTGGTCTTCGGGACGCTCGGTCGGGCGGTCGGCGCGGCCATCGACGCGTTCGAGAGCCGGCGGTCCCTGCTGTCCGACGAGCGGCTCGAACTCGAAATCGAGGTGCGCGACGAGACGCAGCCGCTGGTCCGACTCGCCGCCGCGGGGGACTGCGAACTCTCGTACCGCGGCTCGGCCCAGCACGACGACGGGACCGTGAGTCTGTTCGTCTCGACGGACCCCGCGACGGAGTTCGACGAGGCCGACACCGCGCTCGACGGTCTTCGGAGCGTCGACGTCCTCCCCCGCGGTGACGACGCCGAACTCTACGAACTCACCTTCGCCGACGGGTCGCTCGTCCACCTCGTCGCCGACGCGGGCGGGCGACTCGTCGACCTCGAAGTAGACCGCCTCGGCTGTCGACTCACGGTCGTCGTCCCCGACCGCGTGGCGGGGCGGGCGCTCCTCGACGACTTCAAGTCGGTCGCGGCGAACGCCGAACTCCGCTCCGTGACGAACCGCTCCGAACCGCCGGAGGCGCGCCGCGAGTTCGTCGCGAGCGTCAACGACGACCTGACCGACCGCCAGCAGTCGGCCCTCCAACTCGCCTATCTCGGCGGGTATTTCGAGTGGCCGCACGCCGTCACCGGCGACGAACTCGCGGAGACGATGGGTGTCTCGCGGGCGACGTTTCACCAGCACCTGCACGCGGCGGAGCGAAAACTCATCTCTCGATTCTTCGACGGGGAGCCATACTAACGGGTCTCTTCGTTTTTCGATAGCCGCTCGATGTCTACCACTCTCGGTACGTCGACATCAGCACCGTGGCGACCCGCGAACTGAATCGCGGTCGTCGACCAACAGACGTGACACCACTCCGTCACGACGGATTTCGGGCGGTCCGGCCGGCCAGACAGTAAAAGATTAACACCCCAGGCGAACAACCCCCGCCAACGATGGCCGAAGACGTCAAGCCGACCCGCAAGAACTTGATGGCGATCGAAGATCGCATCGAACTCTCCGAGCGGGGCCACGACACGCTCGAACAGAAGCGTGACGGGCTCATCATGGAGTTCATGGATATCCTCGACCAGGCCCAGGACGTGCGGGCCAATCTCAACCAGGACTACGAGCGCGCGCAGAACAAAATCAACATGGCCCGCGCCATGGAGGGCGACGTGGCCGTCCGCGGCGCGGCCGCCGCGCTGAAGGAGTACCCGGAAATCACGACGCAGTCCAAGAACATCATGGGCGTCGTCGTCCCGCAGATCGAGTCCTCGCGCGTGAAAAAGACCCTCGACCAGCGCGGCTACGGGCTGCTCGGCTCTTCGGCCCGCATCGACGAGGCCGCCGACGCCTACGAGGAGCTCCTCGAATCCATCATCCTCGCCGCGGAGGTCGAGACGGCGATGAAGAAGATGCTCGAGGAAATCGAGACGACGAAGCGCCGCGTCAACGCGCTCGAGTTCAAACTCCTGCCGGAGCTCTACGAGAACCAGGAGTACATCGAGCAGAAGCTCGAAGAACAGGAACGCGAGGAGATCTTCCGCCTGAAGAAGATCAAGGCGAAGAAGGAAGAAGAAGAGAAGGAAGAACGCGCCGCCGAGGAAGCCGCCGCCGAAGCGGAAGCGGCGACGGCCGACTGAGGCCGACCCCGCGCGACCGTTCTCTCTCTAGTTCTCTCTCGGTCGGGTCTCCGACCGTTTTTCACCGTCTCGGCGCGTAGAGACTTCCATGTCCTGTCCCGACTGCGACGGTGAACTCGCCGTCTTCGCAGTGCCCGAACCGCTCGAGTCTCACGCGCCCGAGGCGGCGCTGACCGTCGGCTTGTGTGCCGGCTGCCTCCGACTTCACCCGGCGGAGACGGCGCCGACCGACGGCGACTCGCGCCCGCTCGCGGACGTGCTTCCCGAGGGCGACGCGGGCGCTTCGGTCGCGCTCCTCGTCGGCATGCTCGACTCGCTGGCGCTCAACCGCGCCGGCATCGTCGACTGCGTCGAGTTCGCCGAACGGTCCGGCATCGACGTGCATCTCACGCTCGACCGACTCCAGCGGGAGGCGGCCGACCCTCACTTCGACGTCGCCCGTCGGCAGGCGCAGTTGGACGCGTTCCTCTGAGCGCCGCCGCTCCGTGCTGTCTGACACCGTGGCGCGCGAAGACGCCGAGGAGGAGTCGTTTAGACGCCGGTGGAGTACCGGAGGATGCCGGCGATACCGCCGAACGCGTCGTAGAGCTGTTCGCCTTTCTCGAAGTCCGTGCTGATGAACTTCGTCTCGGTGCCGCGCTGGTCGGCGAGGTCCATGAGCCACTCGATGACGTCCTCGCGCTCTTTCAGTTCGGCCTCCGAGCCGCCTTCGCACTCGTGGGTCGGCGTGTTGTGACGGTGGTCGACGAGTTCGTACTCCTCTTGGCCGTCGCAGTCGTAGATGGCGATGTCCTTCCGCAGGTCCTCGGAGATGAGGAGGCGGTCGACCGACCCCATCACGAGGTTCTTCCGGGTCGCCTCGAATCCGTAGGTGGACTCGTTGCCGCGGTGGAGCTTCTCGAAGAACTCCTCCATCTGCTTTTTGTCCTTGATGACCTCTTGGTCGGCCAGCGCGTCCTGGCCGGCGTCGACGAGGTCGTACAGTCCGGACTCGTCGGTGTAGGCCACGTCGAACTTCCCGACGACGAGGTCCTGCAGTTCGTGGTGGAGGTAGTCGCCGTCGAGGAACTCGTCTTTCGTCGGCGAGGGACCGCCCACGAGGATGCCGTCCATCTCGTGTCGCTTGGGGACGAACAGGTCGTTGGCCATCCCGGCGACCTCCTGATAGAAGTTGTCGATGGCTTCGAGGCGGAGGCGGGCGAAACGCTGGGCGGACTGACCACCTTTGCGCTGCTTACCGGGGACGAGCGACGAGGCGCTCTTGACCGGCTCGACGCGCTTGCCCTTGAGCCAGCCGACGTTGGCCTCGCGGCGGTCGAGGACGATGAGCCCGAACAGGCCCTTGTCCATGAGCATGTCCTCGAGCGGTCCGGTGAGGAAGTTCGAGTCGCAGTGGTACCGGAACGACTGAATCGGCTCCGGCGGGCTCTCCAGCACCTTCGTGACCATGTCCGTCTGGCCGCCGCCGGAGTTGACCGCTCCGGAGAACATGACGATACCGCGGTCCGGTGGGAAGGTGTCGTAGTACCGGAGTCGGTCCTTGATGCTCGTCAGGGCGTCTTGGACGTTCGTTCGCGTCTGCTTCGATTTGATGTTAGACGCTTCGCTGTGCTCCGTGATGACGTGTTCGACCACGTCGGAAATCTGCTTGTCTTCGGGGATGTAGATGGTGACGAGCTGCGTTCCTGACCCTTCGTACTCTCGCAGGTCCTCGATGACCTTCTTGAATTCGTACTTTCGGCGGTCCTCGCTCGCCTCCTCGGCGTCGCTACTCATCACTCCACCTAGTCCCTCCAGCGGCTAAGTAACCTTTGACTGGGCACGTCCCGCGGTATCTCGCCGCATGAGCGGCCCTACGAACTGATTGTGGAGACCAGCGCGGTCGGAGAACATTTATGTGGCTGTCATGGGTGGACTTCGACGTTGGAATTATGGCCCGGGTGTACGCAGTTGCCAGCGCGAAAGGCGGGGTTGGAAAGACGACGACCACGGCCAACCTCGGGACGACGCTCGCGATGGCCGGTCACGACGTCGTCGTCGTCGACGGTGACCTCGGGATGCCGAACCTCGCCGGCGCGCTCGGCGTCGACCCGGACGGGGCGACGCTTCACGACGTATTGACAGGCGAGGCGGCGGTCGAGGCGGCCGTCTACGAGGGACCGGCGGGACTCTCGGTGCTCCCCGGCTCGAACGCCCTCGAAGCGTTCGCGACGGCGAACGCGAAGGAGCTCGAACCGGTCGTCTCGGCGCTCGAAGCGAGCTACGATATCGTCATCATCGACACCGGCGCGGGGCTGAGCGACGACACCTTCGTCCCGTTGAAGCTCGCCGACGAGGTCGTCTTGGTCTCCACGACGGAGCGCGAGTCGCTCGGGGACACCGAGAAGACCCGACAGCTCGCAGAGCGCATCGGCGCCGACGTGGTCGGCGTCGTCCTCACGCGCGTCAACCAGTCGAACCCGAACGCCGACGTGGTCGCCTCGCTCCTCGACGCCGGCGTCATCGCCGTCGTCCCCGAGGACCCGGCCATCCGCGAGGCGCTCAGCACGCAGGTTCCGGTCGTCGCCCGCTCGCCCGACAGCATCGCGGCCGCGGGCTACCGCGCCCTCGCCGAAGCGCTCACCGGCAAGCCGGTGCCGATTCCGGACGACGCGGTCGACTCGGCCGACTCCGAGGTCGCGGCGGACGAGTCGGACACGGAACCCGAACCGGCGGCCACCGCGGAACCCGCTTCCGACGCGGCCAGCGACGACGGCCGAGTCGACGACGAAGCGGACACGCCGGAGGCGAGTGAGCACACGTCGGTCGTTCAGGTCGACGCGGACCCCGAAGCGGACCCCGAGCCGAACCCGGAACCCGAAGTCGAAGCCGAGACCACTGACACGGACCCGGACCCGGCGGTCGAGGACACTGACGCCGACCCCGAACCGGATGACGACCTCGCGGCGTCGATTCCGTTCTCCGGTGGCTCCGTCGAGGCGTCGGACGACTCCACCGAACCCGACGCGGACCCCGCCGAGGACGCGGTCGAAGCGGACGCAGTCGCCGACCCGATGGATGGTGACGACTCCGCCGAACCCGACGGTGTCGTCGAAGCCCCAGACGCTGGTGCGGCCGCCGTCGAAGCCGGTGATGACGACGCGCCGGCCGACCCGCTGGCCGCCGACGCGTCCGACGACTCGATGGTCGCCGCCCCCGAATCGGTCGGCGACGAGGAACCGGAGAGCGACCCGCTGGCGGCGGACCTCGAAGCGGTCACTCGCGGCACCTCGACCGCCGACGACGAGGCCCTCGGTGACGCCGACGACGAGGCCGCCCTGGATGTCGACGCCGACGCCGGTGCGACGGGCGCGGACCCGCTCGCCGAAGGGGCGGTCGAAGAAGAGTCGGTCGGCGACCTGTCGCCAAGTTCACCGTCCGACGACCCCGCCGAGGCTTCCGAGACGCCGGCGGACGATGCTGACCCGGTGACTGCGGGTTCCGAATCTGAGGGTTCCGAATCCGCGGAGTCCGTCCCTGCGGACTTCGACCCCGCCGCCGAGGAGACGGACGCGCACGGCGCGGACGAACCCCTCGTCGCCGAGGCCGAGCCGAGTACTACCGACGCTGAGGCTGATGCGGACGCCGACGCCGACGAATCGCCCGAAGCCGGCGGCGACGAGGAGGGCGTCTACACCACTTCGCTCGTCGAGGAGGTCGAGTCGTTCGACGACGACGAGCGCGACGAGAAGAAAAAGGGATTCTTCAGTCGTTTCCTCGGCTAAACGGGAAGGCCTTTTACTCGCGTCTGCGGAAAGCCCTCTATGGCAGACTCTGAGTCCGTTCCCTTCTGGTGGATAGTCCTGTTTCTCGTCCTCGCGCTCGGCAGCGGTGCCGCCGTCGTCTTCTCGGTCGGCGGGTCGCTCATCGCCGGGGCCGCGGCGCTCCCGATTTTCTTCTGAACCGCCGGAAAAAAGCCGTCTCCGAAGAACTCGCTCAGCCCGCGGTCACATCGACTCGGGCGCTTCCACGCCCACGATAGCGAGTGCGTTCGCCACCGCGTTCCGCGAGGCCTCCACGAGCGCGAGGCGGGCCGCGCCGACCTCCTCGTCGGCGTCGAGCACGGGGCACTCGCGGTAGAAGGTGTTGAACACCTCGGCGAGCTCGCGGGCGAACGTCGCCACGGTGTGGGGTTCGAGGTCGTCGGCCGCGGCCTCGACGACGGCGGGGAACCGCGCGATGGTCGCCAGCAGGTCGCGCTCGGCGTCGGTCGTCAGCACGGTCGGGTCGACCTCGCTCGCGTCGAGGCCGGCGGCGGCCGCCTCGTCGGCGATGCCGCAACAGCGCGCGTGGACGTACTGGATGTACGGCGCGGACTGCGCCTCGAAGTTGAGCGCCTGGTCCCACTCGAAGGTGATGGTCTTCGTGGGCTGTTTGGAGACGATGTCGTAGCGGACCGCGCCGATGCCGACCTGCCGGGCGATGCGGTCGATGTCGGCCTCGCCGAGGTCGTCGTCGCGGGTGCGGCCTTCGAGGCGGGTCTCGACCTCGTCGCGGGCGCGGTCGATGGCCTCGTCGAGGAGGTCGTCGAGCATGACGCCCGTCCCCTTGCGGGTGGACATCGTCTCGCCGCCGGGGAGGTTGACCCACGAGTAGATGACGTTCTCCAGTTTGTCCACGTCGTTGCCGAGGATGTCCAGCGCGGCGCGGAGCTGTCCGGACTGGAGCTTGTGGTCCTCGCCGAGGACGGTCACGGCGCGGTCGTAGTTGTCGAACTTCCACTCGTGGTGGGCGAGGTCACGGGTCGTGTACAGCGAGGTGTCGTCCGACCGCAGGAACACGAGGTTCTTCTCGAAGCCGTAGTCGTCGAGTTCGAGCTGCCACGCGTCTTCCTCGTAGACGGCGTGGTCGGTCTCCTTGAGGCGCTCGGCGAGGTCGCGGGTGCTCCCGTCGAACATGAACCGCGTCTCCTTGACGAACTCGTCGAACTCCGCGGGGAGGCGTTCGAGACACTCGCGCATGCCGCCGAGCACCTGGTCGACCACGGTCTCGACGCGGGCGTAGGTCTCCTCGTCGCCCTCCTCGATGCCCTGGAGTATCTCGGTGATTTCCGCTTCGGCCTGTTCGACTTCCTCGGGGTCGGCCTCTTCGAGGAACGCGTTGCCCTTGCGGTAGTAGCGGACGAGGTCGTACTCGACGCGCTCGCGCGCGGGTTCGCTGTCGAGTTCCGCTTCGTCGAACGTCTCGTAGGCCCACGTGAAGACGGCCATCTGGCGGCCGGCGTCGTTCACGTAGTAGTGGCGGTCGACGTCGTTGCCGGCGAAGTCGAGCAGGTTGGCGACGGCGTCGCCGATGACCGGGTTGCGGGTGCGACCGACGTGGACCGGACCGGTCGGGTTCGCGCTCGTGTGCTCGACGACGACGCTGTCGCCGGTCGCGGGCAGGCGACCGTACTCCTCGTCGGCCGCGGCGGCTTCGAGGGTGTCGTCGTAGTAGGCGTCGGAGACGTGGAAGTTGACGTACGGGCCCTGCGTGTCGACCGCGGCGAGGTAGTCGTAGCCCTCGACGGAGAGTTCGTCTGCGATGTCGACGGCGATTTTCGGCGGCGGCGCGCCGACGACCCCGGCGAGTCTGAAGGCGACGCTGGAGGCGAGCGTCGCGGGTACGTCCTCCGGCGGTTCCTCGACCCCGAGGTCGTCGGTGGGCAGGTCGAGCGACGAGAGCGCCGCAGAGAGCGCCGTCTCGACCTCCTCACGGAACTGTCTGAACATGTACGCGGATTCTCGATAGGCGGCTAAAGGCCTTTCCGAACCGTCCGAGCGACCGCGCGCCGCATCGAACGGTGACGCTCGCTTCCCCGGTCGACGGGGTGGTCTCACCGCCGCTCGCTCCGATACCTTACTGGTTAGGTAATAGTGGTATATCGTAAGCGGACGACATTCAAATCACGGGCGGCGACCCGCCGCTCTCACCACCCCACCCATGAGTCAATGCAACCACTGCGATGCGTTCGTGTCGAACAACTTCGTCCGAGTCTTCGGCGACCAGGACGGCAACGTGTACGCGTGTCCCAGTTGCTCGGCGAACGCGGGTATCTCACAGGTCAGCACCGAGCGGAGAGCGTCCTCCCTCTGAAGTCGCCACCCGGCCGCAGACCTTGACAGGTCCGACGCACGCGGAAGCACGCGCTCGCCACACCACCCACCGCACTACCCACCACACACCCACGGCGCTTTCCGCGTCTCAACGCACCCCCACACCGACCACAGCGGCCGGCACCGGTTCCCCGAATCGCGAGGTTTGGCCGCGTTGCCCCCGGACAACACCCTTTTCGCCGCGATAGACTGACCGACGGACTTACCCGTCCGCGATTGGAACTGTCGCGTATCCACGGCGGTCGCGCCCCGCCGCTTCTCTCCCCGCAAGCCATCTCATTTTTGGAACGCATTCCACTTACGATACGCTTATGGGGCGCGCGTTCGAAGCCGAGGGTATGTCAGAATCGGCAGTCGCCGCGGCGGTCGGGTACGACGAGTTGGCCACGCTCAAACTCGTCGCGCTCGACGGCGGGCGCTCCGGCCCGGTCAAGCTCTCCTGTTCCGGCGTCGCGAACCGACTCGACGTGTCGAACCAGACGGCCTCTCGTCGCCTCCAGCGCCTCGAAGAAGCCGACTTCATCGACCGCGAGGTCGTCGCCGACGGCCAGTGGATAACCATCACCGACGCGGGCGAGTCCGCGCTCAGACAGGAGTACGCCGACTACCGACGCATCTTCGAGACGCCCTCGGTTGTCGTCCTCGACGGCGAGGTCACCGGCGGGATGGGCGAGGGTCGCCACTACATCTCGCTTTCGGGCTACATGGAGCAGTTCAAAGACCGGCTCGGCTACGAGCCGTTCCCCGGCACGCTGAACGTCCGCCTCGACGACGACGCGGTCCGCGCTCGCGCCGGCATGACCGCCCTCGACGCGGTCCCGATAGACGGTTGGGAAGACGACGAACGCACCTTCGGCCCGGCGACGTGTTACGCCGCCTCGGTCGCGGTCGGCGACGAGTCCTACGAGCCGGTCCACATCATCGTCCCCGAGCGAACCCACCACGACGAGTCGCAACTGGAGATAATCGCGCCCGATAAGCTCCGCGACGAACTCGACCTCGACGACGACGACGAGGTCACGGTCCGCGTCGAGGAGGCGGATTACGAATGAGCCGCACCGCCGAGTCGACCGGCGACTTCGACGCCGTCTCGCGCGTTCTCGACGCCTTCCGCGCCGGCGAACCGGTGCTCGTCCACGACTTCGACGACCGCGAGGGAGAGACCGACCTCGTCTACCCCGCGGGCGCGGTCGGCCCCGCCGACGTGGCCCGGATGCGCAACGACGCCGGCGGCCTCGTCTGCGTCGCTCTCCCGAACGACGTGTCAGAGTCCCTCGGCCTCCCGTTCATGGACGACGTGCTCGACCACCCGGCCGCGTCGTCTCACGACCTCGCCTACGACTCTCGGTCGTCGTTTTCCTTCACCGTGAACCACCGCGACTCGTTTACGGGCATCACCGACCGCGACCGCGCGATGACCATCTCTCGACTCGCGCCCGTCGCCCAAGCCGCCCGCGCCGGCGACTACGACGCCGACGACTTCGGCGGCGAGTTCCGCGCGCCCGGACACGTCCACCTGCTCCGCGGCGCGCCGAACCTGCTTTCTGACCGGCAGGGCCACACCGAACTCGGCCTCGCGATGGCCGACGAGGCGGGTATCCCGCCGGCGGTCGTCGTCTGCGAGATGCTCGACGACGAGACCGGCGCGGCCCTCTCGAAGGACGCCGCCCGCGACTACGCCGACCGACACGGCTTCGCCTTCGTCGACGGCGACGGCCTCATCGACGAACTCGTCTGAGCGGTCGAGGGGGGTCCGCCCCGGTTTACCTTCTCACGCGCGCCCGTCGCGCCACGACCACGTCGGTTCCCAGCCGAGCAGCCGCTCCGCCTTCTCGGTCGAGACGAGCGCCTCGTGGCCCGAAAGGGTCGTTCTCACCTCCGCGCCGGGGTAGACCTCGCGGGCGACCCTCGCCGACTCGACGGTCGTCGAGGTGTCGGCGGCCGCGGCCCAGAACACCTCGTGGCCCGCGAAGTCGGCTTCGAGCGCCCGACGGACGAGTCGCGCGGCGTCCTCTCTGCCGAGGTACGAAAAGAGCGTGTTGCGCGCGGTGTGGAAGTGCCCGGCGTCCCGCAGTCCCGACAGCGAGCGGTCGGCCTCGGCGAAGGTCCGGCGGGCCTCCTCTTCGCTCGGCATCCACGGGAACCGGAGGCTGGCGACCGTTTCGGGGGCGTCGTCGCGGCGGACGAACCCCGCGGCGGTCTGCTCGGCGACGTACTTCCCGAGGCCGTAGGGGTTCGAGGGCGTCGCGCGGTGGGTCTCGTCCACCGGGAGGAAGTCGACGCGGGCGGGGTCGGGTTCGAAGCTCCCGCCGATGGCGCTCATGCTGGAGGCGGCGACCACGCGGTCGATGCCGAGCGCGGCGGCGACTTCGAGGACGACGTAGGTCGACTGGACGTTGCTCTCGAAGACGCGGTGGCCGGGGTCGTTCGTCGGCGTCGAGATGGTTCCGAGGTGGACGACCGCGTCGGCGTCGACGTCGCTGAGCGCCGCGGTGAGGTCGCCCGGGTCGAGCGCGCTCACGCGGTAGTCGCGGTCCGCGAGCGACGACTCGCTGTGCCGCGAGAGATTCGTGACGGTGTAGCCGCTCGCGCGGAGGTGGGCGACGACGGTCGGCCCGAGGTTTCCGGTCCCGCCCGTGACCGCGACGGATTCGAGGCTCATACCCCGTCATGGCGGCCCGCGGACAAAACCGCGGGGGACGCGGTGGTCGGGTCGTCATGATTTTAGAGGGGGGCCGCCGAAGGCCACTACATGGGATTTGACGAGATGGATGTCTCGACGATCTGGCAGAGTGGAGAGTACAAGGACTGGGAGGACGCGACGGTGCACGTCCTCACCCACGGTCTCCACTACGGGACGGGCGTCTTCGAGGGGGTTCGCGCCTACGACACCGACCGCGGCCCGGCTATCTTCCGCTGGGAGGAGCACCTCGAACGGCTCTATCAGTCCGCGAAGCCCTACGACATGGAGATTCCGTACACGCGCGAGGAACTCACCGAGGCGACCCTGGAGGTCATCCGGCGCAACGACCTCGACGGCGGATACATCCGCCCCATCGCGTTCTACGGCTACGACTCGCTCGGCGTCAGCCCCAAGGACAACCCGACTGAGGTCGCCATCGCGGCGTGGCCGTGGGGGACCTACCTCGGCGAGGACGCGCTCGAAAACGGCGTCGACGTGATGGTCTCGTCGTGGCGCAAGCACGCCTCCAGCCAGATTCCGACGAACGCGAAGACGACCGGGCTCTACGTGAACTCCATGCTCGCGGGCGAGGAAGCCCGCCGCAACGGCTACGTCGAAGCCATCGTCCTGAACAAGGAGGGCAACGTCGCCGAGGGCCCCGGCGAGAACATCTTCATGGTCCGCGACGGGAAGATTTACACCCCCGGTCTCTCCCAGAGCATCCTCGACGGCATCACCCGCGACACCGTCATCACGCTCGCCCGCGAGCGCGGCTACGAGGTCGACGACAGTGCGACCATCAGCCGCGGCGAACTCAACACGGCCGACGAGCTGTTCTTCACCGGCAGCGCCGCCGAAGTGACCCCCATCCGCAAGGTCGACAACGTCGTCATCGGCGAGGGCACCCGCGGCCCGGTCACGGAGGAACTGCAGTCCGCCTTCTTCGACCTCGTGGAGCGCCGCACCGACGACCACGAAGAGTGGTTCACCTACGTCGACGAGCAGTAGACGCCCGCGAAAACGAGCTCCCTTTTCACGTCACTGTACCGCCGCGTCCCGATAGCGACGGCCGCCGCCGCCGAATCCTTACTCGTTGCTGGGGACGCGCCCGTCGCCGGACTCCTCGGTCACTTCGATGTTGAACTCGTCCACGTGGTCCTGTTCTGCGAACCCGGCCGAGAGGACGCGCGTGAGTGCCTCTTCGACCTTCTCGCCGGTCTCCTCGATGTCTTCGGGGTCGACTTCCATCACGAACCCGGTGGTGATGTTCGGCGCGGTCGGCATGAAGACGATCTCCTTGCCGTCTTTGGTCGTCTTCCCGGTCTTGAACGCGGTCATTCGGATGCCCGGCCACGTTTCGAGACGGACCGGCTTCTGGAGGTCTTCGGTACCAGTGAGAGCGGTTTCGACCGCGAGCTTAGAAGCGTTGTAGACGACGCGAACGAGCGGGACCTTGTTCATGGCGCCGTCGAGGCCGGATTCGAGCAGGCGACCGGCCGTCGTCCGCATCAGGTAGCCGACCGAGAGAATCAAAAGCAGGAAGATGACGATGGCGACGAAGAAGCCGAACACCTCCGAGAGGTAGGCGTACTGGTCGGGGAACTCGAGGAGCGTCGCGACGTAGGGTATCCTGACGATGGCGTTGTAGAAGAGTGCGAGGATGTACAGGATGACGATGAGCGGAACGAGGACCACGAGGCCGCTGGCGAAGTCGCGTCTCCACGAGGACATTGATATCGGGTACGTGAACCCGCGGGCATAAGGGGATTTCTAGTGCGGGACGGGGGCGTACCCGCACCCCACCGCCCTCTCAGACGCCGACGACGGCCCGGAGCGCGAACAGGGCGTTTTCCTTGCGCTCGCGGACCCGGCGGTAGAAGTAGGAGAACCACTTGTCGCCGTAGGGCGCGTACTGCCACACCTCGACGCCCTCGGCGGCGAGTTCGCGCTGGGCGTCCTCGCGCACGCCCATGAGCATCTGCACCTCGTAGTCGCGGTCGTACTCCGCGCCGAGGTCCCGGGCGTAGGCTATCATCTCGGGGTCGTGGCTGCCGACCGCGATACCGCCGTCGTACTCCCGAAACAGGTACGCGAGGAGTTCCTTGTACGCCTCGTTGACCGCCGATTTCTGCTTGTGGGCGACCGCCGCCGGCTCGTCGTACGCGCCCTTGACGAGGCGGATTTTCCCCGGCACGTCGGCGAGGCGTTCGAGGTCCTCGGGGGTGCGCTTGAGGTTCGCCTGCACGCACAGCCCCATCCCGCCGTCGAACTCGCGGGCGAGTTCCTCGAAGGCGTCGAGGGTCACGTCGGTCGTCTCGTGGTCCTCCATGTCGCACCACAGGAAGACGCCGTGTTCGTCCGCCGCCTCGGCGATGCGCCGGTAGTTCTCCTCGAACACGCGGTCGCCCGCGTCGAGGCCGATTTGCGAGGGCTTGACCGACACGCAGGCGTCGATGCCGGTCGAGGCGATGTCCTCGACGAGGCTGACGTACGCCGCCGCGTCCTCGTCCGCGGGGCCGCGTTCGCCGTAGTGCTCCCCGAGGAGGTTGAGGATGACCGCCACGCCGTCGTCGTTCATCCGTCGGGCGTGGTCGAGCGCTCCCGCCGCGGACTCTCCCGCGACGAACCTGCTCGCGATGGGCGGAATCATAACGAACGATTACGACCCTCAGCTATTGAGGGTTATCATCGGTTCGGACGCGAAATCGAACGACCCCGGCGCTTCGAACGGCGACGAACCGTCGGAACTTACATTCTTCGCCGCCGACGGGTCGGTATGGTCGTCTCTCTCGTCGCCACCGCCTTCTGGGCGATGCTGCCCGCGTACGTGCCGAACAACGCCGCCGTCCTCGCCGGCGGTGGCCGCCCCATCGACGGCGGGCGCACGTGGGGCGGCCGGCGCGTCCTCGGAGACGGAAAGACGTGGCGCGGCACCGCCGCCGGGACGCTGGCCGGGACGCTCCTCGCCGTCGTCCTCAACGCCGTCGGGCCCGCGGTCTCGGGCGCACTCGGCGTCTCGCTCCCGACGTTCCCGCTCGCCGCCGGGTTCGGCCTCGCGCTCGGCGCGATGCTCGGCGACATCGGCGCGTCGTTCCTCAAGCGTCGGTCGGGCCGCGAGCGCGGTGCCGCCTTCCCCGGCCTCGACCAGCTCGACTTCGTCGTCGGCGCGCTCGTCCTCGCGCTCGTCGCCGCGCCCGGCTGGTTCTCGGCGACGTTCACCCTCCCCGTGCTCGCGGTCGTGCTCGTGATGACGCCCGTGCTCCACGTCGTCACCAACGTCGGCGCGTACCTGCTCGGGCTGAAAAACGAGCCGTGGTAGGCGGTCGAGCGTCCGCGCGCCGGGTCGCCAACCGACGCGCGCGAGTCGACGAGGTCGGTCCCGCGGTCGCTCGCGCCGCCGCCCCTTCGGTCCCCGCTCGTTCCTGTTACGAAGCCGATATCACCGCGAGACACCGCGATTAACTCGGGATAATCCGGGTCAAACGTCCCGTACTGCGCTGGACGGACGCCTCGGTTCAAGTCCCTCCGACGGTTGCGACTCGGCCAGATGAAGACAGAACGAATCTCACTCATCGTCGGTGGACTCGTGGCCGTCCTCGCGGCCGTCGGGACGGCCGCGCCGTGGCTCGCACCCGGCGGGGTCGACTGGACCGCCGCGGGCGAACTGCTGGTCGTCGGAACGACGGCGCTTTTCACCCTCACGGCCCTCGTCTGGGTCGTCCTCACCTACGTCGTCGGCGCGGGCTACGAGCCCCCGGCCCCGGAGTACGGCCCCGACGAGATTCAGGTCCGCATCCTCACCGTCGACGCCGAGTCGGTCGTCCAATCGACCGTCGACTCGCTCCCGGCGTCGTTCGACGAGGTCCACGTCGTCGCCGAGACCGACATCGACGTCGCGGGCGCAGCGGTCCACGCCGTCCCTGACGAGTTCGACTGCGACGCCGTCCGGAAGGGCCGCGCAATCGAGTGGGCGCGGCGGAACCTCGAAACCGACCGCGAGTACGTCCTCTACCTGGACGAGGACAGCCTGCTGGAGTCGTTCGACGGGCTTCCCGGCTCCGACGTGGTCCAACTGCGCGAGCGGCCGCGTCGGACCGACTCGCTGTTTTCCTACCTCGCCGACGTCTACCGGATGGGCGTCCAGATAGAACAGCGCGCCTTCGCGCGCCTCTCGATTCCGCTGTTCGCGTGGGGCGGCGGTATCGCCGTCCGCCGAGAGGTCGAAGAGGCGGTCACGTGGGACCGCGAGACGCTCGTCGAGGACACCGCGTTCGTCTGGGCGGCCGCACAGGAACTCGACGACTTCACGTTCGACCTCGCGACGGCGACCTGCGCCAACGAGGCCCCGCCGTCGCTCACCGAGATTCTCCAACAGCGCCGCCGCTGGGCCGCCGGTAACCTCGACGCCGCGACGGCGCTCCCCGCTCACTATCAGCTTCTCACTCGCGTCCGCAACTACGCGTGGGCGCTCTCGCCGGTGGTCACGGTCGTCGCCGTCCCCCTGTCGGTCCTCGGCGTCGGCCTCGTCGCCAGCGGCCTGTTCGCGCTCGCGTCGCTCGCGCTCGGCGCGCTCACGGCGTTCTGGTACCTCCGGGGCGTGGTCTACTACGGCCGCGACAAGTTCTCGTGGGCGCTCGCGGTCCCGCTCGCGCCGGTCGTCACCGTCGTCCACTCGATGGGGACGGTCGCGGGCATCCTCGACCCGCCCCGCGACTTCCGCGTGACGAAGAAGACCGGAAAGTAGGGGTCGCCCACAGTTCCGCGGTCGCGGGGGTCGCCGCGTCCGAACCACCCTGAGCATCGCGAACCGCCTCGAACCGCTCCGAACTTCCTCCGGACCGGTCCGAACCGCCCCCGAACCGTCCCGCTTAAGCGCCTCCCTGAACCCTCTCGAAACAAGATGGCGAACGCAGCACTCATCGAGGCGCTTCGAGCCGCCGACGCGGTCCAGTTCGGCGAGTTCGAACTCTCCCACGGCGGCACGTCGAGCTACTACGTGGACAAGTACCTCTTCGAGACCGACCCCCGGTGTCTGAAGCTCATCGCTGAGGCGTTCGCGGAGCGCGTCGCGGACGACGACAAGCTGGCGGGCGTCGCGCTCGGCGCGGTCCCGCTCGTGGCCGCGACCGCGGTCGAGACGAACAAGCCGTACGTCATCGCCCGCAAGAAGGCGAAGGAGTACGGGACCGCGAAGCGCATCGAGGGCGCGCTCGACGAGGGCGAGGAAGTCGTCGTCCTCGAAGACATCGCGACGACCGGCCAGAGCGCCGTCGACGCCGTGGAGGCGCTCCGCGAGGCCGGCGCGGTCGTCGACCGCGTCATCGTCGTCGTGGACCGACAGGAGGGCGCAGCGGAGCTGTTAGCCGAACACGACATCGAACTGGAGTCGCTTCTCACCGCCGAGGATCTGCTGGCTGACGCCGACCGCTAATACACGCTTGTGACTAATTCACTCGGAATCGGCAATCGAAGTATTCATTTTTGTGCAAGTACGAAGGCGGAGGCATGAACAGAGCAGAGAAGGCCGCACTCCAGTTGCAGGCTGTCTCCGTGCTCCGGATGCTCAAAGAGACCCGGACGTACGACGAGCTGGCCGAACTCACGGGACTGCCGGCCGGCGACCTCAACCGCTACGTCAACGGGCACGTCCTGCCCGGGGTCGAACGCGCCCGGGAGGTCGTCGAGGGCGTCGGCCGCGACGCGCTCGCCGACGAACTCGAAGCCCGCGTCCGATTCGACGACGAGGGCTACGTCGACAACTCCGGCGTCGTCTTCGACCAGTCGTTCCTCGACCTCGTCGCGCCCGTCGCGGCGAACACGCTGAACCTCGAACGCCCCGACGTGATTCTGACCGCGGCGACCGACGGCATCACTCTCGGCGCGGCGATGGCGAGCTACTTCGGCGCGCGACTCGCGTACGCGAAGAAGTCGAAAGAGACCGCCGTCGAGGACTTCATCGAGTCGCGCCAGCGCCTCGCGTCCGGCATCGAACTCACCTACTACCTCCCCGCCAGCGCCATCGACGACGGCGAGCGCGTCCTCGTCGTCGACGACCTCATCCGCTCGGGCGAGACGCAGGAACTCCTCTTGGACATCGCGCTGCAGGCCGACGCCGACATCGCCGGCGTCTTCGCGCTCATCGCCGTCGGCGACGAGGGGACGAACCGCGCCCGCGAACTCACCGACGCCCCGGTCGGCGCGCTGAGCAGTTTCGACTGAGGCTCCCCCGCGGCCGCTCGGATAAACGGCTCTAAACTCGTTAGTTCACTTACAACTGGTGGGAAAATAGGCACTTCTGTGCCGTTCTCACACGTCGAATGGGTCGTTTAACTCACGTTCGTGGGTAATTCTCCCCGGGAGGATGGTAATGCTTATGTGTGCAATCGTGGGTATGCTTAGTCGTGCATCATGGGGCTCTCTGAAACCCTCGCAAACTACTTCGACGTGCATAAACACGGGTCCACGGTCAGGACCGAGATTCTCGCGGGCATCACGACGTTCCTCACGATGTCGTACATCGTCGTGGTCAACCCGTCGCTTCTCACAGACCAACCGTACATCGAGGGCGTCGACGGCATCGCCATCGCCGGGTACACGCCGGGCGAGGTCCAGTCCATGCTCGCCGTCGTCACCATCCTCGCGGCCGCAATCGCGACCACGGTCATGGCGTTCTACGCCAACCGACCCTTCGCGCAAGCGCCGGGCCTCGGCCTGAACGCCTTCTTCGCGTTCACCGTCGTCGGTGCGTTGGGCGTCCCGTGGCAGACGGCGCTCGCGGCCGTCTTCGTCGAGGGCATCATCTTCATCGCGCTCACCGCGGCCGGCGCGCGGGAAGCTATCATCAAGGTGTTCCCCGAACCGGTCAAGATGGCCGTCGGAACCGGTATCGGGCTGTTCTTAGCGATTATCGGGTTGCAGGCGATGGGCATCGTCGTCGACGACACCGCGACGCTCATCACGATGGGTGACCTCGCGTCGAACCCCGTCGCCATCGTCTCCATCGTCGGCCTGTTCTTCACGTTCGCGCTCTACGCGGCGAACGTCCCCGGTTCCATCATTATCGGCATCGTCGGCACGTCGCTTCTCGGCTGGGGCCTCACCGTCTCGGGCGTCGTCTCGTCTGAGGCCAGTCTCGTCGCCGGTTCCTCGGCGGCCACCTACGACATCACGCCGCTGGCCGGCGCGTTCATCTCCGGCTTCGGCAACGTCGAGGCGTTCAGCTTCGCGCTCATCGTCATCACGTTCTTCTTCGTCGACTTCTTCGACACCGCCGGCACGCTCGTCGGCGTCGGCCAGGCCGGGGACTTCCTCGACGAGAACGGCGACCTCCCCGACATCGACAAGCCGCTCATGGCCGACGCGGTCGGTACCACCGCGGGCGCGATGCTCGGCACCTCGACGGTCACGACCTACATCGAGTCCGCCACGGGCGTCGAAGAGGGCGGCCGCACGGGCCTCACCGCGCTCGTCGTCGCCCTCCTGTTCCTCGGCTCGCTCGCCATCGTCCCGCTCGCGACGGCCATTCCGCAGTACGCCTCCCACATCGCGCTCGTCGTCATCGGCGTCGTGATGCTCCGCAACGTCGTCGACGTCGCGTGGGACGACATCACCGTCACCATCCCCGCCGGTATGACCATCCTCGTCATGCCCTTCACGTACTCCATCGCATACGGCATCGCGGCGGGCATCGTCTCGTACCCGCTCGTGAAGGTCGCCGCCGGCGAGTACGACGAGGTCAGCGCCGGCCAGTGGGGACTCGCCGTCGCGTTCTTCCTCTACTTCGTCATCCGCACCTCGGGCATGCTGCAAGCGCAGGTCTGAGACGCCGACCCGCGACCGCTCGGTTCCCCCGCGGGCGTGCGTTTCTCTCCGATGCGTCCGCGACACACACCACCGCCGCGTTTTTCCGCTCGGACTCCATACCTCCGAGCGATGTCTCAACTCGTCCTCTACGAACTGCAGGGCTGTCCGTACTGCGCGAAGGTGAAGAACAAGCTCGCCGAACTCGACCTCGAATACGAGTCGCGGATGGTTCCCAGCGCCCACGCCGAGCGCACGGAAGTCGAGGAGGTAAGCGACCAGACCGGCGTTCCCGTCCTCGTCGACGAGGAACACGGCGTCGAGGGGATGCCCGAGAGCGACGATATCGTCGACTACCTCGAAGAGACCTACGGCTCGGCGGCGTAACCCCCTCCCTCCCCTCTCGCGGCGGCCGCCGGGCTCCCGCTTACTGTTCTCGTTTTCGACCGCACGCGGTCTCGTAGCTCGCGCGGAGCGCGTCCGAGAGTTCGGTGATTCGGCTCGGCTCGATATCGACGGTCGCCCACGACCCGACGATGCGACCGTTCGCCTCGAACGGCAGGACGCGGTGTCGTTTCGCCACCGCCGCCCGCGACTCGGCCGACAGCGACGTGAGCGAGAGCCCCTGCTCGGAGACGACGGCGAAGAGCGTCCCGTTCGCCCGAAACGACGGGCAGCCGAAAAGCGCCGTCCGCTCGACCGCCGGCCACGAGGCGGCCTCGCGCCACACCGCGGCCGCGAGCGTTTCGACGGCGGCCCGCGATTCCTCACTCACGCCGTCGTTCCCGTTCGGCCCTCGCACGTTCGACATAGCAACCGCTACGCTGGCGACGATGATAACCATAGTAGCAACCGCACGAGAGCGTGCCGCGACCCTGCGGTTAGCTCTCTGCGGGGTCGCGGGTCCGCTCTCGAATCAGGTCGCGAATCTCGTCGGGGTCGTCGATGGCGGCGAGTTCCTCGCAGCTGACGATGCCGGTTCCGTCGACCGACTCGCGCTTCTGCTGTTCCTCGACGAAGTAGACCGAGCGCGTCCGCGTGATTTCGCCGAGCGAAGACATGATTTGGGCGCGCTTTTCGGCGCTGCGGGTGAACGACGAGTGGCCCGTGAGGACGTTCGTCTCCTTCTTGCGTCCGGCGTCCTCGCTGACGGCCTTGAACGGTGCGCGGGCGGTCGGGTGGACGGTGAAGCCGGCGCGCGTCAACACCGACAGAACGTGTTCGTCGTCGGGGTCCACGTCCGGGTCTTCGGGAGTCGGCTCGGCGTCGCGCACGTCCTCCGCGCCCGTGAGCACGTCGACCGGGCTCGAGAAGGGCCGGTCGAACAGCTCTTCGAGGTGAATCGCCACTTCGATGCTCGCGTTCATGCCGTTTTCGTACTTCGAGACGGTGCGCCGCGAGACGCCGAGCTCGGTCGCGAGCTGTCCGAGGCTCCACCCGCGTTCTTGCCGCTCTTCGGCGAGCACGTCGCCGTCGAGGCTCACGTACAGACCGCCGGGGGCGGCGTAGATGAGCGGGGGAACCTCCTCGACGAACAGGTCCATGGCGGTGTCGGGGTTCAACACCGGCACGCCGTGACGGAAGTAGACGACTCCGGGTTTGAGGTCCTCGTCTCGGGTCCGAAGCCCGACGACCAACGGCGTGGCGTCGAGGTACGAGCCGAGGCGTCGCATCTCGGAGCCGGTGACGCCGTCGAACGCGTCGATGTTCCCCAGTATCTTGAGGAGCAACAGGTCCTCACCTCTCCGGGCGGCGAGGTCGAAGCTCTTCGGCCGGATGGCGATGCGGTCGCTCACGACGAAGCCCGCGTCTTGGAGCATCGCGGCGACATTACCAACCAGCGCTGACCGGGACATAGGGGGCAATAAGCGATTCGGCCCATAAAGCGTTTTCCCCGGTATCGCCGCCCTCGCCGACGTGTATCCCTTCTCGATGCCGCATTTATATAGCCGCGACCGACCCGAAAGGCGTTACTGCGCCCTCCGGCAATCTCCGGCGATGACCGTCATCGGCCTCGACGACACCGACTCCCGCACCCTCGGGATGTGTACGACGTACTTGGCGACGCTCGTCGCAGAGGCAGTCGAGGCCCGCGGCGGGACCGTCGAGCGGCGACTCCTCGTCCGCTTGAACCCCGCGGTCGAACACAAGACCCGCGGGAACGCGGCGCTGGCGCTTCACACCGACCTCCCCGCGGGCGCGGCGCTCGACGTCGCCCGCGACGAGCTCGACCGCTGGGCCGTCCTCGACGACGACCGAACCAGTCCGGGCCTCGTCGTCGCGCCGGGGTCGCCCGACACGGTTTCGACCGCCGTCGCCGACTTCGCCCGCGACGCCGTCCGCGACTTCCACGACCTCGACGACGCGGTCGACCTCGCGGAGCGCTCCGGGTTTCTGACCGAGGGTTGGCACGGCGGGCGGGGGCGCATCGGCGCGCTCGCGGCCGTCGGCGCGTGGGCCGCTTTCGACGAGTGGACCTACGAACACATCTCCTACCGCGAGTTCCACCGCTGCGGGACGCCCCGCGAGGTCGATTTGGACTCCGTCTTCGACGCGGCCGACGCGGCGTATCCCGACGCGTGGGACACCGTGGACCGCGAGGAGGGCGAGGCCGTCTGCGTGCCGAACGCGCCGGGACCGATTCTCCACGGCATCCGCGGCGACGACGCCGACACCGTCCGCGAGGTCGCCGCCGCCATCGACTCCGAGCCCGTCGACCGCTCGGCGACGTTCCTCACGAATCAGGGGACCGACGCGCACCTCCGCGACGGCGCCGTCTCGGACCTCCGCGACGGCCGCGCCTACCGCGTCGCCGGCACCGTCGCCTCCGACCCGGAGACGCGCGCCGGCGGCCACGTCTTTTTGGACCTCGAAGCCGGCGACTCGACGGTCTCCGTCGCCGCCTTCGAACCGACGAAGCGCTTCCGGAACCGGGTGCGGGCGCTCCGCGTCGGCGACGCCCTCACCGCCTGCGGCGAGGTCGGAGACGGGACGCTCAAACTGGAGAAGTTCGCGGTCCGCGACCTCGTGCGCACGGAGCCCGCGACGCCGGTCTGCCCCGACTGCGGGCGGACGATGAAAAGCGCCGGGCGGAATCAGGGCTACCGGTGTCGCGACTGCGGGACCGACGCGCCCGGCAAAGTCGAGCGGGCGGTCGACCGCGACCTCGAACTCGGCTGGTACGAGGTGCCGCCCTGCGCCCGCCGACACGTCGCCAAACCGCTCGTTCGCGGCGGCTTCGACGCGGCGACGCACCCCGAACGCTGAGCCCGCGGCTCGCGGCCGTCTCCCTCAGTCTTGGACGACCAGCACGTTCGTGTTCTCGCGGCGGTCGACGAACGACCCCCCGGCGGGCGGCTTCACGTCCACGACGAGCGTCCCGTCTTCGCGGTTCGCCCCGAGTTCGGCGTCGACGTGAACAGTCGCTGCCCCGCCGCCGCCGGTCTTTGCCGTCTCAACGCCGTCGATTTCCGCGGTACCGGATTTCACGATGACCGTCGCCCCCTCGACGGGGTTTCCCTCGTGGTCGACGACGGTGAAGTCGAGGTCCTGTGCGCCCGGACCGACCACGTCTGGCGTCGGCTTCACGTCGAGTTCCGAGGTGGCGAGACCCTGCACTCCCGAGAGCATGTTGAGCATGACGCTCATGCTGGCGACGCCGACCACGAGGGCGACGACGAGGCGGACCGGGAGACCTTCGATGGCGCGCGTGTCTGACCGAAACGTATCGAGCATGGGCCGTCTGGCCGCGGGTTCGTATATAAACTCTCGCCCGGAGGTTCAAGTCGCATCGCGGGACCAGTCCGCGCCATGCACACCATCGGCCGCGACTCGGACGAAGAAGGCCCCGTCTGCCGGTTCGGGAACTACCGCGCCCGCGACGGGAGCGAGGGCGCGGCCGTCGGCCTCGACGTGAACCGCCCGCACGCGGCGGTCGTCGTCGGCAAGCGCGGAAGCGGGAAATCCCACACGCTCGGCGTCATGGCCGAGGGTCTGGCGCGCGCCGCGGGCGTCGCGCCGGTCGTCATCGACCCGATGGGCGTCTTCGGTGGCCTCGAAGCGTCGCCGATAGACGGGACGGTCCACGACGCGCCGAGCGTCCGCGCCGACGCGCTCCCGCCGAGCGCGTGGCCGGACCTGCTCGGTCTCGACCCGACCGCCCCCGCGGGGTCGCTCGTCTGGCGACTCGCGGCCGAGGAAGACTCGCTCCTTGCGATGCGCGGGGCGGTCGACGACGCCGACGCCGCGCCCGAGACGCGCAGAGCCGCGGCGAACCACCTCGCGCTCGCCGACTCGTGGGGCGTGTTCCACCCCGACGGGCTCGACCCGCGGTCGCTCTGCGGTCCCGCGCCCGACGTGCTCGACCTCTCGGGACTGGACGAGACCCCCGCGAGCGCCGTCGTCCGCGTCGTCGCCCGCGGTCTCTACGACGCCCGCGTCGCGGACGCTGTCTCTCGCATCCCGTGGGTGCTTCTCGACGAGGCCCACGCGTTCGTCGGCGGGCTCGCAGACTCCGCGCTTCGGACGCTTCTCACGCGCGGGCGAGCCCCCGGCGTCGGCGTCGTTCTCGCGACCCAGCGGCCCTCGGCGCTCCCCGAGGTCGCCGTCTCGCAGGCCGACCTCCGGGTCGTCCACCGACTCACCGCCGGTCCCGACGTGTCGGCGATGGCGGCCGCAGACCCGACGTACTTCGACGAATCGCTCCGCGCTCGGCTCCCGCGGGAACGCGGGTGCGCGCTCGTCGTCGACGACACCACGGAGACGGTCCACGACGTGCGGGTGCGTCCCCGAGAGACGCCGGACGGGGGTGCGACGCCGCGGGCGGTTCCAGACCGTGACCGTTCCGAAACCATCGAGTAGTCCGGCCGGAGAAGAGCCGTATGGACCGCTCGGAACTGGCACTGGTCGCCTTCGGCGGCTTCGCCGGGGCGCTACTGCGCTACGGCGCCTCCGTCGCGATTCCCGGCGCGGGCGGTACCCTCGCCGTGAACGTCCTCGGGAGCTTCGTCCTCGGGACGTTCATCACGTCGGTCTCCTCCCGCCGGGCGCAGTTGTTCTTCGGGACCGGGCTGCTCTCGTCGTTCACGACGTACAGCACGTTCGCCGTCCAGACCGCGTCGCTGTCGCCGATGGGCGGCGCGCTCAACGTCGGCGCGAACTACGCGCTCGGCTTCGCCGCCGCCGCGCTCGGCCTCGCGTTCGGAGGACGGCGATGAGTCTCTCGCTTCTCTCGGCCGTCCTCGTCGGCGTCGGCGGGATGGCCGGCGCGGTCTCTCGGCACACCGTCGACCAGCGAATCGTCGGCAAGTGGAGCACCGTCACCGTCAACGTCCTCGGGAGCGTCGCGCTTGGATTTCTCGTCACTGCGCCCGTCGGCGACGCGGCGGTGGCGCTCGCCGGAACCGGATTCTGCGGGGCCTTCACGACGTTCTCGTCGTTCGCGGTCGGCGTCGCGGAACTCGCGGACGCGGGCGACTACGACACGGCGGCCCGCTACGCCTTTGGGACGTTGCTGGCGGCGTTGGTTGGGGTGGCGATTGGCGGGGCGGTGGGTGGGACGGTCGGGTGAGTCCGGCGCTCACCGCCCGCCCGATTCGACGGCCGCCTCGCGCTCGTCGAGGAACCGTTTGGTCCCCCGCCTGACGATGAACGGGAAGCGGCGGGCGAGATACAGCCCGATTCTGGTCGTCAGGTCGGCGGTGACGACGAGACGGGTCGACTCGATTTTGTCGGCGAACTTCCGCCCCACGTCTTCGGGGTCACTCATCATCGACGACGGGAGTCCGAGTCGGGCCGCCGACCGGGTGGCGGTGTAAGGCGGGTGCATCACCGAACAGGAGACGTTCTCGCGTTGCAGTTCCATCCGGAGCGAACGGGTGAACGCCTCGATTGCGCCCTTCGTCGACGCGTACCCCGATAGTCCCGGCGTGCCGACGAGTCCGACGCCGGAACTCACGTTGTGGATGTGCCCCGAGTTTCGGGCCCGCATGTGCGGCAGGACGGCCCGTATCATCCGAAGGTAGCCGAAGTAGTTCACCTCGAACTCCTCGCGCGTGTCGTCGAGCGTTCGGTCGTCGAACAAGCCGAAGTTGAATATCGCCGCGTTGTTGAGGAGGATGTCGATGTGTCCCCACTCGTCCAGGAGTCCAGCCACCGCCGCCTCCACGTCGTCGTCGTTCGTCACGTCGCACTCGTAGACGCGGACGCGGTCGGGATACGCCTCCTGAAGCGGGCGAAGGGCGTCCACGTTGACGTCGAGCCCGGCGACTCGGTAGCCCTTCTTCAGGAGCGCCACTAGCGTGTGGTAACCGATTCCCTCGTTCGCGCCGGTCACCACGACGACCCGCCCGTCGGTTGTCCCACTCGTCATACTGTACCGACGTCACGCGAGAATATGGCGGTGTTGACGCCCCCTTACGGCGCTCTTCCGGTAAGGGTCGGGGATTTGAACCTCAGTCGCTCCGCTCGCTACCGCTCGCTTCGCTCCTTGGTTCAAATCCCGCCTGTCGTCGCTTACAGATTTCACTCACTGTCGCTCGGCGACGAGACGCCTCGCTGGAGGAGTTGAAATCAGAGAAGCGCCCGAGGCGGGATTTGAACCGTGCCGACGTCACTCGCTACACTCGCTCGTCGTCGGGTTCAATCCCTTTGGGGTATTCACGAGAATTACGCTCGCGCCGAGACGAGACTCGGCGCTCAGAGAGTAATTCATCGAAAAGTACGCCCGAGGCGGGATTTGAACCCGCGTCACGACCGTGACAGGGTCGTATGATGGGCCACTACACCACCCGGGCTTACTGAAGTGAGTTTTGCGGTACGGAGAGCGCCCGAGGCGGGATTTGAACCCGCGTCACGACCGTGACAGGGTCGTATGATGGGCCACTACACCACCCGGGCCCTCCGTCTGCACTCATCCGTAGCCGAGGTTTATAGATAAGACTTACCATCTGGGTTGCCCTTGGCCCGCGGTACCGCGATTCTTGCCCCGAAGACATTTATATCGCGATACCCCATGCCAACACGTGACGATTCGCGCATCTCCGGTGCGTGACCTCCGATAGCGTCGCCTTTCTTCGACGCAGTTGGCAAGTGTTAAATGGGTGCGTCCCAAAATCAGCCGTAGTATCCCGTGACAGCTTCTTCCAGCACCCAGCAGCACCATACATGGTAGACGTAAGCCAACACAAACTGGTTCCGGAACACACGAAACTCGACGACGAGGCCGTCGAGGACGTGTTACAGGAGTATAACGTCGAGAAGACGAACCTCCCGAAGATCAAGCTGAAGGACCCGGCGCTCCCCGAGGACGCAGAGCCCGGCGACGTCATCAAGATCGTTCGGAACTCTCGAACGACAGACAAAGCAGTCGTATACCGACTGGTGATCGAATGAACCGACAAGCGCGACGCGAGGTCTCTCGCAAGTACTTCTCCGAAGAACGGCTCGCTGAACACCACTTCCGCTCGTTTAACGCGTTCCTCGAACGCGGCATGATGGACGTCGTCGAGGAGAAGGCGACCATCGAGACCGACATCGGCGACAAGGAGGGCGAGGAACCCGTCTACGTCGAACTCGGTGGCGTCCGCGTGGAGACGCCCCGCGTCCGCGAGGCCGACGGCTCCGAGGAACTGCTCTTCCCGCAGGAAGCGCGCCTGCGCAACATCACCTACTCCGCCCCCGTGTTCATGGAGATGTCCATCGTCCGCGGCGGCGAAGAAGAAGAGGAGGTCGTCGTCGACACCGCGGAGACGAAGGTCGGCCGGATGCCCATCATGGTCGGCTCCTCGAAGTGCAACATCGCCGAGCTCTCCGACGAGGACCTCGTCGAAATCGGCGAAGACCCCGTCGACCCCGGCGGCTACTTCATCGTCAACGGCTCCGAGCGCGTGCTCATGACCTCGGAGGACCTGGCGCCGAACAAGATTCTCGCCGAGTACGACACGAAGTACGGCGACGAGATTCAGGTCGCGAAGACGTTCAGCCAGCGCCGCGGCTACCGCGCGCTCGTGCTCTGCGAGCGCAACCGCGAGGGACTCCTCGAAGTGTCGTTCCCGTCCGTCTCCGGGAGCGTCAACTTCGTCACGCTCGTCCGCGCGCTCGGCCTCGAATCCGACGAGGAGATCGTCCACCGCGTCTCCGACGACCCGGAGATTGTGAAGTTCATGCTCGAGAACCTCGAGGAGGCCGAGGTGCAGACCCAAGAGCAGGCCATCGAGGCGCTCGGCAAGCGCGTCGCCGGCGGCCAGGGCAAGAACTACCAGCTCAAGCGCGCCAACTACGTCATCGACCGCTACCTGCTCCCGCACCTCCACGAGGAGGGCGCGGAGGAAGAGGAAGTGCGCATGAACAAGGCGTACTACCTCTGTCGCATGGCCGAGGCGTGTTTCGAACTCGCGCTGCAGCGCCGCGACTCCGACGACAAGGACCACTACGCCAACAAGCGCCTGAAGGTCTCCGGCGACCTCATGAAGGACCTTTTCCGGACGGCGCTCAACAAGCTGGCACGCGACGTGAAGTACCAGCTCGAGCGCGCCAACATGCGGAACCGGAACCTGACGGTCAACACCGTCGTCCGGTCCGACGTGCTCACCGAGCGGCTCGAACACCCCATCGCGACGGGTAACTGGGTCGGCGGCCGCTCCGGCGTCTCCCAGCTCGTCGACCGCACCGACTACATGGGTGTGCTGTCGCACCTTCGCCGCCTCCGCAGTCCGCTGTCGCGGTCGCAGCCGCACTTCGAGGCGCGCGACCTGCACGCGACCCAGTGGGGTCGCATCTGTCCCTCCGAGACTCCCGAGGGACCGAACTGCGGTCTGGTGAAGAACTTCGCGCAGGCGATGGAACTCTCCCAGAACGTCGAAGACGAACAGTCGCTGAAACGAGAACTCGCGTCGATGGGTGTCGAGGGTATCCCCGGCATCGACAGCGTCGACGCCACACCCGCGGACGACTAACATGGCTCAGGCACAGCGAGAAGCGAAAGTATACGTCAACGGTAGTCTCGTCGGGACCCACCCGGACCCCAACCAACTCGCGGCACAGATCCGAGAGGCGCGCCGCCGCGGCGACGTGAGCCAGATGGTGAACGTCTCCGTCAAAGAGCGCACCCGCGAAGTCATCATCAACGCCGACGCGGGCCGCGCCCGCCGTCCGCTCATCGTCGTCGAAGACGGTGAGCCGCTCCTCGACGACGACCACGTCGAGGCGCTCGACAACAACGACCTCGACTTCGACGACCTCGTCGAGCGCGGACTCGTCGAGTTCATCGACGCCGAGGAGGAAGAAGACATCTACGTCGCGGTCGACGAGGACGAACTCAACGAGGACCACACGCACCTCGAAATCGACCCGCAGCTCATCTTCGGCATCGGTGCCGGGATGATTCCGTACCCGGAGCACAACGCCTCGCCCCGCATTACGATGGGTGCAGGGATGATGAAGCAGTCCCTCGGGCTGCCCGCGGCGAACTACCGCATCCGCCCGGACACCCGTCAGCACCTCATGCACTACCCGCAGCTCTCGATGGTCAAGACGCAGACCACGGAGCAGATCGGGTTCGACGAGCGACCCGCGGCCCAGAACTTCGTCGTGGCCGTCATGTCCTACGAGGGCTTCAACATCGAGGACGCGCTCGTCATGAACAAGGGCTCCGTCGAACGCGCCCTCGCCCGCTCGCACTTCTTCCGCACCTACGAGGGCGAAGAGCGCCGCTACCCCGGCGGTCAGGAAGACCGCTTCGAGATTCCGTCGCAGGACGTGCGCGGCGCGCGCGGTGAAGACGCCTACTCGCACCTCGACGAGGACGGCCTCGTCAACCCCGAGACGGTCGTCGACGAGAACTCCGTGCTGCTCGGCAAGACCTCGCCGCCGCGGTTCCTCGAGGAACCCGACGACATGGCGGGGCTCTCGCCGCAGAAGCGCCGCGAGACCTCCGTCACGATGCGCTCGGGCGAGTCCGGCGTCGTGGACACGGTCACGCTCATGGAGGGCGAAGACGGCTCGAAGCTCGCCAAGGTGTCCGTCCGCGACCAGCGCGTTCCGGAACTCGGCGACAAGTTCGCGTCCCGCCACGGACAGAAGGGCGTCGTGGGCCACCTGGCACCCCAGGAGGACATGCCGTTCACCGCGGATGGCGTCGTTCCCGACCTCGTGCTTAACCCGCACGCCCTGCCGTCGCGGATGACGGTCGGCCACGTGCTGGAGATGCTCGGCGGCAAGGTCGGTGCGCTCGAAGGCCGCCGCGTCGACGGCACCGCCTTCCAGGGCGAAAACGAAGAGGAGCTCCGCTCGGCGCTCGAAGAGCGCGGCTTCATGTCCTCCGGCAAGGAGGTCATGTACTCCGGCGTCACCGGCGAGAAGATCGAGGCCGAAATCTTCGTCGGCATCATCTTCTACCACAAGCTGTACCACATGGTGAGCAACAAGCTGCACGCCCGCTCGCGCGGTCCCGTGCAGGTGCTCACCCGCCAGCCGACGGAGGGGCGCGCCCGCGAGGGTGGCCTCCGTCTCGGGGAGATGGAGCGCGACACCGTCATCGGCCACGGTGCCGCGATGGTGCTCCAGGAGCGCCTGCTCGACTCCTCCGACAAGGAGAAGGTCTACATCTCCGCCGACACCGGCATGGTCGCCGTCGAGGACCGCGACCAGCGCCGCATCTACGACCCGGTCACCGGCGACGAGGACAACATCCACGAGATCGAGATCAGCTACGCGTTCAAGCTGCTCCTCGACGAGATGGTCGCGCTCGGCGTCCGGCCGCGAATCGAACTGAAGGACGCGGTCTAACCACTCATGTCAATGCAGACACCCAAAGAAATCGGCAGCATCCAGTTCGGGTTGATGGACCCGGAGACGTACCGAGACATGTCCGCGACGAAGGTCATCACCGCGGACACCTACGACGACGACGGCTACCCAATCGACATGGGTCTCATGGACCCGCGGCTGGGCGTCATCGACCCCGGCCTGCAGTGCCGCACCTGCGGCCAGCACTCCGGGTCGTGTAACGGGCACTTCGGCCACATCGAACTGGCCGCGCCCGTCATCCACGTCGGCTTCACGAAGCTCATCCGCCGCCTGCTCCGCTCGACGTGCCGCGAGTGCGGTCGCCTCTCGCTCACGGACGAGGAAGCAGACGAGTACCGCGACAAGCTCGGTCGCACGAAGGAACTCGGCGACGACTGGAGCGACGTGATGAAGTCGGCGGTCCGGCAGGCCCGCAAGGCCCACCGCTGTCCCCACTGCGGCTCGCCGCAGCACGACATCAAACACGAGAAGCCGACGACCTACTACGAGGTCCAGAACGTGCTCGCCGGGGACTACTCCGAGCGCATCGCCGAAGCGATGCAGCCCGACCCCGACGACGAGGACGACGAGGGCGTCGACCCCGTCACCCTCGCTAACGAGACCGGCCTCGACGCCGAGCGCGTCAACCAGGTGCTCGCCGGCGAGTTCCGCCCGGTCGGCGACGACCGCAAGGCGCTTGAGAAGGCGCTCGACCTCGACCTCACGGAAGAGGACATGAACAAGCTGATGCCCTCGGACATCCGCGACTGGTTCGAGGACATCCCGGACGAGGACCTCATCACGCTCGGCATCGACCCCGACCGGTCGCGCCCCGAGTGGATGATTCTGACCGTCCTCCCCGTCCCGCCGGTCACGGCGCGTCCCTCTATCACGCTGGACAACGGCCAGCGCTCCGAGGACGACCTGACCCACAAGCTCGTGGACATCATCCGCATCAACCAGCGGTTCATGGAGAACCGCGAGGCGGGTGCCCCGCAGCTGATTATCGAGGACCTGTGGGAGCTGCTTCAGTACCACGTCACCACGTTCATCGACAACGAGATTTCGGGCACGCCGCCGGCGCGGCACCGCTCCGGCCGCCCGCTGAAGACGCTCAGCCAGCGCCTGAAGGGTAAGGAGGGTCGCTTCCGCGGCTCCCTGTCCGGCAAGCGCGTCAACTTCTCGGCTCGTACCGTCATCTCGCCGGACCCGACCCTGTCGCTCAACGAGGTCGGCGTCCCGGACCGCGTCGCGTCCGAGATGACCCAGACGATGAACGTCACCGAGCGCAACATCGACGAGGCTCGCCAGTACGTCCGTAACGGACCCGAGAGCCACCCCGGCGCGAACTACGTCCGCCGTCCGGACGGCCGCCGCCTGAAGGTGACCGAAAAGAACTGCGAGGAACTCGCGGAGAAGGTCGAACTCGGCTGGGAGGTCAACCGCCACCTCGTCGACGGCGACATCGTCATCTTCAACCGACAGCCGTCGCTGCACCGGATGTCCATCATGGCGCACGAAGTCGTCGTGATGCCGTACAAGACGTTCCGCCTGAACACCGTCGTCTGTCCGCCGTACAACGCCGACTTCGACGGCGACGAGATGAACATGCACGCCCTCCAGAACGAGGAGGCCCGTGCCGAGGCGCGCGTCCTCATGCGCGTCCAAGAGCAGATTCTCTCGCCGCGCTTCGGTGAGAACATCATCGGCGCGATTCAGGACCACATCTCGGGCACCTACCTGCTCACCCACGACAACCCCGAGTTCGTCGAGACGCAGGCGCTCGACCTGCTCCGCGCGACGCGCGTGGACACCCTGCCCGAGCCCGCGGGCGAAAACGAGGACGGCCAGCCCTACTGGACCGGCCAGCAGATCTTCTCCGAACTCCTGCCCGACGACCTGAACATGGAGTTCACTTCGAAGGTCGGCGACACGGTCACCATCGAGGACGGCCAGCTCACTCAGGGCACCATCGACGAGGACGCCGTCGGCGCGTTCGGCGGCGAAATCGTCGACGCCCTCGCCAAGGACTACTCGAAGACGCGCTCGCGCATCTTCATCAACGAGATCGCCTCGCTCGCGATGCGCGCCATCATGCACTTCGGGCTCTCCATCGGTATCGACGACGAGTCCATCCCGGACGAGGCGACGGCGCAGGTCGACGAGGCCATCGACGCCGCCTACGACAAGATTCAGGAACTCATCGAAATCTACGAGGCGGGCGAACTCGAGTCCCTGCCGGGCCGCTCCGTCGACGAGACCCTGGAGATGAAGATCATGCAGCGCCTCGGCAAGGCGCGTGACTCCGCCGGTGAAATCGCGGAGGACCACTTCGAGGAGGACAACCCCGCGGTCGTGATGTCGAAGTCCGGCGCGCGTGCGTCCATGCTCAACCTGACCCAGATGGCCGGCTGCGTCGGCCAGCAGGCGGTTCGGGGCGAGCGCATCAACCGCGGCTACGAGGGTCGCACCCTGAGCCACTACCAGAAAGGCGACCTCTCGGCCGAGGCCCACGGCTTCGTCGAGAACTCCTACCGCGCCGGCCTCACGCCGCGTGAGTTCTTCTTCCACGCGATGGGTGGCCGCGAAGGGCTGGTCGACACGGCAGTCCGGACCTCGAAGTCCGGGTACCTGCAGCGTCGGCTCATCAACGCCCTCTCCGAACTCGAAGCGCAGTACGACGGCTCCGTCCGCGACACGTCGGGGACCATCGTCCAGTTCGAGTTCGGCGAAGACGGCACGAGCCCGGTGAAGGTCTCGTCCGACGACGAGACGCCGATCGACGTCGAGAACATCGCCGACCGAATCCTCACCTCGGAGTTCAGCTCCGCCGAGGAGAAGGAACGCTTCCTCGGCGAGCGCGAACCGCCGACCAACCTCTCCGAGCACGCCGAACCGCGTGTCGACGCCCGTGCGGGGGTCGAATCCGATGACTGAACACGACGCAACCGCCGACTACGAGTTCGTCGACGACGCCATCGTCGACGTCGTCGAGTCCAAAGAGCTGTCTCGACGCCTGAAGGACCGCATCTACCAGACCATCGAAGAGCGCGAGGGCGTCTCGTTCGAACAGGCCGGCGAAATCGCGCAGGCCGTCGAGGCGCGCTACCTCGACACCCGCGTCGACCCGCTCGACCCCGTCGGGACGGTCTCGGCGCAGTCCATCGGTGAGCCGGGGACGCAGATGACGATGAACACGTTCCACTACGCGGGCGTCGCCGAAATCGACGTCACGCAGGGGCTGCCGCGCCTCATCGAACTGGTGGACGCGCGGAAGACCCCCGACACGCCGATGATGACCGTGTACCTCGAAGACGAGTACGCGAACAACCGCGAACTCGCCCACCAGGTCGTCTGGAACATCGAGTCCACGAAGATTCTGGCGCTCGGCGACATCTCGACGAACGTCGCCGACATGGTCGTCCAGATCAACCTCAACGACGAGACGCTCCTCGAACGCTGGCCGACCTACGACGACGAGGGCGTCGTCGCGAGCGAAATCGCGGAGACCATCGAGGACGCGCTCGGTATCAAGACCCGCCGCGAGGGGACGCTCATCGAGTTCGGTCCCGAGAGCCCGAGTTACCGCCGACTCCTCCAACTCGTCGAGGAGCTTCGCGACATCGTGTTCAAGGGCATCGAGGAGGTCTCCCGCGTCGTCATCCGCAAGGAGAACAACGAGGACACCGACGAAGAGGAGTTCGTCCTCTACACCGAGGGTTCGGCGTTCGGCGACGCGCTCGCCATCGAGGGCGTCGACGCCTCCCGGACCACCTCGAACAACATCCACGAGGTGCACAAGCAACTCGGCATCGAGGCCGCCCGCGAGGCCATCATCGACGAGACGATGAACACGCTCCGCGAGCAGGGTCTCGACGACGTGAACATCCGCCACCTGATGCTCGTCGCGGACATCATGACGAACGACGGGACCATCGAGTCCATCGGTCGTCACGGCATCTCCGGGTCGAAGGACTCCGTCCTCGCCCGCGCCGCGTTCGAGGTCACGGTCAACCACCTTCTCGACGCCGCCATCCACGGCGAGGAAGACGACCTCGACGGCGTCATCGAGAACGTCATCGTCGGCAAGCCGATTGCGATCGGCACCGGCGACGTGGACCTCCGCATGGGCTCGCTCGACGTCGAGGACGCGGACGCCAACGCGGCACCCGAACCGTCTGACGACTGACGATGAAAGTTACGCTGTCGGATACGGCCCGGCGCTTCATCGCCCTCTTCGAGGAGGAGACGGAGGCGACCGCCCACGACTGCCTCGTGTTCGAGGACCGCGTCGTCTTCCTCGTCGCCGCGGGCGACATGGCGACGGCTATCGGCCCCGGCGGGCGGACCGTCCAGTCGGTCGAGCGACAACTCGGTCGGTCGGTCGAACTGGTCGAGGACGCCGACACGCCGGAGGCGTTCGTCGCGAGCGCGCTCGCGCCGGCGGCCGTCCGACACGTGACTCTCTCGCGGCAGAACGACACCGTCGCGTACGTCGAGGTCGCCGAAGCCGACCGCGGCGTCGCCATCGGCGCGAGCGGAAAGACCATCGACACCGCGCGCGAGCTGGCGCGTCGTCACTACGACATCGACGACATCCAGTTGACGTAGGGCGGCGGTCGACTCGACCACACGTTTTTGTCCTCACCGAACGGCGAGCTACGCATGTCGCCGATACGACAGTCTGTCGGAGTCGCGGTCGGACAACTCGACCCGACGGGATTCGCCGAGTACGAGGAGCTCGCGAGCGCGACCGTGGGGTTCGCCGCCGCGGCGGTCGTGGTCTATCTCGTCGGTCGGCTCCTCGTCGTCCCGGGCGTGACCAGGCTCGTCAGCGCCCGGAACCGGAACAACCCGACGCTGCAGTCGGCGACGGAGACCTACGCGCACGCGTTCGTCATCGCGCTCGCAACGCTCGCGGGCGTCGTCGGCGCGGGCTACGCGTCGGTGCTGACCGACACCGCGCTCATCGTCGCGGCGCTGACGCTCGTCGTCGGCGTCGCCGGGCAGGAGGTCATCGGCGCGCTCATCAGCGGCCTCTTTCTCGTGGCCGACCCGGACTTCAACGTCGGCGACTGGATATCGTGGCCCGGCGGCGAGGGCGTCGTCGAGGCGGTCGACTTCCGGGTCACGCGCGTGCGGACGGTGAATAACGAGACTATCTCCGTGCCGAACACGGAACTCACGACGAACGCGCTCACCCGCCCGTACGGCCGAGAGCGGTACCGAATCACCGAGCGCGTCGACGTCGCGTACGCCGACGACACGGAGTTGGCGCTCCGCGAACTCGTCGAGACGGCGCGGGAGGACGACCGCGTGCTCGACGACCCGGAGCCGACCGCGCGCATCCTCGAGTTCGCCGGGAGTTCGATCGGCCTGCAGGCGGAGTTCTGGGTCGAATCGCCGATGGACGTGAGTCTCGTCGACGTTCGCTCGCAGTACCGGCGTCGAGTCAAGCGGCGGTTCGACGAGGAGGGGCTGACGCTGGGCCCGGCGTCGGGCCGGGAGGTCAGCGGCCGCCTCGACGTGGACCTCGTCGGGGAGCGCGGCGGCGAGTGACCCGGTCAGACGGGCGCGTCACCCCGCGTGCGTGTCGTTCGCACGGGTGGACGAAACGACACCATCTCCGGGCGGTTTAGTCCCTCTTCGCCGCGGAGGGGGCGTCGTTCGAATCGGAGAAACGACCTCAGATTCCTCCTTAGGGGTCGCTAATCGCTCCTGAAGCCGTCTCGTCGGATTCGAAAAGGGAGGCTTAAGTAGCTCCATCTGGAACTGTTGTTCACTATGGCGAACGGCAAATACGCCGCGCGCAAGCTCAAGCAGGACCGGCAGAAGCGCCGCTGGTCCGACTCTGAGTACGCGCGCCGTGAGCGCGGTCTCGGCAAGAAGTCCGACCCGCTCGAGGGTGCTCCGCAGGGTCGCGGCATCGTCCTCGAGAAGGTCGGTATCGAAGCGAAGCAGCCGAACTCGGCGATTCGGAAATGCGTCCGTGTTCAGCTCATCAAGAACGGAAAGCAGGTCACCGCCTTCTGTCCCGGTGACGGCGCGATTTCGTTCATCGACGAACACGACGAAGTCACCATCGCCGGTATCGGCGGCGCGAAGGGTCGCGCGATGGGTGACCTTTCGGGTGTCAACTACAAGGTCGAGAAGGTCAACGGCGTCTCGATGATCGAACTCGTCCGCGGGAACGCTGAAAAGCCGGTGCGCTAACCATGTCGGAAAGCGACGCACCCGAGCCCGAGTCCCCCGCGAGCAGCGAGGAAGCAAAGGAGAACGCGCTTCTGTTCGGCGTCTGGGACGTCTCCGAGATGGAGTACACCGACCCCAGCATGAGCCGGTACATCAAGGCGACGCCCATCGCCCACACGATGGGTCGTCACGCCTCGAAGCAGTTCCAGAAGTCCGAAATCAGCATCGTCGAGCGGCTCATCAACCGCCTGATGCAGACCGAGGACAACACGGGACACAAGCAGAAGACGAGCAAAATCGTCAAGGAAGCGTTCGAAATCGTCAACGAGCGCACCGAGGAGAACCCCGTGCAGGTGCTCATCCGCGCGGTCGAGAACGCCGGTCCCCGCGAGGAGACCGTCCGCCTCAAGTACGGCGGTATCTCGGTCCCGCAGGCCGTCGACGTCGCCCCGCAGCGCCGCGTCGACGAGGCGCTGAAGTTCATCGCGCAGGGTACGCTCAGCGGCTCCTACAAGACGACGACCACCGCCGCCGAGGCGCTCGCACAGCAGCTCATCGGCGCGGCCGACTACGACGTCCAGACGTACGCTATCTCCCAGAAAGAGGAGAAAGAGCGCGTCGCCGAAGCGGCCCGGTAATCTCTCCACTCTCTTTCGTTTTTCACTGCGCCGAGTGACGACGCTGTACGGTCGGCCCGTGGGACCACAGCGTTCGCCTGACGCCTCGCGACCGGCGCGCGTCGCTCAGTCGGCGGCCATCCCCGGATTGACCACGTAGTGTTTCACCACGTCGACGAGCGTCCGGCGGTACTCGCTTTTCGAGGGGTCGTCGGCGAGCGTTCGGAAGTGCTCTTTGAACGTCTCGAGAGACACCGACGGCGCGTCGTCGCCCGCGGCGTGAGCGAGGTCGTACAGCCGGTGGTCGGACTCGACGAGGTCGTGTCGCTCCACGAGCGCGAGGGCGAACGCGGCGTTCACGGCCGTGATTTCGGGGTCCGAACCCGCGGTGACGAGTCGGGAGCCGGGGCGGCCGGACGCCTGCGGTCGGTCGGCGAGCGCCGCCGCCAGTTGCGACTCGAGGAACTGGACGAGCTTGTCCGCGGGCGCGACAGACAGCGTCAGGTCGTCGGCGTAGATGTCCTTGCAGTGGTTGGCGATTTGATAGCAGTGCGCGAGCTTTCGGCGCTCGACGGTGCGCCCCGCGAGCGCGAGAAAGACCGCCTCGCGCGTG
The DNA here is from genome assembly GCF_000336775.1 of Haloferax gibbonsii ATCC 33959. GTDB lineage: Archaea > Halobacteriota > Halobacteria > Halobacteriales > Haloferacaceae > Haloferax > Haloferax gibbonsii. The sequence continues at coordinate 559,790 of NZ_AOLJ01000011.1, read as the reverse complement.
GACTGGTAGTGCGAGACGTGCCCCTCTTCGTTTCGGGCCATGTGTGAGAGTTCGTGGAGCGCGAGCTCGCGGGCCATCGCGCTGGTGGCGGCCTGTCGGGAGATGTTGAGGACGTGGCGGTCCTGATAGTGGCCGGCCCACGTGCGGGAGTCGGGATCATCGCGAACGCGCACGTACACGGGGTACGAAAGCTCGAACTCGGTTTCGAACAGGTCGGCGGCGCTCAAGAACGGGTCTGCCGGTGCGCCCCCGACGACTCGGAGGTCCATTCGACTTGAGAAATGTTATCAATCGACATGACTCTTACGCCGACCCCGGCACCGAGATTCGCGTCCGGCGGACAGTCTCGCCTATCGTGACAAAAATGCTCATACCCCGGCGGTAGGACGGCTGAAAATGGGAAATCCGCTCGGCAAAAACACTACTCTTTTGACCCTCCTGCCGGTAGACCCCTGTATAATGGGCCGACGAAAGAAGATCGTCCAGGAATGTGAGAAACTGATGGACAAGCCGGAGCAGATCCGGAACATCGCCATCGCCGCTCACGTCGACCACGGTAAGACGACCCTCTCCGACAACCTCCTCGCGGGTGCGGGCATGATCTCTGACGAGACTGCCGGCCAGCAGCTCGCGATGGACACGAAGGAAGACGAACAGGAACGCGGCATCACCATCGACGCCGCAAACGTCTCGATGACCCACGAATGGGAAGACAAGAACCACCTCATCAACCTCATCGACACGCCGGGCCACGTCGACTTCGGTGGCGACGTGACGCGCGCGATGCGCGCCGTCGACGGTGCGCTCGTCGTCGTCGACGCCGTCGAGGGTGCCATGCCGCAGACCGAGACGGTCCTGCGTCAGGCGCTCCGCGAGGGCGTCAAGCCGGCGCTTTTCATCAACAAGGTCGACCGCCTCATCAACGAGCTGCAGGAAGGTCCCGAGGAGATGCAGAAGCGTCTCGTCGACGTCATCTCCGACGTCAACGAACTCATCCGCGGGATGACCGAGGAGAAGGACTACGACTGGACGGTCTCCGTCGAAGACGGAACCGTCGCCTTCGGGTCCGCCCTCTACAAGTGGGGCGTCTCCATGCCGTCGATGGAGGAGACCGGTATCTCCTTCGGCGACATCATGGAACTCGAGCGCGGTGGCGACCGCCAGGAACTCCACGAGCGCACGCCGCTTTCGGACGTCGTCCTCGACATGGTTGCGGAGCACTTCCCCAACCCGCTCGACGCCCAGCCCCGTCGTATCCCGACGGTCTGGCGCGGTGACTCCGAGTCCGACCTCGCGCGCCAGATGCGCGAAGTCGACGACGACGGCGAAGTCGTCTTCATGGCGACCGACATCTCGATGGACCCCCACGCGGGCGAAATCGCGACGGGTCGCCTGTTCTCCGGCACCATCCGCAAGGGGCAGGAGCTCTACGTCTCCGGGACCGCGGGCAAGAACCGCGTCCAGTCCGTCGGTGTCTTCATGGGCGGCGAGCGCGAGGAACTCGACCGCGGCGTCCCCGCGGGGAACATCGCGGCCGTCACGGGTCTCCGTGACGCCATCGCCGGTTCCACCGTCTCCTCCGTCGAGATGACGCCGTTCGAGTCCATCGAGCACATCTCCGAGCCCGTCATCACGAAGTCCGTCGAGGCAGAGCGCATGGACGACCTGCCGAAGCTCATCCAGACGCTCCAGCAGGTCGCGAAGGAAGACCCGACCATCCGCATCGAGATTAACGAGGACACGGGCGAGCACCTCATCTCCGGTCAGGGCGAGCTCCACCTCGAAGTCATCACCCAGCGTATCCGCGACAACCAGGGCATCCCGGTCCGCACCGGTGAGCCGATTGTCGTCTACCGCGAGCAGGTCCAGGGCAAGTCCCACGAGGTCGAGGGCGTCTCCCCGAACCGCCACAACAAGTTCTACATCACGGCGGAACCCCTCTCGCAGGACATCGTCGACTCCATCAAGCTCGGCGAAATCTCGATGGACATGCCCGAACTGGAGCGCCGCGAGGCCCTCCAGGAAGCCGGCATGGACAAGGACACGTCCCAGAACGTCGAACACATCCACGGGACGAACATCCTCATCGACGACACGAAGGGTATCCAGCACCTCAACGAGACGATGGAACTCGTCATCGAGGGTCTCGAAGAGGCGCTCGACGACGGTCCGCTCGCCGCGGAGCCCGTTCAGGGGACGCTCCTGCGCCTCCACGACGCGCGACTCCACGAGGACACCATCCACCGCGGTCCCGCCCAGGTCATCCCTGCGACGCGTGACGCGGTCCACCGCTCGCTCATCGCGGGTCAGGTGAAGCTCCTCGAACCCATCCAGAACGTCCGCATCGACGTTGCCTCCGAATACATGGGCTCGGCCTCCGGCGAGATTCAGGGTCGCCGCGGCCGCGTCGACGACATGTACCAGGAAGGTGACCTCATGGTCATCGAGGGCATCGCGCCCGTCGAAGAGATGATCGGCTTCTCGTCGGACATCCGTTCGGCCACGGAAGGTCGCGCCTCCTGGAACACGGAGAACGCCGGCTTCCGCGTGCTCTCGGACAACCTCCAGCGCGAGAAGATCATGGAGATCCGCGAGCGCAAGGGCATGAAGCTCGAGCTCTCGCAGGCTATCGACTACATCTAAGCGCGAACCTTCGCGCCTTCTTTCGTTTTTTCACCCGGGCAGCGATGGCCCCGGTCCGTCGGCCCGCCACCGTGCCGCGTCCGACGGCCTTCCCGCGTCGTCTCCCGGTGGCCGAGACCGTCTTCGAGCGCTCTGTCGCGGTCGACCTCTCCGTGACACATGCCAGCACGCTGTCGACGTCGGCAAACCGTGTCGGCTGCGAAGGCTTATACCACGTGGCCGAATCACGGATACGTATGCGTAAGGGTACGTCTCTCGACTCCTGGCGCGACGACGCGAAACCACGACCGAACCGCGCGTCGCGGACAACAGCGTCGGGACGGCCCACGGGGGTGGGGCGATGAGCGCACAGGACCTCGACGGCGGGAGCGACGCCGAGACCGACGGGAGCGGCGAGATGCCGAAACCGCACACGATTCGGCTCGAACTCGTCGACGAGCCCGGACAGCTTTTAGCCGCGCTCAAGCCCATCTCCGACAACGGCGGTAACCTGCTTTCCATCTTCCACGAACGCGGGAGTCTGACTCCCCGGGGGCACATCCCCGTGGAGGTCGACCTCGAATGCCCGCCCGACCGCTTCGAGCGAATCGTCGAGGCGCTCCGCGAGGCCGGCGTCAACGTCATCCGCGCCGGCGCGGAGCACTTCGGTGAGGAGGTAATGGTCATCCTCGTCGGCGACATCGTCGATTCCGACCTCTCGGACACGCTCCACCGCATCGAGTCCTCGGCGGACGCGACCCTGCAGGACCTGTCGCTGTCCGCCCGCGAGGGGACCGACGAGGCGTCGAGCGCCCGACTCCGACTCGCGGTCCGCTCCGGCCGCGTCGACGAGACGCTGTCGGTCGTTCGCGACCTCGCCGCCGAGAAGGGACTGCACGTCGTCGAACCGCTCGCGGAGGGGTCCCAATGAGCCTCAGACTCGCCGTGCTCGGCGCGGGCGCGGTCGGCGGCTCGGTTCTCGATCTCGCGGGCGACTACGGTCACGACGTCGTCGCGTTCGCGGACTCGTCTTCCTCCGCGGTCGACCCCGCCGGACTCGACCCGAGCGCGGTCCACGACCGAAAGGAACGCGACGGCGTGGTCGGCGAGGCGGCCCCCGAGGCGGTGTTCGACGCCGACTACGACGTGTTGGTGGAGGCGACGCCGACGACGCTCGGTGACGCCGAGCCCGGCTTTTCGCACGTCGAGCGGGCGCTGGCGGACGACCGCCACGTCGTGCTCGCGAACAAGGGTCCGGTCGCGGAACGCTACGCCGACCTGCGCGCGCTCGAAGCCGAAAGCGAGGGGACCGTCCAGTTCGAGGCCGCCGTCGGCGGCGCGATTCCCGTCCTCTCGACCATCTCGGACCTCGGTGCGCCCCACGTGACCGCCGCTCGCGGCGTGCTGAACGGGACGGCGAACTTCATCCTCTCGCGGATGGCCGCCGAGGGGCTCGACTACGAGCACGTGCTCGCGGAGGCCCAGGACCTCGGCGTCGCCGAGGCGGACCCGACGTTCGACGTCGACGGCATCGACGCCGCGCTGAAGTTCGTCATCCTCGCGAACGTCCTCTCCGACGGCGAGACCGAGTACGCGCTCGACGACGCCGAGGTCGAGGGCATCCGCAACGTGCCGGGAACGGCGCTCGACCTCGCCGCCGAGGACGGTCGGACGGTCCGCCTCATCGGCGAGGCGACGGCCGACGGGGTCCGCGTCGCTCCGCGGCTGATTCCACAGGGCTCCGCGCTGTCGGTCACGGGCACGCAGAACATCGTCCAGTTGGAGACCAAACACGCGGGTCAACTGAATATCAGCGGCCGCGGAGCGGGCGGTCCCGAGACGGCGACCGCCGTCCTGTCCGACGTTTCACGCCTCGAATAGCGGCACAGGCGGCCCGTACCCCTGTTTCTTTCGACTGTCGGTATCCACCGGACACGCCGTTTCCGGGACCATGGTATGGTTCCGCAAATCGCAGTACGGCGGTTAGACGGCCCGTAGCGCGTATCGAAATCGTTTTAGGGGTTTCAGCAAAAACATTCCCCACAGAGCGCCTTAGCGCGTGAACACACCAATGAGCGACAAACCCCACCAGAATCTGGCCATCATCGGCCACGTCGACCACGGTAAGAGTACGCTCGTCGGCCGACTCCTGTTCGAGACCGGCTCCGTCCCGGAGCACGTCATCGAGCAGCACCGAGAGGAAGCCGAGGAGAAGGGCAAGGGCGGATTCGAATTCGCCTACGTCATGGACAACCTCGCCGAAGAGCGCGAGCGCGGTGTCACCATCGACATCGCCCACCAGGAGTTCGACACGGACGAGTTCTACTTCACCATCGTCGACTGTCCTGGCCACCGCGACTTCGTCAAGAACATGATCACCGGTGCCTCGCAGGCTGACAACGCGGTCCTCGTCGTCGCCGCCGACGACGGTGTCGCGCCTCAGACCCGCGAGCACGTCTTCCTCGCCCGCACCCTGGGCATCGGCGAACTCATCATCGCGGTCAACAAGATGGACGTCGTCGACTACAGCGAAGACAAGTACAAGGACGTCAAGGAGCAGGTCAACAAGCTCCTCAAGCAGGTCCGCTTCAACTCCGACGACGCGACCTACGTCCCGATTTCGGCCTTCGAGGGCGACAACATCGCCGAGCGCTCCGACAACACGTCGTGGTACGACGGCGACATCCTCCTCGAAGCGCTCAACAACCTGCCGGCACCGCAGCCGCCGACGGACGCGCCGCTGCGCCTGCCCATCCAGGACGTCTACACCATCTCCGGCATCGGTACGGTCCCGGTCGGCCGTATCGAGACGGGTACCCTCAACCCCGGCGACAACGTGAGCTTCCAGCCCTCTGACGTCGGCGGCGAGGTCAAGACCGTCGAGATGCACCACGAGGAAGTCGACCAGGCCGGACCTGGCGACAACGTTGGTTTCAACGTTCGTGGCGTCGGCAAGGACGACATCCGCCGCGGCGACGTCTGTGGCCCGGCTGACGACCCGCCGAAGGTCGCCGAGACGTTCAAGGCGCAGGTCGTCGTCATGCAGCACCCCTCGGTCATCACCGCTGGCTACACGCCGGTCTTCCACGCCCACACGGCGCAGGTCGCGTGTACCATCGAGTCGATCGACCAGAAGCTCGACCCCGCGTCGGGCGAGGTTGCTGAGGAGAACCCGGACTTCATCAAGTCCGGCGACGCCGCCATCGTGACCGTCCGTCCGCAGAAGCCGCTCAGCATCGAGCCGTCCTCCGAGATTCCGGAGCTCGGCAGCTTCGCTGTCCGTGACATGGGTCAGACCATCGCGGCCGGCAAAGTGCTCGAAGTCAACGAGCGATAACGATGCAACAGGCACGCGTTCGGCTCGCCGGCACGAGTCCGGAAGACCTCGACGATATCTGCGACGACGTCCGCGAGATCGCGAACAAGACGGGCGTCAACCTCAGCGGGCCGATCCCGCTGCCCACGAAGACGCTCGAAGTCCCCGCCCGCAAATCGCCTGACGGCGAGGGGACGGCGACGTGGGAGCACTGGGAGATGCGCGTCCACAAGCGTCTCATCGACCTCGACGCTGACGAACGCGCTCTGCGCCAGCTGATGCGCGTTCAGGTTCCGAACGACGTCAGCATCGAGATCGTCCTCGAAGACTAACGACGGCGCTGTCCGGACTCCCGGATCGCCCGTTCGTGACGGCCCGCCCGTCACACTCGCGGTTGTCGAGGCGCGCGTCCGGAGGACTCTGCCTCCGAGCTGACTTTCAGCGCTAAGGCGCGTGTCATCTCACTTCCGTTCGACACGCGAGCAGACGCCCGTAGAATCACCCGACGGAACGGGATGCTATCGCATGCCCGACCGCGGACAAAACATAGGGTATAAGTGTATCCCACGACTCCGTGGGAATGAGGGCTCGTAGATCAGTGGCAGATCGCTTCCTTCGCAAGGAAGAGGCCCGGGGTTCAAATCCCCGCGAGTCCACTACTTTCTCTCGACACCACGCCTTCGAGCAGTGGCTCCGTCAGGAGCCCTGCGAGTCACGTCGGTGTCGAGTGTAATCGTGCCTGTTCGAGCGGGGATTTGAGCAGCGAGCAACGCGGAGCGTTGCGAGTGAGTTCAATATCCCCGCGAGTCCATTTCCTTCCGTCACTTCGTTCCGTCAGTCAATAGACTCGCTTGCCCCCACTCGCTTCGTTCGTGGGGACCCCGCGAGTCCGCTCCCATTTTCGCGACGCCACCCAACGTGACTCGGTCGTCGAGCTTGGCTCGCTGACACGCCTTCACTTCCGCCGAACCCGACACTTTCACTCCGCTCATGGCGGACTCTCTTACCGTCTCGCTCCGAGGGCGTCGGTATGGAAACACGACGAGGCGAACCCCCGTCGGACCCGACGGCCCTCTTTCGAGCCATCGTCTCGAAGCTCCGCGAGACGCGCCGGGGAGTCCACCAACACCGCATGGCGCAGGCGCTCCTCCAGAAGGACGCCAACGGCTCGCGGCTGGTCGGACTCGACGAGGACACCGAGCGGGCGGTCTTTTTCAATCCCGCGTCGCGGACGCTCGAACTGATACCGTTCGACCGGGAGGGAACTCACGAGGAGCGCGCGACGGTGCTGTCGCGTCGGCTGAGCGACCCGTCGTCGTGGGTCGAAGCCAACGCCGCGGGGCTGTCGTGGGTTCACCCGCACTTCCGGTGGGCCTGCGGGTTGGACGACGCCGGGCACTCGTGAGTCGTCAGACCGTAACCGGTGTCCGACCGTGAAGAATTATACGCACGCCGCGCGCACAACACGTCCATGAACGACGAGGAACTCGACGAACTCCGGTCGTCCCTCACGCCCTACGAGTCGAGCGGCGGCGTCACCACCTACCAGAACACCGTCTCCATCGCCTGTCCGGCCTGTGAGAAACCGTTCGACGACTTGGTCGTCTGCGAAAACGACTACAACAGTCTCGAACTGAGCATGATGCTCGACCTCTGTGTGACCCAGCACGACGGCGACGTGCTGCTGTTCACGCACAAACAAGAGGAGTAAGGGCCGCGGCGGTGAGCGCCTTTCGGTCGCTTCGGTACGTCGCTGACTGAGCCCGTGGTCTCGCGTTCGTCTCCCGGCCGCGGGCGACGAGGACGACCGCCCGGTTATGCCCGGTTATTCGCGCGGCGGGAGGCCGTTTTCGTCGATGACCTCGCCGTCGTCGTCGACGGTGACGATGCCGCGGTTGTTGACCGCGTAGGGGTCCAAGCCGACTTCTTGGAGGAACTGCTTGTAGAGCCGCTCGGCCGTCTCGGCGTCCTTCTGACGGTCGGAGGCGCGGTCGCAGAGCTCGACGAGGTCTTCGGGCACGTCGTTCTCGTGGACGATCCAGTGGTTGATGAGGTCCGACAGCCGCCGGATGGGCGAGGTGAAGTGGCCGTAGATGTCGAAGTTGAGCGCGTAGTGGCCGCCGAAGGGGTCGTTCATGTACTTCGCGCGGGGCATGACCTTCAGCACGGCGCGCTGAATCTTGTTCAGCGTGCGGGAGTTCGCGCTCTCCAAGGCGTCGTTGACGGCCTTCCGGGGCTCGTCCCACGACGTGGACTGGATGCTCACGCCGTCGAGTTCGGTGATTTCGCGGAGCGCCTTGTCCCACTGGTCGGGAGTGGGTTGCGGGTGGACGCGGTACATCGCCTCGACGCCGCGGTTCCACATGAGTTCGTGCGTGACGGCCTTGTTCGCCTTCAGCATGCACTCCTCGATGATGGTGTGGGCGCGGTCGCGGCTCGGGTTGAGAACGAGCGAGCCGTCTTCCTTGCGCTGTTCGTGGAGTTGGTCGGCGAGGTCGAAGACCAGCGCGTTCTCCTCGTGGAGGGGGAGGTCGGGGTCTTCCAGCCGGTTTTCACACTGCGTGTAGGTGAGCCGTTCGTTGGAGTGGATGACGGACTTGTAGATGTCGATAGACTCGAACGAGAGCGTGTCCTTCTTGATCTCCATCTCGACGGTGTGGGCGAGTCGGTCCTCCTCGGGGACGAGAGAACAGACCGTCTCGGCCAGCGCCGGCGGGAGCATGTGGATGGTGTAGGCGGGGAGGTAGACGGTGTTGCCGCGCTTGACGGCCTCGGCCCACATCTCCGAACCGGGGTGGACGTAGTGGGTCACGTCGGCGATGTGGACCCACAGCGTGTACGTCTCCTCGTTCTCGCGGATGCTCAGGGCGTCGTCGAAGTCCTGGGCGTCGACGGGGTCTGTCGTCCACGTCGTGAGGTCTCGGAGGTCCTTGCGGTGTTCCAACTCGTCTTCGATCTCCTCGTGGACGCCGTCGGTGCGCGCACGCGCCTCCGAGAGGACTTCCGGCGGGAACTTGTCTCGAATCTCGAACTCCTCGAACAGGTCCTCGCGCTTGTTCTGGAGGTGTCGCGCGAGTTCGGCGTCTATCTCCACCGGTCCTTGCCCTTCGGCGGTCCCGGCGTACGCCTGCGCGTCGTCTGACATAGCCCCGACTAGACGGGGCAGGGAGAAATGAGTGTCGGGCACGAGCCGCGACGAGAGGGAAACGACGTCACTCGTGAGCACGCTCGCGCGCGCCCCGGCGGCGGGCCAAGGAAAGCGACCTCAGCGGCCGCGCTCGCCGGGAGATTCGTACCGCTCTTTGACCGCGTCGAAGTAGCGAAGCAGGAACTCCTCGTTGGTGATGCCGTGTTCTTCGATGTCGATGAGGAGGCCTTCGAGCTCCTCGCGGGGCTGGTGACAGAGCCCCCGATAACAGGACTTACAGAGGTGTTCGAACCGCTTGCCGTGCCGTTCCCAGCGGTTCCCCTCTTTGTCGTACTCGCGCGCCGCCGACCGGAGGACCGCGTCACCGCATGCGATGCACACGACACGTTTCCGGTCCCGGTTCGTCCGGGAGCGCCACATATCGTTGGAGTGGACCCAATCGTACTTAGCAGTTTATCCTGTCACAGTCTGACGCGCGTCAGACGCCGACGCGGTTCGGTTCGGGTTGCTTCGGGTTGCTTCGGGTTGCTTCGGGTTGGTTTTGGATTGGCTCGGGTCGACTCGCGTTCGACCGGCCCCCGGAGTCGTCGCCGACACTCGATGCGGAGCGGTCGATTTATCGGCCGTGAGCGTCCACGACCCGGTATGAAGGTCAAGTCTCGCCACCACCTCCGAAGCGACGAAATCGACGCCCTGTGTGATTCCATCGAATCGTCCCTCGGCGTCGCCCTCGACGGCGACGCGTTCGAGGCGGTCGAGTTCGCCGACGCCGACTACGAGGTCGTCCTCGTCGACGGCGAGCCGGCGGTCATGTACGTCGACGACCAGCCGTTTCTCACGGTCAAGGGCGCGAACCAGTTCCCGCCGACGACGAACGTCGTCACGGTCGACGCGGGCGCGGTCTCGTTCGTCTCCAGCGGGGCCGACGTGATGCGCCCCGGCATCACCGAGGCGGACGACACCATCGAGGCGGGCGACCTCGTCGTCATCGCCGAGGAGACCCACGGCAAGGTGCTCGCCGTGGGTCGCGCGCTCGAAGACGGGGCGGACCTCGTCGGCGACTCCGGCAAGGTCGTCGAGTCCATCCACCACGTCGGCGACGACCTCTTCGAGTTCTCCGTCTGAGCCGACTGTTTCTTGCCCCGGCGCGCGCGGCTCTCGGCCGCGTCGGCTACTCTTCGGCGTACTTCTCCAGCGCCGCCTCGTACCCCTCTCGCGCCATCGAAAACGTCTCCCGCAGGTCCCGAAGCGGCGTCTCCGTCGCGTCGACCCGGAGGTCGTTGTAGTACGGCTCCATCTCGCGGTCCTCGGTCGTGGTCACGACGACGGCCGCGCTCTGGACGTCGAGGTCGTCGCGCTTGTCGCCGCCCGCGGCGTGTCCCGCGCCGAGCGCGTCGATGAGCCGCTTCGCGAGCGGCTCGTCGCTGTCGCCGTCGACGCTTCGCTCGTAGGCGTCGGCGGCGGCTTCGACGACTGCCGCGCCCGTGAGCAGGTTGCCAGCGACCGTGTAGTCGTCGCCCTCGCGGTGGCCCGCCCAGCCGAGGCAGTCGTCGCCGGTGAAGGCGAACGTCGTCTCGGAGCCGACGCCGTGGAGCTGTCGCTCCGCCCGGCCGTCGTCGGCGTTCAACAGCGCCTGTAGGGCGTCGTCGACGGCGAGGCCGTCTTCGAGGTAGTCCATGCCCTTCTCCCCGAGTTCGACGTTCGTCAGCGCCTGTGTCGCGACCGCGCCGTGTTCACTTGCAAACGGACAGAGGGCCCCGACGCCCGGCAGGCGGGTCGTCACGGCGACGCCGAAGCGGTGCTGGTCGTCGCCGCCGTCGTCGACGTACGACTCGCGGACGCAGATGCTGAAGGTCATCGTGTTCGTCTGCTCCCGCGCGCCGCGAGGTAAAAACACCCGGCGAAACGACGCGGATGGCGCACACGTCGGGCGTCCGCCGGCGTCGTCGCCTCCCGCGGCACTACCCTCCTGTGGCCGTACTGCCGTCGATTCGCCCCGTCTCAGCGCCCAGACATGTCTGGTGAGAGACAATCGTCTGACGTAAGAACTAACCCCGTTGTGGCCTCTCTACGTCCTATGGGTATCATGAGTAAGATTCTCGGTGGTGGTGGTTCCCGAACGACCGAGGACTACGTCGAACTCGACCTCGACGACTTCGACACCGCTCGCGGCGACGCCGGCCTCTCGGTTCACATCGCCGAAATCGGCGGCCAGCAGGACGTTATCGCCATCAAAGACGCCGTCTACGACGGCAATCTGGTCATCGCGGACATCACCCGCCACACGACCTCCGACAACACGATGGAACACATCATCGACGACCTCCGGCAGGTCGCGCGCGAGGTGGACGGCGACATCGTCCAGAAGGGCGACGACCAGATCGTCATCACGCCGACGGGCATCTCCATCTCGCGGCAGAAGCTCAACGGCTGACGCCGGCGGACGACACCCCGCTTACGCTCCGATTTCTCCCCGAGTCGCCGACGCGAGCGATGCGGCTCGAACGGCCCGAACCGATGCCTATTCGGTCCTCTCGTTCCTAGAGTCGTCCGAATGAGCAAGGACTACATCGAGGTTCGCGGTGCCGAAGAGCACAACCTCAAGAACCTCGACGTTCGCATCCCCCGCGAGACGTTTACCGTCGTCACCGGCCTGTCGGGGTCAGGCAAGTCCTCCCTCGCGTTCGACACCGTCTACGCGGAGGGTCAGCGGCGGTACATCGAGTCGCTTTCGGCCTACGCGCGGAACTTCCTCGGCCAGATGGACAAGCCGAAAGTCGAGGCCGTCGAGGGCCTCTCGCCCGCCATCTCCATCGACCAGAAGAACGGGGCCAACAACCCCCGGTCGACCGTCGGGACCGTCACCGAACTCCACGACTACCTCCGCCTCTTGTACGCCCGCGTGGGCACCCAGTACGACCCCATCACGGGCGAGGAGGTCGGCGAGCAGTCCGCACAGGACATGGTCGACCAGATTCTCGAACTCCCCGAGGGCACCCGCGCGAAGGTCGTCGCGCCGGTCGTCCGCGACCAGAAAGGCGAGTTCAAGGACCTGTTTTCGGACCTCGTCTCCGAGGGCTACGCCCGCGTCGAAGTCGACGGCGAGGAGTTCGACCTCTCGTTCGAGACGCCCGAGCTCGACAAGAACTACGACCACACCATCGACGTGGTCGTCGACCGCGTGAAGGTCGCGCCCGAGGCGCGCTCGCGCATCGCCGACTCCGTCGAGACCGCCCTCGAAGAGGCCGGCGGCGTCCTCAAACTCATCGTCCCCGACCCGCCCGAGGACCTCCCCTTCGCGTCCAACACCCGTTCGACCGGGTCGCTCGCGGGCGAGGGCGATGACCGCCTCGTCGTCGAGTTCTCTGAGGAACTCGGCAACCCGAACTCGTCGTTCCGCTTTTCGGAAATCGAGACGCGGTCGTTCTCGTTCAACAGCCCCCACGGGGCCTGCCCGGAGTGCGAGGGCCTCGGCAAGGCGAAGGAGGTCGACCCCGACCTCGTCGTCACCGAGCCGTCGAAGCCGCTCAAGCACGTCTTCGAGCCGTGGAGCTACAACCGGACGTACTACCGCCGCCAGCTCGACAACGTCGCCGACCACTTCGGGGTCAGCGTGGACACGCCGTTCGAGGAGCTTTCCGACGAGGTGCAGGACGCCTTCCTGTTCGGGACCTCCGAGGACGTGGTGTTCGAGTGGACGACGAAGAACGGCACGCGCCACAAGGAACACCCCTTCGAGGGCGTCGTCGGCAACCTCGAACGCCGCCACGTCGAGACCGACTCCGACCGGACGCGCGACCACATCGAGGAGTTCATGGCCGTCACGACCTGCCCCGACTGCAACGGCTCGCGGCTCAAAGAGCAGTCCCGCCACGTTCGCGTCGGCGGCACGACGCTCCCCGAGGTCAACCGCATGACCATCGCGGGCGCGCTCGAACACTTCGAGGGCCTCGAAGCCGACCTCTCGGAGCGCGACCGCACCATCGCACAGGAGATTCTCAAGGAGATTCGCGCCCGCCTCGGTTTCATGACCGAGGTCGGCCTCGAATACCTCACCTTGGACCGCGAGGCCGCCACGCTCTCGGGCGGCGAGTCCCAGCGCATCCGCCTCGCCACGCAGGTCGGCTCCGGCCTCGTGGGCGTCCTCTACGTCCTCGACGAGCCGTCTATCGGCCTCCACCAGCGCGACAACGACAAACTGCTCAACACGCTCGAAGGCCTCCGCGACCTCGGTAACACGCTCATCGTCGTCGAACACGACGAGGAGACGATGCGCCGGGCCGACGAGATTATCGACATGGGCCCCGGCCCGGGCAAGCGCGGCGGCGAGGTCGTCGCGCAGGGCGACTTCGACGATATCGTCGCGGCCGACGACTCCATCACGGCCGACTACCTCTCGGGCCGCAAGGACATCGACGTGCCCGACGCGCGGCGCGAGGGCGACGGCGAACTCGTCGTCCGCGGCGCGCGCCAGCACAACCTCGACGACCTCGACGTGCCGATTCCCCTCGGGACGTTCACGGCCGTCACCGGCGTCTCGGGGTCGGGCAAGTCCACCCTGATGCACGAGATTCTCTACAAGGGACTCGCCCGGCGGATGAACGACAACACCTCCGTCGACCCCGGCGAGCACGACGCCATCGAGGGCTACGACGAAATCGAGACCGTCCGGCTCATCGACCAGTCGCCCATCGGCCGCACCCCGCGGTCGAACCCGGCGACGTACACCGGCGTCTTCGACTACGTCCGCGAACTGTTCGCCGAGACGAAGCTCTCGAAACAGCGCGGCTACGAGAAGGGCCGCTTTTCCTTCAACGTCAAGGGCGGCCGCTGTGAGGCCTGCAAGGGACAGGGCAACGTCAAAATCGAGATGAACTTCCTCTCGGACGTGTACGTGCCCTGCGAGGAGTGTAACGGCGCGCGCTACAACGCCGAGACGCTCGACGTGACGTACAAGGACAAGACCATCGCCGACGTGCTCGACATGGAGGTCGACGAGGCGCTCGACTTCTTCGAGGCGAACTCGCAGATTCGCCGACGCCTCCAACTGCTCCACGACGTGGGCCTCGGCTACATGCAGCTCGGCCAGCCGTCGACCACGCTCTCCGGCGGCGAGGCACAGCGCGTCAAGCTCGCCGAGGAACTCGGCAAGAAGCAGACCGGCGACACGCTCTACCTGCTCGACGAGCCGACGACCGGCCTCCACAAGGAAGACGAGCGGAAGCTCATCGAGGTGCTCCAGCGCCTCGTCGACAACGGCAACACCGTCCTCGTGGTCGAACACGAACTCGACCTCGTGAAGAACGCCGACCACATCGTCGACCTCGGTCCCGAGGGCGGCGCGGGCGGCGGCACGGTCGTCGCCAGCGGCACCCCCGAGGAAATCGCCGAGAACCCCGACTCCCACACGGGTCGGTACCTCCGCGACTACCTCCCCGACGTGGACGAAGAGGGCCCGCGCTCGGACCGTCGCAAGCCCGCGAAAGTGGCGAACGACGACTGAACGCGCGCCGATTTTTCTTCAGCGCCGACGGTGCCCTCAGCGACGCCGATACCACCAGTAGCCGACGCCAGCGAGCGCGAGAACCACGACGAGCGCCGGGAAGAGGGGGAACGTCGTCGCCGGTTCGACCACCTCGACGGCGACCCGCTGGGTGCCCGTCGAGAGCTGTCTGCCGGCGTCGTCCTCGTAGCTCACGTCGACGCCGACGACCTGCGTCTTCGGGACGGCGTCGCCGCTCACTTCGAGGTCGAAGACGACGAGGCGCGTCTCGCCGGCGTCGAGCCGCGGGACGAACGCGACGGCGTCCTCGCTCGAAAGCGGCTCCTCGGCGACGAGTCTGACCGTCACGTCGGTCTGCGGCGTCGCCTCGGTGTTCGTCACCGCGAGAACGAGCCGACCGTTCGAGTCGACTTCGAACGTCGCGTTCCGCGGTTCGACCGCGACGGCGGGGTCGCCGGTGCTCACGGCCGCGAGCACGTCGGTCCGGTCGGCCGCGCGCAGTTCGTCGCCCGGCGGTCGGTACTCGACGACGAACGGGAGTCGGCGCGTCCCCGGCGTCGAACCCGCGGCGAGGCCGATGGCGTACTCGAACTCGGCGGCCTCGCCGGGCGCGAGCGTGCCGACGGTCACGTCGAGGTCGGTCGGCGTCAGCGCCGCGTCCTCGGATTCGAGGCGGAGCACCACGTCGCGGGCCTCGCCCTCGCCGACGTTCTCGACGGTGCCGATGACGCGGCCGACGCCGCCGACTCTGAGCGTGCTCTCTTCGACCGTCACGGCGAACGCCGGGCCGGCTCCGGGGTCGAGACCGGCGACGAGCGACTGGACCTTCCGGTCGCCGCCGGGGTTGCGGAACGAGACGGCCACGTCGAGCGAGTAGGGCCGGTCGAGCGCGTCGTCGGCGACGCGGGCGCGGAAGCTCACGCGCCTCGTCTCGCCGGGTTCCCACGCGCCGACGTAGGCCTCCGCGGCGGGCGCGCCGGCCCCGAACGTCACCTCGGAGTCGGCGGACGAGACGCCGACGGTCGTCGCCGCGGCCGTCGCGTCGCCGACGTTCACGAGTCCGAGCGTCAGCGTACCGGTGTCGCCGACGGCGACCGCGGCGTCCACGTCCGCGAGTTCGAAGTCGGCTCCGCGGGTCGGGCGCACCCCGGCGACGAACGACCGCGAGGTCCGCGCTTGGCCGTCTTCGTCGCGGTAGCTCACGGCCAACTCGACCGAGTAGTTGCGGACGATGGCGTCGTCGGCGACGCGGGCGCGGAACTCGACGCGCTCTGTCGCACCTTCCTCCCACTCGCCGACGAACGTCTCCGCGGAGGCGACGCCGCTTCCGAACGTTATCTCCGGGTCGGTCGAGGTGACGGTCACCGTCGCGTCCGCGGCCCCGACGGGGCCGACGTTCTCGATGTCGACCGCGACGGTCCCGCTGTCGCCGACCGCGAGGGCGGCGTCGACCGTCCGGACCGCGAACGCGGGGCGGCGCTCCACGACGACTTCGAGCGTCCGCGTGATGGTCCGACTCCGGTGGGTCGTCCGGACCGTCTCGCCGTCCACGTACACCGAGGCGGTGTAGTCGTAGGTGAACTCGACGGGGACCTCGTAAGTGTCGGGACGCGCCCCCTCGGCGACCCGGAGGCGGAGCGACGCCGGCCCGGAGACGCCCTCTGGGACGGTCCCGACGGGAATCTCGCCGCTGACGACGGTGATGGGGCCCTTCGACTCGCCGCGGATGGTCAGCGCGCGGGCCGTCTGCACGAGCGCCTCGTACTCCTCGGGGCCGTCGTCGGTGACCGTCCCGCTGTTGACGACGAACACTTCGACCGCGGTCTCGGTGCCGGCGACGAGCCGGTTCTCCGGCGCGATAATCGAGAGGTCGGGACTTCCGGTCACTCGGCTGGCGGCCGCGGCGCTCCCGGTTGCGCCGGCGAGGGCGGACAGGACCAGTAGCGTGGCGAGGAGCGCCGCGCTCGCCCGCCGGGGACGACGAGTCATGGTGTAAGGGACGACGTGATCGGCGGGCGAGCCCGCTTCAGTCGCGCTAGATACGCGGTATGTAAGCTTAACAACACGCTCGGCTCTCAGTCGGTGGTAACGTCACGCAAGGGATACGTCCGGAGCGCGCCTACGTGTCGGTATGTCCGTCCCCGCCATCGACATCGACGGCCTCACCAAGTTCTACGGGGACGTTCGCGGGGTCGAGGAGCTCTCGATTTCCGTCTCGGAGGGCGAACTGTTCGGCTTCCTCGGCCCCAACGGCGCGGGGAAGTCCACGACGATTCGCCTGCTTCTCGGCCTGCTCAAACCGACCGACGGCACGGCGAGCATCCTCGGCGTTCCGGTGGACGACCGCGCGGCCTTCCTCGACGTGCTCGGACGCGTCGGCCACATCCCCGGCGACCCGCGGTTCTACGACGACGTGACCGGCCGCAAGACCCTCGACTACTTCGCCGGGCTCTCCGGCGACGACCGCCGCGACGAACTCCTCGACCGCTTTCCGGTGCCGCTCGACCGGCCGGTCCGGGCCTACTCCCGCGGCAACCGGCAGAAACTCGCCATCGTGCAGGCGTTCATGCACGACCCGCGGGTGGTCGTGATGGACGAGCCGACCTCGGGGTTGGACCCCCTCGTCCAACAGGAGTTCTACGAGTTCCTCCGCGAGGAGCGCGACCGCGGGGTGACGGTGTTCTTCTCGACGCACATCCTCGGGGAGGTCCGCGAGGTCTGCGACCGCGTCGCCATCATCCGGAACGGGCGGCTCGTCGCCGTCGAGGACATCGACGACCTGCTCGCCCGGAGTGGGAAGGTCGTCACGGTCCAGTCGCCCGACTCCATCGACCTCGCCGACTTCGACTTTCCGGAGACCATCGACGCCCGCATCGAACCCGACGGCTCCCTCCGACTCGTCACCTCGGGCAACTACGACGCGCTCGTGGACGCGCTCGAGGGCTACCGAATCGACGACCTCGAAGTCCGCGAGACGGCCATCGAGGACGTGTTCATGCACTTCTACGACGAGGGCGACGGAGAAGACGGCGTTGACGCCGGCGACAGCGCCGCCACCGACGACGAGTCGGGCGAGACCGACGACGATGCGGAGCCGTCGCCCGCCGACGCCGAGGAGTCCGCGAATGCGTGAACTCGACATCGCGTCCTTCGAGTTCGCCCGGCGACGGCGCGGCCTCGTCATCGTCTGCGTGCTTCTCGTGGCGACCGCGGGGCTCACCATCGCCGTCTTCCCGTCGTTCGGCGAGTCCGACATCGACTTCGCCGAACTGCTGGAGTCGTACCCCGAGGAGTTCCAGGCGGCCTTCGTCGGGAGCGTCACCGACATCTCCTCGCTCGAAGGCTACCTCGTGGTCGAACTCTACCAACTCGTCTGGCTCCTCATCGTCGGGAGTTACTTCGCCTACGCCGCGGGGTCGCTCGTCGCCGGCGAGGTCGACCGACAGTCGGTCGAACTCGTCCTCGTCCGGCCCGTCTCGCGCACCCGGTTCGTCGTCGGCAAGTTCCTCGCGATGCTCCCGGCGGTCGCCGTCGTCGACCTCGCGCTCCTCGCGGCCGTCGTCGTCGGCGCGGGCCTCATCGACGAGGAGATTCACCTCACTCGCCTCCTCGCGGTCCACGCCGTCGGCGGCCTCTACCTCGTCGCCTGCGTCGCCGTCGGCCTCCTCGCGTCGGCGTTCTTCGGGCGCGTCCGCCGGGCGCAGGGCGCGGCCATCGGCGTCGTCTTCGGGACGTTCCTCCTCGACTCCCTGACCGTCGACACCGACTACGAGTTCCTCGGAGCCCTGTCGCTCACGCGCTACCTCGACCCCGGCGAACTCCTCGTCGCCGGCGACGTGGACTGGGGCGGCATCGCCGTGCTCGTCGCCGTGACGTGCGTCCTCGTCGTCCTCGCGGCCGAGGTGTTCGAGCGGCGCGACCTGTCGTAGTCGTCGGTCCGCTCTCAGTCGCCCGCGGCCCGCGCGACCGCCGCGAGCCACGCCCCGCGCCCGCTTTTTCACCGTCGAGCCCCTACGTCCCCCCATGCACCTCTACGCCGCCGCGAACGGCGCGGTCCTCTCGGTCTCGGGGTCGCCCGACGACTCGACCGCCCGTCGGCGACTCGCCGACCACCGCATCGAGTGCGTCGCGGCCGACCCGCGCGCGCCGGACCGGGCGTTCTGCGGGACCTTCGACGCCGGCGTCTTCCGAACGACCGACGGCGGGGCGTCGTGGCACGCGGTCGGCACCGACGCGCTCCCCGAGTCGGTGACGAGCCTCGCCGTCTCGCCGGCCGACCCGGGCGTGGTCTACGCCGGCACCGAGCCCTCGGCCGCCTTCCGCTCTCCCGACGGCGGCGACACGTGGGCCGAACTCGCGCCGCTTTCGGACCTCGATTCGGCGTCGTCGTGGGCGTTTCCGCCCCGCCCGCACACCCACCACGTCCGCTGGATAGAACCGGACCCGACCGACCCCGACCGGCTGTTCGTCGCGGTCGAGGCCGGGGCGCTCGTCCGCTCGCTCGACGGCGGGGAGACGTGGCAAGACCGCGTGCCGTCGAGCAAGCGAGACACGCACTCGATGGCGACGCACCCCGACCGACCGGGTCGCGTCCGGGTCGCCGCGGGCGACGGCTACGCCGAGACCGACGACGCGGGCGAGACGTGGACGACGCCGACCGCGGGGCTGGGCCACGGCTACTGCTGGAGCGTCGTCGTCGACCCCGCGGACCCGGACTCGGTGCTCCTGTCGGCCGCCTCCGGGCCGATGCGCGCCCACCGGGTCGAGTCGGCGGCGGCGTACCTCTACCGCCGGGCGGACTCGTCGGAGGACGGCGGCGAGTCGTGGGAACGCCTCGACGAGACCGGACTCCCGACCGGGCCGGGCGCGACGCGGGCGGTTCTCGCCGCCGGTCTGTCCGGCGGCGAGTGCTACGCCGCGACCGACCGCGGCCTCTACCGGACGACCGACTTCGGCGACTCGTGGGACCGAATCGAGGTCCCGTGGGACGGGACACGACGGACTGCGGCGGGGCTGGCGGTCGTCGAGTAGTCGGGCGGTTTTTCGTCCGAGTCGTCTCCTCGTCCGAAGCGAGAAGATTCATGGGTCGGCGCGGCAACGGCCAAGCATGTACGATTTCGCCGTCGTCGGCGTCGGTCCCGCCGGCGCGCGGTTCGCCCGCCGCGCGGCCGACGCGGGCTACGACGTGCTCGCGCTGGAGAAAGGCGAGGTCGGGACGCCCCTCGCGTGCTCCGGACACGTCAGCACCGACATCTGGGAGTACGTCCCCGACGAGGCGCGCGACCGCCTGTTTCAGAACCGCATCTACGGGGCGAACTTCCGCGTCGGCGGCCCGAACTCCAAGGCCTACCCGTTCTACAAGCAAACCGAGGTCTCGAACGTCATCGACCGCGTCGAACTCGACCGTACCCTCGCCGACTGCGCCCGCGACGCCGGAGCAGACGTGCGCGAGGGCCACACCGTGACCGCCGTCGAGGAACTCGACGACCGGGTCCGACTGACTGCCAGCGTGGCCGGCGAGGCCGGCACCGTCCGGTTCGAGGCGAAGATGGTCGCCGGGTGCGACGGCCCGACCTCGCGGGTCCGCCGAGCGCTCGACCTCCCGGAGCCCTCGGAGACGCTTCACGGCGTCCTCGCGTTCGACCCCGACCCGGACGACGGCGACTTCGTGGACGTGCACCTCACGGTCCCGCGCTTTTTCGCGTGGCGCATCCCCCGCGGCGACGCCGGCGTCGAGTACGGCCTCGCGGCCCCGCCGGGCGCTGAGGTCAACGAGATGTTCGACGCGCTCACCGACACCTACGACGTGGAGACCGAGCACTTCTGTTCGGGTGCCATCCCCATCGGCCCGCCGGACCGGACGACGACCCGTCGGGCGTTCCTCATCGGGGACGCGGCCGCCCAGACCAAGCCGTTCACCGGCGGCGGCATCCTCTACGGGATGACCGCGGCCGACATCGCCGCGTCGACCATCGACCCCGACGACCCCGAGACGCTGTCGGCCTACGAGGACGCGTGGCGCGACGAACTCTCCCGGGAGATTCGGCTGGGCCACCTCGTGCGCCGGTGTTACTCCTTCCCCGAGTGGCTCCAGCGGGTCGGGCTCCGGTCGCTGTCGGGGGAAATCGGCGTCCACATGGACAAACCGAGCTCGTTCTTCTCGCGCGAACACCTGAAGAAGCTGTTCTGAGGGACTGCGACCCCCGAGCGTTCCCTCTCAGTTCTCGCCCGGATACGTCGGCAGCCGCGCCGACACCGCGCTTCCCTCGACGAACGGGAGCGACTCGCGGGTCGCGCCGACGCGGTCGCCGTCGACGACGACTTCGAGGGCATCGGCGTCGAGGCCGTAGTCCACGAGCGCGAAGCCGATGGGCGAGTCGAGCATCGGGCTCTCGACGGCGCGGGTGACGGTGCCGACCGACTCGCCGTCGGCGGAGACCTCGGCGCCCGCGTCGGGGAGGTCGTCGGCGCGGAAGCCGACGAGTCGGCGCGAGGGCCGGCCGCGGTTTTCGACCTTCGAGACGACCTCTTGGCCGACGAAACAGCCCTTGTCGAAGTCGAGCGCGTTGCGGACGCCGACGACGTTCGGGAGGTTGCCGCGGAGTTCCGACTCGAAGAGCGGCGTGCCGGCCTCGGCGGTGAGGCTGTCCCACGTCTGATAGCCGACGGGGACCGAGGGGTTGCCGTAGAACAGCAGCGCGTCGAGCACGTCTTCTGCGTCCTTCGCGCGGCAGATGACGTCGTAGCCCTCCTCGCCGGTCGGGTTGTCGGAGGCGACGACCGTGACGCCGAGTTCGCCGCCGATGGAGCCGCGGACGAAGGAGAGCTCCGGTTCGGGCGCGCCCGCCCCCGAGAGGATGCTCGCCACCTTCTCGGTCGACTGCGGGCCGTGGACGCCGAAGACGCCGAACTCGTCGGACGCGTCGCGGAGTTTGACGCGCTGGAGGAACGTCTTCGAGCGCCACTCCTCGACGAGCGGTTCGGCGCGGTCCCGCGGGGTGAAAATCAGCAGTCGCTCGCCCGCGTTGTAGACGTACATCTCCGTCTCGATGCGGCCGTCGGGGTCTAAAAGCAGGGCGTAGACGCCCTCGCCGTCCTCGTCCGGGACGGTGTTAGTCACCGCGTTGTCGACGTAGTCGACCCGGTCTTCGCCCTCGACGACGACGACGCCGTAGCCGTGTTCGATGACGCCGACGCCGTTTCTGACGGCGCGGTGGGTCCGCTCGGGGCGGCCGTAGTGGCTCACGACCTCGATTCCGCCGCGCGTCTCGAACGTCGCACCGTGTGCCTCGTGGATGTCGGCGACGAGTGTCATTACCCCCCGTTTCGCCTTCGGCGCGTAAAACCCTCCCACTCCCGGACGACTCGCCCGGCTTTCGGTCGGCGGTCCGCCGGCGGCGGCCGCGGGCGGACCGGACAGTCAAAACGAGACCGTTCTCCGCGCTGGCTCGCTCAGAGCCCGAACCGCTCGCGAAGTTTCTCGAACAACGACGCGTCCTCTTCGACGGCTTCGCTCGGGTCCGGAACGACGCGCTCGTCGGCGTGGATGAGCACCCGCGTGTCGGCCTCCTCGACCACGATGAGGCCCTCGTCTTTCAGCGCCGACAGCGCCTCTTCGATGGTGTCGATGTCGGCGTCCACGGCGGCACGGAGTTCGAACACCGTCATCCCCTCGTCGTGGCGGTCGACGAGCGCGTCGAGCACCGCGACCTCGATGTCGCGGCGGTTCCGGAACTCCCGCCTCGCTCTCATAGCGGGTACATCGTTCGCCTCCTGTTTACTTGTACCGCCCGTCTGACGGACGTCCGACAGGCAGGGGGTACCTTTTTGTTTCCGAACCCCGGAATCCTCGCGTAATGGGACTTACTTGCCGTCTTCTCGGGCACTCCTACGGAGACCCCGAGACGGAACGGGAGCGAGAGGAACGCGGCGACGAGGTGGTCGTCTCGATTCGGGAGATACAGGTCTGTTCGCGGTGCGGACACGAACAGGTGATGAGCGAGAACAAGGAGGTCACGGCCATCCGAACGCCCGAGGAGGTCGGGATGACGGAGGGCGAAGTCGAGACCGCGGCCGCGGGCTTCGAACCGGCGAACCCGCAGCCCGGCGTCTCCGACAGCGAGGACGCCGCCATCGAGACGGCTCCGGACGCGGAGACGCGGGCCGAGGTCGACGACGCCAACGCCGCCGCCGACGCCGCTGCGGACGCCGACGCCGACGCCGGCGCGGACCCCGCGGCGCAACAGCCGGCCGAGGCCGCGAACGCCGCCGACGCCCAACCCGCAGACGGGCCGGACGCGGCTGACGACGCCGGGAGCGTCGACGCCCCGCCGGTGACCGACGACGGCATCATCCTCGACGACGACGAGGAGCAGTCGGCCACCCGCGACCGGACGCAGTGGCCCGACGAGGTCGACGAGGTCGAGACCGACGACCCGACGCCGCCGGCCGACGGCGACGACGCGGAGTTCATCGACGCGGACGCC
Source organism: Haloferax gibbonsii ATCC 33959 (assembly GCF_000336775.1). Taxonomy (GTDB): domain Archaea; phylum Halobacteriota; class Halobacteria; order Halobacteriales; family Haloferacaceae; genus Haloferax; species Haloferax gibbonsii. Next base: position 536,715 of record NZ_AOLJ01000011.1, on the reverse strand, counting down.
GAGGCGGGCGTCGAAGCCGACGCCGAAGCGGAGCCCGAACAGACACAGACCCGCGAACGCGGCGCGTGGCCCGACGCGCCGGGCGACGACGAGGGATGGAACGCTCAGCCCGACGACGGCGAGCCCGTCTCCGTCTCGTTCGGCGGCGGACTGGCCCCGGAGGGCAACAGCTCGCCGAGCCAGCAGTCGAACGGTCAGTACGTCGAGGCGGAGGAAGACGACTTCGTCCGCGCCGACGAGTCGAACGTCGGAAACGAGGCCCCCGACGACGCCGTCGAGTACTACTGTCCGAACTGCGGTCACGCCCGCGGCGCGTCCTCGTCGTCGATGCGGGCCGGCGACATCTGCCCCGAGTGTAAAAAGGGCTACATCGCCGAGCGGGAATCCTGACCGCGGCACGCCCTCGCAGGCGTCGCAGAGTCGCGAAACAGGTAAACCATCCCCTGTCGAAAAGGCGTCCATGAAGGAGTACAAGATGCGTCGTGGGGAGACGCTCGAAGAGCGAATTCCGGACATGAAAGCGACGGTCGAAGACTACTTCGGCCCCATCACGGACACCGAGGAGTTCAAAGGAAGCGACCTCTACGTCGTCGGCGAGCCCAAGAACCCCGTGTTCACCCGCATCGTCGCCGGCGCGGTCAAGTACAGCGGCAAGAAGGACAAGCTCGCGGTCAACTTCGAGGAGGCCGACCCGGCCGACCTCGCTCCCGAAGACCTCGAAGCCGCGGGCGAGGCCGTCAGCGCGAAGAACGACTTCCTCCTCGAGGCGACGGGCCGCGACGCGAAGTCCCGCCGCGACTCGATGAAGCGCGCGGTCGAAGACGACGCGCCCGACGTCTGAGCCGTCCGACGCGGGCTGGTTTTTCTCGCGCACCCACCCGCCGAGCGGTGGTGCCGCCAGCGAAACGTACATATTGCTACCGCGTGACACTCCCGCTGTCAGCGACTGCGAAACCGTCGAACACGAATTTTTATTTCGATTCTGAGTAAAAATCCCCGGCACGATTAAGTGACGCCGGGGCGAACGGGCTGGTATGGCTATCGAAACTATCCTGCTCGCGGTCGGCGCGGGCGACGCCGAGCGAATCGACAGACTCGCCGAGGAGACAATCGACGTGGCCGGACCGACCGGCGCGACGGTCGTCATCGGGCACGTTTTCACGAGAGACGAGTACGACGAGGCGCTCGACAACCTCGATTTCGACATCACGGCCGAGGAGGTCTCCGCGGACGACGTGGCCCGACGACACGCCATCGTCCGAGAGCTCACGCGGCGCTTCGACGACGCGGACATCGACTACGTCGTCCACGGCCGAGTCGGCCACCACGGCGAGAAGCTCGTCGAACTCGCGGGCGAGGTCGACGCCGACCGCCTCATCGTCGGCGGTCGAAAGCGCTCGCCGACCGGTAAGGCCGTCTTCGGCAGCGTCGCACAGGAGGTCATGCTCGAATCGTCGTGTCCCGTGACGTTCGTCCGCGCGGACACCAAGTGACGGCGTAACGGACGAGCGCCGGCGAGACCACCGACTCGACCGGGTTTCGCAGGCAACTACATATCTTAGCGCGCCGTCATCTCCCGCATGGACCACTCCATCGATTACCGCCCGTCGTTCGCCCTCCTCACCGTCTCGCTCGACGAGGGCGAGTCGCTCCGGTCGGAGGCCGGCGCGATGGTCAGCTACTCCGACGGCATCGACATCGAGACGAACGCGAAAGGCGGCCTCTTCGGGTCGCTCAAGCGGAGCGTCCTCGGCGGCGAGTCGTTCTTCCAGAACACGTTCAGCGCGCGGCAGGCGGGCGAGGTCTCCTTTGCGCCCCCGCTCCCGGGCGACATCGTCCACCACCGCCTCGAAGACGAGACGCTCTTCGTGCAGTCCGGGTCGTACATCGCCTCGGACCCCGCGCTCGACCTCGACACCTCCTTCGGCGGGGCGAAGACCTTCTTCGGGAGCGAGGGGCTGTTCCTGCTCAAACTGACCGGCACCGGCGACAGTTTCCTGTCGAGCTACGGGGCCATCCACGAGGTCGAACTCGGCGAGGGCGAGCGTTACACGGTCGATACCGGCCACATCGTCGCCTTCGACGAGACGACGAGCTTCTCGGTCGAGCGCGTCGGCGGCCTGAAGTCCACCCTGTTCAGCGGCGAGGGGCTCGTCTGTACGTTCACCGGACCGGGAACCGTCTGGATACAGTCGCGCAGCATGGAGTCGTTCCTCTCGTGGCTCATCCCCAAGCTCCCGACCAACAACTCCGCGTAGGCGGCGGCCGCCGACTTACATCGCGGCGAGTAAATCTACCGAGAATCCCGCTTAGTTAAGTGGAGGGCGCATCGCTATGGGAACGATGGCGTACTACGTGGGCGTCGACCTGGGGGCGACGAACGTCCGTTCCGTGGTGGGCGACGACGATGGAACTATCCTCGGGGAGGCCCGTGACAACACTCCGCGCGGCCCGACCGGAATCGCGGTCACCGAGGCAGTCCTCGGCGTCGTCCGCGAGGCGTGTGCCGAGGCGGGTATCGACCCGAGCGACGCGGTCGCGGCCGGCATCGGTGCTATCGGCCCGCTCGACCTGGCCGAGGGCGCGGTCGAGAACCCGGCGAACCTACCGGACACCATCGACCGCATCCCGCTGACCGGTCCCCTCTCGGTGCTCTTGGAGACAGACGAGGTGTACCTGCACAACGACACGAACGCCGGGGTCATCGGCGAGCGGTTCCACTCCGACCGCAACCCCGACGACATGGTGTATCTCACCATCTCCTCGGGTATCGGCGCGGGCGTCTGCGTCGACGGGCACGTCCTCGCCGGTTGGGACGGCAACGCCGGTGAAGTCGGCCACCTGACGCTCGACCCGAACGGCTTCATGACGTGCGGGTGCGGCCACAACGGTCACTGGGAGGGCTACTGCTCGGGGAACAACATCCCGAAGTACGCCCGCGAACTCCACGAGGAGGACCCGGTCGACACCGCACTCCCCGTGTCGGACCCCGATTTCTCCGCGGTCGACGTGTTCGAACACGCCGGCGAGGACGAGTTCGCCGACCACATCATCAACCAACTGGGCCACTGGAACGCGATGGGCGTCGCCAACATCGTCCACGCGTACGCGCCGCTCATCATCTACGTCGGCGGCGCGGTCGCGCTCAACAATCCGGACCTCGTGTTAGAGCCCATCCGCGAGCAGATGAGCGAGATGGTCATGTCGAACATCCCCGAGATTCAACTGACGACGCTCGGCGACGAGGTCGTGGTCGAGGGGGCGTTGGCGAGCGCGATGACCGGCGGGACTGGCGACCGCTCGCGGCTGTGATGCCGCGAGGATTCGCCAGTTCCGGCGCAGGTGGCACCGGCGACCGGTCTCGACTGTAACGCGGTGCTTCGCTTCTCCGCCCCGAGTTATCTCGATTGATACTCGGTGGCGCACTCTTATAACCCCGGTCGAGAAACGCGATGACGTGCACCCGACGACGCCGAGTCGCTCGGCGCGCCGGTCGGCGCGTTCCCGTTCTCGCCGAACCGAACGGTGCACGGGCGTTCCACCGGAAGCCTAGAACGGGACTGGTCGACAACCCCCACCACCATCGTCGACCGACCGACGCCGACGGGGTACCCACACCCACCCACCCACCCNCCCATCCCCGCCGGCGTCGCTTCAGTTCTCACGCAACCCAGTGCAGACTGAGCGGTCCCCGCTTTCCCCCGGTTCCCGGGCCCTCCGGCTACCCAAGGACCTCCGTCCGATTTTTCTCCTCGGCACTCTCAGACTCACCGTGGACCGCCGCCAGTTCCTCCGCTCCATCGGCGCGAGCGCGGTCGCCGCCACGACCGTCTCCGTCGCCGGTTCCCGCCCCGTCACCGCCCACCCCGGTCCCTTCGAGCCGCTGGGTCGAATCGACATCGACGGCGCGAAAGAGGCCGTGGTCTCCGCCGACGGCCAGACCGTCTTCGTCGCCGCGACCAGCGGCTACGCCGTCGTCGACATCTCCGCGCCCGACCGCCCCGAACTCCTCGCCGAGCGCCGCGACCCGCTTTCCGACCGCGAGGACGGTCCCTTCCGCGGCATCTACGACGTGAAGCTCGACGGGGACACGCTCCTCGTCGTCGGCCCGGCCAACCCGATACCGGGCGCGCCGGCGGGCGTCCTCGTCGTCGACGTGTCCGACCCCGCGACCCCCGAGGAAATCGCCTTCCACGAGACGGAGTTCCCCATTCACAACTGCTTCGCCGCCGACGGGCGGGCGTACCTCACCGCCAACGACGGCGACCGGAACCCGCTGGTCGTTCTCGACACCGACACCGGCGACGAACTCGGCCGCTGGTCGGTCGTCTCCGCGGACGACCGCTGGGCCGACGTACCCGCCTCGGTCCGGTCCGTCCACGACGTGTGGGTCCGCGAGGGAGTCGCGCACGTCGCCCTCTGGGACGCCGGGACGTGGCTCGTCGACCTCTCGGACCCCGCGTCGCCCTCGGTCCTCGGGTCGGTCTCACCCGGCGACCCCGAGGAGCTGTCGGGGTTGGGTGCCCGCGACCGCCACCGCGAGGGGCGGACGCCGCCCGGCAACCACCACTACGTCGCCACCGACGACTCGGGCGACCTCCTCGGAGTCGGCATCGAGTCGTGGGCCGTCGAAGTCGAACGCGACGACGGGACGACCGACCTCGTCGGCGGGCCGAGCGGCGTCGAACTCTGGGACGTGTCGGACCCCGCGAATCCGACGATACTCTCGACCATCGAGCCGCCGACCAGTCCGGACCCGACGGTCGGCGGCGTCTGGACCACCGCGCACAACTTCGACTTCCGCGACGACAGGCTCTACACCTCGTGGTACCGCGGCGGCGTCAAGCGCCACGACGTGTCGGACCCGACCGACCCCGTCGAACTCGCGTGGTGGCGCGACCCCGAGCGCGCGAGCTTCTGGACCGCGCGGTACGCCTATCCCTTCGCCGACGAGGGCGTGTTCGTCGCGTCGAGTTGGGGCGTCGGCGACGCGTCGCCCGCGCTCTACACGTTCCCCGACCACGCCGGCGACCAGCGCGACCCGCCGACGCTCGGTCCCGAGACGACCACCGAATCGCTCGTCAACACGCCGACGCCGACCGCGAACGAGACGACCGCGCCCGAACCCGGAGACGAGTCGTCGGAATCGACATCGACGACCGACGCGCCGGGGTTCGGACTCGGTGTCGGCGCGGCGGCCCTCGGCGTCGCCGGCTGGTTGGCCCGTCGTCACCGGCGGCGCGACTGAGGGCGGCGCGACTGCGGGCGACCGGCTCCGACGCCCGACGCGCCGGTTTCCCGGCTTCCGTGGTTCCCCCGCCGAATCTATCACGAACGACCGAGACAGCCTTTCTCTCGCCGGCCGGCGCGTTGGGAGAACCGTTTCATTCTAATCCGTGGGGTTCGAAGCGTCGGGGTATGAGCGACGAGTCGGAGAGCCTCAAAGAGCGCGTCGAGACGTGGATGGTCGGCCAGATGCCCATCATCCAGATGCACGGCGGCAACAGCGTCGTGCGCAAGGCCGATGCGGAATCGGGGGAAGTCGTCGTCGAACTCGGGGGCGCGTGCGCCGGGTGCGGCATCTCGAACATCACCGCCCAGAACATCCAGTCGGACCTCATCATGACGTTCGACGAGATTACCGACGTGCAGGTCAAGGTCCCCAGTTCCGGCGACCACGGCAGCAGCACCGTCGAGGGCGGCCGCGGCGGCGAACTGCAGTACGGCGACGAGGGACCGGGTCACTTCTAGCCCACTTTTTTACGGCTCGGGGTCGCTTTGCGACCCACTCACCGTAAAAACCTGGAGGAAAAAAGGCCGAACCTCACTTCGTTCGGTTCGGTCGGTTCCTCGGTTCGGTAACTACTGTCTGGTAGATGCAGTCCTACAGCAGTTCGGTGACGACCCGCGGTAACTCGTCGAGGCTGTCGATTGTGTAGTCGGGCTCGCGTTCGGGTCCGCGTGATTCCGCTGAACCTCCCGAGAGATAGACCGTCGTCATACCGACTTCCGCCGCCCAGGTGTCCTCGTCTATTCGGTCTCCGACCATCACACAGTCTGTCCCGTCGAGTCCGGTTTCATCTAAGAAGATTTCGAACGGTTCGACGGTCGATTTCTCGGCTTGGACGCCGGTCGAACACAGTACGACGTCAAATTCATCTGCGATGCCGGCGGTTTCGAGGCGAGTTTCAGTCATCATCCGGTTTCCGTTCGTGATGACTCCTGTGACGAGGTCCTGACGGCGACAGAATCGAAGGACGGACTCGGCATGTTCGTCGAGAGATTGGTGTCTCAGCCGCGTCTGCCAGAACAATCGATCGAAGGATGCTCGCTCTTCCGCTGTTGTGTCTACGCCCCATACGTCGAAAAACACCTCCGAGAACGCCCCGAAGTGGAACCGGCGATAGTCTCCGTGGTACTGCGCCGCGAACCGCACACTCGCTTCTCGCAAAATCGACTCGAACTTCGATGAGTCGAGTTCGTATCCTCGCTCACACAAACGCTCGTACAGCACTGATTTCGCTTTCGAGACGTCGTCCTCTCCGTGAAACAACGTCCCGCCCAAGTCGAATGCGACTGCTTCGACCATTCTTGGGAGTGGTTTCATCCACCCGAGGAAATCTCTTCGTACTGACTGACGCGGCTACCCCGACAGCGCCGACTCCAGACTCGACGCCACCGACCGCGCTTTTTCGGCCAACTCCTCGGAGATGTGGCCGGCCTCGACGGCTTCGTCGAGTTCGTCGTCGTCGACCCGCTCGACCGTCCCGTCGGCGTGTTTCACCACGTCAACGTGGAGGTCGATATATCGAATCTGGTCGGGGAAGCACTCGACGGGCGTGCAGATGTTGACGTAGGTGCCCTTGACACCGCCGTCGGAGTCGCGGTACACCGTCGGGTACCACCAGCGCCCCTCGCGGAACTTCGTGACCGCCACGTCGCCGGACTCGCGGTCGACGCCGAGGGCGTCGTAGGTGCCGCCGCCGGTCATGCCGCGCCGGAGTTCCACCGTTCCCTCGGGGTCGCGGTCCGTCACCTCGCCGGAGCCGAGCGTGATGAGCCGACCGTCCGGCTTCCCGTGGCCGATTTCCACGTCGTCGCCTTCCAGCGGGCCGAACTGCGCGGTCACCACGTCGAAGGGGAACTCGCCGTCGCCGACCGACTCGCAGAGCGACTCCGCGAGGTCGACGCCGGCGGAGGCCTTCGGCGAGGCGGCCTTCGTCCGGTGGTGGCCGGGCATCGTCGTCTCGACGGCCCGGCGCTGGGCGTCGAGTTCGAACCGGGTCTCGCGGCCGAACCAGACCCACGTCGTCGCGGTGGGAGCCGCGACCGCCCGCGGGGCGTCGACGGGTTCGGAGAGCGCGCCATCGAGTTCCGCGGCCACCTCGGCCGCCCGGTCGAGCGCGTCGTTCAGGGCGCTCATGTCGGCGTCGACGGCGTCGCGGTGCCAGCGGATTCCCCAGCCCTCGGGCGGGTCGCCGCCGAGGAGGTCCGTCATTCCCGCCAGTTCGCGGGCTGCGGCCTCGTCGCGGGTGTCGACGCGGACGCCCTCCGAATCGGGGTCGAGCGTCGCCAGCCCCGCGACGGCGCGGACGTCGCCGGTCAGTTCGGCGCGGCGGGAGTCCCACGGCGGGGCCGACTCGGCGACCTGCACGCGGACCTCGTCGCCGACTTCCACGTGCCCGTCGAAGTCGCCGTACGAGAGGTAGCCCTCGGCCTCGCCGAGGTCGCAGACCGCGCCGCCGCCGAGGGTGTCGGTCACGCGGGTGTCGAACACCGCGCCGGTCGGCGCGGGGTCGTCCCACGCGAAGGTGTCGATGCCGAGTTCGGTGAGTCGCTCTGTGGCCGTTGCGACCGCCTCGGGCGCGCCGGTCGCGCCGACGCCCTGTCGGTTCCGCGTCGTCTCGACCGACACGTCGTGGTCCGACGAGTCGAACTCGGCGTCGAAGCGCTCCCGAATCGGGCCGGACGCCTGCACCACGTCGTGGCCGTCGTCGAGGAAGACGCCCGTGAGCGCGGTGGCGTAGATGCCGCGGACGCGGACCCTCATAGCTCGTCGGGGTCGCGGGCGAAGGTGACGCGAGCGTCGACCGTCGGGCCGAGCGTCAGTTCGATTCTCTCCTCGCTGAGCACGCGGCCGCCCTCGATGGGGACGCCCCACGAGTCGAACTTGAGGTAGCCGCGGAGGTCCGCGCCGTGGGTGTAGAGGTCGACGTGGTCGACGGCGTGTTCCTGCACGTCACTCGCGCTGTGGGCCATCTCCATGTCCGAGTAGACCGTCCCGCCGTCGCCGAAGAACGCGGCGATGGCGTCTGCGTCCGATTCGACTGCGTCGCTCACGAGGTCCGACGCGGCCCGGAGGTCGTCGGTGTCGAGGCCGACCTCGCGGAGCGCCGCCTGTTCGCGGGGGTCGAAGTGCATACCCGCCCTTCGGAGCGGAGGCATTAACGTCGTACGGTCGGCAGTCGGTCGCTGGGCCGGACGAACGGTCGCCGGCCAGCCGACTATTGACCGTTCAGCCGGTCGGCCGCGGGGTGCCGTGGCCGAAGCTATTACCAGATGCGATACCCTTTATGCCACGTGATGGACCAGCAGGACCCAGTCGAGCAGGCGTCCGACGGCTCGGACGACCTCTACGACATCGCCACGTGGGAGGAACGAACCTCGGTTGACGGGCTCGCGGTCGCGCTCTACCGGGTGCTGGTCGCGTCGACCCGCGCGGTGGTCGTCCTCGCCGCGTTGCTCATCCTCGTCGGTATCGGCGGCCTCTCGGCGCTCACCGACCCGCAGGTCGGCGCGCTCACCCTGCTTTCGGCGCTTCCGGCGCTCGCGCTCGCGGGCTACGTCTACTACTCCGACGTGACCCAAAACGAGCCGCTGTCGATGCTCGTGGTGACGTTCCTCCTCGGCGTCCTCACGGCCACGTTCGCCGCGATTCTCAACTCGCTTCTGAGCAACGTCGGTCAGACTATCGCGGCCGAGTTCCAGCTGTCTATCGGCTTCCTCGGCAGTATCGTGTTCTACTTCCTCGTGGTCGGTCCGGTCGAAGAGACCGTCAAGCTCCTCGCGGTCAGGCTGTACGCCTACTCCCACGACAGTTTCAACGCCGTCATCGACGGCGCGGTCTACGGCGCGATGGCCGGTCTCGGCTTCGCCACCATCGAAAACGCCCTGTACATCACTCGGAACCTCACCTCGTCGGGACTCGACGTCGGGTCCGGCGGCGTCGGCATCATCGCCGCCGGCGGGACGATTACCGCGGTCCGAGCGCTCGCCGGTCCGGGCCACGTCATCTACTCGGCCATCGCCGGCTACTACCTCGGCCTCGCCAAGTTCAACAAGGAGAACGCCGGGCCCATCGTCATCAAGGGCCTCATCCTCGCGGCGCTCGTCCACGCGACGTACAACTCGACGGTCGGCCTCGGCTCGTCCGTCATCGCGGGGATAACCGGCATCGGTGGTCTCGCGGCCTTCCTCGTCTACGTCATCATCTACGACGGCATCTTCGGGCTCTACCTCATCGGGAAGCTCCGCAGCTACAGTCAGGCCTACCACAGCGCTCACGCGCCCGGACCGAGCGCGGCGTCGTTCGCGTCGGAGCAGACGGAGTTCGAGGACTGAGCCGGCGACGGCGCGGGAACGTACGAAACGAAAGAACCGGTCGCCCTACTCGGCGACCAACCGCTCGGCGTAACCGTCGAGCATCGACTCGACGTACTTCGCCACCACGTCGACCTCGACGTGAATCGGGTCGCCGACCTCCTTTTCCGAGAGCGTCGTCAGGTCGTAGGTCGTCGGGATGATGGCCACGGCGAAGGAGCCCTCGCGGCGGTCGGCCACGGTGAGGCTGATGCCGTCGAGACACACCGAGCCCTTCTGGACGACGTACTTCGCCAGCGACTCTGGGAGGTCGAACTCGAAGAACCAGTCGTCGCCGACGCGCTCGACGTTCGCGACCGTCGTCGTGCCGTCGACGTGGCCCTGGACGATGTGGCCGTCGAAGCGGTCGTCGGCCGCGAGGGCGCGTTCGAGGTTGACGCGGTCGCCCTCGACCGCGTCGCCGAGGTAGGTCTTCTCGACGGTCTCCGCCGCGAGGAACACCTCGAACCAGTCGTCGCCGAACGCCTCGACGGTCAGACAGACGCCCGAGACCGCGATTGACTGGCCGTGGTGGAGGTCGTCGAACGCGAGGTCGGTGCGGATGCGGAGGCGGCGACCGCCGTCGGTGTCGGCCACGTCGACGATTTCGCCCGGCCCCTCCACGATTCCCGTGAACATACCCGCGGCTTCGGACGGGTGAAGTTAATGCCTATCGTTTCCGTTCTCTATCACGTTTCTGTGACACTCTCGCCCATACAATTTTACGCCCGTCGTCCGGAGAGTCGGTATGGACGTTCTGGCCCGACTGCGGAGCAGTTTCGTCACCGGTCTCATTCTCGTCACCCCGCTGGCCGTGACCGTGTTCGTCCTCCAGTTCGCGTTCAATCGAATCACCGCCGCGCTCCGTCCGGTCGTCCGTCAGGTGTCGCCATTCCTCGCCGAGGCGCTCAACTACTCCGGCGACATCGTCTTCATCTCGCAGGTGTTGTCGGCGCTCATCATCGCGGTGGCCGTCTCGCTTCTCGGCTACCTCGCGTCGATGAGCCTCGGCCAGCGGCTCTTCGGGAGCTTCGAGCGCGGCGTCCGGCTCCTCCCGCTCGTCCGCACCATCTACTTCGGCGTCCGGCAGGTCTCCGAATCGCTCACGGAACCGACCGCCGGCTACGACCGCGTGGTGTTGGTCGAGTACCCGCGCGAGGGGCTGTTCTCCATCGGCTTCGTCACCAACGAGGCTCCCCCGTCGGTCTCGGCGGTGTCCGACGACGAACTCTTCACCGTGTTCGTCCCGCACAGCCCGAACCCGACCGCCGGGGCGCTCATCATGGTCTCGCCCGACGAGATTCGCGAACTCGACATGCCGGTCCGCCGGGGTCTCAGACTGCTCGTCACCACGGGCCTGAGCGTCGACGACCCCGAGACGCTCCCCTCGGGACCGGCGGCCTACGACCCGTCGAACGGCGACGGCGTCCGCGACGGTGTCCGGTCGGAGTCTGAGCAGCGACGGAACGCGGGCGAGACCCAAAAGCGAGCCGAGTGAGTCGCCGCGGCGGCCTCACAGTCCCCAGATGAGGACGATTCCGGCAGTCGTGACGACCGTGAGTAACAGTTGGAGCGGCGCGCCGACGCGGAGGTAGTCGGTAAAGCGGTAGCCGCCGGGACCGTACACCATCAGGTTCGTCTGGTAGCCGATAGGCGTCATGAACGCCGTGCTCCCGCCGAAGGTGACCGCGATGGCGAAGCCGAAGGGGTCGGCACCGAGGCCGAACGCGGTGTCGATGGCGACCGGCAACAGGAGGACGACGCTGGCGACCGGCGTGATGACGTTCGCCAACAGCCCCGTGAGCAGGTAGAACGCGGCGACCACGACGACGACGGGCAGGTAGGTCGCGGCGACGCCGACGAACTCCGAGAGCAGCGCGACGCCGCCGGTCAGTTGGAGCGCCCGACCGAGCGGGATGACGCCCGCGAGCAGGAAGATGACGTTCCAGCTCACCGCGTCGTAGGCGTCGCTCGCCGACAGACAGCCGAGCGAGACCATCGCGGCGACCCCGCCGAGCGCGGCGATGGCGATGGGGACGACGCCGAGGGCGGCCAGTCCGATGACCGCCGCGATGACGGCGAACGCGCGGAGCGCCGTGGGCGACAGCTCGCCGTTGTCCTCGATGAACTCGTCGGCGACCTCGCTCGTCACGACGAAATCGCCGCTGTCGCGGAGGTACCGCGCCGTCTCGTTCGTCGTCTGGAGGAGCAGCGAGTCGCCGACCTGGAGGTCCACGTCTCGGAAGTGCTCGCGGATGAGGTCGCCGCCGCGCCGCCGGACCGCGAGCACGGTCGCGTCGTACCGCTCGCGGAGTCGCGCCCCGCCGATGGTCTCGCCGACGAGTCCTGACTCGCGGGGGACGACGAGTTCGACGAGCGCCACGCGGTCGGGAAGGTCGAGTTCGGCGTCGGTGACCGACGCGCGCGGGAGGAACCGCAGGTCCGCGAGGTCGCAGAAGCGCCGAATCGTCGCCGGGTCGCCCCGGATGGTCAGGATGTCCCGCGACTCGACCTCGCGGTCGGAGTCGGCGGCGATGAAGTGCTCGCCGCCGCGGAGCACGTCGAGGATGTCGACGTTGAGGTCGCGGTAGGTGTCGTCGGAAACCTCGCCCGCCGGGATGCCGACGAGCGGCGACCGCGCGGGGACGAGCACGCGGGCGAGAAACGGCTCGACGCCGTAGTTGCCGGTTCGGTTCCCGGGCTCGATTCGCTCGGGCAGGAGCCGCGGCGCGACCGTCAGCAGGTAGCCCGCGCCGACGACGAACACCACCGCGCCGAGGGGGGTGAACGTGAACATCGAAAACGGCGGCAACCCGGTCGCCTCGGCGTAGGCCTCGCTGGCGACGAGGTTCGTCGCCGTCCCGACGAGCGTGAGCGTGCCGCCGAGCATCGAGGCGTAGGAAAGCGGGATGAGGAGCTTCGACGGCGAGACGTTCGCCTGGTCGGCGAGGTCCGAAACCATCGGGATGAACACCGCCACGACCGGCGTGTTGTTCACGACGCCCGCGATGGGACCGGTGAGGCCGACGACCGCGCCGAGCAGTCGGTTCTCGCTTCCGTTCGTAAAGGACGCGACCGCGTCGCCGAGGACGCGAATCGCGCCGGTCTGTCGAATCCCCTCGCTGAGGGCGTACATCGAGAGGATGGTGATGGTCGCGGCGCTCGAAAACCCCGACAGCCCCGTCTGGAGGTCGACCCCGGTCCACGGTTCGAGCACGACGAGCGCGACGATGACGCCGATTGCCGTCACGTCCGGCGGGGCCGCCTCCGTCACGAAAAGCGCCATCGTGACGACGACGAGACCGAAGACGACGAGCATCCCGGACGTGATGGCGACCATGCGGGCAGTCGATTCGGAGGCGGCTTAATCCTACCCCGCGAGACTGTCGGCCGCGGCGACGGGTCGTTCGGTTCTCCACGAGCGAGAACGCCCCCGTTCATCGCCGGTCGCGACGCTTTTAGTCGCCCGCGGAGTACCCTCGGGCGATGCGACTCGGAATCTTGGAGATGGTCGGTCTCGCGGCGACTCTCATCTTCGCCATCCCCGTCGGCGGCTTCGGACTCACGCTCCTCGCCGACGGCCAGACCGTCTTCGGCGGCGCGATGCTCCTTCTCGCGGTGCTGATGGTCGCGCTCCCGAAGTTCCTCACCATGCCGCAGGACATCCCCTCGCTCGCGGCCGAGAAAGTCATCGGCGGCGTGGCGAAAGAGCCGGACGAAGAGGAGTAACTACCAGCGACTCGGGTCGAGACCGGTCGGCGCGTCGCCGAGCAGTCGCGGCCCGTCTTCGCCGACGACCAGCACGTCGGTCAGCTCGACTCGCCCGTGGTCCGGGTGCGTGACCGCGGACCGAACCCGAAGGACGTTGCCGGCGACGAGTTCTCTATCGCCGCCGAGCGGCGGGTCCTCGCGGGCCGCGAGGCCGATTCCGCCGCCCACGTCTCTCGTCACCTTGTCGGCCATCGAGAAGCCGAACGCGGCGGTCTCCGCGCGGAGTTCGCTCCCGAGGAAGCCGGCGTCGTCGCCGGGGTCGGCCTCGACCAGACTGACCTTTCTGGCGGCGTCGCAGGCGACGTGCGCCCGGCGCTCCCACCCGCCGTCGGGGTCGACGACGAACGTGCGGGCCAGCGCGCCGCGGTAGCCCGTCGGCCCGCGCGGGCCGACCGAGACGACTACCGGTTCGCCCGGCCGGAGTTCGACCGGTTCGTTCCCGTCGCCTCGGGTTCCCGCGCGGACCGTCGTCGCGCCCGCGGAACCGACGCCCTCGGCCGCGAGCGTCGCGTTCACCTGTCGGCGGAGTCGCTCGGTCGACAGCGGCGCGCCGTCCCAAGAGAGGACGGCTTCGCCGTCGTCGTCGCGGTCGTCACCCACGCGGCCGCCGTCGCGGTCGTCGGCCGCTTCGACCGTCGCCGCCGACAGTATCGCGGCCGCGCGACCGACGCCGCGGGTCGCCGCGCGCTGGGCGGCCTCGATGGCGTCGCGCTCGTCGTCGTCTTTCACCGCGCGGGCGTCTTCGACCGCCGCGGTCGACGCGAGGTCGTAGCCCGCCGCTTCGAGGTGGAGCGCGGCGTCGTGCGGAATCATCTGCGGCGCGAGGACGGTCCCTTCGGAAGCGGCGTGTTCCGCGAGGACGGCCGCGGCGGCCTTCCCCGGCGGTCTGTCGTCGACGCGGACCGAGGCGACCGGGAGGGACGGCGGTTCGACGGTCGAGGGCACTCGAAGATGCGTCTCGCCGGCGACGCGGACGAACACGAGGTCGGCGTCGAAGTCACGACCCGTGAGGTAGCGACTCGTCGGGTCGGGGCCGCGGGGGACGGCGACGAAGCCGACGGCGTCTCGCTCGTCGACGGCGGCGTCGATGGCGTCGCCGCCGCGAGGTCTCCCTCGCACGGGACGTTACGCCTCGGGCTCGGGCGCGGGCGGTTCCTGCGCGTCGTCGACGAGCTCCTGTGCGGGGTCCTCGCGGATCTCGTTGTGGAGGAGGACGCTGATGGGGAGCGTCGGCGCGCCGGTGACGAGGTTTTCGAGGACGATGAGGCGCTCTCTGGCGCGGGACATCCCGACGTAGAAGACGCGGCGCTCGTTGTCGGTGATGAGCGGGACGGGGCTCGTCGTCGCGGTGAACTCCTCGATGCCGCGGGCTTCGAGCTCCTCGTCGGAGACGGAGGCGGCCATCTGCTCGACGACCTTCTCGGTCAGGTCGGTCGCCATGAACACGTGGTCGGCCTCGCGACCCTTCGCGGAGTGGATGGTGCCGACGCGGACGCGGCTGGGGTCCATCCCCTCGTAGTCGCCGCCGAAGTACGCGTTGACGGACTTGCGCTGGAAGCTCGTCACCTTGCGCACCATGTCGCTTGCGGACGCGCTGTCGGGGGCGAAGGGCGCGAAGTTCTTGATCTCCTTCGGCGTGAACTCGATGTTCGTGATGTCGTCGACGCCGGCTTCCTCCTGTCTGTCGTCGATGGCGTCGAAGAGGTCGTCGCGGTCGTTCGTGCCGAACGCGGAGTCCTGAAGCATGTCGGCGAGCCGGCGGGCCTCCAGCCCGTCGACGGGCTCTTCGGCCTCCAGCGCCTCGACCGCGCGGACGTACTGCGTGAGCCGGTCGGTCCACATGCGCTGGTCGGTCAGCGTCGAGAAGGGGATTCCCGACGGCAGGAACTCATCGATGAACTGGAACATCTGGTAGCGCGCGCGGAACAGCACCATCACGGTGCCCTCGTCTTTCTCGACGGTGTAGCGGACGTTCCGGGCGAGTTCGAGCATCGACGGGCTCTCGACGGCCTCGACCGCGCCGCCTTCCTTGCGGGGCTTGAGGTCCTTCTCCTGTCGCTTGTCGATGTGGCGAATCTCCCGGTTGACGACGTTGAGGACGTTCGACGGGAGCCGGTAGGAGTTCGGGAGAATCTCGTCGTTGTCGCGTTCGGCGTCGAGGAGGAGGTTCGGGTCCGCGCCCTGCCACGCGTAGACGACCTGGTCGTCGTCGCCGGCGATGAGGACGCCTCGCATGTGGGGCTTCCACTCCTCGTACACGTCGTACTGGAGGGTCGTGATGTCCTGGAACTCGTCGATGACGAGGTAGTCGACGTTGGGGACGAGCGCGCGCTGCTTGACGCGTTCGAGCATGTCAGCGAATCCGACCAACCCGTGTTCGCCCTTGTAGGCGCGCCACGCGCGGATGGCCTCGGGGATGTCGATGCGGTCGTCGTCGGAGGGCCACGTCGGCGTGTACTTGTTTCCTTCCTGCGCGTTCGGGTCGACCTCAGGCGGGAGGCGGACCTCCTCGACGTTCCACTGGAACGGCACGTCGTACCAGTCGGAGACGTCGCGGCGGGTGCGCTGGAGCCACTGGCTCGTGGCGATGACCTTGTTCCCGATGGTGGTCGAGCGGGCGGTCCGACGGCCCGCGCCGCCGTACTCGTCTTCGAACTCGATGCCGTAGTCCTCGCAGAACTCCTGTTTGTCGTTCTCGCCGACCACGTCGTTCCGCGAGAGGCTCAGCAGTTCGTACGCCTTCGCGTGCATCGTCGAGACGTTCCCCTTCAGCGACCGCGGGTTGATGTCGAGACGCTCCGCGAGCCGGTCGCGGACCTCGGCCGCCGCGGCTCGAGTGTAAGAGACAACGAGAATGTCGCGGATGGTGACGCCGTCTTGTTCGAGAATCTCCTCGACCTTGTCGAGCAAGGCCGTGGTCTTCCCGCTTCCCGGGCCGCCGAACAGCCGGGTGACGGTCACGTCGGATTCGCTCATTGTGGACGTTCACGGCCTTATCGGTGATAAGCGACGTGCTTCGGACGAGGGCGAACGCGCCCGGAGTAGTGTAACTCGCCGGGCGTTCGCGGACGGCTCACCGAACGGGTGAGAAACCGTCGAGAACAGGTGCTTGTGGCTTGGTCAGTTCGGACGCGTCAGGCCTCCGGCACCCACCCGCAGACGGAGCAGGTCGCCGCGCCCATGTCGTGCAGGGCCCCGCAGTCGGGACACTGCAGCTTGTTATAGGATCGGTCCCAGCGTACCGGTTCTGTCTCGTGACCGCGGTCGGTCAAGAACTGGTCGAACAAGTCGTCACTGGGTGCTGAGGCCATACGTGGTATGATATGGCATACCCCTATTTAGTTCCTGCGACGACTCCGAAGCGTCGAAAATCGGGGGACTGCGGCGGACTGTCAGTCTCGCCTACAGGTCGTACAGCGACCCGTACTTCGACTCGACGTAGCCGAGGAAGTCGTCGGCGGCGAAGTCCTCGCCGGTGGCCCGCTTCACGAGGTCGTTGGTCTCGTAGCGCCGGCCGTGGCGGTGGATGTTCTCGCGGAGCCACTCGCGGAGGTCGCCGAACTCGCCGTCGGCCAGCTTCCCGTCGAGGTCGTCGATGTCCGCCTCGGCGGCCGCAAACAGCTGGGCGGCCATGACGGAGCCGAGCGAGTACGTCGGGAAGTAGCCGAAGTTCCCGTAGGCCCAGTGGATGTCCTGCAGACAGCCCTCGGAGTCGGTGTCCGGCCGGATGCCGAGGTACTCCTCGTACTTGTCGTTCCACGCCTCCGGCACGTCCTCGACGGCGAGGTCGCCGGCGATGAGGTCGCGTTCGAGTTCGAACCGGATGACGATGTGCAGGTGGTAGGTCAGCTCGTCCGCCTCGACGCGGATGAGGTTGTCGTCGTACACCTGATTAGCCGCCTCGTAGGCCTCCTCGACCGTCGCGTCGACCTCGGGGAACCGCTCTTCGAGCGTGGGCAGGAAGTGCCGCCAGAAGGCCCGCGAGCGCCCGACGTGGTTCTCCCAGAGCCGCGACTGCGACTCGTGGACCGAGAGGTTGCGGTTCTCGCCGAGCGGCGTCGCGTAGTGCTCGTCGGGCAGGCCGAGGGTGTACAGCGCGTGGCCGAACTCGTGGACGGTCGAGAACAGCGACCCGAGCACGTCGGACTCGTCGTAGCGGGTCGTCACGCGGGCGTCGAACTGCGTCCCCGACGAGAACGGGTGCGGGGCGGTGTCGAGGCGGCCGCGTTCCCACGGGTAGCCGAGCGTCGAGAGCGCGTCGCGGACGAGCGCCTCCTGGTCGTCCTCGGGGAACTCGCCCTCGAAGGCGTCCACCGCGAGGTCGACGTCGGACTCGCGGATGTCATCTATCATCGGGACGAGCACCTCGCGCACCTCGGCGAGAATCTCCTCGGCCTGTTCGAGGGGGAGACACGGCTCGTAGTCCTCGAACAGCACCTCGTAGGGGTCGCGGTCGGGGTCGATGTGCTCGGCGTACTGCCGCTTCAGTTCGACGTGCTTCTCCAGATGCGGCGCGAACGTCTCGAAGTCGTCTTCGGCCTTCGCCTGCTTCCACGCCGGGATGGCCTCCGACGACGCCGCGGAAATCTTCTCGACGAGGTCGTTCGGCACGCGGGCCGCCCGCTCGTAGTCGCGGCGGAGTTCGCGCAGCACGTCGGCCTGCTCGTCGGTCGGGTCGTCGGCCTCGGCCGCGTCGAGCAGGTCGCCGAACTCGTCGTCGGTCAGGAGTTCGTGGCTCAGCGCCGACAGCGCCGACATCTGCTGGGAGCGCGCGGGCGTCCCCTCGTCGGGCATCATGACCTGCTGGTCCCACGAGAGGATGCCGCCGGCGTTCTCGACGTTGGCGATTCGCTTGTACTTCTGGAGAAGTTGTTCGTACGCCGACTCCGAGTCGGACTCTGCGGAGGATTGCGCCATGGTACGAATGGTGGTCTCGGAGGCGTATTAAATCGCAGGAGCCGGTTATCCGTGGTGGGCTTTTGATACGCGGTTGTCGCTTGTCGCTCCGTCCTCGGGGATACCGCAATCGCCCCCGCCGTAACGGCCGCGGTCGATACCACCGCGAAAGCCCCCGCGAGCGACGACTCCCGCGGCGACGCGCGCTCCTCGGCCTCCGGCCTGCGGTGCTCACGCCGCCGGGGTTCGCCCTCGCTCGCGGCCCCTTTCAGTCCCGCCCGGTGGTTTGTCGGGAGTCGTCGTGGGTGGGGTGTTCAGGCGTCGTCGCCGGCGGATTTGACCGCTCTCACCAGTCTTCAACGAGGTCACGGTACGTCTCGTAACACCGCGCCAGCACGTCGAGCGACACGCTCTCGTCTTTCGTGTGCGCCTCGCCGGGTTCCGAGGGGCCGTAGACGACGCAGGTCGTCCCGGCCTGCGCCAGCCACCCGGCGTCGGTCGCGTGGGGCTTCGTCGTCTGCTCCGGCTCTGCGTCGCCGCGGGCCTCGTGGACCGACCGGGCGGCGTCGAGGACGCGCTCGGCGAAGTCGGCGTCGTCGCACGCCATCGGCGGGAGGTCCTGTTCGACGACCCACTCGACGCCCTCGATTGCCTCCGTCCGGGCGAGGTCGGCGAAGCCGCCGGGGACGGTCCGCTCGTCGATGGTCACCTCGCAGCGGTCCGGGATGACGTTCCACGCGCTCCCGCCGTCGATTTCGGTGACGGCGATGCTCCCCGAGACGGGGTGGCCGAGGACCTCGGCGTCCGGCACCGAGAGGTCGCGGACCACGTCCACGGCGTCGGTCGCGCGGTAGACGGCGTTCTCGCCGCGCTCGGGTTCGCTGGCGTGGCAGGCGGTCCCCGACGCGACGAGGGTGCTCGCCCGGCGGCCGCGGTGGGCGACGACCACGTCGGTCCGGTCGGGGCCGGTGTAGTTCGTCGACCCCTCGGCGACGACGGCGTAGTCGAGTTCGAAGCCGTCGTCGAGGGCGGCGCGGACGCCTTCCCCGCCGATTTCCTCGCCGACGAACGAGGCGAAGACGACCTCTGAATCGGCCTCGGCGGCGGCGTCGCGGAAGGCGAGCATCGAGGCCGCGACGGCCCCTTTCATGTCCGCCGAGCCGCGGCCGTAGAGTCGGCCGTCGCGGGTCTCGACCACGTAGTCGCCGTCGTCTGCCGTCTGTCGGTCGGCCGGCGGGACCACGTCGTGGTGGCCGACGAGCGCGAGCGACTCGCCGACGCCGGGGTTGACGCGGGCGACGACGTTCCCCGCGTCGTCTCTGGTCACGCCGGCGTCGGTCTCCTCGCGGAGCCACGATTCGATGCGGTCGCCGACGGCGGTCTCGTCCTCGTGACTCGGCACCGACACGAGGGACACCGTGAGGTCGCGGAGTTCGTCCATGCCGGCCCCTCGGGGGGTCGCTTCAAAAGCGTGTGGCGTCCGGCAGTCCGCGCGCTGCCCGCCGCGCCGGAGGACGACTGCCGCCGCTCGGCACCCCCGCGTTATCAAAATACGAGAATGCACGGGCCGGCTTATTGTGCGTTCCCCGCACGTCCGAGTATGCGACTCGTCTCGACGTACGAACGGTTGCTCTGGGGAAGCATGGACGCGCTCGGAATCTCGGATTCGGTCGAGAGAAAGGTCGTCGCAGCCGTCGCCATCCAGTTCGCGGTCTCGCTCGCACAGGCCGCGCTCCCGTGGGTCGCGACCGGCGCGCTCCGACTCGAACTCTCGGCGCTCTTCCTGTTCGGTGCCGGCCTCGCGTTCGTCAACACGATTATCATCACGCGAAAAGACATCGTCTCGCCCATCGAGTCCATCTCGTCGGCGGCCGCGGGCGTCGCGGCGGGCGACCTCTCGGCCCGGCCCCCGGACGTGCCCGGGAACGACGAGGTGGCCCGCCTTGCCGACGACTTCGGCGCGATGCACGACCACCTCTGTATCGTCGCCTCGCAGGCAGGCGCGCTCGCCGACCAGCGGTTCGACGACCCGGCGCTCGACGAGGACCTGCCGGGCGAGTTCGGCGACGCGCTCGACCGGATGCAGCGCGACCTCGCCGACTACACGCGCAACCTCCAGCACCTCGTGGAAGCGTTCGCCGAGGCGACCTCGCGGGCGCAGGCGGGCGACCTCACCGCCACCATCGACACCGACGACTGGGGTGTCGACGACGAGCGATACGAGGAGGTCGCGGCGACCTACAACGACCTCGTCCGCACCCTCTCGTCGACCATCGGCGAGGTGCAGTCGTTCGCGCAGGCGGTGTCGGAGATGAGTTCGACCGCCCGCGAGCACGTCCGCCGGGCCGACGCCGCCAGCGAGGAAGTCGCCGCCTCGGTCACCGAAATCTCCGACGGCGCGGGGGCGCAGACCGAGCACCTCCAGACCGTCTCCGACGAACTCAACACGCTCTCGGCGACCGTCGAGGAGATAGCCGCCTCCGCGGACGAGGTCGCCACCACCGCCGAGACCGCCTCCGAGCGCGGCGAGGTCGGCCGGGACGCGGCGACCGAGGCGATGCGGGAGTTGGACACCGTGGAGGCCCGAATCGACCGCACCGCCGACGCGGTCGCCGAACTCACCGAGAGCATCGAGGAGATAGACGAAATCGCGGCGTTCATCGACCACGTCGGCTCTCAGACCGACCTGCTCGCCATCAACGCGGCCATCGAGGCCGCCCACGCGGGCGAGGCCGGCGACGGCTTCGGCGTCGTCGCCCAGGAGGTCAAGTCGCTCGCCGAGGAGACCCGCGACTCGGCCGACGAGGTGTCCGGCCTCATCGCCGACATCACCGACCACTCCGAGGAGACGCTCGCCGACGTGCGGGAGATGAACCGGCAGGTCGCCGACAGTTTGGAGACCGTCACCGAGGCCATCGGCGAGTTCGAGAGCATCGTGGACATGGTGACGGACATCGACGCCAGCGTGGCCGAGGTGAGCGCCGCGACCGACCAGCAGGCAACGTCGGCGGCGGACATCGCCGCCCGCGTCGACGACGTGGCCAACATCTCCGAGGAGACCGCCGGCCAGTCGCGGACCGTCGTCGAGACGGCACGGGAGCAGTCCGCGTCCATCGGCGACCTCGCGGACCAGACCGAGGTGCTGTCGTCGCGGGCGGCCGACCTCGACGGCCTCGTCGGGTCGTTCGAAGTCATCGGCGGGAGGCGAGCGGTCGCGCCCGGCGACGACTGAACCGAAGTCGAGAGCCGCGGTACCACCCGCCGCCCCGTCGGCGGTGTCACCGCTTTTATCTACAACCTTATCCGTCACCCGCCCAAACCCACGCGCATGAAGATAGTGCCGGACACGAGCGCGGTCATCGACGGTCGCGTGTCCGAGCGAGTCGACGACGGCACCTACGAGGGTGCCGACGTACTCGTCCCCGAGGCGGTCGTCAGCGAACTCGAATCGCAGGCCAACGACGGCCGTGACACGGGCTGGGAGGGCCTTTCGGAGCTCCAGCGTCTCGCGGAATTCGCCGACGACGGCGTCATCGACCTCAAGTACGTCGGTCGCCGCCCGAGCTCCGGCGAGACGAAGGGTGCCGGCGAGGGCGACATCGACGCGCTCATCCGCGACATCGCCACCGAGCGGTCGGCGACGCTCCTGACGAGCGACGTGGTGCAGGCCGAAGTGGCGAAGGCGAAGGGCGTCTCGGTCGAGTACGTCGAGGCCGCGGTCCGCGGCTCCGGCGGGCTCATCATCGAGCGCTTCTTCGACGACCAGACGATGTCGGTCCACCTCAAGACCGACACCCGCCCGAAGGCCAAACGCGGCGCGGTCGGCGAGATGCACTACCAGCCAATCGCCGACGAGCCGACCGACGAGGCGACGATGAAGGAGTGGGCCGACGACATCATCAACTCCGCCCGCGCCGCCACCGACGGCTTCGTCGAACTCTCCGAGCCGGGCATGGACATCGTCCAGTTCCGTGACTACCGCATCGCGGTCGCCCGCCCGCCGTTCGCCGACGGCATCGAAATCACCGCCGTCCGGCCCATCGTCAAGACCGAGCTCGACGACTACGAGTTCGCCGACGAACTCCGCGACCGACTCGCCGAGCGCCAGCGCGGCGTCCTCATCGCCGGGTCGCCCGGTGCCGGGAAGTCCACGTTCGCGCAGGCGGTCGCCGAGTTCCTCAACGACAGCGACTACGCGGTCAAGACGATGGAAAAGCCCCGCGACCTGCAGGTCGGCCCCGACATCACCCAGTACACCGCCCTCGGCGGCGATATGGCGAAGACGGCCGACTCCCTGCTCCTCGTGCGCCCGGACTACACCATCTACGACGAGGTCAGAAAGACCGAGGACTTCTCGGTGTTCTCCGACATGCGCCTCGCGGGCGTCGGCATGGTCGGCGTCGTCCACGCCACCCGCGCCATCGACGCGCTCCAGCGCCTCGTCGGCCGGGTCGAACTCGGCATGATTCCGCAGGTCGTCGACACCGTCGTCTACATCGAGGACGGCGAGGTCCACACGGTGTACGACGTGAGCACCGAGGTCAAGGTGCCCGAGGGCCTCTTCGCGGAGGACCTCGCCCGCCCGGTCATCCAGATTCGGGACTTCGAGACCGGCACGCCGGAGTACGAGATTTACACGTTCAACCGGCAGGTCGTCACCGTCCCGCTCGGCGAGGGCGGAGAAGAGAAAGAAAGCGGCGTCTCCCGGCTGGCGAAACAGGAGATCGAACGCGAGATTCGCTCCATCGCCCGCGGCCACGTCGACGTCGACCTGAAGGGACAGAACCGCGCGGTCGTCTACGTCGAGGAAGACGACATCTCCTACGTCATCGGGAAGGGAGGCGGCCGCATCTCGGACGTCGAAGACCGCCTCGGCATCGACATCGACGTGCGGACCCACGACGAAAAGCCCTCGTCGTCGGGCCAGCACGCGGGCGCGAACGCCGGCGGTCAGTCCGGCGCGTCCGGTTCCGGCGGCGGGGCCGGCGGGGCCGGCGAGGGCGTCGTCGTGACGCCCGAGGTCACCTCGCGGCACGTCATCGTCCGGATGGACGGCCACGTCGGCGAGACCGTCGAGGTCCGCGCGGACGACGAATACCTGTTCACGGCGACGGTCGGCCGCGGCGGGGACATTCAGGTCTCGCGCGGCAGCGCCATCGCCGAAGAACTGGAGAACGCTATCGATAGAAAACAGCAGATTACGGTCGTTCCGGCCTAGGAGAACGGCCGAATCGTCGTTTTCGTCGTCTGTCGGTCGTTTTCGACCGGGGCGACGCGTCGCAACTGGTCTCTTCCGACACCGACTGCGAAGCGTGCGGTGGTTCCGCGGCGGTTCTAGTTACTCGGCGCAGCAGGCCTTTTCCTTGCCGCCGTCGGCTTTGGCCTGCGCCTGCTGCGGCGCGAGATCGGTCAACTGATAGAGGTTCTGTCGGGCGTCGGCGAAGTAGACGTCCTCGTCGACGATACCGATTCCCTCGAGTCGTTCGAGCGCGTAGCGAACGGTTCGCGCCGAGAGCATCGACTCTTCGACGATGCCTTTCTGGGTGAGCGGACCGTTGTATTCGAGCACTTTGAAAACGAGCTTCGCACTCGGTGGGAGGTCGTCGAGACTCTCCTCTTCTGTTCCAGCCATCGTTACGAATCGAAACGCGCTACCAGCATAAACCTTGTTGGCCCGCGACCGGCCGACAACGCTTTATCCGCGCGGCGGCGGCAGGAACGAACGCCTTTTGACGCCGGATATCGCAGAGGAACACATGGCCACGGAAACGCAGACCGGTCTCTCCAGTCATATTCGAGGAGTGACGGTCACGACACTCTCCTGCCTCGCCGGCATCGCCGCCGCGGTGCTCTCCGGGGCTGTGGTGGGGACGAGTCCCGAGGCCGCGACCAATCAGTTGGCCGTGGGTATCCTCGGGGCGTTCGTCCTCGTCCAGTTCCCGGTGCTTCGCGTCGTCGGCGTCGACGTCAACGGGTTCGGCGCGAAGGACTACCTCTACGTGGTGTTCATGACCTTCGCGCTCTGGTTCATCACGTTCGCCATCCTCCTGACTTCGGGTGTTCAGATCTAACGATGGCCGACGATAGTATCGCCGTCGTCGACTTAGACCGGTGTTCCCCCGACCGCTGTAGCTACGAGTGCTCGAACTTCTGTCCGCCGAACCGGACGGGCAAAGAGTGCATCACGCTCCGCGGCGAGGACGCCGAGCAGGGCGGTCCCGACCAGGTGCGAATCTCCGAGGAAATCTGCCTCGGCGAGACCTGCGGCATCTGCGTCGAGAAGTGCCCCTTCGATGCAATCGAAATCATCAACCTCCCCTCGGAGCTCGACGAGGAGCCGACCCACCGCTACGGCGAGAACGCTTTCTCGCTGTACGGCCTTCCGGTCCCCGAGTCCGGCTCGGTCACGGGTATCCTCGGACCGAACGGCATCGGGAAGACCACGGCCGTCCGCGCCCTCGCAGGCGAGATGGTCCCCAACCTCGGCAACTACGGCGACGAGCCGACGTGGGAGGCCGTCCTCGACCGCTTCCGCGGGACCGAACTCCAGAACTACGTCGAGCAGGTCCGCGACGGCGAGGTCTCCATCGCGCGCAAGCCGCAGTACGTCGACCAGATTCCCAAGCAGTTCGACGGCTCGGCCCGCGACCTCCTGGAGGCGACCGACGAGCGCGGCGCGCTCGACTCCTACATCGACCGCCTCGACATCGGTCCCGTCGTCGACAACGACATCGAGACGCTCTCCGGCGGCGAGCTTCAGCGGGTCGCCCTCGCGGCGACGCTCGCCCGCGACCGCGACTTCTACTTCCTCGACGAGATTTCGCCGTACCTCGACATCGGCCAGCGCGTCACCGCCGCGCGGCTCATCCGCGAACTCGCGGAGGAAGAAGACCGCGCGGTGCTCGTGGTCGAACACGACCTCGCCATCCTCGACCTGCTCGCCGACACGCTCCACGTCGCCTACGGTGAGCCCGGCGCGTACGGTGTCATCACCGACCCCAAGTCGGTCAGAAACGGCATCAACGAGTACCTGAAGGGGTATCTCTCGAACGAGAACATGCGCATCCGCCCGGAGGCAATCACCTTCGAGGAGCACGCGCCGCGCGAGACGACGAAGGCCGAACCCCTCGTCGAGTACCCCGAACTCGCCAAGTCCTACGGCGACGGCGAGTTCTCCCTCGACGTCGAGGCCGGCACCATCTACAACGGCGAAGTGCTCGGCATCGTCGGTCCCAACGGCATCGGGAAGTCCACGCTCGCACAGCTCTTTACGGGCGACCTGACGCCCGACATGGGCGAACTCGACTTCGCGCTCGACATCTCGTACAAGCCGCAGTACATCGAAATCGACCAGCCGATGCGGGTCGACGCGTTCCTCTCGTCTATCACCGACCAGTTCGGTTCGTCGTACTGGAACACCGAAATCGCGAACCCGCTCCAGCTCAACCGCATCATGGAGCGCAACCTCACCGACCTCTCCGGCGGCGAGCGCCAGCGCGTCGCCATCGCGGCGTGCCTCTCGCAGGATGCCGACCTCTACCTGCTCGACGAGCCGTCGGCCCACCTCGACGTGGAACAGCGCGTGCAGGCCACCTCGGCCATCCGCCGCTACGCCGAGAACCACGACGCGACGGTCATGGTCATCGACCACGACATCTACATGATGGACCTGCTCGCGGACCGCCTGATGGTGTTCGACGGCGAGCCGTCCATCGAGGGCCACGCCTCGAAGCCCCAGGAGATGCGCGACGGCATGAACGACTTCCTGTCGGACCTCGACATCACGTTCCGCCGCGACGAGCGCACCCAGCGCCCGCGCATCAACAAGCCCGACTCGCAACTCGACCGCGAGCAGAAGCGCGCCGGCGAGTACTACTACGCCGAATAGCGACCCGTTCGCTCGCGTTTCCACCCCTCCGTTCTTCGCTCTCTCACCCTCGGTTACGCCTCGCGCCGCGAGTGACTCCGATGTTACTACGGGCGTTTTCACGGTCACGCTCGAAGACGTGGGTATGACGAACGCTTCCCCCTCGGATGGCTCGCTCACGGACGACTCCCACCTCGGCCGGGTCGCGCTCCGCGTCGGCTCGCTCGACCGCGTCGTCCCGTTCTACCGC
Organism: Haloferax gibbonsii ATCC 33959; assembly: GCF_000336775.1. Taxonomy (GTDB): domain Archaea; phylum Halobacteriota; class Halobacteria; order Halobacteriales; family Haloferacaceae; genus Haloferax; species Haloferax gibbonsii. Next base: position 510,292 of record NZ_AOLJ01000011.1, on the reverse strand, counting down.
GACGTGGTCGGCCTCGCGGTCGAGCGCGAGCGCGACGGTTCGCGGGCGGTCCTCTCGGCCGGCGAGACCCCCGTCGTCGTCCTCGACGAGGACCCCGACGCCCCGGAGCGCGGTCGCCGGGAGGCCGGGCTGTTCCACCTCGCGGTTCGCGTGCCCGACCGGGGCGCGCTCGGCGACGTGCTCTCCCGCGCCAGAACCCGCGCAACCGACGCCGGCGCGACCCTCTCCGGCGCGTCCGACCACCTCGTCAGCGAGGCGCTGTACTTCCGCGACCCGGAGGGAAACGGCGTCGAGGTCTACTACGACCGGCCCCGCGAGGAGTGGCCGTGGACCGACGACCGCCGGGTGTCGATGGACACGCTCGCGCTCGACCTCGGGTCGCTCGCCGACGACGCCGCCGGCGGGGACCGCGCGCCCGACGGCACCGACCTCGGCCACGTCCACCTCGAAGTCACGAACGTCCCCCGTTCGCGGGACTTCTACGTCGACGCGCTCGGCATGCGCGTCCGCGACGAGGGTTACCCCAGCGCGTCGTTCGTCGCCGCCGGCGAGTACCACCACCACGTCGGTCTGAACAGTTGGAACACCCGAAGCGCCCCCGCCGGCGAGGGCCGCGGCATCGAGTGGTTCGAAGTCGTCGTCCCCGACGCCGCGACGCTCGACGCGGTCCGGGAGTCGCTGGTCGACGGCGGCCACGAGTTCGACGAGGGCGGGTTCGGCGGGGACGAACCCGGCGACGGCGACGCGGCCGGCGCGGCCGGCGCGACCGACTCGCTCGTCGTCTCCGACCCTGATGGAATCGAAATCCGCGTCGTTCACGGCCGCTGACGGGTCGATTCGGCCGAACGAATCGTTTTGTCGTTGGTCGCCCAACGGGCGGGTAATGATATCGAGTGATTCGAGCGAGCGCCGCCGCGGGCTCACCCTCCGAAGCCCGGCGTTCGACGACGGAAGCCCGATACCCCGCACCCACGGCTACGCGACCGAAAACGAGAGCCCGCCGCTCCGAATCGGGGGCGTTCCCCCCGGGACCGCCTCGCTCGCGCTCGTGATGGACGACCCCGACGCGGTGAAACCCGCGGGCAAGGTGTGGGACCACTGGCTGGTCTGGAACATCGACCCCGACACCGACGCCATCGAGGCGGGCGAGACGCCGCCGGACGCGGTCGAGGGAACTAACAGCTACGGCGAGACGGGCTACGGCGGCCCGAACCCGCCGGACGGCGAGCACACCTATCGGTTCCTGTTGTACGCGCTCGACACCTCCCTCGACCTCGACGCCGGCGCGACGAAAGCCGACCTGAAACGCGCCATCGCGGGACACGTCACCGCCGAGACGCAACTGACCGGAAAATACGCGCCCTGAGGCTGCCGAAGCCGGAGCTTCGGGTCAGCGGCCGCCGTCTGACTCGACGACTGCGCCGGTCCTCGCCTCCGTCTCCGCCCCCGGACCTGCGCCAGCGCCCGCCCCCGCGCCGCGGTCCCCGTCTTCGCCCGCCCGGGGCGTCACGTCGTAGCCGAAGGCACGAATCACGTCGAGGTTCGTCCGCACGTGGTCCGTGACGGCGGGAATCCGCACGCGACCCCCGGCGAGCGCGACCCAGACGAGCAGTTGGTCGGCCATGTGGCGGTCAACCGGCGCGTCGCCGCCGAGCCAGTCGAGAAGCGAGTCGGCCGCCCGCGACCCGACCGTCTCGGCCGGCGTGCCGCGCTCGCCGTAGGCGTCGAAGCCGGCGACGAGCGACGCGGAACCGTCGCCTGCTCTCTCGTCTTCTCCGCCCCGAGCGACGACGACCACAGCCGAACCGGGCGAGTCGCTCTCGGCCGACGAGACCGACGACCGAATCGGGAGGTCGACGCCCGCCTCGGCGAGCGCGTCGCGGACGCCCTCGACCTGTCGCTCGGCCACCGCGGCGTCCGCGAGCGACTCGCTCGCGACCGAGTAGACCCGGAGTTCGTCGGGCTCCGCGCGGCGGGTCAGTTCGACCGGTGTCGGCTCGGCCGGCGCGATGCGGAGCGAAAGCGTGCCGCCGCCGGCCGGGTAGAAGCCGCGACGAGGCACCGAGAGGCCGAACTCGACGCCGAACGCCGAACACAGCGGGCGCTTCGCGTACCGGAGGTAGTCCGTCGGCGGCGACCACCGAACGTCGGTGCCGCCGGTGACGGTGAGGGAAAGCGGGTCGTCGAGGGCGACGGCCGCGGGGAGCAGCGTCTCGCAAACGAGCGTCGCGCTCCCGGCGGTGCCGACGGCCGCCTCGACCGGGTCGGCTCGGACCTCGCGGGGCGAAAAGCGGAGCGTCGACGACCCGACCTCGTCGCCGGCGACGTCGGCGTTCGAGACGGCCGCGGCGACGGAGACGCAGGCGACGTGCTGGGCCTTCAGTCCGGGCGTCGAGCGGTTCCCGCGGACGTTCGTCATCTCGAACGGCTCGCCGGTCACGACCGAGAGCGCGAGGGCGGTCCTGAGGGGCTGTCCGCCGCCGTCGCGCCCGTCGAGTCGGCGCATTCAGCGGACGACGGTGACGGGGCAGGACGCCCGCTCGACCAGTTCCTTGGCGACGCTGCCGACCAGCCCCTCGTAGCGCTTCGAGAGGCCGCGGTGGCCGACGAAGATGCCGTCGGCGTCCGCCTCGTCGGCGTAGGTCGGAATCGCCTCCACGGGGTCGCCGTAGAGGAGTTCCGTGGTCGCTTCGACGCCCGCGTCGGCCGCGCGTTCGGCGGCCGCTTGCAGGACGCGTTCGGCGCGCGATTCCGCGTCTTCGAGGCTCTCGGCGACGATTCGGTCGCCGGTTCTGGCGACGCCCGCGACGGGTTCCTCGCCGCCTTCGACGAGGACCTGCGGTTCGACCGCGTGGACGATGGTGACCGTCGCACCCAGCGGTTCGAGCATCGTGAGCGCGTGGTCGAGCGCTCTGTCGGCGGCCGCAGAGCCGTCTACTGCAACGACGAAGTTCATGGTTGTACACACGTGCCGCGACGAGAAAAAGGGTGAGACGAGACGGGGCGAGCCGAGACGGGGCGAGCCGAGACGAGACAAACCGAGCCCAGACGAACCGAGCCCAGACGAACCGAGACCGGTTCCCGAGCGCTAGTGGACGAGCCGACTGCAGGTGCCGCAGAGGTTCTCTTCTTTCACGTCCACCTCGCGGACCGTCGGCGAGAAGGACATGACGCACTTGTTGTTGTCGCAGTGTTCGAGGCCGAGGGTGTGGCCGATCTCGTGGACGACCTCCTTTCGCACGCGGTCGGACAGCACCTCGTCGGCGGGTTTGTTCGTGATGCCGCCGTCGGTGGAGGTCTGGAGGCGGTACGTGGAGATGACGGAGCCGTTGCCGTTGAGGTACGCGAGGCCGAAGACGTAGTTTCGGCGGCGGTAGTAGAGGTCCTTTTCGGTGATGCCGATGTTCTTCTCGCCGCGACCGATGCGGCTCGCCAGCTCGATGAACTGCTCGGCCCGGTACTGGTTTCGGCTCCGGTCGAACGCGCCCTCGGGTATCGCCTGATTCGAGTGCACGGTCACGTCGCAGTCGTAGACGGAGCGGAGTCCGGCGGATGCCTCCCGCTTGACGGCCGCAGAAATATCCCCGATAGGCACGATATCGACGAGCATGCGAGGGATTAAGCGGGGACGCTTCATAAATATCCCGACGTGAAAAAATCGCTGCGCGACGCGCTCGTCGGACGGTTGTCGGGGTACGACCGCGCGGTCGAACTCGGGGTCGGTCGGGAGCCGTCGGTGGCGGCCGCCCTCGCCGACCGCGGGGTCGACGTGGTCGCCGTCGACGTGCACGAGTTCCCCGTTCCCGAGGCCGTCTCGTTCGTCCGCGACGACGTGTTCGCCCGCGCTGACGCCTCCGACCTCGGCCCCTACGCCGACGCCGATGTCGTCTACGCCCTGAACGTCCCCGTCGAACTCCACGGACCCGCGGTCGAGGTCGCCCGCCGCGCCGACGCCGACTTCCTGTTCACCACGCTCGGCTACGACGAACCCTCGATTCCGGTCGCCCGCGAGACGCTTCCGGGCGACACGCTGTACGTCGCCGAGCACGGGCGACGGGGCCAGCGCGCCCGGCGGGACTAGCCCGCCCGGGCCCAAGAGTAAGGCACTTGCCCGCTCGCCGCGCGCTTCCGGTATGCACGCGGACGCTGTCGTCCTCGATATCGACGGAGTGCTCGTCGACGTCGCCGACTCCTACCGGCGCGCCATCGTCGAATCCGTGGACCGACACTACGGCACGACCATCTCCCGCGACGAGGTCCAACTGTTCAAGGACGCCGGCGGCTTCAACAACGACTGGGAACTGACGTACGCGGCGGCGCTGTACGTCCTCGCCGCCCGCGAGACCGACCTGTCGGTCGCCGAGTTCACCGACGAAATCGAGGCCCGCGGCGGCGGCCTCGACGCCGCCGAGGCGACTGTCGAAGCCCTGTTTTCCGACCCGAGCGTCGTCTTCGACGAGTGGGACCCCGAGGCGCTCCGGGAGACGTTTCAGGCGCTCTACCTCGGAAGCGACCTTTACGGCGACCTCGAAGGCGGCGACCCGCCGTTCGAGGCCGCCGGCTACATCCACGACGAACCCGTGCTCCTCCGCCCGGAGACGCTCGACGCGCTCGGCGACCGCGAACTCGGCGTCGTCACCGGCCGCCCCAGCGCCGAGGCCGACATCGCGCTCGACCGCGTCGCCCTCGACGTGGCCGACGACCACCGGTTCACGATGGACGACTGGGAGGAGGGAAAGCCCCACCCGGCCGCGCTCGTGACGGTCGCGGAGCGCCTCGGAGCCGAGTCGGTCGTCTTCGTCGGCGACACCCTCGACGACGTGAAGACGGCGCTGAACGCCGACGCCGCGGACCCCGACCGCGTCTACTACGGCGTCGGCGTCCTCTCGGGCGGCCTGACCGGCGACGACGGCCGACGGAAGTTCTCCGAAATCGGCGCGGCCGCCGTCGTCGAGGACGTGAACGAGGTTCCGGACCTCCTCGACTGATGGCACCGACTCCGACTCCGACTCCCGTTTCGCCGCCGGAGGGCCGCTGATGGGACACCTCCGCGCCTTCGTCGTCACGCTGCTCGCGCTCGACGCGCTCGTGGTCGTCGTCGGGACGTACCTCCTCCCGCCGGACCCGTTCACGCAGTTGTTCCTCGTCGGGCCGCTGTTGCTGTTGGCCCCGGTGGTCGCGTGGTGGCTCGTCTACCGCGACGGCTTCGAGCGGGTGCAGGCGCTCGTCGAGTCCGACGACGACAGTCGATAGTTCCCCCCGGTCGCGGACACAGGCAGAACCGACCGGTCGCACAACCCTTTAGGTCGGCTCGGTCCGGAGGTGTGAGTATGCGAATCGCACTCCTCGGTGGGACCGGCGACATCGGCGAGGGCCTCGCCCTCCGCTGGGCCTACCACACCGACCACGAGGTCATCATCGGGTCGCGCGACCCCGACAAGGCCCGCGAGAAGGCCGACGAGTACGAGACCGAACTCTCCAGCCGCGGCCGCGACGTGAAGGTAAACGGCTTCACGAACGAGATGGCCGCCGACCGCGCCTCCGTGGTCGTCCTCGCCGTGCCGCCGTACCACGTCTCCGACACCGTCGAGGCCGTCGCCGACTCCCTGTCCGAGGGCGACGTGCTCGTCACGCCCGCCGCGGGCATCAAGCGCGACGACGACGGCTTCCACTACCACCCGCCGAAAGCGGGGAGCGTGACGGCGCTCGTCGCCGACGCGGCCCCCGACGACGTGCCGGTGGTCGGCGCGTTCCACAACCTCGCGGCCGGTCGACTGGCCGACCTCGACGCCGACCTCGGCATCGACACGCTCCTCGTCGCCGACGACGAGGACGCAAAGGAGACCGTGCGCCTGCTCGCCGAGGGCATCGACGGCCTCCGCGCCCTCGACGGCGGCGGCCTCGCCAACGCCGCCGAAATCGAGGCGGTGACGCCGCTTCTCATCAACGTCGCACAGAACAACGACGGCATGCACGACCTCGGCATCGAGTTCAAGTAACGGCGTTCGACCCGCGCCTGACGCGATTTCTCACGACGGTTCCGACCGCGGCACCGTCGCCGCCTCCCCGTAGAGCGTCCGCGCCACGAGCAGTCCGACGACGGCGACGAGCGCGACGCAGGCGAGGTACTCGACGCGGAAGCCGACCACCTCGGCCATCGGAACGGCCACGAGCGGGCCGAGAGTCGACCCCGAGTCGCCGAAGACGTTGTAGACGCCGCCGAGTTTGCCCACGTCGTCGGCCGGGCTGAGGTCGCCGAGATAGGCTAACAGCGGCGGGTTCGACCCGCCGACGCCGACGCCGATGAGCGCCACGCCCGCGAGCGTCGACGGGAGCGTCGGCACGAGCGCCAGCAGGGTGAATCCGGACGCGAGGACGCCGAGCGCGGGCAGCGTCAGCGCCGCGCGGTTCGACAGGCGGTCGGAGTACCGCCCGACGACGAGCGTCGTGACGCTCGACGCGACGACGCCGACGGCCATCACGACGCCGCTGACGCCCGCCCCCGAGAGGCCGCCGAGCGAGATGTCGTTCGCCGTCGCGTACAGCACGGCCGTCGAGAGGAGGACGCCCGCAAACAGAAAGCGGACGGCGAAGTTCACGGTGCCGACGGTGAAGATGCGGATGTCCGACCGCACCAGCCGCGGCACGTCGCGGAGCGAACTCGCCGCCGTCACGTCGGTCTGCACGTCCGGGAGGACGGAGATGGCGACGAGGGCGGCGAACAGGCCCGCACAGCCCGCGACGGCGAACGCGGTGGCGTAGCCGAACGCGTCGGTGACGAGACCGCCGACGACGAGGCCCGCGGGGAACCCGAGGCTCTGGCCGCCGCGCATGTAGCCGACCCACTTCCCGCGGTTTTCGCCCGAGGTGACGTGCGTGATGGTGCTGAACGCGCCGACGAAGACGAACGCCGAGCCGACGCCCCAGCAGGCCCGCGACAGGAGGAAGATAGTCGCGCTGTCGAGCGGAATCGGGCCGGGGTTCAGCCCGAGGACGTAGCCGAACGGCGACAGCCCCTGCACGACGAACCCGGCTATCATCGGCCGGCGCGTCCCCATCCGGTCGAGTATCTGCCCGGCGGGCGTGTTCACGACCAGCCGAGTGAAGCGGTTCGCCGAGAGGATGAGGCCGACCACGAACGGCGTGATGCCGATGATGGGACCGAGCGTCGGCAGCGTCGGGAAGGCGACGCCCGCGCCGACGCCGCCGAAGAAGACGCCCGCGATGAGGCTCCCGGCGACGAACTCGACTGACGGCTCGTCGCCGCCGAACAGCCGACTCACGCGGCCGACCCTCGGGTGACGGGCGCGGCGCGGTGGGGCGTGGAGGGCGCGGGAGCGAACTGGCGGACGCGGCTTCGGGAGGCGTGCATCGAGAGAGTGCGCTATCGTGGGTGCACGCCCTTGGTGCTTTGCAATCGGGCCGTCTCGTCCGGGAACTGCGGGCGGCGAGCGGCGGCGGTCGAACGTTGCGGTCGCGGGAGCCGCCGCGGCCGTCTCAGAAGCGGGCTTTCAGCTCTTCGCGCAGGTCGTCGAGCGAGGCGTCCTTCATCGACAGCAGGACGAGCAGGTGGTAGACGAGGTCGGCGCTCTCGTAGAGCAGTTCCTCGCGGTCGTCGTCCTTGGCCGCGAGGATGGCCTCGGTCGTCTCCTCGCCGAGCTTTTCGAGGACGTAGTTCTCGCCTTTCTCGTGGGTGAAAAGCGTCGTCGTGTAGGAGCCCTCGGGGAGTTCCGCCTTGCGCGACTCGATGGTCGCAAAGAGCTCGTCTAGGACCTCGTCGGTCGGGGTGTCGGCGTCCATGGTCGCACGACGGGCGGGCGCGGAAAAAGACCCTCTGGTTCCGGTGACCGGCGGCACCCCCGTCGGGGAGTCCGCGCCGCCGGTCGAGCGCTCCGCTCAGGCGTCGACTTCGACCGCCAGTTCGTCGAAGAACGCGAGGTCGTGGATGCGGCTGTCGGGCGTCAGTTCGGGGTGGAAGGAGGTGCCGACGACGGGGCCGTCGCGGACGGCGACCGGGTTGCCGTCCCACTCGGCGAGCACCTCCACGCCGTCGCCGACCTCGTCGATGAGGGGCGCGCGGATGAACACCGCGGGGAACGGCGAGTCGAGGCCGGCCACGTCCAGCGGAGCCTCGAAGCTGTCGACCTGCCGGCCGAAGGCGTTGCGGTCGACCGTCACGTCGAGGAGGTCGAGCGTGGTCACGCGGTCGTCCTTGGCGTCGCGGGAGGCGACGATGAGGCCGGCGCAGGTGGCGAGGACGGGTTTCCCGGCGTCGACGTGGGCGCGAATCTCGTCGTCGATGCCCTCGCGTTCGAGGAGTCGGGAGATGGTCGTGGACTCGCCGCCCGGCATGAGTAACACGTCGCAGTCGGGGACGAGGCCGTCGCTTCGAATCTCGACGATTTCGGCGTCGACGCCGTGGGCCGCGGCGGCCCGCTCGACGGCGTCGGCGTGCTCGGACACGTCGCCCTGCACGGCGACGACGCCGGCGCGTAGCGTGGTCATGGAGGGGTCTCGGGAAGCCGCGGACAAAAAGCGTCCGTTCGGCGGTCGGCGCGGTTCAGAGCGCGAGCGCGTTCAGCACCAGAATGCCGATGCCGAACAGCGCTCCCGTGGCGACGACGGTCTTGGGGTCGACTCGAATCGCGTTGCGGTCCTCCGCGTCGAAGTAGCGGACGAGGCCCGCGCTCGACATCAGACCGCCGCTGTTCTGGCCCTTGCTCATGTTCCACCGTCCGTGCGTCCGCCGCGTAAACGTTTCGGCTCGCGCTCGGAACGCGCCCCGCCGCGGCCGGAAAACCTCGCTCATCGGACGAGCCCGCTCGCGGCCGTCTCGGGGGTCGACGGGTCGGAATCCGTTTTGAATGACCGGAAGCACAACCGGAGAGGTGCGGGCCCATGAGTAATCCTTATGCGCGGGGGCAGGCAAGTTGCGTCGGGATACGATGACTGTTCGACTCTTGGACTTCTACGCGGACTGGTGCGGCCCTTGTAAGACGCAGGACCCGATTCTCGACGACCTCGAGGGCGACTACGAGAACGTCGAGTTCGTCAAGGTCGACGTCGACGAGGAACAGGACGTTGCCAACCAGTATCAGGTTCGCTCGCTCCCGACGCTCATCGTCGAGAACGACGACGGCATCGTCGACCGCTTCGTGGGCGTCACCCAGCGCGACGACATCGAATCGGCGCTGAGCCAGGCCGGCGCGTAGGCGCGCCGCGGACCGCCGCGTTTTCCGACCCATCCAGATGGCCGCCGAGAGCGCCGCGAGCGCCGGCGGTGTGTCTCGCAAGCGTTATACGACCGGCGGGGGGACTCGTATGCATGGCTAGTGACGCTGCGACGAAGCGGACGCTCGAGAAGCAGATCTGCATGCGGTGCAACGCGCGCAACCCCCAGAAGGCAAAGCAGTGCCGCAAGTGCGGCTACAAGCACCTTCGACCCAAGTCGAAGGAACGCCGCGCCGCGTAAGCCCGCACGCTTCTCTCTCAGGCGTCTCGCCGATACAGTTCGACCAGCACCGCGAGCAGCGCGAGCTGGACGAGCTTGTCCACGATGCCGCCGATTCCGAAGATATTCGGCCAGTTCAGCGCGACGTAGAGGACCACCTGTCCGACGGTGAAGGGGATGCCGAGCAACACCACCCGCGAGCGGAGGCGCTCGTCGCCGCGCAGGACGCCGACGATGCCGGCGGCGAAGCCCGCCGCGGCCCCGATGAACGCGATGCCGAGCGGGTCGGCGAGGTTCGCGGCCAGCGCGCCCGCCCCGAGGACGAGGTGAATCACGCCGGTCACGGCCGCGAGGCCGACGCCGACGTAGTGCAGTCGCGTCAGGTCGCCGCCCGCGCCCCCGGTCGTGTCGGTCGCCATCTCAGGCCTCCGGGTACTTCGGTTCGCGGCGCTCCGCGCGTTCGAGCGCGCGTTCGAGCGCGTCGCGGACGGTGTCGCCCCCGACCTCGTTCTCGAAGGGGTCGCCGTGGCCGGCGTACAGCGCCTCGACGGTCGACGGGAGGCGGTCGAGGAGCGTGTGCAGGCTGCTGATGAGGCGCTCGCGGGACTGTCCCGGCATGTCGGTGCGACCGAAACTGCCGTCGTCGAACGCGCCGTCGTTGTAGACGAACACGTCGCCGGAAAACAGCGACCGCCCGCTCACGAGCGAGACGTGGTCGTCGGCGTGACCCGGCGTGTAGATGACCTCGAACGTCTCGTCGCCCATCTCGACGCGGTCGCCGTCTTCGAGTTCGTGCGTTCGAAGCGGGTGGTCGGCGTAGGCGTACACGTCCGGGGCGAACCGCTCGACCACCGCGTCGAGTTCGCCCACGTGGTCCGAGTGCTGATGGGTGACGACCACCGCGTCGAGGTCGTCGGTGTGCTCGGCGACGACCTCCTCGACGCCGGGCATCGTTCCGGCGTCGACGAGGACGGTTCGCGCGCCGAGGACGAGATAGGCGTTGCAGGTGAAGCTCTCGGCGTCGGCGGTGACTGGGATGACTTCCATACCTCCGCGTACGCGCCCGAACGGAAAAAGTCGGACGGGCGAGACGTTCCCCGCGACACCGCAACTCGCCCCCGAACGTCGAACTCGCGCGACAAATCCTTTTTGGGGCTCGGTCGTGTACGTATGACTGTATGGGATTTGGGAGCTACGACGAGTCCGAACAAGGAGACCAGAACGTCGACTTCGACGAGGAAGACGGCGTCACGACGAGCGAGGAGAAACACGAGGGCGAGGTCGATTTCGAAATCGGCGCGTCCAACGACGAACTCCTCGACCGGCTCCAGGAGATTAAAGACGAGTGAAGCCGGGGTCTCGCGCCCTCGGGGTCGCGGAATCTTTCCCCGGGGCGGCGCGCGCACCCACAGACGACGCTGACGACGTTCATTTTTCGACAGACCCGTCTCCGGAGAGCGTCCTCTGCGGCGCGGTCGTCCGCGCCGACCGGGTCGTCGACGGCCTCGCCTTCGAGACGTGCACCGTCGGCGGCGACGACGCGACCGACGCCATCGCCTCGCTGTACGCCTCGCTCGACCGCGAGGACGTGCGCTACCTGCTCGTCTCCGGCATCGCCCCGGCGTGGTTCAACCTCGTCGACGTCGAGCGCCTCGCCGTGGACCTCGACCGCCCGGTAGTCTCGGTCTCCTTCGAGGAGAGCGATGGGCTCGAACCCGCGCTCTCGGCTCACTTCTCGGGCGCGGCGCTCGACCGGCGACTCGCCACGTACCGCGCGGCCCCGCCCCGTCGACGGCTCGATGTGAACGGCGAGACGGTGTTCGTCCGGGCCGCCGGCTGCGACGACGACGAGGCCGCGCGGGTCGTCCGCGGGTTCACCCCGGTCGGCGGTCGTCCCGAACCGATTCGCGTGGCCCGGATGGCCGCCCGCGCCGCGCGACGCTTCGCCGGGGATTAAGCCGTCCCCGCCCTCGAACCGAGTATGGAACACATGGAGGGCCTCTGCGTGACGGGCTGCGAGCAGTGCCCCGAACTCGTCGACTCGCGGAGTCGCATCGTCAACGGGGTCGGTCCCGACGACGCCGACCTGCTCTTCCTCGGCGAAGCGCCGGGCGCGAAGGAAGACGAGGGCGGCGAGCCGTTCGTGGGCCGCTCCGGCTCCGTGCTGGACGACGCGCTCCGCGAGGCCGGCCTCGCCCGCGCCGACGTTCGCATCACCAACTGCGTGCGCTGCCGCCCGCCGGACAACCGCGACCCGACGAGCGACGAACTGTCGAACTGCCGGGGCTACCTCGCCCGCGAACTCGAACTCGTCGACCCCGAGCTAATCGTCACCCTCGGGAAAGTGCCCTCGCAGCACCTGCTCGACCGCGGCGTCGCCATCACGAACGAGTCAGGGTCGGTCGTGGACGCCCGCGTCGGCGACGCCTCCTACCGCGTCCTCCTCTCGGTTCACCCCGCGGCGACGCTCTACGACCGGAGCCAGCGCGAGGGCTTCTTCGAGACCATCGCGCGCGCCGCCGACCTCTCGGGACTCGCCGACTCCTCGGACGGACAGGCCAGCCTCGGCGACTTCTGAGTTCGCGAGAGCGCCCGTTCACCCCGGCGCTCAGGCCGAGGCGTCGTTGACTTCGATTCGCTCGCCTACCGGTTCTTCGGGCCGTTTTGCCCGCTTTTCTGCCCGGGCGTGTTCCCTGAGGTGCGCGCCCGCGTCGAGCGCGGTTTTGACGACGACCATGACGACGAGCGCCGCGGCGGGCGCGCCCGAGGCGGCGACGAGGAACGCGCCGAGGATGATGGTCAGGTGGAGGACGATGACCCGGCGGTAGGGCTCGGACATCTGCGTGCCGGGCGAGACGCTCCGGTACTCCTCGCGGCCGACGAAGTTGGCGGCGAACGACCCGCCGTGGCTGAGGACCGTCGCGCCCGCCGCGAGGAGGACCGCGCCGAGCGGGACGTCGCCGACCGCGCCGGCCGCCCCGCCCGCGAAGGCGTCGAACGACCAGACGAACACGCCGTGGACGACCCAGAAAATCCCGTAGTGCATGGCGAAAAAGCCCGCGATGGGGACGTTCGAGGGGTAGAAGTGAAAGCCGTCGCGGGGCGATTCGGGCGGCGAGAGGTCCACCCGCCGACCGTTGATGGTGGCGTTGATGCTCGACCCGCCGTCGCCGCGGCCGCTGGCGGCGAGAATCTTCGGGACGTTCAGCAGGCCGACGACGCCGCTTTCGAGCCAGTAGGCGACGAGCAGCGCCTTCAGGCTCCAGTCGAACCAGACGACGCCGACGAGGGGGACGAGGTTCGCGACCACGAGCGCGGCGAGGGCGACGGGCGAGGCGGCGAGACCAGACCCCGAGGAGGCGGCGTGCGACGGCGAAGGAGTGGAACGCGGCGACGACGGCATAGGCTACGCTGTGAGACGCGACGGACCGATAAAAACCGTACCGCGAGAGAACCGCCGAGTCGGGTCGCCGGGGTTACTCCCAGATGGAGCGGACCATCCGCTGGGGGAACTCGATGACGAGTTTGAGGACGCTCATGCCCTCTTCTTCCTCGCCGCGGATGTACGAGCGAACGCGCTGGCTCACGAACTCGACGGAGACGACGAGCACGAAGATGACGAGAATCGTCGCCATCATGTTCGTGTACTTGAACAGGCTCCGCTGGGTCTGCAGGACGTAGCCGATGCCACCGCCGCCGATGAGCCCCATCGTGACGGCGATACGCGTGTTGATTTCGAGGATGTACATCGTCCACGCGATGAAGGGCGTAAAGACCTGCGAGAGCATCCCGAAGACGACCGTCTGCCGGCGGTTCGCGCCGGTCGACTCGATGGCCTCTATCGGTCCGTCTTCGACCTCTTCGAGCGCGTCGGTAAACAGGCGGCCGAGGTTGCCCATCGTGTCGGTCCCGATGGCGAGCGTCGCCGTGAACGGCGAGACGCCGCCGAGCGGGATGTAGATGAGCGCCCAGACGAGCGCCGGGATGGCGCGGATGACGCTCATCGTGCCGCGGAAGATGAAGTTGAAGGGGTAGGGCGTCACGCGCTCGGAGCCGAGGACGCCGAGGAGGAGCGCACCGGGGATGCCGAGGACGGTTCCGGCGAAGCCCATCGCCAGCGTGACGATGGCCGCGCCGAACAGGTCCCGCTCCTGGATGAACTGCCAGTAGGAGCCGAAATCGACGAACGGGAGGCCGAACAGCGTCGTCCGCGGGAAGAAGTCCCCGAGCGCCTCCTGGAACTCGGGCCAGTAGTAGAGGATTTCCGCGACCGAGAAGCCGACCTCCGAGAGCGCCTCGAAGAAGAAAAAGCCGAAGACGACCGAGATGAGGAACGCCATCCCCCACTTGATGCGCTTGGTGAGGGTGATGTCTCGGAGCGCGCGGTCGAGCGTCCCTGACTGGGCCTCGGTGCCGCCGTCGGCTCGGGCGTCGCGGGGTCGGTCCTCGCCGCTTCGCGCGCCGTCGTCCGAGGTCGAGTCGCCGCCGCTCATGCGCTCACCTCGGTCCCCTCGCGGATGTCCGCGGTCTGGACGTCGCCGTAGATGCGGTCGATGACGTCGACCGTCAGGTCCTCGCGGTAGCCGTCGAAGACGAGCTTCCCGTCGCGGAGCGCGAGGAACCGCTCGCCGAACTCCCGGGCGAGGTTCACCTGGTGGAGGCTCGCGAGCGTCGAGAGGTCGCGCTCCGCGGCCGCGCTCCGGATGTACCCCATCACCGTCTCGGCGCTGGCGGGGTCGAGGCTGGCGACGGGTTCGTCGGCCAAAAGCAGGTTCGGCCCCTGGACGAGCGCGCGGGCGATGCCGACGCGCTGTTGCTGGCCGCCGCTCATGCTTCGGGTCCGCTGGTTCGCCTGGTCGAGCAGTCCGACCGTCTCCAGCGCGCGGAGCGCCTCGAACTTGTCTTCTTCCGCGTGCCAGCCGACGAGACTACGGAAGAACGAGGTGCGGTTGAGCGCGCCGGTCAGCGCGTTGCCGTAGGCGCTGAGCTGTCCCAGCACGTAGTGTTGCTGGAAAATCATGGCCACGTCGTCGCGCGGGCCTTTGACCGGCTCGCCGTCGATTCGAATCTCGCCGGACGTCGGGTTCGTCAGGCCGTTCAGACAGCGAAGGAGCGTGGACTTCCCCGCCCCCGACTGCCCGAGGAGCACGGCGAACTCGCCGTCCTCGATGGTGAAAGAGACGTCGTCCAACGCCCGGACGTCGCCGAACGCTTTCGTGAGGTTACGTACTTCGATGGTACTCATAGTGTGTGGGCGGACTTCCCGCGTCTACGGTTCGTGGGCGCGGCACCGCCAAAATGATACTGCAATGGAATTGTTTGTGAGTTGATTACTGTCCGAGAGAGATTCCGAGCGTGTCGATGACGTTCTGAATCGGCTGGTAGTCCTCGACGGTGCCCGGCTCGACGCCGGTGAACCAGAGCTGTTGGTCGTCGGAGAGGTCCTCGTTGATGAGGTCGTCCTGCGTGACGCTCGTGAGCGCGTCCGTCAGCGACGACTTCAGTCCGGACTCCAGCTCGGAGCGCACGATTATCGGTGCGCGGGGGATGGGGTCGGAAGCCGCGAGCAGTTGGAGTTCGGGGTCCGCGGTTCCGAGGTCGCCGTCGTTCTCGGCGGAGGTGTCGAGGAACTGCTGGGGGAACTGGTCTTTCGGGACGTGCGGCGCGGTCGAGAACGCGCCCGTGCCGGCGGCGACGACCTCGTCGCGGTTGACGAGCGTCTCGCGGGCGGTCGCGTGGTCGGACCACTGGCCGGTGAAGTCGACGGGCTCGCCGTCGGGGGCGTTGCCCGTGTCGAGGCCGGCCTGATTCAGCATGAAAAGCGGGAACAGCGACCCGCTCGTCGAGAGGCGGTCGGCGAACGCGACGGTCTCGCCTTCGAGG
The DNA here is from genome assembly GCF_000336775.1 of Haloferax gibbonsii ATCC 33959. GTDB lineage: Archaea > Halobacteriota > Halobacteria > Halobacteriales > Haloferacaceae > Haloferax > Haloferax gibbonsii. The sequence continues at coordinate 494,958 of NZ_AOLJ01000011.1, read as the reverse complement.
TCGGCGAGTTCCTCGATACCGCTGTCGGGCGTCGTCGTCATGATGGAGAAGTACTTCGCCGCGCCGTAGGCGACGCGGATACCCATGACTTCGGTCACGCCCTCGTTGCCGCCCTGAATGGCGATGGTCGGCGACGAATCGGCGAGGTCGGCCTGCCCGGACTTGAACGCCTGGTACACCGCGGCGTAGTCCGCGGCGACCGACGATTCGACCGTCACGTCGGCCTCGGATTCGAGGTACTCGAACAGCGGCTGATACTGCTGTTTGATGTCCACGTCCGATTCGGACGGCGTGAGGAGGAAGTTGACCGAGTCCGACCCACCCGTGACGCTGCCGATACACCCGCTCAACCCCGAAACGCCGAGCGCGCCGAGCGCGCCGGTCTTCTTGAGGAAACTCCGTCGGGAAGACATGTGATTCGTCAGAACACTCAGACACACTGAGGTTAAATCTTCCTATTCTTTCTCCGTATAGATACATAGATATAAAGTCATATTGCGTACTCTGTGAGTAAACATAGAACAGTCGGGCGATTTTGTGATACCGCGTCGGTTCCGCGGTCATCGGGCGACCGTCGCCGCGACGGAAACTCACTTGCCTCCCGGTCTCGCACGTGTACGCATGAGCACGACACAGTCGCCCGAAGAGACCCTCGCCGACGTGGTGATGGTCGACTACGGGCTCGGAAACCTCCGGAGCGCCATGCGAGGACTCGAACGCGCGGGGGCGAACGTCGTCGTCTCCGACGACCCGGCCGACTTCGACGACGCCGACGGCATCGTTCTCCCCGGCGTCGGCGCGTTCTCCGAGGGGATGGAGAACGCCGGCCCCTTCCGCGAACCGCTCGCCGAGGCCGCCGCCGACGGGACGCCCATCTTCGGTATCTGTCTCGGGATGCAGATGCTGCTGACCTCCTCCGAGGAGGCCGACCACGCGGGCGAGGGCGAGGTCGAGGGGCTCGACTTCATCCCCGGCCGCAACGTCCGCTTCGACGAGGGACAGAAGGTCCCGCACATGGGCTGGAACGAACTCAACGTCCGGCGCGACCACCCGCTCGTCGAGGGCGTCGACGGCGAGTACGCCTACTTCGTCCACTCGTACTACGCCGACCCCGACGACGAGGACGCGGTCGTCGCGTCGACCGACTACGGCGTGGAGTTCCCCGCGGTCGTCGCCAACGAGGAGGGAACCGTCTTCGGCACGCAGTTCCACCCCGAGAAGTCCGGCGAGACCGGGCTGACCATCCTCCGCAACTTCGTCGAGTTCTGCGCGGAGCGATAGGCCGAATCTGCCTGCCCCGACGGTCTTTTGTCGCCGCTTCGTGAAGGGGTGTCCATGCAGGCAGTCACGCTCGGCCCGGCGGGCACGTACTCCCATCGCGCCGCCCGCGCGGTCGCCGACGACGTCGCCTTCCGAGAATCGGTCACCTCCATCGTCCAAGCGGTCGCCGACGGGTCGTTCGAGCGCGGCGTCGTTCCCATCGAAAACAGCATCGAAGGGAGCGTCACCGAGAGCCTCGACGCCGTGGCGAACTCGGACGTGAGCGTCGTCCAGGAAATCGTCACGCCCATCCGCCACGCGCTGTTGGCCCAGAGCGCGAACTTCGACGTCGTCGCCAGCCACTCGCAGGCGCTCGCGCAGTGTCGGTCCTACCTCGAAGAGAACTACCCCGACGCGAAGCTCGAAGCCGTCGCCAGCACGGCCCGCGGCGTCGAACGCGCCCGCGCGGACCCGTCGGTCGCGGGCATCGGTCACCCCGACAACGTTGGCGACGACCTCGAAATCATCGCCGAGGACATCCAGGACCAGTCGTCGAACGCGACGCGGTTCCTCGTCATCGCGCCCGAGTCCGCCCGCTCGGACGCCGGCGGCAAGAGTTCGCTCGTCGTCTACCCCAACGCCAACTACCCCGGACTCCTCTTGGAACTGCTCGAAGCGTTCGCCGAACGCGACATCAACCTCTCGCGCATCGAGTCGCGCCCGAGCGGCAACCGCCTCGGCGACTACCTGTTCCACATCGACGCCGACGCCGGCCTCTACGAAGAGCGGATGCAGGAGGCGCTCGAAGAGGTCGAGGGCATCGCCCGCAACGGCTGGGTTCGCGTCCTCGGGTCGTACGACACGCGGCACGTCCTGTACTGAGCATCCGCGGCCCCCGTTCCGCGGTCCGGCCGGGCGCTCTCGATATGTGGGTCTGAGCACATCTTTCTTTGCCGTCGGCGACGTACTCGGACGCGTATGCAGCGAAACCCGTTCGACGAGATAGAAGACCTGTTCGACCGGATGGGCCGGTCGTTCGAGGAGTCCGGTATCGGTCGGTTCCAAGACATCTCCCTCGACGTCGTCGACGACGACGAAGCAATCGAGGTCGTCGCCGACCTCCCCGGCTTCGAGAAGGACGACCTCGACGTGAGCGTCAGCGGGCGGCGACTCACCATCGCGGCCGACCACGAGGAGTCGTCGGAGGTCGACGACGACCGGTACGTCCGCCGCGAGCGGAGCCAGCGGTCCGTCTCCCGGACGATTACGCTCCCCGCCCAGGTCGTCCGCGACGAGGTGACGGCGTCGTACAAAAACGGCGTCCTGACCGTGACGCTCCCGAAGGCCGAACCCGCGGGCGACGACTCCACGCAAATCGACATCGAGTGACGCGGCTCACCGTTTGAATATCGGTGTCTCCAGTCCTGTAGCGTGCGAATTGCTATCTACGTTCCGGAAACGATTATCTCCTCAGACGGCGTCCATATGCCTCGGTGAAAACACACATGATGCGACGTACCAACCCCTTCGACGACTTCGAGGAACTGTTCGAGCGAATGTCCCGCCAGTTCGACGAGATGGGACGGCAGTTCGACCGTTCGGGCGTGATGGCGCAGGTCCGCCACGAGATGGCAATCGACGTCACCGACCACGACGGCGAAATCGTCGTCACCATCGACCTCCCGGGCTACGAGAAGGAGGACATCTCCCTGTCGGTCGCCAACCGCACGCTGACGGTCGACGCGACGCGCGAACTCGACGAGGAACGCGCCGACGGCGAATACCTCCGCCGCGAGCGCCGCCACGAGTCCGCCCGCCGCACGATTCGCCTCCCCGAGTCGGTCGACGAGGACGGCGCGTCCGCCGGCTACCACAACGGCGTCCTGACGGTCACCCTCCCCAAGCGCGACGTCGAACCCGACGACTCCCGCCGCATCGACATCGACTGAGCCGGCGTCGCCGCCCCGATACCCGCTGGCGCATCGCCCGCGACAGGCTCTCTCTTGGTGGGTCGCTCGCTGCTTTCGTTCCCGTTTTCGTTTCCATTTTCGTTTCTTTGCCCGCACGGCGGCGCGTCACGGTCGCGATTTGCGCCGTCAGTTCTGTACCGGTCCCGATTCTGGCGAAACGAGGACTCGACGCCGTTTCGCGGCCAGTCTCTCCCGTTTGTCTCGTGCCACCGTGTGGCAATATCTGCCGCAATCAGACGGCCACACAAGTCGAGTATAGGAGTTATTTTAGGCCGGGGTACCACTACCACGGATATGGACTACGACCCGCAGGAACTCGAAGCGCGTTGGCGGGAGCGCTGGTCCGAGACCGGCCGATACGAGGCCGACCCGGACGCAGACGCCGACGACGCGACGTTCGTGACGGTGCCCTATCCGTACCCCAGCGGCGGGATGCACATCGGGCACGCGCGGACGTACACCGTTCCCGACGTGTACGCTCGCTACCGACGACAGCAGGGCGACAACGTCCTGTTTCCCATCGCGTGGCACGTCACCGGAACGCCCATCATCGGCGCGGTCGAGCGCCTGAAAAACCGCGAGGAGAAACAGCTCTCGGTTCTGACCGACACCTACAACGTCCCCGAGGACACGCTTTCGGACCTCGAATCGCCCATGGGCTGGGCGCGGTACTTCATCGAGGAACACTACAAGAAGGGGATGCAGTCGCTCGGTCTGTCGGTGGACTGGCGGCGCGAGTTCACCACGAACAACGAGCGCTACTCGAAGTTCGTCGAGTGGCAGTACCGGACGCTCCGCGAGCGCGGGCGACTGGAGAAGGGCCTCCACCCCGTCAAGTTCTGTACGAACGAGGAACAGCCGGTCACGACCCACGACCTGCTCGAAGGCGAGAACGCCGAGTTCCAAGAGTACACGCTGGTCCGCTTCGGCTGGGAGCGAGACGGCGGCGACGTGGTCGTCCCGATGGCGACCCTGCGCCCCGAGACGGTCCGCGGCGTGACCAACGCCTACATCGACCCCGAGGCGACCTACGTGGTCGCCGAGGTCGACGGTGAGACGTGGTTCGTCTCCGAGTACGCGGCCGACAAACTCGAATATCAGGCCCGCGACGTGGAGATTCTCGAAACCGTCGAGGGTGCCGAACTCGTCGGCCAGACGGTCGAGAACCCCGTCACCGGCGACGACGTGCTCGTCCTGCCGGCCGACTTCGTCGACGCCGACAACGCGACGGGCGTCGTCATGTCCGTCCCGGCCCACAGCCCCGACGACTACGTGGCGCTGCAGGAGGCCAAGGCCGACGCCGACTACCTCGAATCGTTCGGCATCGACCCCGCCGACGTGGCGGCCATCGAACCGATTCCGATTCTCGACATCGACTCCGAGGACGACGCGTACGGCGAGATTCCCGCGAAGTCGGCCGTCGAGAACCGCGGAATCGAGTCCTCTGACGACCCTGCCCTCGAAAAGGCCACGAAGGACCTCTACAACAAGGAGTTCCACGCGGGTCGCCTCAAGGAGTTCTACGGCGACTACGCCGGCGGCCTCGTCGAGGAGGTCCGCGACGACTACAAGGCCGACGGCATCGAGGCCGGCCAGTTCGACGTGATGCAGGAGTTCTCCGAGGAGGTCGTCTGCCGCTGCGGCGGCGACGTCGTCGTCGCCGAACAGGACACGTGGTTCCTCTCGTACGACGACGAGGACTGGAAGCGACTCGCCCACGACGTGGCCGACGGGCTGGACGCCATCCCCGAGAACACCCGCGACGAGTACCACCACACCATCGACTGGCTCAACGGGTGGCCGTGTATCCGCAACTACGGCCTCGGAACCCGCCTGCCGTGGGACGACCAGTTCGTCATCGAGCCCCTCTCGGACTCGACCATCTACATGGCGTACTACACCATCGCCCACCGCCTGCAGGAGATTCCGACCGAGGAACTCACCCAGGAGTTCTTCGACGCGCTGTTCTACGGGGCCGACGCGGTCGACGACGCCCCCGAGAAAGCGCTCGAACTGCGCGAGGAGTGGGACTACTGGTACCCCGTCGACTACCGGTTCTCCGGGAACGACCTCATCACGAACCACCTGACGTTCTACCAGTTCCACCACGGCGAACTGTTCGACGAGCCGCAGTGGCCCCAGGGCATCGTCATCATGGGCATGGGCCTGCTCGAAGGCCAGAAGATGTCGTCCTCGAAGGGTCACGTCGTCCTCCCCGGCGAGGCCATCGGCGAGTACGGCGCGGACACCGTCCGCTTCTTCCTGCTCAACTCCGCGGAGCCGTGGCAGGACTACGACTGGCGCGACGACCTCGTCGGCTCGGTCCACGACCAGCTCGAACGGTTCTGGAACCGCGCGCAGGAGATTATCGCCGACCCCGGACCGGACGAGCGGCCCGAACTGGAGACGGTCGACCGCTGGCTCCTGTCGAAGCTGCAGGACACCGTTCGCGACGTGACGACCGCGATGGACGAGTCCGAGACGCGCTCGGCCAGTCAGGCGGCATTCTACAACTTCGAGGAGTCGCTGCGGTGGTACCGCCGCCGGACCGACCTCGACCGCCCGGCCGCGAAGTGGACGCTCCGGACGGTCCTCGAAACTCGTCTGCGCCTGCTCGCGCCGTTCATCCCGTTCATGACGAACGAGCTGCACGAGCAGTTGACCGGCACGCCCGCGGAGGACGCGCCATGGCCCGAACCGGACGCCGAGTTCGAAGACGAGTCGGTCGAACTCGAAGAGCGACAGGTCGAGCGCCTGACCGAGGACGTGCGCGACATCATCGACGTGACCGACTCCGACCCCGACACCATCCGGGTCTACGTCGCCGCCGACTGGAAGCGCGACGTGTTCGAGACGGTCGTCGACAACGGCGACAACGTCGGCGCAATCATGGGTCAGGTCATGCAGGACCCCGACCTCCGCGAGAAGGGCAACGACGTGAACGACCTCGTGCAGGACCTCGTCGACCAGACCCGCGGGCGCGACGAATCGACGCTCCGCGCGCAGCTCGAACTGGACGAGGCCGGCACCTACGAGCGCGCGGCCGACTTCCTCGCCCGCGAGTTCGACGCCGAGGTCGAGGTGTTCGCCGAGGACGACCCCGACATCGTCGACCCCGCCGACCGCGCCTCGAAGGCGATTCCGTTCCGCCCCGCGGTCCACCTCGAATAGCCGGGCGCGCCGAGACACGACCGGGTTCTATTTTTCAGCGCTGATACGCAGCCGCGAGCACTGCTAAGAATGCCAACTAAGCCGACTATCCGGGCGCTCCCCTAGATTTACGGTATCACATACGATAATTAATACATGCTGTGCGAGGCATGCGAAGTCGAGATGTATCGCGTGGACGACGAAAAGCGGACCGACCTCGAAGACAGGCGGACCTACGAGTGCCCCGACTGCGGCGCGACCGAAGAGCGGGCGAAGTACCGACATTGGTGAGGTCGGCCCCGCGGTCCGGCGTTCGGTTTATCGTCTCGCCGAACTAACACTATTTCATGAGCGAAGACGACTCGCTGAGCCTCGCACAGAAGGCCTACCACACCGTTACGCCGGGGACCCGACCGCGGACGAACAGCGAGATGGACTCCATCGGGTGGACGATGTTTCTCATCCTCGTCGTCCTGATGGTTCCGTTCTTGCCCTTCATCGCCATCGTCTACGTGCTCTCGAAGGTGTTCGGCTACCTCAACGCACAGCGGGGGCCGAGCCCGTAGCTCGGGGGTCGGACCGCAAAAGAGAACGGTGAATGCCAGCAGCGTCGGGTCGGTCGACCTTACTCGGCGAGACCGAGGAGGTCGAACGCGTAGCCGTTGTCGTTCTCGAACGCGTGCTCGTAGGCGACGTGGGCCGCCGCGACGTCCTGAATCGCGAGTCCCGTGGAGTCGAAGACGCTGATGCCGTCGGCGTCGGTGCGGCCGTCGAGGTTCCCGAGGACGATGTCGCCGATTGCGCCGTAGATGTCGTCGTCGGTGAGGACGCCCTGATTGTACGGGACGTTGATTTCGCCGGAGTGGGTGGTCTGGGCGTGGTCGTCGATGACGAGCTTGGCGTCCAAGAGCACCTCGTCTGCGAGTTCGTGTTTGCCTTCGGCGTCGGCACCCATCGCGTTGATGTGGGTGTGGTCGCCGACCGCGTCGCGCGGGACGATGGGCGACTCGACGGGCGTCACCGTCGACAGCACGTCACAGCTTGCGGCCTCCTCGATGGAGCCGGCGCGGATGTCGAACTCGTCTTCGAAGGCGTCGATGAAGTCGGCGACGCGCTCCTCGTCGAGGTCGGAGATGACGACTTCCTCGATGTCGCGGACCTCGCTGATGGCGCGAAGCTGCGTGTACGACTGGACGCCCGCGCCGACGATACCCATCGAGGAGGCGTCCTCGACGGCGAGGTAGTCGGTGGCGACGGCCGCGGCCGCGCCGGTGCGGAGCATCGTGAGCTCCGTCCCGTCGAGGAGCGCCAGCGGGAAGGCGTTCTCGGGGTCGGAGTAAATCATCGTGCCCATGACGGTGGGCAGGTCGTACTTGTCGCCGTTGTCGGGGTGGACGTTGACCCACTTGATGCCCGCGGCGTCCCAGTCGCCCGCGTCTAAGTAGGCGGGCATCGACCGGAAGTCGCCGTTGTACTGCGGCAGGTCGATGTAGGACTTCGGCGGCATCTGGGCGTCGCCGGACTCGTAGGCGGCGAAGGCGTCCTCGATGGCCGAGATGAGCTCCGGCATCTGGACGTTCTCGTGAACGTCGTCCTTGTTCAACAGCAGCGTCTTGCGCATAGAGACACGTTGCCGTACCTGCTACTTAGTTCGTTCCATTTCTGAACACAACTGCAAGTGTATCTGAGAAAGTGAGATAATTATCCAACTTCTCTGACATCGGTGAATCAGCGTGGGGCTCTCGTCCGATCGTCGCGAGAGTCGGAATCGACGCTCATCGGTTGCTTCTCCCCCGCGTACCGTCGTTCGGAGGCGCAGCCGCGGCTCTTCGGATGCTCGGCAGCCGCTTTGCGCCAAAAAATGAGTGATTCGTCGCGCGGTGCAGGCGTCGGGGGATGGGTGAAAGGCGTTAGCCGATTTTCACATCGCGCCGCCCATACCGCCCATGCCGCCCATGCCACCCATGCCGCCGGGTGCGCCGCCCTCGTCGTCGTCGTCGCCGCCGGTGGAGAGGTCACCGGCCGCGATGATGTCGTCTATCTTGAGGACGAGGTTCGCGGCTTCGGAGGCGGAGGCGACGGCCTGCTCCTTCGCGTGAGCCGTCTCGACGACGCCCGCTTCGAACGCGTCTTCGACCTCGCCGGTGAAGACGTTCAGACCGGCGCGGACCTGACCCTCTTCGTGGGCCGCGCGGAGGTCGACGAGCGTGTCGATGGAGTCGAGACCGGCGTTCTCCGCGAGGACGCGCGGGACGAGTTCGAGCGCGTCGGCGAACGCCTCGACCGCGAGCTGCTCGCGGCCGGAGACGGAGTCGGCGTAGTTGCGGAGGCGCGAGGCGAGTTCGACCTCGATAGCGCCGCCGCCGGCGAGCACTCGACCGTCGGCGACCGTCGACGCGACGACGTCGAGGGCGTCCTGGACGCCGCGTTCGAGTTCGTCGACGACGTGGTCGGTGGAGCCGCGGAGCAGGAGCGTGACGCCGTGGACGTCGTCGCCGATGCCCTCGACGTAGAACAGCTCGTCGGCCTCGTCGCGGCGGATGGAGGCGCGACCGAGGTCGCCGGCCTCGATGGAGTCGAGGTCGGAGACGACCGCCGCACCGGTGATGTTCTTGAGGAAGCGGATGTCGGACTTCTTCGTCCGGCGGACCGCGAGGATGCCCTGCTTCGCGAGGTAGTGCTGGGCGAGGTCGTCGATGCCCTTCTGGCAGAAGACCACGTCAGCGCCGGAGTCGACGATCTGGTCGACCTTCGCCTTCAGCTGGGCCTCCTCCTGGTCGAGGAACTTCTGGAGCTGGTCGGGGCTCTCGATGGAGACGTTCGTGTCGATGTCGGTCTCCTCGACCTCGACGGGCTCGTTGAGCAGCAGCACGTCGGCCTCGTCGAACTGGACCGGCATGTCGTCGTGGACGGGGTCCTTGTCGATGACGGCACCGGTGAGGAGCTCGGACTCGGACGCCGAGCGACCGGTCTGCGTCTCGATGGAGATGTTCTCGAGGTCGACGACGTGGGAGCCATCGTTGGCTTCGACGGTGACCTGCCGGACGGCGCGGACGATGAGGTCCGCGAGCAGCTCCTTGTTGAGCTCGGAGCTCTTGCCCGTCATGGAGGTCTCGGCGACCTTCTTCAGGAGTTCCTCGTCGTCGGGGTCGACGCGCTCCGCGATGTTGTCGATTTCCTCGCGCGCCTTCTCGGAGGCGAGGTTGAAGCCGCGGATGATGGCCGTCGGGTGGATGTCCTGTTCGAGGAGGTCCTCGGCGTTCTTGAGGAGTTCACCCGCGATGGCGACCGCCGTCGTCGTTCCGTCGCCGGCTTCGTCCTCCTGCGTCTCGGCGACCTCGACGATCATCTCGGCCGTCGGGTTGTCGATGTCCATCTCCTTGAGGATGGTGACGCCGTCGTTCGTGATGGTGACGTCGCCCATCGAGTCGACGAGCATCTTGTCCATCCCCTTCGGGCCGAGTGTAGAACGTACCGCCTCGGCGACTGCTCGTGCGGCGCGGATGTTGTACGCCTGCGCGTCGCGGTCCTTGACGCGCTGTGCATCCTCGCCCATGATGATCATCGGCTGACCCTGCTGCATTCGCTGGCTCATAGACAGGCCTTGATTGTTTGTGATTCTATAAAAAAGCTTCGCCGACGAATCGAGCACTGAACTCCGCGCGTTCGCCGCGTTATCCCGGTAACCGCGCGACAGATGCCTCCTCTCGGGTGTTCGGGGAGTTACTGTGGTACGTCATTTCACACCACAATTCTGTCCCGGCCGGGGCGCTTTATACGCTACTCTTCGACCGGCTCTTTCCAGTGGACCGTCACCGTTCCGACGGCGAACGCGTCGTCGCCGTCGTCGTCGCGGACGACTCGGATGGTGTTCGAGCCCTCGACGAGGCTCGCGCCGGTCACGGTGTCGACCCAGTACTGCCAGCCGTCGCCCGGCGGGATGTCGAACCCCGAAAGCGAGTCGCCGTTGATTCGAATCTCGTGGCCGTACTCGCCCACGTCGAACGCCTGGATACCGAGGTACGGCTCTCGCGGGTCGTCGGTCGGGACGTCGAACTCGAACGTCGCCGTCTCGTTTCCGGCGTCGTCCGCCCAGTCGAGGTCCAGCGTCTCTCCTTCGGGGTGGAGGTGCGACCCGATAAACACGGTCGCGTAGTTCGCGCGGTGGTGCACGCTCACACGTTCTGTTGCGCCCGATAAAAATTCGCGTGGTCGGCGGCAGCGTTGGCCGCGCCGTCAGTCGTCGTCGGGGAGTTCGTCCGCGAGGAACTCGCCGTCGGTCTCGTCTCTCGCGGCGTCGAGCGGGGGCTCGTCGTCGTCTTCGTCTAACACCGATAACTCTCGTTCGTACAGCCGCTCGGTGAGCTGGGTCCGCTTGTTGAGGCCCTTCTTCTCGCGGCCGGTCTTGGTGTCAGGCATTGTCAATCATGGTATCGTATCCCATGGGGATGAATGTTTTGTCCGAACAGTTGATACGGTCGCTTCTGTGGTGGTACCGTAGGTTGGGTCTGTGGTAGTGCCTCGGGTCGCGTCGAACTGGGGGTGCCCTGCCAGTTTCGACGTAAGTGGTCCTTGGCGAGTGGGGCCATAGACTCCGGCGACGGTTCTCGCCGGCCGGCGATTGCGGGAGAAGCTATGTGCACCGGATGCGAAGGTGAGGGATTTGAACCTCAGTCGCTCACGACTCGCGGCTCCGCCGTTCGTCTCACTGCGACACTTCGTGTCGCACATTGCTCACTCTGTTCGCTTCGCTCCTTGGTTCAAATCCTCCGGCGGCGTTCTCCCGAACTCGCCGCCCGCAGCGCGACGAGACGCGCTGCTACGTGAGTTGAGTTCGGAAGAAGCGCCAGGAGAGGGATTTGAACCCCCGATCCCAGAGGGAACACGCTTTCCAGGCGTGCGCCTTACCGCTCGGCCATCCTGGCTTACAACGCAACGTTCCCGCCTGGATAATTTAAGCCCTTCCTTTCCGTTCGAGTCGGGGTTCGATGACGTATGTCACGGACCCGACGGCGACGCCGGACGCGACCGCCACCGCGGCGACCGCCCCGAACGACACGTCGATGCCGAGTCCGAGGAGGACCGCGCCCTGCGCGAGGACGCCCACGAGGAGGAGGCTCGCTGCGCCCCACGCGAGCGCGGACCGGACGCGGCGGGCCACGTTACTCCTCGTCGACGACGGCGACGGCCTCGATTTCGACGCCGACGCCCTTCGGCAGGTTGCCGACCTCGACCGCCGAGCGGGCCGGCGGCTCCTCGTCGAAGTAGGTCGCGTACGTCTCGTTCATCTCCTCGAAGTCGTCGATGTCGGCGAGGAACACGGTCGTCTTCAGCACGTCGCTCGCGTCCGCGCCGGCCTCCGCGAGGATGGCCATCACGTTGTCGAGCGACTGCGTCGTCTGCGTCGTGATGTCCTCGTCGTCGAGGAGTTCGCCGTCCGGCGTCAGCGGAATCTGCCCCGCCGTGTAGAGCAGCGAGCCGTTGGTCGTCGCCTGACTGTACGCACCGACCGCGGCCGGCGCTTCGTCGGTCTCGATGACGCGCTTCATACGCGGTGGATTTCGCCACGACGTGATAAAATAGGGTGGAACGACCGGGTCCGCGGCGGAGCGAGCCGGTCGCAGCCCGTCAGTTAGATCGACTTCCCGGAGAGGCTGATGCCGGTCGTGAGGACGCCCGAGGCGAACAACAGCCCCATCCCGAGGGCGGTGACGACGTCGCCGTCTCGGAGCGCGAACCCCGCGACGGCGACGCTGACGGCGACCAGTCCGAGGCCGAGGAGGGTCAGCGGTTTCGTGAGCGATTCGGCGGTGGGGGTTGTGTTGGGGAGCGTAGCCATGGGTGGATTGGTTGTGGGGGATGGGTCGATTGCAGTCGGTCAGGAGTACGATTCGCCGGTCTCGATTGGCCCGCTGAACGTCGAGTAGAGGATGCCGAAGTAGGCGAACACGAGCGGCAGGAGGAGCGCCGACGCGACGCTCATGATGTTCAACGGGAGCACCGAGACGATGGCGTCCGCGACGGTCAGTCCGGTCGCGGGGTCGGCCAAGGGGAACATGAGCGTCGCCACGAGCGCGACGAACGCGAACACGAGGACCGGCACGGTCGCGAACGCGAGCGTGTAGCGCCCGTCGCGGAGCGCGAGCAGGTAGCCCGCGGCGGCGGCGAGACTGACGACGACGAGCGCCAGCGGAATCGGCGCGAGGACGCCGAGGTCGGGCCGGACGGCGACGAGATAACCCAGCGTGACGACGACGAGCGCGAGGTAGGCCGCCATCGCACGGGGGCCGTAGTCGGCCACGTCGCGCTGGAGGCTCCCGCGGGTCTTCATGGCGAGGAAGCCGACCCCGGCGACGACGGTGAGCGCGACGACGGCGAGGCCGACGACGACGCCGGGGAGCGACAGGAGCGACTCCACGCCGAGGAGCCAGTGAGCGGCGAACACGCCGAGCAAAAAGGGCGTGCTCACGCTGCCGACGACGAACGCCCGGCCCCACCACGTCTGCCACGCCTCGTCGTGGCGCTGTTCGTACATCTCGGGGGCGAGCCCGCGGAGGATGAGCGCCCCGAGGATGGCGAACATGAGCAGGTAGTGGCGGCTGAAGAGGTTCGCGTACACCGCCGGGAACGCGGCGAACAGCGCGCCGCCGAACACGACGAGCCACACCTCGTTGCCGTCCCAGAAGGGGCCGATGGCGGCGAGCAGCGTCTCGCGCTCCTCGTCGTCGTCGCGGGTCGCGAAGATGGCCCCGACGCCGAAGTCGAAGCCGTCGAGGAACAGGAACATCCCGAGGATGAAGAACACGAGCCCGAACCACAGCTCTTGCAGCGGCAGGCCGAAGAGCGGGCCGGTGGCGAACGCGCCGTAGTCAGTCATCGCCGCTCACCCCCGCGGGGGAAGCGGTCTCCGCGCCCGCCGCCGTCTCGTCGACGCTCGGCGGCCCCTCGCGGATGATGCGGCGAATCACGTAGGTGTAGAGCGCGAGCAGGCCGGAGTACACGACCGCGAAGCCGACGAGCGTGAGCGTCGCCTCGAAGCCGGTGAGCCCCGGTGAGACGCCGTCACTCGTCTTGAGGACGCCCTGGATGACCCACGGCTGTCGGCCCACCTCGGTGACTATCCAGCCGACCTCGACGGCGAAGATACCGAGGAGCGACGACCCGACGAACGCCTTGTGCAACAGGTCGTCGTCGTACAGGTCGTCGGTCCACCAGCGGTAGGCCGCCCAGAAGGCCAACAGGATGAACCAGAAGCCGGCGGCGACCATGAGCCGGAACGACCAGAAGACGATTGCGACCGGCGGGGCCTCCGTGTCGAACTCGTTCAGGCCGGTGATTTCGGCTTGGGGGTCACCCCCGCTCGCCAGCCACGACGCCCCGCCGGGAATCCCGATGCCGAGCAGTTCCTTGGCGCGCGGGTCGGTGATGTGTTCGAGGCTCGTCGGGATGGCGAAGATGTACTCCGGGACGTAGCTGTCGGTCTCCCAGACAGCCTCCATGGCGGCGAACTTCTGCGGCTGGGTCTCGTAGACGTGGCGGCCGTAGGCGTCGCCGTGAATCGCCTGAAACGGCGCGGTCACGAGCAGGACGACGAGCGCGATTTTGAGCGTCTTCCGCCAGAAGCGCGCGGCCTCGCGGTCGTCGTCGGCGTCGATGCCGCGCTGCCAGACGTGGTACGCCGCGACGCCGGCCATGAACAGCGCGACCGACAGCACCGCGGCGTTCTGCATGTGGACGAACATCCACGGGAACCGCGGGTTGGCGTACGCCGCGATGGGGTCGACGAGCGAGACGACGAGTTGGCCGCTCTCGCTGGCGAGTTCGTACCCTCGCGGCGTCTGCATCCACGAGTTGGCGACGAGAATCCACACCGCCGAGAGCCACGTACCGAGGCCGACGGCGACGGCCGAAACCATGTACAGGGCGTCCGAAACCTTCTCGCGGCCGAAGACGAACACCCCGAGGAACGTCGCTTCGAGCATGAACGCCATCATCCCCTCGGTGGCGAGCGGGCCGCCGAACAGCTCGCCGGCCGCCGTCGAGAACGCCGCGAAGTTCGTCCCGAACTCGAACTCGAGGACGATGCCGGTCACGGTGCCGACGACGAACGAGACGGCGAAAATCTTCGTCCAGAACCGCCTGAGCTGTTCGTACACGGGGTCGTCGGTTCGGATATCCTTCCACGTGAAGTAGATGAGGAAGGGCGCGAGGCCCATGCTCATCACCGGGAAGATGATGTGGACGATGGTCGTGAGCGCGAACTGCAGCCGACTGGCGATGACTGGGTCGAGCATGGTTGGGTGCGGGGTCGCTGGCGCCGAGGCGAACCGGGAAGCGGGGACTTCCTTCTTAAAGGCCTTCGTATTGGGGGAGAGTCAATCCCCGCATGCTTCCCACGAACTGAAAATCATCGTAGGCGGGGTCTCCCGCCCGAATTCGACATAATCGTCCGGGTAAAAAAGGCGGCGTTCGTCGGATACCGCGAACCGACGAAGATATGTCCGAACAGTTCGGATTTAGAACATGAACTTCCTGTGGCAGGCCGGGTACGCCGGAGCCGTGGTTCTCGGCGTCGCGTACCTCGTTTTCCCCGCGCGAATCCACGCGTTCGGGTTCGAGTTCCTCCGCCGCTCGCCCGCGGAGGAGTCCCGCGAGTCCGACGCCCCCGTCTGGCTCTACCGCGGCATCGGCGCGCTCCTCGTGTTTATCGGCGTTACTGGACTCGTCTGAGCGGCCGGCCTCGAACCCGGTTCCCGACCGCCCCCGGCGACGCGGTCAGTCGAGGACTTCCACGTCGTAGCCCGCGTCGCGGAGCTCTCCGAGGAGCGAATCGACGTGGTCGGGCCCGCGCATTTCGAGGTCGATTTCGACCTCCGTCGCGTTCAGCGCGATTTTCCGGGAGGTGCGGTCGTGCCTGACGGCGTAGATGTTCGCCTTCTCCGCGGCGATTATCTCGATGAGCTGTTCGAGCGAGCCGGGGCGGTCCTTCAGCTCGGTCCGAATCTTGAGGTACCGGCCGGTCTCGACGAGCCCGCGCATCACCACGGTCGTCAGCGTGTTCATGTCGATGTTGCCGCCGCACAGCGCGGGGACGACGACCTCGCCCTCCTCGTAGTCGAACTTCTGGAAGACCAGCGCCGCGAGCGCGACGGCCCCCGCGCCCTCGACCAGCGTCTTCGAGCGTTCGAGCAGGTAGGTCAGCGCCACGGCGATTTCCTCGTCGGAGACGGTGACGACCTCGTCGACGCGCTCGCGGATGACCTCGAAGGGTTTGTCGCCGATTCTGCGGACGGCGATGCCGTCGGCGATGGTGTCAACCTCGTCGATGGTCTGAATCGACCCCTTGTTCAGCGAATCCGCGGCGCTGGAGGCCTGTTCCGCCTGCACGCCGATGACGCGGGCGTCGGGGAACTGCGCTTTGATGGCCGTCGAGATGCCGGAGATGAGGCCGCCGCCGCCGATGGGGACGACCACGGTGTCGAGGTCGGGGCAGTCCTCCGCGATTTCGAGACCGATAGTTCCCTGTCCGGCCATGACGTACTCGTCGTCGAAGGCGTGGACGTAGGTCCGGCCCTCGTCCGCCTCGATTTCGTGGGCCTTGGCCTGCGCCTCGTCGTAGTCGTTGCCGTAGAGGACCACGTCGCCCCCGTAGCGCTCGGTGGCTTTCACCTTCGAAATCGGCGCGTACTCCGGCATGACGATTTTCGAGTTCACGCCCGCTCGCGACGCCGCGAGCGCGACGCCCTGCGCGTGGTTGCCGGCGCTCGCGGTCACGACGCCG
The DNA here is from genome assembly GCF_000336775.1 of Haloferax gibbonsii ATCC 33959. Taxonomy (GTDB): domain Archaea; phylum Halobacteriota; class Halobacteria; order Halobacteriales; family Haloferacaceae; genus Haloferax; species Haloferax gibbonsii. Next base: position 478,797 of record NZ_AOLJ01000011.1, on the reverse strand, counting down.
GCGTCTTTCTCCTCGTCGGAGAGCGTGGTGATGCGGTTCGTCGCCCCGCGAATCTTGAACGACCCCGTGCGCTGGGAGTTCTCCAGTTTCAGGTACACCTCTGCACCCGTCATCTCCGAGAAGGTGTGCGAGTACTCCAGCGGTGTCCATCGGGCGACCGCTTCGACGCGCTCGCGGGCGGCGCGTACGTCGTCAAGCGTGAGCATGGTCAGAAATCGCCCGTGTCTGTGTTTAATCGTTCGGGAACTCGTCCGTATCAGGGCCGTGATGTCAACCCTCATGGTCGTCGGTTGAGGACTCGGATTCGGCTCCGTCGACGCGCGCCGTCGCCGTCGCTCGCCGGTCGGGAAAGGGGAAAGGGGGAATGCACGCGTGTGACGTGCAACTGTCTTTCTGGTCCCCGTGCATATAAACGTCCCCCACCCGGAGTGAAAGTGAAACCGCACGACAGCGGAGACCCATCGCTCGCGTATGACACCCGTCATTCGCGCGTCGCATCGAGAGTGCCAGACGGGACCGCCGCTTCCGATACCGTCAACTGCGCGAGGTCCGTGGCCTCGGCATGAACCTCGGCCGCCTCCGGCGGGTCTGGAAGCGTATCTTCTCGCTCGCCTGGCCGGTGATGGCCGAGCAGACCGCCCAGACGGCGATGCGGACCGTGGACGTGGCCGTCACCGCCGCGCTCTCTCCCGCCGCGGTCGTCGCTATCGGCCTCGCCGACCTCTACGCTCGGTTTCCCCTCCGAATCGGTCTCGGACTCGGCGGCGGCGCAATCGCGCTCTCCAGTCAGGACACGGGGAGCGGCGCGGACGCCAACCGGAGCGAGGCAATCTCGACGGCGCTCCTCCTCGCGTTCCTCGCGGGCGTCCCGTTCCTGATTTTCGGGTTCACGCTGGGCGAGGCGGCCATCGGCGCGTTTCCCGCGAGCGACAGGGCGGTCGCCTTGGGCACGACGTATCTCGCGGTCATCTTCGCCACCTCGCCCGCCCGGTTGGTCTCGCTCGTCGGCTCGCGGTCGCTTCAGGGCGTCGGCGACACCCGGACGCCGATGCTGGTCAACGTCTTCGCCAACGTCGTCAACATCGGGCTGTCGGTCGGTCTCGGCTTCGGCCTCGTCGGCCTGCCCGCGCTCGGCGTGCTGGGTGTCGGACTCGCGACCTCGACCGCCAACGTCCTCTCGGCGGGACTGCTCCTCGCCGCGCTCGCCCGACCCGCGTCGCCGACCTCGCTGGTTCGGCCCCGCGACCGGACGGTCGCCAGCCAACTCGTGCGTATCGCCACCCCGCGGGTCGGCGAGGGCCTCGCCGCCGAACTCGCCGAGTTCCCGTTCAACGCCCTGCTCCTCGGCTTCGGCGACGCCGTCAACGCCGGCTTCCAAATCGGCCGCCGGGTCTACCAGCAGGTCGCCAGCCCGCTGGCGCGCGGCTACAACGTCGCCGCCAGCGTCCTCGTCGGGCAGGCGCTCGGGGCGGGCGACAGCGAGACCGCGCGGTATCAAGGCGGGGCGGTGGCGCTCCTGTCGGTCGCCACGGTCGGCGGTATCGGGCTCTTCCTCGCGGCGTTCACCGAGCCCATCGTCGGCCTCGTCGGCTCCGGCGGCGGCGCGGACCTCGAATGGGCCGTGAAGTTCGCCGTCGCCTACGGCCTCGCCGCGCCGGGACTGGCGCTCTTCGTCGGTCTCTCCGGGTCGCTTCAGGGCGCGGGCGCGACGCGAATCCCCTTCGTCGCTCGACTGACCGGGGTGTTCGGCTTCTTCGTCGGCGCGTCCTACCTGCTCGTCGAGGTGTTCGACTACGGCCCGCTCGGCGCACGCATCGGCATCGTCCTGTCGTTCACGTGGATGGGGCTGTTCGCGCTCGTCGCGTTCTACTACGCCGACTGGGCGGGCCACGCCGACTCGCTCATGGTCGAACGCGGGAGCGTCGGCGTCGACGACGCGGGCGAAGACGACTGACCGCGAGACGGAACCGGCGACGCGGAACGGCGCGGAGAACGCGGAAGCGGGAACGGGAGCGACCGCGGGGGACGACGCGTCGCTCCGGGAGACGGGGAACGGGAAAAAGTCGCGTGCGATTCGTCGACTCGCTGCCTATCGCTCGTCGACCGACGGGAAGTCGAGACCCTTCTCGCCGGTGTAGCGGGCGCGGGGGCGGATGAGGCGGTTGTCCTCGTACTGCTCGAGGACGTGCGCTATCCAGCCGCCGACGCGCGAGACGGCGAAGATGGGGGTGTAGAGGTCGATGGGGATGCCCATCTGGTAGTACGTCGACGCGGAGTAGAAGTCCACGTTCGGCGCGAGGCCCTTCTCCTCGCCGATGTACTCCTCGATGGCGACCGACATCTCGTACCACTTCATGTCGCCGGCGGCCTCGCCGAGCGCCTCGGACTTCGCGCCGAGAATCTTCGCGCGGGGGTCCTTGACGTTGTAGACGCGGTGGCCGAACCCGGCGACGCGCTCGCCGCGGTCGAGGGCGTCTTTGACCCACTCGGTCGGGTCCATGTCGCTGTCGTCGACGTCCTTCAGCATCCGCATGACGTTCGCGTTCGCGCCGCCGTGGAGCGACCCCGAGAGCGTGCCGATGGCGGACGTGACCGCGCTGTAGAGGTCAGAGAGCGTCGAGGACGTGACCATCGCGGAGAACGTCGAGGCGTTCAGGCCGTGGTCGGCGTGGAGCACGAGCGCCATGTCGAACGTCTCGGCGAGCACCTCGTTCGGCTCCTCGCCGTTGAGCATGTAGAGGAAGTTCGCCGCGTGATTCAGGCTCTCGTCGGGTTCGACGTAGTCGTCGCCGCGACGGAAGCGGGCGTAGGCCGCGAGCACCGACGGCATCTTCGCCGTGATGCGCTTTGCCTTCTCGAGGTTGACCTCGCGGTCGGTCACGTCCTCGAAGTCGGCGTTTTCGTCGTACGCCGACATCGAAGAGACGAGCGTTCGGAGCGCCGCCATCGGCGACTCGTCCTGCTCTGCGAGCTCGCGCGTCACGTCGAGAATCCCGTCGTCGAGGCCCCGGTGGGCCGCCAGCTCGTCGGAGAACGCGTCCAGTTCCTCGCGCGTCGGAAGCTCTCCGTGCCACAGGAGGTAGAGTACCTCCTCGTAACTTGCGTCCCGTGCGAGGTCTTCGATGTCGTAACCGCAGTAAACGAGTTGTCCCGCGTCGCCGTCGATGAAGCTGAGTTTCGATTCGGTGACCAGCACACCTTCCAGCCCCCGCTTCAGTTCGCCTGACATACCCAGAACGTTGCCTACCATATCAAAAAAGCGTTATCGTTTTCACTCATATGTTATCGACCGCCATACACATACAACGGCAGCCCCGTCTGCCGATTTCGTGGGCAGTCGGTGTCTAAAATAGTGTTCGACAATTGTCGTTGTTTTCGGTCCCCTTATACGGGGGCTCCCGAGAGCGCCGCGCGCGCCGTTCTGGCGACCCACGAAGTCATATGCGCCGGCGACGTAGTTCTCTCGAACTACGGTGGCACCACTACTCCTGGCAAGCCTTTTGCCGTCCCGTCGTGAAGGCGGGCGCATGAATCCGGAGGACATCGAGTACGAGCCTGTCAGCGTCAAGGCCGTCCTCGCCGAGATGAAAGACACCGCGGAGTTACTCATCGACCTCTCGTACTCCGCCGTCCTCCACGGCAACGAGGACCTCGCGGCCGAGGTTCTCGACCTCGAAGAGCGGATGGACATCCTCCAACTACAGGCGCGCATGAGCCTGATGATGGCCGCCCGCAGCCCCGAAGACGCGGAGGAACTCGCTCCCGTCCTCGGCGTCGTCGGCGCGGCGGAGAAGATTTCGGACGCCGCGGGCGACATCGCCAAGGTCGTCATCGAGGACATCGGCCTCCCGGACGCCATCCGCGCGGCGCTTCCGGAGGCGGTCGAGACGACGATCCGGTGCGAACTCACCGACGAGTCGCCGTACGCGGGTCGCACGCTCGGCGACATCAACATGGAGACCGAGACGGGCGTCCGCGTCGTCGCCATCCACCGCGCCGGCGAGTGGGTGACGAACCCCGACCACGAGACCGCGCTCCGCGCCGACGACGTGCTCCTCCTCCGCGGCCGCGACGACGGCCTTCAGACCGTCCACGAGGCCGCCACGGGCCTCCGATACGACCCGCCGGACGTGCCGGAGTCGACCATCGAGGACCTCGAACGCGCCGTCGACTCCATCGTCCTGATGAAAGACATGAGCGAACTCGCGGTCGACCTCGCCTACGGCGCGGTGCTGTTCGACAGCGAGGGCGTCGCCGAGGAGGTCGAGGAGCTCGAAGCCGAGGTGGACGCGCTCAAGTCCCGGTTCGAGGCGTGGACGCTCCGCGCGGCGAGCCGCGTCGAAGACCCTGTCTCGCTCCGCGGACTCGTCCAACTCGCGGGCGCGACCGAGATGATTTCCGACGCCGCGCTCGAAATCGCCGAGGGCGTCCTCCGCGGCATCGACGCCCACCCGGTCGTCGCCGCCGCGGTCAAGGAGTCCGACGAGGTCATCATCCGCCTGCGGGTCGCCCCCCGGAGCGACCTCGCGGAGGCGACCCTCGGCGACCGGCGCGTCAAGACCGAGACGGGGATGCGCGTCATCGCGGTCCGCCGGGCCGGCGGCCGCGAGTGGGTCGTCTCGCCGGGGTCGGAAACGCGGCTCCACGGCGGCGACCTCATCATCGCGAAAGGGACCAGAGCCGGCGCGGAGCGACTGGGCGAACTCGTCGGCGACGAGCGCGAGTTCGACGAGTAGGCCGAGGACGAACTGTCGGAACCGACCGAACCGACGGCTCAGAGCGTTTTACTCAGTCGATACGCCGAGACGAGCGTGAGCACTGTCGCGACGAGCAGCGCCGTCGCTGAGGCGAGGACGAACGCGAGGATGAGGAACCAGCCCTCGGGGCCGAGTATCGGGTACTCGCGGGTGCCGGCGAACGGGCCGAACAGTTCGAGGACCCGAAAGAGGTAGGCGACGACGGCCAACGCGAGGCCGACGGCCGCCCCGATAGCGGCGTTTCGTGGCACGTCAAGCGCCTGTACCAGTCCCCCCGTCGGCGGCCGTTCGGGAACGTCGTCTGTCACGGTCGCCGGTAGCGGCCGCGAGACCATAGCGGCAACGCTTTCCTCGGGGGCTCAGCGGACCGAACCCCTAAAGGGAGGCCGGTCCGAGGTTGGCGATATGATTACCTTGGGAACGGCGAGTGCGGCCCCCGGGGAGATGGACGTGGGCCGTCTCGAAGTCGGCGAGTCCCGCGACGGCGGGAGCGTCGGCCTACCCGTCGCCGTCATCAACGGCGCGTCGTCGGGCAAGACGCTCTACATGCAGGCGGCCTCGGACGGAGACGAACTCAACGGCGTCGGCGTCATCCAGCGGGTCGTCCCGCAGCTCGACCCCGCGGAGATTTCCGGCGCGATTCTCGTCGTCGGCATCGTCAACTACCACGCCTTTCAGGTCGCACAGCACCGCAACCCGATAGACGACACGAAGATGAACCGGGCGTACCCCGGCGACGAGCGCGGCACCTCCTCGGAGCGCATCGCGGCCGCGACGTTCGCCGCCGCCCGCGACGCCGACCTCATCGTCGACCTCCATCAGGGCTCGACGAGCCAGATGATAGACGAGGTCCGCGTCCGCTGCGGCCGCCACCACCGGATGCACGCGAAATGCCTCCGGCTCGCCAAGACGTTCGGCTGCGGCTACGTCCTCGACCAGAAGGGCCCGGACGGCCAGCTCGCCCGCGCCGGCCCGGACGCCGGCATCCCGACTATCGACCCCGAACTCGGCGGGTGCGTCGGCTGGGACGAAGAGAGCATCGAGAAGGGCGTCCGCGGCGTCTACAACGTCCTCCGCGGCTACGACTTCCTCGACGGCGACGTGGAGCTCGAAGCCCAGACCCGCGCCCGCGGCTTCGACCAGTACGGTTCGCCGGTCGGCGGCCTCGTCCGGTTCAAGCGTGACCTCGGCGAGCGCGTCTCCGCCGGCGACGTGGTCTTCGAGGTGACGGACGTGTTCGGCAAGCTCAAAGCCCGCGTCACCGCCGACCACGACGGCATCTTCTGGCGGGCGCGCCGCCTCCCGCAGGTCGCCTCCGGCGAGTACGTCTGCTCGGTCGGCATCGACCTCGACACGTACTGACTGCTGGCTCACTTCACCCGTACCACCTCACCTCACCCCTACCCCACACCCACCTCACTTCCCATGACGACATCACACGACCTCCCCGCTCGGCTCCGACTCGCGTGCGACGCCTGCGGCGAGACGTACGACGCGTGGCGCTGGCGCTGCACCTGCGGCGAGCCGCTGGACTTCGCGGCCGACCCGACGCCGTCGGCGGCCGCCCCCGGCGACGCCGACCTCGACTACCGCGACGGGCTCTGGGCGTTCGACGAGTTCCTTCCGACCGAGCCGCACGCGACCCTCGGCGAGGGGATGACGCCCCTCGTCGACGCCGCCGAGTGGGAGGCCTCGTTCAAACTGGAGTACGTCTTTCCCTCCGGTTCGTTCAAGGACCGCGGCGCGACGACGATGCTCTCTCTCGCCTCCGAACTCGGCGTCGAGCGCGTCGTCGAGGACTCGTCGGGCAACGCGGGGGCCGCCGTCGCGACCTACGCCGCGCGCGCCGGCATCGACGCCGAAATCTACGTGCCCGCGTCGGTCAAGCCCTCGAAGCTCCGCGCCATCGAGCGCGCCGGGGCCAAACCGGTCCGCATCGAAGGCACCCGGCAGGACGTGACCGACGCCTGCGTCGAGGCCGTCGAGGCCGACGACGCGTGGTACGCGAGCCACGCGTGGAACCCCGCCTTCTTCGCGGGGACGGCCACCGTCGCCTACGAAATCGCCGCCCAGCGCGACTGGTCTGTCCCCGACGCGGTCGTCACGCCGCTCGGCCACGGGACGCTCTTCCTCGGCGCGTACCGCGGCTTCCGCGCGCTCTACGAGGCGGGCTGGACCGACCGGATGCCCGAACTGTACGGCGCGCAGGCCGCCGGCTACTCGCCCATCGCCGACGCCCGCCACCACACGCCCGACGAGACCAACGACGTGGCCGACGGCATCCAGATTCTCGAACCCGTCCGCGAGGCACAGATTCACGAGGCGCTCGACGACACCGGCGGCGACGCCATCGCGCTCTCGTCCGACGCGGTCGAAGACGAACTCGACAGGCTCCACCGCCACGGCTTCTACACGGAGCCGACCTGCGCCGTCGCGCCCGCGGCGCTCCGCGAACTGCGGCTCTCGGGCGTCCTCGACCGCGACGCCGACGTGGTCGTACCGCTCACCGGAAGCGGACTCAAGTCGTGAATCAGCTCAGAACACTGCTAACGTAGCGTCGCTCGCGACCGAAGCCAGTCGAACAGCGACCACCCGCGCCCCACTTTTTCGTCTCTCTCTCCGGCCCCGCCGCCGCGTCCCCGGGCTTCGAGGTCGCGTCGTCGCTCGCGCTCCGCGTCGAGTTCGTCGCGGAGTCGCTGGTTCTCGTCGACAGCCTCGTCGAGCCGCGCCCGGAGCTCGCTGAAGCGGTCGAACGCGTCGCGCTCGCCGACCGGCGACGCGGTGGTCGGCGGCGGTCCCCGCGGTTCACTCTCCGGGTCGTCGGACCGCCCGTCGAGCGCGCTGTCGGACCGGCCGTCCCCCCGTCGGTCCTCGTCCGTGGGCGTCGCCGCGGGCCGAACCGCGCTCGACCAGCCGGACGGGTCGTAGAACTCGCTCGTCTCTCGAATCGCGCGGTGGACCGTCTTCGCGCCGTAGGTCGACCCGTCCGCGTGCGCCACCTCGTCCCACTTCGGCCGAAAGAGCCCGCAGTCCCGAAACAGGCGGCACATCTGGCGCGCGTCGCCGGCCGTCCAGAACGCGAGAATCGAACACAGCGCCGCGTCAGCCTCGTCGCGGTCGTCGTAGCCGCTCGTGTCCCCCCGCCACAGATGGGTGAACTTCACGCCGTTCACGGCGGTCGACGCGCGGTCGATAACCTCGTCGTCAGCGAGGTCGTTGCCCGGGCCGCTCACCTCGTCGAGACGTGCGTCGACGGGCGCTCGGTCCGAATCCGGCGCGACCGACTCGACCGCCGGGGTCGGCGACGGCTCCGGGTCGGATTCGAAGTACGCGCCGTGAATCGCTGCGAGCACGTCGCTCCGCTCGGCAATCGCCGCGGACGTGCCCTCGAGGCGGTCGCCGATCACGGGGAAAAAGCCCGCACCGTCCGAGAGTTCGAGGTTCCCGGTTCGGCCGCCCCCCGACGGAAGCGTCCCGCGGACGAGGACGCGATACCCCGTCCCCGAGGGCGTTACCTCCGTGCGGGAGTCGAGGCGGTCGACGAGTTCCCACGCCCAGCGCTCGGTCGCGCCGGTCTCGCTGTCGCGGCACTCGCCGATGTCGACGACGACGAATGGGTCGTCGTCGGTGAAAACGTACCCGACCCCGTCGGTGGGGCCGTCCCGCGCGGACGCGAGCGCTTCGTCGAACGTCGTCCACGTCGACGGGTCGGTCACCGACGCGGGCCCGCCGGTCGCGTCCTCCAGAACCGTCGTTTCCGCTCCACCGCGCGTCTGTGTTCGCCACCCGACCCAGTTGGCCCGTTCGAGGAGGTCGTCCGGGAGCTGTTCCCGCGTCGGGAGTGGTGGCGTCATCGCTACTCCTGGTCTCGGGAGGGGCGAGAAAGGTGTTTCCCGCGAGCTATCTGTTTTGATAATCCGGGCTGGCTGCGAGGCGTCCGCTTGCGCGGCTCACACATCGGAACACGGGCCGATGCCCGCATCTCACTCGAAAATGATTATTGCGCGCGGGGCTTGCCCGCGGATTCAGTCTCGGTCGTCTTCGCGCCCTCGTAGGTGTTGAAGCCCAGCAGGGCGTTCAGCGGGCACTTCTGGGTGACCGCCGTGGCCGCGAGGACCGCTCCGACGAGGAGCGCCGCGACCGCGACGACGAGTCCGAGGGTTCCGGCCGCGATGGTCAGGAAGCCCGCGAGGCTCGCCGCCCCGACGACGATGAGCACCGGTCCGAGGACGGCGCGCGCGATACGGTCGTAGCCGCCGACGTTCTTTTCCATGGTTAATTCACCGGCTCTAACTACGCGCTCCGTAGCTAAATCGTAGGTTGGTGATTCCCGCGCCCGGAGAAGCGTGACTGTCGCGCCGGCCGACGCGTCGGAGCGTCCCGCTTTCGCCTCACTCTACCCGCGACCGCCCCAGTCTATCCAGTCTTGTTCCCAGCCGTGGCCGGCGTGCCAGCCCCGGCCCTCGTACTCGGGGTCCTCGCGTCGCGTCCGGTTTCTGACGATGCTCCCCGTCTGCTCGCCGTCCACGAGCAGCGGTTTGAACGACAGCGGGCCGAACGATTCGGCCACCTCGCCGTCCTCGACGGCGACGAGCGTCTGCTCGCCGACGCCTTTCGGCATGACGAGTCGGCCGTCGTCGGCGAGTTGCGCGAGGAGTCGCGCGGGCGGGCGGACCGCCGAGGCCTCGACGAGGATGCGGTCGAAAGGCGCGTAGTCGGCCAGCCCCTCCGCGCCGTCGCGGCAGTCCACGAGGACGCCGCCGTAGCCGGCGCGCTGGAGGTTCTCGCGCGCCTCGTACACCAGAGAGCGCGTGATGTCGACCGCGTGGACGTGAGCGTCGCCGACGATTTCGGCGAGGACCGCGGCGGTGTAGCCGACGCCCGCGCCGACGACGAGCACCTCGTCGTCCGGCTGGGGGTCGAGCGCGGAGAGGAGGCGCGCGACCGTCGTCGGCGCGAGGATGGTCGTGTTCGTGTCGCGGTGCTCGGTCGGGCGGTTCTGATACGGCGAGTCGGTGACGAACTCGTGTCGCGGGACGCTGCGCATGGCGATGGAGACGGCCTCCGGGAGCGACTCCAGCGAGTGCTCCAGGCCGTCGACCATGTCGTCGCGCAGCACCGAGTTGTCCATAGCCGAACTCGGAGGTCGGTCCTAATCAACCGCACGCTCGCCGACGACCGCCTGCAGGTCGGTTCCCGGCACGTCTCGGACCGTACAGCCGCCGAATCCGGCCGATTCGACCCACGAGCGAACCGTCGGCTCGTCGTGGAGGTCGCCGCGGCCCGTGGCGAGCGCGTCCACCGCCCGCCCCGCGGTCGCCTCGGTCGAGCAGCGCCCGTGGAGACTATCGACGAACACCGCCGCACCGCCGGATTCGAGGGCGTCGTGCGCGCCCGAGACGAGCGCCCGCGCGGCCTCGGGGTCGCGCCCGGCGAAGGCGTCGCCGGCGAAGACGAGGCCGAATCCCGTCGCCGGCGGGTCGGTCGGGTCGCCCGCGACGAGGTCAACGCCGGCGCGCGAGAGGAGCGGCCGGACGACTTCGACGGTGTCCGCGTCGTCGACGAGCGTCACGTCGCGGCCGCGGACGACGAACTCGCGGGCGAAGACGCCCGACGCGCCGCCGAGGTCGAGGACGCGCGTCGCGTCGGGGGCCTCGCGGACCGCGGCGGTCACGCAGGCGCGGACGACCGACTCCCCGGCGGCGTCGTGCGCGCCGAGTCGGTTCCGAAGCCAGTCGTCCGGAAACGCAGGCGACTCGCCGGTCGCCATCGTCTCCGGGAGGTCGGCGTAGAGCGAAAAGCGGTCGAGCGCGTGCGGGAGGCGACCGATGGAGCGCACGTCGCGCTTGGCGAGGAAGCCGAGCGCGCGGTTGGTTATCTCGTACTCGTCGCCGACGCGCTTGATGAAGCCCATCGCGGCCAGCGCCTCGACGGTGATGCGGGCGGCTCGGGGGTCGATACCGGCGGTCTCGGCCACGGCCTCGGCGGTGCCGGCGCTCGTCGTGAGCGCGTCGATGACGCCGCTCTCGCGGGCGGCCCACAGGAGTGCGAGCGATTCGACCGACGACTGCGACCGGTCGCGGGTAGGCATGGTCGCACCGACGGGTCGGGAGACAAAAGGTCGTGCGTTGGGCGAGCGGAACGGCTCGTCGGCGGGTCGGTGTGGTTCGGTTCCGTCTTACCAGGCCGACCACGCCGCCGAGCTCTGGTCGCGGGCGTAGACGCGTTTCGCGTCCTTCGCGTACACCATGTCGCCGGGGTGGTCGAGCTTGCCGTGGCGGTACTCCGGGGCGTCCGAGCGGACGACGAGGCCTTCGATTTCGACCTCCTCGTCGCCGAACGACTCGGTCTCGCCGACGACGAACTCGTAGTCGCCGGGGACGTTGACGGTGACGCTGCGGGTGTCCTCGCGCTTGCCGTCCTTCGGGTGGATGGTGACGTTGACCGCGACGTTGTCGACGACGCGGGTCCAGACGGTCTTCACGTCTCCGACCGCGGCCTCGTCGGCGCGCTGTTCGGGGCCGACTTCGATGCCCGTGATGCGCACGAGCTGAATCGCCTCGGGCGTGTCGACGATGAACTCGTCGCCGACCTCGACGGTCGCGCCGACCGGCGCGGGCACCCCGGTCGAGACGGAGTCGCCGTCCTGCGAGACGACGACATTCATCTCGATTTCGTCGGGAATCTCGACGTTCTCCTTGTGGACGTGGCCGCATTCGGTACACCGGACGGTCGAGTGACCGCCGGGCTTCAGCACCTCGTGGACGGTGGGTTCGTCGGGCGAACACGTCGGGCAGGAGAGGGGGACGCGCTCGCCGGCGTCGGGTAGGCTCATACGGGTCGCTAGCCCATCAGGCCGTAAAAAGCCGCCTTTCTCCGTTTCGGCGTGGGAGTCGGTGGCAGGTGTCCCGTCGGACGCACGGACGAACCGGCCGCGGTCGCGGCGCGAACCCGCTCAGGGCTGCGGCAGGTCGACTTCCTCGCCGTCGGCGTACACCGTCGGCTCGCGGATGATGCCGTCGAGGTGGAGCGGCGCGTCGGTGTCGCCGCCGATGCCGGCGTCGTCGCCGATGGCGATGTGGACCGTGCCCGCGGCCTTCTCGTCGAGCAGGACGGAGCCGACGAGGTCGGTCACGCCGACGTTCGTGCCGATGCCGATCTCGGCGAGGTTGTAGGCGTCGTCGCCGACCTCCTCGGCCGCGGCCTCGACCTGCTCGCGGATGTCGTCGTCGGAAATCTCCGTGACGTAGCCGTCTTCGACCTCGAAGCGGAGTTCCCGTCCCTCGTCGAGGAGGCCGTGGGGCATCATCGTCCCGTCGACGACGTAGGTGCCCGTCGCGGACGCGGGGCTGAGGAAGATTTCGCCCGCGGGGAGGTTCGAGAACGAACCGGCCGCTGCGATTGCGCCGGTGTCGGCGAGCCACTCGCGGTCGCCGCGGACGAACGTGATGTCCGTGCCCTTCTCGGTCGTGACGCGGAGTTCGTCGGCGTCGCCGACGGCGTCGAGCATCGCCGCGCTGTGGTCGTAGATGGCGTCGTAGTCGGCGTCGAGGCCGGTGACGAACACCTCCTCGGTGATCCCCGGAAGCGTCGCGCCGCGAGCGCCGGCGTCGCAGGCGTCGCCGCGGGCGCGGGTGTGGCTCAGGCTCTTCGTCGTCGGCGCGAGGAAGGCGTCGCAGGACTTCATCGCGGCGGCGACCGGCGCGGGCGGCTCCTCGCCGTGTTGGTTGCCCGGCGGGTAGCGGACGATTGTGGCGTCGTCGGTCACCTCGCCGGCGACCTCGTAGAGCGCCTCGCCGATGCGCTCGCGCTTGTCGTCGGTGACGACGACGAGCGACTCGTCGGGCTGGAGGTCGAGACACTGGCGGACCGCCGTCTCGCTGGCGGCGCGGAGGTCTGCGTCGGATTCGGGCATGGGAGAACCTGCGCCGGCGGCGCTGTTAGGCGTTCCCATCTGCCCCCTCGCGCTCGGTTCCCGCCCCGTCGCCCCGAACCGTCGGTTTCACTCGCCTCGGAGGTAATCGAGGGACTCACTCGCCCGAGAGTTAATTTCTAAGTATTAACCATCGAAATAACTATGGTCGGGCCCGGTCGTTTGTCACCCATGATACGAGTGGGTGTCAACGGCTACGGCACAATCGGAAAGCGCGTCGCCGACGCGATCAACGCGCAGCCCGACATGGAACTCATCGGCGTGGCCAAGACCCAGCCCAACTTCGAAGCGCACACCGCGGGCGAACGCGGCTACCCGATGTACGCCGCGATTCCCGAACGTTCACCGCTGTTCTCCGAGGCCGGCGTCGACCTCGCCGGCGAGGTGGACGAACTGGTCGCCAAGGCGGACGTCATCGTCGACTGCACACCGTCGGGCATCGGCGCGGAGAACCGCGAACTGTACGAGACGCACCACACGCCCGCCATCTTCCAGGGCGGCGAGGACGCCGACGTGGCCGACGTGAGCTTCAACGCGCGGGCCAACTTCGACGCCGCCCGCGACGCCGACTACGTCCGCGTCGTCTCCTGTAACACGACCGGTCTCTCGCGCATCATCGCGCCGCTCGAAGCCGAGTACGGCGTCGAGAAGGTCCGGGCGACGCTCGTCCGCCGCGGCGGCGACCCCGGTCAGAACTCCCGCGGGCCGATAAACGACATTCTCCCGAACCCCATCAAGATTCCCTCGCACCACGGCCCCGACGTGAAGACCATCTTCCCGGACCTCGAAATCGACACGCTCGGACTGAAGGTCCCGGCGACGCTGATGCACGTCCACGCGCTCAACGTCACGCTCGAAGACGACGTGACCGGCGCGCACGTCCGGCAACTGCTCGAAGGCGAGAACCGCGTCTACGTCATCCCGGAGGGAATGGGCATCGACGGCGCGGGCAAGCTCATGGACTTCGCGCTCGACGCGGGCCGCCCGCGCGGCGACATGTGGGAGAACTGCGTGTGGGGCGAGTCCATCGGCGTCAACGGCCGGGATCTCTACCTGTTCCAGGCCATCCACCAGCAGTCCGACGTGATTCCCGAGAACGTCGACGCCATCCGCGCGATGTTCGACGTCGAAGACCAGCAGACGAGCATGGAACTCACGGACCAGACGCTCGGTATCGGTATCTCCGGTAGTCCGTCCGGATTCGCTGAGCAGGCGCGCGCGGAGTTCGCCGACGACTAACCGGCGAATCGCCCGCTCAGTTCGGTGCAGTCGCGGCTTTTTCACCCATTCGGCTGTTCGAATCCGCAGCAGACGGTGTCGTCTGACGCTGTGCGGTTAGTACAGAGAAACCACATCTCAACTAGTCCAGCGCGTGGGGTGTCGGATTCATCGGTATCAGGTTAGAATAAATATATGACGGCAGTAGCGTCTGTTACTGATATGAGCCCTCCTCTTCCCCGCCGCCGATTTCTCGCACTCGCCGGTGCAATCGGAACGGCGGCCCTGTCTGGGTGCCTCAATACTATTACGCGACGTGACCAGAACGTCTGTTCTTCGGGTTATCGAGACGTTGGGGACGTGTTTACCAATCGACCGATAGTGGACTACCTTCGATATGCGTCTCTGACAGTGCCACAATCTATCTCGCCAGGTGAGCAATTCGTCGCGACGCTCACAAACGAGTCTACTGACTCCCTCACCACACTCGGGAAACCACGATACATGATTCAGCGCTTGGTCGATAAGGGGACGTGGCGAAACACAATCGGTGTGCGAGACGAGTACGAGTGGTCATCCTCTGAACAAATACTGGCCCCTGGCGACGAGCTCCGATGGGAGATGGAACTCAGTGCGAACGACTTCTGGGGGCCATTTCAACGGTGTACGATACATACGGCAGGAACGTACCGATTCATCTACTGGGGATTCTCCGATAACGATACGGGAATCGCACTCGCCGCACCATTCGAGATCGTCGAATAAGAGTCGGAACGTTCGTACGCACTACCGAGCAGCTGTTTCACACGACAAACAGCTGACTGGGAAAACCAAACGGGCCTCCCACTCGCTTCGCTCCCTCAGAGCGACCGCGACGCCACGTTCCCGGTGTCGAGGTCCACGACCGCGACGTGGAACGCGTCGTCAGCGCCGGGAATCGGCAGGCCGCCGGGGTTGATGTGCGTCGTCTTCCCGCGGTGTTCGACCACCCGCTCGTGGGTGTGGCCGCGCAGGACGAAGTCGTACGTCTCGGACTCGACGAGCGCGTCGACCAGGCCGGCCTCGGTGCCGTGGTAGACCGCTATCTCTTGGCCGTCGAGCGTCAGGTGCGCGAAGTCGTCGTGGTAGGTGCCGAACGAGTCCACCGTCTCGCGGAGCGCCCACTCGCCGTCGTTGTTGCCGCGGACGGCGTGGAAGTCGAAGTCCGCGTCGAACGGCGCGGCCGAGAAGGGCGCGACGATATCGCCGCAGTGGACGACCGCGTCCACGCCCTCGGATTCGAAGTGCGAGACCGCGGCTTCGACGTAGTCGAGGTTGTCGTGCGTGTCGGAGACGACGCCGAGTTTCATGCGCGTCGGTTCGGCGGCGTCGGCTATCAACGTTGGGTGACACTTATGTCCCGCGCGGTCCCCGTTCGGGGCGTGTCAGAACGAGACGGCACCGACGGCGACGCGAGCGAGACGGACGGCTCCGACGAGACCGCCGCCGACGACGCCGGGGAAGTCGGGTCGCCGGCGCTCAGCGTGACGCTCGGCGGCGGCACGAACGTCGTCATCGGCGCGGCGATGGCGGGCTACGCGGCGTTCAGCGCCGGGTGGACGCTGGCGGTTCGCGCCTCGGGAAATTTCCCCGACGACAACGCCGTCGGCGGACTCCTCACGTTGTTGGTCTTCGCGGGCGGCGTCGCGATTCTCGTCGATGGCGCGGCCGGCGTGTTCGCCGAGAAGAGAGACGGGTGACGCTGCGCGGATTCAGTCCTGCTGCAGCGCCTCGACGCCGGCGAGCGGCGCGCCGGTCAGCGCGCGGATGTACGCGCCGCCGGCGATGGAGACGTGGCCGAAGTCGCCTTCGTCCATGCCGTACATCTCGATGGCGCGGGAGGTGTCGCCGCCGCCGACGACGGAGAAGCAGTCGGTCTCGGCGATGGCGCGGAGGACGCCGGTCGTGCCGACCGCGAAGCGCTCGTCTTCGAACAGGCCGAGCGCGCCCTTCACGAACACGGCCTCGGAGTCGCGGATGATGGGGTCGTACTCGTCGACCGTCATCGAGCCGACGTCGAGGTACGCGCGGTCCTTCTCCGTGATGTTGGCGACCGCGATTTCGCCGCGGTCGTCGGTCTCGTCCTCGTAGGCGAGGTCGACGGCGAGCTTAATCTGGTCGCCGCGCTCGTCGAGGAGCGACTCGATAGTCTCGCGGTTCGCCTCCCACTGGTCGTCGAAGAAGTCCATGCCCTCGAGGTCGAAGCCCACGTCGTTGCCGGCGGCGCGGAGGAACAGTTCGCCGGCGATGCCGCCCAAGAGGAACTGGTCGACCTTGTCGCCGAGGTTGTTCATCACGTCGATGACGTCGGTGGCCTTCGTCCCGCCGACGACCATCGTCACCTGCCCGTCGAACTCGCGGGTGGCGATAGATGAGTTGGCCTCGTACTCCGTCTGCATCACGCGCCCCGCGTAGGCGGGGAGCACGAGCGGGAAGCCGACCAGCGAGGCGTGCGAGCGGTGGGCCGCCGAGTAGGCGTCGTTGACGTAGGCATCGACGTGCTCGGCGAGGGTCCGGACGAACTCGGTGTCGGCCTTGACCTCGGGGTCCTCCTCGGGAAGCTCCTCGTCGCACATCCGCGTGTTTTCGAGGAGGAGCACCTCGCCGGCTTCGAGCGCGTCGATGGCGGCGATGGCCTCGTCGCCGTAGGTGTCGGCGACGAATCCCACGTCGCGGCCGATGTGGCTCGCGAGGATGTCGGCGTGCTGTTCGAGCGAGACGAAGTCGTCG
This sequence comes from Haloferax gibbonsii ATCC 33959, assembly GCF_000336775.1. GTDB lineage: Archaea > Halobacteriota > Halobacteria > Halobacteriales > Haloferacaceae > Haloferax > Haloferax gibbonsii. The sequence goes on along the minus strand of NZ_AOLJ01000011.1, from coordinate 462,120 downwards.
TCGCCGGGACGGCCCTGGTGGGCCATGAGGACGACGCGGTGGCCGGCCTCGGCGAGTTCGCGGACGGTCTCCGCGTGGCGGTCGAACCGTCGGTTGTCTTGGACCTCGCCGTCTTCGACCGGCGAATTGAGGTCGAGTCGGACGAGTACGCGCTGCTCCGGGTCGAGGTCATCGAGGGTCTTGAACATCGGGTGGATGGACGTAGAGGAATTACTTAGTGGTGGGTAAGTCGCGCTGAAAGGGCGGGCAGTTCGTGGGGGCGTCTACTGGTGGGTGACGAAGTGGGCGACGTCGAGCATCCGGTTGGAGAAGCCGTACTCGTTGTCGTACCACGTCAGAATCTTGTAGAGGCCGCCGTCGTTGACCTGGTTCGTCGTGTTGAGGTCGACGGTGCTGGAGAACGGCAGGCCGAGGATGTCACGCGAGGTGACTTCGTCGTCCGTGTAGCCGAGGACGCCCGCGAGCGGGCCGGAGTCGGCCGCGGCGCGGAAGGCGTCGTTGATCTCCTCGACGGAGGGCTTGTCTTCGAGGCGGACGACGAGCTCGGTGAGCGAGCCGTTCGGCACGGGGACGCGAATCGCCATGCCGTCGAGCTTGCCGTCGAGCTGGGGCAGAATCTCGGTGGCCGCCTGCGCCGCGCCGGTCGTCGTCGGGACGATGTTCTCGGCGGCGGCGCGCCCGCGGCGCTGCTTCGCGTGGGGGCTGTCGATGAGGTTCTGGCTGCCCGTGTAGGCGTGGACGGTCGTCAGGAGACCGTTCTCGATTCCGAACTCCTCGTCGAGCACCTTCGCGACCGGCGTGACGGAGTTGGTCGTACAGGAGGCGTTCGAGACGATGTCCTCGCCGTCGTACTCGTCGTGGTTGACGCCGTAGACGATCTGCTTGACCGGCTCGTCGCCCTTCGGCGGCGCGGAGATGACGACCTTGTCCGCGCCCGCTTCGAGGTGTGCGGAGGCGTCTTCCTTCGTGCGGAAGATGCCCGTACATTCGAGCGCCACGTCCACGTCGAGTTCGCCCCACGGAAGCTCCGCGGGGGACTGGACGTTGTAGAGGCTCACCGAGGTGCCGCCGATGGACAGCGAATCGCCGTCGCGCTCGACGCCGTCGAGTCGGCCCATGACGGAGTCGTACTTCGCGAGGTACGCCATGTCGTCGAAGTCCATGACGTCGTTGATGGCGACCAGTTCGACCTTCGGGTTGTCGAGGACGGCACGGAAGATGTTTCGGCCGATGCGGCCGAAGCCGTTGAGTGCCACCCGCACCACGTCCGATTCATCCACGTTCTCGCCCGCGCTGAGGTAGGATTTTTCACTCATGTTCGAGTAGTATCCGTATTGATATGCCGGGCGCAAGAGTATATCTGTTTCGGTAAATCCGACTGAATCGAACGTTACCTTTCATCAGCAATCAATATTGACACAGAAACAAACACAACCAATCAGACACGGACGAGAATTGACACGCCCGCACGGGGACGCGCCGTCCGTCCGTAGACGGTCGCTCGCGGCCGAATACTGGCGGTTCGCTGCCAGGTGACTGTCACAGGCAGAAACGTTTTATCCTCCGATTTCATAGCGGCCCCCATGGTCAGAGACGACCGCGACGACCCGTTCGACAACATCTTCGACGAAATCGAACGGATGATGAACGACATGACCGGAGGCGACGCCGGATTCGCCTCCGAGACCCACATCGACGTGTACGATGAGGGCTCTACACTCCGACTCGTCGCGGACCTCCCGGGCGTCGACAAAGACGCCATCGACCTCAAGTGCGACGGTGAGACGCTGACTATCAGCGCCGCCGGTGACCGCCGCGAGTACGACGAACGCATCCGCCTCCCGGCCCGCGTCGACGAGCACTCCGCATCGGCCACCTTCAACAACGGCGTCCTGCAGGTCACGTTCGACCGCGCCGAGGACTCCGCCGCAATCGACGTCGAGTAGCGACTCGACTTCGCGCGGCCCGCTCAGGACTTCTTTGCGACCCGCTCGACGAGCGCCGCCAGTCGGTCGAAAAAGCCGTCGTCGTACTTCGCGTCGTCGTCGATGGTCGGCCGGGCGTTCGTCTCCGAGACGACGACCCGCCCGTCGGATTCCAGCAGGTCAACCCCGAGATAGCGGATGCCCAACTCGTCGGCGACCGCTTCGGCGAGGTCGCGGTGTCGCTTCGGGAGGTCCGTCCCGACCGCCTCCGCGCCCCGGTGGACGTTGTGCTTCCAGCGCCCGCCGTCGCGCGCGCCCTCCGTCAGTCGGCGCTCCACCGCGCCGACGACCTCGCCGTCGAGCACCATCGCGCGGTAGTCGCGGGCGTCCGGCAGCCATTCCTGAATCAGGAACGACTTGTCGCCGGTCGCGCGGAAGTCGTGGACGAGGCTCAGCACGTCCGCGTGCCCCGAAAGCGAGTCCGGGTCGTGGGCCTTGGCGATGCCGACGCCCCGCGTCGTGGAGTTCGGCTTGACGACGACCGGATAGTCGAGACCCGCCGACTCGACGGCGTCGAGCAGGTCGGACTCGTCGGCCGGGTTGGAGACGTAGACGCTCCGCGGAACCGGCAGCCCGGCGCGTTCGAGCGTCGCGATGACGCCCGCCTTGTTCCGCGAGGTGAGCACGTCTTCGCGCGTGTTCACCCACGGGATGTCGTGTCTGGCGGTGACGACGCCGCCTTCCATCGGACGCGAGGGGTAGACGAAGCCGGCGTCGAACGACTCGGCCGGCGGCGTCGAGAGGTCGAGCGCGAACCCCTCGGCGGGGAGGTGTCCCACGTCGATGCCGCGGTCGCCGAGCGGGCCGCGCATTCGCTCGAACGTCTCGCTGGAGGTGGTGACCGCCAACCGAAGCATACGCTACGAGGCGGGGTCCCGGGGGAAAAATGGTGGGTTCGAGGCGAGGCGCGTTCCGAGCACGCGCCGGCGCGAGGTCGCGAACTTACGCGACGAGCAGCTCTTCGCCGCGCTCGACGACGATGCGGCACGGCGGCGACATCTTGTTGTACGCGCGGCGGAAGGCGTCCTTCGCGGTCGCGGCGTCCTCGACGTCGCAGTAGATGGTGAACACGGTCTCGCCCTTGGGGATGCGAGCGGCGGTCCCGACGACCTTCCCGAACGACTGGCGCATCCCGTCGGAGACACGGTCCGCACCCGCGCCGGTCGCCTGCTTGTTCTCGCGGATGACGTGGTGCGGGAACTTGCGCAGAATCATCTTGTACTGCTTTTCGCCCGCGTGCTTGAGCATGAGACGGTTGGCAGACAGACGCGCGGATTCGAGCGAACCGTGGCGAATCTGCACTTCCTCTTCGACCTTCAGGCTGATCTGGACGGGGTAGTCCTCGGGGTCAGCTTTCAGGTCGCCCATGTTGTGCTGTGCGATCTTCGAACCGGGGATACCCGTGATGTACTCGCGTCGGGTGTACGCCGGGTTCGTAATCTCCCGGTACATAGAGGCGGGTTTGTCTGACATGGTTACTTGTGAAACCGAAGGGTCAGGCGGGCTAAAAACGCTTCGAAGCTTCATTCGCCCGCCGCGGTCGTGTCAGGGGCTCGCACGTCGGTTCGCCGCGATGGGCCACCGAACCGTATCGAGTCCCGCCGGTCCCCGGCGGCGGGCGAGTCGACCCCGCGACCGGGAGACACGCTTATGCGCCGCCGTCGCTACGGTTCGGACCATGTTGCTCGTCTGCGACTGCATGCCTGCGGACGGCCCCGCGTACTTCACCGACGCGCTCGCCGACCTCGCCCTCGACGGCCGCGAGGGGACCGTTCACTCGCTCCCCGACGACGGCCTCCCGACGCTCTCGAACGTCGACGCCGTCGTGCTCACCGGGAGCACCGCGGGCGTCTACGAGGCCGACGAGCGCCCGTGGCTCGCCGACGCGCGCCTGCTCGCTCGCGACCTCGTCGCCCGCGAACTGCCCACGCTCGGCGTCTGTTTCGGCCACCAGCTCGTCAACGACGCGCTCGGTGGCACCGTCGAAGCCGGCGACCAGCGCCGCGGCATCGCCGACGTCGACCTCGGCGACGACCCCCTGTTCGATGGCGTCTCCGGGCGCATCCCGATGGTCCACGGCGACTACGTCGTCGCCCCCGGCGACCGCATGGAGACCGTCGCCGCCGCGGACTACTACGACCACCTCGCGACGCGCCACGAGGACGCGCCCGTCTGGACGGTCCAGTACCACCCCGAGTTCACGGCCGACCTCCTCGACCGCATCGCCGACGACTTCGGCTGGCCCGACGGCGACGCCGACCGCGACTTCGACGACGTGACGGCCGCTCGGACCGTCGAGAACTTCGTCGCCGCCGCCGGTCTGGACTGATTAGTCGCCGTCGCCGTCGGTGTCATCGCCGTCTTCTTCCGCTCCGTCCCTCTCCCCGTTCCCGTCCGACCCGTCGGTTTCGCCGTCGTCCTCCTCGACCGGCGGTGCGCCCGTCTCGGGGTCGAGCGCGACGAACTCCAGTCCCTCGCGGTCGAGCATGTCCGCCGCTCGCTCGGTCACCGAGGGAGCGACGAGGACGCCGCGAACCGGCTCGTCGTCGCCGAACTCGCGGTGGAGCGCGTCCACGTACCGCCGGAGCTGACTCGCCGCCGAGGGGCCGACGCGCCGGCGCTTCAACTCCACGACGACCGGGACGCCGTCGGCGTCCTCGCCGAAGATGTCGATTGCGCCCGCGTCGCTCTGCCGCTCGGTCTCGAGCGGCTCGAAGCCCGGTTCGAGGATGTCGGGGTCCGAGAGGATGTGCTGCCGCAGGTCCTCCTCGCTGCCGACCAGTTCGAGGTCGCTGCGGTCGTTCACGGCGTAGGCCGAACACTGCTCGACGCGCTCGAAGTGCACGTCGAGTCGCTCGTCGGGGCTCGTGCGCGTGCTCCGGACTCGAAGCCGGCCGTCGCGGACGCTCGCGGAGTGGGTACACCCCGGCGGCTGCCAGTTGACGGGCGTCCGCTTCTCGTCGGTGTGGACCAGAATCGAGCCGTCCGGCTTCAGGACGACGAGCCGGTCGCCGGGGCCGAGTTCGCTCGTCGCGCGGCCGTCGTAGTCGACCGTGCACCGGCCGAACACGGTCACCATGTCGCCGCGTTCGAAGGCGGCTTCGAGGTGGACGAGGGCGTCGCGGTGCGTCGGCCGGTGGAGTGTGTTCACCGTCATCCGGGTGTCGTCCCGCGGTTCGTCGCCGTCGGGGATAAGCCCCGCGTCGCGCGTCGGGGCCGAGCGAGCGAGCGCGCCGAGGCCGCCCGTCGGTCGCTGGTCGCCGGTCTCCGGGTCGATGGCAGGCTTATGCCATCTCCGTGCGTATATTTCCCATGGCCCCTGACTTCGCCGAACACAACCGAATCGAGATGCCGTCGGAGGAGATAGACCGCCTGCTCCGCGAGGAGGGCGTCGGCGTTCTCTCGCTCGCCGACGACGGCGTCGCCTACGGGATTCCCCTCTCGTTCGGCTACGACGCCGACCGGGGACGACTCTACTTCGTCTTCCTCCGTCCCGGCGAGTCCTCGAAGAAGACCGAGTTCGCCGAGCGGACCGCCCGCGCGAGCTTCGCCGTCTGGAACGCTCCCTCGCGGGACGAATGGGAGAGTGTCGTCGTCGACGGCGAACTCCGCCGGGTCGACGACGGCGATTGGGACCGCGTCCACGACGTGCTCGAAGACAACGCCTGGTATCCGACCCTCTTTTCGGAGACGGAGCCGATGCAGGACATCCTCGGGTGGGAGCTTCGCATCGACTCGCGGTCCGGTCTCCAGCGACGGGCGTGAGCGTCCCACCCGCGGATTCTCGGCCACGAGCGCGTGCGCGCCGGTATCGTTATCGAAGGCGGGACCGTCTGGACGGCCAACCCATGCGACGGACGACGTTCGAGGAGGGACGAAAGCTCGCGGCCGCGGTGCGGACGCCGAACCCGTCGCTCGCCGGCGTCGCCCGCGACGCGACCGAGGAGGTTCTCGAACTCGTCGACGCGCCGTTCCGGGACGTGGCCGACGCCCACGAGCGGCTGTCGGCGCTCGAATCGCTCCTGTACGAGCGTGGCGACCGCCGCGCCGCCTTCCTGACCATCTACGTCCGCGTGACCGCCGAGGTCGACCGCGGACTCGGCGGCGGCGAGTTCACCGACCCCGAGTGGGTCGCCGACTACCTCGTCACCTTCGCGGACCACTACCGCCGGGCGTTCCGCGCCTTCGAGCGCGGCGACCACGACGACGTGCCCGACCCGTGGCAACTCTCCTTCGAGACGGCGCTCGCCGGGGAGTCGCTCGTGGTGCAGGACGTGTTGCTCGGCGTCAACGCGCACGTGAACTACGACCTCGCGCTGGCGCTCCACGAGGTCGGCATCGACCCCGACCGACCCGCGAAGTACGACGACCACCGCCGGATAAATCGGGTCCTCCGCCGCCTCGTCGACGAGGAACAGGACCTCATCGCCGAGCGGTACGCCGACGGCGTCGCCGACATCGACGAGTCGCTGGGTCGGTTCGACGAGGCGCTGTCGTTTTTCACGCTCCGCGAGGGACGGCGGAACGCGTGGCGCGGCGCGGTCGCGCTGACCGACGGCCGGTTCCGCCCGGTCGAGCGCGCGGTCTACTGGTACCTGCGGAGTCTCACGATGGGTGCGGGCCACTTCATCCTCGCGCCGAGTTCGAACCCCGCGGTGCGCCGCAGACTGGCCCAACTCGAAGCCGGAGACGGGTCGAGTACTTAAACCTCCCCGGATAGCGCGGGCGGAGATACCTCCCGTTGTCCGTCGTCTATCGAAGTATGAACTCCTCTTCCGCTTTCGCCGCACGTGGTGCATCGACGCTCGACCTGACCCGACCCCAGCAGGTCGCCGCGGAGCCGTCGGCCGTCCTCTCTGCGCTCAGCGACGGCGACAGCCGGCGAATCCTCGCCGCCTGCGACGGGGCCCCGCGGACCGCGCAGGAGTGCGCCGAACTCTGCGACGTGCCGCTGTCGACGGTCTACCGGAAACTCGACCTGCTCACCGAGGCGTCGCTCCTCGACGAGCGACTGCGGATTCAGACCGCGACGCACCACCCGCGGGAGTTCGCGACCACCTTCGACACGCTCTCGTTTTCGTTCGACGACGCCGGCGTGTCGCTCGCGTTCCGGCAGGTCGCCACGGACGGCGGCGAAGACGGCGAAGAGGGGCGGTCGCGATGACGGCGACGCTCGCACCGCCGGAGGTGGACTGATGAGCGCCACGTCGCCGACGGACGACTACGAGTTCACGTGCCCGCAGTGCGGCGAGGGGTTCGCCGTCAACGACGGGATGCGGGCGGCGGTCCTCGAACGCGGCTGTCCCATCTGCGGGAGTCCGACCTCGACCGAGGCGTTCGCTCCGTGTTCCGCGTGAGGTTCCATTCTTCTCCGTGCCCGGTTGGGGCGTTCGCTCCACCGCGCCCTCGGCGTTCGAAAAACAGTAGGCTACATATACGTGTGCCACGCGTACTACGAACCACATGAGCGACAGCGCGGACTACACATTCGTCTGCCCGGAGTGTGCGGAGTCCATGCTGGTCAACGACTCCATGCGCGACGCCCTCCTCGAAAACGGCTGTGTCATCTGTAGCGCCGCGCTCACGACCGACGCCTTCTCGACCACCTGATTTTCGACCGCCTGAGCGACTCGCGCCTGCGACCGACCCCGCCGATATCGCCCGATTGGGGTCTCTCGGACACCGCCGAGAAGTAACAGTAATTACGTCGGCCGCGAGTCTGGTGGTACGAACCGATGTCTCTGGACCAACAGACCGAACTCTCGCCCGACGAGATACGCGAGGTCCTGTCCCGTCACGAGACGGGCGTCCTCTCGCTCGCGAAGGCGGACGAACCATACGCGATTCCAATCTCCTACGGCTACGACGGCGAGAGCGGTCGCTTCTATCTCCGTCTCGTCTCCACGCCCGAAAGCGAAAAGCGGCAGTTCCTCACGTCGTCCCCGCGGGCCCGACTCGTCGTCCACGAGTCGAACGACGGGAGCTACCGGAGCATCATCGCCGAGGGGACGCTCGAACGCGTCGACCCCGACGAGCTGACCGTCGAACGCATCGTCCAGTACGGCAAGGCCAAGCGCCCGCTGTTCGAAATCTGGGGCGAGACGAAGCGCGACCTCGACATCCAGCTGTTCGAACTCGACCCCGAGACGCTCGGCGGCCGGGCCGTCGAACTGGACGCCGCGGAGTCCGACAAGTAATGTCCGCGGTCGTCGCGTCCCGCGGCGAGCACCGGCGCGCCCGCGCGTAACACATGCCCGCCGGTATCCGCGCCACGGTCGAATTCGACTCGCCGTCGGTCTGCCCCGTCGCCTCGGTCGCTCACTCGACGGACTCCGTCGTCGACTCCGTCTCGACCAGCGTCGTCTCCACACCGGGCGACGTCAGCGTCTCCGAGTTCGTCCTCGAGGCCGACGACCCGCCGGAGGCGTCCGCGCTCGACCCCATCTTCTCCTACGGCTCGAAGCACCTCTACCGCTACACCCACGACGGGAGCGCCGGCTGCCCGTGCGAGTGCCTCGGCGAGTTCGGCTGTCCGGTCGACCGCTACTTCGCCCAGCGCGGCAGTCTGACGCTCGTCTTCCACGCCGCCGACTACGAACAGCTGCAGGCCGTCATCGGCGAGCTTCGCGACCGCTTTCCCGGACTCGACATCAAGCGCCTCGTGCGCTCGCCCACCGGCGACGCCCCCGGCGACAGCGTCTTCGTCGACCGCGGGAAGCTCACCGCCCGTCAGCTCGAAGTCCTCCAGACGGCCTACGACATGGGCTACTTCGAGCGCCCGCGCGGAGCCAACGCGACCGAGGTTGCGGCCGAACTCGAAATCAACCAGTCGACCTTTTCGGAACATCTCGCGGCCGCCCTGACGAAGCTGCTCGGCGACGTCCTCGAAGAGGGGTAGCGGTCGAGACGGCCGCGCCCGCGTCCGCCCGAGTATATAAACGTCCCACGCTATCGTGGTTATCCGTTGGTCCCCGTCCGTCGAGTCTACAGAAGTATGAGTCAGGCCTCGTTTCCCTTCGCCGTCCGCTCCCCGACCGCCTCGTCCGAACCCCGCGTCGTCGACGACCACGCCGCGGTCGACGCGCTCTTTTCGCTTCTCGAAGACGACGACTGCCGATGCATTCTCGACGCGACAGACGGCGTCGCCCGGTCCGCGAGCGAACTCTCGGAGGCGTGCGACCTCCCGCTCTCGACGACGTACCGAAAACTCGACCCGCTCGTGGACGCCGGCCTCCTCTCGAAGCGCCTGCGCGTTTCCCGGTCCGGCAGCCACACCGCCGAGTACGAACGCACCGTCGACGACGTGACCGTCTCCGTCACCCCGTCGGGCGTCGAGGTCCGCGTCTCGCACCGCGACGTGGCGAAGTCGGCGTCGGTGACGGTCTGAACGCTCCGCTCACCTCTTCACTCGTGAGTTTCCCCGCCGGCCGCGCCGAACCGACGCGATTTGCGGTACCTACTTAAGATTCTACTCGTCGTATGGTTGTCGTGTATTCCAACCGTATCCCCGTCCTGATTGTCGCGGTTCTCGTGCTCCTCGCCGGCTGTACCGGCGGCGCGGACGTCGCGCCGGCCGCCCCAACCGACGACATCGACGAGCCCGATGGAGGCGGCGACAGCGCGGATTCCGACGCGAGCGGAACCGACGACTTCGAACTGAGCGACCCCGAGCGTCTCCTCCGCGACGCCGGGAGCTTCTCCGTCAGTTGGTCGTACACCGGCGTCGACGCGAACGGCGTCGAGACCGAAGTCACCCGCGAGTTCTACGCCGACCTCGAAGCCGAGCGGTCGTACAGTCGAACGACCTCGGCGACCGACGGCCAACCCGACGCGGGAGGCGTCGAGCAGTACGTCGCCGACGGCGTGACGTACGTCCGGATTGGCGACGGCGACGAGGCCACGTACACCTCTTACGAGGGGTCGATGGAGGTTCTCGCCACCGCCATCGCGCTCTCGCAGGCCCGCGCGTACGGCGCTGACGACGACCTGACGTTCGCCGGCACCGAGACGTTCGACGGCGTGTCCGTCGAGCGCTACGAACTTTCGTCCGCGAGCGAGGCGCTGATTCTCGCCGGGTCGGCCGCGGCGCAGGGCGAGCCCGGGAACCTGGAGGTTACGAACTTCGAGTACGCCGTCCTCGTCGACGAAGACGGCCTCTCGCGTCACGAATCGTGGGCGTTCTCGGGGCGGATGGACGACGGCACCGAGGTCCGCGGGTCGTGGGAGTACTCGCTTACGGGCGTCGGTTCGACGACCGTTGACGAACCCGCGTGGCTCGACGAGGCGCGGGCCTAAGCGGGGTGTCGGTTTCGTTTTTCTCCCGGATTTGAACTCAGTCTGAGAAGGGTCGCCTCCCGGATTTGGACCTCACTCGCAAATCTTCGATTTGCTCGCTGGTTCAAATCCGGTCGAGTCGCATCTCCACTGCTCACGGCTCGGTCGCTCCACTCCCTCGGTAGTTCGCAGGAATATGCCGCCTCCCGGATTTGAACCGAAAGAAGACTAACTCCGTTCGACTTCTTGGGTTCAAATCAGTCCGGCGTCGTTTCTTCGATTCTTCGCTCCGCTCAGAATCTCAGAATATGCCGCCTCCCGGATTTGAACCGGGGACAGCTCGATCTTCAGTCGAGTGCTCTCCCAGTCTGAGCTAAGGCGGCGCGGTTCGACAGACGCGCAGGAGCGAAAAAACCATTTCGAATTGCGACGCTACGAGTCGCCGTACTCCGACTGCTCCCATCCCGTGACGTCGCTCGGGATGAGTTCGCCGTTGACGTGCCACTCGCGCGGGCGGAACGAGATGCCGAGCAGGGTCGCGTAGAACCCGGCGACGAGGGCGACGACGATGTTTCCGGGGACGCCGCCGACACCGGCGCTCCCGACGAGCGTCGTCCCGTCCGTGTACGCCGTGAGCTGGATGACCCACGCGACGAGCATCACGATGAACAGCGGCAGGTACACCCGGCGGAGCCGGTGGGCAAGCGCCTCCTCGAAGGGTATCTTCATGTTCGGCGTGCGGTAGTCCTCCCCGAGTTTCTCCCGCCAGTCCTCGTCGAGGACGCCGCCGTCCGGGTCGAGCGCGTACGCCCAGACGTTCTGCTGAATCATCCGGACCCGAGAGCGCCAGATGTCGTACGCGCGGAAGCGCCGCGCCTCGATACAGAGGAAGATGCTCAGCGTCACTACCCCGAGGAGGATGATGTAGTGCGGGTGCGTTTGTGCGGAAAACGACCACGTCAGAATCCCGGCCATCAGCGTAATCGCCCAGTTGCTGGTCCGGTCGAGTCGCTCGCGCCACGACTTCATCCGGTGTATCTCACCCCGGTATAGGTGCGCAAACGACGAGCCAGGGCCCATCGTCTCGTCGAAGACGCCCGCGCCGATGTGGGAGTCGTCTATTCCCGCGGGAGGTTCCAGCTCCCCGTCGTCGGACATTGTTGTTCGTTTGATGCACAACTACGAGAGGATAAGAGCCTTCTGGGTTCGACAGGTTCGTGACGCCCGGTCGGGACTGCGTCTACTCGCGGCGGGGGTCCTACAGCACAGCCTCACGGCTCAGGGGTGCGTAAAAAAACTCTCAGAAATCGATTCGTCTGTTACTGAATTCGGAAACCGAATTACAGGCGCGTGACGTTCGTCGCGCGCGGGCCCTTGGGGGCCTGTTCGATGTCGAACTCCACTTCCTGACCCTCTTCGAGGTCCGGACCGCCAACATCTTCCATGTGGAAGAACACGTCGTCGTCCGCGTCGTCAGTAGAGATGAAACCGTAGCCNCGCCAACATCTTCCATGTGGAAGAACACGTCGTCGTCCGCGTCGTCAGTAGAGATGAAACCGTAGCCGCCAGTGTCGTTGAAGAAGTCGACCTTACCTTTCGCCATTGCGACTGTACAACGACCCTGCGGACGGATAACCCTTCCGCATGTCTGTGACTCACTCACCCGGTCGCCGAAACGCCGTCGCTCGCGGTCGTGAAAAACGGAGGAAAGTTCGTCAGTTTGTGAATGTACTGCGGTGAACGGAAGCCTGCTTAGAGGCGGGTGACGTTCGTCGCGCGCGGGCCCTTGGGGGCCTGCTCGATGTCGAATTCGATTTCCTGACCCTCTTCGAGGTCCGGACCGCCAACATCTTCCATGTGGAAGAACACGTCGTCGTCCGCGTCGTCAGTAGAGATGAAACCGTNCGCCAACATCTTCCATGTGGAAGAACACGTCGTCGTCCGCGTCGTCAGTAGAGATGAAACCGTAGCCGCCAGTGTCGTTGAAGAAGTCGACCTTACCTTTCGCCATTGCCTTTGAATCCAGCGACCTCACGCGGATAAGTCTTCTGAAGAACGCCGCAGGTCCCTGTGCTGCTGTGTGTTCGAGTATACGGGTCTGAGCCGCCGGACTCGGGCGTTGTTCCGATTGGTCGTCGAGGACTCGACTGCCGCCTCCCGGATTTGAACCTCGCTCGCAAATCGGAGATTTGCTCGCTGATTCAGAATCCGGTCGGGTCGCATTTTCACTGCTCACGACTCAGTCGCGACGCTCCTTCGGTAGTTCGCAGGAAAATGCCGCCTCCCGGATTTGAACCGGGGACAGCTCGATCTTCAGTCGAGTGCTCTCCCAGTCTGAGCTAAGGCGGCTCGCACTCTTCCGAAGCCGGACCGCATCAAAAAGACTTTCGAATCGCCCGTCGGCGCTGGGTCAGCGGTGCCGACCGCCCGTCGCGCTCGCCCGCGCCCGCTCCGCCCGCGACCGAATCCCCTTGAGCATCTTTCGTTCCATGGCGAACTGGACCGGCTCGACGACCAAGCGGTTCATCGCGCGCCCGCGGAGCGTCTCCGACCGGCCGCGGTATCTGATGATCAACCGCGTCGCGCCGGGTGCCACCTCGTGCAACGCGAACGTCCACACCGCCGGGCTCTCGCCGGTCTCCCAGCCCGGCGCACTCAACACGAGCGTCCGCTCGGGTTCGACCAAGGCGACGCGGAACGACGGCGCGCCCGAGCCCGGCGGGCCGAGTCGTATCTCGTCGCCCACGTCGAGCCGCTGGTGTTGCGGGAGGATTTGGTCCGCGTCGTGAATCTGTAACCCGAACAGGTTCTCCAATCGCTCGTAGCTGTAGAAGCCGCCGCGGTCCTGCCCTAACTGGACGAGCCACGGCCAGACAGCCCGCGCGGGGGCCGCAATCGTAATCGCCCGCGTCGAGGTGACGTCCGCGTCGCCGACGAAATCATCGCCGGGGAGCCAGCCCGTCGCCTCGTCGTCGGTGGTCCCCCAGCGCCTGTGCCACGGTCGAACCGCGAGGAGGTACGTCCCGACGACGCCGATTCCCGCGAGACCGAGTGCCCGGATGAGTCGTCTCGTGCCCATTGCGTTCACCGTTCGTTCGCCCTTCGTGAGGGGGTGAGATAACCCTACCTCCGGGGTTCCGCGACCCACGCGACCGCGACCCAGAGCGCCCCGCCCACGACCGCACCGAGGAGGTTCGCCCCCGCATCGGCGACGCCGAACGACCGGTACGGCAGCACCGCCTGCACGAGTTCGATACCCGCCCCGAACGCGGCGGCGACGACGACGGCTCCAACGACCTCTTTGCGTCCCCTGGCGCGCACCGCGGACGCGAAGGCGAACCCGAGACCGGCGTACCCGGCCGCGTGGACCCACTTATCGAGGCCGACGAGTCCGAGCGGACCCATCGGTGTGAGGCTCCCCGGCGGCGTCGGAACGATCGACGCCACGAGGACGACGAGCGCGTAGCCGAGCGCGACGGCCGCCCGCCGAGGGGTCTCACGGAGTCGTGCGACTGTGTTCACTACTCGGTGGTGGGTTCGTGTCGGGCTAAAAGGGTTCGCGTCCTCGTGGCTCTGAGCGCGACCACACAGAACTAAATGGTCTGTGGGGCAACACTTCCGAGACGACTGTGTCACAGATGCTCCCCCGCTGGTTCACCTCCAAACCGTTCGCAGTACAGCTCATCATCCTCGCGTTGGTCTTCGACCCGCTCGGGTTCGTCGGCGGCTACCTCCTCGCCCCGTCGCTGGGTGTCGAACCGCTCCTCGGCGGCGCGTACGGTCTCGTCGCCGCCAACGTCCCGATGTCGCTTTTGGTGATGCAACGGAGTGTGTGAGTCGGCTCAGACGACACAGACTCCTCGCTATGCTCACGGCTCTGCCGTTCGCTAGCTCGTCGTGGCGTGTCGTCAGAAGTGGGCTCGGGCGGATTCGAACCACTCCGTCAACCTCGCTACGCTCGGTTGCCGCAAGGTTCTCCCGCCCTCACGGAACAGATTTGTGACTCACCGTTCGGTTCGTCACAAAATCTGATGGGCTCGGGCGGATTCGAACCACCGACCTCAGCCTTGTAAAGGCCGCGTCATAACCAACTAGACCACGAGCCCTGCATCTCAATCGAACCGGTTCGCGCTCATAACGGTTTTCGTTTCGACCGGTCCCCCGGAACCCTTAGACCCGCGGCGACCGTCACGTCCGGCAATGACCTCCCGCGCGCGAACCGCGCTGCTCGTCGTCGCCGTCGTCGTCGCGGTCGCGAGCGTCGCGTACCTCTCCAACCCCGCGGTCGTCCCCGGCTCGACCGACGACTACGAACGGACCACGCTCACCGTCGTCGACGACGAGACCGGCGAGACGCTGGCGACCGTGGACGCCCGCGTCGCCGACACCCGCGCCAAGCGCTTTACCGGCCTGAGCGACACCGAGTCGCTCGCCGAAAACGAAGGGATGTGGTTCGTCCACGACTCGTCTGGCACCTACGCCTACGTGATGCGCGACATGGACTTCCCGCTGGACATCGTCTTCGTCGCCGAAAACGGCACCATCACGCGCATCCACCACGCCGAACTCGACCCCGAGGGAACGAGCGAGTCCGACCTCACCCGCTACCGCGGAACCGGGAAGTACGTCCTCGAACTCCCGTACGGGTACACGAACGAGACCGGCATCGACGCGGGAGACCGTGTCGAAGTCGAGTAGATGCGAAACACCCGAAGGGCCGGCGACCGTTGACCCCACTATGACAGCACACGTCGCGGCGCTCTCGGAACTCGAAGGGTGGCGCGCCGAGGGGTTCGCCGCGCGGGTCCACTACCGCGGGGCGGACGACGCCTACAGCATCGAGTACTACGAACCGTCGGACTGCGTCCTCTACTGGAAGGTGAAAGGCGACGGCGAGGTCGCGGTCCCCGTCAGTCGCGACACGGTCCCAGACCCGTTGCGCGAGCGCGTCCGACAGGACCTCGTCGAGGCGGGTATCGACCCAGAAGTGGAAAAACGAGTCGTCTGAGCGCCGAGTCCGAACCCCACTCGACCCCGCCGGTCGGAATGACAGTACGTCACGAATTCTGATACGTAATTGGTATGTATCTCACAATATCTGTATTTGTGCCGACGTGTTGTAGTTGAGAAGGTGTCATGTCGACTCGACTCACGAGGAGAAGAGCGCTTCGGGGGCTGGGCCTCGCCGCAGTTCCGGCGCTCATGCCGGGCGTACTGCAATCGGGGTCCGACGGAACGGTACTCTCGGGATGCGCGAGCATCACCGAGCCGGGGCGGTACGTCCTCGACGGCAACCTCGACTGTCTGGAGGTTCTCGCCGACAACGTTCGCATCGACGGCCGGGGGTACGCCGTCGTCGGCGAGACGACGGTTTCGGGAAGTCGCGTCTCGATAACCGACATCGTGCTGACGAAGGGCGGCCGAATCACCGATTCGAGCCGGGTGTCGATCGCGGACTCGCGCGTCGTCGGCCATCCGGGTGACCAGTATGACCCGCTCTCGCAGTTCGTCCTCGCGGACTCGACGCGGTGTGAGGTGAGGAATACGAGCTTTTTCATCTTCGAGTCGGAGAGCGTGGTTCTCAGACGAACCACGCAGACGCGGTTCGAGTCGTGTACACTCATCAGTCCCGTCGTGCTCACGCTCACTGACTCGCACCGAAACGAGTTCGTCGACTGCGAGTTCCTCACCGAGGACTTCCCGGTGAGACTCGTCCGAAGCAATCGAAACCTGTTCCGACAGAACCTCGCCGACGGCGGTGGTCCCGGCTTCCAACTCCGCGACAGCCACCGGAACCGCTTCGTCGAGAACGAGGTCGATATTCTCATCGCCGGCTTCGAACTCGCGGGAAGCGACCGAAACGCGATTCACAAGAACGTCGTCACGACGGGACTCTTGGCTCACGGCGTCACGCTGGAGGACTCTCACCGCAATCGGCTCATCCAGAACGACCTCTGCGGCGTCAGCCAACAACCGGTCGTCGAATCAGGCGGTTCGACCGGGAACACGGTCCGGAACGCCCGGTGCTAATCTACCGGCGGACCCCTCCCGCACCCGAGTACTTTACTTCGAGCGCCCCCTGAACCGTTGTCGTGCCCCCTGATATCGACGACGACGACCCGTTCGAGGACCAACGAGCGCGGGTCGACAACCCGATGCGGCGGCTGTTCGCCGAGTACGGCCGCGAGAACACCTTCGAGTTCGTCGTGGGCGTCCTCGCGAGCGTCGCCGCCCGCGTGCTCGACCTCATGCCGCCGGTCATCCTCGGCCTCGCCATCGACGCCATCATCCGGCAGGACAAGTCCTTCGCGGCCGGGTTTCCCGTCCTCCCCGAGGCGTGGATAGCGCCGTACGTCCCCGCGACCAGAGACGGTCAGTTCTTCTTTGCCGTCGGCATCATCGTGTTCAGTTTCACCGCCGGCGCGCTGTTCCACTGGCTCCGAAACTGGGGCTGGAACGCCTACGCCCAGCAGATTCAACACGACGTCCGGACCGACACCTACGACCGGATGCAACTGCTCAACATGGACTTCTTCGCCGACAAGCAGACCGGCGAGATGATGTCCATCCTCTCGAACGACGTGAACCGGCTCGAACGGTTCCTCAACGACGGGATGAACTCGTTTTTCCGCCTCTCCGTGATGGTCGTCGCCATCGCGGTGGTCCTCATGTCGTACAACTGGCAACTCGCGCTCGTCGCCCTGTTGCCGGTCCCGCTCATCGCGCTGTTCACGTGGAAGTTCGTCGATATCATCCAGCCGAAGTACGCCGACGTGCGCTCGTCGGTCGGCAAACTCAACTCCCGGTTGGAGAACAACCTCGGCGGCATCCAGGTCATCAAGACGTTCAACGCCGAACCCCACGAGTCCGACCGCGTCGACGGCGTCTCGATGGACTACTTCGACGCCAACTGGGACGCCATCAACACCCGAATCAAGTTCTTCCCCGCGCTCCGAATCCTCGCGGGCATCGGCTTCACCCTCACCTTCGTCGTCGGCGGCCTGTGGGTCATCAACGGAGAGGGCCCCGGTCCCTTCACCGGCGACCTCGCGGTCGGCGAGTTCGTCACCTTCATCCTGCTCACCCAGCAGTTCGTCTGGCCGCTCGCCCAGTTCGGGCAGATTATCAACATGTACCAGCGCGCCCACGCCTCCAGCGCCCGCATCTTCGGCCTGATGGACGAGCCCGCGCGGCTGGCCGAACAGCCCGACGCCCCCGACCTCGCCGTCTCCGAGGGCCGCGTCGAGTACGACGACGTGACCTTCGGCTACGGCGACGGCGAGACCATCGTCGAGGACATCTCCTTCGAGGTCGACGGCGGCGAGACGCTCGCGCTCGTCGGCCCCACGGGCGCGGGGAAATCGACGATTCTCAAGCTCCTGATGCGCATGTACGACCCCGACGAGGGGCACGTCAACATCGACGGCCAAGACGTGCGCGACGTGACCATCTCCAGCCTCCGGGAGTCCATCGCCTACGTCAGCCAGGAGACGTTCCTGTTCTACGGGACCGTCCGCGACAACATCACCTACGGGACGTTCGACGCCGACGACGAGGCGGTCGTCGCGGCCGCGAAAGCCGCCGAGGCTCACGAGTTCATCTCGAACCTCCCCGAGGGCTACGACACCAAGGTCGGCGAGCGCGGCGTGAAGCTCTCGGGCGGCCAGCGCCAGCGCGTCTCCATCGCCCGCGCCATCCTGAAGGACCCGGACATCCTCGTCCTCGACGAGGCGACCTCGGACGTGGACACCGAGACGGAGATGCTCATCCAGCGCTCGCTGGACGAACTCACGGCCGACCGGACGACGTTCAGCATCGCCCACCGCCTGTCGACTATCAAGGACGCGGAGCAAATCGTCGTCCTCGAAGACGGGCGCATCGTCGAGCGCGGGGCGCACGACGACCTCCTGTCGGAGGACGGCCTCTACGCCCATCTGTGGGGGGTTCAAGCCGGCGAAATCGACCAACTCCCCGACGAGTTCGTCGAGCGCGCGGCCCGCCGGCAGGCCGAGGTCGACGCCGGCGACGACTGAGGCTTCGCGTACCACTAAGAGGGGGCAAACACTTCTTTGCGCATGCGACTCTCCGAAGCCACTTGGACCGAGGTCGCTGCCCTCGACGGCGACCTCGCGCTCCTCCCGGTCGGAAGCACGGAACAGCACGGCCCGCACGCGCCGCTCGGAACCGACGCGCTCAACGCCGAATCGGTCGCCGAGGCGGGTGCCGACGCGTTCGACGGCGAGGTCGTCGTCGGCCCGACCATCCCGGTCGGCGTCGCCGAGGAACACCGCGCGTTCGACGGCACGCTCTGGGTCTCGCCGGACACCTTTCGCGCGTACGTCCGCGAGACTATCGAATCGCTCGCCCACCACGGCTTCGACCGCGTCGTCGTCGTCAACGGCCACGGCGGCAACATCGACGCGCTCGCGGAGCTCTGCCGGCGCGTCTCGCGGACGGGCGACGTCTACGCGGTCGCCTTCACGTGGTTCGACGCCGTCGGCGACCACTCCTCGGACATGGGCCACGGCGGTCCGCTAGAAACCGCCTTACTCCGTCACACGCACCCCGAACTGGTCCGCGAGGACCGAATCGACGAGGCCCGCGATGGGGGTGCCGACCGCTGGGGCGAGTGGGTCTCGGGCGTCAACCTCGCCCACGACTCCGACGAGTTCACCGACAACGGCGTCGTCGGCGACCCCGCCGAGGGGGACGCCGACCGCGGCGCGGAGCTGGAATCGCTCGCGGCCGAGGCGCTCGCGTCGCTCCTCGACGCGGTCGAGCGCCGGCAACTCGACTGAACGGCTCGCAAGTCGGCGCGCCGGCTCACCGGCGGGCCGGTCGGCGGGTTACTCCTCTTCCTCTTCTTCTTCGTCGTCGGCCGCTTCCGCCGCCTCCGCGGCGTCGGTGAGCGCGCCGCGGAGCTGGGGCATCGTGTTGGTGAGTTCCCCGACGAGTTCGTGGGCCTCCTCGACCATCTCGATGAGCTCCTGGAGCTCCTCGATGGCTTCTTCGAGGTCCTCGGGGTCGTCGAACGCCTCGGCGCGCTGGCCGATGACGTACCATTTCTTGGCCTGTCGGACGTGTTCGGCCGCGCCCTCGACGTCGAGCGAGGAGCGGAGACCGTTGAGGACGCCGAGGACGTTGTCGGCCTCCGCGTCCCACACGTCGTCCGGGTCGGGCAGCGCCGACCGGGCCTCGTCGAGGTGCTCCTCGACGTCGGCGCGCATCTCCGCCGCCGCCTCTCCGAACAGGTCGTCGTCGCCGAGCGTGCTTTGACTCATGCTCACACGTTCGGCGCGCGGGGGTTTAAAAACGACCCCGAAAGTGAAAGTGAAATCGAACGACTCCGCGCTCGTCGCGGGTGGATTCTCAGTCCACGTCGCCGAGGTAGACCGCGTCGCGTCCGCCGCCCATCTCGTCGGGGTCGCCGTCCCGAAGTCGGTCGCCGAGCGGGCCGGGGAAGAATCGGACCTCGCCGAGTTCGTCGAGGGGGAGCCACCGCACGCCCACCTGAACCGAATCGCGCTCTGTCGGGTCGTCCGGGTCCTCGCTCACTCGCTCGCACCAGAAGAAGTGGTCCACTTGGTGGCCGTCGTCGCCTCTGTCGTCGTAGTGCGTCGAGGGGACGAAGTCCCTGACGAACGCGAGCGACCCGACGGCGACCTCGTAGCCGGTCTCCTCGTACACTTCCCGGCGGACCGTCTCCGCGAGCGACTCGCCGCGCTGTTGGCCGCCGCCGGGCGCGACGTACCAGTCCTCGCCGTCGGTGCGGTACCGAATCGTGAGGAGTTCGCCGTCGCGGACGACGAGCCCGCGGGC
Source organism: Haloferax gibbonsii ATCC 33959 (assembly GCF_000336775.1). Classification (GTDB taxonomy): domain Archaea; phylum Halobacteriota; class Halobacteria; order Halobacteriales; family Haloferacaceae; genus Haloferax; species Haloferax gibbonsii. The sequence continues at coordinate 442,042 of NZ_AOLJ01000011.1, read as the reverse complement.
GGCGCTTCGCGGCCGGGTCATTCGACCGACACGAGTTTCATCAGCGGGTAGCCGTCTTCCATCTCCATGCGCGTCCGGACGCGCACGCCCTCGTAGTCGATTTCCATCTCGACTTCCATGAACCGCCCCGTGAGTTCCGTGTAGTCGGCGGTCGACTCGGCGAGTTCGGCGTCCAGCGCGTCGTCGAGGATGCGCACGGAGACCGACTCGCAGTACGGTTGGTTCTCGATGGCCTCGGCCATGGCCCGTTCGAGGCTCCGGGCGCTGTCGGGCGAGACCGGCGTGCCGGCGAACTGGTGGTAGAGCGTCCCGAACTTGATGCCCGCCTCGAAGCAGGCCGTCTGCGGGTCTGTGACCATACCCGGAACTCCGTCGCCCTCGGGTAAAGTTCGGCGGTTTGAGGGGTCGCGCGAGCGCGAACCGGTCCTTACTTAGCCTCTCTTGTTAGAACTTACACCGAATGGACCAGCCGGTTTTGCTGACGGGGGCTGGCGGGCGCGTCGGCCAGGCGATACTAGGGCACATCGGCGACGCCTACGACTGGCGGCTGCTGGACCGCGAGCCACTCTCCGACGAGAAGATACCCGACTCGGTCGACCCCACGGAGGTGTACGTCGCCGACGTCACCGACGAGACCGCCGTGCGAAACGCCATGGACGGCGCCGAGGCCGTCATCCACCTCGCGGGCGACCCGCGTCCCGAAGCGCCGTGGGACAGCGTCCTGCGGAACAACATCGACGGCACCCAGCAGATGTTCGACGCCGCCGTCGACGCGGGCGTCGAGAAGTTCGCGTTCGCCTCCTCGAACCACGCCGTCGGCGCGTACGAGACGATGGACCGGACCCCGGACATGTACCGTCCGCACCACGAGTTCCGACTCGACGGGACCGAACTCCCGCGTCCGAGTAACCTCTACGGCGTGAGCAAGGCGGCCGGCGAGACGCTCGGCCGGTACTACCACGACCACCACGACATCTCGGTCGTGAACGTCCGCATCGGCAACCTCACCCAGCACCACCCGCCGAAGGAGTACGAGCGCGGCCAGGCGATGTGGCTGTCGTACCGCGACTGCGCGCACCTCTTCGAGTGCTGTATCGAGGCCGACTACGACTACGAAATCGTCTACGGTATCTCCGACAACGACCGGAAGTACTACTCCATCGACCGCGCCCGCGCGGTGCTCGGCTACGACCCGCAGGACAACTCCGCCGAGTTCACCTTCAAGGGCGAACCGCTGGACGAGGCCTGATTGCGTCGTCGGAACCCCGATTTTCGGCCCCGTTGAACGCCGATTCTTCAGATGAGTCGTCGTGTGAAACAGCCGGTCAGGAGGCGTGCGAACGTGTCGGAGAAAGCTTATAGAAATACGACACGATGGTGTACGTAATGTCGTCACCCGGTTCCAATGCGGAGGGAGCAGGAGTTTCGCTCCGCAACGCGGTTTTACTCCTCTGCTCCCTGTTCATCTTTCACCTCGGTCGGGGATGGGCGCGGGGACTCGTCGAAGGGAACTACCTGCTAGGCGTCGTCGGCTTGCTACTCGCCCTCGCTCCGGTAGTCTGGCTCCTGTTCGTAATTAGAGAGGCGTATTTCTGAAACGATATCGTCTCCAACGACGTTCGGCATCTCTCTCTTCTCACTCGAACAGGCCGCTCACGTCGTCTTCGCGCCGTCGCCGACGGCGGACGTGCTCACCCAATCGCTGAAACACCAACCCGCGCTGGGCCTCGTTGCGCACGAAGTCGAACACCATCGCCGTGAACTGCGTCTGCGCCCCGTCGGCGACCTCTTCGCGGGCGTACGCGACCGCGTCGGCGACGATATCCTCGTCGTAGCCGTCGAGTTCTTCCGCGAGCGTCTCGGCCGCGACGGCGACCGCGTCGAAATCGAGGTCGTCGTAGGTGACGACTCCCCCGTCGAGTCGGAGCGCGAGCGGGTCGTCGGCGACGGCGGGGTCGGCTTCGAGTCGTGCGAGAAACGTCCGAACGCCGGCGAGGTCGACGCCGCGGTAGTCGTCGCCGAGGCCGTCGAGGTACTCCCGCGCACTCCGGGCGAGGCCGACCGCGCCCGAGTCGTTGCCGTCGCGGGCGTGGTGGACCGCCGCGGTGAACTGGATGAGGCCGTGGAGGAACCGCTCGTCGTCGCTCCCGCGGTCGAGCGAGAGCCACTTCGCCTCCCACGCGCCGTGGGCCGCCCGGTACGCGCCCGCGTTGTAGATGGCGACGCCTGCGCGAAGCGAATCGTCCATGCGAACCGTTCGCCGTCTACGAGTAAAGATTCCGCGAAAAGCGGGGGCACCCGCTGTAGGCCTTGCATACTTATGCCTCTCGGGAACATATGTGGTATGATAGCATATGAATGCCCTCGAAACCCTCGTCCGAGGTGTCGTACGATGACCCAGTCCCCGGTTTGTATCCGCTGCGGTGAGCAGTACCTGTTCACGCGGGCGTACAAAGGCAACTACTGTCGGGACTGCCACGGGTCGTGGGCCGCGAAGCCCCGGTCCGAGGAGGCGCCTCGCCCCCGTCCACAGCGGCCGCGCACGACCTCGTCGGTCCGCCGCCGCGAGGACGACGAGCGGTCGCCCGGCCTCGAACCGCCCTACGACGAGGCGTAAGCTCGTTTTTTCCGGCCAGACTGCCGAGTGCGCTCGGGGGTCCGGGTTCGGTTTCGTCAACCGCCACGTTCGTACCCGCGACGGGTAGGCTCCCGTTAGCGACGGTTAGGGGACGCGTTCGCCCCGCGGATTGACCCGACCGGTGACTCTATAGGCCGCCCGGACGAGCGCTATCGAAATGTCGTCCGAGTCGATTACCGTCCATCTCGTCGGGGACTCCACCATGGCCGATAAGGATGCCAACGAGCGTCCCGAAACCGGCTGGGGAATGCCCTTCGCCGACCGCTTCGACGACGCCGTCGCGGTGGCGAATCACGCCCGAAACGGCCGGAGCACCCGCACGTTTCTGGAGGAGGGCCGCTGGCGTCCCGTCGTCCGGCAGTTGACCGAGACCGACTACGTGTTCGTCCAGTTCGGCCACAACGACGAGGTGCCCTCGAAGGAACAGCACACGACCGAGGAGGCGTTCGTCGACAACCTCCGGACGTTCGTCGGCGAGACGCGCGAGCAGGGGGCGACGCCCGTGTTGCTCACCTCCATCGCGCGTCGTCACTTCGACGACGACGGCGTCCCGAAGGACACCCACCGCGAGTACGCCGACCTGACGAGAGCCGTCGCGCGCGACCGCGACGTGCCGTTTATCGACATGGACGAGCGAACGCGGTCGCTCTTGGAGGAACTCGGTCCCGCGGACTCGACGGCGCTCTACAACCATCTGGAGCCGGGCGAACATCCGAACTACCCCGATGGAATCGCCGACGACACGCACTTCAGCGAGCACGGAGCGCGCCGCATGGCCGACCTAGTGCTCGACGGGGTCGAAGAACTGGACCTCGGACTGGCCGCCCACGCCGAGTCCTGACGCGCGCTGAACTCGCTCGCGGCGATATCGCTCGCCGTTCAGATTCCGTACGGAGACTGTAGACCGACCCGGGAGAACAGAAGGCTCTCGGAGGTCAGTTCCAGAGAGAAACGTCCTGACGGAGATTTGAACTCACTCACTTCGCTCACTGCGTTCGCTACGCTCCCTGTTCAAATCTCCTCGGTGGCCGCTCACCGCAGACAGACCGAGAGCCACAGAGGGCTCTCGGAGAATAGTGTTCTAAAGGAAAGCGTCCTGACGGAGATTTGAACTCCGGTCCCTGGCTCCGCAAGCCAGGAGGATAGTCCACTACCCTATCAGGACTGTCTTGCTGCATTCTTCGGTACTCGACGGTTACTTAAGACGGTTACGATGTGAACTCCCAGTGAACCGCGGGACCACGGCACGAGGCGGGCGTCGAACTCCGGGCACGGAACCCGGTCTCCGGCGTGAACGACGACCGCTTCTCACGCCGTCTCCGGCGCGTTTCCGTCCGCCGCGGCGACCGTGCGGACCGCACGCAAAGGACTTTTTCGCCGGCGAGCCTAGTCTCGTGTGTGAATCGACGCGCGCTCCTCCTCGGAACCCTCGGGCTGTGCACCTCGCTCACGGGGTGCGCGAGCGGCGGCGACGACGCCGCCGAGCGGTCGACGGCGAGCACCGAGACCGAGGCTGCGTCGACGACGGAGACGCCCCGCCGTCCGCGACTCGTCGGGCGCTCGTTCACGCCCGTCCGCGCCGACGCCTGTCCGGCCGACGGGGCGCTCGCGACCGAGACCGAGACCGGGTTCTCGGTCGTCGGCTGTGTCTCGGGGGCGACCGAGTGCACCATCGCCCGACTCACGCGGGCCGACTACGACGCCGACGCGGACACGGCCACGCTCGTCGTCGAGGCCGTCGAGCGGACCGACGTGAAGAACTGCGCCGAATCGCCGGTCGCCCGCGGCTACGAGGCGACGCTCCGGTTCGAAAGCGGCCTCCCCGGCCGGGCGGTCGTCGTCCACGACGACGCCGACGGTCGCCGCGAGGTCGCCCGCGTCGACGCGGACGCCTGACGGTCCGAAGGTTCAAATCCGAGGCCGCGGCCACCCCCGCTATGTCGCTCGATTCGCGCGGCCGGTTCGGCGGTCCAATCCGGAGGAAAACAACGCTTAAGCGCCGCCCTTCCCTGTTCGTCCATAGTATGAGTACGACGTTTGGTCTGCCGCGACGCGCGCGCTTCGTTCCGGGAGGTGACGCCTGATGGGCGTCATTCGGGAGGTCTACGACGACCTCGACACCGATGTCGAGTTCGAGAAGTTCGAGGCGGCGGTCAACGATAAGGTCGAACAGATGGGCGGCCTCGCCGACGAGGAGACGGCGGCGATGCTCATCGCCCACGAACTACGCGACGAGGAGGTCAACGGCATCGCCGACATCGAACCGGGCATGGAGGACGTGAAGTTCCTCGCCAAGGTCGTCAGCATCGGCGAGGTCCGGACGTTCGAACGCGACGGCGAGGACGAAGACGGGCGGGTCGTCAACATTGAGGTCGCCGACGAGACCGGTCGCATCCGCGTCTCGCTGTGGGACGAGATGGCCGCCGGCGCGAAGGAGAACCTCGAAGTCGGCACCGTCCTCCGCATCGGCGGTCGCCCGAAAGACGGCTACAACGGCGTCGAGGTCAGCGCGAGCAAGGTCGAAGAGGACCTCGACGCCGAGGTCGACGTGCAGGTGCTCGACACCTACCGCGTCGAAGACCTCGCGCTCGGCCTCTCGGACGTGAACCTCGAAGGCAAGATTCTCGACACCGGAACCGTCCGAACGTTCGACCGCGACGACGGTACCGAGGGTCGCGTCTCGAACCTCTCGGTCGGCGATCCGACCGGCCGCGTCCGCGTCACGCTCTGGGACGAGCGAGCGGACCTCGCCGAGGAGCTCGAAACCGGCCAGTCGGTCGAGGTCGTCGACGGCTACGTCCGCGAGCGCGACGGCTCGCTCGAACTCCACGTCGGCTCCCGCGGCGCGGTCGAAGTCATCGACGAGGACATCGAGTACGTCCCCGAGACGACCGACATCGGCACGCTCGAACTCGGCCAGACGGTCGACATCGCCGGCGGCGTCATCGAGGCGGACGGCAAGCGCACCTTCGACCGCGACGACGGTTCCGAGGGACAGGTCCGCAACATCCGCGTCAAGGACGACACCGGCGACATCCGGGTCGCCCTCTGGGGCGAGAAGGCCGACGCCGACGTCGACCTCGCGGACTACGTCGTCATCACCGACGTGGAGATAAAAGACGGCTGGCAGGAGGACCTCGAAGCCTCCGCCGGCTGGCGGTCGTCCGTCACCGTGATGGACGAGGCCCCCGAGGGCGCGGCCGGGACCGATGCCGGCGATTCGGGACCGACGCCGCCGAGCGACCAGGGCCTCGGCGCGTTCTCCGGCGGCGGTTCGTCCGAGTCGTCCGGTGACGCGTCCGCCGCGAACGGCGGGTCCTCGTCGGACGCGACCGCGACGGAGTCCGCCGGCGAGTCGGTCGAGTTCACCGGGACGGTCGTGCAGGCCGGGACGCCGGTCATCCTCGACGACGGCACGCAGACCAAGACCGTCGACACCGACGCCGACCTCGGCCTCGGCGACGAGGTGACGGTCTCCGGCACGGAGACCGACGGCCGCATCAGCGCCGAGACGGTCGAGGTCCACACCGGCGCACAGCGGTAACGACGAGGGCGCGACGAAACGACGGCGCTGCGAAGCGCCGAGGCGACGGCCGGTCGCCCATCGTCCCGCCGTCGGCGGGCCATCGAATCCCACTCATCGTTCGTCCGGTTTTGCGGGTTCTCACAGCGAAATCCCATCGCTCGGGAGCGCTGCGTGCGATAAAATACAGAAGGGGCCGCGACGGAAAGGATTATACGCCGCACGGACCCGATATGTGGGTATGAGTGTCGAGCTACCGTTCGCCCCGGTAGACGCGATTATCCGGCAGAACGCAGGTGAGTTGCGAGTGAGCGCCGGCGCCGCCGAGGCGCTCGCCCGCCGGATTCAGGACCGCGGCGCGGAACTCGCGATAGACGCCGCCGACCGGGCGACGGCGGACGGTCGCAAGACGTTGATGGCCGAGGACTTCGGCGTCCAGCAGGTCGTCGACCGCGACGAACTCCTCCTCCCTATCGCCCCCATCGACCGTATCGCCCGCCTCCGAATCGACGACCGCTACCGCGTCGCGATGGACGCTCGAATCGCCCTGGCCGATATCCTCGAGGACTACGCCGTCAACGTGGCGGGCGCCGCCGTCAAACTCGCCCACCACGCCGACCGGCGGACGGTCCAATCCGAGGACATCGAGACCTACTTCTCCCTCTTCGAATAATGCAATTCGGCTACAGCGAAACGTGTCTCGACCACGACACCGGGCCGCGACACCCCGAGACGGCCGACCGACTCCGAGCGATACGACGCGGGCTGGCGAAGCGCCACGGCGTCGAGTACGTCGACGCGCCCCCCGCCGAGAAATCGACCGTCGCGGCCGTCCACGAAGACGGCTACGTCGACGAGTTCCACGACTTCTGTCGCGACGGCGGCGGTAACTGGGACCCCGACACCGTCGCCGTCGAGGCGTCGTGGGACGCCGCGCTCACCTCCGCCGGCCTCGCCGAGTGGGCCGCCCGGGCCGCCCTCGACGGCGACGACGGCCGCGACACGCCGTTCTCGCTCGGCCGCCCCCCGGGCCACCACGCCGTCGAGGACGACGCCATGGGCTTTTGTTTCTTCAACAACGCCGCCGTCGCCGCGCAGGCGGTCATCGACGACGGCCTCGCCGAGCGCGTCGCCATCTTCGACTGGGACGTCCACCACGGCAACGGCACGCAGGACATCTTCTACGACCGCGGCGACGTGTTCTACACGTCCATCCACGAGGACGGCCTCTACCCCGGCACGGGCGAGGTCGAAGAGACCGGCGAGGGCGACGGCGAGGGGACGACTCTCAACGTGCCGCTCCACGCCGGCGCGGGCGACGCCGACTACGTCTACTCGTTCGACGAGGCGGTCGCCCCCGCAGTCGAACGGTTCGACCCCGACCTGTTCATCGTGAGCGCCGGCTTCGACGCCCACCGCCACGACCCCATCTCGCGGATGCGCGTCTCGACCGAGGGGTACGCGATGCTCACCGAGTGCGTCCAGGACCTCTGTGAGGCGACCGACGCCGCCATCGCTTTCGTCCTCGAAGGCGGCTACGGCCTCGACACCCTCTCCGAGGGCGTCGCGACCGTCCACGAGACGTTCGACGGCCGCATCGCGATGGACCCCGAGGAAGACCCCGACGAGAAGAACGTCGAGCTAGTCGACGACGTGCGCGCTGCTCACGGTCTCGGCACGAAGTAACGACCCAAGTCGGCGCCGAACGACTCGGCGAGCGCGGCCACGTCGTCGCCGACGAGCACGTCGTAGCCGTCCTCCCTGAGCGTCGATTTCACGTGTTTTCCGAGCGCCACGTCGAACAGCGCGTCGCTTTCGAGGAAGTCGGTCGCCGAGGTGAACTCCCGCTCCCGCTCGACCACGTAGCGGTCGCCGTCGAGGAACGGTCCGTAGTGGTCGTCGCCGTCCTCGTACGCGTCGTAAAACCCCTCGGCGTGGCGTCGGACGTGGACCGGCGGCCCCTCGTGGCGCTCGACCGCGGGACGCTCGGCAACCGAGAGTTCCGCGAAGAGGACGGCCTCTGCTTCGTCGCCGGCGTCGTCGGCGGCGAACGTCGCGCGCCGGAACACGTCGAAGCCGCGCCTGTCGAGGCCGTCGGTGACGCCGGTCAGCGACTTTCTCAGCTGCGGGTAGAGCTGGTCGTCCACGAGGTCCGGGCAGTCGAAGACGACGGCGACGGCCGTGGTCCCGCGGCGGTCGAGGTGGCTCCGAACGCCGTCGGCGTCGAGCGCCGGCGGGCCGGGCCGGAAAAACAGCGATTCGCGCGGCTCAGCGAGCAGGTCGCGGGCGTAGTGCTGGAGTCGGGCGACGTTCTCAGCCGAGCAGACCGCGGCGACGTTCCGCTCGGGGTCGGTCGGGTCGATGACGACGAGCGGGTCCGAGAAACGCCGCGTTCCGTGGCTTTCCGGGTCGAAATCGACCTGCGGGCTCCAGTCGGCGGCCGCCCGAAGCAGCGGCTCGAAGCCGCCGTGTTCGACCACGAGGAGTTCGGCGAGATAGCCGGAGAAGCCCTCGGTGCGGAGGTCGCTCCCGTAGGCTCCGATACCCTTCAGGAACCGCTTGAAGACGCGCACGTCGGCCGCGAGGTCGTCGTCGAGGCGCTCGGTCAGGTAGGCGTTGTGAAAGGGCGTCCGGTCGACCGCCGAGCGGATGTCGGAGGCGGTGGGCACGTCGTAACAGGGGACGAGGTCCACGTCGAAGCCGTCGTAGTCGCCTTTCACGTAGGGATGTTCGGCGTACTCCTCGTGGCCGTCGGGGAGGACCGCGTGGCCGACTTCGAGGCCGTACGTTTCGAGCTCCTCGCGGTCGAGGTCGGCCGGGAAGCGCACGAACAGGTCGATGTCGCGGTCGCCCGAGAGCCACGTGCCGCGGGCGGTGCTGCCGACTTGGAGCGCGTCGGCGTCCACCGGCAGGTCCGCGAGGGCGTCGCGGACGCGGGATTCGAGGGCCGACGCGGCCTCCGCGAGCGCCCGACGCTCCGCCTCGTCGGGGTCGATGCGCTCGCGGACCGCGGCGACGACCGCGTCGAGGTCCGAGTTCGTCATGCCCGCTGGTTTCCCGCGGGCGGGCGAAAGCGTGACGGTGCTCCCCCGACCGCGTCAGGCGGTGGCATCCGCCAGCCGTCGGGTAAAAACGAAAGCCCTATCAAGAAACATCGAATACGAGAGAGTGCAGACGAAAGCCGCCGTAGCTCAGTTGGTAGAGCACCTCGCTGTTAACGAGGTTGTCCCAGGTTCGAGTCCTGGCGGTGGCGCTTCTCCGTTTCTCACGTCGATGAGCGGTGCGTCTCCGATTCGCCGGCGGCGGCTTCTGATAAGACATAAGAGGGACGACGGGAAAGAATCGACCGAGGGCCCTTAGCTCAGTCTGGTCAGAGCGCTCGGCTCATAACCGGGTGGTCATGGGTTCGAACCCCATAGGGCCCATACGTTCTCCACACGGAATCGAGCCCACAGCGTATCGGCCGATTCTGTACGATACCGCCCCTGCTCCGGCCGTTCGAAACACGAGCGGTCCGCTCGGCGGACGTGATTCGAACGGATTTCTTGACGGACCCCGTCGCCGTCCCGCGGTCTATAGAGCCGACGGCGACCGCCCGGCGACTGCTTGCGAGCCACTCTGGCGTCGTTCCCTCGCCGTCCGTCTTCGAGCGGCGCGACGACCCGGTTGAAACGCGCGAATCGGCCCCACGAGACGCCGCGCCACCCACTCGAAAATTCATAATGAATGTGATATGTTGTGCGTGCCTATCACGGACAGGTGTATTCATCGGCCCAGGTCGTGTGCCCATCTCACACACGTCATTCGTCGTTTTAGAAGCAATCAGACGGTTCCGGCAAACGATGTTTTAGGCCACACGAAAAATTGTTTGTTCTCGGATAAGTATTAAGTGGCCTCGGTCCCAACTACTGATTGTAATGAGCACGCAGAAGTCAGTCCTCAAGGAAGCAGGCAGCGTCGGCGACAACCCCGTTCGGCTCGACACCGAGAAGGCCGAACAGATAATCGAAGCGCTGAACACCGACCTCGCGGACGCCTACGTCCTCTACCACCAGCTCCACAAGCACCACTGGAACGTCGAGGGTGCCGAGCACCTCCGCATCCACGAGTTCCTCCAGGAGGCCTACGAGGAAGTCGAGGAGGCCGCGGACGAAATCGCAGAGCGCCTCCAGTCCATCGGCGGCGTCCCTCACGCCAGCATGCCGGCGCTGAGCGAGGCGGCGACCGTCGAGCCCGAGGACGAGGACGTCTACGACATCCGCACGTCGCTCTCGAACGACCTCGAGATGTACGGCGACATCATCGAGAGCTACCGCGAGCACATCGAACTCGCCGCGGGTCTCGGCGACCACGCGACGGCGCACATGCTCCGCGAGCAGCTCATCGAAATCGAAGAACACGCCCACGTCATCGACCACTACCTCGAAGACGACACGCTCGTCCAGTAAGCACCGCCGCCGACGCGTCGGAGGACGACGCCCCCGTTCCGACGTTTCCGACGTTCTACGCTTTTTCTCGCGATAGCTGCCAGCGCTGTTCAGCTACTGCGCTCGTCAGGTCCGCACTCCGCGCAACCCGGTCCGAACGGAGTTACCGCGTGACGTCGACGGTCACGTCGCTCGAAATCCAGCCGTCGCTGTTGCCCGACTCCATGAACACCGACTTCCCCGGCCCGCCCTTGCAGACGGATATCTCGGGGGAGTCGGGTCGGTCCGGTTCCGACGCGGATTCAGCGTTCGACTGCGTACCAGCGGCCATTACGATGATTTAGGGAAACCTAAAACAAAAAGGGTGCGGTTCTGCGGCGGTATTTGCGTGCTATTTGTTGACAACTATCAGTACCGGAGGCGACTTTACCGCGACGTGTTCAGCTCGCGGGGCTGTCGGGGGAGGGTTGCGACGCCGATTCGGCCGATTCGGCCGCCCCGTTCGCCTCGGTCGCTTCGCCGCGGTTGTCGCCCCCGCGGAGCAGCGTCGCCGCGAGCCGTTCGGCAACCGTCGGACTGACGTTTCCGACCAGTTGCATCGCCTCCTCTTCGTGGTCGTCGACGCCGAGCACGTCCCGACAGAACCGCGAGAGGATTCGGTAGGTGTCGTAGAGCTCTCCGGCGGCGTCGCGACCCTCGTCGGTGAGCGTCGCGCCCTCGTAGGGCTCGTAGCGAACGAGCCCCTTCGCGTCGAGGTTCTGGAGGCGCTCGGTCGCCGCGGGCGGCGAGCGGTCGAGCGCGTCGGCGACGTAGCCCGGCGAAATCGGCGTCTCCTCGTCGTCCTCCCGCTCGGCGATGTACAGCGTGAGGAGGTACTGCGGCGCGCCGATCATACGCGGCGGACGAGGTGGTCGCGAACGGCCCGCTGGCAATCCGCGCAGACGCCCGCCGCGCGGGTCGCGGCCGTCAAGACCGGGTAGTCGGTCGCGCGGTCCTCGTAGAGATACTCGGCGAGAAACCGGTGGTCGATTTCGACCGCCGCGGTGTGGCGGGTCGCCCCGTCGAGATGCCGCTGTCGCTCGCGGACGAGTCGGTCGCACGCTTCTCGGTGGTCGGCCAGCGTCTCGTGGCGCTGCCGGAGCCCCTCGAACCCCAGTTCCGAAAGCGGCGTCGCGTCCGCCCGGCCCAGCCAGTTCTCGCACTCGTCCAGCACGGCGAGCGCCGCCCGGAGCGACCGTTCCTCGGCGTCGAGCGCCCGGCGCATCCCGTCGAGGCACCGTTGCCGGTCCGTCGCCGCCGACACGACCGCCTCCTTGACCGCCGGTGTGAACCGCCCCCCAGCGTCGGGGGAGAGCGCCGTCGCGACCTCGGGGCCGAACTCCTCGCGAATCGTCACCGCGAGCGGTTCGGACCCGTTCACGTCGGAGACGCTGTGCGGGCGTATCGTCTCCGCGAATAGCTCCCGGACCCGCCGTCGCCCCGGGCCGGCGTCTCGTCGCGTCGCCGCGGGTATCGATGTGGTCCCGCAGGCGGTCGCTCGGACGGTCCCGCTCGGTGGGCGCTCCGGCCGTGCGGCGAGCTTTCGAACGCGTCGCTCGAACCGCCTGACGGCCCGCCGCTTCGCCAGCACCTGTTCGCGCTCGCGTTCGACGCGGTCCAGCGCGTCCCTGACGCCCGCGGTGCGCTCAGCGTTCATCTCAATCTCCCTGCGAGGACGCCGTCGACGCGGTTGCCTCGGAATCCGCTCTGGTCATACCATTTAGGGCAACCTAAAACAACATAGTGTCTTCGGTTTTTAGGCCGTCCTAAATACGAGTGGCACGGAAGCGCCCGCGCGTCGAGCGTCAGGCGGTCACTCGTCGGTCGGGTCCGGTCGTTTACCCTCCGGGACGCCCCAGCCGAGTTCGGTGAGCGACGCCACGCAGACCGCCGCGACCACGACGTGCATCAGCATCAACACGAGAACGCCCGGGACCGTCGCTCCGGGATCGACGTACAGGAGTCCGAGGTCGGGTGCGAAGGACACTACGAGCACCGCCACGGCGACCCTGAGGAACGTCCGGTCCGCGTCCGCGACGCGGCCCGCGAGCAGTCCGTAGACGAGCGTCGCCGCGACCGCGCCGGCGGCCGAGAGAAACACGACCGGCGGGTACGAAAGCGGTCCGAAGACCTCGACGAGACCCGTTTCGAGGACGAGCGTCAACAGGAGCGCGTTCGCGACGGTCGCGACCGCCGCGGTCGCCGCTCCGCGACGCATGAGGTCTGTCCACGTCGGGCGGACCGCCGGTGTCACGGTTGCCATGCCACAACATAGCACTCCACGGCTGATGAATCTACGCGTCTTCGGCGGTTCGTGATTCTCGGCGAGTCCGACGCGTGGGTCGAAGGCGGCCGGTCGCCGCCCCGACTCAGTTCACCGGCGCAGCGTCCTGATTCAGTTCTCGGTCAGGAGCCGACGGAGTACGTAGTGGAGGATACCGCCGTTTTCGACGTACGTCACCGCGGCGGGCGTGCCGACCTGCGCGGTCACGTCGAACTCGATTTCGGTTCCGTCGTCCTTCGTGGCGACCACGGTCAGTTCGTCGTTGACTTCGAGGCCGTCGTCGAGGCCGCGGATGTCGAACTGTTCGGAGCCGTCGAGGCCGAGCGACTCCCACGAGTCGCCGTCTTCGAACTGGAGCGGGAGGACGCCCATGCCGACGAGGTTGTCCCGGTAGATACGCTCGTAGCTCTCGGCGATGGTCGCGCGCACGCCGAGGAGGTCCGTGCCCTTCGCCGCCCAGTCGCGGCTGGAACCGGTCCCGAACTCGACGCCCGAGAGGACGACGAGCGGGGTTTCCTCCTCGCGGTAGCGCTGGCTCGCCTCGAAGACGGTCGTCTCCTCGCCCGTCGGGTGGTGAATCGTGTAGCCGCCCTCCACGTCGTCGAGCATCTGGTTCTCGATGCGGACGTTGGCGAACGTCCCGCGCATCATCACCTCGTGGTTCCCGCGGCGGGAGCCGTAGGTGTTGAAGTCCACGGGGTCGACGCCGTGGTCCATGAGCCACTGGCCGGCCGGGAGCTTCGACCCGAACGGCCCGGCGGGGCTGATGTGGTCGGTCGTCACCGTGTCGCCGAGCGTCAGGAGACAGCGGGCGTCCTCGATGTCGGAGACGCCGGGTTTCTCCAGCGGGAAGTCCGTGAAGAACGGCGGCTCGCGGATGTAGGTCGACTCGTCGTCCCAGTCGTACACGTCCCCGGTCGGCGCTTCGAGCGCCTCCCAGCGCTCGTCGCCCTCGAACACCTCGGCGTACTTCTCGCGGAACATCGACGGGTCGACGCTATCGTGGATGGTCTCTCGAATCTCGTCGGCGTCCGGCCAGATGTCGGCGAGGTAGACGGCGTTGCCCTCGTCGTCGGTACCGAGCGGGTCGGTCTCGAGGTCGATGTCCATCCGGCCGGCGAGGCCGTAGGCGACGACGAGCGGCGGGCTGGCGAGGTAGTTCGCGCGAATCTTCGGGTGGATGCGCGCCTCGAAGTTGCGGTTGCCGCTGAGGACGCTCGTCGTCCACAGCCCGTGTTCGTCGATGGCGTTCTCGATGGGTTCCGGAAGCGGGCCGGCGTTGCCGATGCAGGTCGTACAGCCGTAGCCGACCACGTCGTAGCCGAGCGCTTCGAGGTGCGGGAGCAGGTCGGCTTTCTTCAGGTACTCCGTGACGACGCGGCTCCCCGGCGCGAGGCTCGTCTTGACGTACTCGGGCACGTCGAGACCCCTCTCCAGCGCGTTGCGCGCGAGGAGGCCCGCGGCGACCATGACAGACGGGTTCGAGGTGTTCGTACAGGACGTGATGGCGCTGACGACGACGCTCCCGTGGCCGATTTCGACCGTCTCGCCGCCGAGGTCGACTTCGACGCGTTTGGTCAGTTCCCCGAGGTCGGGCTCTTCGGGGGCCGTCTCTGGCGTCTCGGTCAGCGTCCCGCCGTCGCCCGCGAGTTCGCCGTCGGGGTCGCCCCCGCCCTCGCCGAGCCAGCGGACGATGGCCTCCTCGTCCACGTCGTCGACGGTGTCTTCGAACTCGCCGTAGAGGAGTTCGCGGAAGTGGGCCTTCATGTCGCCCATGGCGACGCGGTCCTGCGGGCGCTTCGGCCCGGCGAGACTCGGCTCGACGGCGGAGAGGTCCACGTCGACCGTCTCCGTGTACTCGGGGTGTTGCTCGCCGAAGAGGCCCTGCGCGTCGAGGTACTCGCGGACGAGTTCGATGTGTTCGGGCTCGCGGCCCGTGAGTTCGAGGTAGTCCAGCGTCGCCTCGTCGACCGGGAAGACGCTGATGGTCGACCCCTGTTCGGGGGCCATGTTGGAGATGGTCGCCCGGTCGGGGACCGAGAGGTTCCCCACGCCGGGGCCGAAGAACTCGACGAACCGGTCGACGACGCCGACCTCGCGGAGCTGTTCGGTGACGTGCAACACGAGGTCGGTCGCGGTCGCGCCTTCGGGGAGTTCGCCCTCGAGTTTGACTCCGACGACCTCGGGGAGCTTCATCGTGATGGGCTGGCCGAGCATCGCCGCCTCGGCCTCGATGCCGCCGACGCCCCAGCCGACGACGCCGATGCCGCCTATCATCGGCGTGTGGCTGTCGGTGCCGACGAGCGTGTCGGGGAGGAGCCAGCGGTCGCCGCGCCACTCGCGGTCGTGGACGACGCGCCCGAGGTGTTCGAGGTTCACCTGGTGGACGATGCCCGTCCCCGGCGGGACGACGCTGAAGTTGTCGAAGGCGTTCTGCGCCCACTTGAGCGCCTTGTAGCGCTCGGCGTTGCGCTCGTACTCCAGTTCGACGTTCTTCTCGTAGGCGTCGGGCGAGCCGAAGAAGTCCACCTGCACGCTGTGGTCGATGACGAGGTCACAGGGGACTTCGGGTTCGACGAGTTTCGGGTCCTTCCCGGCGCGGTCGGCGGCCGACCGGAGCGCCGCGAGGTCGACGACCGCGGGCACGCCCGTCAGGTCCTGTAGCACCACGCGAGACGGCGTGAACGGGACTTCGACGTTCGGCACGTCCGGCTCCCACGAGGCGGCGTTCCGCACGTCCTCCTCGGTGACGATGTCGCCGTCGACGTTTCGCAGCACGGACTCAAGCAGGATGCGGATGCTCACCGGCAGTCGGTCGAGTTCGCAGAGCCCCTGTTCTTCCAGAACGGTCAGGTCCGCCATCTTGTACGTGGTTCCGTCGTGTTCGAACTCACGGACGGCGTCCAGCGTATCTGCGTCGCTCATAGTCGACCGGTAGGGTCTCCGCGGGCTTGAATGCGGGACTCGTTCTCACGGCGTCGGAATCGAGGCGAACGGAGCTCCAGAGCGGCGATATCCGGGGCTCTGGAGGCCTAACGCCGGCTCACGGGGGTCTGGGTCGCGACTTCCCCAGTTCGCCCGCGACGATGACGCCGCCGTGTTCGAGAAGCGAGTACGAACAGTCCCAGCAACAGTACCGCAGGTCGTGGCCGCGGGCGACGACCACGTCGGCGCGCTCGCCGCAGCGATAACAGGGCCGGTGGTCCGCCGGGTGGATGACGCGCATCGGCCTCGGATTACTCCTCGGGGACGCCGGCGACCCCGACGAACTCGTTGACCTCGTCTTGGACGTACCGGCGGACGCGTTCGCAGTAGTCCCACAGGAGGTCGTTGAACTGCTCGCGCTCCGGTTCGGTCAGGCTCTCCCCGCCCCGCGACCACGACGAGGGAATCTCCGGGTGGCGGGTGCAGACGACCGAAATCGGGTGATTCTTCGGATGTCCCATGACGACCGCGTACTCGTCCGTCCCCCAGAGTCCGTCGCCGCCGTCGCCCGCGAGCTCCGCGTCCACCTCGTCGAGAAGCTGCCGCTCCTCGGCGGTGACGGCGGCGTCGTCGCCGGCGAACAGCTCGCGGTAGGCCCGGTCGCGGGCCGTGTAGGTCCACCCGTCGAGTCGCTCGCGCGCCTGTCGGAGGAGTCGTCTGTCAGCTTCCATGAGTATCCAAAGGGGCGCCGAGGCCATAGTCGTACGCCCGCCCCGTCCGAGCGACCGGAGCGCGAACCGTACGGCTCGCCCCCGTCGCTGAACCCGTGGCCGTCGGTCGCTGCTGCTGACGAAACACCTATTGAACTCACGGCTCTCGGACGAGTATGTCCACCCCCGACGACACCACCGGGAACGGCGGTGACGACCCCATCTCCGTCCTCTACGTCGGCCGGGACCCGGAGTTCGTCGCCCTCGTCGCGACGGCGCTCGAACGCGAGTCCGACCGGCTCGACGTCCGGGGCGAGACCGCCGTCATCGACGGTATCTCCGTCGTCGAGGACGACGGCGTCGACTGCGTCGTCTCGGAGTACCACCTCCGGGACGGCGACGGCCTCGACCTCCTCACCGCCGTTCGCGCCCGCTCGTCCGACCTGCCGTTCATCCTCTACACCGCCCACGGCGACGAGGCGGTGGCGAGCCGCGCGATTTCGCTCGGCGTCAGCGACTACGTCCGGCGGACCGCCGGCGACGAGGACTTCCACCTCCTCGCGAGCCGCGTGTTCAACGCGGTGTCGCAGTACCGCGTCCAGGAGCGACTCACCGAGTCCGACGCGCACCTCGCGACCGTCTACGGCCGCGTCACCGATGGCATCTTCGCGTTAGACGACGACTGGGCCGTCAGCTACTGGAACGACGCGATGGCCGAGCGAACCGGCGTTCCGGCCGCGGAGGCACTCAACCGCGACTTCCGCGAGCTGTTCCCCGAGGTCGGCTCCGAGATTCACGGGGCGCTCGAAGCCGCGATGGCGTCGGGAGCCACGACGCGACTCGACACCCGAATCGACGCCTTCGACGTTCGCGTCTCGGCGCGAATCTACCCCGACGACAGCGGGGTAAGCGTCTTCATCCGAGAGGTCGCCTCCGATGCCACAGCCGCGGCGGACAGAGCCGGTACCGACGATGCGGGCCTCGACGCCGGGGAAGTCGCGGACCGGTGCGACTCCGGAGCCGGAGCGAACGCGGGGACGCGTCTCCCGGGGAGAGACGCCGCCGAGCGCGAGCGCCTCGAACGGGCGCTTCGCGACCTGCAGTCGGTCGCCCGCGAACTCCTCCGCGTCGAGACGAGCGAGGCGGTCGCGGCCGTCGCCGTCGAGGCCGTCCGCGACGTGGTCGGCTGGCCCATCTCGGGCGTGTGGTTCTACGACCCCGACGACGACGCGCTCGTCCCGGTCGCGCAGTCCGACGCCGCCCGGCAGGTGTTCGGCGAGTCGCCCACCCTCCACCGCGACGGCGAGGAGACGCTCATCTGGGAGGCGTTCGACGCCAACGAGGTGCGGGTGTACGAGCGAACCGTCGGCGGGTCGGAGGTGCAGCACCCCGACTCGTCCATCGAGTCTGAGGTCCACGTCCCGCTCGGCGAGTACGGCGTCCTCCTCACCGGCGACACCCGTCAGGGGGCGTTCACCGACGTCGACGTCGAACTCCTCCAACTGCTCGCGTCCACCGTCTCGTCGGCCGTCGAGCGGGCGAAGCGCGAACAGACGCTCCGCGACCGCGAGGCCGAACTCGCGGCGGCGAACGAGCGACTCGACGAGTTCGTCTCCGTGGTCGCACACGACCTCCGAAACCCGCTTTCGGTCGCCAAGGGCTACCTCGAAATCGCGGCCGACACCGGCGACCCGGAGCACTTCGAAAAGATAGAGACGGCGCTCGAACGGATGAACGCCCTCATCAGCGACCTGCTCACGCTCGCCCGACAGGGCTCGCCGGTCACGGAGTTCGAGGCGGTCGACCTCCGGTCGAAGGTCACCCACGCGTGGAGCTTCGTCGCCACCGAGGACGCCCGTCTCGAACCGCTCGACCTCGGCGTGGTCCGCGCCGACACGGGCAGGCTCCTCCAACTGTTCGAGAACCTGTTTCGCAACGCTGTAGAACATGGTTCTACAGGCAACCAGACTACGTCTGGTGACGCTGTCGAGCACGGCGCCGCGGCCGCGACCGTGACCGTCGGCCGACTCGACGACGACGCGGGCTTCTACGTCGAAGACGACGGCGACGGCATCCCCGAGTCGCTCCGCGAGCGGGTGTTCGAACACGGGTACACGACCGACCGAACCGGGACGGGCTTCGGGTTGGCTATCGTCGAAAACATCGCCGAGGCCCACGGCTGGTCGGTCACGCTCACCGACGGCACCGACGGCGGCGCGCGCTTCGAGTTCCGCGGCGTCGAGTGGGTCGACATCGACGACGCCGAGTGACGGCGCTCACTCCTGGGCCGCGGTCAGTTTCTCCCTGAGCCGGTCGGCGTCGACGCGGAACTTGAACGCCGGTCGGCCGTCCACGTAGACGTACGGCACTCGCTCCCCGTACTTCTCGCTGAGTTCGTCGTCGGTATCGACGTTCACGAGCTCGATATCGACCGGGACGTCCGTCTCGCCTGCGACCTCGCGGACGGTCGCCTCCGCCTCGTCGCAGAGGTGACACTCCGTGCGCGTGTAGATGATGACGGGGACGGGGTCGCTCATCGCCCGATGTCGTCGCCGCGGCCTGTTGAGTCTTCTCGTCGGGCTCGTTCCGCCGGACGCCCCTTCGCTGGCGAACGGGCCGAGCGGTTCCTGACAGTCCGCAGGCGCGGGGCCGTTGGCGACGACCGCATCGTAACCCCGGTGATGCGTGCGAGGAATTCGTGTCACCGGGCCACTACGTTTCGGGTCGCGTCGGGCGCAGAACGTGTCATTAATGTATCTTTTGGCCGATTGGCAGTCGAAATAGAGCCGCAATTCGGGCGTTAGAGTGAATAAGGGCCTTGGTTTCTGCCGATACTCGTTATTCCGGACGGCGATTCCGGAGGCGAACTGTTAATATAGAAGAAGCGACCAGTCACAAATCGATCGAATCCTCGTATGGCGACAACATCCGAACCCGGACTCTCCGAGACGCGAATTCACGAGGTACTGAGTAACGACCGCCGTCGGATGGCCATCGAGTTCCTCCAAGACGGCGACCTGACCCTCCGCGAACTCTCGGAGCGCATCGCGGAAGCGGAGACCGGGGAGTCGCCGCCGCCGCGGAACATCCGCCAGAGCGCCTACGTCTCGCTGCAACAGACCCACATCCCCAAACTCGCCGAACTGGACATCGTGAACTACGACGACGAGTCGAAGGTCGTCTCGCTGGCCGAGGCGGGCGACGTGACGGTCTACATGGAGGTCGTCCCCGAGGGCGAACTCTCGTGGAGCGAGTACTACGCCGCGCTCGCCGCGCTCGGCATCGTCCTCATGATCGCCGCTGCTGTCGGCGTCCCGGTCATCTCCGGCGTCGGCGCGCCCGGTCTCGGTTCGCTCGTCTTCGCCGTTCTCGGCGGCTCCGCGGTCTACCAGCGCTGGACCCAAGAGAACTAACGCTTCGTCGTCCCCGCTTTTCTGTCGAGTCTGTCAGTTCAGTCGAACTCGTCGCCGGCCGCACCCCGCCCGCTCGCCGCCCGCTCGCCGCCCGGACACGACGGCGTCGGCGACGACTGGCGACGGTGGCATTTAGTCCTCTCCGCCACGATTCGGCGTATGCGCGACCCGTCCGACCCGAACGGACCGCCGACGGTCTGCGACGAGTGCGGCGCGAGACACTCGTTTCGGCGGCGGTTCGTCACCGGCGGCGGCTGGCGGGCCGTCTATCGGTGTTCTGAGTGCGGTTCCCGCGCGCCGAGCGACGCCGAGTGACCGAGTGCGCTCGGGAGTGACCGGCGACGACCCGCGGCGCGTCAGCAGTAGGTGTCGCGCATCGTCCGCGCGAACAGTCCGTCTCGGTCGAGCGCGATGGCGACGAGGACGAACTCCTCGTCGAGGGGGCGCAAGACGAACACCTCGCGGGGCGCGTCGGAGACGTCGGCCTCCTCGTCGAGGCGGTCTAAAAGCGGGTCCACGGGGACGACGCCGTCGCCGAACTCGTCGAACAGGTCGCGCGCGCCGGGCTGTTTCGCGAAGACGTAGAGCACGGCGTTCGGGTCGCCGTCGGTGCCGTAGGTGACGCGCGAGCCGATGGCCTCGCCGTCGCCGGTCGCCTGCCACGTCTCGCGGGCGGCCTCGAACAGCCCCGTCGCGGCACCGACGAACCGAAAGCGGGTCCGGTCGCGGACCGACACGTTCGCAAACTGCGGGTCGCCGTCGTCCCACGTCAACGTCGCCTCGATTTCGTTTCCGGGTTCGAGCGCCGAGACGCGCTCTGCGAGGTCGCCGTCGTAGCCGGTCTGTGGCACGTAGGTCGGTGAGTAGGCGTCGTCGGCGTCGGTCTCGACGGCCGGGTCGGTCCAGTCGACGCGCTCCTCGGGGAGTTCGAGCAAGAGGAGTTCGTCTCCGTCGCGCGGACTGCGATAGACCCGGAACCGGCCGGTCGTCGTGACCTCCATGTCGGCGGCTACTGGACGGACGGAAATACGCCTGCCGGTCGCCGCCGGTCGCCGGGCGACCCTACCGCGAGATGCCGTCGCCCTCGTCGGCGACGACGCGCTCGACGTCCTCGGGGTTGACGACCGCGATGTCGCCGTCGACGGTCCGCTTGAGCGACGCCGTCGCCGACGCCCACTGCAGCGACTCGGCCACGCTCCCGCCGTCGAGGTGCTTGGCGAGGTAGCCGCCGACGAAGGCGTCGCCGGTCCCGATGGCGTCGCGGGTCTCCGCCTCGTAGACGCCCTGTTCGGACACCGCTCCGCCGGAGACGGCGAGCGACCCCTCCTCGCCGCGGGTGACGACGACGGTCTCGATACCGTAGTCCTCGGCGAGCCCGCGGGCGACCGACTCGGCGTCGCCGTCGCGCCCGAGGACGGTCGCCGCGTCGCGTTCGGCGGCGAACAGCAGGTCGACGGAGCCGAGCAGGGCTCGGTAGCCCTCGGCCGCCTCCTCGGGCGACCAGAGCTTCGTCCGGTAGTTCAGGTCGAAGGCGGTCGTCGTCCCGGCGTCCTGCGCCGCATCGAGCACGTCGGCCGTGGTCTCGCGGAGCGTCTCGGAGAGCGCGGGGGTGATGCCGCTCGTGTAGCACACCTCGGCGTCGCGGACGGCGTCGAGGTCGGTTTCGCCCGTCTCCAGCGTCGTCACGGCCGCGTCGGCGCGGTCGTAGACGACGTTCGTCGGGCGCGGCGACGCCCCGTGTTCGAGGTAGTAGACGCCCTGCCGGGCGTCGTCGGTCCAGACGACGCCGTCGGTGTCGACGCCGTGGCTCCGGAGTTCGCCGACGATTCGCCGGCCGAGCGGCGAGTCCGGGAGCTTCGAGAACCACGCTGCGTCCCCTCCGAGTCGGGTGGCGGCGACGGCGACGTTCGACTCCGCGCCGCCCGCCTGCACTTCGAGTTCGCGGGCGGTCTCGAGTCGCTCGCCACGCGGCGGCGACAGCCGAAGCATCGTCTCGCCGAAGGTCACGAGTGCTGTCATGGAAGGCCGTTCGCGGGCGCGATATAAACCTCCGGCGTTGCCGTCGAATGACACGCCTGCGGTCGATTCGCTCGCCCCCCGCGCCGGCTCACGCGGCTGTCAATCGCCGGACCAGGTAGATGAACGCGATTGGGATGCTCAGAAACGGAATCGCCACGAGGTAGTACACGGGCGAGGGAACCCAGTCGCTCTCGCGGGCGAGGTCCAGCCGGTCGGCGTGGAGCGCCAGCGGGCCGACGACCACGGCGGCCGCCGTCCCGTAGAGCCGAATCGCCTGCCCGGCCGCGTCGGCCCACGGCGGCACGCTCGGTCCGGTCGCCGCCGTGAAGAGATACGAGACGACGAGCGCCAGCGGCCCGAAGCAGATGCCCAGAAAGACCAGCGGGTTCATCGCCTCCACCGTCTCGGTGCCCCGACTTGAATCCTCGCCGATGCTATCGGTTCCGAGAATCGGAGGTCGGGTCGCGGATAGCGGCGGCAACGCGACCGACCCGCGCCGGCTACTCCTCGCGTCGCCGCCCGCCGTGGCCGGGGTAGTCGCGCTCGAAGCGCGAGGCGATTTCGTCGCGGTCGAACTCGATGATGACCGGGCGACCGTGGGGGCAGGCGTAGGGATTCTCGCAGTCGTCGAGCGCGGCGAGCAGGTCGAGCACGGAGCCCTCCCGGAGCGACGTGTTGCCCGTAATCGAGGGGTAACACGCGAGGTCCGACAGCAGTTCGTCGGCGACGGCGTCGACGGTCTTCCGGCCGCCGTCGGCCTCCTCGCGGACGAACGCCGTCAGCGCGTCGCGGAGCAGTCCGGGGTCGAGCGCGGCGTCGAACACCGCCGGGACGGTCCGCACGGAGACGGTCCGCTCGCCGGTCCGCCCGGCGTGGAAGCCCACCTGCGCCAGCGCCTCGCGGTACTCCTCGAACAGCGCCGCCTCGCGCGCCGTGAGTTCGAGTTCGACCGGTTCGGCCAGCGCCTGCGTCGGCGTGTCGCCTTCGACCTCGCCCTTCAGGCGCTCGTAGTTCACGCGCTCGTCGGCGGCGTGCTGGTCGACGAGGACCAACCCCTCGCCGGTCTCGGCGACGATGTAGGTGTCCGCGAGTTGGCCGATGATTCGCATCGACGGGAGCGAATCGAACTCGGGCGAGAGGTCCGCCTCCTCCCCGGAGAGGTCGCGCTGGGTCGTCGGCGCGGTAATGCGCGAGGGACGACGTGGCGGGGTTTCGCTGTCCGACTCGGTCTCCGATTCGGGGTCGTCGGACGGCCTCGGTGCCTGCGCCGCCTCCGGTTCAGTCTCGTCGTCGGTCGAAAGCGACGACTGCTCGGTCGTCTCCGGTCCCGGCGCGAGGTCGTACTCGCGGGGCGGCGTCGGCGGCGCGGACGCCGGCGTCGAGGGCGAAGTCGAACCGGACGAACCCCCCGAACCCTCGGGCGTCTCGGCGGGCGTATCGGCGTCGCCGTCAGTCGGATTGTCGGTGCCGACTCCCGCCCCACGTTCAGTTGCAGTCGTGGTGTCTGGTCCGGCGTCGTCGGCCGCGTCCGGGTCCGGGTCCGGATTCGACCGCGCGTCCGACTCGCGGGCCTCCCGCGCCGACTGCACGTCCCGCGCGGACGGGGGGTCCGCGTCGTCTGTTTCGCCGGCCGATTCCGCTTCCCGGACCTCGTGGGGGTCCATCGACGCCGCGTCGTCGTCGTCCGGCGAACCGGGTTCGATGGCCGCCTCGTCGGCTTTCGACCGGCCCCGCGGGGCCGACGACCGGACGAGGCCGTGATTCAGCAGGGCGTCTTCGACCGCGTCGGTCACGTCGCGCTTGACGCCGGCCTCGTCGTCCCAGCGGACCTCCATCTTCCGCGGGTGGACGTTCACGTCCACGGCGTCGGCCGCGACCTCGACGAACAGCACCGCGAAGGGGTAGCGGTCGGCGTCGAGTTGGCCGCCGTAGGCGTCGAGGACGGCCTCGCGGAGCACGCGGTCGGTGACGTAGCGGTCGTTGACGAACGTCGAGAGATAGTCGCGGGTGCTTCGGGTCGTCTCGGGGTGGCTCACGAGCCCCGAGACGGAGACGCCGGGGGCGTCGCGGTCGACCGGAACCATCGACTCCGCGACCTCGCGGCCGTACACCGAGAGCACGGTCGACTGGAGGTCGCCGCGACCCTCGGTGGCGAACACCTCGCGGTCGTCGTGTTCGAGCGAGACGGCCACGTCGGGGTTGGCGAGGGCGTAGTGGGTGACGACCGCGTTGACGTGGTCGAACTCGGTCGCCGTCGTCTTGAGGAACTTCCGGCGCGCGGGCGTGTTGTAAAACAGGTCGTCGACCTCGACGACCGTCCCCTCGGGACAGCCGGCGGGCCGAATCGACTCGACCTCGCCGCCCTCGTAGTTCAGCTCCGTCCCCACGTCGCCGCCGCGGGGCTTCGACCGGATGGTCAGCCGCGAGACCGCGCCGATGGTGTGGAGCGCCTCGCCGCGGAAGCCGAGGGTGCCGACGCCGGCTTCGAGGTCCTCGATGTCGCCGATTTTGCTCGTCGTGTGCTCGCGGACGGCGAGTTCGAGGTCCTCCTCGTTCATGCCGACGCCGTCGTCGCGGATGCGGACGCCCTCCACGCCGCCGGCGTCGACGGCCACGGAGATGCGCGTCGCGTCCGCGTCGAGGCTGTTTTCGAACAGTTCCTTGACGACCGAGGCGGGTCGTTCGACCACCTCGCCGGCGGCGATGCGCTGGATGGTCTTCTCGTCGAGCTGTTTGATGCCGCTCATTCGCCGTCACCGCCGTCCAGTTTCGACTGCCAGGCCTGCACCTTCGCCATCAGGTCCAGCGGCGACGTGTCGTTCACGTCGGTCGCCCGGAGTTCGTCGAGGACGGCTTCGGCCTCCGGGTCCACCGCGGCCCCGGACTCGGTCTCTGTCTCGGCGTCGGCCGCCTCGGTGCTCGCCCCGGCGAGCGCCCCGGCCGACCCGTTGCCCGTCGCGCCGTTCGCGGGCGCGCCGGAGCCCGCCGAATCGCCGGCGGCGTCGCCGCCCTCCGCGACGTTCATCTGTCCGCTCCCCACGTCGAAGACGGCCTGTACGGGCTCCGAGGTTCCGGACCCCTTCGCCTCGATGGCCTTCTCCTCGCGGAGCCGGTCGAGCACGTCGGCGGCGCGGTCGACGACCGGGCGCGGAACCCCCGCCAAATCGGCGACGTGAATCCCGTAACTCCGGTCGGTCGGGCCGTCGACGACGGTCCTGAGGAAGGTCACGTCCCCGTCGCGCTCGTCGGCCGCGACGTGGACGTTGGCGACGCGGTCGAGGTGGCTGTCTCTTATACACATCTCTGATGGCGCGAGGNGCCGCCCACGCGATGGAGATGCCGTCGTAGGTGGCGGTTCCGCGGCCCACCTCGTCGAGGATGACGAGCGAGTCCTCGGTGGCCGAGTGGAGGATGTTCGAGAGTTCCTGCATCTCGACCATGAACGTCGAGCGACCCTGCGCGAGTTCGTCCAGCGCGCCGACGCGGGTGTAGATGCCGTCGACGACGCCGACGGTCGCCGAGCGCGCGGGGACGAAACTACCGACCTGCGCGAGGAGCGTGATGAGCGCCGCCTGCCGCATGTACGTCGATTTGCCGGACATGTTCGGCCCGGTGACGATGAGGAAGCCGCGCTCGTCGTCCATGCGGAGGTCGTTCGGGACGAAGTCGGTCGTCGTCTCCACGACCGGGTGGCGACCGGCCTCGATGTCGAGCGCCCCGGCGTCCGTGAGTTCGGGGCGCGTCCAGCCGTTGCCGGCGGCGTGGGTCGCGAGCGACGCCAGCGCGTCCACCTCGGCGATGGTCCGGCCCACGTCCTGTAAGAGTTCGGCGCGCCGGGCCACGCGCTCGCGGAGGTCCTCGAACAGTTCGTATTCGAGGTCGCCGCGGGCCTCTTCGAGCCGGAGCACCTCGCGTTCTTTCTCCTCTAACTCCTCGGTGACGAAGCGCTTTGAGTTCTTGAGCGTCTTTATCTGCCGGTAGTGTTCGGGCACCTGGTCGGCGACCGACTTGCCGACCTGGATGTAGTAGCCGTCGGTCTTGTTGCGGTCGACGGTGACGTGCGAGAGGCCGTGGTCCCGCTTTTCGCGGTCGGCGAGCGTGTCGAGCCACGACTTCGCCGACTCGTGGCGCTCGATGAGGGCGTCGAGTTCGTCGTCGTAGCCCTTCTGGAACAGCCCGCCCTGCGTGACCGTCTTCGGCGGGTCCTCGGCGAGCGCGTCGGCGAGGTCGGCGCGGAGGTCGGCCGCGGCGTCCCGGTCCGGCCGCGAGACGACTTCCGCGAGCGGGGAGTCCGCGAGTTCGGTCCCCTCGATGGCGTCGGCGAGCGCGGGAAGCACGGAGAGGGTGTCCCGGACCGACAGCAGGTCGGACGCGCCGGCGCTCCCGGACGCCGACCGGGAGGCGAGCCGTTCGAGGTCGTACGCCCCGTCGAGCACCTCGCGAACGCGCTCGCGGGCGAGGGCGGCCGCGGCGAGCGACTGCACGGCGTCGAGTCGGCGGGCGAGTTCGTCGCGGTCGCGCCGCGGTCGGGTCAACCACTCCCGGAGGAGGCGGCCGCCGGGAGAGGTGACGGTGTGGTCTATCGTGTCGAACAGCGACCCCGAGCGGTCGCCGTGCATCGTCTCGATGAGTTCGAGGTTGCGCTGGGTGGTCGCGTCGAGTTCGAGCAGGTCCGAGGGGTGGTAGACCTGCAGGCGGGTCATCGACCGGAGGACGCCCGCGCCCGTCTCCTCGACGTATGCGAGGACGCCGCCGGCGGCGCGGGTCGCGAGGTCGGAGTCGAGACCGACGCTGTCGACCGTGGACGCGCCGAACTGCTCGCGGACGGCGTGGCGGGCGCGACCCGGCGCGAACGCCTCGGTGGAGAAAAGCGAGAAGGAGGCGTCCGTGGCCTCGCGCAGCCGAGAGAGGGTCTCGTCGTCGCCGCGCAGTTCCGGGCCGGGGAGGACTTCGACGGGGGCGAAGCGGTAGAGTTCGGCCGCGGCGTCGTCGACGGTCGCGGCCTCGGTCACGAGGAACTGGCCGGTGGTGATGTCGGCGAACGCGAGGCCGACGCCGTCGCCGTCGGTCACGACGGCCGCGAGGAACTGCGCGTCGGCGCGCGACGTTTCGAGGAGCGTCCCCGGCGTGACGACGCGCTTGATTTCGCGGCGGAGGTCGCCGGACTCGGTCTCGTACTGGTCGGCGACGGCGACCCGGTAGCCGCGCTCGACGAGCGCCTTGAGGTAGGGCGTCAGGTCGTTCAGCGGCACGCCCGCCATCGGATACGACGACCCGTGCGAGGACTTCTGGGAGACCTTGAGGTCGAGTTCGCGGCCGACGGTCTCGGCGTCGTCGGCGAAGAACTCGTAGAAGTCGCCGCACTGCATGGCGAGCAGGTCGGCGTCGGTCTCCTCTTTCAGCGAGAGGAACTGTCCGACGATTCCCTGAGTAGTCATGTCCGCACGTGGGCGGGCCGGCGGATAAAACGCTACGATGCCCCAGTCGTGAGGGAGTGCGAGCGCCCCGAAACTGACCCCTCGGCGCGACGACTCGCTCGGCTGTTGCGTGGTAGCACATCCATATCTCGTGTTCGATGTTGGACAATCGTCCCAAAAATACAGCGTATGATAATCGGTGGCCCAAAATTATATACGGGAGTTGTCTCGGGAAATCTGTGACAGCAAGGTACGACAGACGAACGTTTCTCCGCACCGCCGCCGGCGCGGTGGGGCTCGGCTCGCTGTCCGGGTGCGTGGGGACGTTCGGAACGGAGTCCGGGGAGCCCGTTCGATTCGGGGCGATGTTGCCCGTCAGCGGGTCGCTGGAGCAGGTGGGAGTGCACGGAAAACGCGCCGCCGAGCAGGCGGTCGAAGACATCAACCGCGCGGGCGGCGTGCTCGGGCGGCCGGTCGAACTGACCACCGTGGACACGGAGGGGTCCGCGTCGGTCGCGACGGACGGTTACGCCTCGCTGGCCGACGCGGGCGTCGTCGGCTTCGTCGGCGGCCTCGTCAGCGACGTGTCGCTCGCGCTCGCCCCCGAGGCGGCCGACGACGCCGTCATGGAGATGAGTCCGGCGAGCACGAACCCGCGGCTCTCGGAGGCCGGGCGCGCCGACGGTCGGAAGTTCTTCGGCCGCACCGTCCCGAGCGACAGCCTGCAGGCGACCGCGATGGCGAAGATTCTCGACGCGCCGCAGTACGCCGACGCCGACCGGGTCGCCGTGCTCACCGTCGACGGGGCCTTCGGCTCCGACCTCGGCACCGCACTCGGCGACCAACTCGACGCGGAGGTCGTCACCGAGGTCAGCTACGACCCGGCCGCGGACGACTTCGGCGGCGTCGTCGACGAGGTGTTCGCCGACTCGCCCGACGCGGTCGGCTTCGTCAGCGTCCCCGGACAGGAGGGGGGCGTCCTCGACGCCTACGGCGCGTCCGACTACGAGGCCCCGTGGGTCTTCTCGGCCGGCCTGTTCGACGGCGAGATTCCGCCCTACTACGAGGGCTTCTACAGCGCCTCGCTGTCGTCGGTTCGGACTGACGGCTACTTCCACCTCGCCCAGCGGCTCTCCGACATCGCGCCGCTGCAACCCTACGCGGCGAACGCCTACGACGCCCTGTTCCTCATGGCGACCGCGGCGGAGTACGCGGGCGAGGCGTCGGGTCCGGCCATCGCAGACGCCCTGCAGACCGTCTCGGGCGGAACCGGACACACCGTCTCTGTCGGCGAGTTCGACCGGGTTCGAACGCTCGTCGACGCCGGCCGCGAACTGAACTACCAGGGCGCGTCGAGCGGGGTCGACCTCACCGAGGCGCTCGAACCGCTGAGTTCGTACCTCGTCGAGCGGGTCCACAACGGCTCGGTCGAGCAGGTCGAACTCCTCCAGCGCCAGTTCTTCGAGTCCGGAGGTGACCAATGAACCCGTTTTCGCGGCTGACGAGCCTCCTCGAACGGGCGCTTCCGAACGTGATTCGCCGCCGCTACGCGGCGAAATTCGGGGTTGTGCTCCTCCTCATCGCGCTCGTCATGGGCGGCGCGGGCGCGTACATCCACTTCGACACCAAGTCGGTCGTCGAGTCGCAGACCGAGTCGCAGATTCGCGGCGCGGCGGCGACGGAGGCCAAGTCGGTCGCCGACTGGGTGACCTCGAAGGAGTCCACCGTCTCGTTCCTCGCCGAGTCGCTCGCGGACCAACCGGCCGGGACTCCGCCCGCCGACCACCAGCGGTGGCTCGAAGGGAAGCTCATCCAACTCTCCGGCGACGTCCGCTCGCTCCACTACGTCGACGCCGACACCGGCGCGGTCGTCGCGAGCACGACCGACAGCGCGACCGGGCAGTCGCTCGACTCGCTGTCCGCGCCGTGGGCCGACGACGCCGCGTCGCTGGCGTCGGGCCAGTCCGTGACCGTCACCGAGCCGTACGAGTCCGGCGGCGAGCCGGTCGTCGCGTTCGCCGCGCCCGTCTCCGGAGCCAACGGCGCAATCGTCCTGACGGCGTCGCTCGCAGCGGGCTCCCACCAGTTCGAATCGCCCTACGCGACCGGCGACACCAAGGTCGTCTCCGAGTCGGGAACCATCCTCTTCGACAACCGGAAGGCGTCCATCCTCGACCAGTACGCGGCCGCCGACGGCTCGTCCATCGAGGCCATCGACGCGGCGCTGTCCGGACAGACCGGCTACGAGGTCGTCTCCGCCCGCACGGGCATGGCGTCCGGCGAGTACGCGATGGCGTACGCGCCCATCACCGGCACCGATTGGGTGCTCACCTACCACGTCCCGGCCGACCGGGCGTTCGCGCTCCAGTCGCAGGTGACGACGAACGTGATGCTCCTCGTCGCGTTCGGCGTCGGCGCGCTGTTCCTCGTCGGCGCGACCATGGGCCGCGGCACCGCGCGGTCCCTCTCGGTCGTCGCCCGCAACGCCGACGACATCGCCAACGGCGAGGTCGACGGCGACCTCCCGAACACCGCCCGCATCGACGAGATGGGCCGGCTGTACGACTCCTTCGAGTCGATGCAGTCGTACCTGACGACCGTCGCCGGGCAGGCCGAGGCGCTCGCGGACAAGCGCTTCGACGACCCCGTCCTCGACGAGGACATCCCGGGGTCGTTCGGCGAGTCGATGGGCCAGACGCACACGGAACTCGAAGCCCTCATCACCGAACTCGAAGCGACGGCCGCCGAGTTCAGTGAGACGATGGCGGACGCCGCCGACGGCGACCTCACGCGCCGGATGTCGGAGGACGCCGACAACGACGCGATGAACGAGATGGCGCGGTCGTTCAACGACATGGCCGACGAGCTCGAAGCGACCGTCGCGGAGGTCGTCGAGTTCGCCGAGACCGTCGCCGCGGCCAGCCAGGAGGTCACCGCGAGCTCCCAGGAGATAGAGCGCGCGAGCCGACAGGTCAGCGAGTCCACGCAGGTCATGGCCGAGGGCGCACACGAACAGCGCGAGAACCTCCGGCAGACGACGAGCGAGACGAGCAACCTCTCTGCGACCATCGAGGAGGTCGCCTCCTCGGCGAGCGAGCTCGAACGGACCGCCCAGCACACCCTCGAAGCGAGCGAGGACGGCCACGAGGCGGCCGCCAACGCCATCGACACCATCGAGACCGTCGAGACGCAGACCCGCCGGACGGTCGACCGCATCGAGGACCTCGAAGGCGACATGGCCGAAATCGGCGACATCGTCGAACTCATCACCGACATCGCGGAGCAGACGAACATCCTCGCGCTCAACGCGAACATCGAGGCCGCCCGCGCCGGCGAGGCCGGCGAGGGCTTCTCGGTCGTCGCAAACGAGGTCAAGGAACTCGCCGGCGAGACCAAGGCCTCCGCCGAGGAAATCGAGGCGACTATCGAGGAGGTCCAAGCGAAGTCCGCGGCGTCCGTCTCCGAGATGCGCGAGACGCGCGACGCCGTCGACTCCGGCGTCGACGCGGTCCAGACGGCCCGCGACTCGCTCGACACCATCGTCGAGAACGTCCGCGAGACGACCGACGGCGTCGACGAAATCAGCCGGACCACGGACGAACAGGCCGCCTCGACCGAGGAGGTCGCGTCGATGATGGACCGCGTCTCCGATATCAGCGACGAGACCGCCGAGCGCGCCGAGTCGGTCGCGGCCGCGGCCGAAGAACAGACCGCCTCGCTCAGCGAGGTCTCCGACGGCGCGGACCGTCTCGCTACCCAGTCCGAGCGGCTGATGTCGCTCGTCTCCGAGTTCACCGTCGACCACGACGCCGCCGACCGCGACGGCGCGTTCGCCGACGCAGACGCCGCGTCGACCGCCGAACTCGACGCCCCGGCGACCGACGGCGGTCTCGACGCAGACGGCCGTTCCGACCGCACCGACGACGGCCGTTCCGACAGACTCGACTGACGCCGCACCCGTCGCAGGGCACCCTGCGACCCTCCGAACGACTCGTCCCCCATTCGGCCCTCCGGTCCTTCATCCGGCCCTCTCCGGTCCCTCACTCGGCCTTCCTCGGTCCCCATTCGGCTCTCCCGCCCGACGACCGCGTTTCTCGACCGTTCGTTCTCCGTCTCCGTTCGCCAGAAAATATCACTTTCATATCACCCAATATCAAATATGATATCTCGGAGCGTAGCGTTATACCGGCAATCCGCGTGAGGTGGACGTATGGACCTGCTTTCGCGACTCGCGGCGCTGGTCCCGGGGGTCGGGGCTCGGACGCGGACCGACGGTGGCGCACAGGCTGACGAACGAGGGACGGTCGCGCTGGCGGCGGAGCGACTGGACACCGGTAGCCTGCTCGACGGCGTGGGAATGCCGGTGTTCGTCCTCGACGCCGACGGCCGGGTCATCACGTGGAACGGCCCGATTACGAAACTCACGGGCGTTCCCGCGGCGGAGGCGCTCGGGTCGGAACACGTGAGCGAACTGTTCTACCCGGACGGCCGGCGGGCGAAGACGCTCGCCGACAAGGTGCTCGACGACCCGCGGACCGCCGACGAGGTCCACGGGCTCGACGTGGTCGACGAGGGGAGCCGGCTCTACCGCGACACCAGTACCATGACCGACCGACACGGCGCGGACCGGCACATCGCTTTCACCGCCCAACCGCTGTTCGAGGGCGACGAACTGGTCGGCGTCGTCGAGGCGGTCCACGACCGGACCGACGCCGTGGAGAAACAGCGGGCGTCGGAGGCGCTCGTCGACGAGGTCTCGACCACCATCGGGAGCCTCACGGCCGGCGACCTCTCGGCCCGCGCGTCGTTCGCGGACGACCGCGGCGTCCTCAACGACGAGACGCTGGCGGTCGTCTCGGACCTCAACGAGATGGCGACCCGGTTCGACCGCCTCGCCAGCGAGGTCGACGCCACGACGGCCGACCTCGGCGGCGCGATTCAGCGGGCCGCGACCGCCGCGACCGACATCGAGTCGCAGGTCACGGAGCAGGCGGACCTCCTCTCGACGGGCGCAGAGGAGATGCAGGACCTCTCGGCCAGCATGGAGGAGATAGCGGCCACCTCCGACGAGGTCGCGTCGGCGGCGAATCAGGCCCGCGCGGCCGCCGAAAACGGGCAGGAGGCCGGCCAGAGCATCCGGTCCGCGACCGACCAGGTCATCGACATCTCCGACGAACTGCTCGACAGCGTGACCGAACTCCAACAGCGCATGGTCGTCATCGAGGAGGTCGTCGAGGTCATCGCGGAGGTCGCAGACCGGACGAACCTGCTCGCGCTCAACGCGAACATCGAGGCCGCCCGCGCCGGCGAGGCCGGCGAGGGCTTCTCGGTCGTCGCCGACGAGGTCAAGCAGCTCGCGAACCAGACCCACGAGCACACGGAGGAAATCGCCGACAGCATCGCCGAGATTCAAGAGCAGGCCGACGAGACGGTACTGGCCTCCGAGCAGTCCCACGAGCAGATTCAGGTCGCCTCCGGCGAAATCGAGGACGTGCTCGCCTCGCTCTCGGAAATCGCCGACGCCGCCGACTCCGCGGCCAACGGCGTCACCGAGGTCGCCCGCGCGACCGACTCGCAGGCGACCAACATCGAGGAGGTCACGA
The DNA here is from genome assembly GCF_000336775.1 of Haloferax gibbonsii ATCC 33959. Classification (GTDB taxonomy): domain Archaea; phylum Halobacteriota; class Halobacteria; order Halobacteriales; family Haloferacaceae; genus Haloferax; species Haloferax gibbonsii. The sequence goes on along the minus strand of NZ_AOLJ01000011.1, from coordinate 409,044 downwards.
CCACGATTCAAGTGGCCCAGGAACACGCGACCGCGGCCGAGGCGTCGACGACCGACATCACCGACGCGACGGCCGACCAGACGGTCGCGCTCGACGCGCTCGCCGACCGGGTGGACGCCCTCGTCGGCGGCGACGCGGCGGCGGTCGAGGAACTGGACGCGATGGACTTCGACGAGGTGGTCGACGGCGCGGACGCCGACTCGGTCCGCGCGGCGACCGACGGCGGCTCTGCGGACGAGTTCGGCGGGTTCCAGTTCGACCGGTAGCGCGACCGACTCGGGGCGTTCGACGACGCCGCGTTGGAGTTCTCTTCTCAGTCGAGACTGATTGCGCAGCTCTCGACGTAGTCGATGTCCTCGATGGAGTCGACGCCGCCCTCGCCGCAGACGGGGCAGTCCGGGTTCTTCCGGTACGGGACCGTCTCGAACGTCATGTCCATGGCGTCGTAAAACAGGAGCCGGCCGTCGAGCACCTCGCCCTCGTCGAGGAGGAGCTTCATCGCTTCCGTCGCCTGAATACAGCCGACCGTTCCGGGGAGGACGCCGAGGACGCCGGTCGTCGCGCAGTCGGGGACGGTCCCCGGTTCGGGCGCTTCGGCGAACAGACACCGGTAGCACGGCCCCTCGGGGACGAGCGTCGTCGCCTGCCCCTCGAACTTGTATATCGCGCCGTGGACCAGCGGGATTCCCTCGAAGCGACAGACGTCGTTGAGGAGGTAGCGCGTCGGGAAGTTGTCCGAGGCGTCGACCACCACGTCCGCGCCCGCGAGAATCTCGTGGACGTTCGACTTGTCCACGCGGGCTTCGACCGGCTCGACCGACACGTCGGGGTTGAGCCCGCGGACGAACGCGGCGGCGCTCTCGGCTTTGGCCACGCCCACGTCGTCGTCGCGGTGGATGACCTGCCGCTGGAGGTTGCTCCGCTCGACCACGTCGTCGTCGACGACGACGAGTTCGCCGACGCCGACCGCCGCGAGGTACTCGATGGCCGGCGCGCCCAACCCGCCCGCGCCGACGACGACGACCCGCGCCGAGAGCAGTCGCTCTTGGCCCTCCGGGCCGACCTCGTCCATGATGATGTGCCGCGAGTAGCGGTCCAACTGGGTGGCGTCGAGTGAGAGCGTCATATCCCGAGGTTGGCGTCGCCCCCGAATAAAGCCGCGGCACGGGCGGACCGGTTCCCGTGGCCCGGGTCGCGGACCGCCGTCGCCGCCGACGACATCGCCGGAAGCGACGCGCCTTTGACGCTCCGCCCGTCACGTCGGGTATGGTCGCCGAGACGACGCCCGACGAACTACGCGAGAGACTGGCCGACGACGAAGACATCGCCGTCGTCGACATTCGAGACCCCTCGTCGTACGCGTCCGGACACATCCCCGATTCGGAGAACCTCCCGGCGGCGACGCTCGGCCCCGAGGTGTTCGACCGCGAGTGGCCCGCCGAGGTCGTCGTCTCGTGTTACGTCGGCAAGAGTTCGAAGCAGGTCGCCTCGGTGCTGGACAGCAACGTCGACGCCGACGTGTCCAGCCTCCGCGGCGGCTTCGACGCGTGGGACGGCGCGGTCGAAGACGGGTCCGAGGGCGAGGCGGACCTCGGACCCACGTCGCCGTTCTGAGTCGCCGACGGATTTTCACGACGGCTCATCTCGACTCGCAGAGCGACGCCCGAATCTACGCCCCGGGAACCGTGACGGGCGACCCCCGCCGCCGGTTCCGGTTTCGGAGGTAGAAGACGAAGACGGCGAGACCGCCGAGCACCGGCAGGAGGACGAACGCGACGAAGAACCCGACGGCCCACATGTCCGCCGTGTCCATCGCGCGGCGCTTCGCGTCCCGGTATATCCACGCCGCCCCGAGGACCGCGGCGGCGAGGAGCAGCGGCCCGCTGATTTCGATACTGACCATGCAGTCGCGTCAGTAGTTCTGACCGACCGAAATAAGCGTACGGGCCGTCGATTCCGACGGAGACGAAGCCGCTGCTCGGCGGTGGATAAAGAGAGAAGATTGGCGCGGTGCGCGGGGCGTTACTTGCCGCGGCCGTTGCCGGCGCGGATGGACGGACGGATGTGCTCCGTGCCCTTGCCGCGGTTCTGGAGACCGCGGTTCTTCTTGCCCGCGTTGGTGAGACCGCGGAAGGCGCGGCCGTCGTGGGTGTTGTCGCAGATCCAGTTGAGGTCGTCGTCGTTCTGGATGGCCGGGTGCTCGGGGTCGACGAGGATGACTTCCTGCCACTTCTGGGAGCCGTCCTGTCCGACGCCGTAGGAGTTCAGCACGCGCAGGTTGGGGTGCTTGCGAGAGGCACGCTCCTCCGCGATGCGCGGGATGGACTTGCGGCGGCCGATGCGGTTGACGCCCTGGCGCTTCGTGCGGCGGCCGGCCTTGTGGCGCTGTTTGCGCGCGCCGCCCTTGCGGACGGAGACGCGGACCACGACGATGCCCTGCTTGGCTTTGTAGCCGAGCTCACGGGCCTTGTCGAGGCGGGTGGGGCGCTCGATGCGCTCGATAGCGCCCTGCTCGCGCCACTCCTGTTTTCGCTGCCACTGGAGTTCGGCCAGCTTGCCTTCCTTCGGGGTCTTCCACGCTTCCTTGATGTGGGAATAGAAGCTTCGTGCCATTGTATATCACCGCGGGCGCTTGCGATTCAGTCCGTCGGGGAACTCCCCTGAGACCACATTTCGTCCCGTTCGTGACGGGTGCCCTCTGGCGTGCCCGCATTGCCAGCGAGTTGGCGGAACTACCAACAGGGGAGGGTTAAGGACTTCGGATTCGAGCGACGCGCGTGCCACCGACTGGCGCGGTGAAACGGTCGAAAAAGACGGTATCGAGGGTGCCGCCGACGCGGCTCAGCCTTCCATCCCGCCGAACGACAGGCCACCTTCGATGTAGCGCTGTGCGAACAGGTAGATGAGCATGATGGGCGCGGCGAACGTCAGCGCGAACGCCGAGAACCGGGCCCACGGGATGGAGTACCGGCCGACGAGCGAGTACAGCCCGACGGGGAGGGTGTAGTTGTCCGTCGAAAGCAGCGTCTGGGCGACGACGAACTCGGTCCACCCGGTGAGGAAGGTGAAGATGAACACCGTCGCCAGCCCCGCCTTCGACAGGGGGAGGATGATTTCGGTGACGATCTTCCACGACGGCGCGCCGTCCATCATCGCGGCCTCCTCGTAGGAGACGGGAATCCCGTCCATGTACGTCTTCAGGAGCCACGTGTTGAACGGGACCGCGGTGGCGGCGTAGTACGCCGACAGCGCGAGCTTGCTGTCGTTGAAGCCGAACTGGACGAACAGGGCGTACAGCGCGATGAGGAGCGCGACGCCGAGGCCGCCGCCGATTTGCGTGAACAGCACGTAGCCGTACAGCACCTTCGAGCGCCCGATGAACTGCCGGCGCGACAGCGCGTAGGCGCTGGGGACGATGAGACACATCGCCAGTATCACCGTCGGAATCGCCACGGTGAGGCTGTTCGCGAAGAACCGCTTGAACTCGGAGGTCTCCGTGACCCCGTACTGCGACACGTCGAGGAACGTCAGTTCGGGCGTCTGCAGGAACACCTCGTAGCCGCCGAGGCCGAGGCTGATGCGGTAGCTCGGGACGATGAGGTCGCCGATGACCCACAGGAACGGCTCGATGGTCGGGTCGGCCGGCCACAGGCGAATCCCGCTCGACGAGTACAGCGACGCGCCGGTGCCCGAGAAGGCCCCGACGGCGACCCAGTACAGCGGGAACAACAGGAGCGCGACGACGACCGCGGCACCGAGGGTTATGCCGGCGGTCTTCAGCACCGTTGCGGGGCTGACGCGCCCCTCGCGGATGCCTTCGAGGGTGTACCTGGCGTCCTTGACCGACTCGACGGGGGCCATCGCGGCGGTCCGCGCGTCGTCGGCGAGCTCGGCCGCGATGTCGGAGATGGCGCTCATGCGTCGTCCACCCCCTCGGCGAGCTGTCCCTTCTTGACGTTCAGCATCATGAAGACGCCGATGACGGCCACGGCGACCAGCATGATGGCCGCGCCCTCACCGTACTTCTGGAAGCGGAACGCCTCGCGGTAGCCGTAGACGATGAGCAGTTCGTTCGTCCGCGACGGCCCGCCCTGATTGAACACGTACGGGATGAGGAACTGCTGGAACGACGCCGCGGCCGTGAGAATCGAGGCGAACAGCACGGGGCGCTTGATAGAGGGAAGCGTCACGTGCAGGAAGCGGGCGAAGAATCCCGCGCCGTCTATCATCGCCGCCTCGTGGAGCTCCTCGGAGACGTCCTGCAGGGCGCTCACGGTGATGATGACCATGAACGGGTACGCCAGCCACGCCTCGGTGACGTTGTAGGCGAGAAAGGCCATCCAGCGCTCGGAGAGCCAGGCGATGGAGTCGAGGCCGGCCATCCGGAGGAACTGGTTGGCGAGGCCGAACTCGGCGGAGCTGAAGATGCCGCGCCAGATGGTGATGGTGAAGATTCCCGGCAGGCCCAGCGGGATGATGATGAGCGCCCGCATGAACCGCTTGCCGCGGACGCGGTTGCCCGTCACCACGAGCCCGATGCCGAGGCCGACGAGCACCTTGAGCGCGACCGACGTGGCGACGAACAGCCACGTCACGCCCATCGAGTTCCAGAACTGGCCGTCCGAGAGGACCGTCGCGTAGTTGGCGAGGCCGACCCATTGCTCTTTGCCCTGGAACAGCGTGGCCGGCTCCGCGTTGGTGAACGAGAGATACACCAGGTACAGGACGGGAAAGAGCATGAACGCGAGGAAGACGAACAGCCCCGGCAGTACCAACAGCAAGGGCAGGTCGTCCTTGCTCACGACCGGGCTGTCCGCGACGCGCTCGACGGCGCTGTCGACGACGCTCATCGTCCTTACTCCCAGTTAGACCGGATGTTTTCTTCGGCCTTCGTGAACGCGGGTTCGAGCTCCGCGTCGCCGTTTTTCACGCTGTTGAAGGCGTCTTCGAGCGGCCCCCACACGTCGCCCATGTTCGGGTGCGTCGGGATGGGCGTGCCGAGCGAGACGGACTCCGAGAAGCCCTTGACGGCCTCGGGGAGGTCGCTGCTCGAAGCGAGTTCCTTGTGGACCGGGATGTAGCCGAACTCCTCGGCGTTCGCCGAGAGCACGTCGGTGTTCGTGGTGTACCACTCGGCGAACGCGCGGGACGCGGCCGCCGTCGCCTCGTCGCCCTCCAGCGTCGACGTGAAGTAGAGCTGCTTGACCGTCGTGTACGGCTTGGGCTCGGCGTCGCCCTCGGGCGAGGGGAGCCGGGCGATGCCGGCGTCGATGTCGTTGGAGCGAACGTCGCCGAGGAACCACGGCCCGTTGATGGCGAAGGGCGCGTTGCCTTCGAGGAAGACGGCCGCCTGCGGGTCGTAGCCCGTGTCCTTGGGCTGGTACGGGACGAAGTTGTCGAGGATGAACTGGAACCCGTCGAGGGTCGCCTCGTTCGACAGGCCGAGTTCGACGTTCGACTCGTCGAAGTAGTAGCCGCCGAAGGCGTGAGCCCACGCGCTCATGAAGTAGGCGTTCAGCGGGTAGCTGAGGCCGTACATCCCGTTTTCGGGGTCGTGGTACTCCTCCATGATGGCCGTCATGTCGGCGATGGTCTCGGGCGCTTCGTCCACCATCTCCTTGTTGTAGATGAGGCCGACGGTCTCGGCCGCGTAGGGGAGCGCGACGGTCGCGCCGTCGAACTGGACCGCCTCCTGCGCGGGGCGGGTGTAGACCGAGAGGTCCACGTCCAGCTGGTCGCTCTGGTCCGAGAGGAAGCCGTTCTGGTAGTACTCGCCGGTCCAGTCGTGGGCCCAGTCGAACATGCCCGCGCCCTGTCCGGCCGGGATGGCGGAGGTGGTCTTCTTCCGGAGGTCGGCGATTTCGGCGGGCTTGGCCGTGTGGTCCGTCTCCGAGGTGAACGTCTCGGCGTTGGCTTCGAGCGCCTTCTTCTCGGCTTCCGCGCGCTGATGCCAGAGCGTGAACGTCCCGCTCGGGCCCGCGGACTCGGTCTCCGCTCCCGCGGTGGTCTCTTCGCCACCGTCGTCGCCCTCCGCACCGCTCTGTTCGGGCGTCTGCGTCGAATCGGTCTCCGACACGCCCACGCACCCTGCGAGTGCGCCGACGGCCGTCGTGCCTGCCAGTTGCTTCAGGATTGTGCGGCGGTTCATTGGCATAACGAATCTATGATGAACTATGTGTTCATATATTTAATAGTTCGGAATGACGGCCGCATTCGCGGAGAAAATTGCCACTCCGATGGTCGGGTTCGATTCGCGATATGTGGTGTAGAGGCTTTCAGTAAGCCGAAAACAAGCGATAAATATAATACGAACTATTGCATCACAAATTCAGAAAATAGGAAAACGGTTATGGACGATGGGGCTAGACAGGGAGTAATGGCACGTCTCACGCTCGAAGCGCTTCGCAAGGAGTACGACCGGGGTCGCGTCGTCGCCGTCGAGGACCTCTCGCTCGACGTCGAGGACGGCGAGTTCATCACCGTCGTCGGCCCCTCGGGTTGCGGGAAGTCGACGACGCTCCGCATGGTCGCGGGGCTGGAATCGCCCTCCGGCGGCACGATTCGAATCGGCGACGAGGACGTCACGGACCAGCACGCCCGCAAGCGCGACGTGGCGATGGTGTTCCAGAACTACGCGCTGTACCCGCACAAGACCGTCATGCAGAACATGGCGTTCGGCCTGCGGATGAGCACCGACCTCTCGAAGGACGAGCGTCGCGAGCGCGTCCGCGAGACGGCGTCGATGATGGGCATCGAGGACCTCCTCGACGACAAGCCCGACGAGCTTTCCGGCGGGCAGAAACAGCGCGTCGCGCTCGGCCGCGCCATCGTCCGCGAACCCGACGTGTTCCTGTTCGACGAGCCGCTTTCGAACCTCGACGCGAAGCTCCGCACCACGATGCGGACCGAGATTCAGCGCCTCCAGAACGAGCTCGGCATCACCTCGCTGTACGTCACCCACGACCAGGAGGAGGCGATGACGATGGGCGACAAAATCGTCATCCTCAACGACGGGAAACTCCAGCAGGTCGGCCGCCCGAAGGACGTGTACGAGAACCCCGCCAACGAGTTCGTCGGCGGCTTCGTCGGCTCGCCCTCGATGAACTTCCTCGACGTGTCGGTCGAACGCGAGGGCGACCGCCTCGTCCTCGTCGGCGACGGGGCGTTCTCCTACCGCCTGTCCGAATCGTTCTCGGCGACGCTCCGCGAGGCCACCGACGCGACCGACCTCCGAGTCGGCGTCCGCCCGGAGGACGTGGTGACGGCCTCGTCCGGCGAGAACGTCGTCGACTCGACGGTCGGCGTCGTCGAGCCCATCGGCTCGGACAACTACCTCCACCTCGACATCGGCCCCGACTTCATCGCCCGCGTCGACTCGGACGTCGAACCCGAGACGGGCGAGACGGTCGGCGTCACCTTCGACGAGTCGGACCTCCACGTCTTCCACCCGCGGACCGGCGAGTCGCTCCTCTACCGCGAGTCCAAGCGGCGCGCGGCCCCGACGCAGCAGTCGTGAAGAAGTAGTTCGCTGTTTTCTCGCGGCGGTCCCTCGCTGTTCGACAGCCGCGTCGCCGCCGACTTACTCCCCGTCGAAGGCGTCGTCGGCGTCGAGCGTCGCCAGCGTCGCCAGCCGGAGCGCGTGCGGCCAGCCGAGCGGCGTCGCGCTGTCGGGCGTGCCGTCGTCGAAGAACTGCTCCGCGAGGTAGCCCTCGTCGGTGCACAGCGGGCCGTCGGGGAGGACGAGGTCAAGGAGCGCCCGGCCCTCGTCGGCGAACTCCCCGGCCCGGTCGTCGCCGTGTTCGGCCAGCAGGGCGGCGAGCTCGACGCCGGCGTTCGCGCCCCACGCGGTCGAGACGGTCCAAATCTTCTCGGAGGACTGCTCGCGCATCCGCCAGTCGTCGCCCTCGAAGCGGACGAGTCCCTTCACGTCGCTGTCGTCGGGGTCGTGCCAGAGGCCGTCGAAGACGGACTCGACGTGGCGGACGAGCCGGTCCAGCCGGTCGTCGTCAACGCCGTCGAGTCGGTCGTAGGTCCGGTGGGCCGACGCGAGCGCGAGCGCGGCGGAGTCGTAGCGGTCGTCGAGTTCGCCGTCGGCGACGCGGAGGGCGTAACAGCCGCGGCCCTCGCTCCAGAGGTGGTCGATGCCCTCGTACACCTCGCGGGCGCGCTCTGCGGCCCGGTCGGTCAGCGCCGAGTCGAGGTCAGACAGCGCGAGTTCGGCGTAGGCTTCGAGGAACGTCGCCGCGGTGTGGCTGAACCGGCCGGTCATGTTCTCCCACGCGTTCTGGCAGTCGACGGGGAGGCCGTCGTCGCCGAGGGTGTCGTCGAGGCTGTCGAGCGCGCTCGCCAGCGTCTCCTCGATGTCGGCGCGGAGGTCGTCGTCGGCACAGCGGTCGTGGTAGGCCGCGAGGAAGGCGATGACGCTCCCGGTCTGGTCGGCCTGATAGTCCGCGTCGTCGCCGGATTCGAGGCGCGCGTTCGCCCAGCCGGGCGCGAGCGAGCCGTCGAAGGGCCAGACGCGGTGGGGCCACGAGCCGTCCTCGCGCTGGGTTCGGCAGTAGGCGCGGGCGCTCCGCTCGTGCCACGCGTCGAGGCCGAGGTCGAGCCGCTCGTCGGACTCGAAGAGGAACGTCGAGATTTCGGCGTCGTCGCGGAACCACGTGTAGCCGTAGCCGCCCGAGTAGGCGTAGTAGGGGTCGAAGTCGGGACCGGCGATGCGGAGGCCGAGCGCCCCGGACAGAAGCGAGAGTACGCGGATGTCAGCGCGCATCGCGGCCGATTCGCGGTGGTCGGGAACCGCGCCTTCGACCTGTCCCGCGGTGCGCTCGCGGAGGTCGTCGAGGTCGCGGGCGACGAGGTCGCGAACGCGGTCCAGCGCGTCCTCCCGGCTCGTCTCGGTGTCGTCGGTGAGCAGGTGGCCGACGGCGGCCGCGCCCGCCTCGAACGGGACGGTCCCGACGACCGCGCCGCTCAGTTGGCCCTCCTCGTAGCAGTCGTCGGTGCGGGGGCGCGGCAGTTCGACCTCGCCCTCCGAGAGCAGTTCGTCGAAGCCCTCGGGCACGCGCCCCTCGACGTGTTCGAACGCCGGCGACGACGCGAGGAAGTCGTGTTCCTCGGCGTGGTAGGCCTCGACGGCGTCGCCGTGGGTCAGTTGCCCGACGAGCGTGTCGCGGCCGTCCGGCTGGAAGTGGACGAAGGCGACGAGTTCCACGTCGGCGTCGGTCTCGAACCGGCTGACGTGGCCGTCGCCGACCGCGAGGTCGTACTGCGTCACGCCGCCGTGGGGCGTCTCGTGTTCGGTGACGACGAGCGCGCCGTCGCCCGCGTACGACTGGCTCGCGCCCTCGTCGAACCAGTGGACGCCGGATTCGTCGCCGACGGGGCGGACGCCGAACCGGGAGCGCTCGACCCCCCAGAGCCCGGACAGCGGGTAGCCGAAGTCGCGGAGCGAGCCGTCGGTCTCGACGTGGACTAACCGGCTTCCGAGGCCCGAAAACAGGCCGCTCGTCGTCCGTCGCTCGCCCGGGAACCGAGTCGGGTGGTCTGCGTGCCGCTTGTAGTCGGCCAGCGCGTCGCGTAGTTGCATTGCTGAGTCGTGGGACCCCCGCAGATAATAATCTTGGTGTAATGTTCCTTCAAACTTTCATGCCGTTTCGAAACGGTAAGGGCCCCCCTCCCCGGAGAGGTGGTATGCATCACCCCGGTCCGCCGCGAGTCACGACGGTCGGCCGCCCCGTCGAACTCGCCCCGAGAGCCCCGGAACGAGACGCAACGTACCGCTGGCGCGTGCTCGACGCGCCCGAAGAGAGCGCCGTCGCGGTCGGCTCCGGGCCGGTCGCCCACCTCGCCCCCGACGTTCCCGGCACGTACCGTCTCGAACTCGACGCGCTCGACGGCCGCCACGAACAGACCGTTCGCGCCTTCCCCGACGACCGCCGCCCGGCGACGATGGCGGTCCCCGCGGCCGACCTCGAACCCGCGTCGCCCGACGAGGTGTCCGTCATCGGGCCGTTCAACGACCGCCTCGTCGGCCGCGACCGCCCGCGCCGCGTCGGCGACGACTACGCCCTCGACGTGGACCTTCCGCCGGGAACGCACCCGTTCGGGTTCGCCCCGCACGACGACCTCGCGGAGCAGGTCCGCGGCGAAGTCGAGGTTCCCGGACCGGGCCGCCCGCGGGTTCGACTCGACGCGCGAGTCGGGCAGGAGAACAGCGACGAACTGGTCGTCGTCGCGGACGCGGAATCCGCGCCCGACGCCGAGGAGGCGACTCTCTCGGTCGAGTTCCTGTTCGACGGCCGCGACGCGCTCGAACCGGGCGACTGCGAGGTCGATGGCGACCACCTGCGCGTCCCGGTCGAAACGCTCCGCGAGTTCGACTCGTCGGAGCCGGTCCGCGTCCACGCCGTCGCGGTCCAGACGACGACCGAGTCGGGCGAGTCGTCCGTCCGGCACTCGGTTCTCGACACGCTGGTCGTGGAGTCCGGAGGTACGGGTGACGAAACCGGTTCCGGCCTCGCCGGCCTCGCCGTCTCGCGTCCCGGCGACGCGCCCGAGTGGGCGCATCACGCGACCGTCTACGAGGTGTTCGTCCGGTCGTTCGTCGGCGAGACGCCCGACCCGACGTTCGACGAACTCGCCCGGCGGGTTCCCTACCTCGAATCGCTCGGCGTCGACTGCCTGTGGCTCACGCCGATACTGGAGAGCCACACGGCCCACGGCTACCACGTCACCGACTACTTCGAGACCGCCTCGGACCTCGGCACGCGCGACGACTTCGAGGCGCTCGCCGACCGCTGTCACGACGCCGGCATCCGCGTCGTCTTCGACCTCGTCATCAACCACACGTCGCGGGACCACCCGGCCTTCCAGTTCCACTCGACCGGCGTCCCCGGCTACGAGGACCACTACGCCCGCGTCCCCGAGCGCGAGGACCCCTCCGAGGTCGACTGGGGCGGCCCCGGCGCGGCGGAACACTACTTCAACTGGACGCGCATCCCGAACCTCAACTACGACTCGCCCGCGGTCCGGTCGTGGATGCTCGACGTGGTCTCCGAGTGGGCGGCGGTCGTCGACGGCTTCCGCTGCGACGTCGCGTGGGGCGTCCCCCACGGCTTCTGGAAGGAGGTCCGCGAGCGGGTGAAGGCCGACGACCCCGACTTCCTGCTCCTCGACGAGACCATCCCGCGGGACCCCGCGTACCACGAGACCGAGTTCGACGCCCACTACGACACGACGCTGTACGGGTCGCTCCGCGACGTCGGCGCGGGCGAGAAACCGGCGACGGCCGTCCTCGACGCGGTCGCAGACGCCCGCTGGCACGGCTTCCCCGACGACGCCGTGCAACTCCGGTACATCGAGAACCACGACGAGGAGCGCTACCGGAGCGAAGTCGGTGAGGACGCGCTCCGGGCGGCCGCGGCCGCGACGTTCACGCTCCCCGGCGCGCCGATGATTTACTACGGCCAAGAGACCGGCGTCGAAGCCCAGCGCGGGACGATGCGCTGGTACGACGCCGACACCGACCTCGTGGAGTTCCACCGGCGGCTCTCCCGTCTCCGCGACGCCCACGAAGTCCTCCGCGTCGGCGACGTCGAACTCGTCCCCGCCAGCGTCGCTCCCGCCGGAAACGGCGGCGTCGAGTCCGACCGCGTGGTCGCGTTCGCCCGCGACGACGGCACCGACCGGCTCGTCGTCGTCCTGAACTTCGACGGGGAGCCGACGACTGTGGAACTCGGCGCGGAAGTCGAAGGAACCGACCTCCTGACGGGCGAGCGAGTCGACGCTGGCGGCGCGGCCGGGGGCGACGGGCGCGCTCGCGTCACCGTCGCCGACGCGGCCGTGCTCCGAGCCGCCGGCGATTCGAGCCATTAAGTATCATGGTCGATGACAGTCCGACCATGGACGACCGGGAACTCGCCGACCTCCTCGAGCAGTTCGGGCTCTCAGAGAAGGTCGTCGACACGTACCTGACGCTGCTCGAACTCGGGGAGGCGAAGGCGAGCCAGATTGCCGACGCGGCGGGCGTCTCCAAGCGCTACGTCTACAGCGTGAGCAAGGAACTGGAATCGCGCGGGTTCGTGGAGGTCAACGACCACGTCGTGCCGACGACGATTCGGCCCCTCCCGCCGATGGAGGTCATCGAGTCGCTCTCCGAGAGCGTCGAGTCCATGCGCCCCGCGCTGGAGGAACGCTACACGGCCACCGCCCGCGACCAAGAGCGCTTCGAGGTCATCAAGTCCCGCGTGACGGTGCTCAAGCGCATCGCCGAACTCGTCGGCCGCGCCGAGTCCGAAATCACGCTGTCGCTCCCCTACGACGTGCTCGACGAGGTCGAAGACGAGCTTCGGGCGGCCCGCGAGCGCGGCGTGCTCGTCTCGCTCGTCGTCAGCGGCGTCGAACCGCACGACGACCTCGCGCTCGACGGCGTGGCCTCGCTGGTGCGCGTCTGGCACGAACTCATGCCCACGATGCTCACCGTCGACTCGCGAACGGGGCTCATCTCCCCCGGCGAGATGGTCGCCCGGTCGAACTCCGAGTCGCAGGCCATCGTCTTCGCCCAACCGCACCTCGGCCCGGTCATCGTCGGCTCCTTCTTCGGGAACTACTGGCCGATGGCCGCCGAGGCGTACACGACAGACCCCGACCCGCTCCCGGCGACGTACCACAACTTCCGCCACGCCGTCCTGCAGGCGGCGCTCTGCGAGCGCGCGGGCATCGACCTCGACGTGACCGTCAGCGGGCGGATGGTCCACACCGACGGCCCGACCGAACTCCACGGCCGCGTGGTCGACATCCGGCAGGGGCTCCTCGAACCCGCGAACAACTCCTTCCCGGTCGAGAACGCCTTCGTCGTCGAGACGGACGAGGGGACCTACAGCATCGGCGGACAGGGCGCGTTCGTCGAGGACTTCGAGGCCGACGCGGTCGAGTTCACCGCGACCGAGTAGCCTGCCTGACCCCGTTCCTGTTCCTTCGAGACCGCCCGCATCGCCGCCCGCGTGGTACGTTCGCGGACCCGCCACCGAATTATTACGTGGGCCTCGCGTTGGACGCTCATGGACCGCGACGGAGCCCGCCGCCTCGCCGCGCGGACGCTCGCCGTCATCCGCGAGAAGAACGTCACGGTGACGGCCGCGAGTCTCGCGTACTACGCGTTCAACTCGCTCGTCCCGCTGACGCTCCTGCTTTTCGTCCTCGTCACGACGTACGGCCGCGTCGAAGCCTTGCTCCCCACGTTCGAACTGCTCGTCGGCGTCGACCTCTCGCAGTTCGAATCGACGCTCAGAGCGGTGAGCGGGAACTCGGCCGGGCGAGTACGCGCCGCGGCGCTCGCCCTCGGTATCTTTCTCTGGAGTTCGCTCCGGCTGTTTCGCGGGATGGACAGCGTCTTCAGCGAGGTGTACGGCACGCGGAAAGAGGTCTCGGCGCTCAGGCGATTCCTCAACAGCGTCCTCGTCATGGCGACGGTCGCGGTCGGCGTCGGCGTCATCGCCGCCGCCGGTCTCGTCGTCTCCTTCCGCGTGACACAACTGCTGTGGTCGGTCGTCGCGCCGGTTCTCCTGTGGGCGCTGCTCACCGTGCTTTTCGTTCCGATGTACGCGCTGTTTCCGGGCGTCGACGTCTCTCCACTGGAACCGGTCCCGGGGGCGGCGCTCGCGGCGCTCGGGTGGACGGCGTCGCTCCAGGCGCTCCGCCTCTACTTCGGCGTCTCTCAGAGCATCGAACTCTACGGTGCCGCGGGCGGGGTCTTGCTCATCCTGACGTGGCTGTACGTCGGCTCGCTGGCCCTACTCGTCGGCGTCGTCGTCAACGCGGTGCTGGCGAACCGGGTCGATGCCGACGCCGACTGGTACCCCGGCGACGAGACGGCGGGTGACGAGACGACGGGTGACGAGCGAGGCTGACGGTGGCGCGTCGCCGCGAAAAAGCGTTCAGCGTCCCCTACCTGAATCGAGGAGAGAGTCCCGCCGTTCACGGCGGGCGTGAATCCGACAACAGGGACACAACCGCCGACAATGCTCAGTCCGGGGTATCCAAATCCTTCGCCGCGTGGAGCAACTTGTCCGTGACCTCATCGAAAGGTTGCACGGCGAAGGCGTTTCGACGGTGTACGTCGGGACGTTGACGGACGTACTCGATACGCACTGGTCGGTGGAGACGAACGCCAAGACGCACAACTTCTGGGCGTTCCGCGCGTTCATCAACCGCCTCGCCTGTACCGCCGAGGAGTATGGTATCTCGGTGGAGGTTCGTTCGGAAGCATGGACCTCTCAAGAGTGTCCGAACTGCGGTTCAACAGATCGGACGACACGCCACCGCGACACGCTGACGTGCCCGTGCGGTTTCGAGGGCCACGCAGACCTCACAGCGTCCGAAACGTTCCTGAGACGTCATCAGAACTCAGAACGTTCTGATTGGCGAACGAGACACGGTGTGTCTCGTCAACGGCAGACCGACGTAGCACGGCCGATGGCACGGCCCGTGTGCCTCAAGTGGAACGACCACGACTGGTCAGAGTCACCACGCTCTTGTTCCAACGAGGAGCGCACGAACCCGCAAGTTGCCTCCGTGGGTTGGTAAGCGATACCCCCAGCGAGAGGAAACCCCGGCGTTCGCGCCGGGGAGGATGTCATAGGAGGAACGTGACGACGGCCAGCACGAGGAAGATGACGACGAGGATGCGCGCGACTTTCATCGAGAGCCCCGCGATTCCACGGAAGCCGGCGAGCCCGGCGACGAGGGCCAAGACGAGGAACACGACGGCGTAGTAGAGGAACCCGCCGCCGCCCTGCAGCGGCGTGAGCGCGGCGACTCCGAGCGCCGAGAGCGTCATCGTCCGGCGGTGGGCCGCGTGCCCCCGCGTTTCACCTCCCGCACGTGTGCGACGGGTTTCGGCGGCTTCGGAGCGCGAGCGTCCCCGGTCTCATCGGCGTGAACTGTGTGTCTCATCGCGTTCGTGATTGCCACCCGCACACAATGAGGTCGGCCCCTGCATTGGCAAGGTTCGGTCCGTCGCGGGGGCCTGATTCGCCGACGCCGACCCCCGAGTTAGCGACGGTTCAACGCTTCGGCGGCGAGTTGCGCCGCGAATCCGGCGCTACTCCACCGGAGCGAGAGCGCTCCGGCAGCCAGAAACAGCACTCCCTGTTTGGTTCGGCCCTTCGCCAGCGCCCTGAACCCCGCGACGGCCGAGGTCAACACGCTCAGCGTTCTCGTCCACTTCGAATCCAGCAGTTGGCGTCCAATCACGTTCTGAACGAGCATCCGAAGCAGTGTAACCGGCGGGCCTGCGTGTGCCCCGGGCCGCCCGCAGACAAATGTACCACGCTCGCCTATCCACCGCCATGGCAACTATCGTACGGGGCGCGATTCCGTCCGAAGAATTCGCGTTAGGTCACACGCTCTCCGCACTTCCGGGCGTCGAAATCGAGTGCGAGCGTATCATCGAGAGCGGTGAACACACCGTGATGCCCCTCGTGTGGATTCGTCACGCCGACCGCTCGGACATCGACGACGCCCTGCGAGAAGACCCGTCGGTCGACGAAGTCACCTGTCTCTCGGAGTTCGACGACGAATATCTCTACCGGATGGCGTGGGTCGACCACGTTCACCTGCTCCTGCAGATGATAACGAACTCTCACGCGACGATTCTCGACGCGTACGGTTGGGGCGACGAGTGGCAGTTCCGCGTACTCTACCCGGCTCGCGACGACTTCGCGCGGACGCACGACTTCGCGGAGGAACACGGACTGCGATTCGAAATCGAGTCGATTCGAGAGATGGACGCCGAACCGGCCGGACGGTACGGTCTCACCGAAAGCCAGTTCGAGGCGCTCGTGACGGCGGCCCGAGAGGGCTACTTCGAAGTGCCCCGGCGAATCTCGCTCTCCGAACTGGCCGACAAGATGGGCGTCTCTCACCAGTCGCTCTCCGAGCGAATCAGGCGGGGAACGGATGCGCTCGTCGAAGACTCCTTGCTCATCGGGTCGGTCCCGGACGATTTCCGGGACTGAGACGCCGGATTCGGGATTTCATATCGCGGTATGTGATTTATTCTCTCGTCGAGTGGCCCCTCGGCGAGCGAGAGCGGTAGCTGACGCTCGCAACGGGTGACACGCGGAGTCGCCGAGCGAAAGGCCGTCAGGCGTGGGTGGTGACGCTCTCGAACTCGTTTTCGGCGATGGCGGCCGATAGGGCGTCGATATCCACGTCATCGGGCATCTCGGCGGGGTACTTGCGGCGGAAGTAGCCGACGATGTTCTTCGCGTCGCGCGCGAGGAGTTCGCGGGCGTTGTCGTGGTCGGTCGGGACGGCCTGCGGCCAGTCGAAGACCGTGATGCCGCGCTCGCCGACCGCGACGTTGTACTCGGACATGTCGGCGTGGACGTAGCCGGCCTCGTAGGCCTCGGCCATCTCGGAGAGAATCAGGTCGAGGACGCCCGTCACCTGCTCGGATTCGAGCTTCGCCTTGGCGAGTTCGACGCCGTCGAGTTTCGCCATGATGATCGCGTGGCGGTTGTGGTCGACGGGGCGCGGGACCGACACCTGCGGAAAGAGGGTTTCGAGCGCCTCGTACTCGCGTTCGGCCGCCTTGCGGGCGGTGTAGAGCCACGAGACGTGGTGGTTCTCGGAGGTGTAGTCGCGCTCGCGGCGCACCTCGCGGAAGTTGGTGTACCCCTCGCGGTGGAACTTGAGCGCGAGCGGCTTGAACGACTGCACCTCGAACACGTCGCTTTCCTTGCCGACGCCGAGGGGCGCGCCGAACCCCTGAATGGTGTCTCGTTGGGCGAACGTCCGGAGGGCGAGCGCGTCGTACCCCTCGACCGTGAGCTTGTACCCCTCGTACTGGATGGTCTTGCGCTCGATGAGCTCGCGGGTCATACAGCGGTCGATGCGGTAGTCGACCTCTTCGGCGGTCAGCCCCGAGTTCTTCGGGAGCTTCTCCCGGTTGACCCACTCGCTGAAGCGCATGCCCTGCTCGACGCCCGAGAGGAGGTAGAAGTCCTCGGGCTCGAGTTCGGCCATGACGCCGGCGACGTTCCGTACCATGCACGTCCGTCCGTCGGCGAGGCGTAAAAGGCCCGCGAGTCGGCGAATGTCGCCCATGATAAATTGCATGTGACGATACGAAATCGGGCGTGACGACTCACGCAGTTTCGGAGGGTGGTGTGGGGGTCGGCGTCCCCGTCAGAACTGACCGAAAGAGTTGCTACGCACAGTGCCTACCTACCGTTCGTACCGTAGTCGCCCCGTGGAACTGCCGTTACAGAGATACCTGCTCACCGTCTTCGGGGACGAGGACGTTCTCGGTCTCCGCTCGCAGTTCCTCACGGGAGAGCAGACAGTGGTTGATGGCTTCCATATGGACAACTGCCACGGTCGCATCCGTGGCCTCCCGGACGGCCGCGATGTCTTCGACGCCCATCGTGATTGGTTCGCCCTGGTCGAACTGTGCTTCCCCACCGTTGAGGACGACCATCTCAGGTTCGAACCGGTCGAGCGTTTCCGCTACTGGGTCGTACCAGATGGTGTCCCCGGCGATGTACAGCGACTTCTCGCCCTCGAAGGCGAACCCGGAGACAGGGCCCATCCCCTCGGCGAGTTCGCCGTGGCCGTGCTGTCCCGGCGTCCGGTGGATCGTCACCCCGTCGAACGACGTCTCGTCCTCGACGGGTCGCACGTCGGTGAAGCCCTCGTCGCTGAACGCGCCTGCGTCCTCGGGTTGGCAGAACAGCGGCACGTCCGCATCGAGTTTCTCTCTGGCTGCCTCGTCCCAGTGGTCGGGGTGACGATGCGTGACGACCACGGCGTCGTAGTCGAGTTCGACGTCCGGGAGCGGCACCAACGGATTTCGCTTCTGGTTCGCCGTCGTGAGGAACTCGGGCACCGCCGGATTGTCCGTCACCGTCGGCATCTCGCCCTGCGGCGTGAACATGGGGTCAACGAGGAACGTGGTGTCATCGACCGTCGCAAGCACCGTCGCGTTTCGCACGAGTCGTACGCGAATCTCGGAGTCGTTTGTCATACGCACCTCGCTTGGGGAGTTGACCGGTTACGATTTGTTCTGAAATATTCCAACTCCCTCGATTCGGGCGTGGTGGCAACTACTCGATGAACTCAACGTCCCCGAGGTCGAGGGACGTGTCGATATCGACGGTCATCGAGTCGGCGGCGAACTGTTCGGCAAGCCACGCCTCGGCTCGGTTGAGTCGGTACTGGAGCGTGGAGCTCGGCACGTCGATCTCCTCGGCGATCTCGCTAACCGAGGCCTTCCGAGGTTCTTCGTAGTAGCCGCGAGTGAGCGCGGCTTCCAGTGCTGTCTTTTGCGCTGTCGTAAGGTCGTGCTGTGTCCGTCCATCTTCGAGCAGACAGGGGGGTTCACCGAGTCGTTCGACCGTCAGCGAAAGTCCGTCGCGGAGATTCGCTCGAACGTCGTCGTGTAAGGTTCCGAGCGAGCCGTCGACGAGGAGGTGCCAGCGGAACTGGTCGCCGTGGCGTTCCGACCGCATTATCACTCCCTCACCGAGGTGGTTCGCGGCGGCGATCGGGAGTGACCGCGGGCCGTCACCTTCCCGCTGGAGCGAGTAGATTTTCCGCGATTCCGGGTTCGACGAGAGCATCTCGTACCTGTACTCGGTGACCGGTGCGCCGCACATCCCGACCAAACTCGACTCTTGGGCGACCCGTTCGAGGCGCTCGTCGTACTCGTCGAGGACGGACGGTGTGCCGACGAGCTTCTCGATGCCCCATACCGCCTCGCTGGTCGCTTGCACCTGCATCGACCGCGCGTACAAATCGGGAGACTCGATGAAGACGTCCATCAGTGGGTCGACCCCTCGCTCGTACTCGATGGTAAACACGACCTCGCGCATTATTGGATAATTCCGCTCGGTGGGTATAACCGGTCGGCTCCTATCCCAGAAACGCGCTCCTGATTGGGAGTACGTCTCCGAGCGCCCGGTTCAATCGGCGAAACCGCGCGAAAATCACTATCTCCCCGCCTCCGAGGCTGTGGACTCAGGCCGCGTCGAGGTGGAACTCGACGACCGCACCCTCGCCCTCTTCGGTCGGCGGGAGTCGGAGTTCGCCGCCGTAGGCCTCCACGATCCACTTCGAGAGCCAGAGGCCCAGCCCGTTGCCGTGGGCGAGGTCGCTCTCTTCGACGTTCTGCTCGATGAGTTCGCGCTGGTGGTCGGGGATGCCCGGTCCGTCGTCGGTCACGCGCACGACGACCTCGCTTCCGACGCGTTCGTACGCGAGTTCGACCGTCGGAGCCGGGCCGGCGTGTTCGAGCGCGTTCTCGACGACCTCGCGGAAGGCGATTTTCAGCTTCTTCCCGCCGACGACTGTCGCGGGGCCGTCGCCGCTGACGGTGATGGTCGCCTCCGGGGTGGCCGCCGAGCGGTCGTCGACGAGCGATTCGAGGAGCGCGCTGAGGTCGACCGTCTCGCCCTCGGGTTCGCTGTCGACGAGTTGGGTGACGGTCTTGACCTGGTCGCTCATCGTGCCGAGGTCGTCGCCGGTCGCTTTCAGGCGCTCGCCGATGCGGACGGTCTCGTCGTCGCCGCCGTCGGTCGCGAGTTGGTCGCCCCAGCCGAGGAGCAACTGCGCGGTGTGCCGGAGGTTGTGGCGGACGAGTCGGTTGATGACCGCCGACCGCCTGTACTGTTCGGACAGCTCGCGGGTTCGAATCCGGCGCACGTCGTTGAGGCCGATGAGGACGTGCGCGACGGCGCTCACGCCGACGACCACGGCGGCGCTGAAAAGCGGTTCGCTGACCGTCCCGCCCGCGGCCCGCTGGTAGCTCCCGATGAGCGCGAGGACGAACACGGTGACGACGACGCCGAGGAGGTTCCAGCCGGCGACGCGGGCGACATGGACGGTTTTGAGGTCGCTTCGGTAGACGACGGGGCCGACGGCGACGAAGAGCACCGCGATGAGGAGGCCGAAGCCCGCGGCGACGAGCCCCGCGAGGTCGGATGCGACCGAGGCGACGCTGTTCGAGACGATGGCGAACAGGGCCAGCCCGGTGAGGCTGAGCGACCCCGCGCCGACGAGACGAGAGACGTTCACGGTTCGTTGACTCTCGTGAGTGTAATAACGCTTCTCTGAAACGAGTTGTCACTCGACGTTGACGCGGTACGGAAGTCCCTCGGGGTCGAAGACGCCGTCGGCGTCGCACTGCGCAGAGACCGGGCCGACGGTCGCCTCGCTGTCGGTCGGGTACCACGCGCGGCCGACCGGCGAGACGACGAAGCGGGCGTCTCGGCCGCCGACGAACACGAGGTCACCGCCCTCGAACGACTCCAGCGGCTCGATGCCGAGGGTCTCGGTCATCGACGCCACGAACTCCTCGACGTTCGGGACCGCCATCCCGACCTCGGTCGCGCCGCGGAGGTCGGTCGCCGGGTCGAACTCGCCCGTGGCGTCGCCGTCGTAGCAGACGTACTCGATGACGTTGCCCTCTGGGTCCTCGAAGTAGACGGAGTCGCAGCCGAGGAAGTCGAACCGGACGCTCGGCCCCTCGTCGGTGTCGAGCACGTCAACGCCTGCGCGCTCGTCTAACCACGCGACCACGGAGTCGACCGCGGCGGAGACGGTGAAGGCGAGGTGGCCGGGGTCGGTGTCGCCGAGTTCGAACCACAGGGTCGTCTCTCCAGCGGTCGCCGAGCGTTGTGACCCGGTGACCGGCGCGAACCCGAGCGTCTCGACGTAGAACTCACACAGCGAGATGGGGTCGGTCGCGGCGAGGGCGACGCGGTTGAACTTCATGGTTCCACGTCACCGCGGTGCGGTTTAATCGAATCGCTCGCGTCGGCCGCGCCGGCCGCGTCGACTGCGCCGCCGGTCGGCCGCCCGACCGGTGACCGTCGCGACGAGGCCGGACGGCTCGCGGCCGAGCGTCGAAATCGCTTTCTCCCGGATGGACGAAGCCGACGTATGAACGACTCGCAGGGGTCGATTGCCGACCGCGAGTGGCGCGTGATTCGCGAGGAGGTCCGACCGGGGCCGATGCAGATGGCGCTCGACGAGGTCGCGGGCGAGACGGCCGCCGCGGGCGGCCCCCGGACCGTCCGCGTCTACTCGTGGGAGCCGAGTTGCCTCTCGCTCGGCTACGGACAGGACCCCGAGACCGTCGATTGGGACTACTGCGAACGCGAGGGAATCGACGTGACCCGCCGACAGACGGGAGGCGGCGGCATCTACCACGACCGCCACGGCGACGTGGCCTACTCCATCGCCGCGCCGAAATCGGAGCTGCCGGGCGACCTCATGGACTGCTATCACCTCCTGTGCGAGCCGATTCTCGACGCGATTCGCGCGGTCGGCGTGGACGTGGACTTCGTCGACGACGACGTGCCCGTCATCTGGCATCCCGCCTGCTACCTGCGGGCGCTCCACCCCGCCCACGACATGGTCGCCGCGGGCCGGAAGGTCGCGGGCAACGCCCAGTACCGCCGCCGCGACGCCGTCGTCCAGCACGGCTCGCTCACCTACTCGGTGGACGCCGAGACCCACCTCGACGTGTTANCCCCGCCCACGACATGGTCGCCGCGGGCCGGAAGGTCGCGGGCAACGCCCAGTACCGCCGCCGCGACGCCGTCGTCCAGCACGGCTCGCTCACCTACTCGGTGGACGCCGAGACCCACCTCGACGTGTTCGACGGCCACGACGTGACGCCCGAGGCGTTCCGCGAGCGCGTCGTCGGCATCGACGAACTCGTCGACGCCTCCCGCGAGGAGTTCGTCGCGGCGCTCACCGAGTCGCTCTCGGGGTTCGTCGACGCCGACGAGGGGTCGTGGACCGACGACGAACTCGACCGGGCGCGCGCGAAGGTCGACGAGAAGTACCGCGCTGACGACTGGGTACGCCGGCGTCCGGGGTCGCGGTCCGACTGACCGGCCGCCACCGCTCCCGTCGCCGTCGCCGCCGACTCCGAAGTCCCTTTGTTCGGGTACGCCGTCGGACTCTGCATGCACGTCGGCGCACACGTCTCGATGTCCAGTTCGAAGGTCTCCTCCGACGACGAGACCCCACCGCACGGTAACGTCGCCAACGCCGTCTTCCGGCAGGTCGCCTTCGGCGGCAACTGCGGGCAGATTTTCACCACCTCGCCGCAGGTGTGGCGCGACCCCGACATCTCCGACGAGGAGGCCGAACTGTTCCGCGAGGAGACCGCCGACGAACTGTCGGGGCCGTGGGTCATCCACTCGTCGTACCTCGTCAATCTCTGTACGCCCAAAGACGGCCTCCGACAGAAGTCGCTGGACTCGATGCAGACGGAGGTCGATATGGCCGACAAGCTCGGCATCGAGTACGTGAACGTCCACCTCGGTGCCCACACCGGCGCGGGCGAACAGCAGGGCCTCGACAACGCCGTCTCCGTCCTCGACGACCTCGACATCCCCGACGGCGTCACCGTTCTCATCGAGTCCGACGCGGGGTCGGGCACGAAGATGGGCGACGACTTCGCCCACCTCGGCTACGTCCTCGAGGAGTCCGAACAGGACCTCGACGTCTGTCTCGACACGGCCCACGCGTTCGCCGCGGGCTACGACCTCTCGACGGCGGCGGGCGTCGAAGAGACGTTCGAGGAACTCGACGCCGAGGTCGGTCTGGAGCACCTCAAGTGCGTCCACCTCAACGACTCGAAACACGAGTGCGGGACGAACAAGGACGAACACGCCCTCATCGGCGAGGGGCTCATCGGCGAGGCGGGCATGCGCGCGTTCATCAACCACGACGCCATCGTCGACAACGACGTGCCGCTCGTCCTGGAGACGCCCACCGAGGACGGCAAGGGCTTCGCGTGGAACATCGAGCGCGTCCGCGAACTCCGCGCCGACGCGGAGTAAGACACCGGACGGGGAGTCACTGACCCGTCGCATCGACTGTTTTTTGGGTCGCCGCGCCCGACACCGCGTGTGCGACGTTTCTCGGAATCGTACCTCCGGCGGACGCGAGCGGGCATGTGGGACGACTCCCGCGCGGCCCTCGCCGACCTCGACCTCGACGGCCGGGCTCGCATCCTCGACGTGGGCTGCGGGACCGGCGAGTTCACGCGCGTCCTCGCGGAGGCCTCGGACGCCCGCGTCGTCGGCGTCGACGCCGACACCGACCTGCTTTCTGTCGCCAGCGACCGCGCCGGAATCGAGGCGGTCGCCGGCGACGCGACCCGACTTCCCTTCGCCGCCGACAGCTTCGATTTGGTCGTCTGTCAGGCGCTCCTCGTGAACCTCCCCGACCCGACCGCCGCGCTCTCCGAGTTCGCCCGCGTCTCGTCGGACCTCGTGGCGACGGTCGAACCCGACAACGCCGCCGTCGGCGTCGACTCGACCGTCGAGGCCGAGGCCGCGCTCGACCGCCGCGTCAGAGACGCGTTCCGCGACGGCGTGGCGACCGACGTGGCGCTCGGCGACCGCGTCCGCGGGCTGTTCGCCGACGCCGGCCTCTCGGTCGTCGGAACCCGCCGGTACCACCACCGGAAGCTGACCGAGCCGCCGTACGACGACCACGACGTGCGGAGCGCGGCCAAGAAGGCGACCGGCGAGGGGCTCGACCGCCACGAGGCGGACCTCCGCCGCGGCCTCGACGACGACTCCTACGAGTCCGTCCGCCGCGAGTGGCGCGAGATGGGGCGCGAAGTCGTCCAGCAGATTCGGGACGGGGAGTACCGCCGGGCCGAGGTCGTCCCGTTCGACGTGACGACGGGGCGAGTGTAGTCGGGTCACCGCCGGACCGATTCAACGCGACCCGACTCGACGGCCGAAAAAAGCTATCTGTTCAGTAGCCGACCGCGAGCTGTTCGTGGACTGCGTCGCCGCTCTCCAGTTCGTCCGCGAACGCGATTGCGAAGTCCTCCATGGAGATGCGGCTCTCGCCGTCTTCGTCGGCGACGAGTTCGCCGAGCGCGGTCCGGAACTCGCCGGTCCGCTCGCCGGGTTCGATGAACGCCGCGGGCGCGACGTAGGTCCACCGCAGGTCGTCGGCGTCTTCGAGCAGGCCGTACGCCTCGATGGCGGCGCTGGCGACCGGCTTCCACTCGTCGGGGAACTCCGGCGAGTCGATGAGCCGCGTGTCGGGGGCGACGTTCAGGATGCCCGCGCCGCCGGTCCAGACGAGGCGGTCGACCGAGGCGCGGCGCATCCCGTCGACGACGGCGTCGAGCATCTCGACGAGGACCTCCGGCGACTCGTCGTCGCCCGGGCCGAGCGCGGAGGCGACCGCGTCGTGGCCCGCGGCGAGTCGCGCGATTTGGTCGGCGTCGGTCGCGTCGCCGGCGACCGCCGAGAAGTCGGGGTCGTCGACGCCGTCGACGTCGCCGCTTCGGGAGACGCCGGTCACCGCGTGGCCGCGGTTCAGGAGTTCGTTCGCGATTCGCGTGCCGATTCGGCCGCTCGCACCGAGGAGGAGTACGTGCATGATGGTGTGTTGTGGGTCGTGTCGTGAGTGTGTTCGTCGCTCGGTTCGCCGCGACGATGCGGTCACATCGTCATACTTGGTCAACGAGGGTGAGTTTATTATATCTAAGCGAACCTCGGTGTGAGTAGGTCACGCCGATGTCACCGCACCAGAACCTCGAAACGAAGTACGAACAGTGTCCGGTCATCAAGACGCTCGAAGAAATCGGCTCGCGGTGGCGGATGACGGTCATCCACGTGCTGCGCGAGGGCGACCTCCGGTTCAACGAACTCAAGCGCGCGAGCGGCGCGAACTCCCAGACGCTCTCGCGCGTGCTGGACGACCTTCAAGAGCTGGGGTACGTCGAGCGGGAGGTCGAAGACGGCAGTCCAATCGCGGTGTACTACTCGCTCACGCAGAAGGGCGAAGAGCTGCTACCGGCGTTCGACGACATCTCGGAGTGGGGCGAAAAATGGATGTCCGAGGACGGCGGCGCGGAATCGTAACCGGCGCAGCGTGGTCGCTCAGCCGAGGAACAGGTCGACGAAGTTCCCGCTCGACTGCCCGCGGTAGAGTTCCGAGTAGCCGCAGTTCGCACACGAGACGACGGTGAACTGGCGGTTCTGGATGTCGAACATCTTGGAGAGACCGGTCCCCGAGGTCGCGATGGAGTCGATTTCGGTCTCGGAGTGGCCGCACTTCGGACAGCCGTCGCGGTCGGCACTTGGTGGAGGGCTCATGTTGGGTAGTTGAACTACTCCAGTGAAAAAAACCACCTCCAAAACGATTTCCTGCCTCCCGCCCGCGAGTACGCACATGCCCGCCGGTGGTCTCGTGTTCTTCCTCTTCGTCCTCCTCAGCATCGGTGCCGCAATCGCCCTTTACGCCGCGATTCAAGGCGAGACGAGCGACTTACCGACGATGAGTCGCGAGGAGGCGGAACGCCGCGCCCGCGACGAGGGGATGCGGTACAACGAAAAACACGGTCGCGGAACCGACCGCCGCCCGGACGAGAACGACCGAGGTGACGGCTCTGGCTGGGGCTCCGAGCGCATCGACGACCGCGACCGCGGCCGCGACGACGACCGCGACTGGTAGCCGGTCGGCCCGGCTCGGTTCCGCCCTCAGACCACGTCGCCGCGGACCGACGTGCCGGTCTGTTCGGCCCGGTAGGCTCGCATCGCCTCGACGGCCGTCTCGGCCTCGTCGCCTTCCAGCCCGAGCATCTCCAGCGCGCCCGAGAGCGTCGGGAAGGCGAACTCGCTGTTCCGGAGTTTCGACATCGCGTCGGGCGAGCGCTGGCCGTCGGCGTAGAGGCAGACGCCGCGGGGGTCGAGAATCTGTTCGTAGGCCTCGCGGGCGACCGCGCCCTTCAGCCGCTGGGTGACGTTGTCCTCGAACGAGGCGTTGCACACTTCGAGGTGGACCGGTTCGTCGTCGTCGGGGAGCAGGTGAGCGGCGAGGCATTTCTCGGGGGCCGCGTAGCCGTTCGCGTTGGCTCGCAGCAGATCGGGATGCTCGCGCGCCCACTCGGCGCGGACGCTCTTGCCGACGCCCTTCACGCCGTGGGACCGCTCGAACGCCTCGGCCGCGTCGGGGTCGCCGCGGAGGAGGATGTCTTTCGTCACGTACACGTCGAGTCGGTCGAGGGGGTCGAGGCCGAGCGCCACGTCGCCGTAGACCCACACCTCGCGGACCGGAACGGGGAGCGTCTCGGACTCGACGGCGTCGACGACGGCGTCGACTCGGTCGAGGGCGGCGTCTCTGTCCATCGACTGTCCGTGGGGTTCGGAGGGTCAAACCGGTTGCGACCGAGCGTGATGGGTGTGACCGAGCGCGGTCGGGTCGCCGGTCGAGCGAGCGACGCCCGCCCCGAGGCGAAACCCGTATCCCTCCCGCCGGGCAAGCGACCGGCAATGGAGTGCGACAAGTGCGGCCGCGACGCGGTGATGCACGCGGCCTACTCCGGGGCCCACCTCTGCGAAGACCACTTTTGCGCCTCGGTCGAGAAACGCGTGCGCCGCCGCATCCGCGAGGACAACATGCTGCCCCGCGACGCCAGCCCGGAGAACCCTCAGACGTGGGTTATCGGACTCTCCGGCGGCAAGGACAGCGTCGTCCTCACACACATCCTCGACGACACGTTCGGTCGAGACCCCCGAATCGAACTCGTCGCCCTCACCATCCACGAGGGCATCGAGGGCTACCGCGACAAGTCCGTCGACGCCTGCGTCGAACTCGCGGAAGACCTCGACATCCACCACGAACTGGTCACCTACGAAGACGAGTTCGGCGTCCAGATGGACGACGTGGTCGAAAAGGACCCCGAGAACATGGCCGCCTGCGCCTACTGCGGCGTGTTCCGCCGCGACCTGCTCGAACGCTTCGCCGACGAGCTCGGGGCGGACAAACTGCTCACGGGCCACAACCTCGACGACGAGGCGCAGACGGCGCTCATGAACTTCTTCGAGGGCGACCTCAAGCAGGTCGCAAAGCACTTCGACGCCAGCATCGGCGACTTCGAAAAGCGCCGCGACGCCGGGGAGTTCATCCCGCGGGCCAAGCCGCTGCGCGACGTGCCCGAAAAGGAAGTCGCGCTCTACGCCCACCTGAAGGACCTCCCGGCGCACATCACCGAGTGCCCCCACTCCTCGGAGGCCTACCGCGGCGAGATTCAGCAGTTGCTGTTGAAACTCGAAGAGAACCACCCCGGCACCCGCCACTCCATCATGGCCGGCTACGAGGAGTTAGCCGAACTGACCGCCCGCGAGTACCGCGGCGAGGGCCGCGTCGACCTCAACGACTGCGAGCGCTGCGGGTCGAAGACCGCCGGCGACGTCTGTCGGAAGTGCCGGCTCATCGAGTCGATAGAAGCGGTCTGAGCGGTACGGAACGCCGATTTCTCGCCGTGTCTTACGAGTCGGACAGTCAGACAGCGACGGGTGAGGTCACACCGACCGAGCCATCGTCGACGCTCACGGTCGGAGAACCGCGTCAGCGAAAAAGAACCCACGAGTGTACCCGACGGGCGCGGCGGCGTCCGCGCGGGTCAGACAGGGCGTTACCGGATGACGTCGAGACCGTTGTTCTTCTCGACCTCGTCGCGGCCGCCGTCGGACCACGTGCCGCTCTGCGCCGTCTGGGCTCGTTCCGAGCTATCGAACTCCGAGCTTGAACCCGAGTGCTGTTGTTGCTGCGACTCGCGCGACTGGATGCTCTGACGCGACTTGTCGGCCTGCTTCTGCGTCGTCGGGCCGAGGACCTGCGCGGACTGGACGCCCGTCATGATGGCCATGACGCGGACTTTCCCCTTGTACTCGTCCTGAATGCGAGCGCCCCAGATGACGTTCGCGGCGGCTTCCAGCCGTTCGGTGATGTTGCTCGCGATTCCCTCGGCCTCCTTCAGCGTGAGGTCGGGGCCGCCCGTGATGTGGACGAGACCGCCGGACGCACCGCGGTAGTCCACGTCCAAAAGCGGGTGGTTCATCGCGTCGTTGACCACTTCTTGGGTCTTGTTCTTGTCTTGCGTCTCGCCAACGAGCATCACCGCGACGCCGCCCTGATTCATGATTGTCGACATGTCGGCGTAGTCGAGGTTGATGAGCGACGGTTGGGTAATCGTCTCCGAGATGCCCTTGACGGTCTCGGCGATAATCTGGTCCATGACCGAGAACGCCTTGCCGATGGGCAGGTTCGGGACGTAATCGAGGAGGCGGTTGTTGTCCAGCACGATGATGGAGTCGGCCTCGTTGCGGAGGTTTTCGAGTCCCTCCTCGGCCTTGACCGTGCGGGCGCGCTCGACGTTGAACGGGGTCGAGACCATGCCCACGACGATTGCGCCCTGCTCCTTTGCGATCTTCGCGACGACGGGGGCCGCACCGGTACCGGTGCCACCACCCATCCCCGCGGTGACGAACACGAGGTCGGCGTCGCCGAGCACGTCTTTGATCGTGCCCTGTGCCATCTCGGTCGCACGCTCACCCATCGACGGGTCACCACCGGCGCCGAGACCCTGCGTCAGGGACTTCCCGACGAGGATTTTCGTGTCCGCTTCGATCATCTTCAGGTGCTGCTTGTCGGTGTTGATGGCGACCGTGTCGGCTCCCTCGACACCGATGTTGTACAGGCGGTTGATGGTGTTGTTGCCAGCACCACCGGCGCCGACGATGACGATTCGCGGGTCACCGAACTGGTCGTCGCTGTCGTCGAGCGACGACTGCGTCTTGCGCTCGGCCTCGTCCCGTTCCATCGCCTCGCGAACGATATCCTGCATAGTTACACCTTTGCCCAGCCGCGCTTGCTGGTAGATTCGCGCTGTCGCTTGTCAGTAGTCTGTTCGTTGAGCATATCGCGAACGGCTGAACGGATGGCTTCGGATCGGTTCGGGAACTCTCCCGTCTCGACCATCCGCTCGACCTCCTCGATTTGCTGCTTCGGAATTCGTAGTGTCACACGCTCCATGTTTACATTCCCCCGGTAAGACGGCGCGCCGCACTCGTGTGCGAGTGTCTTACACCCGAAAACCGACGGACGACGCCGGGATGCGGGCCGCCGTCGGGTGGCTGTAAGACAACCGTCTTACGCGATAATCACCACAGAGGGATAGAATATAAATGTAACGGCGATTGTAAGACGGGGCTGAATATCCCGTATAGGACGCTTTAATCGCCGGTTATGCTCATTCCAGAACGTCGGCTGCGGGCGTCCGGCGACCGCAGTCGGGGCAGAACGCCCAGTCGGAGCGGAGTTCGTCGCCGCACTCGCAGAACACGCGATGGGAGGTTTTCTCGCCGCAGTTCGGGCAGTACACGTGGTCCTTCCCCACGGATTCGCCACATTGGCCACAGCTCATCTCGCGGTCGTCAGCCTTTGACGACTGCAGTTCGTCCCGTGTCTTACGAACCGTATTCGGGTTTTCTTCCCGGGCTACACCCGCGTTTACGCGTGATTCGCCGTTCGAACCATCGACGTTGATGTTGACGTTCAGGTCCGAGGGCGTCGGACGCTCGGACTCGCGGGCCGCCGCCGCTTCCTCGACGAGCGTCGGGAGTCGTTCGTCGAGTCGCTCGTCGACGAGTTCCTCGACCCGCGCCGAGAGCGCGCCGTCGAGGCCGTCGGTGTCGGACGCGTCGTCGTCCGCGGCGTCGTCACGTTCCAGGTCGTCGAGGTACCGGCGGAGCGCCTCGCGCATCACCTCGCTTTTCGAGGTGTCGAGGCGGTCCAAGCGCTCGACGAGGGCGTCGTCGGCGCGGAACGTGATTTTACTCATTACTCCGGGATTATCTCGGCGGCATATCAATGTTCGCACCTGTCTGACACACGGCACACATGCACGGTGCACGCGGCGGCGAGAATGATAATGGTTAAACGCATCGACCGGATAGCAATCGGTGACCGCTCTTAGCTCAGCCTGGCAGAGCAGCCGACTGTAGATCGGCTTGTCCCCCGTTCAAATCGGGGAGAGCGGATTTTGCTTGCAANACCGCTCTTAGCTCAGCCTGGCAGAGCAGCCGACTGTAGATCGGCTTGTCCCCCGTTCAAATCGGGGAGAGCGGATTTTGCTTGCAAAACCCGGTCGAGCCGGTTTGAGCAGCGAGCGACGCGAAGCGTTGCGAGTGAGTTCAAATCGGGGAGAGCAGTCAGGACCCGACTTCGTTCGAACCCTCACGAACAATCGGCGTATATCTCGCCGCGACCCCGTCATTTAC
Source organism: Haloferax gibbonsii ATCC 33959 (assembly GCF_000336775.1). Lineage (GTDB taxonomy): Archaea > Halobacteriota > Halobacteria > Halobacteriales > Haloferacaceae > Haloferax > Haloferax gibbonsii. Next base: position 378,931 of record NZ_AOLJ01000011.1, on the reverse strand, counting down.
CCCCGTCTGTCCGAAATCGGACGCCATGGATTCTCGACCGCTCGGTACGACTGGATTCGACGTCTCTGAGGTCGCGCTGGGAACGTGGCAACTCGGCGGTAGCTGGGGTCCAGTGACCGACGAAGAGGCGTACGACGCCATCGAAGCCGCGCTCGACGCGGGCATTAACTTCCTCGACACCGCGGACGTGTACGGCGACGGCGACAGCGAACGCCGAATCGGCGACGTGCTCGACGACCGCGACGACGACGTCACCGTCGCCACCAAGGCGGGGCGACGACTCGACCCGCACGAGGCGGACGGCTACAACCGCGAGAACCTCGAACGGTTCGTGGACCGAAGCCGGGACAACCTCGGTGTCGACTCGCTCGACCTCGTCCAACTCCACTGCCCGCCGCGGGACGTGTACTACCAGCCGGAGGTGTTCGACGCGCTCTCTGACCTCCGCGACGGCGGGAAGATAGACCACTACGGCGTGAGCGTCGAGAAGGCCGAAGACGGCCTCAAAGCCATCGAGTACGACGGCGTCGAGACGGTGCAGATAATCTTCAACCCGCTCCGACAGCGGCCGGCCGAACTGTTCTTCCGGGAGGCACAGCGCCGGAACGTCGGCGTCATCGTCCGCGTCCCGCTGGCGTCGGGGCTGCTCACCGGCGCGCTCTCCGAAGACGCCGAGTTCGGCGAGGACGACCACCGGAACTACAACCGAAACGGCGAGGCGTTCGACGTGGGCGAGACGTTCGCCGGAATCCCGTTCGAAGACGGTCTCGCCGCCGCGGACTCGATAGCAGAGGTCGTTCCCGAGGGAGTGTCGCTCGCGCAGTTCACGCTCCGCTGGATTCTCTCGTTCGACGCCGTGAGCACCATCATCCCCGGGTCGACCTCGCCGGAACACATCCGCGACAACGTCGCCGCGGCGTCGCTCCCGCCGCTGTCGGCGGAGCAGTTCCAGCACGTCGAAGAAGCGTATGACGCGTACGCGCGCGAACACGTGCACCATCGCTGGTGAGGTGTCCCAGTAGCGGCTACCGAGGTGCGACAGCCGGTTAGCTCTCGAAGACGTCCTCGTATTCGTTGCGGATGAAGTACCGGACCCAATTTCCGTAGGTCCGGTCGGCCGGGTGGTCGGCGACCTGTTCGTACTGGACGACACCGCCCTCGCCGACGACGTAGGTGCCGGCGATGCCGGTCACGCCGTGGCTGGTCTCTTCAGTCCCGCTGTACCGCGCAGCGACCTCGCCTTCCGGGTCGGCGGCCAGTTGGAAGTCGAAGTCGAACCGGTCGCGCATCTCGACCGCGTCGCCGAGGTCGCTCGTGACAACCGGGACCACGTCGACGCCGTCGTTGAACCAGAGGTCGTAGGCGACCTGGTCGAACGTCTGCAGTTGTTCGGCGCAGAACGAACACCACGTCCCGCGGTTGATGAGGACGACGGCCGGCCCGGTCTCCAGCGTCTCCGAGAGGGTGACGTCGTCGCCGGCGGTGCGTTCGAGCGTGAAGTCGGGTGCTTCGGTTCCCTGTAGACTCATGGCTCGAAGCGACGAACTGGTCGTAGCTATATGTGCGGTGGTTGGACGACTAGGGCACACCACCACCCGGAAGTGAAACCGGGGTCTTGTCGGACTCCGCAAGCGGTGATAGCCCGGCTGAATCTGCAGCTCGGTAATGCCCGAGTCTCTGCCACCCATCCACAGAAGATACTTATCCGCCAACACGTTCGAACCCAGTAGTGCCCTCCCGCAAGACGCTCCTCCTCGCAGTCGCTGTTGGGGTCGCGCTCATCGGCGGGTCCGTTGCGCTCGACGCGACGACCCCCGACAGGACGTACACCTACGAGGTGAGAGAGCTGTCTGCCTCCTCCGAGGGCGCCGCAGCGGTAGTCGTAGACGACACCACGGTCGATCTGGCGGGGCCGTCGGCGGCGTTCATCGCCAGCGACGGTCCCGGTGACCGACCGGAACGGACGGCGCTCCGCGAGGCGGCAAACGGGTCTCGGACGAAAGCGGCGCTCCCCGGGTCGCTCGTCGACCACCGGTATGCCGTCGTCGGGACTAGCGGCACCACCTCAGACGTGAGTGAGGTCTACCGCCTCCACGAATACGAGGAAGACGGGACGGTACGAGTCACCACCGAGCGAGTCACACTCCGCGCGTTCTACGACGACCTCGCGGTTTCCGCCGCCACCCCTCGACTACGCGAACTCGTTCGAACGGGGGAACTCACCACACACGAACGCCTGACCGCCGTTCTCGTCGCACACGACGGGCGGTACTACCACGTGACTCAACCACCGCTGTCAACCCGATACGCGGGGGTGAGCACTGACCTCCACGACGTGGGGTACCTGCTCGGGAGTGGGATCGCGCTCCTCGCGGGGGGATGGTACGTCCTCGAACGGTGGGGGCGACGCGCTCGAGGGGACGGTCCCGAGGTTCGTCGCTGACGACCAGCGAGACACTCGATGGGGCCGCCACAGCCGAACCCCCCGCTTCGCTATATTCAAGTACAGTTTCGCCAATGAAATTCTAGTGGCAGTCACGTTCGACCTCTTCGGTACGCTCGTCGACGCCGAGTACCCCTCAGACCCCGGCGCGGCGGTCGCAGACGCGCTCCGCGAGTACGGCGTCGCCGTCCCCGACGACTGGGACGACGCCTACCGCGAGGTCCACATCGACGCGCCCGAGGGCGCGGAAGTCCCGCTTCCGGCCCACGTCGCCGCGGCGCTCCGCTCTCGGGGCGTCGCCTCGCCGGACAACGCCGCTCGGCGGGCGGTCATCACGGCGTTCGACCCCGAGGTGACCACCCGTCCCGGCGCGGTCGAAGCGGTCGCGGCTGCCCGCGAGGCCGGCCCGGTCGGCCTCCTCTCGAACTGCTCGGTCCCCGAACTCGTCGCGCGGACGCTCATCCGGTCGGACCTCGACAGACGCGGTTTCGACGCCATCACGACGAGCGTCGCCTGCGGCTGGCGGAAACCCCACCCGCAAGCGTTCGAGGCGGCCGCTCGCGGCCTCGGCGTCGAGGCGACCGAGTTAGTCCACGTCGGCGACGACCCGGACTCCGACGGCGGCGTCGAGGGCGTCGGCGGCCGGTTCGTGAACCTCCGGGAGACGACGCTCGAATCGGTCGCGGCGAGGCTACGCGCCGGGGAGGACCCGTGCCCGTGACCGCCGCGGCCGCCGTCGTCGCCGCCGCGGCGCTGGACCGAGGGTTCGCCGAACCGCCGGCGCGAATCCACCCGGTCGCGCTGTTCGGACGACTCGTCTCCCCCGTCGACCGCGAGTGGACCCGTCCGACGCTCGTCGGCGGGGTCGCGGCCGTCGCGCTCCCGGCGCTCGCCGCGGGCGTCGCCGCGGGCGCGACGTGGGGTGCGACGCTCGTCTCGCCGTGGCTCGGCGCGGCCGTCGCCGCGCTCGCGCTGTTTTCGACCACGAGCCTTCGCATGTTGCTCGACGCGGCGGAGACGGTCGTCTCGGCCACGGCGGACGAGTCCGACCTCGACGCCGCCCGGGACGAACTCCGGGCGCTGGCCGGGCGCGACCCGTCGTCGCTCTCGGCGGCCGACATCCGGAGCGCCGCCGTCGAGAGCGCCGCGGAGAACCTCGCCGACGGCCTCGTCGCCCCGCTGCTCGCGTTTACGCTCCTCGCGCCCGTTTCGCTCCCGCTCGCGGTCGGCGCGGCCGCGTGGGTGAAAGGCGTCAACACGCTCGATTCGATGCTCGGCTACCGACACAAGCCGGTCGGTCGCGTTCCGGCCCGTCTCGACGACGCGGTGATGTGGCTCCCGGCGCGCGTCTCGGCCGTCTTGTTGGCCGTCGTCGCCGGCGCGCCGGCCACGGTGACGCGGGTCGGCGAGCTGGCGCGTCGCCCGTCGTCGCCCAACTCGGGGTGGCCGATGGCGACCCTCGCGGTCCTGCTGGAAACGCGACTCGAAAAGCCCGGTCACTACCTGCTCGACGGGGGACCCGAGGCCCCCGACGCGGCGACCGCCGCGCGGGGCGTCCGACTCGTCTCGCGGGCGGGGCTCGCCGCGTTCGCCGTCGCGGGGGTGGTCGCGTGGTTCTGACCGCGCTCCGCGGCGCGCTCGGCTTCCTCACCCGTCTCCCCGTCGGCGGCGACGAGTCGAACTGGGACGCCTTCAGACGCGCGCCCGTGGCGTTTCCGCTCGTCGGCTACGTCGTCGGCGCGCTCGCCGCGCTCCCGCTGTTGCTCCCGCTCCCGATTCCGACCGCGGCCGCGCTGTACCTCGTGACGCTGTACCTCGTGACCGGCGTCACCCACGCCGACGGCCTCGCAGACCTCGGCGACGCCGCGGTCGTCCACGGCGACGCCGACCGGCGGCTGTCGGTCCTGAAGGACTCCCAGACGGGGGTCGGCGGCCTGCTCGCGTTCGGCCTGACGCTCGTCGTCCTCGCGCTCGGCGCGTTCGGTCTCGCGGGCGCGGGTGGCCGTATCGGCCTCACGGCCGCCGTCGCAATCGCGCTCGCCGCCGAGGTCGGCGCGAAAGCCGGCATGGCGACGCTGGTCTGTCTCGGCACGCCCGCCCACGAGGGGCTCGGCTCGGCGCTCGTCGGCGAGAACAGCCCCTCGGGGCTGCTCGCTGTCGCCGTGGCCTGTCTCCCGGTCGTCGCGCTCGCGCCGGTCACGGGCGGTCCCGCCGTCGTCGCGGCGCTCTGCTGCGGGCCGGTCGTCGCGCTGCTCGTCCGCTCGTGGGGTCGCGCCCGACTCGGCGGCGTCTCGGGCGACCTGCTCGGCGCGACGAACGAGCTGGCCCGCGCCGCGGCCGTCCACGTGGGGGTGGTGGTATGGACGCTCTCGTGATGTGCGGCGGCCGCGGCACCCGCCTCGACGCGCCGGTCGAAAAGCCGCTCGTGGACATCTGCGGGCGACCCATGCTCGACCGAGTCGCCGCGGCGCTCCGCGATTCGAGCGTCGAGAGCGTCCGCGCGGTCACCTCGCCGCACACGCCGAACACCCGCGACCGCGCCGCCGACCTCGGCCTCGACCCCATCGAGGCCCCCGGCGACGGCTACGTCTCCGACCTCGGATTCGCGTTGGCCCGCGTCTCCCGACCGGCCGTCACCGTCGTCTCCGACCTGCCGCTCGTGGCACCCGAACACGTCGACGCCGTCGTCGCGGCCGCCGATGGCGGGGCCGCCACCGCGTGCGTCCCCGTCGAACTGAAGCGAGAACTCGGCGCCAGCGTCGACGACGCGCTCGTCTTCGACCACGAGGGGACCGCCGTCTGCCCGACCGGACTGGGCGTCGTCGGTCCCGCGGACGCAGATGGCGAGACCGACGCCGAGACGAACACGGACACCGACACCAACACTGACGCCGACACCAACACCGATTCGACCATGTACCTCTCCACAGACACCAGACTCGCACTCAACGTGAACCGCCCGACAGACATCGCGCTCGCGGAGGACCGATGCGAGTAGTCCTCGTCGCCGGCACGACCGAGACGGCGAAGATTCCCGGTATCAGCGCCGCCGGCGCGGACCCCTCGCTCGTCGGCCACACGCCGAGCGCCGACGCCGAAATCATCGAGTACGGCGAGCCCGTCCGCTCGCCGGTGACGCCGGTCAGTCCGACCGGCTGTCCGACGCCCGCGGCCGTCACCCGCGCCGTCAAGCAACTCACCGGATTCGACGTACTCACCGTCGACGCCGGCCTCGCCAAGCCGAGCGCCGCGCCGACCATCGACGTGGGCGCGCGACCCGGCCGCGACATCCGCGAGAGCGAACCGGTCCCGACCGCCCCCGGCGCGTTCGAGGCGGCCCGGCGGATGGGCCTCGCGCTCCCCGAAGACGAACTCGTCATCGGCGAGACCGTCCCCGGCGGGACGACCACCGCGCTCGCGGTGTTCCGCGCGCTCGGCGAGGAGTTCCCCGTCTCGTCGTCGCTCCCGGACAACCCGACGAGCCTGAAAGAGGAGGTCGTCGCCGAGGCGTTCGAAGCCAGCGACGTCGAACCCGGCTTCGCGGCCCACAAGCCCCGGCGCGCCGCCCGCTACCTCGGCGACCCGGTGCTTCCGGTCGTGGCCGGACTCACCGTCGGCGCGCTCGAAAACGGCATCGACGTGACGCTCGGCGGCGGGACGCAACTGCTCGCGGCCGCCGCGCTCGCCCGCCACGCCGGCGCGAACGGCGACCTGACCCTCGCCACCACTTCGTACCTCGCCGACGACGTGCCCGAGTTGGCCGACGCCGCCGAGGCGCTCGACCTCGAGTTGACCGTCACCGACCCCGGCTTCGAGACGCACCCGCTGGACCGCTACGCCGCGGGCGAGGCCAAGGAGGGCGCGGGCATGGGCGGCGCGCTCATGCTCGCCGACCGAATGGGCGTCCTCGACGACGTGGAGGCGGCCACGCTCGACGTGCTCTCGACGCTGGACCCCGAGGCCGTCGAGACCGGGACCGCGGCGGCCGACGCCGAGGTTGACGCCGACATCGACGATGGACCCTGAGTCCGTCCGGGCGGGGAGCCGCGTCCTCCACGGCGGGACCACCGACCCGACCGTCGTCGACTTCAGCGCGAACACCAACCCCGAGCGGCCCGCGGGCGTCGAGGCGGTGTACCGCGAGGCGTTCGACGCCTCGACCCGCTACCCCGACGACGACTACGCCGACTTCCGGGCGGCCGCCGGGGACTACGTCGGCTGTGTGCCCGAAGCGGTCGTGCCGACCGCCGGCGGCCTCGAAGCCCTGCGGCTCGCGTTCGAGGTGACGCTGTCGCCCGGCGACACCGCGCTCGTCCCCGAGCCGAGTTTCGGGGAGTACGACCGCGAGATTCGCCTGCAGGGCGCGGAGCCGGTTCCCGTCGCCCACGACGAACTCCTCGACGCCGACCCCGCGGGCCACGCGGTCGCGGTCGTCTGCACGCCGAACAACCCGACGGGCGAACTCGCGCCCGTCGTCGACCTCCGGGCGTTCGCGGCGCGCTGCCGCGAGGCCGACACGGTCCTCGTCGTCGACGAGGCGTTCCTCGATTTCACCGACGAGCCGAGCCTCGCGGGCGAACCCGGCGTCGTCGTCGCCCGGTCGCTGACGAAGATGTTCGGCCTGCCGGGCGTCCGCGCCGGGTTCGCCGTCGCCACCGACGACCTCGGCGACCGACTCGCCGTGGCCCGACGAGCGTGGTCGCTCTCGACGCCCGCGGCCGCCGTCGGCACGTACTGCATGGACGACGCCGAGTTCGTCTCGCGCACGCGAGAGCGCGTCGCGGACGAGCGCGAACGACTCCGCGAGACGCTGTCCGAGGCCTTCGACGTGTACCCGTCGGACGCGCCGTTTCTCCTCCTCGACGTCGGCGACCGCGACGTCGACGCGGTGGTCGAGACCGCCCGCGACCGCGGCGTCGCCGTCCGGGACGCGACGACGTTCCCGACGCTCGACTCGCACGTCCGCGTCGCGGTGAAACGCCCCGACGAGAACGACGAACTGCTCCGGGCGCTCGCCGCCGTCGCCGACGATGTTTGAGGCGACGCGCCGCGGCGGCGTCTGTCGGCTGGGCCGTCCGGACACGCGCTGGCTGTCGACGGGCTACGCCGGCGGCGAGTCGCGAGCCGACGCCGCGTTCAACGTCACCGTCCCCGAGGGCTGGCCCGAGACGGACCTCGACGCGTACGTCGAACGGCGGCTCTCGTCGGCCGGCTTCGACGAGCGCGGGCCGACGCTCCTGACGGGCGTGGGCCAGGAACACGCCCGGCGCGCCCGGTTCGACCCGGTCGAGGTCGTCGCCACCGCTGGCGTGTCGAACCCGGCGGAACTCCCGATAGACAGCGACCCGAGCGAGCGGGCCGACGAGTCGGGCGAATGGGACGACGAGTCCGACACGGCTGACGTGACGGCCGGCGGCGACGGCGGTGACCCGACAGGCACGGTCAACGTCTTCGTCGGGACGACGCGGTCGCTGGAGCCGGGTGCGCTCGCGAACCTCGTCGCCGTGGCCGCCGAGGCGAAGGCGGCGACGCTCCTCGCTCGCTGCGGCGCGCCGGGGACGACGACCGACGCCGTGGTCGCCGCGTGCGACCCCGCGGGCGACCCGGTGACGTTCTCGGGAAGCGCGACCGAGGTCGGCAACGCCGCGCGGGTCTGCGTCCGCGACGCGGTGCTCGCGAGCCTCGATTCGCGGTACGCTGACGACCCGATTCCGCGGGGCGTCGACGAGGCGAGTTACGGCGTCGTCGCCGACGACCGCGCGACCGTCTCTTCGATTTGAGAACTACCGAGAAAACGGCCCGTAGGGTGTGGAATCAACGGTGGTAGCTAAATGGTTCCCGTAGAAGCCTTGATTATAGTCGGTGGCTAGCACGTTGGTATGGATCCCGGTTCCGTTCCCGATGTCGACCACGTTACCCACGGCGGGACCGCCGACCACTCCCTCGTCGATTTCAGCACCGGGTCGAACCCGGAGCGGCCGGCGGGCATCGCCGGCGTCTACGAGTCGGCGCTCTCCACCTCGCGGCGATACTCGCTGGACGACTACTCTCGGTTTCGCGTCGCGGCCGCGGAGTTCGTGGGCTGTCACCCCGAGGAGGTCGTCCCCGCGGCGGGCGTCATCGAGGCGATGCGGCTCGCCGTCGGCGTGACCGTCTCGCCGGGCGACAGCGTGGCGCTCCCGGCACCCTGTTGCGGCGAGTACGCCCGCGAAATCCGGCTCCAGGGCGGCGAGCCGGTCCACGTCCCCCACGACCGACTGCTCGAAACCGTCGACCCCGGCGAGCACGCGGCGGTGATTCTCAGCTACCCCGCGAACCCCGTCGGGACGGCGTACCCGAGAGACGAGCTTCGGGCGTTCATCGACGCCTGCCGCCGGGTCGGCACGCCCGTCATCGTCGACGAGTCGTACCTCGGCTTCACCCGCCTCCCGAGCACGGCCGGCCTCGACGGCGTCATCGCGCTCCACTCGGTGACGAATATCTTCGGCGTCCCCTCGCTTCGAGCGGGGTTCGCGGCCGCGACGGGCGACCTCGGTGACCGGCTCTCGCGGGCGCGGTGTACGTGGGTGTTGTCGGCCCCCGCGGTCGAGGTCGCGACGTTCTGTCTCAAACAGGACGCCTTCCTCGAAGCCACGCGGGACCGGGTCGAACGGGAGCGCCCGCGGGTGGTCGCGGGCTTGGACCGACTCGGCTACGAACCGCACCCGGCCGACAGCACGCTCGTCTTGTTCCGCGCCGACGACGTCGACCGCGTCCTTCACGAGACCCGGCGTCGCGGCTTCGCCGTCCGCGACGCCCGCGACTACCAGCGGCTCGACTCGCACGTCAGAATCAACGTCCGCCGCCCGGACGAGAACGACCGCCTGCTCGACGCGCTCGCCGAGGCGACCTGAGTCGCCGCGGTCGCGTCTCGCTGACGCCGAGTCACCGATTCAGATAGACGATGAACGCGATGGTGAGGAGGGTCGCGTACACCGCGAACGTCGAGTCGTCGACGACGAAAGCGAACGATTGGATTACAATTCGGAACATCAGTGGTCGTTTCGCACCATGACGTGCTCACTATTAATGATTGTTACCGTTTGACACGGTATTCGTCGGCGCGCGTCCACAGCCGTTCCGAACACTTATGCGAAATCACCGGACACGTGGGGGCATGGTCGAGGCGTTCGCCGTCGCCAGCGGGAAGGGCGGCACGGGGAAGACGACGAGTACGCTCGCGCTGGGGATGGCGCTCGCCGAGGACTACGACGTGACCGTCATCGACGCGGACACGGGCATGGCGAACCTGCTGTTCCACGCCGGGTTGGACGACGCCGACGTGACGCTCCACGACTTACTCGTCGACGAGCGCGACGCCGCGGTGTCCGACGCGGTCTACGAGCGGTTCGGCATGTCGGTCGTCCCCTGCGGGACGAGTCTCGCGGCGTTCGAGGCCGCGGACCCCGGTCGCCTCCGGGACGTGGTCGCCGAACTCGCCGCCGACACGGACGTGCTGCTTCTCGATTCGCCCGCCGCGCTCGGCTCGAAGAGCGCGGTGCTTCCGGTCGTCCTCGCGGACCGCATCGTCGTCGTCCTCCAGCCCACCGTGCCGTCGTTGTCCGACGGGCTGAAAGTCCAGGAGTACGCTCACTCCTACGGCACCGACACGGCGGGCGTGGTGTTCAACCGCGTGCGACCCGACGAGAACGTCGACAAAATCGCCGAGCAGGCCGGCCGCTACTTCGGAGGGCAGACGCTCGCCTCGGTTCCCGAGAGCGACGCGGTCCGGGCGGCCCGCCGCGAGGGGAAGCCCCTCCTCGCGCACGCTCCCGAGGACCCGGCCGCGGACGCCTTCCGCGAGGCGGCCGCTCGACTCGACGTGCGCGACGGCGACGGCCGCGACGTGGCAGAGCGGTTCAAGAGCGCCGTCGTCCCCGAGCGGATATGAGAATCCCGCGGGGCGAACTCCGCCGGTCGCGCGTCGTCGACGACGCCGCGGCGGTCCTGCGGGCGGTGCTCGACGAGGAACTGACCGGCTACGTCGTCTTCGAGCCGCAGGACGCGCTCCTCCTCGGCGAGACCACCAGCGGCGTCGTCACGTTCGAAGACGGGATTCCCGTCCTCGCCTACGACACGGAGCGCGAGGTCGGCGGCCGCGACGGCCTGGAGGGGTTCGCCGTCACCGGCCCGACCCGCGCCGCGGTCCACGCCGTCGACGCCGCGGCCCTCGCGGACGCCCACGAGGTCGAGGCGTTCCGCATCCCGCCGGGCGAGCCGGCCCGCGTCCTCGCCGGCGACGAGCGGTTGGCCGAACGGACCGTCGACGCCGCCCCCGCCGCCCGCCGCGAAGAGGGCCGCGACCAGAGCGCGGTCGAGGCGTTCCTCGCCGACGCCGACGCGATCGAGGAGATCCGATCCGAGGCCCGCGAGGAGGCTCGCGCGAGGGCGTCGGAGTGGGGACTCGACGACGTGCTGGCGGACGACGCGCGCGACTCGGCCGCGATAGAACCCGGGACAGACAGCCGCTAACACGCTTCCCGAGGGCTGAGAACCGCCGACTGGTGTTATCGGCCGCGTGCGCGTCTGTACGGCTATGTCCGCAGAGAAACCCCAACAACTCACCTTCGACGTCAGCGCCCGCGCGGAATCCCCGACCGAGACCCGCGTCTCCACCCGCGGCTTCGAGTTCGTCGTCGACGAGCCCGAATCGCTCGGTGGAGCGAACGCCGGGCCGAACCCCGTCGAGTACGTCCTCGGGGCGCTCGCCGGCTGTCTGAACGTCACGGGGCACGTGGTCGCCCGCGAGATGGACCTCGACGTACGAGACCTCGAAATCTCCATCGAGGGCGACCTGAACCCCGCGAAGTTCATGGGCAAGCGCGACGACGGCCGCGCCGGCTACGAGGAGATTCGCGTCGCGGTCACCGCCGACGTGGACGCCGACGAGGCGACCATCGACGCGTGGCTCGCCGCCGTGGAATCGCGCTGCCCGGTCAGCGACAACCTGACCAACGCGACGCCGCTCGCGCTCTCGTTCGACCGACGGTAGGTGTCGTCCTCGCCTCGCCCACGCGGGGATAGAGCCAAACCGCCGTCGTCCGTAGTTCTCCTGTGACCGTTCTGCGCCTCCTTCGACTCCGCCGGCCCGCCGACTTCGCGGACTGGTACCGAATCGGTGCCGAGTACGTCCACGACGTGGCCGCGGGCATGGGACTCCGAGTCGGCGATTTCGAGTCGCGGGTGGTCCGCGCGACGGACGCCATGCGGGCGGGGCGGACCGACCTCCCACCGGACCTCGCCCGCTCCGTCGCCGCCGACCTGCTGGCCGACGCGGTGTTCTGCGACCCGTTCTGTCAGTGGATGCCGCTGTGGTACGAACTCGGCCTCGCGGCCCCCTGTGCCTACGCCGACTTCCGGCTTCGGCGGGTCGCCGAGCGCTACGCCGACGACCTCCCGCACCTGTCGGTGCCGCGGTTTTCCCGCCCGGACGACGTGTACGTCGACGGTCGCCCCGCGACGGCGTACGTCGACGGCTTCGCCGAGCGGTTCGTCCTCGCCGACGCGGTTCTCCATCTGGAGTGGTTCACCTACGTCGCCCGCGAGTCGGGCATCTTCGTCCCGCCGCTGTTGGTCGAGCGGACCCGCGAGCAGACCGTCGCCTACTACGCCGGCCGCCGGACCGAACTCGACCCCGACGTGCGGACCTTCCAGCGACTGCTGTTTTCGGACGACGAGTGGGTCCGTCGCATCGCCGACGTGTACGACCTCGACAGCGTCCTGTTCGACTACTGGGAGCGAATCCTCGCACAGGAACGCCGCCGGCTCTCGGCGTTCGACGGCTGACTCGCCGGTCGCCGAGGGGTGATTGCTGTCCACACGTCGCATATGACACTTGAAAAATGTTTTAACCGAGGACGTTGTAGGCGTCTACTGCAGGTACATACCTGCACTTGGGTTGCGTATACAGGGGAGTTTTTCCCCAGTGTCCGTGGAGTGCGGGCGGGTGCCCGGTCGCCCGTGCTTCCTTCTCAGTTGCCGAGCGGCGCGTCCGTCGCACAAAAAGTATCGGTCTCTGTTCAGGTCACGCCTCAGGTAGTTCGACAGCGCCGAGTTGCGTGAGCATGCCGAGCATGTCCGGTTGGACCCACCGCTCGACTATCATGTCGTCTTCGATACGGCTGAACACCATGTTGCCGACCTCGACCGTCTTCCCGGTGGGTTCGATGCCCATGAACGCGCCGTCGTGCGTCCCGCGGAGCGTGACGCGCATGGCGACCATGTCGCCCTCCGTAATCGCGTCTTCGACCGTGGCCGAGAAATCCGAAAAGGACTCTCGGAGTCCCGAAATCTGCGCTTTGAGTTCGTCGCGCCCGTGAACCTCCCCGAGCGGGCTGTGGTCGAGGATGTCCTCGGCGCAAATCTCGTCGATGAGGCCGATGTTCCCCTCGCTCGCGACTTCCTCCGGGAAGCGTCGGGCGATTCGCTCGTTCCCCGTCGGCGTCGGTGTCGGTGTGCTTGCTGATGCCATTCTGAGTTTCCCCTCTCTCGTACCCGTCCGCGAGCGGCCGCGTTCTCGCTCGCCGCCGCGGTGGATACAGTTGTCTCTACGCTGTGTGGGATGTTAACAATTGTTTGTTTAGAATCGTGTAGTTCGGGTGGATAGTTATGTAAATTTCATGCACGAAAGATGGCGTGGCGAATCTGAGAACTAACCCAAACGAATATACTCAGAAACTATATTCTGAAATTTTCCGGAAGACATTGGTAATTCAATAAATATATGCTACTATATGTTGTTTGACAAATATCGATTCAGAAGTCGCTCGTAGCCAGTGATATCTCGTCAAAGAGTATTGTGCAAAATTGGTTTTTCTCCTCGCTCCAAATCGCCGCCTCGGCGCGGTAATCTTTGTAGCGAACCTGAGTACATTTCGGGCCGACGCGCGTACGGCGAACCCTCAGTGATGACTCTCTCACAGCAGGCGGGACGACGGCCGCGTCCGCGGTCGGCGTCCGAGCCGTTCGAACGCAATACGTATATGGGTGTGCTCGCTCGACTCCCGACAATGAACGACACGTTGGTACGGTGTTGTATGGATGAGTGAGGTGCACAACGACGTCCAAGCGTACACGCTCCGGCTCGAACTCGTCGACGAACCCGGTGAACTCCTGCGCTCGCTGCAGCCCATCGCCGAGCACGGGGGGAACCTCCTCTCGATTTTCCACGAGCGCGGCAACGTCACCCCGCGCGGCTACATCCCGGTGGAAGTCGATATTGAGGCGACTCCCGACCGCTTCGACAACATCGTCGAGGGCCTGAGCGACGCCGGCATCAACGTCATTCAGGCCGGAACCGAGCGCTACAGCGAGCGCCTGACCATCATCCTCTCGGGACACCTCATCGAGACGGACCTCTCCGACACGCTGACGCAGATCGAGGCGACGCGGAACGCGACGGTCACCGACATCTCGCTGTCCGCGCCCGCCGGCTCCATCGACGTCTCCAGCGCCCGCTTCCAGTTGGCCGCGGCGTCGGGGGCGACTGAAGAAGTCCTCGCCGCGATGCGAGAAATCGCCGACGAGAAGGACCTGCAACTCGTCGAGCCGCTGACCGTGGGAGGTCGCGCGTGAGGCTCTGTGTCCTCGGCGCCGGTGCGGTCGGGAGTGCCGTCGTCGAACTGGCCGCGGAGCACGGCCACGCCGTGACCGCGTTCGCGGACTCCGAGAGCGCCGCCGTCGACGCCGACGGCCTCGACGCCGACGCGGTGCTCTCGAAGAAACGAGACGACGGCGTGGTCGGCGAGGCGCCCCCCGAGGCGGTGTTCGACGCCGCCTACGACGTGTTGGTGGAGGCGACGCCGACGACGCTCGGCGACGCCGAGCCCGGCTTTTCGCACGTCGAGCGCGCGCTGGCCGACGACCGCGATGTCGTCTTGGCGAACAAGGGTCCGGTCGCGGAACGCTACGCCGACCTGCGCGCGCTCGAAGCCGAAAGCGAGGGGACCGTCCGATTCGGCGCGACCGTCGGCGGCGCGCTTCCCATCCTCTCGACTATCGAGGACGTGGGTCCGTCGCGGGTGTCGGCGGTTTACGGCGTCCTGAACGGGACGGCGAACTTCGTCCTCTCGCGGATGGCCGCCGAGGGCCTCGACTACGAGCACGTGCTCGCGGAGGCCCAGGACCTCGGCGTCGCCGAGGCGGACCCGACGTTCGACGTCGACGGCACGGACACGGCCCTCAAGGGTGTCATCGTCGCCAACGTCCTCTCCGACGGCGAGACGGAGTTCACGCTCGACGACGCCGACGTCGAGGGGATTCAGGAGCTCTCGGGGAGCATGCTCGACCTGGCACAGGAAGACGGCCAGACGATTCGACTCATCGTCGAGGTCGCGGACGGCGGGGTCCGCGTCGGCCCGCGACTGGTACCTGAAAACGGGGCTGTCGCCCCGTCAGGGACCGAAAACGCCGTTCAAATCGAAGCCGACTACTGCGGTCGACTGGGTATCACCGGCCGAGGGGCCGGCGGTCCCGAGACGGCGAGCGCGGTGCTGACGGACGTCGAGCGACTCACCGACTGACGTCGAGCGACGAGTTCGCGGCGAAAAGAGATGAAACGAGTCTGTTGACGGCGGACGGCCGTCGGGTTTTCCGGCGTCAGTCCGAGAGCGTCAGTTCCTTCGGCACCGACACTTCGCTCCGGAGCGTGTCGATGACCTGTCCGTCGACGCGCTCGTTTTTCGTGAGTTCGATGAGCGAAGCGAGCTTTTCGAGCGGAATCTGCCCCGGCGCGTAGTCGTTGTCGTCCGCGAGCAGGGGCGCGTATCCGAGCTTCGACCCGTAGAGGTGGCCGATGACCCGCGTGTGGCTCCCGATTTCGCCCATGGAGATGCCGGCCACGTCGATGCCGCGGTTGGTCGCGTCGTTGACGGCCTCGAGGAGGGTGAGCGTGTCACCTTGGTTCCGCGGGAAGACCGCCACCTTCGCGATGTCGCCGAACTCCGCGCACTGTTCGATGATGGCGTCGAGGACCTCGCGGTCGGGCGTCTCGTCGAAGTCGTGGTGCGAGATGATGAGCTGGACGTCGTTCTCGCGGAACTCGTGGGCCAACCACTCCTTGGCGCGAACGGTCTCGAGTTCGATGTCGACGAACTCCACGGCGTCGAATCGAGATGCGGAAAAGAGGTCGTCCAGCCGGCCGGCGTCGCTGGCCTTTCCTCCGAACCAGCGAGCGCGGTTGGTCGCGATTATCGGGAGTTCGCCGTCGTACGCGGCGAGTTGTTCGAGCGGGTCGTCCGCCTTGTCCATTCGGAATTCGATGAGGTCTGCCACCCCTCGTGCGTCGACCTCTCGTGTGAGGTCGTTTGTTGTTGCCGCCAGCGCAGACTCGTCGAGTTTCATGTGAACGCCTATCACTCCGCTGCGTATAAATGTTAGCTGTCGGTGCAAGAGTTCTCACCTCCTCGTAGGCGGTGAGAGACGCCGTCTTCGGCGGATTCTCCGGAATGTTCATCCAGAATAATCGGCGTGAGCCGACGCTCTGTCGGCGCGGTTTTGAATGCTTCCGAGACATCGTCGGTGTACGTCGCTCATCGTCGGCCATTCGCTGTTAACCCGAGTTGGGACCGGCGGAGGTGGTCGTCGGTGCTGGGTACATCGAGAGCGTGCGTGCGCTCGGGACTGCCCGCTCAGTTGCGCGGAGCCAGACGATAGCTGGACGACGCGCGGTCGAGAGAGCGAGTTATACCAAATCTATCGGAAAATATTGAATGATGTGATTCTGATATAAATTTCCTTCTTCCGGCCCGTCGTCTTCGAAGCGCTCGTCCTGCGGTCCCGGATGTCGCGGACTGTCTCCCGGGCAGGCCGGTCGCTTCGGTGGGTACCCGTGTCCACGTGTTCGACACCGGCAGTACGGCCTCAGCGCGCGGAAGCGACCCAATCGAGCAGGTTCGACAGTTTTCTGAGGTCGATGTCGTTCGGGCCGCGCTCGTCGCTGACGACGGGCGCGTAGGCGATGGACGCACCGTAAAAGACGCCGATAACGCGAGTGTGCCGGCCGATATCCCCCAACGCGTATCCGGTGACTCGCACTCCCCTCTCGGAGGCGGCGTTGAACGACTGCAACAGCGAGAGCGAGTCCGTCTTCTCCTCGGCGAACACGACGAGCTTCGCCACGTCCCCGTACGTATTACACTCTGATATGATTCTATTTAGCTCTGATTTCTGAGGTGTCTCGCGGCGGTCGTAGTGAGAGACGATCAGTTCGACGTCGTGTCCGCGCAGTTCGTCCCGAAGCCACTCGCACTCGCGAATCGTCCGCAGTTCCACGTCGACCATCTCGACGGCGTCGAACGCGGCGGCGGCCGCGAGCGTCTCCAGTCGCTCGGACTCACCGGCGGTGCCGCCGGCCCACTCCGGCCGGTTGGAGACGACGAGCGGGAGCGCTCCCTCGTACTCGCCGAGCGCGTCGAGCGGGCGGTCCGCCCCGTCCATCCGGAACTCGACGAAGTCCGCGATGCCCTCCGCGGCCGTCGCTTCGGTCAGCGTGTCGGTCACTCCGGCTAACGCGTATGCGTCCGCACCCATGAGATTTGATACCAAGCACTCGTATAAAAGTAGTTCCCTCGAGAGCGCTCCGCGGCGACTCCTGTCGTCCCCGTGAAACTCCAGTCGCAGTCGCTGACACCGTCGTTTCTACAATGTTGTAACGACGCGAGAGCCGCGAAATCTCGGGAGACGACGCCGTTTCCCCGCGATTGATTACAATCCTAAATCTGTAATTATCATGGTCTTACAGACCGAATTTGTTTCAACGATGTCGAAATCCGGACGGTCGGCGCGTCGCTCGTTCGACCGGGCTGAACTTACCGACGCCACCAAGATTTAAATCGGGGAGTTCCGTATCCCTCAGTAACGATGGTTACGCAGCAAGTCCTAGTCACGGGTCCGTTCGGTGAGGCGGGCGAAGCGATTCTCAACCACCTCGCGGAACGAGACGAGTACGAGTTCACGTATCTCGACCGGACCGAACATCCGGAGTACGAGACGTTTGTCGCCGACATCGCGGACTACGAGGCGATTCGCCCGGCGTTCGACGGGCAGGACGCCGTCATCCACCTCGCCGCGCAGTCCGACGCGGGCGCGTCCTTCGAGGACATCATCGAGCCGAACATCACGGGCACGTACAACGTCCTCAAGGCGATGGAGGACGCCGGCGTCGAGAAGCTCATCTACGCCTCCTCCCAGCGCGTGATGGGCCTGTACGAAGAGGACCTCGCGCCCGACCTCTACGAGGAAGACTACCCCAGCAGGTACGACCCCTTCCGGCTCACCCACGAGACGCTCCCGAAGCCGGACGGCTACTACGGGGCCTCGAAAGTGTTCGGCGAGCACATCTGCCGGACGCACGCCCGCCGCGACGGCGCGCCGAGCCAGGTCTACTCGATTCGCATCTCGAGCGTCCGGACCGAGCGGTACGACCATCCCTACGGCGACGCGGAGCGCGGCGTCGACCGCGGCGACGAGCACAAAGTCGAGGAGGGCGAGGTGTGGGACCAGTCCCAGACCGGTTCGTGGGAGCGCGGCAGCCCCGAGTACGAGGAGATGGTCAAGCGGCTCAAAGCGACGTGGACCTCCCAGCGGGACTTCGCGCACCTGCTCGAATGCTGTCTCGAAGACGAGTCGGTCACCTACGACACGTTCTACGCGGTGAGCGGCAACAAGGCCCGCTGGTTCGATATCGACCACGCGAAGGCGGTCCTCGACTACGAACCGGCCGACGACGGCTCCGAGTGGGACAGCCCGCCCGAGTGAGCCGACGAGAGACCGACGCCGAGAGCGACGGCCACGACCGACGGCGGTGAGGCCGCCGGCTCAGTACTGCTTTATTTTCAGCTCGATGATGTTCTTCTTGTTCAGAAGCGACGGGGCGAGTTCCTCCTCGATGCGCTCGGGCTCCATGCGGCTCATCGGACCGCTGATGCTTATCGCGCCGACGGCGTCGTCCGGCTCGGAGACGATGGCGGTCCCGACGGCGCAGACCCCGGGGTAGTGCTCGCCGCGGTTGATGGAGTACCCCCGGTCGCGAATCGCCGCGAGTTCCTCGTGGAGCGCCCCGCGGTCGGTGATGGTGTCGTCGGTCAAGGCGGGGAGACCGCGGCGGTCGACGATTCGGTCGACCTCGTCCCGCGAGCGCTCCGCGAGCATCGCCTTCCCCGTCGCCGTCGAGTGGAGGTAGAGGTGGTCGCCGAGCGGCGCGTCGTCGTCGATGGACTCCGGGCTCTGAGCCTTGTAGAGCTGAACGGCGAACCCGTTTTGCTCGACCGTCACGTTGGTGTGCTCGCCGGTCTGTTCTTTCAGCTCGTCGAGTTCCGGCTTGGCGACCCGGTACAGCGCCATCCCGTCGCGCATCGCCCCGCCCATCTCGAGAAAGCGGAGGCTACAGCGGTACTCGCTTCCGACCTTGACGACGTAGTCGGTGTCCACGAGTGTCGCCAGGTGGATGTGCGCCGTGCTGACCGGCATCTCCATGTCCTCGGCGGTCTCCGACAGCGTCGCGCCGTCGACCTCGCGGAGGTACCGGATGATGTCGAACGCCTGTTCGACGCTCTGTATCCGCCGCGAGCCCGACCCGGTGGAGTTCGTCATGATTCGACAATTGACCACCGCGTCCCTAATAGCACCGATTCGTTTCAACGATGTTGGATTTCGAGGGGCGAACGCTTCGGCCACCGGCGTCACGGGTCGAGGCGTCGCTCGCTACGGGTCGGGTGCTCGCAAAAAAACGCGGGTCGCCGGGTGGCATGCCAGTCGAGATGCGGACTTCGCGGGTCAGTCGCGGTCGCTGTCCGCCGCGGCTTCGGTGACGTTACTGAATCGAGTCTTCGGGACCGACGATGGTCAGGTTCTCGAACAGTTCGTCGTAGCCGTTGAGTTCGTAGAGGTACTCGCCGTCCAGTACTTCCTCGCGGACGGAGTCCTCGGCGCTGAGCTTCTCGTGGGCGCGTTCGAGGACTTCTTCGGCCCCCTCGCGGGGGATGACCGCCAGTCCGTCGTCGTCGCCGATGACGATGTCGCCGGGGTCGACGCTCACGCCGCCGACGGAGACGGTGACGTTGATGGACCCGGGGTCCTGCTTGAGCGGTCCCTGCGGGTTGACGCCGCGGCCGTACACCGGGAACTCCATCTCGGCGATTTCCCGGCTGTCGCGGTACGCGCCGTCGATGACCAGCCCGGCGAGGCCGTTCGCCTGACAGGAGGTGCACATCAGTTCGCCGACGTGGCCGGTGTCGGTGTAGCCGTCGCAGTCGATGATGAGCACGTCGCCGGGCTCGGTCAGCGTGATTGCCTTGTGGATGATGAGGTTGTCGCCCGGGGCGGCCTTCACCGTGACCGCGGTGCCCGCCATCTCGACGCCCTCGTAGGCGGGCCGGAGGCCGGCGTCCATGGTCAGTCCGATGTTACCGGTCACGTCGGAGACGATGGTGCTCGGAATCTCTTCGAACGCCTCGACGAGTTCGCGGTCCGGTCGCTCTACGTCGGGCTCTATCGTGTGCATACCCGACCTGATGCGGACGATTCACGTTAAACTATCGGTCGGTCGAACGCGTGCGGTTCGCGGCGCGCGTCGCGGGTCCGGTCCGGTCGGTACGGCCGTCGCTCGCGGTGACGCGGGTCCGAAAGGGAGAAGGGCGCAGGTACGTGTCGCGTGGGGAGTCAGTCGGTCGCGGGGCTCGGAATTCGACTGCGGCGTTACTGCTTTTCGATGCCGAGTTCGTCGACGAGGTTGCCGTAGAACTCGTACTGCTGGTCGAGGAAGTCAGCGAGCTCGTCGGGGCCGCGTTCGACGCGAATGAAGTCGTTGTTCTCCATGAACTCCACGAACGAGTCGTCCTCGTAGACGGCGCTGTACACGTCGGCGAGCTCCTGCTTCAGCTCGTCGTCGATGCCGGCGGGCGCGAAGTGCGCGAGCCACGAGCCGATGGAGATGTCGAGGCCCTGGTTGGCGAGCGTCGGCGTGTTCGGGAGCGCGTCGACCTGCTGGTCGAACGCCACGCCGAGGGCGGTCAGTCCGCCGTCTTGGACCTGCGGGGCGACTTCCGCCGCGCCGACCGCGGTACAGTCCACCTCGCCGTTCACGACGGCCGTCATGGCCGGCGCGGCACCCTCGTAGGAGATGTGTTCGACGTTGACGCCGGCCTCGCTGGCGATACCCGCCGCGGCCATGTGCCACGACGAGCCGAAGCCGGAGTTCGCCATCTGCAGGGTGTTGTCCTTCCCGTAGTTGATCCACTCGTCGAGCGTGGAGAACTCGGCGTCCTCGCTGACGACGAGCGCCGCGGGGAACTCGGTGTACTGCATGATGGGCGTGATGTCGTCGGGGCTGAGGTCGGCGATACCGAGGTGCTCGAACAGCGCGATTTCGGGGGCCGTACAGCCGATGGTGTGCCCGTCGGGCTCGGCGTTGGCCGCCGCGTTCATCCCGACCGAGCCGGAGCCGCCGGTCTGGTTGCTGACGTTCCACGAGACCTCGGTGTGGTTCTCGGCCGCGTCGGCGACCGCGCGGCTGGTCCGGTCGGCCCCGCCTCCGGCCGACCACGGGGAGATGACTTCGACCGGCCGAGAGGGCCACTCCTGCTGTCCGGAGAGACTGCCGAGACAACCGGCAGACAGCGCCACGCCGCCGACGCCGGCTGCCTTGATGAAGTTCCGTCTGTTCAGCGTGCTGCGTCCACTCCGATTGCTAATGGTATCGTCTCCCATTGTACCCGAATGTTTGAACAATCCATACAATAAGCATTGCGGTCCCTCTGAATATGACGCGAGGCCAGCGGAGTCGGCGCAGTGCTTCGCTTCTGTGCGCCCGCGAGGTCCGCGAGCGCCGAGGCGAGCGGGCGCGTGGCGGGACGCTCGCGCACGTCTGGCCGGCTTCCGCCCGCAAGCTTCTCCCCCAAGAGCGTAGATTTATACCCCGGCGGTATTCAAGGAGATGTATGCGCGGGTTAGCCAAAACGAGCCGAGAGCCCGGAGCTATGGAACTCGTCGACGTCGAGACACCCGAACCGGCGTCGGACGAGGTCCTCATCGAAATCGACTACGCCGGGCTCTGCGGGAGCGACGCGGGAATCTACAAGTTCAAGTCCGCCTTCGAGCGGATGACCATGCCGACCATCATCGGTCACGAGTACACCGGTCGCGTGGTCGAGCGCGGCGACGACGCAACCCGGTTTTCCGTCGGTGAGCGCGTGGTCGAACGGCCGATTCGGGGCTGCGGCGAGTGTTTCCAGTGCCAAATCGGCGAGGAGAGCATCTGTCAGGACGCGGAACTGACCGGTATCGACCACGACGGCGCGTACGCCGAGTACATCGCCGTTCCCGAGTCGGCGCTCCAGTCCGTACCCTCGAACGTCGACCCGAAGCACGCGGCGCTCGTCGAGCCGACGGCGATTTGCACGCGCGCGGTCCTCCGGAACTCCCGCGTCGAGGCGGGCGACCGAGTGCTCGTCGCCGGACCCGGCCCCATCGGGTTGCTCTGCGCGCAGGTGGCCGCCTCGCAGGGCGCGGAGGTCGTCGTCGCGGGCGTCGGTCGAGACACGAACTACCGGCTGCCGCTCGCGGAGGAGCTCGGCTACCCCGCGCTCAACATCGAGGAAGACGACCTGACCGGTATCCAGCGCGAGCTGACCGGCGGCGTCGGCTTCGACGTGGTGTTCGACACGACCGGCCACCCGTCGGGGCTCCCGATGGCCGTCGAGCAGGTCCGCAAGGGCGGCCAAATCGTCCTCGTCGGCCAGACCGGCGAGACCACGATGGAGTTCACGCCGCTCGTCCGCGCCGAGGTCGACCTCCAGTGTACCTACGGTGCGACCTTCGAGGACTTCGAGCGGGCGTTCCGACTCATCGGCTCGGGCGACGTTGACCACGCCACGTTCCTCGACGACCGCTTCCGGCTCACCGAGTCCGAAGACGCCTTCGAGGCGTTCCTCGCCGGCGAGACCTGCAAGCCGGTGTTCGACGTTTCGGTCCTTCGAGACTGACGCGACCAGTTCCGTCTCGTTCGCAGCCGACTCTCCTCAGCGATTCATCTCTCGACCGCGGTTTTTCTCAGACGCAGGTCGCTCACCACCTCGCTCGTCTGTCACGTCACTCGTTCGTGTCTCGGTCGGACGCCGTTTACGGCGCGGCCGCTCGGGGTCGACGGTCGGAAAAGCATGCCGCGGAGTCGGCTATCGAGAATGTGACGCCGTCAACGCCGCTCGGTTCGGCGGGTCGGGTTCACTCCGGACGGGGGTCCCACTCGCGCTCGACGAGGAAGTCGTCGAGTTTGCCCTTCGGGTCCTCGAAGACGTGCGACCCGTGGAAGACGAGCAGCGTCTCGAAGTCGTACTGGAGCAGGTCGTAGAGGTTGATTTCGGCGGCCTCGTGGTCGTCGTTGAACAGCGCCGGCGGCGGGAGGAGGTAGCCCGCCGGGAGGCCCGCGCGGTCGGCCCCGTCGAGGGCGTCCCCGGAGATGAGGATGCCGCGGTCTTCGAGCAGGAGCGCCGAGGTCGCCTTCGTGTGCCCCGGCACCTCGATGACGCGGATGTTTCCGTCGAGCACGTCGCCGTCGGTGAACGTCACGTCCGGCTCGTAGTCGATGGCCTCGTGGAGCTTCGACTCGTTGGCCGACGCGAGGAGTTCGGGGTCGAACGCCTCCATCACCGACGGGAGGCCGCCGTGGTGGCCGTGGTCGCCGTGGGTGATGATGACGCGGTCGACGCCGCCGTACTCCCGTTCCAGAAGCTCGACGAGTTCGTCGCCGTCCTCGTCGAAGCCGGTGTCCACGAGCGTCGTCTTCCCCGTCGGCGTGTCCTTCAACACGAGCACCCGGACGTGTTCGAACTGAATCTGGTCGATACCCTCGGTGACGTTGCTAACACTCATTCCGGTGGAACGGTAGTTCGCAGCGCTGGTTAATTCTATCGATGGCCGCGAAACGCGGCGTTGTCGCCCGTAGACATGTCGAACGCGTGAATGTACCGGCCGGCCGTTGCAACCGCTCTCGTTGTGCAGTCGTCCACTCTCGACGGCCAACCCGAGGCGCGACTGGACAATCGACTCGGCCGCCTGCGGCTTTCGTGTCGAAATCGTGACTTTCAGCCCCGAACGGGCTCGTAAAGACCAATATGTTTATTACGAACGATTGCTTGGTATCATACCACGAGGCAGAAAAAATAATGGTGATTCAGAAAGTCGGGGCCGTCCTTGATAGAATCGGCTTGGAGAGTGTTCGTTCAAGTCCGCTGTCAGTCCTCTTTATCCTGTTTTCGGTCGTCGTCATCTTCTTTGCGAGCCAGTTCCCGTCGGGTGACGGCGTCGGGCCGTCGTTCTTCCCGATTGCGGTGTCGGTCGGCATCATCTTCTTCGCCGCTATCGACGTGCTGACGGGCTCCGACACGGAACTCGAAATGTCGGAGTTCGACTTCGGACCCGCCGCCGTCGTCGCGGCCTTCCTCGTCGGGTACGTCCTGTTGATGCCGGCTCTCGGGTTCCTCGTGTCGACCATGCTGTTCATGCCGGTCGTCCTCTACTACTCGGACATCCGCTCGAAGCTCCTCGTCGTGGCGCTGTCGATCGGGTTCCCGGTCGCGCTATTCTACATCTTCGGCCGGATTTTCCTCGTGCGCCTGCCTGAGGGCATCATCCCGGTGTCGCGGCTGCTGCCGCAGCTCCCGCTGGTGGTGACCTTCTGATGGTGGTTGAGTACATCTCGCAGGCGCTCGTCAACCTCGCCGACCCGTTCGTCCTCCTGCTGATGATCGGGGGTATCTTCCTCGGCATCCTCATGGGGTCGATTCCGGGGATGACCGCGACGATGACCATCGCGGTCCTGCTGTCGTTCACCTTCACGATGGAGCCGAGTCAGGGGATGATTCTCCTGTTGGGCATCTACGGCGGCGCGGTCTACGCGGGGTCGATTCCGGCGATTCTCATCCGCACGCCGGGCACCCCGTCGGCGGCGGCGACCATCTTCGACGGTTACCCGCTCTCCCAGAAGGGCGAGGCGGGCCGCGCGATTCGCGTGAGCACCATCGCGTCGTTCGTCGGCGGCGTCATCAGCGTCTTCGCGCTGATGTTCTTCTCGCCGGTCATCGCCGACGCCGCCCTCCGGTTCCGGTCGCCGGAGTTCTTCGCGCTCGCCTTCTTCGGGTTGACAATCATCGCCAGCGTGAGCGGCGACTCGCTCACGAAGGGGATGGTCTCGGGCCTGCTCGGGATGCTCGTCGCGACGGTCGGTATCGACCCCGTGACCGGCTTCCACCGCTTCACGTTCGACATCCCCGAACTGCTCACGGGCGTCGAGTTCATCGCCGTCATGATCGGTCTCTTCGGCATCGCCGAGGGACTCCGCAAGTACTCGCAGGGCATCAACAGCGGGAACGACCGCGTCGACCAGGAGATTTCCGGCGTGTTCCCCTCGCTTTCTGACCTGCGGTCCATCGCACCGGTCAGCGTCGGTTCGGGCGTTCTCGGGTCGTTCATCGGCGCGATTCCCGGCGCTGGCGGCGACATCGCCGCGTTCATCACGTACAACGAGGCCACCCGCTGGCTCAAAGACAGTATCCCGTCGTTCGGCGAGGGGAACGTCCGCGGCGTCGCGGCCGCCGAGTCCGGGAACAACGCGAGCACCGGCGGCGCGCTGATTCCGACGCTGACGCTCGGGATTCCGGGCGACTCCGTCTCCGCCATCCTCATCGGCGCGCTGTTGGTCCACGACGTGAACCCCGGGCCGGGCTTGTACCAAGAAGAGCCGGTGTTGCTGTACACCATCTTCGTCGGGTTCCTCCTCATCTACGTGTTCATCCTCATCTTCGGCCTGCTCGGCGCGAACTACTGGGCGCGCCTCATCAACATCCCGAAGTCCCACATCTGGCCCGTCATCCTCGTGCTGTGTGTCATCGGAGCCATCGCCCTCCGGGGCAACGTCTTCGACGCGTGGATTATGCTCGGCGCGGGCGTGTTGGGGTACGCGATGCGGCTCCGGGGGTACCCGCTGGCACCCATGGTGCTCGGGCTCATCCTCGCCCCCATCGCGGAGGAGAACCTCCGCCGGTCGCTCGTCCTCTCGGGCGGCTCGCCGAGCATCTTCCTCACGAGCCCCATCGCCCTCGTCATCATCCTGCTCGGCCTGGGCGCGATTGCGCTGCCCGCCGTCCGCTCGATTCGCGCGTAGCACCGCGTTCAGACCTCGTCCGCTTTTCTTTTCTCGCGGCACGCGCGTTCCGTCGAGCGCCGTCTCGCGTCGCCGACTGTCCACGAACCGCGCTGCGCTCCCGTCGCCTCGCTGAGCCCCTGCCGCGGCTGGCAGGGTTTCGGCCCGCTCGCTTCCGCATCTCTCTGTCGTACCTTCGTCGAGAGCGGAGCGTACCGCTCGACTCGCCCTCAGTTTTGAGGATGTTGAAATACAGGGGTATTTTTCTCCCGTCTGGCATCGGAATTACAGCAGTACAACTGTAACGAAACTCGCCGATTCCGACCCGTATTACGACATCGTTGAACTCAGATACTGCTCGCCGGGCGAACCCGTGGGCGGAGGACGACCGTCGGGACCGCGAGCCGCGTCGACGCGGTTGCTCCGAACGAGATTCGGCGAAACGATATTATATCTCTCCGTGGTACACGCTGGTATGGTCGTTGTTGCAGCAGTCGACCGGTCAGGTCGCTCATCACACGTTGTCGCGGAAGCCGCATCGCTAGCGGCGGCGTTCGACGAACCGGTCCACGTCGTCCACGCGTTGACTCGCTCGGAGTTCGTCGACCTCGGGCTGACGAGCGCGCAGGCCGAGAAGCCGAAGGACATGGTGGAGATTCGGTCCGCCGCCGCCGAGATGGCCGAAGACGCCGTGTCGGGACTGTCCGTCCCGTACGAGACGGTGGGACTCGTCGGCGACCCGGCCGACGAGGTCACCGAGTACGCCGACGAACAGGACGCGAGCTACATCGTGGTGAGCCCGCGACGCCGCTCGCGCACGGGGAAGATGCTGTTCGGAAGCGTCGCTCAGTCGATTCTCCTGAACGCGTCGTGTCCGGTCGTCTCGACGCTCGTCGCGCAGGAATAGCCGTTTTCCGGGACGTTCGCTCCGCGGGCCGTCGACGCTCGGGGCCGTTTCCCGTCCACCCGTTACACGCCCCTGAGAACGCGCGTCCCCCTTTTTACCGCAACTCTCCGTAGCCTCGACCGTACATGACGGTAACAGCAGTCGCAGATGGAGTGTACACGGTACAGTTCGACCACGTCCGCGTGTTCGTCCTCGAAGACCGACCGTCCGGAACGACCACGCTGGTCGACGCGGCGTTTCCGGACGACGGCGACGAGTTGGTGTCCGTGCTGGACTCGGCGTTCGGCGGCGTCGACCGGCTCGTCATCACCCACGGCGACGAGGGACACTTCGGCGGGACGCCCGCCGTGGTAGACGCGTTCGACCCCGAACTCCTCGTCCCCGGCGGCGCGAAGGGCTTTTACGACGCGCTCGACGTCGAGGCCGACCGGCACTTCCGCCACGACGACGTGCTCGACGGCGGGATTCGAATCGTACAGGTCCCGGGGCACACGGTCGCGAACAGCGGGCTGCTCTTGGAAGACGAGGGCGTCTTCATCGCCGGTGACGTCTTGGAGGGGTCGGACCGTCGCGGGCTCCCGCCGGGGTTCCTCGTCCCGCCCGCGGCGCAGTTCAACGACCTGAGCCACGAGGAAGCCGAGCGAAACCTCGTCAAACTGTTCGACTACGACATCGAACGGGTCCTCGTGAGTCACGGCACGCACGTCGACGAGGACCCGCTCGGAAAGCTCGACGCCTGGCTCATCGACCGCGAGTGGACGCTGTCGTACTGAGTCGGTTGAATCGACCAGTGGCGTCGTTCGGCGCACGTTCGAACACACAGTGCCACATGCGTTCGCACCCATTCTAACAGAATACTTTTATGTACTGAAAATAGATAGCTCTGAGTCACCAAGACAGCGTTTTCTGAATTTTCACCTGATAGGTGCACGCCTCCTATTGGGGGCAGGATGTTCAATACCGCGCTCTACGCCAATTTTCTCTTTCTCTGACATTGGATTCGAATACATCGACCACTATAGATAGTATCTAGTCGTATTCTCCAGCTATGGGCGTTCTTGCCGTGTTTTTCTCGTGACCGCGCCGATATTCGACTTCAGTGCTGAGAAATACTCAAAATAATATATTTGCCCAAAAGTTTCAAAATGCATATTATTCGAATCCTACTGCGCGACTACTGACCCATGTTCTGATGGAGTCGAATCCGCTTCGGCTCGTTTCGCCCCGAGAAGGCGCGGATTCGCACGAGGTGGTCGTTGGACTGGCGGCGGACCTCGCGGCCGTCGTCCGTGATGGTCCACTCGTCCGGCCCCTCGCCTTCGGTCACGCCGACGATGAACGAGGTGTTTCGGGTGTTCCGCCAGACCTTCCGGACGAACCGCTTGTCCGCGCCGCTCTGGAGCGGTCGCCCGCTCACCGGGTGGGAGTGCGCGCCGCCGGCCAGGCGGTGGTCGATGTCCCTGTGGAGGCTGGCCAGTCGCCGGAGGTGCGAGAAGAACTCCGAGGTGAACGAGATGGAGTCCGTGCGACTCCGGAGGAAGTCCGGGTGGTCGATGGCGTGGTGGTGGCGAATCAGACCGCGCTCGTCGGCGTACACCGTCGAGTAGACTTCACGGCCCGGCGTCGCGGTGGCCTGAAACGTCAGTTCGTTCAGCACGTGCTCCGTCACGTCGACGACCGAGGGGTCGCTCGACGCGGGCGCGTCGCCGAACGGGACGATTCCCGCGCCGGCGTCGATATCGTCCGCGGGCGTCTCCGGCGTCGACGACGGCGACGCTGACGACCTCTCGGGCCGGGTCGGCGTCGCTTCCGACGACGGCGACTCCGAGCCGTCACCGCTCGGCGGACTGCCCGCGCCGTCGTCCGGGGTCGTCCCCGCCGGGACCGGAAACTCTGCTGGGAGCGTCGTCTCGGGCTCCGGTGTCGTCTGCGACTCCCCGCCACCGGACGGCCCCCGACCGCTCGGCGCTCCGTCCGACGAGGAGCGATTCGGTCCGCTCTCAGGGGCGGCCGGCCGGCTCTCGGGCGTCGCTTCCGCGGAGCCCGACGCAGGGGGCGATTCGTCCGACGCCGCGCTTTCGCTCGATGACGCGTCGTCTCCCGCGTCGGGAGCGCCGCCAGCGCCGCCAGCACCGTCGCCGCCGCCGGCTTCGCCTCCACGAGTGTCTCCCTCGCCCTCCGCGTCGGACTGGTCGTCGTCGGAATCAGTCCCCGAACTCCCAGCGCCCGGACTCGAATCGTCTTTTGCCGGGGTCGAATCGGACCCGCGATTCGTCCGGTTCGATCCGTCTTGGTCGGGCTCCGGCCCGGTCGTCGAGTCATCTGGTTCCGAACCAGTCTCCGGTGCCTCCTCCTCGGGCGCATCCCCTCCAGTTTGCGGCGGCGACTGCGACGAACGGGGCAGGGTGGACCCGCCCGACGCGCGGCCGCCGTCCGGTGTGGTCTGCGGGGTCGTCCCGTCGCGGGGCACCGCCTTCTCGTCCGTCTCGGGCGACTGCGGAGGGCCCTCACCCGACGACTCGGGCGAAGCGTCGGTACTCGGTGGCCCGTCGGCGTCGGACGACGACGAGTCACCGGACGGCGCGTGCCCTGGAGAGTCGTCGCCCGACGCGGTCACGTGGTCGGGGAGGTCGACCGCCGACGCGAACACGAACCCCGCGACGTGAATCGCGGGGCGGTCCCATTCGACGACCTCGATGACCGGCGCGTAGTCGGACAGCACCGACCGGACGGGGCCGGTCCACTCGGACGGTGCCGACGCGGCGATGAAGTCCGGTTCGGTCCGGGCCATCGGGTGCCGAGGCTCCCCCTTGTGTCCGCGGAGTGCCTTCAGCGTCCCCTGACTCTCGCGTTCGGTTCCGGGTCGCTCCGCCGCTGGGAGCGTCACGGTGCGGACGGAACCGACGCCGGAAATCCCGTCAGTCCGAATCAGCGCCGGGAGGTACCGGAGCACGTCCGAGAGGACGGCCTCGTGGTCCGGGGTGACCACGAGCAGTAGCTCGTACGTCCGGCCGAGTCGCTCGACGGTCGTCTCGTTGTTCGCGGTCCCGACGAGAACGGGACTCACGTCCCGACAGTGAACGCCGAGTTCCTGCGGGATGCCTTCGAGCGTCGACGCCAGCGGGCGCTTGATGGGCGAGACGACGCCGAACGCGTCCGGGAGCGGCCGCGAGTCCGACGCGCGCATGAGGTGGTCGACGATGACGGACACGTCCCGCTCGTCGGACAGGCGGCTCACCGAAATCGACGGCGGGTCGCTCGCGCCACGAGCGTCGTCCGCGTCCGAGAGGTCCGAGCCGTCCGGGCTCGTCTCGTCGTCTGGGTCGTCTGGGTCGTCCGCGTCGTCCGCGTCGTCCGCCCCATCGAGCGAAGGCGCACCCTCGGGCTGGCAGTCCGGTGGTTCGTCTCGGGTCGTCCTGAACGGGACCACCCTCCGAACGGTCCGTCGGAGCGCCCACAAGCGCGGACGGAGTGCGGGCATCAGCCCCAAGAGACCGAGGTTCGTCGTGATGACCGCCTCGACCGATTCCGGAGCGACGACCGCGACCACGCCCAGTCCGAGGAGCACGGCGGCCGTCACGCCGAGCGCGACCCAAAGGAGGCGGCGGCGTCGGCTGGAGCTGGAGTCGTTGTCGATCGGTTCGTCGGCTCGCTCGTGGTCGTCGTCGGTCGGCTCGATGACTGCGCTCAGTTCTACGAGTTGGATATCGTCTGTCATGGTCGGTGAAAACGCGCGTTCGTGGGTGGTCTGCGGGCGGTGCGGCTTACTGCTCCGGGAGCGCCGGCTCGATGTGGTCGGCGAAGAAGCGCTCCCACCGGTCGACGGGGTCGCTCACGCCGAACTTCGCCGTGTGCGCCTCCCACACCTGCCGGAGCGGCGACGACTCGTCGTGGACCTCCGCGTCGACGTACGCCGCGCCGGCCCGGCGGACGTGAGTGTGTATCCACGCCGCGTCAAGCGGCCAGAAGCCGACGACGTGGGCGTTGGCCACGTCCGCGTGAATTGTCCGGAGGTTGTGGTGCTGGCCGAGGGTGACGCCGTGGGGGAGGACGACCATCAGGTCCGGTTCGGCCAGCGTCGGGACCGTCGCGTCGGGTTCGATGTCTCCGTTTTCGATGGCCCACGGAGCCCACTGCTCGGCCGACAGCCACGGCGTGAGGCTGTTTGCCGCCCGCTGAACCGCGGGGTTGAGGTCCATCTCGGCGCGGCCGCCGATGGGGACCGTCGTCATCGCGGCGCTCCAGTAGCCGAACGACCGGTTCGCCACGTCGGTGTGGGTCGTCGCCGCGAGGAACTTCGCCAGTTCCGGTGGCACGTCGTCCATCCCGACCGCCTGCGCCCGGTGGTCGATGAGTATCGCCGGCGCGTCCATGACCGCGACGCCGAGGCCGGCCAACAGCGCGTTCTGCGGGTTCTTGTGCAGCCCGTCAGCGGTCTTGTGCGAGGGAACGACCACGTCGACCGTCTCCTCGAAGACGAGGCCGACGTCGACGAACTTGTAGGCCGGAAAGCCGGTTCCGAGCGACGACGGGACCAGCGCGTGATCGGCGTCGTACGACAGCCTGAGCAGTTCGCGCTCGACTTCCGGGGCGAGCATCGGCGTGACGTCCTCGATGCGAAGCGGGTTGCGACCGAGCTGCACGTCCTGGACGAACCGCGACGGAATCGACGTTCCGAGCATCTCCTCGGCCCGGGAAATCCACTCGCGCCGCACCACGTCCGCGAGCGTGTTCGGCGGGAAGAACACGCCCACGCTGTTCTCGTCGTGGTCGTCGCCGTCGGCGCTCGGTCGGTCCGCCGCCGCGTTCGCCTCGACCGCCCCGCCGCCCGCACCGTCGGTGATGACCGCGTCGTCGTTCGACTCGTCGGTGCCGCTCCACGGAACCGCGTTGCGTACGTATTTGGATATGTTCATGGATGTCTCCGTGAGTGGTTATCTGAGGCCGGACCCCTCGACCTCGGGTTCGGTACCGGTGTCTTCGGTCTCCGGTTCGGACTGTCCGCGACGGCCAAGGGCGAATCCGACGACGCTCGTCACCGCACCGAGGGCGACGACAACCCCGCCAGCGACCCACATCGGCGACAGCCAGTTCGCCAGTCGGACCGCGTTCATCGAGGGAAGCGACGACTCGACGTCGCTGTTCAGCTGTCGCGCCGCTCGGT
Source organism: Haloferax gibbonsii ATCC 33959 (assembly GCF_000336775.1). Lineage (GTDB taxonomy): Archaea > Halobacteriota > Halobacteria > Halobacteriales > Haloferacaceae > Haloferax > Haloferax gibbonsii. The sequence continues at coordinate 347,244 of NZ_AOLJ01000011.1, read as the reverse complement.
AGCGCTTCCGGTGGTCGGCGAGCGTTTCCGGGGTCTGCGCGCGAAGCTCGGCGGCGCGCTCGGCGAACTCGGCGGTGTCGGCCGTCGCGTAGCCCTTCGCCTCGCGCTTTTCGATGAAGCCGACCGTCGCGTTGAGGTTCCGCGCGGTCCCCTCGGCGTAGGCGCGGGCGAGGGCCGCGGTCGCCTGCTTCTCCGCGACCGACCAGTGTTCGGCTGCGGTGTCGTAGTTCGCCCGCGTGTAGCTCAGGTTCCCCGTCTCGATGCGGTTCTGGACCGTCTGGAGCGTGCTCGCCTCGACCGAGACCATCGGTCGGTCGTCGAGGCGGCGGAGTTCCGCGAGTCTGTCTTTCGCCGCCTCGCGGGCGTCGAGCGCCTCGTCCGCGCTCACCGAAGCGGTCGGGGGTCCGGACAGCGCCGCCGACCCCGCGTCGGCCGTGACGACCGGAACGGCGACCGCGAACAGCGAAAGCACGACGAGCGCCGCGAGGGTGGCGCGGACGACCACCGTCGTCACGGACGGCCGCCGCTCCGTCTCTTCGGACGCCGGGCGGGTACACCCGTGTCCGAACCGCGAGTTCATGTCTATATTCGGAGTGTTCGGATTCGATTCCGTCGATTTGCTGGGATGGGTTGAATCGTTGGTCATCGTAATCTGTTGTGTATCGGGTTTGTGGGGGTTCTCGTGACGTTCTCGTTTTCGTCTTCGCGTCACACAAACAGATTGTATGACTGTAAACAAATATCTTGCGTGTGACATAATTGGCTGTATTTTGTACCCTCGTATACAGTTTATATGCGTATACAGTAGTGCAGAATCGTATGACATACGCGATGACAAGAACTATCTCACCGTTTGACATACCGGCGGTCATGACGAAAGACGAGATACTCCAGGCCCGCGTCTCGAAGCGGGTCAAGAGACAGGTGGACGAGATCGCCCAGCAGAAGAACAAGAAAACGTCCGAATACGTCCGGTCGGTCATCAAGGCGAATCTCACGGACGACAGCGCGTCGGTCAACATCCCGAAGCTGTTCGAAGACGACCTCCGTTCGATTGCGCGCGACACGGGCGAGCGGACGGGCGTGTACGAGGCCATCGAAGCGCAGGTCTGGGAGACGATTTCCGACGACGCCTTCCGACAGGAGGTTCGGCGGCCGGTGTTCGACGCCGACGGCACCGTCACAATCGCGGGGCAGGGGTCCTCAACGTCGGTTGGCTACTGGCTCGCCGACCGCCTCCGCGACCGCGGCATCCGGTCACAGGTCCGCAGCGGCGTCGAAGCCACCGGGATGCACTCGTCGGCCGACGACACGATTCTCGCCATCTCGCGGAGCGGGAAGACTGATTCGATACTCGACCTCTGTTCGAATCAACAGGCGACCGTCGTCGCCGTAACGGACCCGGACAGCCCGCTCGCGGAGCGCGCCGACCACGTCGTCCCGCTTCCGGGCGTCGAAGAGCGAATCGAAATCTACGCGACGAAAAGTGTCGTCGCCCAGCTCGCCGTCCTGCAGGTCGTCTTCCTCGACGACTACGTCGACCTCCAGCGGTTTCAGGCGCGGTTCAGGGCCCTCGACGAGTTCGTCGAAGGCCAGTTCAAACAGGGCGACGACGCCGCCGGCCTCTCCGGCCAAAGCGATATTCTCGCGGCCATCGAAGAGCTCCAGCGACACAACGACCTCCAGAGCGACCCCATCTTCGGGGCCCTCGCGTCGCAGCGCGGGCTCGGAAACGAGGCGCAACTCAAGCTCACGGAGTTCCTCCACGTCCACGGCGAGGCGACGAACCTCCAGAACATCGTCCACCGCCTGGTCAACGTCCTCCACGGCGGTTCGAGCTACCTCGTGACGGCGATTCCGCAACAGGGCTCCGCGACGTACCGCGAGTGGAACGACGTGCTGTTCGGCGACGAAACCTCCGTCTGGAACGTCCTCCAGTCCGCGGACTTCGACCAGAAGGTCCCGCTCATCGCGTTCACGCTGAACGGTGGACCCGCAGAGCAGGCCGTCCGCGAGCGCTCGCTGTACGGTCGGGACGGGCTCGTCCGACTCGACGCCTACGCCGTCGAACCCGAGGCCCGAGACCTCATCCTCTTCGTGGCGATTCAACTGTTCGCCTACGGGGCTCTCTGCAAGCTCTGGCTCCAAGACCCGGCGCTCCAATCTCGGGTCATCCAGAGCATTTACAATCCGGCCGAGACCAGCGACACGGAGGTGAACTAACGTGCCGAACGACGGCTGGAACGCCGACTACTTCGACGACGAGTTCGACGAACCGGACCCGTGGGACTTCGATTCTTCGACCTACGAGCAGCGCAAGTACCGCCGCCAGAACCGCGTCGTCGAGAGCCACGTCGGCTCGCCGGAGTCGATTCTGGAGATCGGCTGCGCCGAGGGCGTTCACTCGGAACTCCTCTTAGAACGCTTCCCCGACGCGGAACTCCACGGCATCGACATCTCCGAGGCTGCCGTCGAGCGCGCTCGGGAGCGGACCGATAGCGACCGGGCGACGTTCTCCGCCGGCGAGGCGAGCGCGTATCTCGACTCCCTCGACGAGCAGTTCGACGTCATCGTCTGGAGCGAGACCATCTACTATCTCGGGGACACGATGAGCATCCCGGAGTTCCACCGGTTTCTCGACGTGGTGGCGGGCCTGCTTTCCCCCGACGGCGTGCTCTGTATGGCGAACATCGTCGGCCAAGACGAGGGGCCGGAAGCGCCGCTCACCGAAGCGCCGATTCTGGACGCCTACAAGACGCTCCTCGCCGCCCGACTGGACCGAGTCCACGAGGCGCGCTACACCGAGCCCAAATCCGAAGACGACGCCGAACACACCTACGAAGTCCTCGGCTACGTGCCGAGCGCCTAACCGCTTTTTCGACCGCTTTCAGTTCGGGCGCACGGCGACCTCTGTTTCAACTGGAGTACACCCCTGGATTTTCCCGCAACAACACCCACCCAAACAGCCATCGCGCCGTCCAAACAAACCCAGCCATCGCGCAGGCCAACCAACGGCGGCCATCGATACCAGTCGTTCGGGTCGAGCGACCCGCGAGAGAAGCGTGCTGGCGAGCGTCCACAGGGGAGACGGGTGTCGTCGCGGGGGGTGGAACACGGGACGGAAAGTGCCGACAGATGTGGGGGTACGACGCCAGATTCCCCCTCGAACGCGAAATCGAAATCGGTCGATACACCCCCTGTACGATGGGGTGTACCGGGGAATCGAGGGTGTGAGAAGTCGCGTCTCGCGGCGTGACGACGGGCGTGTGCGCCAGCAAGTGATGTGTTCATCACCCGAAACACGTCGCGAGGGGCGTCGAGCGTGGCGAACACGAACGAATCGGTGTCTCGAATCGGAGCGACTCGCGGGGGCTCACGGCTGGTTCGATACACCCCTGAAGGGGTCACAACCGAGTACACCCTTGCGGAGAACCGGCGTGCATGTACACCCCTGGAAACCGGGGGTGTAGCGCGTGTGGTTCGGTTCACCCCTGCAATCAGGGGTGTAGGTTTCGGCGCTGAGTATCAACCTTGTGAACGTGCGGGAAACAGCTATCACGGGGCTGTCGAGACCACAACTCGCAATGACGCCATCACTCCCGACCCGGGACCAGCTTCCAGAATCACTCCTCGAACAGGCGACCTGGGTGGGATGGCGCAGACAGACGCGTGGTGGAGACGAAACGAAGGTTCCGCGGGACGTGACAGGGGGGTACGCATCGGCGACCGACTCGGCGACATGGACGACGTTCGAGGAGGCGCGGGCGTACGCCCAGGATGGCCCGGCGGACGGCGTGGGCTATGTGTTCACCGACGACGGGCCGTTCGTCGGCATCGACCTCGACAAGTGTCGCGACCCCGAGACAGGCGTGACCGACGAGTGGGCACAAGAACTCATCGACCGCCTGGACTCGTATACGGAAGTCAGTCCCTCAGGGACGGGCTACCACGTCATCATCCGCGGGGTGCTGCCCCCAGGTGGCAACCGGACCGGGGACCTCGAACTGTACGATGATGCGCGGTTTTTCACCGTGACCGGCGACCACGTCGACGGGACGCCGACGACGATTGCCGAACGGGGCGACGAACTCGAAGCGATTCACGCCGCGTACTTCGAGACGCCGGCAGCTGTGGAGTCAGCGACGACGACGCCGACGACAGCGACAGCGACGACCACCAACGGGTCGACTGGCCCGGGCAACGACCTGTCTGACGACGCGCTCATCGAGCGGGCTACGAACGCCGCGAACGGCGAGAAGTTCAGCCGCCTGTGGCGCGGGGACACCACTGGCTACGACAGCCACTCCGAAGCGGACATGGCGCTGTGTTCGATGCTCGCGTTTTGGACGGCCGGTGACGCCCAGCAGATCGACCGCCTGATTCGCGACTCCGGGCTGTCTCGGCCGAAATGGGACGCCGTTCATTTCGCGGATGGGTCGACTTACGGCGAGACGACCATCGAGCGGGCAATCGCCGGGACGAGCGAGTACTATCAGTCGTCGAGTGGGTCGAGTGTGGGCCGGTCGGCGGCGGCGGATGCAGCCGACGGTCGGGCAGCGACCGACGCCGGTGACACCGTGTCCTCGACTGACCGAGGTGCTTCGTCGGCCGACCAGCCGCCGACGGTTCCGTCGCCACTCGGCGGGCGTGAAGCGGTCGGGCGTGTGAAAGAACTCACGACGCAGCTCGAATCGGCACTCGACGAGAACGAACAGCTGCAGGCGACACTCGAAGCCGAGCGGGCGGCGCGCGAGGCGGCCGAAGCACGGGTTCGCGAGTTAGAACGAGACGCAGACGAGGATAGTGGGGGGTGGTCGTTGTTCGGGTGGTTGCGGTGAAGTGAGGCGTTACTCGTCGTCTGTGTCACACACCAATTAGTGACTGACGAGCAGTTACCTTAGCTATTTAACCCATTCTTCGTATTGGTGACAATGATACTGAATGGCCCAAGCAGGCGAGATCTGAAATGAAATAAATGAGTGGACGCAACTTAGTTGGCGAAGACCTTCACGGAGTAGATCTATCTGGGATGAACCTTCAGGGAGTGGACTTCAGCTCCTCTAATCTTGAGAATGCGAATCTACGTGGTGCTGATCTCAGATACGCGGATTTTTCTGACGCAGAATTATCTGATGCGGATTTTACTGGTGCTGATCTCAGATACACTGATTTCACCAATAGCACTCTACGCAAAGCGGACCTTACTAACTCGGGTCTTGAGGGTTCAAAGTTGTCAAATTCTGATTTTGCACATGCGGATCTTAGCGGTGTTGACTTGTCACAAACACAAATTCACCGATGTAACTTTCAAAATATCTCTGCATTTGGTGCAGATTTTAGCCAGAAAGATTTGACGGGAAACGAGTTTGCTAGTGTTGATATCACGAACGGAGATCTCAGCGGTTCAAGATTAGGGGATATTGATTTCAAGGACGCAAATTTATACAATACAGACCTATCTGGTACAAAGTTACAACGAGCTAAGTTCCACCGTGCAGAGCTCGTTGATACGGATCTCACAGGTTCTGACCTCCGTGGGACTACGTTCGTTTCAGTAGACGTCCGGGGGATCCGATTCTCTGATGTAGAACTCAGCGGCTACACCACATTTCATGGCTTTTGTTCGGAACCCGCCAATGCATCGGAATGGAATGTATTGGCAGAGGGATACGAAGTAATTCGCAAGGCGTTCAGACAGAAAGCGCTTGATGACACCCATCGGGGACTGTACTACCTGCAACGCAAGGCCCGAACGAAAGAAGCCTCTCAGAATGGTCAGTTGGTCAAATATCTTGGAAACTTGGTTTCCCAAGGGTTGACTGGGTACGGGGTACGCGTAAGTTACGTCCTCATCTGGACGGCGTTATTGTTACTAATATCAACATTTTGGTATTCGATTGTGGGAACAGCAGATAGTTGGACTGGAGGGAGTCTCTTCTATAGTGTTTCAACGCTCGTGACGTCGGCTCCACACCCACCGAGAAACCTCGTGACATGGGTTCCTAGACAGTATACTGAATTCGTTGTGTTGTTCGAGACGTACGTCGGAACCCTGTTGATTGTTCTGCTTGGGTACGTGCTCGGAAACAGAGATACCATCTAAGGAGTTTTCGTCACCTCGAACGCCCCCACGGCGACGACTCGAGGGCCGCCGTGCGCGCCTCGGCCTTCGGCCTGCGGTGCTACAGTCGGCCGTCTTCGTCCTCGCCGCGGCCCCGTTCAGTCCCACCCTGTTAGGTGGGGTGTCATTCCTTGTGAAAGAATAATTGCGTAGGCAGAAATTATATTGCGCGCAAGCGCATATTGATGCGCATGACAGACACGCCGTCGTCGGGTCGACCACCCGATTTTTCGACATCGTTCCGTGAGCGACTCGATGAAGCCCCGGCAGATGACCGCGTCTACCGTGTCGCACTCGAACTCACCGAGCCAACGCGCGTCTCGGAGATTGCGACGCGGGCAGAATGTGCCCCGAACACCGCGCGGCGGCACCTCACTCGACTCGCCGACATCGGCGTGTTGACGCAGGTTGGCGACGACCCCATACGCTTTGAGCGCAACGAAGCCTACTTCGAGTGGCGACGCCAGCGCCGACTGGCTTCGCTCAGCGAGCAGGAGTACAAACAGCGCCTCGGGGAACTCCTCGCGGAAGACGCAGCATACCGAGACAACTACGGCGTTGACCGACCGGGTGCGCTCGACCCACTCGACTATCACGACTACGGCGACCCAGAGCAGGTCTGGCTCGACATCACCTCGTGGGAGGCCATCCAGACTGAGATTCGAGACCTTCGACAGGCACACGACAACCACTCGGAGCACGAAGGGCTCGCCTGAGCGTGCCCCCCGAGCGAACAAAACGGCAGCCGAACCGTGCGCTCCTTCGAGACCTTGCCAGCGGATTCGGGGATGAACCCTGGCTTTCATCGATAGCCGTCTTTCCTGCGAACCGACCGGACTCGATTGTCCTCACGGTTCGTCCGTTGTACTATCCGGAGTCGGTCGTCGACGCTGCATACATCGAAGTGCAGGCGTACACGGACGGGACCTTCCACATCACGTACGTCGAATCTCGACACGGTGATCGCTGGCTGTGCCGGTGGGACCGACACGACAGTCCCGACTACTCACGAGACCACTTTCACGAGCCCCCGGCGGCACGACACAGCGATGGTGTGAATCGAGACTATCCGCTGCATCTCGGTGACGTTCTCGCGGACGTTGTCGTCCCGTGGGTCAACCGCCGAGTCGGTGTAGTCTGGGACAACTACGAGGGGTGAACCTGTCCAGCGTGGTTCACTCGTTGACGGTCTGAAACGTCGACAGCGCCTCTTCGGGTCCGGGTTTCGATACGCTACTTGGTCGTGTTCACTCCTCTTCGCACTCGTTCGCCGACGACGCAATGGCTATCGTGCCGACGACAACTCACTACGCGCTCCCCTCCTTCGAAGACGAGACCATCACCCAGCCTACGCCACCGCTACGAGTGGTCCAACGTCGAATCGCGCAACTGCTGAAGCGTGTGCATCTCCGAAAACCCGGGCTGGTCGATTTGGAACGTCTTCGGCGGCGAGTTCGTACTGTAGGTTTTCTCGACGCGCGGCGGGCCCTCCTTCGGCTCGTTGAGCCCGCGGAGCACCTCGTGTGCATCAGCCCGATTTTTCACCACCCAGATGGCCGCTTCTGGATCGCAGGCGGCCATCTTATCGAAGTCCTCGGGGACCGCGGTGAGCAGGTCGTTGTTCACCCGCTCTGCTTCGAGGGTGACGACAATCTCTCCATCAGCATCGAGACAGACGGCGTCGAGTCGCGAGCCCTCGTGGTCGAAATACGAGACTGCCTCGACGGCGGCCGAATCGTCGTCCTCGACGAACGCCTGTTCGAGATAGCGCCGGCCGACTTCGACCATCACGACGTGGAGACTCGATTCGCTGAGGTCGCCGCGGCGGTGGCCATACGCGACGCCCTCGCGGTGGCGAACCCCAATCGCGCGGCGGCCCTTCGGCGTGACCGTATAGAGTTTGTGTGGATAGGTACAGTCGAGGGCGAGCGTGCCACCATCGACGAGTTCGCGAACCGAGGCGTGGTCGATGCCCGTGTACTCCTGGAGGCGGACCATACTGTCGTACAGGATGTCGTACTCGAATTCCGTGTCAAAGCGGCGTTGGTGTGCGGAATACACCGCCTGGAGGAACCGAAGCTGTGCATCCGTGAAGACGCTCTTGCGGCGCTCTTCGGGCGTGAGCGTCAGCGGCACGTTCGAAATCGGGATGTCGTCGCGGTCGACCTCGTCGAGACTGTGACAACACCCGATGGCGTTTTTCAGCCCCGTGAGCGACGGGTCATAGCGCGTCGAACACTCGTCGCATTTCGCCGCGTGCGCCTCGGGGTCATAGACGACCGTCGGCGGGAGCCGACTCGTGTAGGGGAGCGTCGAGTTGACCCGTGCTTCGGGAATCGGCGCGTTCCACGGTGCGTCTGCCGACTCCTCGGGCGGCTGTGTGGTCGACTCGGGCGTCCGTGCAGTCGCTTCGGGCGTCCCAGTCGGGTTGTCAGATGTCGGCGTGGGGGCCTGTTGTGACCGGCGCCTCTGTGCATCGACAGCGAGGCCATGGGCGTCTCGTGACCGCGCTTCCAGCAGGTCGCACGTCGCGGCGAACGCCGTCTCGCGGGCGTCGGAAAACGGCAAGTGTCCCTCTGGGTGGCCCGCGGGCAGCGGCGCGCTTTGGAGGACGAACGGCGTCGGTTCGGCGTGGCCGAACCCAGCGGGGAGCGTGGTCAGCCACTGGCCACGGCGGAGCGCGCGAAGGCGGGCTTGGACCTCGTTTGCAGGGTGGTCAGTCGTCGCGAAGCGATGGCTGAACTCGGGGTCGACCGCGACGTTGCCGGTGACAATCGTCGAGACGTTGTTCAGAACCTCGCGATACGCTTCGGGGTTGGCCTCGCGAAGCTGTGCTGGGAACTGCATCGCGAGCGTCATCGACAGGCCGAACGACCGCGACTGCGACAGAAGCTTCGACAGCAACGACGACGTCGACAGCTGAGAGGCTTCTTCGAGATACAGATTAACGAGTGGGTGATCATGGTCGCCGTCGGGGTGGTGTTGGGTGCGGCGACGCAGCGCCGTCCACAGCGACGACAACAACACGAGTGTGATGACGCGTCGCGATGCCGGTCGCAACCCACCCGTGTCGATGATGATGACGGCGTTGTCGTCGAGATGGCTTCGGAGGTCGAATCGCGGGCCAGTTCCGTCCTCGGCGTGGACGTGATTGAACAGCTGTGCAAGCCGGGCGTCGAGCGGCACCTTCTCGATGCGGTTGGCGACCCCCTGCATGAGTTCGTCGAACGAGCGCTTGGAGTTGGCCGCGACGCCCGCGAGCATGGCTTGGAGGTCGTCGTCGACGACCGGTGGCGGGTCGCGCGTCTCGTGGAGTCTGGCGACCGCGGTCTGGAACTCGCGGTGGGTGAACGCGTCCGCGCCGTGGACGGGGTCGAACATCGCCTTGAGGACGTAGCGGATGATGTCGGGCGACCGAACGGCCTGCTCGAAGCGGTCGCGACCCATGATGCCGATGAGGATATCGACGTAGTGGTCGACGACGTCCTCGACGGCAGTCGTGCGGTCGATGCCCGCATCGAGTTGGTCGCGAATATCGAAAAACGATAGCGCCGGCAGTGTCTCCGTGCAATCGAAGTAGTAGACGTTCTCGAGCGAGCCGTGGCGAGCGTAGTGCGCGCGGAGATAGTCCGCGGCCATGCCGTCGCCTTTGGGGTCGATGAGGATATCCGCGCCCGCGGTCGCGTCGTGATTGTCGAGCATGGCGGTGACGAGACTGGTCGACTTCCCGGAGCCGGTTCGGCCGAACCAGCCGACGTGCAGCGGCTGGAGCGACGGCGGAAGTGAGATGGGTGCGGCGTCGGCTTCGCCGTCGGCGCTCTGGGCGTAGCCAAGCGTCATCCCGGGGTCGCGATAGCGTTCGAGGCGGTCACGCGCCGGTCGGGTGAGCCCGTGTTCGTCCGTCGGCGTCGGCGCGAGTGCGCGCTGGGCATCGGCTGGGAGTGCCGACGCATCGAGGAGACAGAGTGCGGGGAGTTCGCGCCCATCCATGACGAGCGCGGGACTCGCGTGGTCGGTCCACGGGAGTTTCGTCCGCAGACTCATGTGTTCGGGGTCGACTGCGACGCGATTGCGGAGGGCTTCGAAGACCGCCTGTGCGTCGTCGCCGGTTCGCTCGCGGCCTTCGATGTAGTAGTGATCGCCGCTGAGCGGCGCGAACGCCGTCTGCAACGTAGTGAGCTCGGGGAGTGATTCATCGGGGTCTGTCGTCGTCGCCACCGCGCGGGCGGTGACGGTGAACGACCGTCGGGCGTCCTTGTCGTCGAGGGCGTCGAGTCGCGAGTTGACCGTCGGGTCGGCGGTGTTGGCGTCGGTGTTCGTCGAGGTAATCCAGTCGTCGACGAGTCGCTGTGACAGCGTATCGCGGCCGTTCGTCAGGCGGCGGCGACGGTCGCGGGCGTGGTGTCGCCAGTCAGCATGCGGGGTGACGAGCACTTGGACGGCCATCGGAACGGTCGCGTTCGCGAGCGTCGAGACGACCGTCGCAAGCGGTGGTCGTGTGTCCGTCTCGTGGAACGCGTCGTACGGCGTGAGAGTCGTCTGCCAGTCGTCGCGGCGGTCGGGACAGCCGACGAACTCGACCGCCCGATAGCGAGGTGGGCGGTAGCGTTCGAGCGCTTCGGCTTCAGGGGCGGCGTCTGGCTCGGCAGGCGAGAGTCGATCTAACGGGTCGGTCGTCGTCGTCGTAATCTCGAACGAGTCGGGGACGAGTTCGCGACACCACGAGTCGATGGCTCCGCCGAGATCACCATCGATGCTGAGCGTGTAGTCGATGGTACTCGCCGGCGAGCCGTCGGTGACGAGGAGCCATTCGAGCGTTGGTTGGTCGGTGGGCGCAGAAAGCAGGTCGAACAGTCGTGTGAACTGCGCGGCGACGGTCGTGGGGTCGAACGAATCCGTTGTTGGTCGCAACCGAATGAACGACCGCGTGGCTGTGGATTGAATAGTGCCCAACGGTCACGGTGATTCGAAATAATTCCTTCTCTATGTGTGGTTGTGATAACAGGACATTCGCCTGTTCTATCGATCAGCGACACAGCGTATTTCGAAGGGTGGTCCCCGTACATTGCTCCCGTCAATTACGATGGCCCCGCGAGTAGTGTCGCGGTATCCTTGTATGATTCATATTTGCGTGCTGCCCATGCAAACGACTCATCGTCAGCGGTCTCAAGAAGTGCATAGGGAATCCCATTATTCCCGCAACTTCCGACCTGCATCACGGTCTGGTCAAACAATCCGAGATACTGTGGGATTGGGTCGTCACAAACGTAGACAGACACTCGACCTGTTGCAATCATGTCTTCGAAGAGATCGACCACCGGCTCTGACTGGAGTACCTCTGCAACGGTACGGTCGACAATTACCTCATGTTCAGACTCGTGTTCGAGGATACTTCGGTATTTGACTTCCATCGACTCTCGGCCGACGGACGGTAAGAGGCCTCGATATCGATGTGCCGCCTGTACCGTCTCAATGTGACTGTCTAGTGGCCCAAATGAGTCGTTTGCCTCAGCAACCCAGATTCGTGCCGTCTGTAGACTCCTGAGATCGATATCGAACCAGTCAGGGTCGACTAACTGTAAAAACGGCGCGAGCCGTGTCGTCGTCTCAATTGTGTCCTGAAAGTCGGTAAACGCCTGGCCGAGAAACTCACCAACAGGGGTGAGACCATACATCCTCCCTTCATACGCCACAATTCCTGCAGACTCTAACTCGCGTACGCCTCGGTCAATCGTGGACCGAGAGACATCTAATTTGTCAACAAGTGTGCGCTTGTCTCTCGGTTGCTGCAAGAGACACTCGAGGAGTGCGGAGCGGCGGTTCAAAACACCGATCATGTCTGCCTCAATGGATACCATGGTGTCGCCTCGTTAGAGTAATATCTTCGTTCGGATATGATATATAAATTGACAAATTGTGTATGGATCCAGAAGTTCACTAACTCCGATGCATCGACGAATATCGACATCAACCTCCGAGTTTGAACAGACGAAATATCAGACCATCTGCTGAGTACTGTTTGGTTGCTGCCATTTATGACTACGCTTCTTATATCAGTTCGCAGGAGTTGACGAACCAACCGACGCGTGACGTAATGACTGCTCACCATCTATTTCAAATGGTAGCATGCCACACACAAAACCACCTCTCAAACGGCTCTTCCAGCGACAGTCACTTCTCGTACTCTTCGTCGTGATTTCGTTGCTGTTCGTCCCTGTCGGGGCAGTATACGCAGACGAGACTGCAGGAATCAAGCGCGTGCGGATTATCGATACTGTTGACCGCGACGGTGACGGGTATTACTCCTCGTTCACTATTGAACTCCTCCTCGACACCAAGTGCTGGGGTTGTTACGACAAAACAGGCATCATCAGTGACCCAGCGATGGAGCCAGTCATTCTCATGTCGATCGAGGGGTCCCGAATCGGTCGAAAGAACGTGGGTATGAACGACGACAATGTGCTCGTTGAGCTCTCGACAAAAGACGATTTGTGGGATAAGCAGTTTTCGCGACGTGAATTGGCTCTCGAGATCAGCTTGTGGGATGACGATGCACCACCACCGAATGCCGGTATTCTCACGACGGAGGTCGACGACAAAATCGATACTTGGTCAGGGACTGTAAAGTACGAGCCCAGCAGCCAAGACCAGCCAGGTGCGGATACTGCAGCCCAGTCGGAATCGACGAATCAGCAGTCTGAACCAAGTGGTCAAGCCCAAGCATCGTCGAGTACCCAATCCGAACCCACGTATCAAGATACAGATGGGGATGGGATTACTGACAGCGATGAGCGGTCGCTTGGCACAGACCCACGCTCGGCAGATACGGATGGTGACGGTCTCAGTGACAACCGAGAGCGGAGCGGCCCAACAAATCCGACGATGAGTGATTCCGATGGCGACGGGCTCACAGATGGTGAAGAAGTGAATTCGTACGGAACGAGTCCCACGTCAGTGGATTCTGATGGCGACGGGCTTACTGATAGTGCAGAGGTTTCAGGACCGACTGACCCCACACTGAGTGACTCCGACGGAGACGGACTCTCTGATGGGGATGAACAATCACAGGGGAGTGACCCCGTGATGGCCGATAGTGACACGGATGGCCTTACTGACGGACGTGAGGTCTCACTCGGGAGTAATCCAACCGAGATGGATTCTGATGGAGATGGCCTTACTGATGGTGAGGAAGTGAACGATATCGGCACTGATCCGACGGTGGTGGATACTGACGGTGACGGCCTCGAAGACCAGACGGAAGTCACGATTCACAACACGAACCCAACACAGGAAGATACGGACCGCGATGGACTTGTCGACGCACGAGAGGTCACCGAGACAGACACGAACCCACTGCAGGCAGATACTGATCGTGACGGCCTTTCTGACGGGGACGAGGTGACGATCCACCGCACAGACCCATTACAGGCAGATACTGATGGGGATGGCTATGGGGATACTGAGGAGGTTACCCTTGGAACTGACCCAACAGCAGCAACTGGCGTGACTGACTACTGGCTTTCTCGACTGCTGAACGCACTCGGCGGCTAGCTCATCTCTCTTTCATTCTCTTTAGCGACGGTGTACCGACGTTTTGAACGCCCCCGCGGCGACGACTCGAGGGCCTCCGTGCGCGCCTCGACGCTCGCGGTGCTCGCGTCTGCGGTGCTTCAGTCGGCCGTCGTCGCCCTCGCCGCGGCCCCGTTCAGTCCCACCCGGTGACTGGTCGGTCATCGTCGCGTCCGTGTTCGACGTCTGTGCGCTCCAGTATTTTATTGCGCGCCTGCAGGGGTGCAGGCGCGTGTGTTGGCCTGCGTTGATTCACAATGTGTCTAAACTGCGAGACGGAGTCGATTGTCGATAGCGCGACCGAACAACAGCTGGAATTCGAACTGTACGCGTGGCTTCGCCTGTATGCTGACGAGGGTGTTGACCCTGCGGCTCTCGTCCAGTTGTTGTTGCAGACGGCAGTCGTCGTCGACGAACTCGATGGCGTGCCGCGGACGCCGCCGGGCCGTGATACGACGGCGTACAAACAGCTGTTAGCGCGGACGGACGAGGTGAGCAACCGGTTAGGTGTCGATGACGTGAACAAATAGGGTTGGGCTCCTCTCGCGTCACTTCGAACTCGTTCCACGGTCGACGACGACTCGCCGCGTCTGTTTGGCGTCGAGCCCAAACAGGAGTCCAGCGAGGAAGAGGAGTTCGTTCCCCTGGTAGTACTGTGTGACAATATAGTCGATCAGGCCGATTTCTGGCGCGGCCACGCCGAAGATAACTAACAGAAGCGCGACGATGGCCGCGAGTCCGGCGACTGTTCGAACCACCACCCCCGAGACGAAGCCGACGAGGAACACGACAACTGCAGTGAGTAGACTCATCGCGTCTCTCAGAGGTGATGCAGAAGTAAAGTCGTCGTGGCCCAGCGCCGTTACTGTGTGAGGAACGCACTCACACAGCTCTCCTCACGAAACTCCGGGATCGAGAGGAAGAATTTGTTTTCCGACCAGAGTTCGTCGAAGGCGATTCGGTCGGTTCCCTGCGTTTCGGCGACCCGTTTGAACGCCGCTTGGAGTGAGCTTGCGGAGAGTCGTGTTCGTGGAGTACTCTCGGGATTCAGGTTCAACAGCGCGCTCGGTTTCGTCTTTTCCGGTCGCACCCCGTCGTCATGAATACAACCGGTTTCGACGAGGGCGGCGACCACGTGCTGGTCGAGCGGGACGTACAGGTCGCCGCACCACGCCTGCTTGAAGCCGAACGCGTGGACGACCTTGCGAAGGTACTCGTTAGCGATTTTCGGGCCGACACCCTCGATATCGGTGAGGTATTCATACGCGTCTGCGTGGGAGTCCAGCGACTGAAACGTCTCGGCATCGAACGCAGACCGGGACGTCTCCACCTGTTCGATGCTTTGGGGCCCGGCTCGTTGGCGAATGGTGATGCTGAAGATGGTCCCGAGGTGGTTGGCAATTGTCTCGGGTGTAATTCCGTAGATGGTCTCGTACTTCTGGCGGGTGTAGTGGACGTGTCGGCCGACGCCACCGTTGTCGTCGGTCGGAAGCGCTTCGAGGACGGCCCCCAAGCGTTCCTCATCAACCTCGAGTACCATGTGAACACTTCGCACCGGAGCTATGTGACGATATCGCTGGCTGTCACGTCGGGTCTCTCCAAGCAGTTCATCGACGGCGTGACCGAATAGTGGGCGTCTCCCAAGCGTCGCTCTCGTCGCTCTCGGAGTGAACAGCGACGCGCGTCCGTACGCTTGGGGGCGACGTGCTCGGGTTGTGCGCGCTCCGGCGGGCAGACCGTTCCTGCCGGGCCCGGGCGTTTCGCGCTTCCGTTGCGTCTCCGACGGACGGGGCACGGTCGCGGGGCCGGGTCGGGCCGGGTGCAGCCACCCGATACCGGTCAGCCCCGAGGGCGGGTCTGCGAGCACTCGACCCGCATCCGGGCCGTGACCGAGACCGGGCTGGCTGCATCTTCACCAGCCGTTGCGTCGGCGCTCCCTCGATGCGGTCGCGCCGACGGCCGGCTGGCTCAGACGTGGCCGCTTGCGCGGTCCGGGCGGGCTGCTCGCCGTTCGGGCACTTGCCCTCACCCCTCGTTCGCCCGGGCTGCGGTGGCTACTGGGGGTTCGCCGTGCTCACCCCCAGTATGCCACGGTCCGGGGCTCACTCAGGGCTGGCTGTGCGGCCTGCCGGGCATGCGCTCAAACTCGGCCGCGACGAGCTGTGGGTCCGCGGGCGTCCAGCCCGCACCGGGCTGCCGCACGAGGCGTTTCCGTTGCGTCTGCGACGGACGGGACAGGCTCGTGCGGGTCCGGGCGCGGTGCTGTTCCGGCGGGTCCTCGCTCTCTGCGGCCTCGCTGTGGCCGTATGCGACGCCGTTCAGGACTGTCAACCCCCCGCTTGCCGTCTCGTCGTCCCGGTTCAGCCGTTGCGTCTGCGACGGACGGCCTGCACGGGGCCGACGACCCGCGGGTCGGTGGATTGACTGCCCTGACCGCGCGCTCACCTCGAGGTTCACCCCCGCGCTCGTCTGTGGGGGACACCTGTTGGCGACGCGCCGCGCCGGACAAGCCGGCGAAGGCGCGGCGGCGTCGCCGTGAGACGATTGGTGTCGGTCAGTCTGTGAGAAGACTGCGGCTGGAGAGTCGTAGTGCCGGAAGAAGACGCCGAGTGAGCGCCTTCAGGATTCAGCAATGAGTAGTAAGAAGCAGTTCCGTAATGAAGTTTCGCACACCAACCACCCTCGAGCGGTCGACGACGACGTGGTCGATGAGACGCCAGCGCTCCATCCTACGGTTGAACTCGAAATCCAGGCCAAAGTTGACCTGAACAATCCGGACGCGGTTGGTCGGGGGCTGACCCTCGCCGAAGAAGAGCGAATGGCTGCACGTGAGTGGGAGATCGAACAGACGCGTGACCGGTGGGACCGGAGACAGACGTCGAGTCGGGAGATGCGGACGGCGACGGCGGTCGCACAGTCGAGTATCGAGGCAACGAGAGCGTTCAAGAAACGCGCGGGGTGTGTCAATCGGTGGGCTGACCCGGAAGAACCGGATCCACGTGAGCAACTGACGGCTGAGCAGTTGGGCGTCGTGAACAGAGAGGCAGGACGAATACAGTCGAAACTCGAAAGGTGGTCGCGGTCGGTGATCAGCCGGCGGTTAGCCGAGGCGGTCGCAGACGGACAGTCGATGATGAGCGCGGTCGTGGGTGTCTTCGAAGAGTTCCAACAGGCTCCGGGGACGGTGATTCCGATTGCGGCGGTCAGTGAGGTCAGTCGTCGTGAGGTGTCGATAGAAGGTCGTGTGAAGACACTTTGGGAGCCTATGAGTAGCGCGATTCAACAAGTGGGACTCATAGAGGATGAGACTGGAACGACAAAATTCACTATTTGGGCTAAGTCGAGAAAATCGGTTGTGAGAGAAGGCGAGCGGGTGACGCTGCGGAACGTCGCAAAGAGCTGGTACGGTGGGCGCGTGTCGGTGGCTGTGACGGGGTGGTCGGAGCTATCGTTCCCAGAGCGCGAGGCGTGGTGGGCTGAGTAGCCGTCGATTGCGTATTTTTTTGCTACCTTAAATTGGGATTTTATCGGACCCAGATGGGTGCGGGCATGTCATCCCGTCATCCAGAAATGAGAGTTGAAGGAGACTATACGTGCGAAATCTGTGGTGAATCGTTTGAAACCAACGTTGAGATTGCAGGTCATACTCGAGGCCATCAAATATCAATATCTAAAGAGGAATCTCTTGATGCGATACGAAAGCTGGCTGAAAAGAAAGGTAGAACACCCACATCTACTGAAATGGATGAGGAAGGCGAATGCTCTACAACCCCTATTCGAAAACACTTCAGGTGTTGGACTTCAGCAGTAGAAGCAGCAGGGCTCAAGCCAAACGTTAGGAAATCCGTCACGAAGAACTCTATTAGAGGAGAAATTCTCAGATTAGCTGGAGAGACGAACGGAACACCCACTACAAGAGAGATGAGACGTGATGGAAACGTCTCTGTTCGAACTGTTCGAAACCATTTCGGATCGTGGAACGAAGCATTGCGTTCCACAGGGTTGGATCCTAATCTCCAGCTTGATGCTTCTCGGGGTGATGTGGTTAAGGCAATTCGGCAGTTAGCAGAGAACCTTGGGCGGACTCCATCGTCAATGGAGATGGATGCTAGTGGTGAGTTTTCTACGGCAGTCGCTCAGCGTCTATTTGGGAGTTGGAATCGTGCCCTACGTGCTGCAGGGTTCGAGCCACGAATGCGTCGCAATATCTCTGAACCAATACTTCTTGGTGAGATTGACCGGGTGGTTGAGAAACTGGGTTATGTACCTTCATCGAATGAATTCGAAAAGCATAGCCGGTTCTCGCTTGGTCCTTACTGGCGCAATTTCGGGAACTGGGAGGATTCTGTTGAAGCAGCTGGTCACGAGCCCCGTCGAAGTATAGAGACTACTAAGCCTAGTAATTTATACTACGGTCCAAACTGGCCAAGACAACGAAGTCGTGCACTAGAACGGGACAATCACTGCTGTCAAACACCGGGCTGTGATTTCACGACCCAGTCACACCTGGAACGCTTCGGTTGTGACTTGTCTGTACATCATATCGTTCCAATCCGAGCATACGTTGATGAAGAAGGAGTCCTTGATTACAAGCAAGCAAATACACTTGATAATCTAGTTACTGTATGCCAGAGTCATCATCGTCTGTGGGAGCAAATTTCTCCACTTCGACTGGACCTCAGACCAAAATAGTAATCTCGCATTCTCAATAGCTCGACCGGATGTTCTGGCACGAATCAAAAACTCAGCACTACTATCTTATGATAGAGTGTCCGGGAAGTCATTCGTAATCTCCACTCCCGTGAATAGCAAAAATGGAACGAGCGCAAATTACGGTGCGTTAGACGATTCGTTCCGAGCTGTCAGTCTCACGCGCGAGGCGTGGTGGGCTGAGTAGGCGTCGCGGGCGGGGTTTTCTTTTTGACGTATCCACCAGCCCGGCCCCACCTCCCCACCCACCGCTCCGTGCTCGCACCTGCGGTGCTGCGCGCGCAGCCACGACCTCACGGCGGATTTTCGGCTGTGTTTAGTGCGCCGAATGAGGCCGTTTCGTACGCTCGACGCCAGAGTTGATGTACCGCTCGTGCAACGAGCATTGGCTCTGTCGTCACGATACAGGACTGCTCTACATCGTCCGAATTTGCGTCGGGTGGCGTATGAAAGTGCTTCGCTGGTGCGTCCGGTTTGGGATGGTAATCGTAGCGAAACTGTACACCACACTCATCGAGATAGTGGAAACTGTAGTACTGACGCTGGAACCAGCGAATATCGAACCGACACCACGTCGCCTCGGCGATCCCGTCTCGGAAGTGAATCTGTAGCTTCGTTGGGTCGAGGCGACTATCGAATCCCGCATCTTCGACGAGGCCGTCGGCACGTGTGAAGACCGTACGAATCTCTTCAAGCGCGACATCATCGATTGGGCCAACCGCGCCCTCAATGTCGGTCTCACCTGCCATTTACGCTGTGGTGTGAGAGCCGTCGTCCTGTAGTGCACCTCGGCTGCGAATCGTGTTTCCACGATCAGAGAGCCGAGCCGCTGCAGACCGGCTATCATCTGGGTCGAAGTCGTAGAGCGTCAGCGCAGCCTGGGCGATCTCAAGGTTCTGCTCAATTTGCTGCCATCGAGTGAGGTCTGCCCATCCGTCAGCACCGGACTCCAGTTCCAAGGTCAGTTCGTCGATAGTCGTCGCGTCGTACTGTTCTTGGATCGCTTGCCGTTCATCTTTTAGGTCTCGAATCGCCTGTCGAATCTCATCTTTCGTGTGCTCGCGGTGAATGTCGGCGATCCGCCGCATCGCCAGCATCTGCGGTGCGCGCATGTAGCGAGTGGCATCGTCAGCTGCAATCACTTTGACACGGCCAGTCTCAGCGAGCGCTGAGAGGTGCTTCCGTGCAGTTGGTTCACTCACGTGGGCGCGTTCAGCAACTTCGCTGGCAGTTTGCGGGTTGGTTGTAACGTCGATTACCTGTCGAATCCGCTCGAACGTCGTGGTGTCTGCTTTCCAGTCAGCAATGACTGCCTCGTTGACGTCACCTTGCCACGGTGTTGTGGAGGAGTCTGCCCCGGTCATTGGTCGTCGTACGAGCGTGGTGAGTAAAATAGCTTTGCTGGAGATTTCTAATTTTGGCTATCCTGCCAAACTGCGCTGGGCAGGTCATCCAGCAATAGTAAAATCACGATTAGTAAAATCACGATTAAGATAATCAGAACGACTATGATCTACCAAGCCAAACACAGTCTATGTCTCGGCCTGCCTTCGTCAACCGCGACGACGAACTCTCGTTTCTTCGATCCCGGTTCGACCGTGATACGGCGGAGTTGCTCGTCATCTATGGCCGGCGGCGGCTCGGAAAGAGTGCGCTCGTCCGTGAAGCAATTCGTGACCGAGACGATGCGGTGTACTGGCAGGCGACCGAGGAGACTCCGGACGTACAGCTCGCAAGCTTCGTCGAGACCGCTCGCGAGACGTACCCGGTCGTTGACGATATCAAGCGTGACTGGGAGTCGATTCTCAAGACGCTTGGGCGGCAGGACGCAGTCGTTGTCATCGACGAGTTTCCGTACTTGATCGAATCCGACGATGCAGTCCCCTCAAAGATACAGCGGGTCTGGGACCTCCATCTCGAACAGACGGCGGCGTCGTTGGTACTCGTCGGGTCGTCGATCAGCGTGATGGAAGAGAAAGTGCTCGGAGGCGGGAGCCCGCTGTACGGACGCCGGACCGGAACCATTGACTTGCCACCGCTTGCGTTGGCCGACGCACGACAGCTGTACCCCACAGACGACCCAGAGACAACGATTGAGACGTGGAGCGTCTTCGGTGGGACGCCGTACTATCTTCAGGCGCTCACCTCAACGGCATCGCTCGCGGAGAACATCCAGACACACGTGCTTTCCGAACACGGTGTGCTCCACAACGAGCCAGAGTTCCTCCTCCGGACAGAGTTTGGGATTCGAGAGCCACAGACCTACTACACAGTCCTCCGCGCGATTGCGACAGGAAAGCGCGAGGCGAATGAGATTGCTAACTTCGCCGGTATCGATTCGAACGCACTCGGATCGTATCTCGCGAAGCTCCGTCGACTGCGACTGGTCACACGGGATATCCCGGTCACGGCGAATCCCAATGCGACGCGAAAGAGCCGGTATCGACTGAACGAACCGCTGTTTCGGTTCTGGTTCCGTTATGTGTACGGCCAAGAAGGGACGCTCGCCCAGCTCGGTGACAATGCTTTCGAGGAGTTGGTCGCACCTTCGTTCTCGGAGTACATGGGCTCAATGTTCGAACTCGTCTGTCAGAATGCGCTCCCGTCGTTAGTTCCCAAGACCTACCACGGGATTGGCTATTGGTGGCACAAGCATCACGAACTGGACGTTGTCGGCCTTGCGAGTGACGGCACACTCGTCGCTGGGGAATGCAAGTACACGCAGCGAGAAATGAACGAAGGCGACCTTGCCGACCTAGAGCGGAGCGCTGCGCAGGTCGACTGGACGCCACCGGAGGGNGGAATGCAAGTACACGCAGCGAGAAATGAACGAAGGCGACCTTGCCGACCTAGAGCGGAGCGCTGCGCAGGTCGACTGGACGCCACCGGAGGGTGGTGATCCGACGTACCACTACTGTTGCTTCGCTCGTTCAGGATTCTCCGACGGCCTGCGAGCGGTTGCTGACGAGCGCTCGGATGTCTCTCTGTTCACGCCCAACGATATCGTAGAGCGCGTGTGACCTGCGACTGACGTAGTGGAGCCCCTCCGTCTCCTCTGTGAGATCTGTGTCGGTGGTGAGATTTTGGCTGTTTTGTCGCCCCCTGACGGGTGCGGGGCGTACTCATCCCCGCTGAGTGCAGATGGCAACGACAGAACCAACCCACAGAGACGCATCGTTTACTGACCGAACAACGCGTGCCGACGAGATGCACAGCGCCATCGACGACTGGATTGCCGACCTCCTCGCTGAGACGACCACCG
This sequence comes from Haloferax gibbonsii ATCC 33959, assembly GCF_000336775.1. GTDB lineage: Archaea > Halobacteriota > Halobacteria > Halobacteriales > Haloferacaceae > Haloferax > Haloferax gibbonsii. The sequence goes on along the minus strand of NZ_AOLJ01000011.1, from coordinate 325,582 downwards.
CACGCACAAGCGAGGCGTTCCAACGATGGCTCAACGTCCAAAGCCGATTCCACGATTACTCCGCGCGGAACGCTCTCCTGATCTCGCTGCAATGTCCGGATGCGACGCACGTCGCGGGCTACCGAACGTGGCAGACCGAGTTCGACAGGCAGGTCTCGGAAGGTGAGTCGGCGATTTGGATTTGGGCACCGATCACGGTGAACGTCTGTCCAGCCTGTGGCGACCCGAAAGCCAGCCACGACGACGACTGTGAGGGCGATGGTGTGCCGTCCACGGAGTGGCCGACGCAGCTGCGCTCGTTCAAGCCGGTCCCCGTGTTCGACGTATCACAGACGACGGGCGAGCCGCTTCCGTCGCTACCGACGGAGACGTACGGTGATGCAGCCGACCTCGTCTCTGTGCTTTGTGCCGCAGCGGACTCGCTCGGCGTGGACGTGTCGCTCGTCTCCCCGAGTGAGTGGTCCCACGGCGGTGCGCGCGGCGTGTGTACGTTCACTCGTGGACAGCGCCCGAACATCGAGGTCAGACAGCGGTCGAACGAGGCGGACATGGCGACGACGCTCGTCCACGAGTTCGCTCACGGACTCCTGCACGCAGACCGGACGAGCCTGCCAGAGCGGTCGCTGCGCGAAGTCGAAGCCGAAGCGGTCGCGTATCTCGTCGGTCGGCAGTTCGGGCTGGACGTCGGTAATTCGGCGTTCTATCTCGCTGCGTGGGCGGGCGAGGACGCCGAGTCGGTGCTCGAACGGCTCAATCGGATTCGGTCGGTGACGGTGTCGATACTCGGAGCGGTTGATGATGCAGTCGGGGGGAATCAACGAGTACGGTAGTGTGGGGACGCGGGTACGCTCCCGCAGAACCACACCGGTTCCAGTTTCACTCTGTACCTGACGCCTATACGCACGCCAGCCAACCACACCCACATGATTCGGGACGCTGAGGTGTTGGACGAGGGCTTTGTCCCCAACGACCTCCAACATCGAGATGCGGAACTCACGCACCTCGAGTCCGTCCTGCGGCCGTTTGCGGACGGCGCACCTGGCCAGTCGGTCATCATCACCGGGCCGACCGGTGCTGGAAAGACAGTCACGGCGAAGTACGTCATCGAACAGCTCACAGCCGCCGCGCCAGCAGTACAATCGATTCACCTGAACTGCTGGCGGAGTCACACGCAGTTCCGCGCGTTCTATCGGATTCTCGACGAACTTGGGTTGGCGACGGACATTCACCGCGGGTCGACGCCGCACGACGAACTCATCTCGCGACTCGAAGCGTACGACGGCAATCCGGTTGTCGTCGTCCTCGACGAGGCAGATCAACTCGATTCAACGGACATCTTCTATGACCTCCACTCGCTGCCGAAGTTCGCCCAACTCATCGTCGCGAACGACCGCGACCAACTCTTCGGCCGGCTGAATTCGCGACTCCAGAGTCGCCTGCAGAGTGGCGAACACGTCACGATGTCCCGGTATCCGCCCGACGAACTCGTGTCGATTCTATCGGTCCGCGTCCGATGGGGTCTGGAAACCGGTGCGGTCTCACAAGATATCCTCGAACGGATTGCGGATGCCGCTGCCGGTGACGCCCGCGTCGCGCTTGGGATGTTGCGTCGGGCGGCCAACTACGCCGTCCGTGAACAGCGAGACGAGATCACGTTCGAGGTACTCGAAGCAGCGATGCCAGATGCACGGGCACAGATTCGCCAGCGAAACGTCGATGCGCTCAACGACCACCAACGAGCCGTCTTGGATACCGTTCGTGCCTATGGCCCGTTGAGCCCGCAGGAGATTTACGACCACTACGAACAGCAGATGGACGACCCAAACCAGCTTCGCACGGTGAAATCGTATCTCTCAAAACTGACCGAATACCGACTCATCGAGGCTGAGGGGTCGACCAGAGACCGGGTGTATCGGCCGGTGCAGTCGACCTAGTTGAGCTGTTGGATATCCTCGAAGACGTGGAGTGGTGTGCGAGAGACATCAGTTGTAATTGGAGATAGTGAACTAGATTTGTGGTTCCCTCGTCACCGAGGTCACTAAGCAACGGATCCTGGTTTGAGAATTATAGGACATTCTAGTTGACTAGTGATTAATTTCTTAACCTTCAATTCCACAATACTGTATTGTATACTAACATGAATCGGAGAGAGTACATCACAGCGTTCGGCACAACGATGATTGGGCTCACAACGGCTTCGGGGCCTGTTGCGGCAGACACAGCAAATGGTTCGCTCGAACTCGTCAGTTCGCCGAATCAAGACGAGTATTCAGATGGCGAAGAAGTAAGTGTCACAGTTGAGGTAACGAACGACGGTGGGAGCTCAAACACGATGTACGTCGGCTATTCCGTTGTTGATCCGAGCGGGGCAATGCTCGATAACGGTAAAACAACCGACAAAGACACAGACTACCTCTCCCCAGGGGAAACTCAGGAAGTAGAGGTCACGTGGGAAGTCACAAGTGAGGCGTCGCCCGGTAACTACGGGTATCTCGTCAAACTCTGGGACGACAGACAAAACAATGGCGCACCTGACGAAGGGTTGTACAACGAATTAGACGCGATTGACCACTCCGACGACAACGTCTTCGAGGTAGTGTGAATCATCACTCGTAGGGCTCTTGATCCTACGTTTTCGTCAACTCAGTAAGTTAGACTGACGACGAAATTTCACGTAGTCAAATTTCCGACTACTGGCGAGGAGGTTATGTTCTCCTCCGCCGGGTTGAGTATCACCCGTCTTGATTCGTGCAGGTCACGAATTGCACGAAACAGAGAGTACCGCAGTCATGCGATTCTGACCACGACCATCGGGGTTTCGTGAACTCGTGTACCGACCCAAGTTCGCTTATCGGACTCCTGAGCGAACAGCTGTGTATGCGACCAGAGTTTCAACAGCGTCGCCGCGAGTCAGCGACTGAGACGGCGCAGACAACCCGTGAGTCGTCCCCACCCGAATTGCCGACACTCGATGGCGGCTACCACCGACTCGTCGTCGAAAACGAGCCGCGGCCCGTGCAGATTCTACAGGCGCTCGTTTTGGACCACGTCCTCACCACCGGTGGCGATGTGTTGTGGCTTGACGCCGCCAATCACGCGAATGCGGCATCGCTGACGCGACTCTCGCCGAGCCGCCGACTCCTCAACCGCATCCACGTCGCCCGGGCGTTCACGCCGTACCAGCACGCGGAGTTAGCGACGACGCTCCAGGCGACGGTTGCAGAGAGCGACATCGACCCATCACTCGTCGTCTGTCCCGGCCTCGACGCACTCTACGATACAGACGAGGTTGCCGACGCGGTCGGGAAGCCACTCTTGTCGCGGGCGGTCGCCGCACTCAAGCGAGTCGCTCGGGAGTCAGACGCAAGTCTGCTTGCGACGCACCTCGGCCGTCCCGAGACGAGTCCGTACGCGGAAATCGTGGCGCGGGCCGTGCCATCGACGCTCTACTGCGAGCAGACGCGGTTTGGCCCGCGGTTCCGCGGTCCAGACTTCGAGACGCTGGTCTATCCCGATGCGACGGGGATGCAGACGACGCTTGCGTTCTGGCGTGACGTCTTAGCGCATCGTGCGACTGCCTCGGACATGGCCGTCGAACCAGCGACGCCAAGCGGGGTGATGATCGATGGGACGCAGTAGTCCGACCTATCGCGACCTGTTGCGGCGACTCGAACATGAGTGGGACGACTTCGAGCGCGCGCTTCGACGCCAGGACACGGGCCCATACAGCCGCTTGTGGGGCAATGCAACGCGATACGCGGACGCAGCGGGATATCAGAACCCACAGGAGCCGATGGACGCGGTGTTTCTCTCGATGCTCTTGGCGCACCAGCGGGCGCTCGAAGACCTCTACGACGAACTGGACGTGGCCGACCAGGCGGCGTGGTCTCCCCCGGACGACCGAGAGTGACGATGTGGTACACGTTCGACTTCATCGACGGCGACGTGTATCGCTGGACACCCGCAGGCGACACCGGAACCGCAACGTACGATATCGATTCGACGTATCGGCCGCGGTTCTACGTTCGTGGGGCACGCGAGACGCGAGCCGCGTACGAACGCGCACTCGAACCACATCCATCGGTTGCCACTGTGAAGACGGTCGAGCGGCGGCCGGGGTTCGGCGAGTCGCCCGAGCCGGTGACGATGATTGAGGCCACCACAGTCGATGCGGTCCCGACGCTCGCCCGCCAAACCAATCAGGTCGCGCTCCCGGACGAACTTCGGTGTTACAACGTTGATTTCTCTCCAGAGTTCCGGTACTGCCTCGAAACCAACACCGACCCGACGCCGACGACGCGACTCACAACGGTCGAACTGAGTCTGCCGCGAGCGCGCACGGCTGACGGGAAGCTATCGACGGTGACGATTGACGGCGAGACGGTCCGCGGGTCGCAGGCGACAGTCGTCGACGCGGTGGCGACGCGCGTCGCCGAGTGTGATCCAGACGTACTGTTTGTCAACGCGGCTTCGGTCATTCCACGACTGTTCGCGGCGGCACGCGACGAAGGACACACGCTGGAACTCGGTCGTGGCCCGCACGCCGCGACGTATCAGACACTCGCTGGCGAGTCGACGTATCACTCCTACGGACAGGTGGGTCACTCGCCAGCGCGCTACAACGTCCCCGGTCGCGTCGTGATCAATCGATCGGCCTCGTTTTTCCTCCGAGAGACGAATCTAGCTGGCTGTCTTGACCTCGTCGAGCGGTCGCGGAAACCGCTCCAAGAACAGGCGTGGGCCTCTATCGGAAACGTGCTGACCGCAATCCAGATTCGAGCCGCACAGCGTCGGGACGTGCTCGTGCAATGGCGGGCGTGGCGTCCCGAATCGTGGAAGACGATGGGATCGCTGTACACCGCCGACCGCGGGGGCTTTACATTCACCCCAGACGTCGGCGTCCACACCGACGTTCACGAGGTCGACTTTTCGAGTCTGTATCCGAACATCATCATCACCCGCAACATCAGCCCGGAGACGGTGCGGTGTGACTGCTGTTCGACTGCCGACGTGCCCGAGCTTGGGTACTCAATCTGTGACCGGGGCGGCTATCTCCCTGACGTACTCGACCCGCTCGTCTCGGACCGCGATGCGATCAAAGACCAACTCGAAGAAACAACCGACCCAACAGAGCGTGCGCGCCTCGAGGGAGAGTCGGCCGCGCTCAAATGGATTCTCGTCTCGTGTTTTGGGTATCAGGGATTCTCGAACGCGAAGTTCGGGCGCATCGAATGCCACGAGGCGATCAACGCGTTCGCGCGGTCGATTCTCCTCGATGCGAAAGACCAGTTGGAAGCGGCTGGCTGGGATGTCGTTCACGGCCTCGTCGATAGTCTGTGGGTGACCCCCGCATCCGACCGCAATCAGCGACCACTCACCGAGGTCTGCCGAACGGTGACAGATGATGTCGGTATTCGCTTAGAGTACGAGGGCGCGTTCGACTGGGTTGCGTTCGTTCCGAAGCGTGACTCTACGGAGGGTGCCCTCACCAAATACTTCGGCAAATACGCGGAGCCAACAGCGGCTGGGTCGGCGTACAAATACCGAGGCATCGAGTGTCGCCAACGGAGCACCCCATCCTTCGTTGGGAGCGTCCAGAAAGCACTCATTCGGACGTTCGACCAGTACCGCGAGCCTGGGTCGGTCATCGACAAACTGGCCGGTCATATCGATGCGTTGCACGCGGGCCGTGTCGACCCCTCGGACCTCGTGATCACCACGCGAACGTCGAAATCGCTCACCGAGTACACCCAGGCGACCCAGACGGTTGCGGCGCTGCAGCGAGCGGACGGACTGTATGACGACGACCAGCCTGCAGGAAGCACGGTCGAGTACGTCGTCGTCGACGACGACAAGCAGGGACATGAACGTGTTGCGCTCCGCGAAGAAGTGCCGTCAACGTACGACGCCGAGTTCTACGCAACGGCGCTAATTCGGGCGGCAACGAGCGTGCTCGCTCCGTGTGGGTGGACCCAAGCACGCATCGAACGAGCGCTCGCGGAGACCACCGAGACGTCGCTGGCCCGATGGGCGTGAGCGACCGCCGAGCAATTTTATCGCCCCCACACAGGGTGCGGGGGCTCACCACGAGCGCTCGCCGTGCCAATGACTACGACCCGACCACCCACCAGACAGTCTGTATCGACATCGACCCACCGCGGTCACGACCTCGTCCGCGTGACGGAGTGGCTGCCAGGAAGCAAGCCAACTGACTACGACATCGAACTGTCCGACGGCGACGGCTACCGAACGCGCTTTTGGCGCTGTCGGAACTGTGGCCACGAGCGGAATCGGCGCGACGAGTTCCGCGAGCCGTGTCGCGCGACACCGGGCCGCCCGCTCGTGAGTGACGGCGGCTACGCGGTCGAGGATTCGCGGACGTGGAAAGCACTCACCGAATCGATGACCGTCCGATTCGGGACCGTCGGCCCGCGCTACGAAGTCGACTCCTCAAGCGGGAACACCTACGAGGTCGATATTGCGGCTGGCACCTGTAGCTGTCCGGACCACCAGAAACGCGGTGTCGAGTGCAAGCACCTGAGACGGGTGTTGTTCGAACTCCGGACGCGCATCCTGCCGCAGCCGGACGGCCGCTTCGCGCGGTGTGAACGAGAGTCGCGACGAGAGACGAGCGCGTTCAGGCAATCGCGGTGAATTGTATCGCCCCCTGAGGGGTGCGGGGGAACTCACCTCGCACTTCTGATGGCAACGAACGATACCAACCACGACAGCGGCATCGCCGAACGAACACCGACCGGACACGAGATTCTCGTCGTCACCGAGTGGGACGACGACACACCGTCGCTCGAAACACTGGCGCAGTTCGACCAGGGTCGGCGGCGCGTCTGGCGCTGTGTCCAGTGCGGCGAAGAACGGCATGAGCCGTCCGGGTTCGAACAGGACTGTCCGTCTCAGTCGGTGTAGGTCGCGGGCAACGCGACGACGACACGCTACACACCGGAGCGCACCGCCAGCCAATTGTATCACCCCCTGAGGGGTGCGGGGTGGCGAACCAGGCCATCTCACGACCGACACCCATGTCTCTGAGAGAAATCTACAACCGAACCTTCGACGAATCGTGCGGGAAATCCATCGATGCTAGCGAGTGTCCCGAATGTGACGGACGACTCACGACAGACGGCGGTGAAACGGCTTGCGAGGCGTGTGGGCTCATCGTCGACCAGTACTATTTCGACCACACCCACGGCCCGCGTGTGTTCGACGAGGACCCACACTCAGTTCCGCGAACGGGTGGCCAACTCACTCCAGCACGACACGACAGAGGAGTCTCCGCGGAAATCGGTTACAACCGCGATGCGAACGGCCGGACGGTGTCTGCCAAGAAGCGACGACAACTTCACCGACTTCGGCGCGAACATCGCCGGGCACGCTTCGAGACGAAAGCGGAGCGAAACCTCGCGACCGCGCTCGGTGAAATCAGCCGGATGGGAAGCGCACTCGACTTGCCGTGGAGTCTCATCGAAGAGGCGAGTCAGCTCTACCGACGCGCCCAAGACGCAGACCTCATTCGGGGGCGGTCAGTCGAGATGATCGCCGCGGGGTGCCTGTATGCGACGTGTCGTCGTCGTGGCCTCCCACGCCCACGTGATGAAATCGCGAGCGTCGCACGCTGTTCGTGTGACCAAGTCCAGACGGGCTACCGGGCGCTCAACAGTGAGTTAGGAATCGATGCACAGGTCGTCACCGCGCGGACGTACGTCACTCGACTCGGCTCCGAGAGCGACCTCTCCTCGCGGGTGCAGTCGCGAGCGTACGAACTCGCGACGAGTGCGGACGAAGAAGGGATCACAAACGGGCGGAATCCAGCTGGCGTCGCGGCGGCGTGTCTCTATCTCGCGGGAACTGAGTTCGATGTGGGACCCACACAGACTGCACTCGCCGCACTCGCGGACGTCTCGGTCCCAACGCTCAGAGCGCGGTACGTCGAATTGACAGCACTGGCGTGAGTTGGGCGAACGACCCACTAAATTCTCAAATTTAGTATTTTAGTCCATAGCGTTATCGGCGATTATTATGATACTCGCTCATGGACAATTGCAGTTATCAACGGCGAGCATTCATCGCAGCAACGACTACTGGGCTGCTCGGTGGACTGGCTGGTTGTACCGGGGGAGACAGTGAGGCAGAAGCAGTGAGCCCGGACCCTGAGCCGACACAGACGAGCGACGAGTCTGGCCAAGCAGCGCCCACGTGTGATACGTCTAAAGTTGAGGATGAATCGCTCGTCAAAGCTCGGTGGGAAGGATACGCGAATGGGACGACAGAAATTGAGAGTGTAGATTTGACCGTGACGAGTGTTGTTGATTTCCCGATACAAGTTGCCGCACAAGTCTTTTTCTACAGGGAGAAAGGAGGGTTCGAGCCATCAACTATCGCAAAGAAGGGGTTTGGCGTTCTCGAACCAAACGAGCGGAAGACGCTGACCGTCACCAGAACAGGAGTTAGTTCTAAAGATTGGGACGTCGAACTGCTGTTTAGCTGTCCCTGACAGTCGTTCTGTAGTAACTGGGCCTCCTCGAGCGCACAACTCGTGGACAAAACGGCGACGGCCGGCTGCTTAGGCGTCTTCGTCGTCCGCGTTGTCAGCAGCCGGCGGGCGTCGCGAGAGTCGGTCGAAGCGTGATTGAGCGGCCTCGGTTCGCGCCTCGGTTTCGTCGGGTTCGTACCGTCCACCGTCGTATGCGCCGTCGACGACGGAAATCGTCAGGACTGCGTTTTGGGTTCTCGCTCGCCACGGCAACGCACCGCGGTCGACGACGAGTTGGTCGATATCCTGACCGTCGGCTTCGACGAGCAACACCGCGCGGTCGTCCTCGAATCGGTCGACTGTCGCCGTGTACGTCCCGTCTGGAATCATGCGTACGTCTCCTCAACTACGACCGCGCCGGTATTATCTACCACGGTGATGGTATCGCCACCGTTGTTCCAGATGGCCGACCCAGAGCCCCAGTAGTAGTCTGTCGACGTATCCGTGCCAGTCCCGGTGTGGAGGGTAATCGTCGCACTTGCGTCAAGTGTCGTCCCCGATGGGAAGGTGTACGTCCGACCTGCAGCATCGGAGACAGTCCACCCGGAGATATCGAGCGTCTCGCTTCCGGTGTTCTCGAAGACAATGTACTCGTCGTTCAGATTGTCCGTGTCGGCCCCCGCAGCATCGGCGTGTACGTCGGCGACGACAAGCGACGCAGCTGTCGGCTCGGTCTCAGTTTCAGTCCCACCGTCGGTTGCGACCGGCGTGAGCGTCGAGACCGTCCCGTCGGTCGTAATCGTCGTCCGGGCCGACACGTCGCCAGTCGTTCCCGGTTCGACTGCCGTCCCCTCACGGAGTTGTGTCGGGTCAGTCGGTGCATCGCGTTGGGTGCTCACGGTGACTTGCTGGCCGTCGCTTTCGAAGACAATCGTTCCGTGCGTTGCCGTCCAGTACGTCGGGACGGACTGCGCTGCGAGTCGAGACAGCGTCTCTTCGTTCGGGTGGCCGTACTGGGAGTCGTACGCGCTCGAGACGACGGCGACCTGTGGCTGGACGGCCTCGAGGAACGGTGCGGTGGTACTTCCAGCGGAGCCGTGGTGGCCCGTTTTGAGTACCGTCGCGTGCAACTGCGAACCGTACGTGTCGACGAGATACTCTTCGGCTTCGTGTTCGGCGTCGCCGGTCAACAGGAAGCGCGTCGACCCGAACTGCGTCATGAGGACGATACTGTTCTCGTTGCGATCTTCGTTGGCGAGGTAGCCCTCGGGTGGTGACAGGACCTGTGAGGTCACCGCTCCCATTTGGATTTCGTCACCGGCCTGCGTGCGGTAGAGCGGCACGTCGTGTTGTTCGACGGCATCGAGATACGCCTCGTACGTCTGGGAGGTGGAGGTAATCCCGGGGTCGTACACCGCACCGATACCGTCCGCCTGCGTTTCGAAGTAGTCGATAACAGCCGCGTTCCCACCGATGTGGTCCGCATCGGAATGGGAGGTCACGAGATAGTCGATGCGATCGATCTCGTGTGCTTGGAGGTACGAAAGCACGTGTTCACCGTCGTCTCGGAAGTCACCGGTGTCGATCAGCATTGTCTCACCATTGGGTGCGACGAGGAGTGTACTGACTGACTGTCCGACGTTGATGAAATGAACCTCAAGTGTGCCGTTGACCGACGTGACAGTCTGGGATGATTGTGTCGTCGCAGTCGGTGTTGTCGTGGGCGTTGCTGTCGGCGACGCAGTTGTTCCTGTGTCGGGTGCGGGGCCACCGGCACCAGTACAGCCGGCGATAAAAACGAGGAGGACGACCGCAATCGTCCGGACCTGGAGCGTCATACGACGACATTGGTGGCAGGTGGTTTATCTGTTAGTGGCCCTCTGAAATTCTTGGAAGTTGACACAGACGGAGTGCTGAATACAGCGCTGTCTGTGTAGGGTATGTATTTCGGTCCATAGGCTTATTCCTATGGAGGTAATAACATAGGGTGACGGATGGCGTCCTACATCACGATTGCAGATTGGAAGGCTGTCAAAGACGAATACGTCGTCAATGTAACCATCCGCCAAACGGAGGCTGATAAGTATCCTAGTGGGTGGGACTACAGTCTCCATCTCGGCAGCCTCGGTGGGGACACCATCCTCCGGTACGACAACGCCCACGAACGGACGAAGGGTCATGAGCGACATACCGGGTCTGAAGTCAAGATCATCGACTTCCCTGGGATGCTGACGCTCTACGACCGATTCAAAGAAGAGGCCGAGGAGATGTCATCCGTCTCCTGGGACTGGGAAACGTGAGAAATCGCGACAGGTGATCACGACATGACGAAGCTCAAAGTAACGGTTGGTGAGGGAAACGACCTCGACGAACACACGAGACAGCGACTCAAGGCGGCACAGGCAGGTGAGGAACTCGAAGACGCTCAGCCGGTGCTGAACTTCGACTCGTTCGCAGAACTCAGTCGGCTGCTCAGTCCGAAGAACCTCGAACTGTTAGAGGCGATCTCTAAGGATGAGCCGGACAGCATCCGCGAAGCCGCAGAATTGGTTGACCGTGATTACAAGCAGGTTCACCGGAATCTGACTGAACTGGCTGACATCGGTGTGATCGACTTCGAAGGCGGTGGCCCCGGACTCCCGAAGAAACCCGTACTAGCCTACGACGGTCTCGAAATTGACCTACCGTTCAACAACTCGAACAACAACGTTGGTGCCGCCGCGCCGTAGCCTGCGAGGACCACGGCTCGACGAGCCGATACCGGGTCCCTCGCGTCGCGCCTTCTTGTTCGATGAGTCGTGAACCGCCTCGGGGTCAAGCCCCGAGGCACTCGCCTTGTTCATCTGTAGATTAGTACCAAACCCCCCCGTTAGTCGTCAGCGAGTGGGCTCTCTACTCGGTCGTGTGCGCCGGGGTCGTAATCGATGACCTCGGTCTCGTCGGGCATCGCCCGCACCTCAATCCCGCGCCACTCACCGTCGAGTCCAACGAGCGCTTGTGAGTAGCCGAGTCGGTCAGAGCCGGGGACGGCGTCTTGGACGAATCGCATCTGTGCGTAGTTGAGGCCGAATTCGTTCGCCCAGGTCTCGTCCATCCCATCGAGATGGTGGAACTGCTTGATTGCGCATTGGTCGAGAATCGCTTCCGACTCCGGGTGTTGGAAGAACTCGTCGACGGTCTGGGTGACGAGCCGAATCGAGAGGTCGTGGTGACGGTGGTGTCGGAACACCGTCTCGAGGAACGACAGGCTCTCTGTGTCCTGCATGATGTAGCGGGCTTCGTCGATGACGAAGACGACCTCGTTGTCGGTCTCTTTGGCCCGCTCGTAGACGGCGGCGATGAGCAACTGCATGAGCAGGCTCGTACTGCCACCGACGGTTCCCTCCTGTTGGCCGAGGTCGAGATAGATGAGCTTCTCGTCGCGAATCTCGAACTCGGTCTGCCGGCCGAGGTTCTCGTAACGGCCACCGGCGGCGAACGGGCGAAGCTGGTCGATAAGCCACGCCGCGTCGGCTTCGAGCTTCGCCGTCTCGACAGAACTGCGAATGACGAACTCTTCGGGCGTCTCGGACATCGTCGTCAGCACGTCGAGGACGTCACGCATCGTCGGGCTCTCGTTGTCATGCGTCGCCACGTCGTCGGTGATTCCCTGTTCGAGATACGCTTCGGTGATGGCCAACTCGAGGGTCGTTCGGTGGTCGCCGAGGTGGATGCCACGGAGCGAAAAGAAGTTCGTCAGGAAGCTCAGCACGCTATCGATTTTCTCGTTGAACGGACTGGCATCATCGCCGAGCGTTCGCTGGACGCGCGGCGGTATCGGTTTGATTTCGAGGGGGTTGAGTCCCATCTTGCCACCCACCGTAATCCGGTGGGCGTTGAGCGCTTCGGCGACGCCGGCCCAGTTATTGAGTGGTTCGAGAATGATGCCGATGCGGTCTTTCGAGTTTGCAATCGAGCGGATGAAGTTCTGTTTTGCGCCGAACGACTTTCCGGAGCCGGGGTCGCCGACGGTGAACATCGCATAGCCGTTTTCGCGGGCGAACGCATCGATAACGACCGGGCTGTCGTTGTGTCGGTGAATGCCGACTTCGACGCCATCGGGTTCGAGAATCGTTGGATTGTGTGGCGACGCAAGCAACGCTCCCACGGCCCCGCCGAGGGCAACCACGTCTTCGTCGAACGGGTTGGGACCGAGCGGCGCGGCTGCTTGGAGTCCGCGGTCCTGTGCACAGGTCGCCGTCTTCGGCGTGAGGTTTGCGGGATGGTCGCGAAGGCGTCGCTTGACGGTTCGAACCGCCTCGCGAAGCTCGCCTCGGGTCTCACCACGCACGGTCAGAAACATCGCCTGTGAGAAGACGTGTTGGCCTTCTTCGACGGCGGTGTAGGTCGCGGTGGCTTCGTCAGCCCGCGTCTGGAGATACGAGCCACGAACAGTCTGTTCGAGTTTCGCGTCGACTTGGAGGTTATCGGCGAGCGTCTGCAGTTGGTCGCGAGCGCGAGCTTGATTTTTCGGCTGTAAGCGAACCGTACAGTCAAACTCGATATCGGTGAGATTGAACAGTTCGTTCAGATAGCCGTCTTTGGGATAATCGGGGTAGGACGCCAGATAGAGCGTCGTCGTCCATTGGTCACCGACACGTGCGGCGCGGGTATCCCACTCGATTGCGGCGGGCGCGGCCATCGAGGCGTGTGCGGTGTCAATTGCGTCCAGTATTTGACGGTCGTCGTCTGCTTGCTGTAACACCGACTCATCGAAGACGGCAGTTGGGTCGAACGCCGCAGTCGGTTGGTTCAGCCGACGCCAGCCGACCGTGAGCGCGACGCCAGCCAGAAACGCCAGTCCACTCCCAACGACGGCCCACAGGAGTGGTGCCGACAGCGACGTGAGATTCGACTGGAACGGGAGCACCGGCGTCTCAAACATCGGTCTCCTCCCGCTGGCTGTGTCCGAGCGCTGGTGCCGTTCGAATACTCGCTTCCGGGTCGCCGTACTCGTGGACGGCTCCATTCCAAAACTCGACTGACAGCAGGAACTGCTCTGTCGTTGAGAGCCGTCGGGCTGCCCAACCGCGTTGCTTCCCGATGAGTTCTGTTTCAAGTGTGCGGCACCGTGTGTCGACGGCGTCAAAGAGACGAGCCCGAACCTCCGCTTCGGTCAGTCTCTCTCGGCGCGTCACGAACGGCGTGAGCAACACCCCCACGAGTGGGAGCGCTGTCAGTCGCTCTAGCGGTGTGTCCTCCTCGTGCAGATCGCTGTAGACTTCGAACGGGTCGACTTCAACGCCGAGATAATAGCAGATCTCCTGTGTGCCAGCCATCTCTTCGGGTCGGGTTTCGCGATACTCGGTGAGGAGCCGCTCGAACGCCGGACTCTCGGTCACATCTTCGTCGGTGAGTCGGTCATCGATGCGGTCGATCAGTCGGTCGACGGGGAACGGACGCGTCGTCGCATGGAGGACGAGCGGAAAGTCGAGTTCATTGTTTGCGAACGTCTCGGCGACGTGTTGTCGTTGGGCCCAGTCGCCAGACATCGCGAAATCCATGTTCGATGGATTGAGCTCGACCATCCCGACCATCGTCCCGTCAGTTCGTTCGAGCGCGCCTGCGCCAGGCCACGCAGCGGCGATATTCGTGAGGTCTTGGGTCTGCTCAGTCGGGACGAAGGGGTTGTAATCGCCGAATGTCTGTGTTTGGTTTCCAGTCGCATCGGCTTCGGTGTCGGCGTACGCAGTCGTGAGTGATGGCCGGCCGAGATAGTAGTGGACGAGGTCGCTGAGCCAGGCGGTCGTCGTTCGGTGTGACGGCGTCGCGTAGACGGTAAGGAGGCCACAACAGAGCCCGCCAAGCCCGAGGGGCCAGAGGAGCGAATCGATACCGGTCAGTCCAGCGATGAAGATCCCAACAATTGGAAAGCCAACGAGTGGGTAGAGGTCGCCCTCTTCGATATTGAGGATCGGAATCCGAACCTCTTCGCCGAGCGTTTTCAGGAGTCGTCGTTCTGCAGGTGTGTCTTGTGCCATTAGTAGTATCCAGGGTCGTTCTCAGTTCGGCGATACGTCGGGACGCCGCGCTGGCCGTTCGCGTCAGAAGCGACGTGGTCGTGTTGTGTCGCCGTCGGCGGTGGTGACGACGGCTCGAGTGTGGTTTCAACGGCCCGGGCCGCTGCAGACCGCGCGCCGAGTTTCGCGACCGAGGCGGCACCGGCTGGGCCGCTGACGACGCCCGCACCGACAACCGTTCCAGCGGTGGCAGCGAGTCGCCCAGTCCGCTGTACCGCCCGCGTCGTTCGCGGGATGACATCGCGGAAGAGTCGCCATGCAATGTAGACCGACACGAGCGGGAGCGACGTCGCGAGCAGATACCGAGCAAAGGCGCTTGCTGGCAGCAGCCCGAAGTTAGCGAACGACGTGAGGATGAGGTCGTACGCACCAAACAGCAGGGCAATCGGAAGGGGGAGAATCAGGAGTGGGATGAATCGTCTGCACAGCGACGCTGTGAGTCGCGAGACGACGGGGAGGTTGGCGTACGTGACTGCGAGGCCGAACGGCATCGCGAAGATGTACCCGAACAACAGGAGATCACGAACGACAAACAGTGCTTGGAGGGCCCACATCCCAAGTGCGCCGAGCGCGCCGAGCCCGAACGCGAGAATCGGGTTCGTAATCGTCACGACCAGCAGGTCGGACAGCAACGTGCCGACGCTCGTCACCGGGGGGAGCAATAGCAGGGTGACTGCGTCAACGAGTGTGAGCGATGTTGCGGCAATCCAATACCAGCAGACGATGAGAACACCGCCTGTCCATGCCGACCGCGATGTCGCTCTCGCAATCAACGGATTTCCGAGATTGAACACCCGAATCGTGTTTCTCGCTTGAACGGCCATCACGAGGAGCAGTAACGCGAGGAAGGTGGTCTCCCCAGCGACGAGCGTCTCGTGGAGTGACTGCCACGGCTCGTTCGTCGGGACACCGATGCCAAGGACGCTCTCCGTTTGGGGAGTTGGCGTTCCGAAGGCGGCCGCAGTCAACTGTTCGTAGCCGTCAGTGATGCCGCGTTGAAACCAGCCGGTGACGGCTGTTAGAATGTCGGCAAACCACTCGCTGCCGAGTTCAGACAGCGTCGAGTCAGCCATGCCGCCTCCGGGTTCGACTGTGGGTCTTCGTGGGCAACCGCCTCGCTGGCGGTCGTAATCGGTACAACGGTGAAACGGGTTGTATACTGCGTCGTATCATGTGTTTGGAGAACTGAGGCGGCCAAGCTGGCGAGCGGCGTACAACACGCCACCAGCGGCGAGGAGGAGTTGTGACAGCTCCCAGAACGCGTCAGTGAGGCCCCGGAACGTGGTGAGAGGGTGCCACGTGGTCGTCGCATCGGCGGAGCGATAGGCACGCTGTCCCGGTCGCCACGTCGCTGGACGGTACGTCGCCCGATAGACGCCGGGTTCAGAAACGACGAGTGTCGCCTGTCCGGTCGCATTGAGCGACACAGGCGTTCCAGCGACGATGACCGTGCCACCGGAGTGGTTCGGTCCGGGTATCTCGGTCGACAGCGGTGCGCCAGTTGCTTCGTCTGTGAGGCTTACGCGAAGCGTTGCGTCCGTCGTGGAGTGTGATACAGTCGTCAGTTCGAGCGAGACATTCCGCACACGCTGTGGCGTCGCTGGGAGCGAGCGTGTCGTCGGTGGGCCGAAAACGAGTCCGTGGAGCGTCACCGACGACGCAGCCGGATGATGAAGCCGGAGGCTGTCGACGTGCTGGTACGCCGTCGGCGTAATTGTGAGATTCGAGTCGTCGAGCTGTGGGCGCGCGTGCTGCGTGCCCGTTCGGTCTGCAACCTGTACCGGGCCCCACGGACGGTCCGGCGCTGGGTGGGGGTTCGTTGGAACGGCATGCACGACGAGCGGTCGGACTGTCGGCCGAACCGTCTCTGTTGTCGTCGCAGTCGCTTTGTCGAGCGTCTGCCACGCCGGCTCTTCAGCGGTGTAGAACCGCCACACGTTCTGGACCGCGTGGTCAGGTGTCCCCGAAAGCGTGTACCGACTCCACGACGTCATGTTCGAGAGGAGGACTTTGCGAGTCCCGTCGTGAGTGGCGAGGGCGGCCGTCGTTGCCGCCGGCCGCGTGACGACGACGTCTCGTGTGTCGGTGACTGTGACGTTCGCGGTGATGAGTTCACTTGTCGTCTCGCGCGTACCGTTTGCAGTGACCGTGACTGTCCGTTCGAACGCAGCGGTGACGGTTGCTGTGAGCCGGAACTGCGTTCGCCCCGTCGGCACCTGCTGGTAGGTGAACGTCGGTTGCTGTGTGTTCGAGTCGGTCGCGACAACGTCGGTCTTGGTGGCAAGCGAGACGGATTCGACACGATGGGACTGCAGTCGCCAAGTGACGGTCGTGTTTCCGGTCGTGACTGGGCTGGTGTCGACTCGATAATCGACATAGCCATGGACGGTCCCCGTCGGCCGGACGTACCGCGTTGTCGTCGCATTCTCGTGGACGAGCGTCGACGGCGACACCGTCAGCAGCGACACCCGAACGTCTTGGAGTCGGCCATTGGAACCGGTCGGGGCCGACGATGGACCGATGGACGTGCTTTCGTCACCCGGCGTAATCGACTGCCGAAGGCGTTCGTTCGCCGCCGTTACGTTGGGCGGCGTCTCGTAGGTGAAGTCCGTACACGTTGCGAGTAGCTCGGCTGGCCGGGGGTCGCGTCCGTACTGCTCGCGGTAGCCGTCTGTTGTGAGACAGGTATCCGCATCGTCCGACCACCGTGTCGCATTTGTGTGCGGGGCCGGTTGCGAGTCGTTCTCGGCTGCTGCTGCTCCAACGCCAGCCAGCACGACGAGCGCAATGGCGGCGAGTATGCATGTCACACTACGGACCGAAGTGTGAGACCTCACGCGACCGCTAGATGGGGACGAGGTCGATACACGTCGCGAGCGGGAGACCCATGGTTCCTCCAGCGACGGTGTAGAGCGGGCCGAGTAAGACGAGTGTGAGCGTCGACTTGAGTGCGGTTCGCTTGTGTCGCTTAATCTTCTCTCGTTGGTCTGGGCTGAGCGTGAAAATCTCCGATAGTGAGTTCCCCTGCCAGACGACGACGAGTCCGATGAGTCCAATCGTCGTCGTGAGCTGGAAGAATCCAGAGATCATCGTCGGGAGTCGGTCTGTTTGACAGATGACGCTCTCTTGGGCGAGTGCCGGGTCGACAGCAATGAGACTGAGGAAGACGAATCCAACCAGCCCGTGTCGAGCGAGATGTCTAACCGTCGGTACTGCGTGCGCGTGGGTGGAAGAGCGAGCGCGTGCTGCTGCTCTTCGGACCCGAGTGAATGGTCGAGTCATACTTCTTGGGTAGGCGGGCTTGCACCGCGCTCGAATGGCGACTGCCACCGAACTGTCACCGAATGGGTAGAATTCGGAGACTATCGCTCGTCTTTCTCGATAGCTAGCTATAAATTTGACGCAGTATTATCGATTATGATATTAACAAACTCTCTATTTCAACGGTTTGAATGCAATTTGACAACGATTTCTCAGTAAAAGCTTAGAATTGATATTTACAATTAGCGAGCAACCGTACTGTGATTTTATGACAGCCGATAGGGGTGTCGGCTGTATTCGGCCGACGATTCCGTCTGAGACGAGTGTGGCAAACTTGCGATAACAGATCTCTCCGGTCGCTGAACACCTCATTCGTCCCGCAACGCGGGAATCCGAAGCACCACTTCGGTCCCGCCCTCCTCGCGGGGGTGGAACGCGACGGTGCCGCCGAGTTGGTCGACGCCCCACTTCACCAGCCAGAGCCCGAGGCCGCTGGCGTGTCTGAGTTGCGTCTCGCCGTGGGCGTCGATGGCGGCGAGTTCGCTCGCGTTGATGCCGGGGCCGTCGTCTTCGACGCGAATCACGAGTTCGCGTTCGTCCGCGGTCGCCGTCACGGAGACGACCGGCGTCGACGACGGGTTGTGCTGGACGCCGTTCTCGACGAGTTCGCGAACGATGGGTTCGAGCGTGGGCGCGCAGACGATTTCGGGGTCGGGAAGCGACGAGAGCCGGATGTTCGCACCGGGGGAGTCGGCTCGGACGGCGTCGGCGGCGGCCCGTATCTGGACGGCCGCGGGGAGCAGGCGGATGTCGCCGCTCCCGTCGTTATCGCGGGCCACGCCGAGTTTCCGCGCTTTCTGGCTGATGTTGACGAGCGTCGACGCGTGGTCGTGGAGGGTTTGGGCGTGGTCCCGCGCGTCGTCGAGTTCCCCGCCGTCGATGTCGTCCAAGACGAGGTTCGCGTAGCCTTCGAGGAGGTTCGCCTCGGTCCGGAGGTTGTGTCGGAGGACGCGGTTCATCACCTCGAGTTGCTGGAGATTCAGCCGGCGGTCGGTCACGTCGCGGAAGACGAGCGCGTGGCCGATGTCGCGGCCGTGGTGGTCGGTGAAGGCGCTCGTCCGGAGTTCGAAGTACCGCTGGCCCGACCCGAGCCTGACGGTGACTTGGTCTGTGTCCCGCTGGTCGGGCGAGAACTCCTCGATAACGTCGCCGATGGGCCGCCCCTTGAGTTCGGCGTCGTCGTCGCCGAGAATCCGCGCGGCCGACTGGTTCACGTCGGTGACGCGCCACTTCGTGTCGGTGATGAGCACCGCGTCGGCCATCGTCTCGACCACGCGTTCGCGGGCGACCCACCGCGGGACCGGTCGGGCTTCGAGGAGTTCGTAGCGGCTGATGGCGACGGTACAGGCGAGTCCCGCGAACGCGAAGGCCGCGGGAGTCATGTCGATGGCCGGGCCGTAGAGTTCGAGGAGCGTCGTGGCGGCGTTGCCGAGGACGGGCATCAGCGCCCCGACGATGAGGGTGGCGGCCTGCAGTCGGTAGATCGTCGGCATGTCGAGCGCCGTCCGCAAGATGACGGCTGAGCCGGCGACCCACAGCAGGTAGCTGTATCCCAACACGACCCAGTACAGCGGCCCCCAGTCGGTCTGGAGGACGGTAATCGTCCGCCCGACGGCGGGGACGACGGTCACGGAGCCCCACATCAGGTGATGCAGGGGATTGGTCCACACGGCGACGAGGCTGGCGAGCGGGAGCGCAGAGAGCGCGAGGAGCGACGCCGGTGCGGTGTAGCGGTCTCGCCCGGCGTAGGAAAACGAAAACAGGAACCACGCGAGCGGGGCCGCGAGGACGCCGACCCACTGGAGGTTCGCGAGCGTGAGTTTGAGCGCCATGTCGTCGACGATGAGTTCGAAGAGGTAGCCCGCCGACCACCACCCGCTGGCGAGGCCGAACGCGACCAGCCCGGTCGAACCGGGCGTCGGCCGTCGCCGCCACGCGAACAGGACGACGTAGCCACTTATCACTGCGGTGAGTATCATCAGCCCCACGATGACGACGACGAGCGGCACCGGTTGCGTGAGGAAATGCGCACCGGCGGTTCCCCCGAACACCACCTGTTCGAAAGTAGGCCACCCGATGTTCGGAATCACTATCCAGATAGTTATTCATCGAGTGACAAAAGGGTATTCGAGAATTCGGGGTGGCCGCCTCGGGTCGACAGCTACGCCGGCGTCACTCCGAACGGGCTCTCGGCTCGGTGTGTATCACACGAACGCACCGGCGGGACCGGCAACCGAAGCGACGACCGCGACGCCGACGGCCATCAGTACGCCCTCGCCGTCACGGAGCGTACAGAGCCGCTCGACCGACCGGGACGACCCGGTGAGCGCGTGGGTAATCCACGTCGAATAGGCGACCGACGGAAGGAGCGCGACCGGAGCCCACGCGGGGACGACGCCGACCCACGACGCCGCCCAGACGAGTCCGAGCGAGACGAGTTCCAGTCCGTAGAGGCCCAGTTGCGTGCGGCGGACACCGACGACCGTCGGCAGGGTCTCGACGCCGTTCCGGGCGTCGCCCGTCACGTCACGGACGTTGTGGACTTCGACCGAGATGGCCGAGCGGAAGAAGAACCACAGCGCCGCGACGGCCGCGCCGGCCGCGCCGGCGGCGTACTCGGGTGCCGTCGCGGCGACCGCGAGCGGGATGAACGCGACGGGGACCGCCCACGCGAGCGACACCGTCGCGGTGTTGACGAGAAAGACGTCCTTGAGTCGGTCGACAGACGACAGCGGGACGAGCGGGACGCTGTAGAACGCCGCGACGACGCCCGGAAACAGCGTCAGCCCGAGGGCGTAGACGCCGCCGTGCCGGACGGCGAGCCAGATCGCGACGGCGACGGCGACCACCGAGCACGCGGCGTACACCCGCGGGTGGGACGCCACGAAGGCGGTCCGCTCCGCGTAGTTCTCGGCGTCGGCGTCGAGGTCGGCGAGTTTGTCGAAGTTGTACACGCCGACGGTGATGAGAAAGCCGACGACGAGGGCGGCGTTCGGCGCGATTCCGGCGAGCGCGGACGCGACGAACACCTCGGCGATGGTCGACGCGCCGAGGAATACTGAGCTATGGACGACTGCACTGTACAGGCGGGGGGGGACGATTCGCATTGCGCCTTCGTGTCGTGGCGCGAGCGGATTAGTTGTGAGCCAGACAACAGTTCGGCGCAGTAGTCTAGTCTGGTCTGATCTGGTCTGGTCTGCGGCGCGTCCGAACGTGTTCGGGGCCTCGCTCATCCGGATTCGGTGCGTATCGGAGCGCATGGAGACACGGACTGCCGAGCGGGCGGAACGGAGAGAGATGGGAGCGACAGATGCGGCGTCGGAGACGGCCGAGACGGTGACGACGACGGTCGAGGTCAAACTGACCGGACACGTCAGGTCGGCCGCGGGCACGCATCAGGTCGAGTTCACCTTCGCGGGCGAGACGCTCCGGGCGTTCCTCGACGCGTTCTTCGAAGCCTACGACGTGCGTGACCTCGTCATCGCGGAGCGCGAGGCGGACGCGACGACGCGGGGATGGGCGCGGGTGGAACAACCCCCGGGCACGTGGCGGAAGAACCCCGAAGGGGAGCAGACGCGCCCCTACGCTCGTGTCCTCGTCAACGGCGTGTTCAACGAGAACCTCGACGGCTTCGACACGCTGCTCGAAGACGGCGACCGCGTCGCGCTCATGAAGCCGTTTTTGTACTGTGTGTGAGGGTGGCGTCTGCGTCGGTGAGTACCTCGGAGATGGCGGTGGGTCGCTCCCACGCCCGACCGCCACAGGACTAACGTCCCCCGCCGACAGATGGCAGGTATGTCATCGACCTCCGCGGACGACTCGACTCGCGACCGCGGCCCCGACGAGGCGTTCTGCCGCGACTGCGGCGCGGTCATCGACGCGCGCGCCGAAATCTGCCCCGAATGCGGGGTTCGCCAGCGCGACCCGCCGAAGTCGTCGATCGACTCGGCGCTCGACGACCTCCTCGAAGGCGGCAACCCCTTCGTCGCGGCGGTGTTGTCGGCGATTTTCCCCGGCCTCGGACAGCTGTACAACCGCGAACTCGAACGCGGCCTCGTCTTCGCGGTCGGCTTTATCGTCGCCTCTGTCTCGGTGATGGTCTTCATCGGCTTCCTCCTCGCGCCTGCCGTGTGGCTCTACGCGGTGTACGACGCCTACACCCGCGCCGAACTCCGTGCCGAGGAGTTACAGCGGGCGGCCGACCGGGAACACGAGACGGAGATTTCGGTTAGCGAGGCGGACGACGAGGAGCGCGAGGAATAGACGCGGAGCTTGGGGATAGGTTCGGTTTTCAGGCGTTTTTCATCCGGAGTGTTGCGTGCACGCTCTCCCACACCAACTGCGAAGTTCCTGAAATAATTCTGTTCGCAGTAGATATATCACCGCGAAGGGCGTTACTACGTGTATGGACACGACTGATACGCCCGATGAGATGTCGGACACGGGCGAAGAACCGCCTGCGTTCGATTCGTGGGAATCCCCAGGGGAACTGCTGAAGGGTGGGCCGACGAGAGAGCGTCTGCTGGATGTCGTCCTGCAGGTGCGCGAACCGACGAAAGTGTCGGTGATCGCTGAGCGTGCAGACTGTGATACGGAGACCGCACGGGACTACTTAGCGTGGTTTACCGAGATGGGAATCGTTCGTGAACTGTCTGGGCGACCGGTTCGGTACGAGCGGAACGATTCGTATCTGCGGTGGCGCAGAGTCGAGCGAATCCGCCAGCAGTACTCGGAGATCGAGATTGTCGAGCGGCTCAAAGAGACGGTCGATGCGGCCGAGGCGTACCGGGAACGGTTTGGCGTCGCATCGCCTGATGAGGTCTCCTTGGCAGACGAGCGCCACGAGGAGTCTGTCGAAGAGCGTTGGGAGGCCGTGTCTACGTGGAAGACGCTGGAGGAGCGTGCAGCCTTGTTAGATGCGGCGCGGCGCGATGAGTTGTCGGGCGGGCGTGCTGGGAGCATCAATGCGTGAGGACGAGCCGAACGGTACCGGCGGTATCGACAGCGATGTGTTGGAGCGGATTGGTCGGCGGTTGCGTGGAAGCGCTCGGTTCTCAACCGTCGAATATCGACCATCATACGCACCGAACGCCCTCGTGGCTGATTTTGACACCAGATATTTTCCGGCGGCCGTCGCGCGTGCATCTCTTCGTGTTCGGTGGTTTGTGACGGACGATTTCAGCGCACACTATCTCGAGCAGTATCGTGACGGAGGGTCGTGGGAATGTCGGTGGGACAGACACCCGAACAGCCACAACGACCGCGAGCATTTCCACCCGCCGCCGGACGCGGCGACGCCTGGTGAGGACACGGCGTTTGCGAGAGACTGGCGCGATGTCATTTCACGTGTGCTGTCGGAGCTGAGCGAGCGGATTCAGTCCTTCTGGGAGTAGCGTGTACGGCCTATACGACCTGTGTTGCGCAGCGCTGGGTGGTTGCTCACGCGGTTTCTGGTAGCCCTTCGGTCTCGCGGAGTGGGAACAACAGGTGGGCGTTCGTGACCGCTGGCTCGCCCTTCACGGCGTACGCCGCTCCGACGCCGGCGCTGAGGTCCGACGCGAAGTACGCGTCGCGGGACTCCTCCGAATCGAAGATGAAACACGCGCCGTACCGGTCGCGCTCTCGGTCGTGAACGAAGTACTTCTGTACGAGTCCGTCCACCGCTCGGAACTGCTTCGCCCGCTGGCGCATGGTCTCTTCGATGGCATCGTGCTCTAGCTCGGATTCGAACGTGGCGAAGACGATTTCCATAGTTCTTCATCCGAACGTTCGGTGCGAAGTGTTGTCATGATTCTTGCTGCGTAGTGCTCACTAGGTGAAATCCTCGGCTGAGGCTCGCGTTTCTCCGCAGGACAGTCGAGACTGCTGTTCGAAGCGTTCGTTCGCGTCTCTCAGCCACAGACCTCGGCGAGCACGTCTTCGAGCGGTGCCGCGAGGTCTTCAGCGGTCAACAGGGTCGCGTCGGCCCGATAGGTCTCGAACACGTCCGTCACCCACTCGAGGAACACGTCGTCGTCCGTCTCGATCATGCCGATCGAGACGTCTACGTCGTTCCGCACGACGAGACAGCCGACCCCGTCGTGGACCATCACGGGGTGCGAAATCTCGCCATCGTACACGTAAATGTCAGTACGGTCCGAGGCGACGATGGCTTCGAACTCGTCGAGAAACGCCGAGTCCATGGCGGACTCGAAGACGACCGGGGCGAACACCGCTTCGAACGTCTGTGTGCCGTGGACGATCGACCTGTATCGACCCTCGATGCACGGGTCGGGGAAGAAGTCGGTGAGGCTACGCGCAGTCTCGGAGATTCGTTCGAGCTCCCGCACGCGAGAGACCACGGCGAACGGATTGTACTGCGTTGCGTGCGTGACGGTCGCGTCGGTCAGCTGCTCGACGCTGACGCCAATCTCCTCGAGCGGTACGTACGGGAGGAGTTCGTTCAACTCGCGTGCGACCGCCATGTCACCGTGAAATCGCGCGAACGACGCTGCGACGAATCTGCCGAGCGGCGTCAACGAGTAGTGAGAGCCGTCGCGGACGAGCCAGCCACGCTCTTCGAACGCCTGTACGATGCGGCCGATGGTGGCCGACGAGGCACCGGTCGCCTCCCGAAGCGCCGCCCTGGAGCACCGGCCCTCGGCGAGCATCCGAATCACCACCGGACGGTGCTGAGAGTCCGCGAGGTACCTGATATCGTCGAGCGCCTCGTCCATGGTATAATCTAGCACGCTGTGCGCATAGCTGTTCGCGTTGTGACGGGAGAACAGGCGCGACACCCGGAGATTTCGGGGCGTCGTGACCTTCAGGACCCCTGTGCGTGTGGGTGGGTGCTCACTAGGTGAAACCCACACACCCCCTGTGATTTTAGCAGGAAGAATCATCACGTGGTCCGAGCGCCTCTGTGAGCGTGCATATGGGAGACAGAAACCACCTGCACGTGTGCCAGCACTGCGGCGTCGTCCACGCGACCGCGTCGCCGACGGCCCCCGAGGCGTGTGTCGTCTGCGAGGCGCTCACGTTCAGCCCGTCCGAACTGAACGCACTCCTCCGGACGAGAGGACGCATCGACCCCGAATCGACCGAGACTGACGGCGAGCGGGCGAGGTGGACCTCGCCACTCGTCAGTACGTCTTGAACTACTTCCTGTTTCGCTGAGGAATGCCTATTCCGACGGACAACGTCTGAAGATACGTTATGGACCGGTCTTACCCAGCGGTGGACGACGCCACTATCCGCGACCTCGACGCTCGTCTCCGCGGCGATGCACTCGGTCCGGAAGCGGACGGCTACGAGGAGGCCCGCACGGTATGGAACGCGATGATCGACCGGTATCCCGCCGTCGTCGTCCGGCCAGCGGACACGAACGACGTCGTCGCTGCCGTCACATTCGCTCGCCAGTACGGGCTGGCAGTCGCGGTCCAAGGCGGGGGCCACAACGTCGCCGGACACGGCGTCTGTGACGGTGGGCTGCTGATCGACTGCTCGTCGATGACGGAGATACGACTCGATGTCGAGACCAAC
Source organism: Haloferax gibbonsii ATCC 33959 (assembly GCF_000336775.1). Taxonomy (GTDB): domain Archaea; phylum Halobacteriota; class Halobacteria; order Halobacteriales; family Haloferacaceae; genus Haloferax; species Haloferax gibbonsii. The sequence goes on along the minus strand of NZ_AOLJ01000011.1, from coordinate 300,190 downwards.
ACCGCCCGCGTCGAACCGGGTGTCACCGTCGGGGAGTTCGACCGGGCGACGCAGGTCCACGGCCTCGGCGCGCCGGCCGGAATTATCTCGGAGACGGGCCTCGCCGGGTTGACTCTCGGCGGCGGGTGGGGATGGCTCAGTCGTTCCTATGGGCTCACTATCGACTCCCTCCGGTCGGTCGAGGTCGTTACGGAAAATTCGAGGCGAAAGCCTCGCCCTTCAGGGCGGGGATGAAGTCGACCAATAGTATTCAACCGCCGACGACAGCACAGACGGGGTTCCAACGCAATCTTTAACCCGCCCGGTTGTGATAGTATGCATAGATGGTAAAGAGTACCCGTCACGCGAAATACGAACTCTACTACCACATAGTGTTCGTGCCGAAATATCGGCGTTCGAACCTGACGGGGAAGACAAAGGAACGTCTCGAAGCCATCTTCGCGGAAATCTGTGAGGACAAAGACCTCGAACTGGCCGAGTCCGAGGTCATGCCCGACCACGTACACCTGTTCATCGGGAGTCCACCCAAGAACGCACCGTCACTCATCGTCAACTGGGTCAAGGGCATCTCGGCGCGGAAGTATAACCAGCGGTACGACGACCGCGTGAAGTGGACTCGTTCCTACTACGTCGGAACAGCGGGAAGCGCCTCGAAGGGCGCTGTCGAACAGTATATCGCTGAACAGGAAGGTAGCGACGAATGAAGCGCGTCAACACCTTCGAGGTGCTTCCACAGACCGAGAACGACAAAGAGTGCCTTCTACGGCTCCTCGACGCCTCCGCTTCCCTGTGGAACGAACTGACCTACGAACGTCGCCAGAACTACTTCGGTGACGGCGACGTGTGGGACACCTCCGAGTACCGTGGACAGTACAACGGCGTCGTCGGAAGCGCGACCGTCCAACAGGTCACGCGCAAGAACAGCGAAGCGTGGCGGTCGTTCTTTGCCAAGGAGAAAGGCGAGTACGCCAACCCACCATCGTACTGGGGCAACGAAGAGGACGGACGCGAACTCCGCACCTACATCCGATGCAACCAGTACACGATTGAGTGGGGGAAGCGTAGTCGTCTCGAAATCCCTGTCGGGCAAGAACTGAAAGACGAATACGGACTCGGCTACCACGAACGACTCCGCCTCGAAGTCCGAGGCAACCCGAAATGGGACGGCAAACAGGGTCGTCTGGAACTTGAGTACGACGAGGTTAGCGACACGTTCAGGGCTTTCCAACCAGTCACCGTACCTGATTCTCGACTGGGTTCACCACTGGCTTCTCACGAAGCCGCCCTCGACGTTGGCGCGAACAATCTCGTCGCCTGTTCCACGACCACTGGGAACCAGTACCTCTACGACGGCCGGGAGTTGTTCAGACGGTTCCGCGAGACGACAGACGAAATCGCCCGCCTACAGTCGAAATTGCCCGAGAGACGGAGTCTCTCGGAATCACGGAAGACGGAGTCTTCCGGACGACTCCGAGAGGGGCGCTACTCCTCGAATCGGATTCGACGGCTGTACCGGCAGCGAACGAAACGCCGTGACCACGCACAGAACGCGCTGGTGCGCGACCTCGTTGAACGGCTGTACGACGAGGGCGTGGCGACGGTGTACGTGGGCGATTTGACCGACGTGCTGGAAACGCATTGGTCGGTCAGGGTGAACGAGAAGACGCACAACTTCTGGGCGTTCAAGAAGTTCATCCACCGTCTCGCGTGTGTCTGTGAGGAGTACGGCATCTCTCTCGAAGCCGAGTCGGAAGCGTGGACGAGTCAGACGTGTCCCGAGTGTGGCGACCACGAGGAGACGGTTCGCCACGGGGATACGCTGACGTGTCCGTGTGGTTTCGAGGGACACGCCGACCTCACGGCGTCAGAGACGTTCCTTCGGGAAAACAGCGATTGCGAAATCAGGCCGATGGCACGGCCCGTGCGATTTGAGTGGGACGACCACGACTGGTCGGGGAAACCACACCCTCACGAAAGTCCCAAAGAAGTGCGCACAAACCCGCAAGTTGCCTCCGTGGGTCGGTAGCCGAACCCCCAACGGAGGAATCCTCGCGCTTTAGCGCGGGGAGGATGTCAAGCCTCGGTTAGGACCGCCCCGTCCGCGTCGTTCGTCCCGGCGGACGTCCGTGGGGAACGAGTCGTCACCGCCTACCTGTGCTACGCAGGCGCTCTCGAAGACGGGGAGCGTGCGATTCGGCCACTACGAGAGTTCCAAGAGCCGACGGTCGACCTCGTTCGACCGCGCCAGTACACGGAGTTCCAGGGACTCTTCGACGACGTGTACCCGCCGGGGTACCGGAACTACTGGAAATCACAGTTCGTTAGCGAGGCCGGGCTGTCCGACGGGGCCATCGAGACGCTCGTCGACTACGCGAACTCGGTGACGTCGCCGTACACGTCGATCGTCATCGAGCATCTGGGTGGCGCGATTTCGCGTCTCGATTCGGACGCGTCCGCGTATGCCCACCGCGACGCTGGCTACTCGTTCAACATCTTCACCCGATGGACCGACGCCGACGAGGACGACGAACACGTCGCGTGGACGCGGGCGTTCTTCGCGGCGATGGCTCCGCACCTCTCCGACGGCGTCTCCGTGAACTTCCTCAGCCGCGAGGGGAACGAACGAGTTCGCGCCGCCTTCGGGGACAACTACGACCGGTTGGTCGAACTGAAACGCCAGTACGACCCGGAGAACCTGTTCCGGGTGAATCAGAATATCGCGCCGCGGGCCTGACGGAGAACAAGTTCCGCAGCGGAAAAAAAGCGTCTTCGACGGTCGGCGACGCGACGACTAGGCGAACTCGTCCGACAAATCGGCGTCCCAGTCCGGCGGGAGGAGCGGGTCGGGGTCCTCGTGGACGAACTCGACGCCCTTGTCGGGGTCCAGCGGGTGGACCTTCGTCCGCATCGTCTCGCCGGCGTCGAGGAGCGAGAACATGCGTTCGGACTCCGCGAGGCGGTAGTACAAGGGGAGGCAGACGGCGACTTCGTCGTCGGTGGCGCGGACGACGAGCGCGAGGTAGACGAGGCCGCCGGTGACCGCGCGGAACGCCTCGTACTCGTCGAACGTCGCGCCCGTGACGGCGGCTTCGAGGTCGGGATAGACGTCGTCGCCGACGACCACGTCGAGGCCGACGTGGTCGACGACTTCGTCGCCCGCTCCGGGGACTGGGACCACGTCCCCCGGCAGGGCGACGACGACCGTCCAGTCTCGCTCCCGATAGTCGTCGGCGAGCGCCTCGCACTCTTCGACCACCGTCTCCCACGTGCCCGACTCGTCCGAGAGCGGATGTTCTTCCATGCGGCATGGTGTCGGAGTCCGCTACCTAAACTTTGGCTTCTCCCGCCGCCGTCGCGCGCTTTCGCGCGTCACGCGGGCGACCGCAGGCGATTCAGCATTATGTTTCCCACGTATCAATTGGCAAAAATTGAAAAGGTATTTCACGCCATGCAGGTCATTCCCAGTCAATGAGGAATCTACTCTCTCTTTCGGACCTTCGAACCCAGTTCTCGACCGGCCGGGGTCGGGTCAAGGCCGTCGACGGCCTCGACCTCACGGTCGGCGAGGGCGAGACGGTCGGACTGGTCGGCGAATCCGGGTCCGGAAAGAGTGTGACGGCGTTGTCGGCGATGGGACTCGTCGACGACCCCGGCGAAATCGTCTCCGGGTCGGTCGAACTCGAGAGCGCCCGACTCGCCGAGGAGTTCCGCGAGGAGTACACCAACCCCGCCTTCGTCGACGGCGACGTCGTCAACCTCGTCGACGCCCCCGAGGAGGCGCTGCGGGCCGTCCGCGGGCGCGAACTCGGGATGATCTTCCAGGACCCGATGACCTCGCTGAACCCCTCGCTGACGGTCGGCGAGCAGGTCGCAGAGAGCCTCCGACTCCACCAGTACGGCGGTCGCCGCAAGGACTCGTGGTTCAACGCGGTCCGCGAACTGCTCCCCCGCATCAGCCGCGACATCGACGACGAAGTCGTCGAGCGGACCATCGACGTGCTCGAATCGGTCGGCATCCCCGAACCCGGCGCGCGGGTCGACGAGTACCCCCACGAGTTCTCCGGCGGGATGCGCCAGCGCGTTCTCATCGCCATCGCGCTCGCCTGTCAGCCGCGCGTGCTCGTCGCCGACGAGCCGACGACCGCGCTCGACGTGACCATTCAAGCGCAGATTCTCGACCTCATCGACGACCTGCAGGAGGACCTCGGCATGTCGGTGCTCATGATCACCCACGACCTCGGCGTCGTCGCCGAGACGTGCGACCGGGTCGCGGTCATGTACGCCGGCGAAATCGTCGAGGAGGGGCCGGTCGAGGAAATCTTCCACAACCCCTCGCACCCCTACACGTACACGCTCCTCGAATCGCTCCCGAGCGAGGAAAAAGAGCGCCTGACGCCCATCGAGGGCAACGTGCCGGACCTCATCGACATGCCCGAAGGGTGCCACTTCGCGCCCCGGTGTCCGTGGGCCCAGCCGGAGTGTACCTCGGGCGAGATACCGTACAAGCAACACGGCGACGACGCCGTGGACCACCGCTCGAAGTGCATCCTCGACGACTTCGACACCGACGAGTACGGCGGCGACGCCATCGAGTCGTCGACGGGCACCGAGCCCTCCGACACGCCGCTGCTCGAAGTCGACGGCATGCAGAAGTACTACGAGCAGGCCGACGGCATCCTCGACCGCTTCCTCGGGGCCGACGACCGGAGCGTGAAGGCGGTCGACGGCATCGACTTCACGGTCTACGAGGGCGAGACGCTCGGCTTGGTCGGCGAGTCCGGCTGCGGGAAGTCCACCGCCGGGCGGAGCCTCCTGCACCTGACGCCGCCGACCGGCGGGCGCGTCGTCTTCTCGGGGACGGACCTCTCCGGGCTCGACAGCGACGAACTCCGCGCGATGCGCCGCGACATGCAGATGATCTTCCAGGACCCGCTGTCGTCGCTGGACCCGCGGATGACCGTCGGCCAGACCATCCGCGAGCCGCTCGACGTCCACGACCTCCCCGTGTCCGACCCGGACGTGCGCGGCGAGGCCGACGTCACCGTGACCGGCATCGACGCCGAGCGCGTCTCGGTCACCGCGAGCGACGAGATCGACGCCATCGTCGGCTCCTCGAACGGCGTCGCAACGGCCACCGTGACCGTCACGGTCGCCGACGGCGAGGTCGACGTGGCCGTCGAAGAGCGGCTCCGCGCCGAGGTCGAAGTCGAGCGCGAGGGTGACGTCGTCTCGGGCGTCACCGTCCGCGTCACGCCGGGCGACTCGACCAGCGAGCGCCGCCGTCGCCGGGTCCACCAACTGCTCGACGCGGTCGGCCTCGAAGTCGGCCAGTACGACCGTTACCCGCACGAACTCTCGGGCGGCCAGCGCCAGCGCGTCGGCATCGCCCGGGCGCTCGCAGTCGACCCGGACTTCATCGTCGCCGACGAGCCGGTGTCGGCGCTCGACGTGTCCGTGCAGGCGCAGATTCTCAACCTGCTCGAAGACCTCCAGGAGCGCTTCGGGCTGACGTACCTCTTTATCGCCCACGACCTCTCTGTGGTTCGCCACATCTCCGACCGCGTCGCCGTGATGTACCTCGGCGAAATCGTGGAGGTCGCGGCGACCGACGAGCTGTTCGACGACCCACGACACCCCTACACGCAGGCGTTGCTGTCGGCGATTCCGGAGCCCGACCCGGCCGCCGAGACCGACGACCGCATCATCCTCGAAGGCGACGTGCCGAGCCCCATCAACCCGCCGTCGGGCTGCCACTTCCGGACGCGGTGTCCGCAGGTCATCCCGCCCGCGGACCTCGACATCGAGCAGGCGGCCTACCGCGAGGTGATGGACCTCCGCCAGCGCGTCGAGCGCGAGTCGCTGGACGTCGAGACCGCCCGCGACGCGGCGCTGGACGCGGGCGACCCGAGCGCCGAAGCGACGGTGAGCGCCGACGGCGGCACCGCCGACGCGGACGCCGTCGTGGACGAACTCCGCGAGTCGCATCTGTCGCACACGCTGTCGCCCGAACTCCGGGGCGTCGTCGACCGCGCGCTCGAACGCGTCGTCGCCGACGACTGGGACGAGGCGAGCGAGATTCTCCGCGAGCGATTCGAGAGCGTCTGCGAGCGCGACGCGCCCGAACTGGGCGAGCAAGCGCACCCCGCGGCGTGTCACCTCGTAGACGAATAGGCGGCGCGTCGGGGCCTATACGGCCTCTCGTCACCTATTCGACGTTTTTTGATTGTCTCGTATTTTTACCGGAACAGGTCGACGGTGTCTCTCGTTCCTCGCTTCAGCGCTTCGTTATTTTTATAGGTAGCCATTGATAGATACACGTATGTCACAAGATGGCAATGATGTTTCGCGGCGTCGGTTCCTGACGGCCGCAGGAGCTGCTGCAGCGACGGCCGGACTCGCGGGCTGTTCCGGCGGCGGCGGTGAGGACACCACCACCGAATCCGGTGAGACGACCGGTGAGGGCGAGACGGACCAGACCGAGACGGAGACCGAAGACGGCGGGTCGACGTCGGTCCTCCGCTACGGTCGCGGCAGCCACTCGCCGACGCTCGACTTCCAGAACAGCACGAGCGGCGAGGTCGCGAAGGTGACCGAACAGCTCTACGACACGCTCATCAACTTCGAGCCGGGCCAGTCCACGCTGACGCAGGGACTCGCCACCGAGTACTCCCTTGAGGGCCAGTCGGCCTCCATCACGCTCCGCGAGGGCGTGATGTTCCACAACGGCGAGGAGTTCACGGCGGAGGACTTCGTGGCGACGTATCGCCGCTTCGTCGACAGCGACTACGAGTACTACGCCGGCGACGACTACGTCTCGGCGTACGGGCCGTTCACCCTCGGCTCGTGGATCGACGAGATTCAGGTCGACGGCGACTACTCGATGACGATTCAGCTGACCCAGTCGTACGCGCCGTTCCTGCGTAACCTGGCGATGTTCGCGGCGGCGGTGCACTCCCTCGCCGCAATCGAGGAGTACGGCACGGACCTCAGTTCGAACCCCGTCGGCACGGGCCCGTTCCAGCTGAGCAACCTCGACGACGCGAACGAGCGCATCCGCCTCGAAGCCAACGCCGAGTACTGGGGCGAGGGGCCGAACGTGGACGAGGTCGTCTTCGTCACCATCGGACAGAACTCGACGCGCGCTCAGTCGCTCGCGTCGGGCGAACTCGACATCATCGACGGACTCGGCGCGCAGTCGTCCGTCCAGGTCGAAAACGCCAGCAACGCGAACCTCGTCCGCACCGAGGGTATCAACATCGGCTACATGGCGTTCAACATGGCGAGCCGCGAGGAGTTCCGCGACCGCCGCGTCCGGCAGGCCGTCAGCCACGCTATCAACACCGAAGCCATCGTCAACGAGATTTACTCGGGCTTCGCGACGCAGGCGAGCCAGCCGCTCCCGCCGAACGTCCTCGGTCACAACGACGACATCGACCCGTACCCGTACGACCCCGAGGAGGCCCAGCGCCTCCTCGAAGAGGCCGGCTACGGTGACGGCTTCTCGTTCGAACTGGCGACGTTCCAGAACCCCCGCGGCTACAACCCGTCGCCGATTCAGACCGCAGAGACCGTCGCGTCCAACCTCGGCGAAATCGGCATCGAGGTCGACATCAACCAGCAGTCGTTCGGGCCGTTCCTCGAATACACCGCCCAGGGCCGCCACGACGCGTGTTTCCTCGGCTGGTACACCGACAACGCCGACCCGGACAACTTCATGTACGTCCTCCTGCACCCGCAGGTAGAGGAAGGCGAACTCACGGAGGGACAGGACTGGGTCAGCTTCGACGCTGAGGGCTACAACACCAGTAACCGCTCGGCGTGGGCGAACCGCGACTACATGGACCTCGTCGAACAGGGCCAGAGCACCTACGACGAGGCCGAGCGCGAGTCGCTGTACAACGAGGCGAACCAGATCGCACACGACGAAGCCCCGTGGGTCTACCTCGACTACGCGGACGAGCTTCGCGGCGTCTCCAACCGCGTCAGCGGGTTCCAGATCGCCGCCATCAGCGGTCCGTACCTCAACCTGGTCAGCCTGAACTGAGGCACTGACCGCGCCCTCGACTTTCATGATTTCCACACGATTCGTACTCAAGCGGCTGCTGTTGCTCGTCCCCGTGCTGGTGGGAGTGGCGTCGCTCGTCTTTTCCATCCTGCACCTCTCGCCGGGTGACCCGGCGCTCACCATCGCGGGCGAGCGCGCCAGCGAGGAGTTCGTCCGGCAGATCGAAGAGAGCCTCGGCCTGAACGACCCCATCTGGGTGCAGTACGGGCGGTTCCTCGTCGATGCCGCGCAGTTCCAGTTCGGCGAGTCGTTCATCATCCAGCGGAACACCGCGGTCCGCGAGGTGCTCGCCAACAAGCTGCCGGTCACGCTCGAACTCGCCATCTACGGCCAGCTCATCGGTATCTCGCTGGGCATCCCGCTCGGCATCCTGAGCGCCGTCAAGCAGGACAGCATCACGGACCACCTGACCCGTATCGGCGCGCTCGCCGGCATCAGCGTGCCCATCTTCTGGAGCGGCCCGCTTCTCATCTTGCTGTTCGCGCAGGTGCTCGGGTGGCTCCCGACGAGCGGCCGCATCTCGGTCCTCTACAACGTCGAGGCCATCCGGGTGACGGGGCTCGTCACGGTCGACACGCTCCTCGCGGGCAACTGGGAGATGTTCGTCTCCGCGGTCCGCCACATGATTCTCCCGGCGTCGGTCATCGGCGTCTACTCGATGGCGCTCATCTCCCGGATGATGCGCTCGTCGATGCTGGAGGTCATCCGGCAGGACTACATGCGGACCGCCCGCGCGAAGGGCCAAGGCGCGAAGATAACGGTCCTGAAACACGGCTTCCGCAACGCGATGATTCCCGTCATCACGGTCATCGGCATCCAGTTCGGTGGCCTGCTCGGCGGCGCAGTACTCACGGAGACGGTGTTCGCCATCGGCGGCATCGGGACGCTTCTGGTCGAGGCCATCAAGGTCGGCGACTACCCCATCGTGCAGGGGACGGTCCTGACCTTCGCGTTCCTGTTCACGCTGGTCAACCTCGGCGTCGACATCACCTACTCCATCCTTGACCCGAGGATCGAACAATGAGCACGGAAACCACGACCACGACCACGAACGAGACGGCGGCGGACGTCGACCAGCGCGGGCTCATCGACCGCCTGACCGCGTCGCCGTTCGTCTCCCGACTGCTGTCGAACCGCCTCGCGCTCGCCGGCATCGCCATCATCGTCGCGATGGTGGTCATCGCGCTGTACGCGCGGCTGTTCTTGGACCTCGAGGTCATCACGCAGTCGCAACTCGGGACGAACCCGAACCGCGCCCCGCCGAGCCTCGACTACCCCTTCGGAACTGACGGGCAGGCCCGCAGCCTCCTGCCGCGGGTGGCCTACGGCGCGTGGTACGCGATGCTGTTCGGCACCGTCACGGTCGCCGCCTCGACCGTCCTCGGCGTCGGTCTCGGCATCGTCGCGGCCTACTACAGCGACGTGACCGACAACGTCATCATGCGGACGATGGACGTGCTGCTCGCGTTCCCGTCGCTCCTCTTGGCGCTGGCGCTCGTCGCCATCTTCCCCGACGAACTCGGGCTGTGGCGGGCGGTCGCCGCCCTGACGCTCGTCTACACGCCGCGGTTCGCCCGCGTCGTCCGCGGGGCCGCGCTGACCGTGCTCGAAAACGAGTACATCGACGCGACGGTCGCGCTCGGCGCGGCCGACCCGCGGGTGCTGATTCGGCACGTCCTGCCGAACTGTCTCGCGCCCATCACGGTCCAGAGCACGCTCAACTTCGGGCTGGCAATCATCGACCTCGCGGCGCTGTCGTTCCTCGGCTTCGGTGCCGAGGCCGGGACGCCCTCGTGGGGGCTCATGCTCTCGAACGGCGTGAGTCAGGGCCTCCTCACGGGCGTCTGGTGGTGGTCGTTCTTCCCCGGGTTCTTCCTCGCGCTCACCGTGCTGGGGTTCAACCTCCTCGGCGACGGCATGCGCGACGCGCTCGACCCGCGGATGCGCGAAGCGGTCGACTGACCGACCGTGTCAGCGCCACCGGAGCCGGCGGACGCGGACGCGGACGCGCCCCCCGCGCTTGAACGGGCGGCCGTTCGCCTTCGCCTCGTCGGCACCGCGGCCCTCGCGGGCGCGCTCGTCGCCGCCGTCTGGCTGGTCGCCACGCTGGTCGTCGGTGATTTCGCGGGGAGCGTCGAGACGACGTTCGCGCTCGGCTCGCTCGCGTTCGGGTTCGGCCTCCTCGGCTGGTCCGGGGCGGTCGCGCTCGGCCGCGGTATCGAGTCGATGCAGACGCACCTCGACACCGGAACGGGGTGGACGGAAGCGGACGCTCGGCGGGCGATGGCCCGGATTCTCGGGTTCGGGCTCGGCGTGATGCTCGGGGCGACGACGGTCGGTACGGCCGTCTCCGCCGTCGCCTGAGTCCGCCGAGCGAAGCCTCGGCGTTAGGCTCTCGGCAGTCGAAGCTCGATGACCGTCCCGTTCGGTTGGTTGTCCACGATATCCATCGAGCCGTTGCTGTTCGTCACCGCCCAGCGGACGAACCAGAGACCGAGCCCGTTCGTGTGCTGGAGCGGTGACTCCCGCCCGGTCATAATCGATTCGCGTTCGAGCGGTGGGAGTCCCGGCCCGTTGTCGGCGACGCGGACGACCACCTGTTCCGGACCGTCGTCGTCGGCGACAGAGAGTTCGATTTCGACCTCGTCGCCGCCGTAGACGACGGCGTTGTCGACGAGTTCGTTCACCGCGAGTTCGAACGTCGAGTGCGCCCACGCGTGCGCGCTCTCCGGCGCGTCGACGGTGATGGTCGCCGCAGGGTAGCTGATCCGAGCGCCTTCGACCACGTTGCGGACGCAGTCAGCGACGTTCTGCGGTTGCACTCGCTCGGTCACGTCGGGGTCGAGCGCGGAACTGAACTTCCGGGCCGTCTCGGCGAGCGAGAGGAGTTCGCTCGTCGCCCGCTCGATGGCCGCTGCCGATTCGCGCGTGTCCTCGTCGTCGGTGCCTTCGAGTAGCATCGTCGCATGCGCCTGCGCGATGTTCATTTTGTTCCGGAGGTTGTGTCGGATGACGCGGTCGAGGACGGACAGCCGACGCTCGTGTTCGTGGAGGTCGGTCACGTCGCGGCCGATACAGACGATACCGTCGAACTCGTCTTCGGAAGACTTCGCCGCGATAGTCGTCTGAAACTGCCGCTCGGAACCGGTTTGGCCGGCGACGACCGTCTCGATGGTCTCCTCGGCGCTATCGCCCGCGAGGAGCGACGCGATGGCCTCCAAGAGCGCTTGCGAGTGGTGCTCGCCGAACACCGTCGAGACGTGTTCGCCGACGAGGTCGTCGGGGTCGCGGCCCAGCAGGTCGGCGGTCGCGCTGTTCGCGAGGACGAACCGGAGGTTGTCGTCCAGCGTGTAAATCGGGTCCGCGGTCGTCTCGACGATGCGCTCGTAGCGTTCGAGTTCTCTCGACCGGGCCTTTCGCTCGGTGATGTCTTGGACGGTTCCTCGGAAGACGGGGGCGTCGGTCTCCCGCGTCGCGACGCCGCGGACGTTCACCCAGCGCATCTCGCCGCTCGCCGTCTCGAGGCGACATTCGAGTGACTGTTCTTCGCCGGTTTCGACGAGCCGTTCGAACCCCGCTCGGACCTTGGGCTCGTCTTCGGGGTGGTAGAACGAAAACGCCTCCGAGAGGTCGAACACCGTCCCCGGCTCGACGCCGAGGAGCTCCGCGAGCCCGCTCGTGAACAGCACCGCTCCGCTCTCCGTGTTGACCTCCCACGCGCCGACCGAGGCGATCTTCTGGCTCTGGTCGAACAGGTCGAGCAATCGCTCGCGCTCGCGCTCCTGTCGCTTCTGTGCTGTCACGTCCTCGATGGCGGCAATCACGCCGACGTGCTCCCCGTCGCTTCCGGTCAGCGGAGCGGCGTTGACGACGAGCCACCGCCGCTCGTCGTCGACGCCGATACCGTGTTCGAAGTTCGTGACCGTGTCGCCGGTCTCTCTCACCCGGTCGAAGGGGAGGTCGTCGCGGTCGAGCGGTTCCCCGCGTGCGTCGACGAGGTCCCACTCGGGGGCGTCGTACGACTGTCCGAGCACGACCGACCGCCGCAGACCGAGGACCTCCTGGGCCGCCTCGTTGGCGCGCACGATAATCCCGTCGTCGTTGAGGACCGCGATGCCGACCGGACTCGTCTCGAAGAGCTGTTTGAGCGTCTGGGTCTCGTGGATGAGCTGGTTCTTGAGCGCGTGGCGGACGGTCGCGTCGGTCTGGAACCCGACGAAGTGGGTGAGCTCGCCGTCCTCGTACACCGGCGATATCTTCAGTTCGTTCCAGAAGGGCGTCCCGTCCTTTCGGTAGTTCGTGAGACTGACGGCGACGCTCTCGCCGGCTTCGATCGCCTCGTGGAGTAGCTCGACCGGCTCGGTGTCGGTCTCTTCGCCCTGTAGAAACCGACAGTTCCGACCGAGCACCTCCGAGCGGTCGTAGCCGGTCATCTCCTCGAAGGCGTCGTTGATGTACGTGAGCGGCTGGTCGTCGTCGGCCTCGGTGATGGTGATGCCGACGGTCGCGCTGTCCATCGCGCGGCGGTACAACGCGAGTTGGAGCGACTGCCGCCGGGTCTGGAGGAGCGATTCGACCCGCGACCGGATGACCGCCTTCGGCGCGGGCACCGCGAGCACGTCGTCCGGAACGTCGTCGAGTCGTCGCGCGGCGACGGCCTGTTCGTCTTGGGCGACCGTCAACAACACCGGTACGAACCGGTCGTCGGCGTCGGCTTTGCGCTCGGCGAGCGCGTCGGCGACGGCCGAGTACGTCGCCATGTCGACGATACAGAGGTCGAACTCCGGGAGCGGGTCTTCGCCTGCACCTTCGTCTCCGTCTTCGCCTTCGCCTCCGCTTTCGCGGCCGCGTTCCCAGACGATGACCTCGTACGCGTCGAGGAGTTCAGCCAGTAGCTCGCGGTCGCGAGCGCCGCGGACCGCGAGGAGTATCCGTTCGTCCCCGGACGCGTCTCCGGCGGAACGTGTGTCGCTCCGCGACGCGTCTTCGCTCACGGTCACTCATCCTCGTTCCACGTCGGCGTCCCCGTGAGGATGCCTCGGAGTTCGTCCAGCGGTTCGCCGACGACGATGCCGTCGCTCCCGATTTTGAACGACCGGAGCGTCGGCTCGAAGGAGCCGAACCGCTTTTTCAGGACGCCGATGGCCTTGCGAATCTCGCCGCGCACCTCGATGTACCGGATGAACAGGATGTTGTCCGCGAGGTAGCTCACGTGGTTGTCGGAGGCGTGGAACGCGCCGGTGACCTGCTGTACCTCCTCGGTCAGCACGACGGTGACGCCCATGTTCTTGAGGTACCGCGCCAGCGCGTGGAGTTCGCGGCGGATGTCGCTTCGCTCGTCGGTGAGGCTGAGTTGGTAGCCGGCCGTGCCGTCTATCATCACGAACTCCGTGCCGTTCGCCTCGACCTCGGCGCGGACTCGGTGGGCGAACTCGTCGGTCGAAATCGAGAGCGGTTCGACGGCGTCGACCCGGAGGTTCCCCGACTCGACGAGGTCGTCTATCGGGATGCCGATGGACTCGGAGCGGTGCCGGAAGCTCGATTTGCTCTCTTCGAAGAGGTAGACCGCGGCGCGCTCGCCGCGGTCGGCGGTCGCCCGCGCGAACGCGGCTCCGGTGGTCGATTTCCCGACGCCGCTCGGGCCGCTGATGAGCGTGATGCTCCCGCGCTCGATGCCGCCGCCGAGCAGGGTGTCGAGGTCGTCGATGCCGGACGAGAGCGGTTCGATGGCGAACTCGCGGTGGTGCGACCCGGGGACGAGCCGCGGGAAGACGCGTATGCCGTGGTCGCCGTCGATTCGCATGGCGTGCGGCCCCGTCTGGGAGTCCGACCCGCGGAACTTCTCGACGCGAACCGACCGTCCCTCCTCGGACCGCAGGAGCGACAGCGACCCGTCACAGAGGTACGCGAGCGTCTCGTCGGTGTCGTCGCTCGACGGCTGGCTCGTGAACATCGTCGTCGTCCCCGACTGCTTGAGGTAGCTCAGGAGCGACGAGACGAGTCGACGGAACTGGTGCTTGTCCGACGAGAGCCGGCCGAGTTGGCTCAGCGGGTCGATGACCACCCTGTCGGGTTCACGTTCCTCGATTGCCGCTTTCAGTTCGGCCGTCGTCGATTTCCCTTCGACCTCGCTCGGCGACAGCATCGTGTACGCCTCGTCGTCGAGGAACGCCTCGGGCGACGGGCTCAGGTCGAGAATCGGCACCGCGGCGAGGTCGAACCCGAGCGTCTCGGCGTTCGCTCGGAGGTCGGCCGCGGACTCTTCGAAGGAGATGAAAAGCACGTCTTCGCCGCGTTCGACCCCGGCGGACAGGAAGTGGTAGCCGACGATAGTCTTTCCCGCCCCGGACGCTCCACGGACCATGTACGTCCGGTTCGGCAGTAGCCCACCGTCCAGCACTGTATCGAGTCCGGAGATACCCGTAGAGAGTCGTGGCGAGAGATTCGTCATGCTACTCACGTCTCACTGGCACACTAAGAAACTACCACCGTCTGAGAATGGCGTGTCGCGTCTCAGAACAGCACGCCTCAGAAAAAGGTCTCGGGAGGCCGCGGCGTCCGGTGGGGTTCAGACTGCCTCGGCCTGTTTCGCAGTCTTCCGAATCTCGTCGAGGACGGAGTCGAGAGCGAGCACGTCCGAGAGCGCTTCCATCGCGCTGGCGAAGGGGACGTCGAGCGCGTAGCTGTAGTAGTTCCCGCGCGAGCCGGTGCGGTTCTCCTCGGCCGAGAGGATGCCGAGCATCCGGAGGTCAGAGAGGTGGTTGTGGACCGACCGCTGGGCGAGCGGGTCGATGCCGGCGGAGTTGCACAGCCGGAGGTACTCCTGATAGAGGTCGCGCATCCGACACGGCGTCTCGTCGTGGGCGGCCTTCGAGACGACCGCGAGGAGCGCGAAGTGACCGTTTTCGGTGAGTTCGCGCATCCCCTCGACGACGCGTTCCTGTTCGAGTTTCTGCCGGGCGATGTCGACGTGGTCGAGCGTGATTCGCTCGTCGTCTTTGTTCTCGGCGTGTTCGCCGGCCAGTCGGAGGAGGTCGAGCGCCTGTCTCGCGCTCCCGCTGTCGCGGGCGGCGAGCGCCGCACAGAGGTTGAGCACGCCCTCCTCGCAGGCGTCCTCGGCGATGGCGACCTCAGCCCGCGATTCGAGGATGTTCTGCAGTTCGGGCGCTTGGTACGGCGGGAAGTGCAGTTCGCGCTCGCAGAGGGTGTCCTGCACGCGCGGGTCGAGCTGGTCGTGGAACTTGAAGTCGTTCGAGATGCCGATGAGGCCGACCTTGGCGTCTTCGAGCTTGCCGTTCGAACGCGCCCGCGGGAGTTCGTAGAGGAGTTCGTCGCGGTCGCCGATGGAGTCCACCTCGTCGAGGACGATGAGAACCGTTCCGCCCACGTCGTCCAACTCCTGAAACAGCTTCTTGAAGACGGTCTGTTGGGGGTAGCCGGTCGAGCTAATCTCCGCGCCCGGTGGCCGAAGCTCGTTGACGAGTTCGACCGCCACCTGGTACGAGGAGTTGAGGGTCTTGCAGTTGATGGAGATGACGCTGAGGTCGACGTCGTCGTACTGCGAGACGTCTTCGAGGAGCATCTCGAGGAGGAACTCGGTGACCGCGGTCTTCCCCACGCCGGTGTTTCCGTACAGGAAGACGTTGTTCGGCTCCCAGCCGTCGACGACCGGTTGGAGCGCGTCCATGTACTCCGAAATCTCGTCGTCGCGCTCCTCGATGCGCTCGGGCTTGTAGGACTCCCCGAGGGCGTCCTTGTTGGTGAAGACGTTTTGTTTTCGCTCGAACCGGCGCATTAGCGTCGGTCCGTTGTGGCGTCCCCTTATTTAAAACCCCGATTTCATCTGATTCATGTGAATTGCGGCGGCGGTGTCGTCGGGTGATGGGCGGCGTGTTCGGGTCGGAATCGTCGCCTTCTAACTGACCCTCGGTACCGCATACCGTGGTTCGTGTGAACTCGTTTGAACAGACACACACCACTTTTGCAAGTGAATAGGAGGATACGAGAGTAGCTAGTAGAACAACAGAGCGCGAGTTCAACTAAAGCGTTGACATGTCTCGGTGCCCGCGGTGCAGTTTGTAGTCAAACGTTTCTGTCGTGAACGGCCCGTAAACGGTCCAGTTCGGGAGAAGCCACCTGCAACGGTGGTGGGTGACGACGTTCGAGTCGCGACCGAGGTTCACTTGCACCCGTGCTCTCTCCGAGTGCCCGCCGATGCCACCCCCTCTCGGCGTTACCACGCTTCACGTGCAACGGTGGTGTCTGTGTGTCTCCCCAGCCCCTCCTTCCCACCGCCAATTCACTTGCAAACGTGGTGTGTGGGTGTCGTGCCTCGGCGTTCGTCCGCCGTACCCGCGGCTGGTTCACTTGCACGGGTGGTCTGTTCGGACGGTCATCCGGCACGGGAGGCGCGGCCACCGTTCGGTCCGAACGGATGCCGACACGACGTCGCTCACGTCCCGACGACCGCCCCGTCCCTCGAAATGTCTTTACCCCGCATACTGTTACCTACCATCGTGGACCGTTCCGCCCTCCGCGCACTCGCGCTCGCCCTCCTCGCGGTCGTCGCCCTCTCGGTCGTCGCCGCCACCATCGATTCGACCGTCGTCAGCGACGGCGGTCCAGTCGGCTTCGGTGGCGGCGAGACCGGGGGCGCAGTCGCTGGTGACACAGACGAGACCGGCGTGCAACCGACCGGCGGGTCGTTCGACGGCCTTAGCATCCCGACGCCGTGTCTCCCGTGGCTGCTCTCACCCGGAATCCTCGCCGGGGTCGCCCTCGTCTTCGTCCTCCTCGGCGCGTACGCCTACCGAGAGACCGGCTCGTTGCTCCCGCCGCTCGCCATCTTCGTGGCGCTCGGCCCGCCGGTCGTTCTCCTGTTCGCCCTCCTCACGGCGTGTCGCCGCGAGTTCTCGTTTTCGTCTCGCGCCGCGGCCGCCGCGCGCAACGTGTCGTTTCTCCCCGCCGGCGGCGGCGGCAGTCTCGGCGACGGCGGCGCGGCACAGGCCGTCTCGCCGCCGACACTCCTGTTCGGCCTCCTGTTGGGGGTCGCGCTCGTCGTCGCGGTCTTCCTGCTCGTCACCGGGACCAGCGACTCGCCCGAGGCCGACGACGAAATCGACCCGGCTGCCGAGGAGGAGGGACCGAACGTCGCCGCCGTCGGGCGGGCCGCCGGGGCCGCGGCCCAGCGCATCGAAGACGGTGACGCCGACGTGGAAAACGAAGTGTTCCGCGCGTGGGGAGAGATGACGGCGCTCCTCGACGTACCGAACCGCCGCGCCGCGACGCCGGCCGAGTTCGCGGATTCCGCCGTCGACGCGGGCATGGACCGCGACGACGTGGGCGACCTGACGACGCTGTTCGAGGAAGTCCGCTACGGCGGCTTCGAGGCGACGCCGGAGCGCGAGCGCCGCGCGGTCGACGCGCTCAGGAACATCGAAGCCACCTACGCCGACGCGACGGGGGACGACCGATGACGCTCGCGCGTCGGCTGTTCTTGCTCGTCGGCGTCGTCGCCACGGCCGCGGGCTTCGCGGTCGTCGCCGGCGTCTCGCTCGGCCTCGAACTGACGGACATCTTCCTCGGTCTCGTCGCGGCGCTCGCGGCGCTTCAGGGGCTTCGGTACGTCCAGCGCCGCCGCGAAACCCCGATGAACACCACGGTCACCGGCGACCCGGAGGCGAGAGTCGCGGTCCCGATACCCGGCTCCGACTTCGACGACGACCTCGTGTCGGCGATGGGTCGACACACCCACTGGGCCGCCCGCAAGCGAGTCGTCGACCGACTCGAAGCGCGGGCGACACAGGCCCTCGTCGCCCGCGACGGCCGCGCCCCCGAGGAAGCGGCCGCGCTCCTCGACACCGGCGGCTGGACCGACGACCCGGTCGCCGCGCGCTTTCTCGGCGCGTCCGTTTCGATTCCGCTCCGACAGCGCGTCCGGCTCTTCCTGTCTGGACAGTCGTCGCTCACCGACCGCGCCGGGCGAACCGTCGCCGCGATAGAGCGAATCGGCACTGACGACGGTCCCGCGGGTGAGCGCCGATGAGCCGCGGGTTCGACACCGAACGCTGGACCGGTCTCGACGGCCTCGTTCTCGCCGCGGCCGGCGCGGGCGTGTTCACCCGCGAGGCGTCGCTGCTCCTCGCGGCCGGCCTCGGCGTCGTCGTGCTCGGCTACGTCCGGGTCGCGGCGATTCCCGAGGTGTCGCTTCGCGTCGAGCGCGACCTCTCGGACGCGACGCCCGACCCCGACGACGAGGTCGAGGTCACGCTCCGCGTCACCAACGAGGGGTCGCGGACGCTTTTCGACATCCGGGTCGTCGACGGCGTCCCGCCGGCGCTCGGCGTCGCCGACGGCCCCGCCCGACTGGGGACGGCGCTCAGGCCGGGGGCGACCGCGACGGCGACCTATACGGTCACGGCCGTCCGCGGCGAGCACGCGTGGGAGGAGACGGTCGTCGTCGTCCGCGACCCGAGCGGGGCCGTCGAGTCCCGCGAGACGGTCAGCGCCGAGACGACGCTCCGGTGTGAACCCGAACTCGCCGCGACCGCCGACCTGCCGCTTCGCGGCCTCACCTCGAAGTACGCCGGCCGCGTCGAGACCGACGTGCCGGGGTCGGGACTGGAGTTCGCCTCCATCCGCGAGTACCGCCACGGCGACCCGATTCGGCGCATCGACTGGAACCGGCGCGCCCGCACGGGCGAACTCGCCACGGTGGAGTTCAGAGAAGAGCGCGCCGCGGCCGTCGTCCTCGTCGTCGACACCCGCCCGGAGGCGCACGTCGCCCCCGACGACGAGGCGGAGACCGCGGTCGAGCGCTCCGTCGACGCCGCGAGCGTCGCCTTCTCGGCGCTCCTCGACAGCGGCGACAGCGTCGGCGTCGCGGCGTTCGGGCCCGACGAGTGCTGGCTCGCCCCCTCGTCGGGCGCCGACCACCGCGCCCGCGCCCGTCGGCTGTTCGCGACCCACCCGGCGTTCGCGCCGACGCCGCCGGACGGGGCCTTTTTCCCCTCCGTCGCCGTCCGCCGACTCCGGCGTCGGCTCGCCAGCGACGCGCAGGTCATCTTCTGCTCGCCGCTCGTGGACGACTACGGCGTGTCGGTCGCCCGCCGCTTGGAGGCCTACGGCCACGCCGTGACGGTCGTCTCGCCCGACCCGACGACGACCGCGACCATCGGCGCGCGACTCGCGCGCATCGAGCGCGACCTGCGGCTCCGCGAACTCCGGCGGAGCGGCGTCCGCGTCCTCGACTGGGGTGACGAACCGCTCGGCGTCGCGCTCGCGCGGGCCGAAGCGGGGTGGTCGCGGTGAGCGAAATCACCCGCAAGCCGACCCGGACGGGGACCGCGATGGCGCTGTCAGTCGCCGGGCTCACGACGTTCACGCTCGGCTTCACCACGTCGACCGCGGCGGTCGGCGGCCTCGTCGCGACGGTCGCGCTCGCCGCCGGGCTGTTCCGGGGCTCGCGGCGCATCGTCGACGCCGCGGGCGGGCTGTTCTTCCTCTCGCTTCTCTTCGCGGGCGCGAGCGGGGCCGGAACGGAGGCGCTCCTCCTCGCCGCGCTCGGCTCGATACTCGCGTGGGACATCGCGGAGAACGCGCGGTCCGTCGGCGAACACCTCGGCCGCGAGACCGACACGCTCCGGCTCGAACTCGTCCACGCGGCGGCGACGCTCGTCGTGCTCGCGGTCGGGGCAGCGGTCGTCTACGGCGCGGACCGGGCGGCCGCCGGGGGCCAGCCCATCACGGCCGTCGTCTTACTGCTGGTCGGGGTGGTCGCGCTCGTGACGGTCGTCACGCGCTGAGCGGCGTGTCCGCCGCACGGCTCCCACTCACTCCAGCGTCGGCACGGTCACCCGGCCGAGCACGTCGTCGACGACGTCCGATTTCCGCACGTCCTCGACCCGTGCGTCCGGGGTCAAAACGAGCCGGTGGGCGAGCACGGACTGCGAGACGCGTTTCACGTCGTCGGGCGTGACGAACGCGCGGCCCTCGATGACGGCGCGGGCGCGGGTCGCCTCGAACAGCCGTTGGGTCCCGCGGGGCGAGACGCCGATGCGGACTCGGCGGTCGGTGCGCGTCTCCCGCGCGAGTCTCGCCATGTATTCGAGCAGGTCGTCCTCGACGCGGACCGACTCGGGCGCGCGGCGGATGGCGGCGACGGTGTCGCGGTCGAGGACGCGTTCGACGCTCGGGCTCTGTTCGCTCCGGCCGGCGCGCCGGTGGAGGAGTTCGACCTCGCCGTCGAGGTCGGGGTAGCCGATGGCCGACTTCACGACGAACCGGTCGACCTGCGCTTCGGGGAGGGTGAACGTCCCCTCCTGTTCGACGGGGTTCTGCGTGGCGATGACGAAGAAGGGCCTCGGGAGCTGGTGGGTCTCGCCGTCGACGGTCACCTGTCCCTCTTCCATCGCTTCGAGGAGCGCGGCCTGCGTCTTCGGCGGCGCGCGGTTTATCTCGTCGGCGAGGACGACGTTCGCGAAGATGGGACCCGGCGAGAACTCGAAGGTCCGCTCGCGTTCGTCGTAGATGTTCGTCCCGGTCACGTCGGCGGGAAGCAGGTCCGGGGTGAACTGCACGCGGGAAAACGACAGTCCGAGCGCGGTGGCGACGCTCCGCGCGGTGAGTGTCTTTCCGGTTCCCGGGACGTCTTCGAGGAGGACGTGGCCGCGGGCGAGGACGCCCGTCAGGACGGTTTCGAGGAAGGCTCGGTCGGCGATGACGGCCTCCGAGATGGCGTCGAGCACCTCGGTGCACGTCTCGCTGGCCGTGTCGATGTCCATACACCTCCCGGGTCTGCGTGCGACTTATTCCCATTGGTCGGCGGCGCTCTGGTCGGTCACTCGCCGGTCGTCGGTCCTGCCCGCCCCGCCCCGCCCGGACGCAGTTGGGCCACAGACTCGCCGACTGCGTCCGTGTGAGTCCTCGTCGCGGCCCTCGGAAATCGAAACGGATTAAACTATCCGCGAGAGAGACAACGATGGAAGCCGAGGTAGCCTAGCCCGGCCAAGGCGGTAGATTCGAAATCTACTGTCCATTCGGACACGTGAGTTCAAATCTCACCCTCGGCGCTTCTCGCGGCCACAACATTTCGAGCGGCGCGTCTCGTCGCGCCGTGACTCCGTGGCCGCGTGTGCAACGTCCTGAGATTTGAACCAGCGAGCGAACGCAGTGAGCGAGTGAGGTTCAACTCTCACCCTCGGCGCTTCTCGC
This sequence comes from Haloferax gibbonsii ATCC 33959, assembly GCF_000336775.1. Lineage (GTDB taxonomy): Archaea > Halobacteriota > Halobacteria > Halobacteriales > Haloferacaceae > Haloferax > Haloferax gibbonsii. Next base: position 278,913 of record NZ_AOLJ01000011.1, on the reverse strand, counting down.
GGCCACAACGTTCTGAGCGGCGCGTCTCGTCGCGCCGCCGTCTCACTCGTCGATGTCCTCCGCCGACCCGGACTCCCACCGTTCTCGATGGACGAGTTCGCTCGTGTCGAGACGCTCGCGCCACCCCTCTCGCTGAAGCACCGGCTCCTCCGGGAAGCCGGCTTCGGGATAGCCGACGCAGAGATACGCAATCGGCTCGACGTGGTGCGGAATCCCGAGCACTTCGCGGACCTCGTGCGGGTAGAGAAACGACACCCAGCCGACGCCGACGCCTTCGGCCCGCGCGGCCAGCCAGAGGTTCTGCACGGCGAGGCACGTCGAGTAGGCGTCCATCGCCTGCATCGTGTTGCGCCCGAGGACGTGCGGCGCGTCCCGCGTCGGGTCGCAGGTGACGCAGATGTTCACCGGGGCGTCGGTGATGCCCTCCAACTTCAGCCGGCCAAACTCCGATTTCCGGGGCTCTCGATAGCCCTCGCGGGCCGCCGCAATCGCCCGCTCCGCGATGGACGCGACGGCCGCCTTCGTCTCGGCGTCCTCGACGACGACGAAGTCCCACGGTTGCGAGAAGCCGACGCTCGGGGCGTGATGCGCGGCGTCGAGCAGTCGCGCCAGCGTCTCCTCCGGGACCGGATCGTCGCCGAACCGCCTGATATCCCGCCGCGCGTATATCGACTTGTACACTCCCGACCGCTCGCGCTCCGTGAACCCAACCATCGTTTCGGTAGTCCAGACTGGATTGCAAATCGGTTCTGATACGCCAGACGGCTCACGCTTCGCCTGCCGAAATAGTTACTAATCAGACATGAATGGTGGACCGTATGGACGCCACACTCGAACACAGACTCGAAGTCATCATCGCCCTCCTGTTCCTGTTGCTCACCATCGAGGTCTACCGACTTGCCGGCTACTTCGGCGTCGCGTTCGTCATCGTAGCCACTCTCATCACCTTCGGACTGGGCTCGAAGCCGAGTTCGACCTGAGTCGCGCTCTCCCCCGCGTGAGCGCCTCCCCCGCGCAGTCTCTCGATTTCACTTTCACTCTACTAGGATGCGATACATATCCCCTGCCCGCGTCGGCCAACGTATGAGTGCGAACGTAGCAAGCGCGGACACGAGCGAACGGGACGGGACGCGACGCATCGACGTGACGACGGTCCGGACCGGCCGCGTCGCCGACTTCGCGGAGACGGAACTCGGCGACGCCGCTATCGGGTTCGAGCGCCGGGGCGGCTGGACCTACCTCGTCGCAAAAGACACGCAGTAAGTCGGTGTAGACTGCGGTCTCAGAGCGAACTCGGTCACCCGCGAGCAAGGCCCGGAGAGCGGGAGCGGGCGCGAAGAAGCGGGGTCGTTTTCTCAGTCGTCGGCCGACGCGGGCGTCGGCGACGTGTGATTCGGCGCGAGCAGTCGGTCCAGCGCGTTCACCATCGCCTGGACGCTCGCCCGCGTGATGTCGGCGTGCGACGCCGCGACGGTGACGCTCCGGTCGCCGAGCGACATCGTCACCTCGACGGTCACGACGGCGTCGGTGCCGCCGGTGATGGCGTCGACGTGGTACTCGTCGAGTTGGGCGTCGGCGTTGGGGCCGAGCGCCTCGCGGACCGCCTTCACCGCGGCGTCGACCGGGCCGGACCCGGTGCCGGAGGCGACGCGCTCTTCGCCCTCGACGCGGAGGCGGACGCTCGCGGTCGGCGTGCCGCCGCCGGAGGCGGCCGTGAGGTCGAGCAGTTCGACCTGCCGGGCGCGCTCGCGGCCCTGGACGTCTTCTGCGAACGCGAGGAGGTCGGCGTCGGTGACGCGCTTGCCGCGGTCGCCGAGTTCCTTCACGCGCTCGACGACGGCCGCGACTTCCTCGTCGGTGGCGTCGACGCCGTGTTCGTCGAGGGCGGCCTTGACGCCGGCGCGGCCGGCGTGCTTCCCGAGGACGAGGCGGCGCTCGCGGCCGACCGTCTCCGGCGGGTACGGCTCGTACATCGCGTCGTCCTTGAGCGTCCCGTCGGTGTGGATGCCGCTCTCGTGGGTGAAGGCGTTCTGGCCGACGACCGCCTTGTTCGGCGGGAGCGCGACGCCCGTGGCCTGTGCGACCTTCTGGGCGAGCGCGTAGAGTTCGTCGAGCTTCACCGACTCCACGTCGTAGCAGTGGTCGAGCGCGATGGCGACCTCTTCGAGCGCCACGTTGCCGGCGCGCTCGCCGATGCCGTTGACCGTGGTGTGGACGAGGTCCGCGCCCGCGGCGAGGCTGGCGTGGACGTTCGCCATCGCGAGGCCGAGGTCGTCGTGGGTGTGCGTCGAGGTCGGCCCCAGTTCGGCGAGCCGAGAGACGACCTCGTAGGTGTGTTCGGGGCTCGTGTGGCCGACCGTGTCGGCGAAACAGAAGCGGTCGGCACCGGCGTCGTGGCTGGCGCGCGCGAGCGATTCGAGGAACTCCGGGGCGGCCCGCGAGCCGTCTTCACCGATGACCTCGACCCAGAGGCCGTGGTCCTTGGCGTAGGCGACGAGCTCGTCGGTCGTCTCGACGACGTCCTCGCGGGTCGTCCCGACTTTCGACTCGACGTGTCGGTCGCTCGCCGGCACGACGAGCGTGACGCCGTCCACGTCGCAGTCGAGCGCGAGGTCCACGTCGTTCTGGACGCCGCGGGCGAAACTCGTCACGGTCGCGTCGAGACCGAGCGACGTGACGCGCTTTATCGTCTCGCGCTCGCCGGGGCCGGTACAGGCGCTGCCGGCCTCGATGTAATCGACCTCCGCACGGTCGAGCGCGCGGGCGATATCGGCCTTCTCGGCCGGCGTCAGCGAGACGCCGGGGGCCTGCTCGCCGTCGCGGAGCGTTGTGTCTAGAAGCTGTACTGAATCAGAAGTGCGTAGCTCGGGGGTCTTCCCGAATCGTTCGTTCACGGTAGAATCGTGTCCTTGTAGGTTAGAACCGTCGAATTTCACAGCCAGCCGTCTCGCGACGACTTACTCTATCCTCCGTCGGTGTGGTAGGTCCCGACATAGTAGTTGAACACATATGTCGTCGAGTGTATAAAAGAGATGGTTCCGACAGAAATTGGTGTCTCGACGGGGGTGTCGTTGGAAGCGCGTTCAGTCGGTGGCTCCCGCGGCTGTCGGTTCGAACGCCTACTCGGAGAGTTCGACCAAATCGCCGGGTTCCACGCCGTCGGCCGCGCCCGCGGGGAGTTCGATGATGGTGTCGGCCATGCCGAAGCCGATACCCGTCCACGCCGACAGTCGCTTTTTCTTCGTCACCTCGTCGCCGACGAGCCAGAGCGCGTCGATGTCGAACGGGACGAACACCATGTGGAGGCTGTGGCGGTCGGCGTCGTCGAACCGGAACACGAGGGCGTAGTCGTCCGGCACGGAGCCGCGGAACATCAGCCCGCGCGCCTGCGAGAGAAACGAGTCGGCCGTCTCGACGTCCGACGCGAGTGTCGATTGGGTTCCGTTCTGTCGGTGGACGAGTCTCACGACGCCGGCTTCGACGGCGCGCGTGATGAATCCACCGCCGAGACGGCGGGTCGTCCGCCGTCGAGAGCAACGTTTAGGCCCGCCCCGCCCCGAACGCGCCCCATGGAGCGGACGCCGACAGGGACGCCCGTGGGAGTCGACGACCCCTACGACCACGCCGGTCGCTGCGACCACCTCACGAGCGACGGCGCGTGTCGCCTCGCCCGCGAGTACGCCGACCGCGACCCGGCGTTCGCCCGCGAGCGCGCCCGAGCGGATTACGAGTGCGTCGCGGCCGCGGAGGGCTGTGACTTCCGCGACTGCCCGCACTACGCGTCGACGACGAACGGCCGCGAGTGCGTCCGCTGCGGCCTCGTAGAGGTTCGCATGGCCCACGACTCGGCCGCCCGCCCGTTACTCGAAGAACACCACCTGTCGTACGGCGGCCGCGACGGCGACGAACCCTCGCACGAAATCACGGTCGCGCTGTGTCGGTGGTGCCACACGAAGGTCCACAAGTCGTTCGCCCGCATCGACGACGACGCCTCGCCCGACGTCGAGGCACTCGCCGAGCGGGAGGGCCGCCGGACGAAGGAACTCGACGAACTCGGATTTCAGACGGCCCGGGACCGCGCCGGCGACGAGTGAGTCGCCGTGGCGACTCTCGCCCCCAACCACCTCCGACGTGCCAATCTGATGCACGGATACGCGTATCTCGACCACTCTTCGATTGACTTTTAGGCACGGTGGTCCAATCCGGGACATGACCCGCATCGTCGTCATCGACAACCACGGGCAGTTCACCCACCTCGAACGGCGCGCGCTCCGCGACCTCGGCGTCGACACCGAACTCGTCGACAACGACACCGACCCCGCGGACATCGACGCGGACGGCATCGTCCTCTCCGGCGGCCCCGACATGGACCGCATCGGCCGCTCTCCCGACTACCTCGACCTCGACGTGCCCGTCTTGGGCATCTGTCTCGGCATGCAGATTCTCGCCGAAGAACTCGACGGCCGCGTCGGCTCCGGCGACTACGGCGGCTACGCCGACGTGGACGTGGAAATCCTCGACGAGGACGACCCGCTCATCGGCTCGCTCGCCCCCGAGACCCGCGTCTGGGCCAGCCACGCCGACGAGGTCAAGGAGGTCCCCGAGGGCTTCACCCACACCGCCACGAGCGACGTGTGTACCATCGAGGCCATGAGCGACGCCGACCGCGACCTCTACGGCGTCCAGTGGCACCCCGAGGTCGCCCACACCGACGAGGGCGAGGAAGTCTTCGAGAACTTCATCGACATCTGCGAGCAGTAGGCCGTCTCGCGGTCCGCGGCGACTCGCGTTGGTCTGTCGCCGCGACCAGACTCTCCCCGCCGCCGCGGGAGAAAATCGCATCCCGGCGACACGACGCGGTCTCCCACGGTCGTTCCTCGGAAGCAAGCCGAGACATTTACCGGCCTCCGTTCTGTCTGTTCGGGAAATGACCTCCACCCAGAGCGACCTCGCTGGGCTCTCGCGGTTCATCTTCCGCGCGCCCAGCTGGTACACGAGTCTCGGGTTCGCCCTGCTCGTCGCCGCGATGGCGGGCATCGGGGCGTTCGACTCCGGGGACCTCGCCAGCTCGTGGCGGGGTATCTTCTTCCTCGGCAGAGACGCTTGGGAAGGCATCTTCTTCATCGGGATTCCGACCGTCGTCGCGGCGTTCGGGACCACCGGCGTCGACCGGTTCGTCGGCGGGAAACTGACGCACAACCGCTCGTCGCTCCTCGCACTCGCCGGCGAGGTAATCATCGTCACGTTCCTCACCGGGGCCGCCATCGTCTCCGTCTTCACGGGCCTCGGCCAGACGTTCATCTTCGACGCGCTCGTGGTCGCCCTCGCGTCGGTGTTCGCCTTCCGCCTGCTCATCGTGATGGCCGTCTCGCGGTCGTCGCTGCTCATCGCGGCGGTCCCGGCGAGCATCCAGACCCTCACGTCCGCCGCGCTCCTGTTCGTCTACAGCGGGACGCTCCGCTTCTTCGAGGTCGGCGGTCCCATCCTCGACGCCTATCTGATGCCGTATCTCGCCCGTCCCGACCGGGCACCGCCGGAGCTGTCGGCTATCGCCCTGAGCCACTTCCAACTCCTCGCTATCACCTGCGTGGTGTACGCTCTCGGCGTCTACGTCTTCCTCCGCATCGTCGACCGCCCGTGGCGTCGGAGCCTCGGGGTATCCGTCCTCGATTTCATCCGCGGCTTCATCGGCCACATCGCCGAGGGCACCCGCGAGCTTGAGGACTTCTTCGAACAGCTCGGCCAGGAGGCAATCGTCCCCGTCACCGTGCTCTCGTTCGAGCGCGAGGACGGCACCGAGAAGGCCCGCTTCGTCCTGCCGATGATTCACCCCGGGCCGATGGGCGAAATCGGCGGCGGCAACTTCCCCGAACGCGTCGCCCGACGCGCCGAGGGCCTCGCGTTCCCGCCGCACGCGACCGCCGGCCACGACTTCAACCTCGTGACCGAGCGCGAGGTCGACGTGGTCCTCGACGCGGCCGACGACGCCTACGAGAGCATCGAGTACAGCTCCGACGTGACAGAAAGCGTCCGCGTGCAGTCCGGCGACGCGAAGATGCTCGGCCAGCGCTTCGGCGACGACGCGCTCCTCGTGTCGACGTACGCCCCGCAGTTCGCCGACGACGTCGAGTACGCGGTCGGCCTCTCGGCGTCCGCCGAGGCCCGCACGAGCGGCCTCCGGGACGTGCTCCTCGTCGACGCCCACAACTGCAACAACGGGCTCCAAGGGGCCGACCTCGGCCACGTCACCCCGGGGAGCAAGCGGTCGTTCGACATGATTACCGCCGCCGGACTCGCGGGCGAGGAACTCTCGGCGTCGTCGCACGACTCGCTCTCGCTGGGGACGGCCTTCGACCCGACCGACTGGACGCCCCGGGAGGGCATCGGGCCGCTGGGCATCCGCGTGGCCGCGACGAGCGTCGGCGACCAGACGACCGCGTACGTCCTCATCGACGGGAACAACATGGAACCGGGGCTGCGCGACCGCATCGTCGAGGGACTCACGACCGGGCCGAACGCGAAAGCCGACATCGCCGAGGTGATGACGACCGACACGCACATCGTCAACACCGTCGAGGCGGAAAATCAGGTCGGCGCGGCCATCGACCCCGACGAACTCCGCGAGACCATCGAGCGCCTCGTCGACGAGGCGCTCGCGGACGCCGAACCCGTCGTCGCCGGCATGGCGACCGAGCGCGTCGAGGTGACGATCTTCGGCAACGACCGCACCGAGACGCTCGCCAGCCACGCCAACGTCGTCGTCTCGATGGGCGGGGCGCTCGCGCTCGCGCTCATCCTCGCGGCGATGGCCGTCAGCCTGCTCGTGTTCTTCCTCGCGTAGGCGACTCGCCGCCGCTCGTCGCCCTCGCCTTCGCTCTCAGTTCCGCTCTCGCCGCCGGCCGCGTCGCCACTCACGATTCGATTCGAGCGACGAGCAGCCCCCCGTCGCACTACTTCAGCGAGAGCGTCCGCGTTTCGATAGCGCCGCAACTCGGACAGACCCGTCGGTAGAACACGCTCGACCCGGTCGTCTTGGCGGACCACTCACCGTCGCTGTCGGTGAAGCCGCACTTCGAACAGGTGAGGTCGGCCTCGCTGTATCGCTCTCGCAACCGGTCCAGTGCGGTCGTCCCTCTCGGCGTCCTTCTGATTGACATGAGGTAACATACACCACTATCATGTATAACTATGTCGCGTGGTACCACGCCCGAATGGAGTGATACTTGCGGAATCCAAAACCAACCCTGCAAATCGACGACGCTCGCTCCGCGTGAGGGTCGAGTCGGCGGCGCCGCTCACCGGGAAAAACCGAGTGCGGGGGGTGCCCGCGAGAACGTCCCTTACTCTTCGTCGGCGGCCGCGAACAGTTCGTCCACGGCCTCCTGCGCCGTCAGCGCCGCCTCCTCGGCGACGGCTTCCGCGTCGTCGGCGTCGTCGGGCGCGTTGACGTACACGTCCACGTCGAGGACGCCGTCTTCGAACGTCACGGTGACGTCGAAGTCCTTGACGCGAGACTGCTTGAAGCGGGCGAAGATGAGGCCCTCAGCCGCCTCCGCGGCGGTCTGGACCACTTCTTCGTCCGTCGGCTGTGGCATTTACGCGCCGCCGGGGCCCATCGGACCCGCGCCGCCCGCGCCGCCCTGGAGCATCTGCTGGAGCTCTTCCTGCAGGCTCTCGAACTTCTCCTGCACGCGCGTCTCCTGCTTCGTGAGCTGTTCGACGCGCACTTCGAGGCTCTCGACCTTCTCTTCGAGGTCGTCCTTGGCCGCTTCGTAGTCGGTCTCGATGAGGAGTTCGCCGACCTCGCGGTACATCTTGGAGTCAGCGTCGATTTCCTCGAGCGTGGTGAGCGCCGTCTGTGCTTCGTTGAGCGCGGTCTCGGAGGACTGCTTCTGCTCGGAGACGTTCTGGGCGGTCTCCTGAAGGTTCTGCAGTTCTTCGAGCTTCTCTTGGGCTTCCGGCGGCAGACTTCCCTGCATACCCGAACCGACGGGACGCCGGCCCTAAAACACCCGCGGTCTCCTACGCGGACCCGGACAGTGGCTCGCCGACGTCCGCGACGCGCTCTGCGGTCTCGACGAGGCGTATCCACGAGTTCAGGCCCGCGCGGAGCGCGACGAGGTCGTCGGCCTCGACGGTGACGACGACGGTCCGTCCCTCGCGGTCGACGCGGGCACCCGACCGGGCGTCGTCTATCTCGCCTTCCTCGACGGCGACGCTCCGCTCGACGACGCGTGCGCGCCGCTCCTCAGAATAGTCGAATTCGAGCGAAGCGCTGTGCGCTGGACGCACGCTACTCGACGGCGACTTCTTTGACGTTGGGGGACCGCTCCTTCAGGAGGACGCGGTGCCCGCAGTACGGACAGCGGACGCCACCGAACTCGTCCAGTTCGACATCGCGCTTGCACCGGGAACACTTGTAGCTCATTGTGAGATGTGAAGAGTCGAGGCTACTTGGGAGTTATTCGTCCTCGCCGGTGAGCGCGGCGCGGATGGAACGGCGGACCTGCTTGCCTGCGGGGGTCTGCGGGCGGTAGGTACCGCCGGTGAAGACCTCGCCGGTCTCTTCGTTCTTCCAGATGCCGGTTCCGACGCGGGTGACGTCGTCGCCGTCGACTTTGGAGTTGCGCATCTCTGCTTCGATTTCCTTGACGCGGCGTCGAGCGACGCGGCCGTACCGCGCGCCGAAGCGCCCGGAACTACCGACGGATCGAGCCTTCTTGTCGGCCATAGTACCGCGAACTACCTCGCCGGTATGGATAAACCCTACGAGTCGTCTCGGCATGTGACGGGCCTAGACACCGCTTTGTCGCCGGCGCGCGTACGGGAGACCATGACACAACACGTGGTGGTCGGTGCCGGCCCGGTCGGACTCGCGGTGATGGAACAGCTCAGGGAGCGCGGGGCGGACGTGGCCGCGGTGACGCGTCACGAACCTGACTACCTCCCCGAGGGCGTCGAGAGCCGCCTCGCGGACGTGCTCTACCCCGACCGCGCCGTCGCCGCGTTCGCGGACGCGGCTGTCGTCTACCACTGCGCCCAACCGCCGTACGACGAGTGGCCCGAACTGTTCCCCGACCTCACCCGCGGCATCGTCGCGGGAGCCGAAGCCGCCGGCGCGCGCCTCGTCGTCGCCGAGAACCTCTACATGTACGGCCCGGTGCAGGTCCGTCTCACCGAGGACCTCCCGTACGCCGCCACCGGCCCGAAGGGACAGGCCAGAGCCGAGTGCGCCGACATCGTCCTCGACGCCCACGAGGCGGGCCGCATCGAGGCCACCATCGGCCGCGCCAGCGACTTCTTCGGCCCGCGCGTCCGCGAGTCGGCCGTCGGCGAGCAGGTGTTCGGGGCCGCCGTCGCGGGCAAGCGCGCGAAGGTGTTCGGCGACCCGCGACTCGCCCACACCTACACCTACGTCCCCGACTTCGCGCGGGCGCTCGTCCTCCTCGGCGAGCGCGACGAGGCCCTCGGCGAGGTCTGGCACGTCCCGAACCCCGAGACGGTCTCGACGCGCCGCTTCGTCGACCTCGTCTACGAGGCCGCCGACGTCGACCCCGGCTTCCCGCGCATCATCGCCGCTCCGGGGCTCGCGCTGACCCTCGGCGGCTACCTGAGCGCGCCGCTGAAGGAACTCTCCGAGATGCGCTACGCCTTCGAGGAGCCGTACGTCGTCCGCGACGCGAAGTTCCGCGAGACGTTCGGCGACGCCGTCGAACCGACGCCGCTGCGAGACGCCATCGCCGAGACGGTCGCGTGGTACGAAACGCAGCGCGACGAAGCCGAGACGGAGCCGATTCACATCGAGACGGTCGCCGAGGGGGCCGCCGAGTCGGCCTGAGTCGGCCACTCGATTCCGGCCCGGCGTGTTTTCCTCCGCTACGTGTCTTGTAACTCGTCTTCTCGCAGCGCCTCGTTCAGGTCGTCGCGGACGCGCTCGCCCGTCTCGCGGTTCATCGCCGTCGTGACGATGCGGTTCTCCTGGACGCTCGACCCGTCTCGCAGGAGGAGTCTGACGTTGCCGTTGTCGTCGGCGCGGGTGACCTTCGCCCGGAGCCCCGTCCGCGACCCGGTGCCCCCGGCGTCGATGGGACCGGGAATGACCTTCTTGACGTGCGGGTGGCCGGCGACGACGCCGATCGCCCGGCGGCCCCGTCGCCCGCCGATGAGCGTGCTGTGGCTCCCGCCCAACTTCTCCGCGGGCGGGATGTCGACGACCTCCAGCGTCCGCTCGCCGCGGGTGTCGAGGACGCGCTGGACCGGGTCGTCGTCGGAGACGCGGTAGAACTCGTGGTGGAGTTGGGCGCGCGTCTCTCGGAGCGGGTCGCGCTCGCCCGCGGCGTACACGGTTTCGGGGCGCTTGCGCCGAATCTCGTCGGCGACGAGACCGGCGAAGTTGCGGAGCTGGACGACCTTCGTCTCGTCGTCCGACTCGGGAATCGTCGTGACGGTCGTCTCGCCGAGCACGTCCTCCTCGTCGAGAAACGTCAGCGTCGCGCGGTCGGCCTCGAAGACGGCCACGACGGCGTCGCAGTTGGCGGTGTTGCAGGTGAGACAGTAGTCTCCCGGCTTCTCTAACGGGTTTCCACACCGCCGACAGTGCATATCGACGTGTCGGGCGTGCGCGTACAAAAGGCCGTTTATGCGGGTCGGTCCGGACGCGACGCGGTCCCCGACGCGCGGTTCGCCCGGCGAAACATATTCGTCCCCGTGTCCGAGAGTCCACTTCGTATGCGCCGCCGCGCCCTTCTCGCATCGCTGTCGCCGCTCGCGCTCGCCGGTTTCGTCGGACTGGTCGCGCTCGCACTCGACCCCGAGACGACCGTCCGTCTCGCCACGCAACTGGGCCAGTCGGCGCTCGATACGGGTCTCGCTGTCGCCTCGTACCTCCGCCGGGCCGCGCCCCTCTCGACGGCGCTCTTCGCCGTTCTCGCGTGGGTCGCCGCCGGGAGCTTCCGCGCGTTCGTCGCCCACCGCGACCCCTCGGACACGCGGACGACCGCCGAACTCGCGTTCGCGCTCGTCGCCTCCGCGGCCGTCCCGCTCGTCGTCGTCTTCGCCCGCGACAGACCCGTCGTCGTCGCCGGCGCGGGCGTCGCGCTCCTCGCCGCCGGCGGTGCCGTCTTCGCCGGCCGCTCGAACGCCGAGGGCGTCGTCACCGGGTCGCTGTACGCGATGGCCCCCGTCGCGCTCGGCGGTGTCGCCGCGTCGCTCGTCGCCGGTCCCTCGGTCGCCCGAACCGCGACGCTGGCGCTCCCGCTGGCGGTCGGCTACGCGCTCGGCGTCGCCAGCGCCCGCGGCCGGTTCCGCCTCGGCGCGACGGTCTCGGCGCTCGCGTTCGCAATCCCCGCGTGGTCGTACTTCCCGCCGGCCGCGGAGGCCGCCGGCTTCCGGTTGGAGACCGTCGGTCTCGCGGTCGGGTTCGCGGTCGCCGCGACGCTCTTTTCGCTTCCCTTCGCGGCCATCGGCTACGCGACCACGCGCACCGCGGACGCCGAGCGACGGGCGGGAGCCAGCCCCGCGGCAAGCGCCGCAAAACAGTAAGTTCGCGTCTCGATTCCCGTTTCAGAGGTCGAGCGGGCCGGCCTTCAGGTACTCGCGCATCACGGCCGTCGCGTACGAGCCGTGGGGGAGCGCGAAGTCGAAGACGAGGTCGTCACCAGCGTCGTCAGCGTCGCCATCGCCGTCGGTGCCGCCCTCGCGGTCAACGTCGAGGTCGGTGCGGACGAGAATCGCCCGGCGCGTCCCGGTCGACCGGAAGTTGCCGGGGAGGTCGAAGTCGCCCGGTTCGAGGTCGAGGTCGTCGAGGACGGCCCGCTCGATGTCGCCCTGCTCGCCCTCGGCGAGTTCGGTGTCGGTGCCGACGAGCGGGGCCGTGACGAACGCGCGACCGCGTTCGATGTGTCGGCCCATGACCTCGACGCGGCGGCCCGTCGCGGTCTGGAGTCGGCTCACGTCGGGGAGCTCCAGCCCCTCGGGCGCGTCGCGGTCGGCGAAGCAGACCACGTCGCCCTCGACGGGTTCGTCGAACGGGAGGCCGCGGTCGAGGCGCTCCGAGAGCATCCGGTTGAACGCGTAGGACTGCGCGGCGTTGACGAACAGTCGCTGGAGGTTCGACGGGACCGATTCGAGCGCGTTGCGCCAGTCCTCGTCGGTCTCCGCGCCGTCCTCGGCGAGTCGGTGGAGCATGCCGCGCTCGTAGCCGAGGTAGCCCGGAATCCGGTCGAGCGCGCGGTGCCAGTCGGGGTCGGCCGACGCGGCTTCCTCGTCGACGACGGCGCGGCCTTCCTGCGTCTCCTCGGGTTCGTCCTCGGTCGGTCCGCCGCAGTACGCCAACACGGCCTCGCGCCACTCGCCGCGGACGACGTGCAGGCCGACTGTGTGGGTGATGGGGCGGATGCTGCCGAACCGCTGGTGGCCGAAGAAGTTCGGGACGCCGACGCGCTCGTCGCGGCCGCCGAACTCGGCGAGGGCGTCGGTGACGGCCGCGGCGTTTTCGGGGTTCTCGGGGTCGCGGACGCGGATGCGGAACCCGTTGCCCGCGAGGTCGCCGAAGTTCAGCGTGCGGCCGAGGCGGCCGACGACCTCGATGTCGGCGTTCGGAATCTCGGGCACGTCGTCGGCGTCGCCGCCGTTGACCGTGAACAGTTGGGTCGTCACGGCGTGTTTGTCCTTCGTGCCGGCCCACGAGACGCGCTCTCTGCTCGCGTCGAGTTCGTCCGAGAGCCGCCCCGCGAAGTCGTTGGTGTCCCAGCCGCGGAGGGTGACGCGGAGGACGAGGTTCGGGAAGTCGCCGGTCGGCGCGTCCGGCGGGCGGACGTTCAGCGAGTCGAGTTCGAGTTCGCGCACGCGGAAGTCCTCGGGGGCGACCCGAAGGCGGCCGCCGACGCCGTCGGCGTCGCTCACGTAGCTGTCGATGCCGACTGCGCGCTCCAGCGGGTGTGCCTCGCGCATCAGTACAGCGAGAGGTCGCCGGTCACGCGGTCGACCGATTCGTCGTCGGCGGGGCCGACGGCGAGCGCCGTCACCGTGCCGGGGTCGAGTTGCGTGTGCCCCGCGTCGCGGATGATGGCGTGGGGGATACCCGCTCGCTCGGCCTTGTCGGCGAGTTTGAACAGTTCGGACTCGCCGTTGGCCTTGAGGACGACTTTCTTCTGTCCCTCGCCCTTCCAGCGCTTCCGGGTCTGCGAGTCGGTGTCCTCGTAGGCGGACAGCGAGGCGTGGGCGACCTGCGCGGCGAGCTTTCCCCGGCCCATGCCGAGGTCGGCGCGTGCGACGATGGCCTGTTTCATGCCCGCTACTCCCCGCCGACGCGGTAAATGTCCTCCCATCGCGGGCGTCGCGTGCGGGCAGAAGACATTTCACCGACATCTCCGTGGTTCGACCGATGGCAGGTCCCCGAACGCCCCTCCTCAAGCCGCGCGAGTACTTCGCGTCGCGGCCGCGACCGCTCGACACCGGGCGGGCGCTCGCCGTCGTCGCGCTCGTGACGCTCGTCGTTGCAGCCGCCACCGGCGGCATCCTCGTCACGTTCACCCAACAGCTCGACCAGCAGGTCAGCGTCGACAACCCCGCGCACGCGCCGGAATGGATGTGCGAAAACTACGAAGAGGGCGGCCCGTTCGCCGACATGGACGCGCCGGCGGGCTGCGACCCCTCGGTCCCCGAACAGCTCGACGAGCGCCTCGGCGACCTCGTCTGGGACGAAATCTCGTGGGTCCCGTGGGCGATGCTCGTCGGCGTGCCGCTGTTCTGGCTCTTCGAGGGGGCGATGCTCCACCTCGGCACCTCGCTCGTCGGCGGCGAGGGCGGCTTCGCCGAGTCCCTGACGGTCGCCGCGTGGGGGATGGTCCCGAGCGCGGCCCGCGCCCTCGCGCTCGCCGGCTACCTCGCCTACGTCCTCCCGCGAATCGACCTCCCGTCGACCCCCGAGGCCGCGGTCACCGCGATGCAGTCCGCGCTGTCGGGCTTCGGCCTCGTCAGCGGGGTCGTCGTGGTTATCACGGTCGCGTGGGCGACGTACGTCCGGACCTACGGGATGGCCCGCGCCCGCGACCTCGACGTCGAATCGGCCGCGGTCGTCACCGTCGGCCTGAGTCTCGTCGGCCTCCTGTTCGAACTCATCTGAGCCGCGCCGAGCGGGGTGTCGTCTCCAAACCGAGACGGGGCGGTGTCGCCCCGCCGAGACTAGGTGGCACCTCCCGCCGAGAAGGTGGATTTACTTGTCCGCGTCGCGCTCCCTTCGAGTATGATACTCTCCGACTCGGACATCCTCGCACGCCTCGCCGAGGGTGACCTCGTGGTCGACCCGATAGACGACGTGGACATGCAGGTCCAGCCAGCGAGCGTCGACCTCCGCCTCGGCACCGAATTCCTGGAGTTCCAGCGCACGAACATCTCCTGTATCCACCCGAACCGAGAGCACGAAGTCTCCGAGTACGTCCGCGAGACGCACGTCCCGGAGGGCGACGACTTCATCCTCCACCCCGGCGACTTCGTCCTCGGCACGACCAAAGAGCGCGTGGCGATTCCGGACGACCTGCTGGCGACCGTCGAGGGGCGCTCTTCCCTCGGTCGCCTCGCGGTCGTCATCCACGCGACCGCCGGCATCGTCGACCCCGGCTACGAGGGCCAAATCACGCTCGAACTGTCGAACCTCGGCACCGCGCCGGTCGCGCTCACCCCCGGCATGCGCATCTCTCAGCTCGTGTTCACGGAGATGAAGTCGCCCGCCGACCGCCCCTACGGGGTCGAACGCGGCTCGAAGTATCAGGGCCAGCGCGGGCCGCAGGCGTCGCGGCTCAGCTCGGACCCCGAGTTCGGTGGCGACGAATGAAGTTCATCGAAGAAATCGTCGTGGACGCGTTCCTCCCGACGTTCCGCGCGCTCCTCGCGGAGGACCTCCGCGACCGCGGGTTCACCCAGTCGGAGGTCGCCGAGGCGCTCGGTATCAGCCAGAGCGCCGTCTCGAAGTACGCTCACGGCGAGGTCGCCACGAACGAGCGGGTCGCCACCGACCCCCGCGTCGTCGACCTCGTCTCCCGCGTCGGCGACGGCCTCGCCACCGGCGACATGACGCCCGTGCAGGCGCTCGTCGAGGCCGAGGTCCTCATCCGCCAACTCGAAGAGGGTGACCTGCTGTCGGACCTCCACGAAGAGGAGATGCCCGAACTCGCCTCCCACGACGGCTTCCGGAGCATCCACGACCCCGAGGGTCGCCTCCGAACCGTCGAGCAGGTCCGCTCGTCGGTCCGCCGCGGCCTCCGCATGCTCACGAACACCTCCGGCTTCGCGGGGCTCATCCCGAACGTCGGCTCCAACCTCGTGGAGTCGCTCCCGGACGCCGACAGCGTCGACGACGTGGCCGCCATCCCCGGCCGCATCTTCGACGTGAAGGGACAGGCGACCGTTCCCGGCGAACCCGAGTTCGGCGTTAGCGGCCACGTCGCGGGCGTCCTGCTTTCGGCCCGCGCCGCCGGTGCCGACGTGAACGCCGCGCTCAACATCGTCTACGACGCGGGCGTCATCGAGGACCTCGAAGCCGCGGGCTACGAGTGCATCGAGTTCGACCCGGACGCGCCGACCGACCCGGTCCGCGAACTCCTCACCGCCCGCGACCTGCCGGAGACGTTCGTCGTCTACCAGAGCGGCGGCTACGGCATCGAACCCATCACGTACATCCTCGGCCCCGACGCGCCCGCCGTCGCCGACGTGGTCCGCGTCCTGCTCTGAGGCCCGTCCCATGACAGCCGAACAGCCCAACTCCCGTTCCCGTTCTCGCTCCCCGTCGTCGGTCGCCCAGTCGTTCTACACCCGCTGGGCGACGCTGTACGACGCGCTCGCCCGCCGCGCGCCCGGCGTCGGGAGCGTCAGAACCGAAGCCGCCGACGCGCTCGCGCTCGCCCCGGGCGAGACGGTCGTCGAGATGGGCTGCGGGACGGGCGCGAACCTCCCGTACCTCGCCGAGCGCGTCGGTCCCGAGGGAACTGTCGTCGGCGTCGATTTCTCCCCCGGCGTCCTCGACGTGGCCCGCGAGCGGACCCGCGACTCCCCGAACGTCCACCTCGTTCGCGCCGACGCGACTCGGCCGCCGGTCGCACGCGGACTCGCCGAGTCCCCGGACGCCGTCCTCGCCACCTTCGTCTCGGGGATGTTCGACGACCCCGCGGCCGTGGTCTCGTCGTGGGCGGACCTCGTCGGCTCCGGCGGGCGACTCTGTCTCGTCGACCTCGCGGAGACGACCGACCCGCGCTGGCGACCGCTCAATCCGGCGTTTCGGGCGCTCGTCCGCGCCACCGCGCCGCCCGGGTCGCGCACGATGCGCGCGTCGCCGACGAAGATGCTGAACCGGCGGCTCGTCGCGGCCCACCGGACGCTCGAATCGCGGTGTCGGGTGGCCCACGAGACGACCCACGCGCTCGGCTTCGCGCGGGTCCGTGCGGGCGTCGTGAAGTAGCAATCGCCGGCGTGTGGTCCGACCGGCCGACAGAAGCGATATGTCGCCCCGGTGTCAACCGGTGGCATGGCCTCGTTCCTCGCGGAGCTTCTCGGCGCGCCCTTCAACGCGTTTCACCTCTTGTTCTTGGGGCTCGTCGGCTACTGGGTGTCTCTCGACGCCGCCGAGCGGGGGAGTAACGCGAGTCTCCTGTGGGCGCTCGGCTGTGTCGTCTTCCAACCGCTCGTCGTCGGGTATCTGCTCTACCGGAGTCGAATCGGCGGGCGGCCCGAACCGGCGGGCGTTCAGGAGCGACTGGTCGGAACCTTCGTCATCAGTCACTTCGTCGCGGCACAGCTCTGGTTCGCGCTGCGACTCGTTGACGTAGTCGCGTCGGTGGCGTACCCGCCGGTCGTCGAGTTACAGTACTATCTCGCGTTGTTCGCTGTCGGTGCCGTCCCCGGCTTCCTGCTCGTGTGGAACCGTGGGTGGGCGCGAATCCGGCGAACGCTCGGCTGGGTTCACGAACAGGAACGCGAGGGAGTCCAGCAGTAACGGAAAACGGGTCGGGAGCGACCCGAAACAAGTGTCAGAGGCGTCGGGGGAACCGACAATCGGACCGTCGGGAGACGGTCAGTCGTCGGCCGGAGCGGGCCCGGAGATGCTCACTTCGGGCGCGTCGCGGCCGAGTTCGTCGAGGCAGGACTGCGCCGCCTGTCGGCCGGACAGCAGCATGGCACCGAACGTCGGGCCCATGCGCGGCAGGTGGTGGGCGGTGGCGACGGCCATGCCGGAGGCGACGACGCCGGGGTGGACGACGCCCGTCGCGTCGACGATGCTGTCTTCGCTCTCGGAGACCCACATCGAGTCGTGGCCGGGCGAGTCGTGGCCGGGCGCGCCGTACTCGCCGTCGGCGGTCTTGTCCATGCCCGTGTTGTGTTCCTTGGCGTGTTCGATGCCGTTCACGTCGAGGACGCCGCGCTCGGAGAGCTTCGAGAGGACGACCGCGTCGTGGCCCGTCGCGTCGAGGACGAGGTCGGACTCGACCGCGATGGGGTCGACGCAGGTGAGTTCGCGCGGGAGCGCGTGGACCGGCGTCCAGTTCATGACGATGCCGCCGACGCGGTCGTCCTCGCGGAGGACGACGTCGGTGAACTCGGTCATGTTCTGGATTTTCGCGCCGGCGTCGCAGGCGGCCTTGATGAGCGCGGAACAGGCGTGCGGGCCGTCGGCGACGTACAGCCCCTCGGCCTCGTCGCTCTCCTCGTAGGGGACGCCGAGTTCGTCGAGGACGCGCTGGGCCGGGTCGCGGACGGTCACCTTGTTCATGAGGAAGCCGCCCAGCCAGAAGCCGCCGCCGAGGTAGTTGTTCTTCTCCACGATGGTCACGTCGACGCCGCGCTCGGCGAGTTCCTTGGCCGCGACGAGGCCGGAGGGACCGCCGCCGACGACGATGACTTCGGTGTCGGTGCGCTCGCGGAACTCCTCCATCCACGAGTCCGAAATCGCGCGTGTGACCTGTGCTTCTGTCGCGTCGGTGAATCCGTCGAACGACATATCACCTAGTGATATCACCTAGTAGTAAAGCCTGTTGGTCGGCGGACCCGCCGACCTAGGTATATCACGTTCTATTGTGTATGTTACTGCCATGGCGTACGTAGTCAAGATGCCCAAACTGGGACTGGAGATGAAGTCGGGCGAGCTCTCGGCGTGGCTCGTCTCGGAGGGCGACGAGGTCACCGAGGGCGAGCCAATCGCCGAAATCGAGTCGGAGAAGACGACGGCGGAAATCGACGCCAAGGAAGACGGCGTCCTGCGGCGCGTCGTCCTCGCCGAGGGCGAGTCGACAGCGCCCGGCGGCGCGCTGGCAATCGTCGCCGGTGCGGACGAGGACATCACCCAGTTGGAGGCGGACGCGGGCGTCGGCGAGGGTGGCGAGGAATCCGCCGCGACTGACGACGCGGCGGCGGACGCTGGCACGGCCGAGACGACCGAGACGGCGGCGACTGGCGACGCCTCGTCGGTGGCGAAACGACGGTCGAGCGGGTCGAGCGGGGCGTCAGGGAACGGCGAGGTCCGCGCGTCGCCGCGCGCGAAGCGACTCGCGGACGACCTCGGGCTCGACCTCACGGCCGTCGAGGGAACCGGGCCGCAGGGGGCAATCACCGAGAGCGACGTGGAAGCCGCGGCGGAGTCCGCGACGCCCGCCGAGACCGACGACTCCGGAGCGACCGCCGACACGGCGGACAAGCGCGTGTTTGCCCCGCCGAGCGCCCGCCGCCTCGCCCGCGAACTCGGCGTCGACATCGCGGCGGTCGAGGGCACGGGACAGAACGGCCGCATCACCGAGTCCGACGTGCGGGCGGCGGGCGGCGCGAGCGCGGCGGCAACCGACTCGCCGGCGACCGCCGGGGCCGATGCGACCGCCGCGAGCGAACCGGTCGAGACGGAGCGGCCGCTGTCGGGGATGCGCCGCACCATCGCCGACCGCCTCGGCGAGAGCTACCGTGAGGCGGTCCACGTCACAATCGACCGCCGCGCCGACGCGGAGGAACTGCTCGCCGCGGCGAACGCCGCCGACGACGCCCTCGGCGTGGACGTGTCGATAACGGACGTACTGCTCCTCGCGCTCTCGGCGTCCCTCGACGAACACCCCGAGTTCAACGCGACCTTCGAGGACGGCGTCCACAGGCTCCACGGGGAGCACAACGTCTGCATCGCGGTCGATATCGACGAGGGACTCATCGCGCCGGTCGTCCGCGACGTGGCCTCGCTGTCGCTCGCCGAACTCGCCGAGACCCGCGCCGAGGTCACCCAGCGGGCGCTGTCGGGTGACTTCACGATGGACGACCTCTCGGGGGGCACGTTCACCGTCTCGAACCTCGGCGTCCTCGGCGTCGAGTCGTTCGACCCGGTCATCAACCCGCCGCAGGTCGCCATCCTCGGCGTCAACACGATTCGCCGGGAGGCCGTGCCGACCGACGACGGCGACGTGGCCGTCCGGCGAGTTATCTCCTTTTCGCTGTCGTTCGACCACCGCATCGTCGACGGGGCGGACGCGGCCCGCATGCTCGGCACGCTCGTCGAACACGTCGAGAACCCGTGGTCGCTCGTCATCGCCGCCGGCGGGCGGTGAAAAAATCGGCGGCCGAACTGGTCGGTCAGGCCGGGCCGGGTCGGGGCCGCCGGCTCACCCGAGCCTGAAGCGCCCGTCGCTGGCCGCTCGTTCGAGGACCGACTCGACGTCGACCAGTCGCGGGCCGTCGCTCACCGGGCGGAGGCGGACGGTCCCGTTTCGCACCTCGTGTTCCCGCTCGCCGTCGACGCTGACGACCCCGCGGTCGACCTCGAACGCGTAGTCCTCGCCGTCGTCGAGGACGCGGTGTTCAGCCACGTCGACCGTCGAGAGTCGTCCGGGGACGGTAATCGCCCTGACCGTCGTTGGGGCGGTCGCTCCGCTCTCGCCGTCGCGAGCCAGTCGGAAGCCGACGCCGCCGGGGTCGTCCGGCCGGTGCGTGACGAGACCGCCGGCGATTCCCGAGAGCCCGATTTCGGCGGGCGACGACCGCGAGACGACGCCGCCGACGATGTCGCTCGGGTCGAGAATCGCCCGCGTGCCGACGAAGGGGCGGTCGAGAACGCCGACGGTTGCGAGCCCGCGGATGACCGTCGTCTGTTCGGCCCGGACGACGTTGACCTCGATGGTCCCGTGGCGCGTCGTCGCCTCCGCGGCGGGGACGGCTCCGCTTCCGACGAGCGCGGCGGCCGCGCCCGCGACGGTGCCGTCGACGGGCGTCGGGACGACGTTGTTCGTCCCCGTCGAGATGCTCACGACCGGCACGTCGCCGATGGTCTGGGCCACGTCCCGCGTCGTGCCGTCGCCGCCGAGGACGACGACGGCGTCGGCGTGGTCCGCGAAGTGGGCCGCGGCCGTTCTGCTGTCCCGTCCCGACGCCGTGACCGTCATGTCCACGAACTCGACGCCGAGTTCATCGGGCGCGTCGTCGACGATGCGGTCGGCGAGCCCCGTGCTGTCGGGCATGACGAGCACGTCCACGTCGTCGGCGAGCGTCAGCCCCGCGAGGACACAGCCCGCGGTGCGGCGTTTCGCGTAGTTGTTACTGACGCTCGCGCCGCCGGTGAGCCGACGGATGTCGCGGCCGGCGGCGGGGTTGACGACGAGACCGATAGTGGTCGTCACTTACACGATGCGGTTGATTGCGGCTTCCACGTCGGAGCCGTGGGGAAGCACCTCCTCTTCGAGCGCGGGGCTGAAGGGGATGTGAACGTCGGCGACGCCGACCCGCTGGATGGGCGCGTCGAGGCTGTAGAACGCGTTCTCCATGACGCGCGTCGCCACCTCAGCGTGGGTCCCGTACGACAGCGGGCTTTCGTCGGCGATGACGAGGCGACCGGTCTTTTTGACGCTCTCGACCAGCGTCTCGGTGTCCATCGGGTAGAGCGACCGGAGGTCGATGACCTCGACGCTCGTCTGTCCCGCGAGTTCCTCGGCGAGTTCGAGCGACTCGCCGACCATGCGCTGGGTGGCGACGACGGTCACGTCCTCGCCCTCGCGCTCGACGCTCGCGGTGCCGATTGGGATGGTGAAGTCGTCGTCGAGCGGCACCTCGCCCTTCTGTTCGTATATCTGCTTGTTCTCGAAGACGATGACCGGGTCGTCGGACCGGATGGCCGACTTCAACAGCCCCTTGGCGGACGCCGGCGTCGCGGGCGCGACGGCCATCACGCCGGGGAAGTGGGCAAACCACGTGTGAATCGTCCCGGAGTGCTGGCTGGCCGCGCCGCTCCCGCCGCCCTCGGTCGTTCTGACGGTGACGGGCATCTCCGTCTTACCGCCGAACATGTAGCGGTTCTTCGCCATCTGGTTGATTATCTGCTCGGAGCAGACGCCGATGAAGTCCGAGAACATGATTTCGACGACCGGCCGCGTTCCGGTCGCCGCAGCGCCGACCGCCGCGCCCATGAAGCCGGCTTCGCTGATGGGCGTGTCGCGGACGCGCTCCTCGCCGAACTGCTCGACGAGGTCGCCTGTGACCTCGTAGACGCCGCCGAACTTCCCGACGTCCTCGCCCATGACGAACACGTCGTCGTCGCGTTCGAGTTCCTCGCGGAGGGCGAGTCGAATCGCCTCCCGGATGGTCATCTCCTTCGTCTGGTCCGGGCCGGTCCCGCTGCTGGTCTCGGTGCTCATCGGTCCTCACCTCCGTCGGCCCGCATCCCGCTGGAGAAGTCGCTAATCTCCGGAACGGCCGCGTTGAACATGTCTTCGTACGCCTCGCTCGGGTCCGGGTACGCCGCGTCTTTCGCCTTCCCGACGGCGTCTTCGATCTGCTGGTCGATTTCGGCTTTCATCTCGTCGAACTCGTCTTCGGTTATCGTCCCCGCGTCCACGAGTCGTCGCTTGAACGACTCGATGGCGTCGCGGTCCTTCCAAATCGCGACGTCCTCCTCGGTCCGGTACGGCTGTTGGTCGCCCTCGAAGTGGCCGTGGTACCGATACGTCTCGGCCTCGATGAACGTCGGTCCCTCGCCGTCGGCGGCCCGCTTGCGCGCCTCCTTGACGGCCTCGTAGACCGCGGTGATGTCCATCCCGTCGACGGTGAAACCGGGGATGTTGTACGCCTCCGCGGTCTCGCTGAGGTTCTGGACGTTGTGCTGTTTCTCGACGGGTGTCGCCTCGCCGTACTGGTTGTTTTCGACGAGGAACACCGCCGGGAGGTTCCACGTCGCCGCGAGGTTGATGGCCTCGTGGACCTGTCCCTGTGCGACCGCGCCGTCGCCGAAGAACGCCAGCGCGACGGTGTCTTCGCCCTTCAGATGCGAGGTGAGCGCGGCACCCGTCGCCAGCGGCGGCCCCGCGCCGACGATGCCGTTCGCCCCGAGCATCCCCGCGTCGACGTCCGCGATGTGCATCGACCCGCCTTTGCCGTTACAGTAGCCGTTGGCCTTGCCGAACAGTTCGGCCATCATCAGGTCCGGGTCGAGGCCCTTCGCGATGCAGTGGCCGTGTCCCCTGTGGGTGCTCGTGATGTAGTCGTCCGATTCGAGGGCCGAACACGCGCCGACCCCGACCGCTTCCTCACCGACGTAGAGGTGGACGAACCCGGGGAGTTCGCCGTCGCTGAATAGGTCGGCCGCTTTCGTGTCGAACGCTCGAATCGTGAGCATCCGGCGAAGCGCCTCGCGCTGTCCATCCTCCGTCTCGATGTCTAGTACCACCATGCGACATCCCCACAATTGTCATAATCTATGATGGCTTTTTCTCAAACTGACAGTCACCGAGTTAGTCGCGCGGGTGTGACTGTGTAATCGAATCACACGGGGCTGTGCCGATTCTGACGACTCTCTTACACGAGGTGACGACATGCGTCGCCGCCCCGGATAGCCGGCCGGTTACACCGATGTCGCCTCCCAACTTTTGGTGTTCAGGTCCCAACGGACGGACATGCGAGCACTCCAGGTCGTGGTAGCATGAACATGCTCTACGAAGGCGAGTGGCGAACCGACAAGTTCGTCGCCAACAACGAAGACGGCGAGTTCGAGCGCCAGACGACCGACTTCCGCAACTGGGTCGGCGAGGACGAGCGGTTCCCGGTCGAGGCCGGGCGATACCACCTCTACATCTGTCGGGCGTGCCCGTGGGCACACCGCACCGCGATGACGCGCGCGCTGAAGGGCCTCGAAGACGCGATTTCGCTGTCGCTCGTCGAACCCGTCCGCATCGACGACGGCTGGGAGTTCTCCGAGGACCTCCCGGACCCGCTGTACGGCGAGGAGTTCCTCCGCGACATCTACCTCCGCGCCGACGACGAGTTCACCGGGCGCGTCACCGTGCCCGTGCTGTGGGACAAAGAGCGCGAGACTATCGTCAACAACGAGTCACGCGAGATAATGCGGATGCTCGACGAGGCGTTCGACCCCATCGCCGACAACGACGTGGACCTCAACCCCGACGGTTACGAGGAGGAGGTCGACCGCCTCATCGACGAGATTTACGAGCCGGTCAACAACGGCGTCTACCGCGCCGGATTCGCGACGACCCAAGAAGCCTACGAGGAGGCCGTCGAGGAACTGTTCGACGCGCTGGACCACTGGGACGAGGTCCTCGACGACCAGCGGTTCCTCGCCGGCGACGTGCTCACCGAGGCGGACATCGCGATGTTCGCGACGCTGATTCGCTTCGACCACGTCTACCACACGCACTTCAAGTGTAACAAGAAGGCCATCCACGAGTACGACAACCTCTGGAACTACACGAAGGAACTCTACCAGCTTCCGGGGGTCGCAAAGACGGTCAACATGGACCACATCGTCCGGCACTACTTCGTCAGCCACGGCGACATCAACCCCAAGCGCATCTACGGCGTCGGCCCCGACCTCGACTTCGAGGCGGAACACGACCGCGACCGCCTTCCGGCGGACCTCCCCGCGGCGCTGACGGCCGACGACTGAACCGCCGCTCGGTTTTCGCGCTCGTCTTCGTCCCCGTCCCCGTCCCCGTCTCCGTCTCCGTCCCCATCTTCGTTTCGCGCCCGGCTCCGTTCTCGCCGTCTCTCTCGACACCCTATTCCCGTTCGAAACGCTATCACTTCTCATGGCAAGCCGCGCGACCCGCGCGCTCCGGCGGTTCGAGCCGCCGTCGCGGGCGGTCGACTGGTCCATCTTCGCGCTCGTCGTCTTCGAGACGCTCTCGGGCGTGCTGAGCCTCGGGGCCGGCCATCCGGCCAACGGCCTCCTGTTCGTCGTCCACGGCGTCGCCGGCCTCTCGCTGGTCGCGCTCGTCGGCTTCAAACTCTATCGGGTCCGCCACCGCGTGGTCGACTCGCGGCTCCGGGACCGCCACACAGCCGTCTCGATTCTCCTCGCGGTCGTCGCGCTCGCGGCACTCGGCACCGGCATCGCGTGGGTGCTCGGCGTCGAGGTCCGAATCGCCTTCTGGACGCTTCTCAACGTCCACATCGGCTTCGGCCTGCTCGTCATTCCAGTCCTTCTCGTCCACCTCCGGGCGCGCTTCCGCGCACCCCGCGCGGTCGACTTCGCGGAGCGACGCCGGGCGCTCCAGTACGGCGCGATACTCGTCTTCGGCGCGGCGAGCTACCGCGCGACCGAGACGGTGGGGTCGCTCCGCGGCGTCGGTCGACGATTCACCGGGTCGCGGCCGCTCCCGCCCGGCGAGGGCAACGACGCCTTTCCGGTGACGAGTTGGGTCGCCGACGACCCCGACCCCGTCGACCACGACTCGTGGTCCCTTTCGGTCGCGGGACTGGTCGACCGTCCGCTCGAACTCGACCGGGCGGACCTCGCGCCCGACGAGACGCGGTCGGTCCTCTTGGACTGCACGAGCGGGTGGTACACCGAGCAGAACTGGACCGGCGTGAGACTCGGTGACGCGCTCGATAGCGCCGGTGTTCACTCGTCAGCGCGGTGGGTGACGGTCCGGTCGGTGACGGGCTTCCGGTGGTCCTTCCCAATCGCGGAGGCCCGGGAGATGTTGCTTGCGACCCGCGTCGGCGGCGAACCGCTCTCGCACGGCCACGGCGCGCCGCTCCGACTGGTCGCGCCGAACCGACGCGGCTTCCAGTGGGTCAAGTGGGTCGATGCGGTCGAGGTGCGCCGACGACGCGACCCGGCCCAGTGGCTCGCGGTGCTGGTGAGCGGGTTCGGATAGCGACGCTCACCACGGGAGAATCCACAGCACGTCGACGAGGCGGTCCAGAAGCGACGTGTCGCTCTCGCCGTCTTCGTCGGCCGTGTCATCGGTCGAAGCGTCCGTCGCCCCGCCTTCGTCGGGCGCGTCCGAATCGGTGGAGAGCATAGTCGTCGGTATGAGTATCAACGAAAAATAATTTCTGTGGAGAGGGTGCCGCGCGTCAAACCGAGCGGGTAGCGGGGGCCGAACTATCCGGTTCGGTCGCTTACTCGTCGTCTGTGCCCGCACGAATCGCTCGCTCTGCCGCGTCGAGGGCGGCGTCGGCGTCGAACTCGACGACGATGGTCTCCAGTTCCTCGCGCGTCGCGCCCGCGTCTCGCAGGTCGCGGGCGTGAGCGGTGATGTTCGGCACGGCGCGAACGATGTTGTCCACGATGGGGACCGTGGCGACCTGCGCCGACCGCGACATCGGGTTGAGGTCGACGACGATTTCGACTTTGTCCATCGCGCCGAGCGCCTCGGCCCGGTCGCCGTCCTCCAGCGGGACGACGACCACGTCGGCGCTCCCGATGCCGTCGGCGTCGACCTTCGCGCGCTCGTGGTCGATGCCCGGAATCCGCCCGTCGGCGGTGAGTCCCTTCACCTCGTCCGCGCCGTGGTCGCGCAGGTGGTCGACGATGGCCCGCATGCGCTCGTCGGTGCGGTTGAACAGATTGACTTCGATGTCGGCGTCGACGGCCGCCGCGAGTTCGACGATTTCGCCGGGGCAGAGCGCCGCGACGTTCCCGTTGACCGAGATGACCGGGTGGTCGGCGAGCAGGAGGTGCGCCGCGGCCGCCCGCGCGGCCTCGTCCGCGCTCGGAATCGTCCGCTCGCCGAGGAGGTAATCGAACGCCTCGCCGCGCCCCTGCGCGATGAGTCCCTGTCGGCTCGTGATACCCTTCTCGACGCCTTCCTCGATGCGGTGGCGGGTGAGAAGCGACTGGTATCTCGGGTGGCTCTCGGGAATCTCGATGTCGCTCATTGGTGGTGGGTCGTCGCCGCGACAGTAACACGTTTTCTCATCGGCGCGGGCGGGATTCCGCACCGCCCCCGACCGCGAGGTCGCCCTCGCGGCCGCCTACTCGCTCCGCAGCGTCGCGCCGGCGGGGTGGACGCGACAGCGCTCTGGGTCGTAGCCAGCGTCCGACAGCCCCGTCCCGACCGCGAACACCGTCTCGCCGAGCATCGCCATCGCCCCGTCGCCGCCGGCCGCGCGCACGTCGTCGATTGCGGCTTCGACCCGGTCGGTCAACAGGCCGGCGTCGCGGGCGAACCGTCGCGACTCGGCGACGAAGCGGTCGAGCGTCGGCTCGGCGCGGAGCTCTTCGAGGGCCGCCTCGCCGGCGGCGGTGAGTGCTGTCGTGTCTCCCGACAGCACGTCGGCCGTCGAGAGCCCGCCGAACGCGACGTACTCGATCTCGGGGCGCGCGGGGACGCCGTCCATCCGGCCGTGGGCCGGCGCGCCGGGTTCGACCCGAATCGGCATCCCGCCGCGGGCCTGCGCGACCACGTCGCCGAGGCCGGTCCCCGCGCGGACCTCGGCCACGTGGGCGAGGGTGACGAGTTCGTTTTCCGAGCGTCCGCGGGAGAAGACGGCGTTCGCCGCCAGCGCGGTCCCGAGCGCCATCGCGCCCGAGACGCCGAAGCCCGCGCCGAGGGGCAGGTCGCTTTCGGCGTCGACCGCGGCCGTCGCGCCGAGCGCCGCAAGTACGTCCGCCACGGGCGGCATCTCGACCGCCTCGCCGTCGAGGGTGACGGTCGTCTCCTGCGCCGGTTCGACCGTCACGGTGACGCCGTGGGAGAGTGTCAGCCCCGCGCCGCGGGAACCGGCGACCGCCGGGTCGGCGGCGGGGTGGGCGCTGAAAAAGCCCGTGACGTGGCCGGGCACGAACGCCGTCGCGTCGTCGCTCATCGGTCGTTCTACGACGGGGGTCGGTTAACGGTGTTGCGTTTCGTCGCGTCCGTGTTCGTATCGAGTCTGACTCAGGAACGCTCGTATTCGGTCGCTTCGTCCTCCCGGGTCGTTCGTCGCGATTCCGCCGTTTTGCGAGCGTCCGCGACCGTCTCCGTCTCCAACAGCCGCTCGACTTTCGCCTCGAACTCCTCCTCGGAGAGCTCGCCGGTCGCGTAGCGCCGGCGGAGCGTTTCGAGCGCGTCTTCGGTCTCGGTCGTCAACGACTCGCCCGCGTCGCCGCCGCGGCGGGACTCGTAGATGCGGACGAGAGCTATCGCGGCGGGGAGCACGCCCGCGAAACCGACCGGAAAGACGATCCAGAACCACGACACTCCGAGCGCGAGCAGGCCGAATCCGACCAGAAAGATGAGCCCCATGACGACGCCGGCGACCAGCTCTTCGAGCGCCGAGTCCTCGTCGTCGCCCGCGCCGTCGATGGCGTCGTCGACGATTCGCTTCGGGTCGGTCATCGGTATCCCTCGCGACGACGACGTTCGTGCATGGTGTTCTAACGTGTCCGGGAGGTAACGACTGTTTCGCAAAAAATGGGGCGCGCCGGTGGGTGCGTCTTCGCCCGTACGGGCTCAGATGGTGGCAGTCGCGCGGGAGCTCACTCGCAACGCGTGGCGTTGCTCCCGCGCTCGTGTTGCGCCGTCGCCTAGGGCGACAGGCGCTGCCGGTCGCGCGGGAACAGAACCGCTTCCCGGATGTTCTCCAGTCCGAGCATCGTCATGATGAGTCGCTCGCCGCCGAGTCCGAAGCCGGCGTGCGGGGGCATGCCGTACTTGAACATCTTCGTGTAGTACTCGAACGCGTCGGGGTCGAGGCCCTGCTGCTCGAAGCCGGCGACGAGGTGGTCGAAGCGGTGTTCACGCTGGCCGCCCGAGACGAGCTCCATGTTCGGGTGCATCATGTCGAAGCCCGTCGAGAGCGTCTCGTCGTCGTCGTGGTCCTTGATGTAGAACGGCTTGATCTCGCTGGGCCAGTCGGTGATGAAGTAGTGCTCGCCGACGTCCTCGCCGAGTGCCTTCTCGCCCTCGGTGGGGAGGTCGTCGCCCCAGACGAGCTGCTCGTCGAGCTTGCCCGTGGCGTTGATGCGCTGGATGGCCTCCTCGTAGCTGAGCCGCGGGAACTCGCCGGACGGCGCTTCGAACTCGTCTTCCAGACCGAGCGCTTCGAGTTCGTCCTGGCAGTGCTCCTCGACGGCCTCGTAGGCGGCCTTGACGACGGCCTCGCACACGTCCATCGCCTCGGTGTGGTCGATGAACGCCGACTCGAAGTCGATGGAGGTCGCCTCGTTGAGGTGGCGGGGCGTGTTGTGCTCTTCGGCGCGGAAGATGGGCCCGACCTCGAAGACGCGTTCGAGTCCGGAACCGACCATCAGCTGCTTGAACAGCTGCGGCGACTGGTTCATGAACGCCTCCTTGCCGAAGTACGTGATGGGGAAGAGCTCGGTGCCGCCCTCGGTCCCCGTGGCGACGATTTTCGGCGTGTTGATCTCGGTGGCGCGGAGGTCGCGGAACTGCTCGCGGACGGCGCGCTGGACCTCGGCGCGAATCTCGAAGATGGCCTTGACCTCGTCCTTGCGGAGGTCGAGCGTGCGGTTGTCGAGGCGCGTCGAGAGCTCGGCGTCGACCTTGCCGGAGGGGTCGAGCGGGAGCTGCGCTTCGGCCTCGGCGATGACGTCGAGGCTCTCGGGCGTGACTTCGACGCCCGTCGGCGCGCGGGGCTCCTCTGCGACCTCGCCGGTCACGGAGATGACGCTCTCGCGGTGGACGCCGAGACCCGTCTCGACGAGGTCGTCGTCCATCTCGTCTTTCTCGAACTTGACCTGAATCTTGCCGGAGGTGTCCCGGAGAATCAGAAACGCGATGCCGCCGAGGTCACGAACTTCGTGGACCCAGCCGGCGACGGTGACCGTGTCACCGGGTTCGGCGTCGGCCGTGTACGTTCGGTTTCGCATACGACGTGGTTCCCGACCGTTCGTCTTAAACATCGTGTCTTCGCCTCGCTCGGACGCGTTCGAGTGTCGAATCCACCGAGAAGCGGGACGATGTGGGGTACTCGTTGACGGGGTCTGTGGTACCGTGGTACTTAGTTCGCTGCGCGTGTCCTCCCGGTATGGCTCCCGACTCACCGGACGCGCCGGCGGACGAACCGCGAACCGACGCGGACGCTTCCTCGGAGTCCGGCCCAGCACCCAACGCCGCCCGCGTCGCCGACCTCGACTGGTCCGAAAGCGAGCGAGGCGACCGCTTCGCGTTCCGCCGGAAGCGACTCGCCGAACGCGCCGGCGGCCGCGACCTCGGCTGCTCGCTCTACGAGGTCCCGCCGGGGAAGCGCCCGTGGCCGACCCACTACCACGAAGGTAACGAAGAGGCGCTGTACGTGCTCTCCGGAACGGGCACGCTCCGGACACGAGAGGGCGCGGCCGACCTCGACCTCGAACCGGATACCTACGTCGCGCTCCCCGCCGGTGCCGACTACGCGAGACAAATCGAGAACGACGGCGACGAACCGCTCCGGTACCTCGCGCTCTCGACCATGAACCACCCCGACGTGACGGGCTACCCGGACTCCGACAAAGTCGGGGTGTTCTGCGGCGCGCCGCCGGGCGGCGACAAGAACGCCCGGACGCTCCACGGCTACTACCCGCGAGACGCCGAAGTCGGCTACTGGGACGGTGAGCCGACCGACGAGGAGTGAATCGGAATCGCTTCTCCCTTCCACCGCGGCGGCTCCGATGCTGAGGTTTATATCCGAACCCGCGGCCACCTCGCCTCGGACATGGACGTTTCAGACCTCGAAGCCGCGTTCGCCCTCCCGCTCGCCGAAGACACCTCGTTCGATACGACGCTCGTCGGCGTCCTCGCGACGCTCGCGTCGTTCGCCACGCCGCTCGCGGGCGTTCTCCTTGCGGGCTACGTGGTCCGCCTCGTTCGCGCCGGCGACCGCGACGCGACCGCGCTCCCGTCGTTCGACGACTACACCGACATGGTCGCCGACGGCGCTCGTCTCTCGGCCGCGCTCGTCGCGCTCCAACTCCCCGCAGTCGGCCTCGCGACCGCCGCGCTTCCGGGTTCCGGACTCTCGCTTGCGACGCTCACGTATGCGACCAATCCGGCGATGCTCGGGCTCCTCGGCCTCTCCGCGCTCGAAACCGTCGGTCTCGTCGCGGCCGGCCTCGCGGCACTGATGGGCTCGTATCTCTCGGTGGCCGCCACGGTCGCCCTCGCCCGCGAGGGGTCGCTCGCCGCGGCGATTCCGGTCGCGCGCGACATCGCGTTCGACCGCTCGTTTATCGGCGTCGCCTCTGGGGTCGCGCTCGTCGGCTTCGTGGCCGGCCTGCTCGTCTCCCTCTGCGCCGCGGTGCCGGCCGTCGGCACCGCGCTCGCCGCGACCGCGTCGTTCTGCTTTCTCGTCGCGTCGGCGACGCTCCTCGGTCGCGGCGCGCCGAACGCGTCGGCGCTCGGCGTCGATGCGTCTCGGCAGTCACACGCTGGCGGCGTGAACTCGGGGTCGGCCGAGTCGATGGAGTCGGCGTAGAAGACGAAACCGCGCCCGTGGGGATTACTCCGCGACGAGTTCGGCCGTCGCGTCCTTCGCGCCCTCGACCGTCTCGCGGACCGCGTCGACGCCCTCGTCGTGCAGGAGGTTGCCGACGACGACCGCGTCCGCGTGCTGACCCATCTCGTAGGCGGTGTCGTAGTCGTGGATGCCGCCGCCGTAGAACAGCGTCGCGTCGTCGAGCGCGTCGTGCGCCGCGCCGACCTTCTCGGGGTCGCCGTAGGTGCCGGAGTACTCGACGTAGATGATTCTCTGGCCGAACATCTTCTCGGCGACGCGGGCGAAGGAGGCCACGTCCTCGGCGGACTGGTCGGTGTCGGCGTCGGTGTACTCGGCGACCGACGACTCGGGGTTCAACACGATGTACGCCTCGGTGTGGGTGCGGTCCCAGTCGAGGCCGTCTTCGATGCGGACCCACTCCTTGTGCGCGCCGGTGATCCAAAACGAGTCGCTCGCGTTGAACACCGTCGGGATGAGGTAGCCGTCAAGCGCGTCGTCGTCGATGACGACGCCGGGGTTCGACGGCTCCTGGTAGATTGGCACGTCGTACTTCGAGGTCGCCTCGATGACGCGCTCCATCTTCTCCTCTGTGATGTCGAGCGTGCCGCCGATTTCGAGGGCGTCGGTGCCCGTCTCACACACGTCTTCGAACGTCTCGCCGTCGACGAGGTCCTTGTCAGGGTCGATTTTGGTGATATGATCCCAGTCTTCCCACGGATAGCTCATTGGTCGCTCTTTGCTTGAGGGGGCGTAAAAAGCGTGCGGATGAAATGAGGGGTTCGGGTGGTATCGGCCGGTTCGTGTCTGTGACGTTACGGTTTGTCGTTCAGTCCGCCGCGGTCTGCCACTTCCGAACCGTATCCGCGCCCACGCCCTCGACTTTCGCCGCGATGTCGTCGGGTTCGGACGCCTTCAGCGTCTTCACGTCCTCGATGCCGGCGTCTTTCAGTTTCTCGGCGGTCTTCGCGCCGATACCGCTGATGCTCTCTAGGTCGGAGCCGCCCTCGCCGTTCTGCTGGGCCTGATACTCTCGGTAGTTGCAGATGGGACAGCCGAGCTCCCACGGTTCGCGGTCGCCTTCGTACGTAATCCGGAGCTCTGGCAGGTCGTGTTCCTCGCAGGACTCGTCCGTCACCTCGATGTCGCCGCGACGGGGCAGCGGCAGCGAGTAGTCGCAGTCGGGATAGCGGGTACAGCCGACGAGCCGGGAGCCAGACCGGAGGCGCTTGATGGCGAGGTCGCCGTCGTGTTCGTCTCCACATTCGGGACACGTCCCGATGACGAGGTCGTCTTCCTCGTCGGCCTCCTCGGCCTTACAGAGCGGGCAGCCGTGGACGAACGTCTTGCGCCCGGCGAGCATCTTGATGTGGTGGAGGTCGTGTTCCTCGCAGGACTCCTCCATGATGAGCGGCTTGCCCGTGGAGGGAAGCGGGAGCGTGTAGGTGCAGTCGGGATAGGAGTCACAGCCGATGAAGTACGAGCCGCGGCGGCTCTTTCTGACGACGAGGTCGCCGCCGCACTCGGGACAGGTGCCGACCGTCTTGTCGGCTTTCAGCGAGTCTTGGAGCTGTTTTCCGAGCTCCTCGCGGGACTCCATCAGCCCCTCGAACACGTCCTGGAGCATCTCTTTGGACTCTTCGGTCACGTCTTCGAGGGTGGCCTCGCCGCGGGCGATGGCCAGCATGTCGGATTCGAGCTGCGAGGTCATCTCCTCGCTGACGATGAGTTTCGCGAAGTCCTCGGAGGCCTCCACGACCGCCCGCGCGAGCCGGGTCGGTCGCGGCGGGTCGCTCTCGATGTAGCCGCGGTCGTAGAGCTTCTGAATCACGTCGTGGCGGGTCGCCTTCGTCCCGATGCCCATCTGTTCCATCGTCTCGATGAGCCGCGACTGGCCGTAGCGCCGGGGGGGCTGGGTCTGCTTGGCGTCGAGGTGCGTGTCGGACAGCACGAGCGACTCGCCTTCCTCGACGTCCGGCACGAACGACTCGGTAGAGTTGAAGTACGGGTAGACGTCGTGGTAGCCCGCTTCGAGCAGGCGCTTGCCGTTGGCCTTCAGCGAGAGCCCCTCGACCTCGGCGACGACGCGGAGGTGCTCCCAGACGGCGTCCTCGGCGACGGTGGCGAAGAAGCGTCGGACGACGAGTTCGTAGACGTCCCACTCGTCTTCGGTGAGGTCGGACGCCGAGGGGAGTTCGCCGGTCGGGTGAATCGGCGGGTGGTCTGTCGTCTCGTTGTCGCCCTCGGTGGGCTCGATTTCCTCCTGTTCGAGGAGGGATTCGGCGTCCTCCTTGAACCGGCGGTCGCCCTCGAACGCGCCGAGCAGTTCGCGCGGGTCGAGGTCGTCGGGGTACACCGTGTTGTCGGTCCGCGGGTAGGTGATGTAACCGGCCGTGTAGAGGTCCTCGGCGATGCTCATCGCCCGCTGGGCGGAGTAGCCGATGGAGCCGGCGGCGCGGATGAACTGCGTGGTGTTGAACGGCGCGGGCGGCGTGTCGGTCCGCGTGCGGCGGTTGACCGACGCGACTTCCGCGGACTCGACGCCGAGAAGCGTCTGGTAGGCCGACTCCGCGGACTCCTCGTCCCAGATGCGCTCGGCTTCGGTGCCGTCGTCGTCGAGGTAGAAGTACTGCGCCTCGAAGGACTCGGCGTCGCCGTCGGCGTCCTTCGTCAGCTTGGAGAACAGCTCCCAGTAGTCCTCGGGGTCGAACGCCTCGATTTCGCGCTCGCGGTCGACGATGAGCTTCAGCGTCGGTCCCTGCACGCGACCGACCGAGATGAAGTCGTTGCCGAGCTGGCGGGCCGAAAGCGAGAGGAAGCGCGTGAGCGCGGCCCCCCAGACGAGGTCGATAATCTGTCGGGCCTCGCCCGCCGCGGCGAGGTTGAAGTCGAGGTCGTCGGGGTTCTCGAACGCCTCCGTCACCTCGCGCTTCGTGATGGAGGAAAACCGCACGCGGTCGACGGGCACGTCCTCGTTCACGTCGCGGACGAGCTCGTACGCCTCTTTCCCGATGAGTTCACCCTCGCGGTCGTAGTCGGTCGCGATGGTGACCGTCCCCGCGCGGCGGGCGAGCCGGCGGAGCGCGGCGACGATGTTCTCCTGCGTGGGGTGTTTCTCGACGGGCGCGCCGATGAGTTCGACCGGCTCCACGTCGCGCCAATCGTTGTACTCCGGCGGGAAGTCCACGCCGACGACGTGGCCCGACAGCCCGATGCAGCGCTTGCCGCCCCACTTGTAGACGTTCACGCCGTTCATTCGCTCCGCGGAGGCGGTCTCGCCGCTCAGGATGTCGGCGATGCGCCTCGCGGCGTTGTCCTTCTCGGTGATGATGAGTTCCGGACCCCTACTCATTGAGCGGCGATATGTCGGGGGTTGTCCTAAACCTTTCGTGCCGAATTCGGGGTGTAGACGCCTCAACGCGCGCGGATACGGGCGTGCGGGTGAGCGCGCTTCGCGCGCGAAGGTGTGTGTTCGCCGATGCGGCCGCGACGCCGCGTGACACCAGAAGCGATAACCTCCGCCCGCCGAACCTGAGACCGTGTCGGGTGACTCGCGAGTCGACATGACCGAGGGGGCGATAGCGCCCAAACTGCTCTCGCTCTCGTGGCCGCTCGTCGCGGGAAACCTCCTCCAGACGCTGTACAACCTCGCGGACGTGTTCTGGGTCGGCCGCGTCGGTGCGGACGCCGTCGCCGCCGTCTCGCTCATGTTCCCGACGAGTTGGATGTTCGTCTCGACCGCGATGGGAATCACCGCGGCGACCATCGCCCTCGTCTCGCAGCACGTCGGCGCGGGCGAGGACCGCGAGGCCGACCGC
This sequence comes from Haloferax gibbonsii ATCC 33959, assembly GCF_000336775.1. GTDB lineage: Archaea > Halobacteriota > Halobacteria > Halobacteriales > Haloferacaceae > Haloferax > Haloferax gibbonsii. Next base: position 244,432 of record NZ_AOLJ01000011.1, on the reverse strand, counting down.
GTCGTCGGCCAGACGGTGCTTCTCACCCTCGCCGTGTCGGTCGTTCTCGCCGTCGCCGGCTTCGCGTTCAGACATCCGCTTTTAGAACTCATCGGCGCGGAGGGAGCCGTCTTCACCGAGGCGCTCGCCTACATCGAGGTCATCTTCCTCTCGCTCCCGCTCACGTTCCTGTTTTTCGCGTTCCGGGCGGCGCTACAGGGCGCGGGCGACACGAAGACCGCGATGTGGCTCATGGTCGCCTCCGCCGGCCTCAACGTCGTCCTCGACCCGATTCTCATCATCGGCTGGGGCCCAATCGCGGGGATGGGGACCCGCGGCGCGGCGATTGCGACGCTCGTCGCCCGACTGTTCGCGACGGCCGCCGGCGTCTACATCCTCCTGCGCGGCGACTGGGGAGTCAGACTCCGCCCCACCGACCTCCGACCCGACCCCGAGCGCCTCAGAAAGCTGGTCGATATCGGCTATCCCGCGACGCTCGACGGCTGGGCGCGGAGCTTCTCCGCGGTCGTGATGGCGGCGTTCGTCGCTCGGTTCGGACCGACGCCGACCGCGGCCTACGGCATCGGCGTCCGCCTCATGTCCGTCTCGTGGACCGTCTCCGGCGCGGTCGGGCAGGCGACGGCGACAGGCGTCGGCCAGAACCTCGGCGCGCGGACGCCCGACCGGGCCGCCTCGGTCGCGTGGACCGCGATGGCGGGGACGATGGGGCTGCTCTTCGCCGCCGCGGGGCTCGTGGTGGCCTTCCCGGCCGAGGCGATGCGTCTCTTTATTGACGAACAGCCGGTCATCGACGCGGGCGTGACGTTCCTCCGCATCGTCGCCCCGTCGTGGGCGTTCTTCGGCGGCGTGATGGTGATTCAGGGAGCGTTCCGCGGCGCGGGCGTCACCAAGGCCGCGATGGCGCTGTCGTTCCTCTCGCGGTGGATTTTCCGCGTTCCGGTCGCCCTCGCGGTCGCGTTCACGTGGACCGTCTCCCTCCCGGTCGTCGGCACCGTCTCGGGGCTCGCGCGGGGCGTCGAAGGCCTCTGGTGGGCGTACGTCGTCGGTGCCGTCACCTCCTTCGCCGTCGCCGTCGCGTGGTTCCGGCTCGGCACGTGGCGCGAGGGCGTCCTCGACCGCGGGGCGACGCCGGCGGCGGGTGACGACTAGTCTCGGCCACCATCGCCCTCCACCGGCTGACCTGACAGCAGAACGACTTTCCTCGACGGGTCGGAAGGGAGCGCCATGCGACAGCCCTCCACCGAACACCTCCGTCTCGGCCTCGCGGTCCTCCTGATTCTCACGCCGCTTTGGGGCCCGACGCTCGGGCTCACCGGACCGACGTACACCTACGAGTCAGCCGAAATCGGGGTCGAGGACGACCGACTCGTCGTGCCCGACCGTGATGCGCGCTCCGACCTGTGGCACGGCATCGACGGCTTCGCCTGCTCGGTCGGGTCGTCGGTGACTCGCTACTGCGCGCTGGAGGCCGCGACCCTGAACGGGTCGCTCGCGGTGGACCACCCCGACGTGAAATCCGGCTCCGGGCACCTCGACGCCGACGAACTGTATCTCGTCTACTACGACGGCCGGGTCTTCGAGCGCGAATCGACGTGGGAGGACGGCCGGTACGTCCTCTCGACGGCGCGCGTCTCGGCCGCGGCGGCGCTGGACGACGTGGCCCGCCCCCCGGACCGATACCCGACCGCGTGGGCGGCTATCGAAGACGGGTCGGCGACGGCGGACCACGAACTCTGGTCGGCGAACGCGGGCGCGAGAGTGTTCGAACTCGACGGCGACTACTTCCTCGTCTACCGGACCGGCGTGGACCGCCCGCTTCCGGCGTCGCCGGCGGCCGAGGAGGCCCTGACGTGGTTCGCGGTCGTCCTCGGGTCGGCGATGCTGTTCGGGCGCGACGATGACGACGACTGGTCGTAGTCACGCTCGCCGGGCCTGACAGGAAACGGCCGCTCGTCGCGGAGAAGAGAAACCGAAGACGGTCGGTTATTCGTCCAGTCGCTCGCGGAGCAACTGGTTCACCGTGCCGGGGTCGGCGCTCCCCTTGGACTTCTGCATGACCTGCCCGACGAGGAAGTTCAGCGCGCCGCCCTCGCCGTCGTGGTAGTCCTCGACGGCGTCGGGGTTCTCGTCGATGGCTTCCTGCACGAAGCCGCCGATTTCGTCGTCGTCGGCCTTGCCGAGCCCTTCTTCGTCGACGATGGTGTCGGGGTCCTTGCCCTCGTCGAGCATCTCGCGGAGGACGATTTCCTCGGCGTTCTTCGTCGTCACCTCGTCGGCGTCGACGAGTTCGACCAGCCGCGTGAACTCGTCGAGGCGGTCCGACACGTCCGTGATGTGCATGTCGCGGTAGTTGAGTTCGCCGAGCAGGTTGTCGGCGACCCACGTCGCGGCGAGGTCGGCGTCGAACTCGGCGGCCACGTCCTCGAAGAAGTCGGCGACCTCCTTGGTCGAGGTGAGCTTCGAGGCGGACTCCTCGTCGATGCCGTACTCGGTGTGGAAGCGCTCGCGGCGGGCGTCGGGGAGTTCCGGAATCGGAATCTCCTCCTTCCAGTGGGCGACCTGCAGCGGCGGGAGGTCGGCCTCGCGGAAGTAGCGGTAGTCCTTTTCTTCTTCCTTCGAGCGCATCGAGACGGTGATGCCGCGGGACTCGTCCCAGTGGCGCGTCTCCTGTTCGACGGCGCGGCCGCGCTTGATGGCGTTCTTCTGACGGGTGACCTCGTAGGCCAGCGCCTTCTCTGCGCCCTTGTGGCTGGAGATGTTCTTGACCTCGGTTCGGTTGGCCGCTTCGAGCGCCTCGTCGGAAATCGAGCCGTCGTCGTCGACCTCGTCGGCGGGGACGAGCGAGATGTTGGCGTCGATGCGGAGCGAGCCGTCGCGGGTGGCGTCGAACACGCCGAGGTATTCGAGCACCTCTTCGAGCTTCGCGAGGAACGCGCGGGTCTCCTGGGGGCTCCGGAAGTCGGGCTCGGTGACGATTTCGACCAGCGGCGTGCCGGCGCGGTTGTAGTTGACGAGCGTGTAGTCCGCCGTGTCGATGCTGCCGCCTTTGTGCTGGAGGCTGCCGGGGTCCTCTTCGAGGTGGGCGCGCGTGATGCCGATGTCCCGGCGGGTGCCCTCGACGGACACCTCCAGCGTCCCGTCGGCGCAGATGGGCGCGTCGTACTGGGTAATTTGGAAGTTCTTGGGCAGGTCGGGGTAGTAGTAGTTCTTCCGGTGGAAGCGGGTGTCCTCGGCGATATCGGCGTTCAGCGCCTTGCCGATTTTGACCGCCGACTCCACCGCCGCCTCGTTGAGCACCGGGAGCGCGCCCGGCAGCCCGAGACAGACGGGGCACACGCGGGTGTTCGGCTCCTCGTCCTCGGCAGGCTCGGTCGAACAGCTACAGAAAATCTTCGTGGCCGTCTCGAGTTGAACGTGGACCTCCAACCCGATGACGACCGCGAGTTCGCGCTGTTCGAGCGCTTGCGCAGTCATTGGGCGCGCTTCGACGGCGGTGGGCTAAAGACTAACGGGACCGGCCGCGGCTACGCCCCTTGGCGGCGTCACTTATCACCTCCCGCCCCGTCTCGACACGCGACTCAGATGACTGCAGACCTCAAAACCCGCGTCTGCGACGCTATCGACGACCGCGCCGACGAAATCATCGCCTTCGCGAAGGACGTGCAAGCCGAACCGGAACTCGGCTACAAGGAAGTCAAGACGACCGAGAAGGTCGTCTCTCTCTTCGAGGACCTCGACCTCGACGTGGAGACGGAACTGGCGATTACCGGCGCGCGCGCCAGAGCCGGCGAGGGCGACTTCGTCGCGGCCGTCCTCGGTGAACTCGACGCGCTCGTCAACCCGGACCACCCGATGGCGGACCCCGAGACCGGCGCGGTCCACGCCTGCGGCCACAACGCCCAGCTCGCGCACCTCGTCGGGACCGCCTTCGGCCTCGTCGAAAGCGGCGTCGTCGACGACCTCGACGGTGCGGTCGAGTTCGTCGCCGTCCCGGCCGAGGAGTATCTCGACCTCGACTACCGCCGCGACCTGCTCGAAGCGGGCGACATCGAGTTCTTCGGCGGCAAACAGGAGCTCATCCGCCGCGGCTACGTCGACGACTGGGACGCCGCCGCGATGATGCACGCCGGCAGCGACACGCCCGAGCGGACGATTACGAGCGACTTCTCGACGAACGGGTTCGTCGGCAAGTTCGTCACCTACCGCGGGGCCGAGGCGCACGCCGGCGCGGCCCCCGAAGAGGGCGTCAACGCGCTCAACGCCGCGATGCTCGGGATGAACGCGGTCCACGCCCAGCGCGAGCGCTTCCGCGACGAGGACCACGTCCGCGTCCACCCCATCATCACCCGCGGCGGCGACGGCGTCAACGTCGTCCCCGCAGAGGTGACGATGGAGTCGTACGTCCGCGCGGCCTCCGTCGAGGCCGTCTCCGAGGCGAACGAGTCGGTCAACCGGGCGCTCGCCTCCGGCGCGATGGGCGTCGGCGGCGACGTGGAAATCGAGGACTACCCCGGTTACATGCCGCTTCGGACCGACGAGACGATGGTCGCGTTCTACGACGAGAACGCCCGCGACGTCGTCGGCCCCGACGCCGTCGACGAGGGCCACGCCCACCTCTCGGGCTCGACGGACATGGGCGACATCACGCAACTCGTCCCCGGAATCCACCCGTGGACCGGCGGCTTCGAGGGCGCGATTCACGCCCGGGACTTCCGGGTCGTCGACGAGGAGATGGCGTACGTCATCCCGGCGAAACTCACCGCCTGCACGCTGGTCGACCTGCTCACGAGCCCCGAGGCGATGGCCGAGGTCCGCGCGGCGAAAGCAGAAAAGCGCAGTCGGGAAGCGTACCTCGAGGCGGTCCGCTCGCTCCGGCAGACGACGACCGAGTCGTACCGGGACTGAGGCGGCGGCGGCGAGCGTGCGAAGGCGGGGTCGCCCGCACACGTATCACATTTTCGGTGATTGTCTGACGCACATTTATGTCTCACGCGAGGGGCTATGTTACCCATGAGTAACCGGGTGGAGGAACTCGAATCCAAAGTCGCAGAACTGCAGGCCGCCGTGAACGGGCTCACCGAGGAACTCGTCGAGACCAAAGAACGGCTTCGCCAGCTCGAAGACGCCAACGACGTGGACGTCCCCTCGCGGGCCGCGACCCGCCGCGGCGACTGGGAGACCGAAGCCGAGTCCGCCGCGGAGCCCGCCGAGGCCGACGAGGCGGCGCCGGCCGACGGCGATGAGACTAAACCGGACGAGACCGACGAGACTGACGAAGGCGACGGCGAGACCCCCGACGACGACATCATCGTCGCGTAATCGGGCGCGCCGTCCGACGCGAGCGCGCCCCGTGTTCATGCGGCGCGCTCCACCTGCGGGCGTCGCCCGCGTGAACACCAACCCATGCACATCAAAGAGCTCGTCCTTGACGGTTTCAAGAGCTTCGGGCGGCCGACTCGCATCCCGTTCTACGAGGATTTCACGGTCGTTACGGGCCCGAACGGTTCCGGCAAATCGAACATCATCGACGGCGTCCTCTTCGCGCTCGGTCTCGCCCGCACCCGCGGGATTCGCGCCGAGAAGCTGACGGACCTCATCTACAATCCCGGTCACGCCGACGGGAGCGACGAGGCCGCGAAACAGCCCAAGGAGGCCAGCGTCACGGTCGTCCTCGACAACTCCGAGGGGACGCTCGACCGGTCGCAGGTCGTCAACGCCGCCGGCACCGACAAGGTCGGCGACGTCGAGGAGATAACCATCAAGCGCCGCGTCAAGGAGACGCCGGACAACTACTACTCGTACTACTACCTCAACGAGCGCTCCGTCAACCTCTCGGACATCAAGGACCTGCTCGCCCAGGCGGGCATCACCCCCGAGGGCTACAACGTCGTCATGCAGGGCGACGTGACCGAGATAATCAACATGACGCCCTACCAGCGGCGGGGCATCATCGACGAAATCGCGGGCGTCGCCGAGTTCGACGAGAAGAAAGACGCCGCCTTCGAGGAGTTGGAGGCGGTCGAAGAGCGCGTCGACGAGGCGGACCTCCGCATCGAGGAAAAGGAGACGCGCCTCGACCAACTCGCCGACGAGCGCGAGACCGCGCTCACCTACAAGGGACTCCGCGAGGAGAAAGAAGAGTACGAGGGCTACCTGAAGGCCGCGGAGCTCGAAGACAAGCGCGACGACCTCTCGCGGACCGAATCGCGCATCGAGTCCACGGAGGCCGACCTCGAAGACCTACAGGCCGAACTCGACGAGCGACAGGGCAAGGTCACCCGTCTCGAAGAGGACCTCGAAGACCTCACCCGCGAAATCGAGCGCAAGGGCGAGGACGAACAGCTCCGAATCAAGTCGGAGATGGAGGAGATAAAAGGCGACATCTCCCGGCTCGAAAACGCCATCGAGGCCGCCGAGGAAAAGCGCGACGACGCCGAGGCCGAGCGCCGGAAGGCGTTCGTCGACATCGACCGCAAGCAAGAACAGATCGACGACCTCGAAGACGACATCCGCGAGGTCAAAGTCGAGAAGGCGTCGGTCAAAAGCGACATCCAGTCCAAGCGGGTCGAACTCTCCGAGGTGCAGGCCGAAATCGACTCGGTCGACACCGAGTTCGACGAACTGAAGTCCGAACTCGCGGCGAGAAAGGAGACGCTCGACGAGCTCAAAGACGAGAAGAACGACCGCCAGCGCGCCAAGGACCGCCTGCTCGACGACGCGCGCCGCCGCTCGAACCAGATCTCGGAGACGCGGGACGAACTCGAACGCGCCCGCGAGCGCATCCCCGAACTGAAGGCGACGGTCTCCGACCTGCACAGCGAACTCGACACCGCCGAGAAGAACAAGGCGAAGATAGACGGCGTCATCGAGGACCTGCAGGCCGAGAAGGCCGAACTGAACGACGAACTCTCGGAGGTCACGGACGAACTCCAGACCAAGCAGTCCGAGTACGCCCGCCTCGAAGCCCGCGCCGGGAAGGACGGCGACAACTCCTGGCCCCGAGCCGTCACGACCATCCTCAACGCCGGCATCTCCGGCGTTCACGGCGCGGTCGGCCAACTCGGCTCCGTCGACGGCGAGTACGCCAAGGCGTGTGAGACGGCCGCCGGCGGCCGCCTCGCCAACGTCGTCGTCGACGACGACGGCGTGGGGTCGTCCTGTATCGACCACCTGAAGTCCCGCAACGCGGGCCGCGCGACGTTCCTGCCCATCACGAAGATGGACAACCGGAGCCTGCCGCGCAAGCCCAACAACCCCGGCGTCGTCGACTTCGCGCGCAACCTCGTCGACTACGACAGTCAGTACGAGTCCGTCTTCTCGTACGTCCTCGGCTCGACGCTCGTCGTCGAGGACATGGAGACCGCTCGGGACCTGATGGGCGACTACCGCATGGTCACCCTCGACGGCGACCTCGTCGAGCGCTCCGGCGCGATGACCGGCGGCTCCGGCGGCGGCTCTCGCTACTCCTTTTCGAAGTCCGGCGAGGGCAAACTCGAACGCCTCGCGAAGGAAATCACGAAGCTCGAAGACCGCCGTCGCTCGCTCAACGGCGAGATTCGGGACATCGACGACGACCTCGACGACGCCCGCGGCCGGGCCTCCGACGCCGCCGACCGCGTCCGGACCATCGAGCGCGAAATCGAGGACGCCGAGGAGGACATCGAGGACGCCGAAGCCGAAATCGACCGCCTCGACGACCGCCTCGACGAACTCCAGTCCGAACGCGAGTCGGTGGACGAACAGATGTCCGACCTCGACGACGAAATCGCCGACCTCGACGACGAAATCGAGACGGTCGAGGCCGCAATCGAGGACATCGAGACCGAACTCGCGGACTCCGAGATTCCGGAACTCACCGCCCGCGCCGACGACATTCGCGCGGACATCGACGACCTCGAAGACCGGATGTCCACGCTCGACGGCCGGCTCAACGAGATTCAGCTCGAAAAGCAGTACGCGGAAGACGCGGTCGACGACCTCCACGACACGGTCGAGGCCGCCCAGAACCGCAAAGCTGAGGCCCGGAAGTCCATCTCCGAGGCGGAGTCGAAAATCGAGGAGCGCGAGGGCGACCTCGAAGCAAAGCGCGAGGCGGTCGCCGAACTCGAGGAGGAACTGGTCGACCTCAAGGAGGACCGCACGGAGCTCCAGGGCGACCTCCGGGAGGCTCGGAGCGCCCGCGACGAGAAGAAAGACCGGGTGAACGCGGTCGAATCGAAGCTCGAAAGCATGCGCTCGGCCGCGGAGCGCCTCGAGTGGGAAATCGACGAACTCGAGTCGCAGGTCGGCGACTACGACCCCGACGAGATTCCCGACCACGATACGGTCGAGTCCGAAATCGAGCGGCTCACCGAGGAGATGGAGGAACTCGAACCGGTCAACATGCTCGCCATCGACGAGTACGACGACGTGAAGGCCGACCTCGAATCCCTCCAGGAGCGCCGCGACGTGCTGGTCGAAGAGCGAGACGCCATCGCCGACCGCATCGACCAGTACGAGTCCCAGAAGAAGGCGACGTTCATGGAGTCGTTCGACGCCATCGCCGAGAACTTCACCGACATCTTCGAGCGCCTGTCGAACGGGACGGGCCACCTCCAGTTGGAGAACCCGGAAGACCCATTCGAGGAGGGGCTGACGATGAAGGCCCAGCCGGGCGACAAGCCCATCCAGCGCCTCGACGCCATGTCCGGCGGCGAGAAGTCGCTGACGGCGCTCGCGTTCATCTTCGCAATCCAGCGGCACAACCCCGCGCCGTTCTACGCGCTCGACGAGGTGGACGCCTTCCTCGACGCCGCGAACGCCGAGCGCGTCGGCCAGATGGTCGACGACCTCGCGGGCGACGCCCAGTTCGTCGTCGTCTCGCACCGCTCCGCGCTGCTCGAACGCGCCGAGCGCGCCATCGGCGTGACGATGCAGGGCGACAACGTCAGCGCCGTCACGGGTATCCAGTTCGGCGGCGACGACGGCCCCGGAAGCGATGGAGGCGACGGAGGCGACGCGGACGGATTCGACGGCGACGACAGCGGAAGCGACGACGACGGCGACGACGCCGACGGTGGTGACGGCGGCGGAGCCGACGCGGACGTGGAAGCGGAGGTTCCGGCGGATGACTGACGACATCCCCGAACTGAACCTCTCTCGCGGGCGTGGCGAGCGCGATGCGAGCGACGAGGATGACGATGACGACGCGGTCTTCTCGTTCGGCGGCGACGACGCCGAGTCGGGTTCCGCGGCCGACACCACTCCGGACGCCGCCGACTCCGCCGGCCCCACCGAACCCGACGCGATGGACGAGGTTCTCCCGGAAGACGTCTCGGAGACCGACGACGACGAGGTCGAACCGGTCGAACTCCTCGTCCAACTCGCGAAGGAGGGCACCATCGACCCGTGGGATATCGACATCGTGGAGGTCACAGACGCCTTCCTGAACCGCCTCGACGCGATGGACCTCCGGACGACCGGGCGGGCGCTGTTCTACGCGAGCGTCCTCCTGCGCATGAAGTCCGACGAACTCCTCGCGCCGGACGAACCCGACGAGGAGGAACTCGAACCGTGGGAACTCGCCTTACAGGGCGGCGGCGACGAAGGTCACCCCGGCGACGACGACGGCGGTCCGCCCGGTTTCGACCCCATCGACGCGCTGGAAGACGAGATGGACCGCCGACTCGAACGCAAGCAGGCCCGCGGGTCGCCCGAAACGCTGGACGAACTCGTCCGCGAACTCCGGGAGGTCGAACGCGGGTCGTGGTGGAAGCGCCGCCGCGAGTACGACACCTCGGAATCGCCGCGCGGCTTCTCCCGGGGGACGCAGACGCTCGACTACCACACGCCCGGCGAGATGCGCGGCGCGGGCGAACCCACGGAGGACGACGTGACCGGGACCGCCCACAACGAGGATATCGAGGCGGTCGTCGAAGCCGTCGGCGACGTGCTCGCGACGCACTACCAGAAGGGCCGCGACGAGGTGCTGTTCGCCGAGGTCCGCGACGTGGCCGACACGGTGATGACGACCTATCTCGCGCTCCTGTTTCTGTCCCACCGGAGCACGGTCTACCTCAAGCAGGACGACCTGTTCGGCGACCTCTGGATTCGGAACCCCGAGGTGTTCGACGCCGACCCCGGCGCGGGGTCGGAGGTCGACCCGGACGCCGACGGAACTGACGCGTCGGAAGCCGAGACGGCCGTCGACGGCTCCGACGATACCGATGACGACGCCGACGACCCCGAACTCGAAGCCGAGGCCATCGCGGACGACTAGCTATTTTATCGGACCCGCCGTCACTCTCGGACGTGTCCCATCCGACCCTGCTCTCCAGCACGCTCCGGCGGTTGACGGTCGCGGTTTCGCTCGTCACGTCGACGCTGTTCGCGGCGCTCGCGGCGGCGATTCTGTTTCCCCAGTCTGCCATCTGGACGTGGGCGCTCCTGTTTTTCTTGCCCATCTTCTGGTTGCACTGCTACTTCCCCGGCTACGTCTCGTACAGTCCGACCTCGTTCGGCCGCGTCCGCGAGGTGGTCACGTCGCCGCGGGCGGTCCGCGAGTGCGTCGTCTGCGGCGAGTCGGACGACAGCGGCGTCGCTCGGGAGTTCAGCACGCAACTCGTCGCGGCCGGCATCCCGCTCGCGACGACTGACCGCGGGGAAAACGAGTACTGCGAACGCTGTCACGCGGTCGAGTTCTCGCCGGACGACGAGGTGGCGCGCGGTGAACGCGAGGTCCCGGTGCCGGAGGACGGTTCGGAAGAATCCGCAGAACTGAACGACTGAAGCGCCGGCTCAGTCGACGTACTTGTCGATGAGCGGCGCGAGCTTTTCTTTCGTCTCGGCGGGGATGGCCTCGTCGGGCGTGTTGATGGTCCCTTCGAGCGCGGCGTGGCTGTCGGTCTCGTGGCCGTCGGGTATCTTGCGGATGGCGGCCTCGACGGTCTCCTTGATTGCCTCCTCGTTGGCGGCGGCGTTCTTCAGCACCTCGTCGAGGGTGACTTCGCTGTCTTCCTTCCAGACGTCGTAGTCGGTGACGCCGGTGATGGTCGCGTAGGCCATCTCGGCCTCCCGGGCGAGTTTGGCCTCGGGGATGGTCGTCATGCCGATGACGTCCCAGCCCTGCGCGCGGTAGTGCTCGCTTTCGGCCTTCGTGGAGTACGAGGGACCCTCGATGCAGACGTAGGTGCCGCCCGCTTGGACCCGCGCGTCGGTCGCCTCCTCGGCGGCCTCAGCGAGGATGGAGACGAGTTCCTCGTCGTACGGCATCGCGAAGGGCTGGTGGACGACGATGCCCTCGTCGAAGAACGTAAGCGGGCGGTGTTTCGTGCGGTCGTAAATCTGGTCGGGGACGACGAGCGTCTGCGGCGGCAGGTCCTCTTTGAGACTGCCGACGGCGTTGCTGGCGAGGACGTGGGTGACGCCCAGTTTCTTGAGCGCGAAGATGTTCGCGCGGTAGGGGAGCGTCGTCGGCGAGTGCTGGTGGTCGGGGCCGTGTCGCGGGAGGAAGACGACCTCGCGGCCGGTGTCGCCGAACTCGCCGACGACGGGCGTCGTCGAGGGCTCGCCGAACGGCGTCTCGACGGGTTCCTCGCGGGTGTTCTCCAGCGGGAGCGCCTCGTAGATACCGCTGCCACCGATGAATCCGATCTTCATACTCGGAGGTGGGAGAGAGCGCACAAAATCGTGGCGAAACGGGGCCTACACCACGAAGCCGTGGTTCAAGAGGTAGATGAGCACCGAGAGCGCGGGCACGCTGAGGAGGGTCGTCGCGAAGACGGCCGCGGAGACGAACTCGGCGAGCGAGGTGGCCGAGCCGGTTCCGGTGGCGTCGCCGAACTCCGCGACGAGGATGAGCGGCGTGACCGCGGCGGGCATCGCGGATTCGAGGACGAACGTCCGCGCGACCGTCGGGTCGCCGAAACCGGCGACGAGCGCGACGCCGACGGCGACCGCGGGCGCGACGACTATCTTGAGCGCGGCGACGACGCCGACCTCCGAGAGCGTCGAGCCGAGGTCGGCCCCCGCGAGTTGGATGCCGAGGATGAGGAGCATCATCGGAATCGACGAGTCGCCGACGAGCCTGAGCGTCTCCATCGCGGGGACGCCCGTCGGCGGGACGACACCGAGCCAGCGAGCCGCGAGCGCGGCGACGACGGCGTAGACGAGCGGGATGCGGACGATGCGTTCGAGGCCGACGCGCCATCCCGGCGCGCCGTCGTCACGGTCGGTCCCTCGTCCGGCGATGTACACGCCCAGCGTGTAGATGAGGACGCTCTGGACGGCGAGGTAGACGACGGCCGTCGAGCGGCCGGTGTCGCCGAAGGCGAACGAACTGACGGGGATGCCGTAGTTGCCTGAGTTCGGAAAGGCGGCGACGAGGACGAGCGCGCCGAGAAGCGGTTCGGAGACGCCCGCGAGTCGGGCGATGCCGCCCGCGACGAGGAGCATGGCGACGTGGTAGACGACGACGCCGGCGGTGATGGTCGCCAGCGTCTCGCCGGCGAGTTCGGTCGTCGCGAGGCTGTAGAACACGAGGACCGGCGCGAGGACGTACACCGTGACCGTGTTGAGCGGCTCGGGGTCCACGTCGCGGACGCGGCCGAGGGCGAACCCCACCGCGCCGATGGCGAGAATCGGCAGGAGCGCGGTGACGAAGATAGAAAACAGCGACATGCGCGTGCCGAGGTCCGTCACGCAAACGAACGTTTCGCTTCGGACGAGTCCGGGCGGCGGTCGAGTGTGAGCGGTCGGAGGGGCGTTGAAGCCGACGGTCGAAGCAGTCGGACACGCGGCTCTGTTGAAATTCAAGGTTGGTGACAGTTTGTCGAGACCGTGCTGAATACGGGGTGCGAGTCTCGCATCCAGCGTCGGTTCGAGCAGTCCGCTACCGACGTGTACAGCCACTCTCTCTCACTCCGGTCGAAACGAGGAGTCGGGCTCCTCCCGGCGAAACGTCCGAAATAGATGACCGTACGAAATATCATAGATTTAGTATATATCCTCTGGAGCCGTCGTTATCTTGAGGTTTGTAATGTCTACAAAACGCGTAGCAGCCGAAGCCGGCGTCCGAGCCGCATCCGACCAGTTCTACGGGGCGCTGGAAGCGATGGCGAACGGGAATGCCGACTCCATGGCGGACATCTGGTCACACGAGGACGACGTGACGACCATGCACCCAATCGGTGGACGGGAAGAGGGTTGGGAGGCCGTCTCTGGGTCCTTCGCCGGAGTCGCATCGGCGAGTGCGGATGGCACGGTCATCCGAGCGGACCAGGTCATCCGCGTCATCGGCGACGCTGCGTACGAACTCTGCACCGAGTCGGTGTCGTGGACTTTTGCGGGTGAACCCATGTCCCTGGAGGGCCGGACGACCAACGTCTACCGGCAGGAGAAGGGCGAGTGGAAAATCGTCCATCACCACGCCGACCTCCACGCCGAGTTCGCCGAGAAAGTGGCGAACATGGGTGCCTGAGCGACCGACCGCCGGACGCCCGTCCGATTCGATGGTCGTTCTCCCGACTAATCGGTTCTATCAAACTCAGGTGGATTCAACAGCGTCGAAGCAGTCGAACGAAGCCGGGCCGAACCGAACGCGTCCGCGCTCAGGCCCCGACGCCGTCGTTTTCGAGGAGTCGCCACGCGCCGTCGCCGGTGGACTCGACGTAGCCGCGGCGCTCCATCTCGGACATGACTTCCGGCATCCGGTCGGGTTGGGCGATTTCCATCTCGATGCGGTCCACGTCGTGGAACTCCGCGAGGTAGTGGCGGACGTCTTCGAGTTCGAAGGTGTCGTCGTCGGCCTTCGCCATGACGCCCGAGGTGAGGTCTATCATGTCCTCGATGAAGTTCCACGGGTAGACGACCCACGCCCACTCTTCGAGGCGCTCGCCGACGTAGTCGGGTTCGAACTCGCTGGTCTGGAGGAGTTGGAGCGTCGCGGTCCGGACCTCGCCCGCGTTGCGCTCGTTGACGTACTCGTGTGCGCGCTTGATGGAGCCGCCGGTGTCGGCGATGTCGTCGATGATGAGCACGTCCTTGCCCTCGACGCTGCCTTCCGGCATCGGGTAGCGCACCTCCGGCTCGTTCGATTTCTGGGCCGTCCCGACGTAGTGTTCCATCTTCAGGCTCGTCAGGTCGTCCAACCCGAGGAAGTCACAGATGCAGCGGCCGGCGAACCAGCCGCCGCGGGCCAACGCGACGATGACGTCGGGTTCGAACTCGGATGTCTTGACCTCGTCCGAAACGTCGCGGCAGAGGCCGTAGATGTACTCCCAGTTCGTGATAGTACAGTTAAACTCGTCGGGGAGGTCGCCCATATCTTCCGTTCACCGTGCGTACTGCCGCGCCTGACGCCCTTTAATCTGTACGACTCGCTCCGCCCGTGTGTCGCCGTATCAAAACCGCTCGAACCGACGTTATTCGGTGACTAACCGGGGAACCCGTCGTTCAGGCGGACACTAACGTATGTTAACAAGGGGCATAGTTATGTCGAGTGCCGGAGTATGCGGATTTGTAGGTGAAACAGAATGCACACGTGTGGTAACTGTGGTGAGTTCGTCTCCCGCGACTTCGTCCGCGTCTTCGGCAACGACATGGACGAGGTCGTCGGGTGCCCAGCCTGTATGAACATGCGCGAAGTGATGCAGGGCGACGGCGCAGCTCAAACGAGCGGCCGCGTCCGGTGGACCCGCGCGTGAATCGGCCGACACCGACCGACCCGCGCTCGTATCGCGCTCTTCCCTTCTCTCTCGTGACGTGACCGCCGACCCGCTGGTTTGATACATCGCCGTGTAGTGCGCCTTTCCATGGATAGCCGACGCGCCCTCCTCGTCGACGCCTTCACGACCGAACCGCTGTCCGGTAACGCGGCCGGAGTCGTCCCCGACGCCGACGGACTCGACGCGGAACAGATGCGCGCCGTCGCCGCCGAACTCGGCGCGAGCGAGACGGCGTTCGTCTGCTCGTCGGCCGCCGCGGACCGCCGCATCCGCTACTTCACGCCGAAGCAGGAAGTCGACCTCTGCGGACACGCGACTATCGCGGCCCACGCTCACCTCGCGGCCGAGCGCGAACTCGAACCGGGTACCCACACGCTGGAGACGAACGTCGGCACCCTCGACATCGAACTCGGCGACCTCGGGGAGGTGTGGATGACGCAGAACGCGCCGACGGTGCGTCCCCTGGAAGTCGACTACGACCGCCTCGCGGCGGCGCTCGGCGTCGACGACGCCGCCCTCCGCGACGTGGGTGCGGACCTCCCCGTCGCGGTCGCCTCCACGGGGCTTCCCTTCCTCGTCGTCCCGGTCAACTTCCTCGAACACCTCTCGGGTGCGGACCCCGACGACGCCGCCATCGCCGACCTCGCCGCCGAACACGACGCGGCGGGCGTCTACGCCTTCACCTTCGACGCCATCGACGGCGACTCCACGCTCCACGCGCGGTGTTTCGCGCCCGGCATCGGCATCTCCGAGGACCCCGCGACCGGCACCGCCGCGGGTGCGTGCGGCGCGTACCTCCGGCAAGTGGGCGCGTTCGACTCCATGCCGGACGAACTCCGCTTCGAACAGGGCCACTTCGTGGACCGGCCGGGCACCGTCCGCGTGCGGGTCGGCGCGGAGATACGCGTCGGCGGTCGCGCGGTGCAGTCGCTCGACGGCGAGGTCGTCGTCCCGGAGTTCGCAGACGACGACATCATCGAAGCCTAAACTCCGTTCGAAAACGAGTCGGGCCGCGCCGGTCGACGCGACCTCAGCCGATGTACCGGAGGTCGTCGTCGCTGGCGATGCCGCCCTGCTGCTGCTGTTGCATCTCCTGAATCTTCGCGGCGACCTCCTTCATCTCCTCGGCGCGCTCTTCGAGCGATTCGAAGTCGACGCTGAACTCGAGGAGGTCCTGCAGGACCTCGATGACGACCTGCGCGCTCTGGGGGTCGACGAGGTAGCCGCTCGTCTCGCCCATCAGGCACGTCGCGTCGAGGCCGCGGCGACTCCCGAGGCCGAGAAGCAGTCCCGAGACGCCGACGACGCCGCCGGCGGGTTCGTCCTCTCGGAACTCGATGCCCGCCGCTTCGAGTTCGTCGAGACGGGACTCGTCGGCGACGGCGCCGAGGACCGACGGCTCGTCGACGAGCTCGCCGGTCGGGACGCCGCCCAGCGCGAACAGTCGCTCGACGCCGAACTCCTCGGCCACGTCGAGGAAGGCGTCGGTGAGGTGGTAGTGACCCTCGTTGGACTGCGCCTGGTGGTCGCCCGTCAGGAGGAGCAGGTCCGGCCCCTCACCGGGCGTCTCGACGGCGTGAATCGCGGCGTGGGTCAGCTCGGCGACGCCCTCGTCGATGCTCACCTGCGGCGGGAACACGTCGGCGTAGACGCGGCGGACCAGCGTGGCCTCCTCGAACTCCTCCAGCAGGTGCTCGACGGCGAGTTTGCCGACGTTCCCGACGCCCGGCAGTCCCTCGATGAGGACCGGGTCGGTGAGGTCGACCTCCTCGACAGCCTCGATTTCGATGTCGTCCATGCACGTAGTGGCGGACGCGCCGGTTAAGAGAGCGTCGGTAGCCGAAGACGGCTATTCCTCGGCGAGCCGGCGCTTCCGAGCGCGGCGGTACTCGCCGTAGGGGTCTTCTGGGTTGTACGGTGCGGGCGCGCTGTTCTCTGTGGTTGCGCCACACTCCGGACAGGTCTCAGAAAGTGAGTACACCGGGCGGTCGTGGCGGTCGCGCCACGCGCTGCACACCCGGATGTCAGACTTCATGCGATTACTCTTCGTCGCCGCTGCGTTCGCGGTGGTACTCCGCGGTTCCGCCCGCGGCCTCGATGACCTCGCGGGCCCGAGCGACGCTCGATTCGAGCTCCGTCTCGGCGGTCTTGTAGTCGGGCGCTTTGACCTTCACGCGGTACTCGGGCGCGCCGACGTACGTGACCGACAGTTCGATTTCGTCGCCGATTTCGTCGTCGCCCTCGGCGGCTTTGAGGGCCTCCTTCACGTCGTCGACGCCGTCGCCCGCGGGCGAGCGCAGGTCGACGTAGCCGGTGACGTTGACGAAGGGGACCGACACGTTCTGGCGCGCGGTCTCGACGATGGCTTCGAGCTCGTCGTCGTCGAGTTCGACGTCTTCGAGCGCCTCGAGACCGTGAATCGCGGCCTGCTCGAAGCCGTCGTAGAGCGATTCGAACTCGGCGAGCAGGGCGTTGGCGATGGACTGGTAGCGGTCGTCGGCGATGTCCTCGCCGAACGCCAGCGCCATCCACTTGTCGGCCTTCTGCTCGTTTTTCCACTCCTGAATCTTCTCTTTGCGCTGGTGCTCGTTGACGTCCTTTATCGAGAGGTCGATCTGCTGGGAACTCTCGTTGACTTCGAGCACTTTAGCGACGACTGTCTGTCCCTCGCGGACGTGGTCGCGAACGTTCTTAATCCATCCGCTGGCGACCTCGCTGATGTGGCAGAGGCCGCGTTTGTCTTCGTACTCTTCGAGGTCGACGAAGACGCCGAAGTCCGCGATGTCGTCTACCTTTCCGACGACGAGTTCGCCGGGGTCAGGCCATCCGCTGTACTTCATACGAGGTCCTCCAGGGAGTTACGCCTCAAGTTCGTCGCTGTCGCGACGCTCGACCGTCTCGACGACCTCGCCGTGGAATTCGGCGTTGCCGCCGGTCGGCGTGGCGAGGGTCGTCCCGCAGACGGCGCAGTTGACGACCGAGGAGGCTTTTCCGAAGACGACCTGTTCGTTCTCGCAGTCGCTGCACGCGACCTTGTAGAAGTTTCCTGCCATGATTTACTCCTGGAACTCCAGGCGACCGGCGCGCCAGCCCTCGCGCATGTGGGCCTTGCCACAGTCGGAGCAGATGTACTTCAGGTGGGTCTTCTTCGTCGGCTTGTCGCCACCGGGAACCTTGGAGAACTTACCGGCGTTACCGATCGTGGCCTTGCCGCGTCGCGTCTGACGGGCGTTCCACTTCATGCCGGTCGGGCGTCCCTTCCGGACCTTCTCCACTTCGTGTTCGTGGTGACCCTTGCAGTTCGGGCAGTACGTGTTGAAACGGCGTGGCATCTGCATAGATATCGACCTTGTGCTGGGTTTTGGTGTGGCCCGTTAAAACCCGTTTGGTTCGACGCGGCCCCTGAACTCGCCGCGACCGGGCGTTCGCCGTGTCACGTGTGGGCAGCCCACGGTGACTGCACCGTCCGTGATTCCCCCGCCGCGCGCCGCACGCCCGAAGCCGAAGCGATTAAGCGGTGACTGTGCCAATCCCGGCACATGAAGAAGCTCATCATCCACGGCGACCCCGGCGTCCGCCGCGACGGCGTCATCGAGTACGACGGCGAGGAGTACGTCCTCTTTTCGGTCGACCGACAGGGCGACTGGCACGGTCCCGACCGCGTCCAGCTGTGGTGCACCGTCGGCACCGAAGACGAGCGCGAGGCGTTCGAAAAGCGCGAGTTCGTCCCGCACTGGCTCGAAACCGAGGGCGTCGACGCCGAGGCCGTCGAAGTCGTCCGCGAGCGCGGCGCGGCCTAAGGTAGTCTCGCTTCTTCTACCTCGTAGACCGTGACCGAGCCCGACCGGTGGACCGGCGTCAGCCACGCCACGTCCGTCTCTATTTCCCCGTAGCGGGCGCGCTCGCCCGGTCCGACCCACACGTACCGAACCTCGTACTGCTCGACGAGCCGCGCCCGCGTCGACTCGTTGCCGACGTACATCGCGTCCACGTCACGCACGCGGTCGTAGTAGGCGTCGGGCCCGCGGTAGCCGACCTCGTGCGCCCAGCCGGCGACCGTCGGCACGCCGGTCAGGCTCGATTCGGGATTCCCGCGCCAGCCGTACATGACGGTCTCGCGCTCGTCGCTCACGGTCGCCGACCACGTCGTCCCCGGCGCGGTGAGCATCGTCGGGTTGCCCTCGACGTTCTCGTCGAGCCACGTGATTGCGGTCGATTCGTTTTCGTGCCACCACTCCGCGAAGGCCGTCGCGTCCAGCGTCTCCTCCTGCCGGGGGGTGTCCGCGTGGGCGGCGACGGCCAGTCCGCCGTACACCGACGTGGACGCGACGAGGAGGACGACGAACGCGACCCCGACGACGCTGACCGCCCCCCCGCGGACGCTGAGGTCGACCCTCGGAAGCGACACGTCGCTCGCGGCGACCGCGTCGCCGACGAAGCCGGCCAGCACGGCACCCATCGCACTCCCCCAGAGCACCCAGACCTGCATGTACGTCTTGAACACCGTGTTCATCCGACCGGGGCCGGCCTGCTCGTTCACGTAGATGAGCTCGACGAGCGTCACGAGGCCCGCGCCGGCGACGACGAGCACCGTCTCGAACCGCGGGTCGTCGGCGAACCGGAGGAGCACCCAACCGACGGCGACGAGGGGTGCGACGAGCGCGAGCGCGGCGAACGAGTGGACGGCGGCGACGACGGTCAGCACCGCGAAGCTCCCGAGGAGCGCGGCCCACTCGCGGCCGCCGAGGCCGTCCTGCGCCCCGAGGCGACGGACGTAGTAGCCCGCGAACGCCGCGAGGAACGCCCCGTGGACGAGCGCCAGCGCGCCGAACCCGCTCCGCTGGTCGGGCGCGAGAATCTCGACCGTCCGGGCGCTTCCACCGCCCGCGACCGCGCCGAGGAGGAACGGACTCGCGAGCACGGCGGCGACGACGCCGGCGAGTCCGACCGCCGCGACCGTCCCAACGAGTCGCGCTACTTCACCGGCAACTGGGTCGTCGCCGACGACCGAGCGAACGCGCTCCCGACCGGGAAACAGCGTCCACGGCCGTGCGGGCGCGAAGACCATCCCGAGGAACAGCACGCCGAACACCGACGGGAAACTCCACGTGTCGACGACGACCTGGAGCGCGCCGACGAGCGTCGTCGCGGCGACGAGGAGTCGGCGCTCGCCGACCGCCTCCTCCGGCGTCCGGAAGTACGCGAAGGCGAGGCCGGCCGCGAGGAGCAGAAACGGCGTGCCCATCATGTGGGCGTGGAGGTCGCCGTTGAGCCACGCGAAAAGCGGGAACTCGTTGATGGTACCCGGAATCACGCGGCTCGCGCTCCAGTACGAGAAGTTCGAGGTTCCGGCGATCACCTGCTCGACGGTGTACTGCGAGCGCTCGGCGACGGCTCGCGCGAGGGGTCGCCGGAGCCCCTCGGGGAGCGCGGCGAGGGCGAACCGCCCCGCGGTGACGAGGTTGCTGGCGAAGCCGACGAAGAACGCCGAGAGCAGGCCGCCGATTCGACCGTTCGCCCCCGAGGCGGCGGCGACCCCGCGCCCGAGTTCGAACGCCGCGGTGACGAGGAAGCCGAAGAAGCCGGCGAGCGCGAGGTTGTAGGCGAACGACGGGTCGGTGGCGGTGAGCCGCGCGAGGAGAATCGAGACGAGGTGGCCGCCGTAGTAGTAGCGGACCGGCTCGCCGGCGAACCACATGTCCTCCGGCGGGAGGACCGACGCGCGGGCGAGCGACTGGAGGAGGCCGAAGTCGAGGAACTTCTCGCCGCCGCCGGCGTGGACCGACGGGTCGAGCGCCCGGAGCGAGACCGCGAACAGGAAGGCGACGAGAAACACCGCGGCCGCGTCGGCGACGGCGCGCCGGTCGATGTCGAGGTCGGACGCGAGTCGGAGGTCGCCGCGGCGGAGCGCGCCGAGGTCGAGGCCCGCGACCGCGGACGCGACGAGGAGCGTCCCGACGCCGGCGACGAGGGCCACGGGGCCGAACGAGAGGTGGCCGACGTAGTAGGCGGGAAGGGTCAAGACGACGAGCGAGACGGGGAGGGCGAGTCCGGCACCGCGACCGGGAAGGCGTCGGAACAGGCGGGTCGCGAGGGGAAGGCCGACCGCCCAGAGGGCCGCGAACAGCAGCAACCACCGGACAACGAGGGCGTACTCCATCTGTCCGATGACTGCGCCGCGGATGCAATACGTTTTGTGATGGCCGGTGCGAAACAGAGCGGTTCGCTTTTTACCCCGTTGAGTGAATGGTCGTGCATGTCGCAGTCTGTCGGGGTGGTGGTCCCCGCCTATCGACCCGACCCAGAGCGTCTGGTCCCCTACGTCCACGCTCTCGTCGAGGAACTGGACCCCGAGGTGGTCCGGGTCGAACTCGACGCGCCGCGGCCCGAGACGCTCGACGCCCTCGACGCCCTCCCCGCCGTCGCTCACGTGAACCCGGTCGACGCCCGTCGCGGCAAGGGCGCGGCCATCACCGCCGGGTTCGAGTCGCTCCGCACGGACATCCTCTCGTTCGCCGACGCCGACGGGAGCACCCCGGCCGCGTCGATGGCGAACGTCGTCGCCGCCGTCCGCGAGGGGTCCGACCTCGCCGTGGGGTCGCGCCGTCACCCGAACGCGACCGTCGCCTCCCACCAGACGGTCGCTCGGCGCTACCTCGGCGACGGCTTCGCGTGGCTGGCCCGCCACCTGACCGAAGTCCCGCTGTACGACTACCAGTGCGGCGCGAAGGCCATCACCGCCGCGGCGTGGGCCGACGTTCGGACCCACCTGTACGAACCCGGATTCGCGTGGGACATCGAACTCATCGCCGTCTCGGGCGCGTTCGGCCACCGCGTGGCCGAGGTGCCGGTCGTCTGGGAGGACCAGCCGAACTCGACGGTCTCGCCGGTCGACACGACGCTCAAGATGGCCCGCGGGCTCC
Source organism: Haloferax gibbonsii ATCC 33959 (assembly GCF_000336775.1). Lineage (GTDB taxonomy): Archaea > Halobacteriota > Halobacteria > Halobacteriales > Haloferacaceae > Haloferax > Haloferax gibbonsii. The sequence goes on along the minus strand of NZ_AOLJ01000011.1, from coordinate 222,807 downwards.
TTCGGTCGCGCCACCGCGCCCGGACGATTCGCGAGGACCGCCTCCACGAACTCATCGACGCTCGGAACGACGAGCGGACCCTCGTCGAGCAGTTCTCGGCGGAGGTCACGGATGACTGACCGGCTCTCGGCGCTCGTCTCCGGCACCCGATTCGGCAAGTTCGCCTCCGTCGGCGCGGTCGGCGCGGTGTTCGACCTCTCGTTGAGCAGTCTCCTCATCGTCTTTTTCGGCGTCGCCAACGAACTCGCGAAGCTCGCCGGCGCGGAGCTCGCAATCATCATCATGTTCGTCATCAACGACCGCTGGACGTTCGCGGGGGCCGGCTCGGACCTGCTCACCGCGAAGGTCCGGCGCTTCGTGAAGTCGAACCTCGTGAGGAGCGGCGGCCTCCTCGTGCAGGTGCTCGTCGTTCGGGCGCTCGGCGAGGTTCCGCTGTCGATTCCGGTCGCCGGCATCGACCTCTGGGAACTCATCCCGCTCCCCCTCGCTATCGGCGCGTCGATGCTCCTGAACTACGTCGCAGAAAGCCTGTTCACGTGGCGCATCGCGACCCGTTCGAGTCAGCGCGACTCACGGTGAAAATTGACACACAGCGGCCGAAACAGAAGTCTTAACAATAGCAGACTCGTTTGTTGATTCAGCGGGATGGGATAGCCAGGAGATTCCGCCGGGCTCATAACCCGGAGATCGGTAGTTCAAATCTACCTCCCGCTATTCTCCTGAAAACTACNAGCCAGGAGATTCCGCCGGGCTCATAACCCGGAGATCGGTAGTTCAAATCTACCTCCCGCTATTCTCCTGAAAACTACACCCCAAGCAGCGCGTTTTATCGCGCTGCGGCGGCCCGTCTTCTGTGGTACTCGCAACAGGTAGTTTGAACCAGAGAATCGAGCGAAGCGAGATTCGCGTCGTTCAAATCTACCTCCCGCTATGGTTTTGCCGACCGCAACTCCTAAGCGCCGAGTCTCGGCTCGGCGCGGCCCACGAGGTCGGCCTCATAGCTCAGTAGAGTTGAACCGGGGAGCGCCGCGAACCGGTGCGAATGAGGTCTACGTCTACGTTCTCGAACTCGCGACAGCGTGAGACCCGAACCCTCAGTCATTTCAAATCTGTAACACATATTGATAATCACTCCGCGAGTAGGGACCGAGTATGCCCTCTACAGATTCGGGAACAGAGTTTTGGTCTGCGATTCAGCGAACGATACTCGGCGGACTCCTCGCCATCGTCGCGATACTCGGGTTCGGCTGGACACGCCAACTGGGAACCGGAAATCTCCTCGTGGGTAGCTTCGGACTCCTCCTGTTCGTGGGTGCTGGCTACTGGATACTCTCCCTCTTTCGGATGGCCCTCGACGAGTGAGCGCGAGGCGAGGCTTCGCGCCGTCGCCCCAATCGACCGCTTCCGAAGGAGATTTTCGACCCCGACCCAACGAGAGCACAATGAGCGACCTCGAACGAATCTGCGCGGTCGGCGACGTGCCCGACGACACGACCTTTCTCTTTCGCGTCCGCGCGGCCGACGAAGACGACGCCGAGGAGCGCGAGGCCATCCTCGTGCGCACCGACGACGGCATCCAAGGGTGGCTGAACTACTGCATGCACCTGACGCACATCAAACTCGACAAGGGCTCCGGCGCGCCGATGCGCAACGGCGAGGTCATCTGCCAGAACCACGGCGCGTACTTCGAGGCCGACACGGGCTACTGCAACTACGGGCCCTGCGAGGGCGCGGTGCTCGACGACCTCGAAATCACGGTCGACGGCGACCACGTCTTCCTCTCGGACGAGGCGTTCGACTACGTCGGAGCAGGCGAAATCGAGACCGACCCCGCCGACCGGAGTTCGAGTTCGAACGTCGAGTTCTGACGGCGAGCAGACGGACGCGATTCAGTTCCCGTCGTTATCGTCGTCGCCGCCGTCGTCGCCATCGTTGTCGCCGTCGCCGCCGTAGTGGCGTCGCTCCACGTAGTCGTCGTAGAGCCGCGAGATGAGTTTCGTCACTGGTCCGTCGCCCACTCGGATACCGTCGACCGTCTCCACGGGTCGGAGTTCCCACGTCGAGTTCGTGAGGAACGCCTCGTTCGCGCCGCGCACGTCGTCCGGCGTGAAGCGTCGCTCCCGAATCGGGACGCCCTCCTGTCGGGCGAGGTCGAGGACGACGCGGCGGGTGATGCCCGGGAGGACCGGGCCGTCGAGACTCGGCGTGCAGAGCGCGTCGTCGTCGACGAAAAAGAGGTTGCTCGTCGCGCCCTCGGTGACGTAGCCGTCGGCGTCGAGCATGAGCGCCTCGTCAGCGCCGGTGACGCGGAGTTCGACGCGGGCGAGGATGCCGTTGAGGTAGTTGTGCGTCTTCGCCCGCGAGGGGAGCGACCGGTCGGGGATGCGCCGGGTCTTGACGGTCTGGACCGACGCCGGACCGTCCCACACGGGGTCGGAGCCGCGGCCGCCGCGGGAGAGCGGTTCCACGATGACGACGACGCGGGGGTCGACCTCCTCGGCCGGCGTGAGGCGGCCGCCCTGACTGCCGCGAGTGACGGAGAGCCTGACGTACGCCTCGTCGAGGTCGTTCGCCGCGAGCGTCTCGTCGATTCGCGCGCGCAGGTCGTCGTCGGACAGGCCGTGGTCCATCCCGAGCGCGTCGCACGTCTCGGCCAGTCGGTCGGCGTGGGCCTCCCAGTGGAACACTTCGCCGCCGTAGGCGCGGAGCGTCTCGAAGGCGGCGTCGCCGTAGAGGAAGCCGCGGTCCGTGACCGGAATCGACGCCGACTCGGCGGGGACGAGGTCGCCGTCGACGTGGTAACGAAGCGAACGCCCATCGGCGTCGTCGTCGCCGCTCATCGCTCCGCCTCCCACGCGTCGGCCGCCGGGCCGTCGCCGGCCGCGAGCGCGACGAAGTTGCGGACGATGTCCTTCCCCGAGTCGGTGAGGATGCTCTCGGGGTGGAACTGCACGCCGACGTGTGGCTTCTCGCGGTGGCGAACGCCCATCACGACCGACGGTTCGTCGGCCTCTTCAGCGTCTGAGCCGCCGTTTTCTGACTCCGCTGCGACGGTGTGGGCGGTCACCGCTAACTCGGGGGGCACGTCGTCGTGTTCGACCGCGAGCGAGTGGTAGCGGCCGACTTCGATTCGCTCGGGCAGCCCCGAGAAGACGCCCGCGCCGTCGTGCTCGACGAGCGACGGCTTCCCGTGGACGACGTGGGGCGCGTGGCCGACGCGGCTCCCGAGGGCGGCACAGAGCGACTGGTGGCCGAGACAGACGCCGAGCGTCGGGTAGTCGAGGTCGCGGAAGACCGAGACCGAGACGCCGGCGTCCGCGGGGGTGCCGGGGCCGGGCGAGACGACGATGCCGTCCGGGTCGATGTCGCGGATGTCGTCGGCCGAGAGCGCGTCGTTGCGGTAGACGAGCACGTCGTCCGAAGCGTCTCCGCGTTCACCCCCGCTTTCGCCCTGCGCCTCCGCGACCGCCTCGCCGACGTACTGCACGAGGTTGTAGGCGAACGAGTCGTAGTTGTCGACGACGAGGATACGCGTCATCGTTCGGCCCCCACGGTCATGTCAGCGCGCTCGCCGAGCGCCTCGTCGATGGCGGTGATGAGCGCCCGCGCCTTCGCCAGCGTCTCGTCGTACTCGCTGTCGGGGTCGGAGTCGTGGACGATGCCCGCACCCACGCGGAGGTGGTACTCGTCTCCGAAGCGGACGAGCGTCCGGATGACGATGTTCAGCACCGCGCGGTCGTCGAAGCCGACGGCGAACATGCTCCCGGTGTAGGGGCCGCGCCGGGTGGCTTCGAGTTCGTCGATAATCTCCATCGTCCGGGGCTTCGGCGCGCCCGTGATGGTCCCGCCGGGGAACACCGCGGCGACGGCGTCGGCGAGGCTGGTCCCCTCGCGTCGGGTCCCCTCGACCAGCGAGACGAGGTGCATCACCTCCGAGTAGCGGTCCACCCGGCGGTACTCCGTCACCTCGACCGACCCGTACTCCGAGACCTTCCCGAGGTCGTTGCGTTCGAGGTCGACGAGCATCGCGTGTTCGGCGCGCTCCTTCTCGTCGGTCGTCAGGTCGAGTTCCAGCGCGTCGTCCTCCTCGGGCGTCGCCCCCCGCGGGCGGGTGCCGGCGATGGGTTCGGTGACGAGGCGGTCGCCCTCGACGCGCAAGAGGAGTTCCGGGCTGGCGCTCACGAGGTCGACGCCGGGGAGTTCGAGCAGCCCCGAGTACGGCGCGGGGTTGACCTGTCGGAGCGCCGCGTAGGCGTCCACCGGGTGGACCGCCGCGGGCGCGACGAGCCGCTGCGAGAGGTTCGCCTGAAACGTGTCGCCGTCGCGGATGTACCGCTTCGCGGCGCGGACGCGGTCGGCGAACGCCTCGCGGCCGCAGGCGCTCTCGAACGTCGCCTCGTCGGATTCGACGGGCGCGGAGACGGGCTCTGGTTCGCCCTCGACCGCCTCGACGGCGAGGTCGGTCGCCCGCGTTCGCGCCTCGTCGTAGACGGCGTCGAGGTCGGCGTCGTCGTCGACGACGGGACAGCAGGTGACCCGGAGCGTCGTCTCGCCGTCGTCAGGACGGGGTTCCTCCCACGACGCCACGAGGTCGTAGAGGCCGAGTTGGAGGTGGGGGAGCCCCCGGTCGTCGGTCGTGTGCTCGGGGAGCGATTCGAGTTCGCGGGCCGCGTCGTACGAGAGCCACCCGAACAGGCCGCAGGGGTACGGCACGTCGCAGTCGCCGCGGACGAGCGTCTCCGAGTCGGCGAGCGATTCGAGCGCGGCGAGGCTCGGCGCGGTGTCGACGCCGGGGTCGCCCCAGTCGTCGCCGGTCGGGTCGTCGACGGTCAGGCGCTCCGCGGGGGAGACGCCGAAGGCACCCCAGCCGGGTTGCCCGCCGGTCGTCTCGTAGAAGAAGCCGCCGGCGTTCCGGCGGGCGCGTCGATAGGCGTCGAAGGGGTCCGAGACGGCGATGCGGGCCTCGACGGGGACGCGCGCGCCGGCGGGTGCGACCTCGGCGGTCGCGCGAAAGTCGTCGCGGTCGGTGACGACGGTCAATGCGGTCATTACTCACACCAGTCTGTCCGCCGGGTAAACGGTTTCGCGACGTGTCTGCGAGGTAGCGAGAGCGGCCGTCGGTCGGGAGAACAGTCGTCTCGGCCGCTCCCACGCGAGTCGGTTACGCCTCGCCGGCGCGGTCTATCCAGCGCTGGACCCGCTTCGGCGACACGTCGATTGCGTCGCCGACCTCGTCGGCGTCGGCCGCGGCGAGGTCCGCGACGGTATCGATGCCGATCTCGGAGAGTCGCTCGGCGTACGCCGGGCCGATGCCGCGAATCGTGTCCACGGTCGGCGCGTCGGGGTCGGCGGTCGGCTCGTCGGGTTCCGCGACCGCTTCGTCGGCCTCGTCGGAACCGTCGTCGGATTCCTCGCCTTCGTCTTCGTCGGATTCCTCGCCTTCGCTCTCGTCGGACTCCTCGGATTCTGGTTCGGCTTCGTCCTCGGGTTCCACTTCTTCTTCGTCGCCGGCTTCGTCCTCGGATTCTAGCTCCGGCTCCGGTTCGGCCTCCACTTCGTCGTCCGGTTCGGCCTCCTCGATGGCGTCGGCCGCGACCTCCGCGTCGTCGCGGGCGTCTTCGGCGGCTTCGTCGTCGGCCTCAGACGCCGCGTCGGCCTCGTCTTCGACCGCTGATTCGACCGCGTCGTCGGTCTCTTCGTCCGCCGTCTCGTCCGCCGATTCCGTCTCTTCGACCGGTTCCTTCACCGCGGCCTCGGTCTCGACGTTCGCTTCCTCGCGTTCGGTTCTGGTGTCGCGTTCGACCGTAACGGTCGCCGTGTCGTCACGTCCCTCCTTCGAGGAAGACGACGAGTCGCCACCAACGAGGGATTTCCAGAGCGACGAAATAGTGTCAAGCAAGCCCATGTTACCTTCTCCTATGCAATCCCGTTATTTAAAAACCAGCGGCCTCAGTCGCTCTCGAGGTGGCTCCGGAGCGCGGCGTTCATCGCGTCGACGGGCGCGTCGCGGCCGGTCCACCGCTCGAAGGCCTCGACGCCCTGCAGGAGGAGCATCCACGCGCCGTCGATAGTGACCGCGCCCGCCGCGGCCGCATCGCGGAGGAGTCGGGTCTCGAGCGGCGTGTAGACCGCGTCGAGCACCGCGAGGTCCCCGTGGAGGTACTCCGCGGGGACGGGCGTCTCGTCGGGCGACTCCATCCCGACGCTCGTCGCGTTGACGAGGACGTCCGCCTCCCGAATCCGGTCGAGCGTGTCCAGTCCGCCGCCGGTCGCGCCGGGGACGCCCCCGGCCAGTTCGACCGCGGTCTCGGCGGTTCGGTTGGCGACGTGGACCGACGCGCCCGCGTCGGCGAGGGCGAACGCGGCGGCCCGCCCCGCGCCGCCGGCACCGACGACCACGGCCGCGTTCCCGTCGAGGCCGACGCCGTGGCGCTCGAACGACCGGGTGACGCCCGCCGCGTCGGTGTTGTACCCCTGCGGCGTCTCCCCGCCGAAATCGACCGTGTTGACCGCGCCGATTCGCTCGGCGAGCGGGTCGGGTTCGACCAGTTCGAGCACGTCCTGTTTGAACGGGATGGTGACGTTCAGCCCCGAGACGCCGAGGGCGTCCGCGCCCTCGACGGCCGCCGCGATGTCGTCGCGGTCGGGTTCGAACGTGACGTACCGGGCGTCGAGGCCGGTTTCCTCGTAGGCCGCCTCGTGCATCGGCGGCGACAGCGAGTGGCCGACCGGGTTGCCGACGAGACCGTAGACTTGCATGGGCGGGTGGTGTCCTGCCGACGATATAACTCGCCCGCCCGCGTCGGATTCCGCCGGGACCCGACGGCCCCCACAGGGCGGATTTCCACCCGTTCGCTCTCCCGTGATAGCTTGTCGCGGATCCGCGGTGTACCGGCGCGCTTTTAGTCCCCCGTTGGTCTACTCCCGCGTATGTCGGCACTCGCAACCCTGCTTTCCTTCGATACCGCGCTCCTCGTGGCGGGTATCGTCGCGCTCTATCTCGGGGCCGAGGCGCTCGTCGAGGGCGCGTCTCGACTCGCCATCGGCCTCGGTCTCCGGGCGGCCATCGTCGGTGTGACCATCGTCGCGTTCGCGACGACCACCCCCGAACTCTTCGTCGCGGTCCTGAGCGGCCTGGGCTACAGCTCCGACCTCGGACTCGGCGCTATCGTCGGCTCGAACATCGCCAACATCGGTCTCGTCCTCGGAATCTCGGCGCTCATCCAGCCGATGGGCGTCTCGACCGCGACGCTCCGCCGGCACGTCCCGTTCATGATTGCCGCGGCGGTCGCGCTCGTCGCCCTCGGGATGGACGGGAACCTCAGCGCCGTCGACGGCGGCGTCCTCCTGCTCATCCTCGTCGCGTTCACGGGCTACCTGCTCTACCGCGCCCGGTCGGCGACGGCGGACGCCATCGGCGCGGACGAAATCGACATCGAGGACGAAGACGAGGTCTCCGCGCAGTTCAAGGACGTGGTCTATCTCGGGCTCGGCCTGCTCCTCCTGTTCGTCGGCTCGAACTGGCTCATTCAGGGCGGACAGGGACTGCTCGAATCCTTCGGGTTCGGTCCGCGGTTCATCGGGCTGACCGTCCTCGCGTTCGGCACGTCGCTGCCGGAACTCGCGGCGTCCGTCATCAGCGCGGTCCGCGGCGAATCGGAGTTCAGCATCGGCAACGTCGTCGGTTCCAACATCTACAACGTCGTCGCCGTCCTCGGCATCCTCGCCATCATGGTTCCCGTGAACGTCCCCCCGAGCACCATCTCGCTGGACTTCCCGGCGCTCCTCGTGTTCACCTTCGGAGTCATCGCGCTGATGCTCCGCAACCGCGACGTGTCCCGCCTCGACGGCGGCATCCTCGTCGTCGGCTACCTCGTGTTCTTCTGGCTCATCCTTCCCTGACATCCCTGCCGGACGACTTCGGCCGTCCGTCACACCCGTTTCGGGCCGATTTTGAAACACAAAAGCTACCGGCTTCGGCTTCGCTCTTGTAGCCACGATGGTACGGCAACTCAGCCATCCGCTGACCGCGGTGTTCGGAGCCGCACTCCTGACGGTCCCGTGGCTGGGCCTCCACACGGTGTTCGGCGTTGACCTCGCGACCGGCGTCACCGTCGGCCTCAGCGGTATCGCCGTCCTCGGGGCCTCGTTCCTCCTCGCGTGGGGCGCGGAGACCGCCGAGGCCGACGTGCCGCGGGCGTTCGCCCTCGCCATCCTCGCGGTGCTCGCGGTCGCCCCCGAATACGCCGTCGACGCCCTCTACGCGTGGGAAGCCGGCATCAATCCCGGCTCCCCCGAATCGGCCGAGGCCGCGAGCCTCGCCGTCGCCAACATGACCGGCGCGAACCGCATCCTCATCGGCATCGGCTGGTCCGCAATCGCCCTCTTCACCGTCTACCGCGCCCGCGACACCGGCGACGAGGCGGTCGAGTCTCGTCCCGGCTTCCTCGCGGACGTGGTCCGACTCGACCACGGCATCGCGACCGAGATTCTGTTCCTCTTCGCCGCGACCGTGTTCGCCTTCTTCGTCCCGCTCGGGGCGGGCATCGGCGCGGTCGATATGTTCGTCCTCGTCGGCCTCTACGTCGCGTACATCTTCGTGGCGATGAACTCGCCGCACGAGGACGAAGCGCAGATCGGCGTGCCCGCGTACCTCCAGTCGTACCGAAAACCCAAGCGCATCGCCACGACCCTCGCGCTGTTCGTCTTCTCGGGCATCGTCATCCTCGTCGCCGTCGAGCCGTTCGCTCACGGCCTCGAAGCCCTCGGGAAGTCGGTCGGCATCCCGTCGTTCCTGATGATTCAGTGGGTCGCGCCGCTGGCGAGCGAGAGCCCCGAACTCATCGTCGTGGCCTACCTCGTCAACAAGGCGCGGTCGACCGCCGGCTTCAACGCGCTCATCTCCTCGAAGCTCAACCAGTGGACGCTCCTCATCGGGACGCTCGTGCTCGTCTACAGCCTGTCGCTCGGCTACTACGGCCCGCTCCCGCTCGACACCCACCAGATGGGCGAACTCTGGCTGACGGCCGCCCAGAGCTACTTCGCCATCGCCATCCTCATCACGTTCTCCATCAGCCTCCGCGAGGCGGTCGCCCTGCTCGGGCTCTTCTTGACACAGTTCGTCTACTCCGTCACCGGTCTGGCGCTCACGCTCCCGATTCCGGGACTCGGCGCGGTCACCTTCGACGGCGCAACCTCGCTCATCGGCTTCTCCGTCGTCTATCTGGTCGTCGGAACGGCGCTTTTCGTCCGGCGACGCAAGCAACTTGCGGCGGTCGCCAAGCTCTCGGTCCGACGCGTTCGCGGCGACTACGGCGCGAACGAGGTTCCGGCCGCGGTGGAAGACTGACCGGCTCCCCTCGCCGCTTCCGACGCCCTTTTCGCCGGCCTCGGCGACCCTCGTATCGTGATTGGAATCGTCGTCAGCCGCGCCGACAGCGCATCGGTTCACATCGGCGAGCACCTGCTCGAACTCGCCGACTGGGACGAACGGACCGACGGGGACCGACCCGACGCCGACGGCGGCGGCACCGTCTTCTCCCGCGACGGCTTCGAACTCCGCGAGTTCGACGACCGACACATCGACCTCGACGACCCCGCCGAGGCGTTCGACGCCGACCTCGACCTCCTCGTCGTCGTCTCGCGGCACGCCGGCGAGACCGGCGCGCTCCTGACCGCGCACTTCACCGGGAACTTCGGCCCCGCCGACTACGGCGGCGAGCCGGGGCGATTCGCCCGCGCGTGCCCCAACGCCCAGCGCGCCGTCGTCGAGGCGCTCCGCGAGCGCGCGCCGGACGACTACGAAGTCGGCATCGAGGCGACCCACCACGGCCCGACCGAGCCGACGGTCCCCTCGATGTTCGTCGAACTCGGGAGCGACGAAGCGCAGTGGGGAGACCCCGAGGGGGCCCGCGCGGTCGCGGCGGCCGTCCTCGACATCGAGGGCGTCGCGCCCGACGCGGACCGCCAACTCGTCGGCTTCGGCGGCGGCCACTACGCCCCGCGGTTCGAGCGCGTCCTCCGCGAGACCGACTGGCGCGTCGGCCACATCGCCGCCGACTGGCAGCTCAAGGCGATGGGCGCGCCCGAGAACAACCGCGACGTGCTCCGCCGGGCGTTCGAGGCCTCCGCGGCCGATCTCGCGCTCGTCGACGGCGACCGCGACGACCTCGCGGCCGCCCTCGAAGCCGAGGGGTTCCGGGTCGTCTCCGAGACGTGGGTCCGCGAGACCGCGGGCGTCGCCCTCGACCGCGTCTCGGCCCTCGAAGCCGACGTCACGACCGTCGAGGAGGGACTCCGGTTCGGCGCGCGAATCGACGCCGACGACTACGAGGTCGTCTCGCTCCCCGACGGCCTGCTCGGCGAGGCGCAGGGCATCGACCTCGACGCCGCGCTCGACGCCGTCCGCGAGACCACCGTCGCCTTCCACACGACCGAGGGCGGCGCGCGCGCGGTTGGTCGCGCCGCCGTCGCGGGCGACGGCTACGACGAACTCGTGTCGCGGCTCTGCGACGTGCTGCGCGAGAAATACGACAGCGTCGTCCGCGACGACGGGGCGGTCACGGCGACGGTTCGGGCGTTCGACCCCGCCGCGGCACGCGAGTTCGGCGTTCCCGAGGGGCCGGCGTTCGGCAAGCTCTCGGCCGGGCAGTCGGTCGAGGTCGACGGCGAGACCGTCGCGCCCGAAGACGTATCGAAAGAACGACTCATCGAGTTCGTCGTGTGACCCCCGGCGGAGCGCGGCCGACCGATTCGCCCCGTGAACCGACCTGTGCCGCGGGCTCTCATGTCACGTTTCGGCACGAATCGGCGGCTCGTCGGACAGATGTCTGACGGAAGGGGGAAAGATAATTAGTCGTCCTCCGTAAACCGTCTCCATAAATATGGACTCTATCGTCGGCGACGCAATTGACGAGGCCGAGGCCGAGGACATGGGGGATGAGTCGGTTCAGGTCGACGACTCGACCAACATCAACCGGTCCGGGACGATGACTGACGACGAACTGAAAGCGGTTCTCAAAGACCTCCAGACCAACATCACGGTGGTCGGGTGCGGCGGTGCCGGCGGGAACACCGTCAACCGGATGCACGAGGAGGGAATCAAGGGGGCGAAGCTCGTCGCCGCCAACACCGACGTGCAGCACCTCGTGGAAATCGGGGCCGACACGAAGATTCTCATGGGCGAACAGAAGACCCAGGGTCGCGGCGCGGGCTCGCTCCCGCAGGTCGGCGAGGAGGCCGCCCTCGAATCCCAAGAGGAGATTTACGACGCCATCGAGGGCTCCGACATGGTGTTCGTCACCGCCGGCCTCGGCGGCGGCACCGGCACCGGCTCGGCCCCCGTGGTCGCCAAGGCGGCCCGCGAGTCGGGCGCGCTCACCATCGCCATCGTCACGACGCCGTTCACGGCCGAAGGCGAGGTGCGACGAACGAACGCCGAAGCCGGTCTCGAACGACTCCGCGACGTTTCGGACACGGTCATCGTCGTCCCGAACGACCGCCTGCTCGACGCCGTGGGGAAGCTCCCGGTCCGCCAGGCGTTCAAGGTATCCGACGAGGTGCTGATGCGCTCGGTCAAGGGCATCACCGAACTCATCACCAAGCCCGGTCTCGTCAACCTCGACTTCGCCGACGTGAAGACGGTCATGGAGCGCGGCGGCGTCGCCATGATCGGTCTCGGCGAGTCCGACTCCGAGTCCAAGGCCCAAGAGTCCGTCAAGTCCGCCCTCCGCTCGCCGCTTCTCGACGTGGACATCTCCGGCGCGAACTCCGCGCTCGTCAACGTCACCGGCGGCTCCGACATGAGCATCGAGGAGGCCGAGGGCGTCGTCGAGGAGATTTACGACCGCATCGACCCCGACGCGCGCATCATCTGGGGGACCTCGGTCGACGACGAACTCGAAGGCATGATGCGGACGATGATCGTCGTCACCGGCGTCGAGTCGCCCCAAATCTACGGCCGCAACGGCGAGGTGCAGGCGCAGGCCGAAGGCCGTCTCGAGGACATCGACTACGTCGAGTAGTCGCCGTCGTCGGCGACGCGGCCGGGAACGCGTCCACCGCGCTCGCGGTCCGGATGCCCTCCGTTCTCCTCCCCTCGCGTTCCGCGTAGCGGCGTCACTCCGCCGGATTCGACGTTCTCGCTCGCCTTCGAGACCGAATTCGGCTCGACGGTGCATCAATAGATAGAAAAAGCCCGACGCCTTAGGCCCCAGCAACATGGACGTTAAGTACGACCTGAACAGCTACGTTCGCGTGTTGAAACTCGCGAGCACCCCGTCCTGGCAGGAGTTCTCCCAGATCTCCAAAATCGCCGGCGCGGGTATCTTCCTCGTCGGACTGCTCGGTTTCATCATCTTCGCGGTCATGAGCTTCCTCCCCGGAGGGGTCTGAGATGCCCATCTTCGCCGTAAAGACCACCGCTCGCCAGGAGCGAACGGTTGCAGACATGATCGCGACGAAGGACTTCGCCGAGATTCACGCCGTCCTCGCGCCCGACTCGCTCACGAGTTACGTGATGGTCGAGGCCGACGACGACGGTATCGTCACGCGCGTCCTCGAGGAGATTCCGCACGCCCGCGGCCTCGTCGAGAGCGGCGGCGCGGTCGGCACCTCCAGCATGGCCGAAGTCGAACACTTCCTCTCGCCGACGCCGGACGTGGAGGGTATCGCGGAGGGCGACATCGTGGAACTCATCGCCGGCCCGTTCAAAGGCGAGAAGGCGCGCGTCCAGCGCATCGACGAGACGAAAGACCAGGTCACCGTCGAACTGTACGAGGCGACGGTCCCGATTCCGGTCACCGTCCGCGGGGACCAGATTCGCGTCCTCGACTCCGAAGAGCGGTAAGCGTCCGCCCCGACGAGGGCTCTCTTCTCTCTCAGTTTCGGCTCGACTCACCGCGCGCGACGAGCGCCGCGTCCCCCGGCGACCCACCCTCCCGGCGACTCCCATGTCCCCCGACAGTCCCCGGCGAGGCCGTCTCGCGCGACCGTGTCGCGTCCCACCGCGACTTCCGGCTGTTCCGTCTACAGCGCGCCCTGCTCGCGGAGCGTCTCGACGACGCTGTTGAGGTCCGCGTCCGCCTCGACGGCGTCTTTCACGTCCTCGCGGATGCGGACCGCGGAGGAGTCGGCGTCGTACGCGCGGACGAACTCGGCGCGGGTGTGCTCGTCGAAGGCGTGTCGAATCGCGAAGTAGCCCTCGGGGACGATGGTCCCGCACACTTTGCACTCGTGGCGCTCGTGTTCCACCGTCTGGTGGATGACCGCGCTTTCCGCGTCTTCGAACCGACCGTCACACCCTTCGATTCCGCACTTCCACCGGGACATGTTCCCACCGACGGACGTGAGCGACAAAACCGTTTCTTCGACCGCCCGGCGTTCGACAAATAGCAACCACTAACTGGTGGCTGACCCGACCGTATCGTGTGAGTGCGACCACGACGACGCGGGTCGATATGCACGTGAAGATTCTCGACGAGCGGGTCGTCTCGCGCGCGAAAGCCCGCGGTATCGACGTGCTCGTCTACGCGCCGCACTTCGTTCGCCTGCCAGACATCCGCGCCCGTGCGGCGCGCTTTTCGGACGACGACCTGCTCGTCGTCCCCGCCCGCGAGGTGTTCACGGGGCCGTGGCGCGACCGGAAACACGTCCTCGCGGTCGGCCTCTCGGACCCCGTGCCCGACTTCATCACCCTCGACGGGGCCTTCGCGGAGTTCGACCGGCAGGACGCGGCGACGCTCGTCCCGCACCCCGAGTTCCTGACGGTGAGCCTCACCGCCGAGGACGTGGCCGCCCGCCGCGACGACATCGACGCCGTCGAGACGTACAACACGAAGACCCTGCCGCGGGACAACCGCCGCGGGCGCGACATCGCCCGCGAGACGGGGCTGCCGGGGTTCGCGTCGTCCTACGCGCACCTCCACGGCACCGTCGGCGAGGCGTGGACCGAGTTCGACTGCGACATCCGCTCCGAGGCCGACCTCGTCGCCGCGCTCCGCGAGGGGGCGGAACGCCGGGTCGTCCGCCGCACAGGAGTTTCCCACGCGCTCCGCGGCGTGGCCGAGTTCGCCCACCTCGGCTACGAGAACTCGTGGGGGAAAGTCGACCGACTCCTGCTTTCGGGGATGGAGCCGACGCATCCGAGCCACATCGCCTACGACGGTCGGTTCGACGACGTGAGCGTCTACTGAGTCTCGCAAAATAGTTTTTCGAGCGCGTCCGAACGCGCCAGCATCGCGGCCGCCCCGCCCTCAGACCACCGCGGTGAACGTCGCCGCGGCGTCCGCGAGGGACACGTCGAGCGAAAAGAGGTAGTAGTGGACGCCGGCGAGGACGCCGAGTTCGGCGACCGTGACGACGACGGTCACCGAGTCGGCGTGTTTCGAACTCGTCGCCACGCCGGTCGGCAGGTCGTACTCCTGCGGCGAAAGCGGGTAGAACAGCGCGATGCCGCGCTTCGAGCCGACCATGTCGAGGACGTAGTGGGTGGCGACGCCGATCCAGACGAAGTGGAGGTTGCCGAAGACGAGCGGGAACGCGAGGAATATCGCCAGCACCGGGAGGTTGTGGAGCGTCTTGCGGTGCTTGCCGAAGGCGGTGTCCACGTCGGGAAACAGCGCCCCGAGGACGACGGGCAGCGACAACTGGCCGATTTTCTGGGCGAGGAGGAACGCCGAGTCGACCGTCGGTTCGAACGACCGCGGGTCCACGGTGAGGATGACGCCGAGCCCGAGCGCCAACAGGATGGCGTTGAGCACGTGTCCCTTCTTGTTCATGGATGCAGACTGGTCCGGCGGGATACAAAGCTTTCCCACGGAACCGACCGACGGCGGCCGTGCGACCGGCTCAGCCGGTCGTGGCGGACTCGATCTCTTCGCGGAGGAGCGCCAGCGCCCCGCGCGCAATCCGTTCTTTCACCTGCGTCCGCGACCCGTCGTACTCGAAGCGCTCGACGCGGGCGTAGGAGTCGCCGGAGCCCCACGGCGCGGCGAAGGCGACGCCGACGAAGACGGTCCCGACCGGCTTGCCGGGGAGTCCGCCCTCCGGCCCGGCGATACCCGTCGTGGCGAGCCCCCACGTCGCGTCGGCCACGTCGCGGACGCCGGCGGCCATCTCGCGGGCGACGGGCTCGGAGACGGCGCCGTGTTCGTCGAGCGACTCCCGCGAGACCGCCAGTTCGTGGCGCTTGGCGTCGTAGGAGTAGGTGACGAGCGAGCGGTCGAAGTAGTCGCTGGAGCCGGGCACGTCGGTCAGGAGCGACCCGACGAGGCCGCCCGTACAGGACTCCGCGACCGCGACGGTGTGGTCCGCCTCGCGGAGGGCGTCGCCGACGCGGACCTCCTCGGGCGGGTCGGATGCGAACTCGCGCATACGAGCGACGACGGGCGGTCGGGGCAAAAAGCGGTCGGGGAGGCCACCGGCGGCGTTGGCGTCGCGGTCGGCACCGATGCGGCGGGACAAAAGTCCACCGGCGGTTCCGAGACCGAGAAGTACACAAAGCCCCGCGGTGTCGGGTCCGACATGGACATCGACGTTGAGCCGACGGAGCGACCCGACGCCGACGAAGACGACGACGCCGGCGACGACGGGCCGGCCGAAATCGAGGTGGAAGTCACCGAGCCCGACGAGGTCACGTCGACCGACACCGAGGACCTCCCCGAGGGAATCGACGCCCCGGATTACGTCCTCTACGGCGGCAAGGGCGGCGTCGGGAAGACCACGATGGCCGCGGCGACGGCGCTCGCCAGCGCGGCCGACGGCACCGCGACGCTCGTCGTCTCCACGGACCCCGCGCACTCTCTTTCCGACACGCTCGGCGTGCCGGTCCCCGACAAGCCGACTCGGATTCGCGAGGAGATTCCCCTCTACGCGGCCGAAATCGACCCCGACGCGGTCATGGAAGGGCCGTTCGCCGGCGGCGACGGCTCGGGCGAGGACTTCGACGACGAGACCGACTTCGAGACCGGAGACTACGACGACGACAACCCCTTCGCCGGCGGCGACTCGGACTCCCCGTTCGGTGGGATGGGCGGCGGAATGGGCGGCTTCGAGGACCTCCTCGGCGGCGACGGGCCGATGGGAATGGGCGGCCCGATGCCCGGCGCGGACGAGGCCGCGGCGATGCAGCAGCTCCTCGAATACATGGACGACCCGCGGTTCGACCGCGTCGTCGTCGACACCGCGCCCACGGGCCACACGCTCCGCCTGCTCGAACTCCCCGAACTGATGGATTCCATGCTCGGCCGCATCGCCCGCATGCGCCAGCGCTTCTCCGGCATGATGGACAACCTCAAGGGGATGTTCGGCGGCGGCCCCGACGACCCGCAGGCCGGGATGGCGGACCTCGACGACCTCCGCGAGCGCATCGAGCGCCTGCGCGCGGTCCTCCGCGACCCGACGCGGACCGACTTCCGGGTCGTCATGATTCCCGAGGAGATGAGCGTCGTGGAGTCCAAGCGCCTCGTCTCGCGGCTCGACGAGTTCGGCATCCCCGTCCAGACGCTCGTCGTCAACCGCGTGATGGAGTCCGTCGAGGACGTGGCCGACGTCGACCCCAAGTGGATAGAGTCGCCCGACCTGGAGAACTGCGGCTTCTGTCAGCGCCGCTGGCAGGTCCAACAGGACGCGCTCCGCTCGGCGACGAACCTCTTCCGCGGCCGCGACGTGAAGCGGGTGCCGCTGCTCGCAGAACAAGTACAGGGCGAAGACGCCCTCCGGGTCGTCGCGACCTGTCTGAAGTAACGCCGAGACGGCGGTTCGCGGGCCGACCGCGACGAATTCAGGGCAGCTTGCGAGCGAAGCCGTAGAGCGCGTCGCGCCACGCGTCGGGCAGGAAGCGCGCGAGGACGCCGACGCGGGCGACGGTTCCGGGCTGGTAGCGCGCCCGCGGCTTGGTCGAACTCGCGGCGTTGACGATGTCTTCTGCGACGCGCTCGGGCGGAATCGCGCCGGGACCGCCGCCGCCGAGCGCCTGCGAGTCGTCGAACAGCTTGTAGAGCTTCTCGTACGCGCCGGAGCGGTCGAGGCCGTCGGCGTCCTCGCCGTTGCCGTTGACCTCGTCGTCCACGCGGTTCGAAAACTGCGTCTCGACCGGACCGGGTTCGATGAGGACGGCGTCGATACCGTACTCCTCGACCTCGGTGCGGAGCGCGTCGGTCATCGCCTCGATGGCGAACTTCGAGCCGGCGTAGACGCCGGTGCCGGGGAAGGCGACGCGGCCGACGACGCTGGAGACGTTGACGATGGTGCCGTCGCCCTGCGAGCGCATGTGGGGCAACACGGCGCGCATGAGTCGGTGGGGGCCGTAGACGTTCACGTCGAACTGGTCGTGGACCTTCTCGGTCGGCACGTCCTCGACGGGGCCCATCTGACCGTAGCCGGCGTTGTTGACGAGGCAGTCGATTCGGCCCTGCTCGTCGGCGATGCGGTCGACCACGCGGTCGACGTCCCCCTGGTCGGTCACGTCGAGCGTCGCGATGTTCGCGCCGCGTTCCCCCAGCGTCTCGATGTCGGCCGGGTTCCGGGCGGTGGCGTAAACCTCCCACTCCTCGTCGAGGAAGTCGAGCGCCGTCGCGCGCCCGATTCCCGAGGAGCAACCGGTGATGAGGACCGTCTTTTGATGCACGTCGGTAGGTCGAACCGCGCGCTGTTAAGTGTACGCGGTTCGCCACGATTGGGCCGCGGTCGCGTCTCAGTCTTCGTACTGCGCCTTCGCCTCGTCGGCGTACGCGTCGGCCAACCGGGTCGGTTCGGGGAGCTTGTACTGCCCCGAGAGCCGGGAGACGAGGTCGACGGTCGTGGCCGCAGAGAGGCGGTGGCCGGGGCTGACGTACAGCGGGTTCACGATGGGCCGCGAGTCGTACTGCCGCGACTGGAAGGCGTAGCCGATGGTCGTCTCGGGGCTGGCGGGGTGGCCGCCGACCGGGTCGACCGAGTCGTCGGCGCGAATCGGCGTTCGCCAGCCCTCCGGCCGGCCGTCCACGTCCTCGTCCGGCGTCCCGCAGAGGAGAGACTTGGCGACGCCGATGCTCGGCGCGTCGCAGACGACGCCGAGGTGGGTGGCGAGGCCGGCCTGTCGGAAGTGGATGCGGCCGGAGCCGTCGAAGACGAGCAGGTCGGGGTCGCGGTCGAGTTCGGCGAGCGCGTCGAGGATGGGACCGCCCTCGCGGAACGAGAGCAGGCCGGGGATGTAGGGTAACTCGAGGTCGGAGACGGCGTGGACGCGCTCGACGACCTCGCCGCCGCGGAGGACGACGACGGCGCTCAGCGCGCGGTCGTCCAGAAACGACTGGTCGATGCCGGCGACGAGCGGCGGTGGCGAGTCGGCGTCACCGCCGGGTGCTATCGCGTCCGTGAGCGTCTCGTTTTCCGTCTCCGGAGAGTCGAGCGAGACGCGCGTCGGGTCGAACGGGAGGTCGTCCTCGAAGACGGCGGCCTCGGCGACACGGCGCTGGAGTGACTCCATCTCGTCGCGCGAGAGGCCGGGGCGCGGCGCGAGTTCGGGGCGGGCCGGACGCATCTCAGAACCGGCCGCGACCGGGGCCGCCGGGACCGCCGGGACCGCGCCCGCCGAGCGAGAGCTGCGAGGGGACCTTCCGCTGGCCCTTCACCCGCTGGCCGTAGGCGAGGCCGATGACGAGGCCGATGAGGTGCGCGAAGTGGGCGATGCCGTCGGCGCTCTGGCTGACGAAGAAGAACACCGAGATGCCGGCGAACCCGAGCGTGAACAGCCACAGCGGCACGGGGATGATGAAGTACAGATAGATGCGGAGCCCCGGATTCAGGACCGTCAGGACGCCGAGGACGGCCATGATGGCGCCGCTCGCGCCGACGACGGCGCTCACACTTCCCGGCGACAGGAGCATCGACGAGCCGACCTGCGCCAGTCCGGCGAGCATCCCGCTGACGAGGAACAGCGCCGCGAACTTCCGCGAGCCGACGTAGCGCTCCACCAGCGGGCCGAAGAAGAACAGCACGATGGAGTTGCCGACGATGTGGTAGAAGCCGCCGTGGGCGAATATCGAGGTGACCCACGTCCAGACGTACTCGGGGTGAATGCTCGTGAGGTAGAAGGCGCTAATCGAGAGGGAGGTGAGACCGAGGAACTGCTCCAAGACGAGTTGGGCGAAGAACGTGAGCCACATCAGCGCGAGAAACAGGTACGTGACGTTCCCGCGGAAGTAGCCGAGCACGCCGCCTGCGCCCGCGAGCGAACTGAGCAGTCCGCCGCCGCGGCCGCCCTGATTGTTCACCGAATCGTCGAAGGAACTGTCGAAGACGCCGGCGGGGTCGTCCCAGTCGGAGAGCCCCGCGCAGTCGTGGTTCTCGGGGAGGCGGTGTTCGGAACAGAACGTCCCGCCACACCGTGAACAGCGGTACGGCAGACTCTCGTCCTTGCCGCACACGTCGCAGATAGGCATTACCAACGCCTTACAGCGGCGAGATAAAAAGGGGTTCCCTCATGGATGTGGGGTGTGAACATACAGCGAACGAGCGGTAGATTCAGGTGTTTCGTCGCTTCGGTCGGTGGGGCGCCCCATCTGTCAGAGGCGGCCGCGTGGCTGTCGGCGGCGTAGACATCGTGTCGCGCTCGGCGGTCGTCGCGCGAGAAATTCGGGGTTACGCGTCTTCGGAGGACGCTTCCTCGGCGTCTTCGTCCGCCTCGTCGGCGGGCGTGAAGTTCGTGGGGACGACGGTCGGGTGCTGAAGCCCGAGACGGGGTTGCTTGGCTGCCATGCTCGTCTCGACGTACCCGACACAGGGACTAAAGATTACCCATGCGCATAATTTATCGGTCGATGCGGCGGCGATAACTGTCGGGTATCCGCGTCGCCGACGCTGGTCGGTTTCCGTCGGACGCGTCTCGGGAGTCGACGCCGAGGTCGGCGGCGACGCTCCGACTCGAAGGCGACGTCGAAAAAGCGCGCGGCGGAGTCGCTTACGCGAAGTTCTCTTCGTAGAGGTCCATCGCGTGTTCGATGGCGTCCTTGGCGGCCTGCTTGTCCTCCCAGCCCAGCGTCTCGACTTCTTTGCCGGCCTCGAGGTTCTTGTAGGTCGCGAAGAACTCGTCAATCTCGTCGAGCGTCTGCTGCGGGATGTCTTCGAGGTCCTCGATGTGGTCGTAGCGGGGGTCCTCGATGGGGACGGCGATGACCTTGTCGTCCTGCTCGCCGTCGTCGTCCATCTTCATGAGCGCGACCGGGCGGGCCTCGATGACGCAGCCGGGGAACGTCTGGTCCTCGACGAGGACGAGCACGTCGAAGGGGTCTTCGTCGTCGTAGTACGTCTGCGGGATGAAGCCGTAGTCCGACGGGTAGTGGACGTTGGAGTGGAGCACGCGGTCGAGGACGACGCCGGGGATGTCCTTGTCGTACTCGTACTTGTTGCGCTCGCCTTTGAGACACTCGACAACTGCGTAGATTTCGTCCGGCGCATCGGGGCCGGTCTCCATGTCTTCCCAGAGGTTCACCATACCGAACCCATCCTCGATGCGGGCAAAAGTCCTTTCGGGATTGGTCTCGTACCGCTGTCATCCGGGTCCCGTCGGCCGCTTCGAACCCCTCTATATCTGGAGGTATTCCCCACAGAATCCCACGACGCTACTCCTATGCGTCTGAGATATTCCCCGGGTATGCCCGCTCGGCGACGCTGCGTCGTCTTCCCTTTGTCGCCGTGACTCGACTCTGTGCAATACCCGGCACTCGTGTGCGCTCTGCCCCAATTTCTTTGAATAATGGGCCTCCGTACGACGGCGAAACAGACTGCTCGTTGACAAAGTTTAAATAGGAAGGTGACATTTCCATATGCATGTCAGAGGCACAAACAATTGGCAACAAATCCGGTGCGGCTCGGGACCTCACCGCGTTCCAACAGAACATCCTCGTCATTCTCGCCGAGGAACCGATGTACGGCCTGGCTATCAAGCGTCACCTCGAATCGTACTACGACACCGAGGTCAACCACGGGCGTCTGTACCCCAACCTCGACGACCTCGTCGAGATGGGGCTGGTCGAAAAGAGCGAACTCGACAAGCGGACGAACCAGTACGAACTGACCGACGACGGCCTCCAGGCGGTCCTCGACCGCTTCGACTGGATGCTCTCGAAGTTCGTCACCGACGACGAGCGCGCCGAGATGGTCTCGGAGCTCGTCGAAGCCAAGCTGTAATCGGCTGCACACACCGCACGAACCGCGGGGTTCGCTCAGTTGTATTCGGGCACTTCGGCGTCTGCGGCGTCGAAGAGCAACTCGAGCGACTCCGGCAACAACGACCGCTGTTCCGCGGTCGGCCACGCGTTGCGTGGATAATATTCTTCGACGAACTCGCGCACTTCGGGAGCGCCAGCCATCTCGACTCGCCGGACGTAGTGGTTCCCGAGGAAGTCCGCGAACGCCCGCGCGTTCGCCGCGTGGTCCGCGCCGTGTTCCTCGGCGACGGTCTCGACGTACGCCGCGTTGTGCTCTTCGACCGCGCCCCACTCGTGGTCCTCTCCGGCCCCGGACAGGGGGCGTTCGATTCCGCGGTCGACATCGTCGATTTCCGTGGGGTCGACGACCCCGTCGTCGTCGACCCACTCGTCGGGGTGGAGCACCAACACGTCGTCCTCTTCGCGGTGTCGCGCGCGGAACTCGTACTCGCTCACGAGGTCGTCGCGGACGGACCGATACGTCGCCGCCTCGTCGGGGTCCACGGCGTCGCGGGCCAGCCGCGTCAGCCGTTCGGCCTCGGAGAGCACGTCTTCGGGAAGTTCTGGCTCAGGCATGGTCGAGGGCCTCGTTGGCTAAGGAGTCGGCGCGGTCGTTTATCTCTCGCGGTACGTGCTCCAGCGACCAGCGGTCGAACGCCGACAGCAGCTCTCGGGCCTTCACGCGGCGCTCTTTGAGACCGGGGTCGTTCGTGTTCCACTCGCCGCGGACCTGCTTGACGACCAGTTGGGAGTCGCCGCGCACGTCGATCTCGTCGTACCCATACTCCTCGGCGACCGACAGCGCCTCCACGAGCGCCTCGTACTCCGCGCGGTTGTTGGTCGTCTCGCCGATTCGCTTCGAGCCCTCGGCGACGATACCGTTGCTGGTCACGATAGCCCACCCGATGGCCGCGGGGCCGGGGTTCCCGCGGCTCGCGCCGTCGAAGTAGACGTGCGCGCGGCCGCCTTTCGGCTGGATGAGCGCGAGCAGGTCGGTCGGCCGCGACCCCTGTACGACGACTTTCCCGTCGTAGGCGACCGCGCTGGCGTCGCCGCGTTCGGCGCGCCACCGCTCGTGGTCGGTGTTTCCGGGCGAGACGGACACGCCCGCGGCTTCGAGTCGTCCTCGGGCTTCGTCGGGGTCGCACTCGACGGTCGGCATACCGTCACCTCACCGGTGATTCGGTAAAGGCGCTCCGTTCGTCGCTGCGGGCACGACGACACGTCGACGAACCCCGCCAAAGGTTGAAGTGCAAGGAAATAGACAATATATAAATGCGATGAAACGGCCTACCCGCCAGCGGGAGCGTGAGCACGACCGGACTCGATGGGGAGACGAGTCACAGGACGACGAGACATCAGAAGAGGAGTTGGACCTCGACGACCTCGACCCCGAGGAGGTCGTTCGGACCGGCGACGGCGAGTTGATTCACGAAGAGACCGGCATCATCATCGAAGAAGAGCGCATCGACCCCGGCCCGGAGTGGCGGGCGTTCAACCACTCCGAGCGGCAGTCGAAGTCTCGCGTGGGCGCGCCGACCACGCAGACGATGCACGACAAGGGGCTGACGACGACCATCGACTGGAAGGACAAAGACGCCTACGGCCGCTCTATCTCCTCGAAGAAGCGGTCGCAGATGCACCGCCTGCGCAAGTGGCAAGAGCGCATCCGCACGAAGGACGCCGGCGAGCGTAACCTCCAGTTCGCGCTCAGCGAAATCGACCGCATGGCCTCGGCGCTCGGCGTCCCGCGGTCGGTCCGCGAGGTCGCCTCGGTCATCTACCGCCGCGCGCTCAGCGAGGATCTGATTCGGGGGCGCTCCATCGAGGGCGTCGCCACCTCGGCGCTCTACGCCGCCTGTCGCAAGGAGGGCATTCCTCGTTCCCTCGAAGAGATTTCCGAGGTGTCTCGCGTCGAGCGCAAGGAAATCGGTCGCACGTACCGCTACATCTCCCAGGAGCTCGGCTTGGAGATGCGGCCGGTGGACCCGAAGAAGTACGTCCCGCGGTTTTCGTCCGAACTCGACCTCTCGAAGGAGGTCCAGTCGAAGGCGAACGAGATTATCGAGACGACCGCGGAACAGGGGCTTCTCTCCGGGAAGTCGCCGACCGGCTTCGCGGCCGCCGCAATCTACGCCGCGTCGCTTCTCTGCAACGAGAAGAAGACCCAGCGCGAGGTCGCCGAGGTCGCGCAGGTGACGGAAGTCACCATCCGGAACCGCTACCAAGAGCAGATCGAAGCGATGGGCATCCACACCTGAGCCCCACCCGCGCGAGTCGCATCCCCTTCTGAACCCGGACGCGTCGCCGAAGGTTCATACCCGCGGGCGACCCACGTCCGGTGAATGCGGCTCGACGAGTACATGGACATCGAGCGGGACGAGCGCGCCGAGCGGCGGCGACTCGCCGAGGAGAAGTCCTACGGCATCCTCGACCACCTCGAGACGTTCCAAGACCGGTTCGAGGAGACGGTGCAGGGAGACTCGCTGTACGGCGGCGTCTCCCCGTCTATCTTCGTCGGGCGGTCGAACTATCCGAACGTCTCGACGGGCATCCTCTCGCCGGTCGGCCACGACGAGGACGCGGCGTCGTTCGAGACGAGCGCCGCGTGGTACGACGAGGGCGTGAGCATCGACGACGTGTTCCAGCGGCGCACCTCGCTTCTGAACTCAAACCGCGGGACGAAGGTGACGAACGTCGCCGACTCGTGGGACGGCTTCCTCGGGACGCAACGCGAGGTCGCCATCGCCGACCGCCCCGTGACGGTCGAAATCGGTCTCGACGGGAAGCCGTCGCTCGACCTCGACGCCAGCGCCGACGACGTGGCGACCCCCGTCGGCCCGCGGGCCCGCGCCCGCTCCGCCGACCTCGCGGAGAACCCGCACGTCCCCAAACTGGTGAAAAAGACGCTCGAAGACGACGACTGGAACGCCGAGGGCGCGATGACGTACCTCTACCGCCGCGGCTTCGACGTGTACGACATCAACACCATCCTCTCTGCGGGCGCGCTCGGCCAGACCGAACAGCGCCGACTCGTCCCGACGCGGTGGTCCATCACCGCCGTCGACGACACGCTCGGCCAGTACCTCCGCGGACAGGTCAAACACGCTGACAGCGTCGACGGCGTCGAAATCTACCGCAACGAGTTCATCGGCAACGCCTTCTGGGTCATCCTCGCGCCGGGGCGCTGGGAGTTCGAACTGATAGAGCTGAAAGCGCCGGGGAGCGTCTGGAACCCCGACCCCGAGGCGGGGATGTACCTCGCGGCCGACCGCGAGGGCTACGAGGGCCGGACCGGCTACGTGAACGAGACGGCCGGCGCGTACCACGCCTCCCGACTCGGCGTCCTCGAACACCTCCAGGAGCGCGGCCGACAGGCGAAGGCGCTCGTCATCAGACACGTCTCCGACGACTACTGGGGGCCGGTCGGCGTCTGGCAGATACGCGAGTCCATCCGCCACGCCTTCGAAGGCGAGACGGCCGACGCCGAGACGTTCGGCGACGCCGTCCGCGACGTGACGGAGTACCTCCCCGTCTCGCTCGCGGACCTCCGGCGGAAGTCCACGATGGCCGCCGGCCTCCAGACCGACATCTTCGACTTCACGTGAGCAACGTATTTTGACAGTCGGATAATACGTTCTCGCATGGTCCCGTTACAGGTACCCGGCGGTCCCGAACTGCTCATCATCATCCTCATCTACGGCATCTTCGCGCTCCTCCCCGTGGTCGCGGCGCTCGTCGCGCTCTACCTGCTGTACAAGATTCGGGGCGACGTCAAGCGCATCGCGGACGCGGTGGACGCGCGAGACGGGTTGTAAGTCGAGACGGCTGGATACGCTCGGTGACCTCGATTATGCCTCGGCCGCGTCGAGGTTGGCGAGCGCCTGTTCGACGAGTTCGCCCGTGTCGGCGATGATGTCGGCCATCTCGTCGTTGTCGGGCGCGATACCGATGAGCCGGGCGACGCGCATGATGCTCAGGTGGTAGACGACCTGCTTGCCCGGTTCCTCCTCCCAGATGACCACGTTGCACGGGAAGAGCCCGCCCATCTTCTTGTCGGTGGCGTCGAGCGCGCGGTCCGCCATGTTCGGGTTACACGCGCCGAGGACGTAGTAGGGGTCGCGGCCGGCGTCGACCTTCTCGTTGAGCATCTCGGAGGGCGAAAATTCGGTGGCGACACCGAACCCGGCGTCGGTGAACGCCTCGCGGACGCGCTCGATTGCCGCCTCGTGTTCCATCTCGAGGACGACGCGTTCCTCGCCGATGTCTTCCGGTTTGATGGCGCTGGGGTCGATTGGGAGTGCCATGACCCACCCTTGACTCCCCGGCGGGGAAAAGCTATGGTAGTGTGCTCGACCTACACGAGCGAGTCGTCGACTTCCCACGACGCGGCGTCGTCGAGCACGGATTCGACGAACGACGCCTTCGCGTTCGTGTACCGACTCCGGTCGTCGGGGTGCGCCTCGGCGAGCCTGCGCTTGTGTCGCTCGTACTCGGCCGCGAGGTCGTCGTCTGCGCGGAGCGCGTCGCGGAAGGTGACCTGCTCGCGGTGGCAGTCGCTCCCGACTTCGGTCACGGAGAGATAGTGCGTCCGCCGCTCGGGCGGGCCGCGGACGAAAAATCGGCGGTCGGGAACGTCGTCGTCGGGGCGCTCCTCGTAGCCCGCGGCTTCGAGCGCCCGCGCGACGCCCTCGGCATCGTCGAGGTCGGAGACGAGGACGAGCAGGTCGAGGATGGGCTTTGCGGCTAATCCCGGAACTGCGGTGCTCCCGACGTGTTCGAATCGGACGCTGTCGCCGCCTCCTGCGCCACCGAGTCGCGGTCGCAGGCGCTCGACCTCGCGCTCGTACGCCTCGCGCCAGCGCGGGTCGTGCGCGGCGAGTTCGACGGTGCCGCGGGCGAGGCCGAGCGACGGATATGGGTCGTCGGCCGCAGACCGGTCCTTGCGGTCGCCGCCACCGTCGCTCATAGCGGAATCGGGAGCCACTGGAGCGCCGCGGCGACCCGCTCGGGGGGGAACAGCGGCGGGTGGAGCACGAGCCAGTCCAAGAGGATGAGCCCCCCGCCGTGGGCGACGATGGAGGGCAGAATCGAGTCGCTCTCGTAGTCGACGAGGCCGAAGAGCACGTCCGTCGGTGCCGACAGGAGAATCTCTATCGGGGGCTTGCCGACGTGGTGAAACGCGTAGAGCACCGGGCTGATGAGCGCGCTCTTCCGGCCGATTTCGCGGACGCCGACGCAGAGCAGGCCGCGGTAGTACGTCTCGGCCGCGACGACGACGAGCAACTGCTGGGCCGCGTGCGGGAGGAAGTCGGCGAGGGCGGTCGAGGTGTGCCACATCGGGTAGTACGCCCGAATCGACGGCAGGCTCGACCCGACGAGGTAAAACGGGAGAACGAACAGCGCGAGGAGAACCGTGTTGCGGAGCGCCGCCCGGTCGACGTTCCAGCCGAGGTTGCGACCGTGGGCGAGCGCGAGCGCTCCGGGTACGAGGATGAACAGGAGGGCGTCGTGGACCGCGCGGTAGGTGAGGTCGCCGGCGGGAAGCGGCCAGAGACTCCACGCGGCCCCGACGACGCCCCCGACGATGAGGGCGCGGTAGAGCCACGGGAGGCGGGCGAGCCGGCGGCGCAACACCGTTATTCCGTCTGGACGGGGTCGCGGCCGACGATGTCGAGCACGTCGTCGACGAAGGTCTGTCGCGTCTCGAAGTAGGTCTCGTCGGCCTCGGCGAGCACGTCTTCGAGGCTCTGGGGACCGTCGGGCGTGCGGATGACCGCGTCGCCTTCTTTGTTCAGGATGCTGCTCTTTTCTTGCGGCCACGTCAGTCGGGAGGCGACGCGCGCGAGGGGCGCACCTTCGACGGACGCGCCCGTACCGAGTTCGACGGCGGGTGCCTCGTCTGCTTCCTCGTCAGCCATGCGCGAGGGTTAGCCACCGCGCATGATAATCCCTTCGAGATTCGCATGCGACGATGACGGGCCGGCGACGCGTCCGGCGGGCCGACGCGCGGATATCGACAGCCCGCGACGTGTCGAGAAACAGATAATCGTCTGACGCATCGTTTTAGGGGCTGCTTTCGTAGTCGGGGCCATGACCAGTCTTTCGGAGGCGTACCACGGCGGCCGGGGCGGGCCGAGTCTCCGACGGCTGTCCCTGGGCTTCGGGGGGTTCCTCCTCGGCGTGTTGCTCGTCGTCGCGGGCATCGTCGTCGCGACGACCGACGTGTACACGTCCGGCGGGGCGACCCTCGGCGAAGCGCGCGAACTCGGGGGCATCCTCGGAGGCATCGGCGTCCCCGCCGTCTTCCTCGGCGTCCTCGCTGTCCTCCCCGCGAGCCGTCGAACCCGCGCCGCGTCGCTCATCGGAGCGAGCATCGCCGTTCTCGGCGTCGCGCTCTTCTCGCACGCCTACCCGTGTCAGTGGACCGGCGCGACCTGCGGGGCCGGCCTTCCCGACCTCACCCTCGAAACCGTCGCCGTCTACTTCTTCGGCACGCTCACGACGTTCTGGTGTCTGTTCGTCGGCGTCGCCAACTTCAAGACGCGGAACGACCCCGGCGGCACGGCCACGGTCCAAGTGACGAAGAAGGGCGAGACCCGCGTCGTCGAAGTCGAGAAGTCCGGCGGCGGCCTCGGCGGCATCGGTTTCCTCGGCGGCACGCCCGACGGCGACGTTCAGACGCAGACGAACCAGTCGACCGCCGGTGCCGACCCGACCGCCGGCGCGACCGACGGTGGCGCGTCGACGCAGGACATCACCCCGCTCGACGTCGAACCCTCGGCTTCGTCCTCGGCCTCGGCCTCGACGTCGTCGGACGGGTCGAACGCCCCCGACGCCTCGGCGACGGGGCAGTCCGGCGTCGATACCGTCCAGTCGGCGGAATCGGAGCGCTCGCCGGCCGGCGCGGCCGACCACCCCGCCGCGGACCGCCCGGCGAACGCCACGGTCGGCGACCGCTACTGCGGCAACTGCACGTACTTCGAGTACGTCCGCACCTCCGACGGGCTCAAGCCCTACTGCGCGGCCCACGACGAGATGATGCGGGACATGGAAGCCTGCGACGAGTGGTTCCCGCGCCGCCGCGAGTAGTCCCGCCGCCGACCCGAGTAGTCCCGCCGCCGACCCGAACGACCGACGACCGCGTTCCGCTTACTGTTCTCCGCCGTCCAATCTCGCTTCCACGTCGCGCCAGTGGCTCCCGCGCCAGAACACCTGCCCGCAGTCGCGACACCGCCACAGCGCCGTCTCCTTCGGGTCGGGCGCGTAGTCGGGGACCGGTTCGTCGCGGCCGACGGCCTCCACGCGGCCGTTACAGGCGCCGCACCGCGACGGCTCCTCGTCCAGCGAAACCGCGAAGCCGACCGATTCGAGTTCGCGGAGTTGCGCGATTGGTTCCCGTTCGGCGAGGAGGACGCTCCGGGAGGCTCGCTCGGCCAGTCGCACGTCGCGTGTGAGAAGAACACGCCTCTCGGCGTCCGCCCGCGCGAGCAGGCTGTCGTCGCCGGGGTCGGTTCGGGGGTCGCGGTTACCTTCAGAATCACCCGCCTCGTCCTCGCTGTCGAGCGCATATTCGGCGTCGTAGCCGCACATCCGCAGGTAGGTGGCGAGCTTGCCGAGCATCACGTCCAAGAGGAGCGCCGTGTCGCCGGGAGCGGCGCGGTCGACGCCCGAGGCGACCGTGCCGGGGTGGTCGGCCCCAACGTCGTCAGTCACGGAGGAAATCGGACAGTTCCTCGACCGACCGCGCGTTCAGCACGTCCGCGGTTTCGACCCAGCCGCGGCGGGCCGTGTGGACCCCGTAGCGGGCGTGGTCGAGTTCGGCTGGTCGGTGGGCGTCGGTGTCGATGGCGACTGTCGCGCCCGCCTCGACGGCGATTTTGAGCGCCTCGCCGTTCAGGTCGAGACGGTACGGGCTGGCGTTGAGTTCGAGCGCGACGCCGTTTTCGACGGCGGCCTCCGCGAGTCGCTCGTAGTCGAGGGGGAGGCCGGGCCGTTGGTTGATGAGCCGACCGGTCGGGTGGCCGAGGATGTTCACCGCGGGGTGTTCCATCGCGGTGACGAGTCGCTCGGTGGCCGTCTCGCGGTCCTGGTCGAGCGCGCTGTGTGGCGAGGCGACCACCACGTCGAGTTGGTCGAGCACGTCGTCGGCGACGGAGATGCCGCCCTCGGCGTCGATGTTGGCCTCGACGCCGGTGAACACCGCGATGTCGGCGTCGTCGGCGGCGGCGCGGACCTCGGCAATCTGGTCGAGTAGGTCGTCGTCCTCGACGCCGACGCCGCCGACCATGCCGGGGCCGGTGGCGTGGTCGGTGACGGCGTGGTAGTCGTAGCCGCGTTCCTCGGCGGCCGCGACCATCTCGGCAACCGTGTTGTCGCCGTCAGACCAGTCGGTGTGGGTGTGGAGGTCGCCGCGGAGGTCGCCCTCCGCGACGAGGTCGGGCAGGTCGCCGTCGGCGGCGCGCTCGATTTCGCCGGTGTCCTCGCGCAGCTCCGGCGGGACGAGCGGGAGGTCGAGCGCGGCGTACATCGACTCCTCGGTGTCGCCGGCGACGCGGGTTCCGGCCCGCGGGCCGTCGTCGGGGTCGTCCACGTCGGAGACGTCGAACATCCCGTACTCGTTCATCTTGAGGCCGCGGTCGATGGCGATGTTGCGGAGGTGGACGTTGTGGTCCTTGCTCCCGGTGAAGTACTGGAGCGCCGCGCCGTACTCCGCGGGGGCGACGACCCGGAGGTCGACCCGCATCCCGTTCACCCGGACGCTCGCCTTCTGCTCGCCCGCCTCGATGGTGTCGCCGACGAGGTCCCACGCGAGGAAGCGGTCGATGACCGCCTCGGCGTCGGCGCTCTCGGCGAGCACGTCGATGTCGCCGACCGTCTCGCGCCACCGCCGCATCGACCCCGCGGGCTCGACCCTGCCGACGGCGTCGTGGTCGCCGAGGTACGAAAGCAGGTCGTCGGCGACGGGTCGCGCCTTCCCGAGCAGTTCGCGGCCGGTCGCCTCGCGGGCGAACTCGATGCCGTCGAGGATGTTCGCCTCCGTCTTCGCGCCGAACCCCTTGACCTCCTGTATCTCCCCGTCGCGGGCGGCCGCTTCGAGGTCGTCGAGGTCGGCGACGCCGAGCGCCTCGTACAGTTTGCCGACCGTCTTCGGGCCGACGCCCTCGACGCTCGTCAGCCCGGCCATGTCAACCGGGAGGTCCGCGCGGAGCTCCTCCAACTCCTCGATGCTGCCGGTCTCGACGTACTCGACGATTTTCGAGGCGATGGCGTCGCCGACGCGGTCTATCTCTTGGACCGCGTCTTCGCCCTCCGCGGCGAGTTCCTCGACGGGCTTCGGATGCTCGCGGACGTTCTCGGCGGCGCGGCGGTAGCTCGACGGCTTGTAGGCCACGTCCTTCGCCTCCAACAGGTCGGCGAACTCCTCCAGCAGGCTCGCTATCTCGTCGTTTCGGCTCATCGGCCGCCCCGTTTGCCCTTGCCGCCGTCGCGCCCCAGCGCCTTCTTCAGGAAGCTCATCCACCGCTTCTGGTCCGCGGCGTTCTGGCGGTTTTCCTCCTGTTCGAGGTCGACCGCCCGAAGCTGTTCGAGGGCGTTCAACGCCCGGTCGATGCCGACGATGTCCTCGGCCAGCCGCCGCCCCTCGTCGTAGCTCACCTCGTTGTCCTCGATTCGCTGGAGCCGTTCGAGGCGCTCGCGGCGGAGGTTCCGCTTCGCCTGGTCGACGCGCTCCCGCTCGCCCGAGGGGATGGTGTCGCGGCGCTTGATCTCGAAGACGAACTCCCTGAGGTCTATCTCCTCGCCTTGGACCTCGATGCGGTCGGGAATCTGCGTGCCGACGGTCGCACCCTCCCGATTGACGCGCTCCAAGAGCTGTTTACGCTCGAACTCCTTCACGTCCGGTCGTTGTCCCGCGCGGCACTTCGCTCCTTCGCCCGTTCCGACCCGACTCTCTCGACTCGCTGAGCGTCCGGCGGAGAAACAGGTCCGAAACCCCCGAATAACGGTTATTCTCTCGGCCGTCGTACTCTCTCCTGAACCATGTCCATTGATACCAATCAACATAGTAGTACCGACGCCCCGGACGCCGGCGACTCGTCGACCGCGTTCGGTCGGGCCCGGCTGTACGCGTTCTACCTGCTCGCGGTCGTGACGCTCGGGATGGCGGCGGTCTTCGTCAGCGAACTGCTCTCGTTCGCCGTCGTCGGCTGGGGCGCGGGCGGCGACGTGCTCGCCGAACACCGCCTGCACGTGATGGTCATCGCGGCGAACGTCTGGATAATCATCCTCGGCGTCGCGAGCCAACTGTACCGTCCGCTGAAGCGGGTCGCGCTCATGCAGGTGGCCTTCGCCGTGACGACGCTCGTCCTCGTCGGCACCGTCGTCGGCGGCGGGCCGGTCGAGGAGGTCGTCCCCTTCTTCGTGCTCACCGGACTGATGCTACTGTTCCATCCCGCGGGACGGGACGTCATCTCGGTCGGCGACGACTACAGCCCGGCGCTCCTCGGCCTCGTCGCGGTCGCGGCGCTCCCGGTGCTCGCGTTCGCGGTCAACCAGTTCGGTCTGCAGGCGACCGGCGACGTTCACGCCGTCGCCGGCCACTACATGGAGATGACGACGATGGCAATCGGACTGCTCTTGCTCGGTCTCGTCGCGGCCGCGGGCGCGCCCGGACACCGCTTCGTCGCGTGGCTGACCGGCGGCCTCGCCGTCTACTTCGGCGCGGTCTCGCTCGTCTTCCCGACCCAGGTGTCCAGCGTGGGGTCGATGTGGGCGGTCGCGCTCGTCGCGTGGGGGCTGGCGTTCGTCGTCGCGAGCGAACTTCGGGTCAGCGGTCGGACCGCCGTCGCTCAGGAGCGCCCGTTCTCGATGCCCGGGCAGCCGCGGGTCTAGGCTGCGCGGACGGTCCCGCACGCGGGCTGCCCGGCCGGTCGAGATAGCCTGATTCGCGTCTGACACGTCGTCGTCGGTGGTAGCGCCCCGCCCTCGTCCGGTGAGATTCGCCGCTTTCTCCGACAGCGGCCCCGTATCCGTCGTCTCTCGTCGCAAACTCCGGCGGAGAGACGAACCTTCTTATGGTTCTCTTGGATACCGTGAGGTATGGGTTTGTTCGACCGACTCCGCGGCAAAGACCACCCCCGCGTCGCCTTCATCGGCATCGACGGGGTTCCGTTCACTCTCCTCTCTGAGCATCCCGACGAGTTCCCCAACTTCGCGGCGCTGGCCGACGCGGGCTCGGCGGGCGACATCGACAGCATCGTCCCGCCCGAGTCCTCGGCGTGTTGGCCGGCGCTCACGACCGGCGTCAACCCCGGCGAGACCGGCGTCTACGGCTTCCAGGACCGTGAGGTCGGCTCCTACGACACCTACGTCCCGATGGGTCGGGACGTGCAGGCCACCCGCGTCTGGGACCGCGTCACCGACGCCGGCCGCAAGGCCACCGTGATGAACGTCCCCGTGACGTTCCCGCCCCAGCGCAACGTCCAGCGCATGGTCTCGGGCTTCCTCTCGCCCGGCGTCGACAAGGCCGCCTACCCCGACGACTTCCGCGACGCGCTCTCCGAGATGAACTACAAGATCGACGTGAACGCGAAGCTCGGTCACGACGAGGACAAGACCGCGTTCATGGAGGACGCCCGCAAGACGCTCGACCGGCGCTACGAGGCGTTCGAGCGCTACATCGACCAGGACGACTGGGACCTCTTTTTCGGCGTCTTCATGACGACCGACCGCGTCAACCACTTCCTGTTCAAGGACTACGAGCGCGACGGGAAGAACAAGGACGCCTTCATGGATTTCTACCGCACCGTCGACGACTACCTCGGCCGCATCCGCGACGCCCTCCCCGAGGACGTGACGCTCATCGTCGCGTCCGACCACGGCTTTACGTCCCTCGACTACGAGGTCCACTGCAACACGTGGCTCGAGGAGAACGGCTGGCTCTCCTACGAGGACGACGACCACGACTCGCTTTCGGACATCGACAAAGACTCGAAGGCGTACTCGCTCATCCCCGGCCGGTTCTTCATCAACCTCGAAGGGCGCGAGCCCCGCGGGTCGGTCCCGCAGTCGGAGTACGAGGACGTCCGCGACGAGCTCAAGGCCGAACTCGAAGGCCTCGAAGGCCCCGACGGCAACAAGGTCGCAGACCGCGTCGTCGTCAAGGAGGACGCCTTCCGCGGCGACCACGACGACATCGCCCCCGACCTCGTCGTCATCCCGAACCACGGCTTCGACCTGAAGTCCGGGTTCAAGGGCCACGACGACGTGTTCGGCGTCGGCCCCCGCAACGGCATGCACTCGTTCGACAACGCGACGCTCTACGTCGACGACCCCGGTGCGGTCATCGAGGACGCCGACCTCTACGACATCGCGCCGACCATCCTCGACCTCATGGACATCGAGTACAGCCGCACTGAACTCGACGGCGCGAGCCTCATCCAGCAGTAAGCGACCGCTTCGGCTTCCGGTTCCGTCTTTTCGCAGTCGCTCGCGGCGGTTTATCGCTTACTGCCGGACCGCGTTCCAGACGTCCCGTTCGAGACGGTCGGCGTGAGCCAGTCGCACCTCTCTCGCCTCGGCGGCCGTGACCGTCTCGCGGTCGGCTACCTCGTGCGACACAGGGCTGTACGCGTCCACGTCGAACCCCATCCGGTCGAGGTACGACCGCACCGCCTCGGAGTCGAGGCCGTCCTCGATGGCGGCGTCGACGTAGCCGAGAACCGCGTCGAACTCGGGGAGGACGACCCGGTCGTCCGTCACGCCGCCGGCCTCGCCCTCGATTGCGAGGGCCGCGTCGTCGAGGCGGTTCACCACGCCCGCGACGCTGTTCGCCAGCCTGAGCACGTCGCTCGGGAGCGCGCAGTCCGGCGAGCGCCACTCGACCGTGCCGAACTCGGCTCTGAGTTGCACCGGCGTCCAGACCGCGCTCTCGGGGTCGAAGTTCGCCTCGACGGTCGCCCGGTCGACGCCCGCCTCCTCGGCGCGCACGACGAACTCCTCGAACCGGCGTTCGAGGCGGCGCGACCACTCCCGCGTGTCGTCGGCGTAGCGCCACAGCCGGCCTTGGTGGGGCACGTCGTCGTAGGTCATCCGGCGGTACAGCTTCGACCGCGCGCCCGCCGCCAACCGCTTCCCGTCGTAGTACGGCGAGGAGTTCACCAGCGCCAGCGCGGGGTCCAGCGCCACGAGCGCGTTGTACTGGTCGATCTCGCGGCCGGGGCGCTGTTCGACGTGGACGTGCGTCCCCACGCAGTGCCGCGCGTACCGGAAGTCCGACCCGATGACGCGGTTCTGGATGCGGGTTCGGTCGCTCTGACGCTCCGTCACCGTCTCGGTGCTAATCGGCGTGGCGAGCGGGACGAGCCGCTTTCCGACGACCTCGGCCCGCGAGAGGACGTCGCCGAGCCGCTCGTACAGCTCCTCGCGCAACTCGGCCGCCGAGTCGCACGGCGTCGTCTTCACCTCCAACACCGGCTCGACGAACTCCCGCTCGGCCCCCGGCGAGGCGTCGACGAGCTCGCCCGGGTCGGTGAGTGACCCGTCGCCGTCGGTGACCCAGTACTCGACTTCGACGCTTCGCCGGAGCGGGTCGACCGCCGACTCAGACATGGTGACCCCGGCGTCGCGCCGAGACGGCTCCTACGCTCATCGTTTCGTTCCACCTACACCCAATCATTGGTAACACATAGCACGGATTGGGGGCATGACGGAAAAGTCATTCGCAGATTGGGGAGAACTCCGGCATTCGGTGGACGAACGTCTTGAAAAAGTGGAATTATGTGGTCGTTAGTCGCGCCAGTGTTGGCCGGTCGCCATCACAGCAGGTCGTCGAGGTCGTCGTTGTGCCACATCTCTTTGGGGTCCTCTCGCGTTTCGGTCTTCGCCTGGTCGATGGCCTCGCGGGCGCGTTCCATGAACGACTCGACCCGCTCGGAGCGCTCGACGCCGCCGAGGAGGACGAGCGACGCGAGACGGCCGCTTTCCAGCGGGAAGTCGCCGCCGCGGACCTGCAGGCTGCCGGTCTCCTCTTCGACCCAGCGGCGCGCTCGCTCGACGCCCTTCCGCGGGATGGTGTCGGGTTCGCCGGCGATGATGACGAGCGCAGAGTCCGCGTCGCTGGCGTCCGGCAGGCTCGTGCCCGTCAGCACGGCGCGACGGGTCGTGCTCATGACCGCGTTGATGTTGTCCTCGGCGTCGGGAGAGGCCTCGGCGCTCGCGTAACCGAGCGCGGCGATGCCCCCGGAACGGAGGGTGTTGATGACTTCGGAGGTGTCGACGACGCTCTCGCCGACGCCCTCGGTCGCCTCGCCGGCCGCCAAGAGCAGACCGACCCGCCGGGCGATGGCGTCGTTGATGGCGTCGTAGCCCTCGCTCATCGACTCGCCGGACGAGCGGAAGGCGTCGTTGTCGACGAGGAGGACGGCGTCGGACTCGCGGGCGATGGTCTTGAGCGAGCGGCCGGCGTTCACCTGATACATCGCTCCTTCGTCTTGTCCGGGCAGGATTCCGAGGACGTACACCGGCACGTCGTAGACGCGGCGGAGCGCCTTCGCGAGGACGGGCGCGCCGCCGGACCCGGAGCCGCCGCCGAGCCCGGCGACGACGAAAATCGACTCCGCTTCGGCCGTGACGCGGCCGTCGAGGGCGGACATGACCTCGGTCTGGTCCGCCTCCATGACCTCGGCTCCGAGCTCGTTGTCGCCGCCGACGCCGTGACCGTTGACGCGGTCTTGGCCGATGAGCACGGTCTCGACCGGAAGCGGCTGGAGGTCCGCTTTCGCGGTGTTCACCGCGACGGCGTCGAGCACCGCGCCGAACCCCATCTGTCGGTCGAACGACTGGAGGGCGGTGGTGAGCTTCCCACCCGCTTGGCCCACACCAATCAGGACGGTTTTCATACCACAGTCCACTCCGTCGCTCGTCTTGAACGTTCCCCACGGGAGAACTGCTCGGCCGCTCGAACCCTGTTCAACCCCGGAGCTTTATCAGGGATAACGGGGCCAGGCCGCCCCATGACAGCCGACCCAGTCCACTTCGACGCTGACGGTGACGCAGACGCCGGCACGCCCGCTTCCCGCGGACCGGTCGCGGCGGACCACACCGCCGACCGCACTGCCGACCTCGCCGCGCGGCTCGACGCGGTCGAGCGAACCATCACCGACGGCGACGCCGACTTCTCGTCGCTGGAGGACCTCGCGTCCGTCGAGCGTCGGGTCTCCGAGCTCGAATCGGCGGTCGAGTCGCTCACCGAGCGCCTCGACGAGGTGGACGCCGCGACGCAGGCGGTGCGCGGCTACCTCGGCGGCGTCCGCGCGGTCAACGAGGACGTCGAGCGCCGGGCGAACGCCGCGCTCGCCAAGGCCGAATCGCTCGAAGCCGACCTCGTCGACGAGACCGCGTCTCCCGCGCCGTCGCAGTCGGCCGACACGCTCGCCGCGGAGGCGGCGTCGCACGCCGAACGACCCGCCGACGGGCGCGGCGGTACTCCCAGGCGCGAACCTAGCACCCGAGCCACCGACTCCCGGGCCGCCGACTCCGCCGACCGCGGACTGGCCGCCCGCCTCCGCGACGCGCTGTGATTCGCGTCGTCCTCGCGTGCCTCCTCGCGGTCGCCATCGCCGGCGTCGTCTTCCCGGCGGCCGACGCGGCGAGAGCGGACGCGACGACCGTGAAAATCGGCTCGATGGCCGACGACGTCGCGCACGCCGCGACGGCGCTCGCGGCCGCGGAAGACCCGACACCCGCCGGTGTGGCGGGTGCGCGGCGGCACGTCGTCCTCGACGTTCCCGCCGGGTCGTGGCGGGCCGCCGGCGTCTCCGAACTCGCGGTTCGCGGCGGCGACGGCGTCGAACTCTCGGCGAGCGTCGCCGGCGGCCCGACCGTCGTCCGTCGCGTCGGCGGTCCTCGGATTCGCGTCGTCGGCGACCGACTCGTCCTCGGGCCGGGCGAACACCGACTCAGGCTGACGCTCGAAGCCGACGCGGGCGGTTCGGTCGTCGTCCTCGCCCCCGCGACGGCCGACCCGCCGGCGGCGTAGGTTCAAATACCCGGACGGGACCACGCCCCCGTATGCCCCTCGACTCCTCTTCCATCGGACCCCTCTCCGAAACCGTCGCCGCGGCGCTCCCGGACGCGCTCGGCGACCGCCTCGCCGACGCGACCGGCGTTCGGGTCGCACCCCGCGATTCTCCCGACGAGTGTGGCTGTGTGACCGCGTTCTCGACGCCCGCCGACCGCCCCGACGACGACACCGTGACGCTCGTGGTCGACGCCGGGGACTGCCCGCACCGCGGGTCGCTTTCGACTGCGTCCGCCTGTCGAGCAACGGTCGTGGGCGCGCTCGAAACCCGTGACGCCGACCGGCTCGTCGTCCGAGCCGACGGACTGGAGCGCCGGTACGACGACGCCGCGACCGGCCTGCTCGTCGCCGCCGGCCGGTTCGCGGAGCGCGTCCGCTTCCGCGACGACCGCCTCGCCGACCGCGCCCGCGAAGACCCGCTCGGGGCCGCCCACGAGGCGACGGGTCGCGCGGGGCCGGTCCGCCGCGCGGCCATCGAGACCGGACTCGCAGCGGGTGCGTCTCGAAGCGCCGACTACGGCGACGCGCTCCGGGCGGTCGTCGGCCCGACGCTCGCGCGCTCCCGAGTCGACCCCCGTCCCCCGGCCGACGGGCGACTCGTCGGAGCGACCGACCTCGACACCGGCGCGGTCGCCCGCCGGTACGAGAGCGCTCGCGGCCCCGTTTACCACCTCACGCCGCCCGAATCGGCGCTCGACCAGCGCGCGGCGCGGACTCTCGAAGCCGCCCACGACAGACTCGCCAGCGGTGCCGTCGACGCCGGCCCGCGCGCACCGGGCCGCGCCGTCAGTCTCGTCGCCGACCCGGACGACCCGGTCGAGACGCTCGCGGCGATACTGGCGAAGCACACCGCGGGCCACGGCGTCCTCGACGACCTGTTTTCCGACCCCGCAGTCTCGGACGTGTACGTCTCGACGCCCGCCGACGAGAACCCGATTCGCGTCGTCGCCGGCGGCGTCTCGATGCCGACGAACGTCCGCCTCGCCCCCGGCGGGGCGGAGTCGCTCGCCTCCCGCCTGCGTCGCGTGAGCGGCGCGTCGTTCTCCCGCGCCGACCCGACGCTCGACACCGTGGTCGAGGCCGGCGGCGCGACCGTTCGGGTCGCGGGCGTGACCGCGCCCGCCAGCGACGGCCTCGGCTTCGCGTTCCGCCGCCACGACGAGACGCCGCTGACGCTCCCCGCGCTCGTCGCCAACGGGACGCTCTCGGCCGAGGCCGCGGCGCTCTGCTCGCTCGCGGTCGAACGCGGTGCCTCGGTCCTCGTCGCCGGGTCGCGCGGGGCCGGCAAGACGACGTTCCTCGGCTCGCTCCTGTGGGAACTCCCGCGCGACGTTCGCACGGTGCTCATCGAGGACACGCCGGAGCTTCCGGCGTCGAACCTGCTGGACGCCGACCGCGACGTGCAGACGCTCCGAACCGACACGACCGGCGGCCCCGAACCGACGCCGCAGGAGGCGCTTCACGCGGCGCTCCGGTTGGGTGACGGCGCGCTCGCCCTCGGCGAAGTCCGGGGGGAGGAGGCCGCCGTCCTCTACGAGGCGATGCGCGTCGGGGCGAACGCCAACGCGGTCCTCGGAACGATTCACGGCGACGGGGCCGCCGACGTGCGCGAGCGCGTCGTCTCCGACCTCGGCGTCCCGGCGTCGTCGTTCGCCGCGACCGACCTCGTCGTCACCTGCGAGCGCGCGAACGCTCACCGGGTCGCACGCGTCGAGGAGGTCCGGCCCGTCGGCGACGACGCGACGTTCGAGACGCTGTTCGAACACGACGGACGCACCCTCGAACCGACGGGGTCGGTCGCGCGCGGCGACAGCCTCGCGGTCGAGTCCGTGGCCCGTCCCGACGAGTCGTACGCGGACGTACTCGACGCGCTCGACGCTCGCGCTGCGCGTCTCGAATCGCTGGCTGACACGGGACGAACGACGCCGGACGACATCGCCGCGGCCCGCGCGGAGCGTGGTTCGGGATGCTGAGTCCGGACACGGCCACGAGCACGGGAGCGGGAGCGGACTCCGCTTCGACTCGGATACTTCACTCGGCCGCGACGACGCTCGCGCGGCTCTCGCCCGACTCAATCGACGCCGAGCCGAGCGACGACCTTCGTCGGTCGCTCGCGTTTCTCGGCTCGAATCTCGCCCCCGAGACGGTCGTCGCCGCGGGCTACGGCTCGTCGCTTCCCGCCGGGCTACTCGGCGGACTGGTCGCCCATCTCGCTCGACTCCCGACCGTCACGGTCGTCTTCGTCGCGCTCGCGGCCGCGCTCGGTGCGGCCCACGCGATTCACACGCTCCCGGTCTGGCTGGCGACGCTCCGCCGGACGCGGGCGCTCGGGAACGCGCCGGAACTCGTCGGCCGTATCGCGCTCCGGATGCGCATCGAGCCCTCGGTCGAGCGGGCCAGCGCGTTCGCCGCGCACGGCGGCGACGACCCGCTTTCGGCCTCGCTCGCCGCACACGTCGACCGCGCCCGCGGGACGCCGACGGCGGGGCTCTCCGAGTTCGCCGACGCCTGGCGCACGTGGTTCCCGGCGCTCGACCGCTCGACTGCGCTCCTGCAGACCGCCGCCGACGTTCCCGCCGGCGAGCGCGACCGGGCGCTCGACCGGGCCCACGAGGTCGTCCGCGAGGGCACCCGCGACCGCCTCGCCGACTTCGTCGGCTCCGTCCGCGGGCCGGTGACGGCGGTCTACGCCTTCGGCGTCCTGCTCCCGCTCGCGCTGGTCGGCGCGCTCCCGGCCGCCCGCGTCGCCGGCGTCGGCGTCACCGCCGGGCACGTCGCCTTCGTCTACGACGTGGCGCTTCCCGCCTGTCTCCTCGCCGCGGTCGGATGGGTGCTCGTTCGGCGGCCGGTCGCGTTCGCGCCGCTCTCGGTCGACGCGTCTCACCCCGCGGTCGACGACCACCGCGCTCTCGGCGTCGCCGGTGGCGCAGTCGCCGGAATCATCGGCTTCGTCGCCGCCGACGCGCTCGTCGCGCCGTGGCTCGCGCCGCTCGCCGCCGTCGGCATCGGAACCGGAACCGCGCTGTTCGTCGCGGCCCGCCCGGTCGTGGCGCTCAGAGCCCGCGTCCGCGCGGTCGAAGACGGCCTCTCCGACGCGCTCTACCTCGTCGGTCGCGCCGTCGGCGAGGGCGAGGCCGTCGAATCCGCGCTCGCCCGCGCGGCCACCTCGGTCCCGGGCGAAACCGGCGACCTGCTCGAAGAGGCCGTCGGCGTCCAGCGTCGCCTCCGAGTGGGCGTCGTCGAGTCGTTCCGCGGCGAGTACGGCGTCCTCGAATCGACGCCGAGCCCCCGCGTCGCGGGCGTGGCGACGCTCCTCGGCCTCGCCGCCAGCGAGGGTCGACCCGCCGGTCGCGCAATCGTCTCGATGGCCGACCAGCTCTCGGCGCTCTCCCGACTCGACGCCGAGGCCCGCCGCGAACTCGCCTCGGTCACGGAGACGCTGTCGAACACGGCCGCCGTCTTCGGGCCGCTCGTCGCCGGTGCGACCGTCGCGCTCGCCGACGGGATGGCCCCCGCGAAGACGCTCGACCAGACGGCCGTCGCGACGCCGCTTTCGACCGCCGACCTCGGGCTGGCCGTCGGCGCGTACGTCCTCCTCTCGGCGGTCATCCTGACGACGCTCTCGGTCGGCGTCGAACACGGTCTCGACCGTCACCTCGTGGCCTCCCGCGTCGGCCGCGCGCTCGTCTCGGCGACGACGACGTTCGCAGTCGCGTTCGCCGCCGCGGGGACGCTCGTCTGAGTCGCGGTCCTCGGGACGCTCGTCACCGGTTCCGTTTCCGTCGCCGTCCCGTGCTGAGGTTTATATACCCGGACGGGACCACCCCGGTCTATGCTCGACGCACCGCTCGATACGCTCTACACGTGGGCCGCGCTCTCGGTGGCCGCGACCGTCCTCGTCGGGACGGTCGCCGGCCTCCCGACGACGCCCGCTCCCGACGCCTCGGGAGTCGCCGACGCCGTCGACGCCGTGGCCGTCGCCGAGTACGACGCGACCGCCGAACACGAACTCGACGCCGACGCCGTCCGCATCGGCTCGCACCGAATCGGCCTCCGCAACGACGGCGGCGCGGCGCACGCCGCGTTCGCCTTCGGCCCGGTGACGCCGGCGACGCCCGACTCCCGACTCGGGTCGGTCGCCGCCGGCGCGTCCCCGAGCGCCGTCTTCGACTCGCCCGCCGCGTTCGCCGCCGCGGCCGAGACCGCACGCGACCGGAACGCCTCGTGGCGGCCCGCCAGCGAACCGCTCGTCGTCCGCCACGTCACCTGGGAGGGAACCGATGTCACCGTCGTCTCGGCGTAGGGCGCAGACCTCGCCGGTCGCCGCGCTGACCGCGCTGTTCGTCGTCTGCGCGGCCATCTCGGGCTACGCGACGGTCCTCGACGACTCGCTACCGACGACCGACCGCGACCTCGCGCCGGCGACGCTGTCGAACGTCGAGTCCGCCCTCGTCGACGACTCCGGCGTGGTCGTCAGCTCCCGGCTCTCGGACGCGCTCGACGCCTGTCCGGACGGGTTTTCCTGCCGCGTCGTCGTCGCGGTCGACGGCGACCGCCGCGCCGTCGGCCCCGCCGCGCCTACCGACGCCGACGCCGATTCGACTCGGGTCAGCGTTCGCGTCGAACCCGGTCGCGTCGGCTTCGGGACGCTCCGCGTCGAGGTGTGGCGATGACCGACCTCGTCTTCGACGTGACCGTCTGCTTGCTGCTCGTGACCGCGAGCATCGGTCTCGTCGTCACCGCGGACGCCGGCGCAGACACCGGAGTCGGCCGTGACACCGCCGCTATCGACGCCGACGGGGTCGCCTCGTCGCTGGCGACGAGCACCGCGACGGTCACCTACTCGCTCGCCCCCGGCGTCGAGGCCGCGGACCCGTCGCTCCTCGATGCCGGCGGCGTCGACGCCCGCGAACTCGACCGAACCGCGCACGGCAGCCTCGCCGGCCTCCTCGCCCGCGCGACACTCGGGGCGGTGACCGTCGACGGCGTTCGCCTGACCAGCGCCCGCGACGACTTCCGGGCCCGGGCCGCCGCCCGCGTCGCGTCCGAACTCCCGACTCGCGGCGTCTCCGTCGCCGTCGCGTGGACGCCGTTCCCCGGTTCGCCGGTCCGCGCGACCGACGCCCTCGGACCCGAACCGCCGTCCTCGGAAACGGTTCACTCCGCGACGCTCGACGTGCCGAGCGGGTTCCCCGCGGCGCGCGAAGACGCTGTCGCCGCCAGCGACGACGGCTTCGACGCCGTCGCTCGCGTCGCTGCGAACCGGACCGTCGCCGGGCTGTTCCCGCCCGCGCTCGCCCGCCTCGCGCTCCGCGGCGACGAGCCGGTTTCGACGCTGATGACCCACCGGTACGAACGAGCCGGCGCGCTGGTGAACGCCTCCGTCGCGCCCGAAGTCGCCCGCGAGGAGACCCGCGCCGCCAACGCCGACCTCGCGGCCGCGCTGGCTCCGCGCTTCGCCGACGCGATGCGCGCCCGGTACGACACCCCGCGCGCCGCCGCCGAAGCGGTCTCCGTCGGACGCGTCACTGTCGTCGTCAGGACGTGGTCGGCGTGAGGCTCGCCGACGACGACCGCGGTCGAGTGCCCTTCGCCCTGCTCGGCGTGTTGCTCCTCGTCGGGAGCGCGACGTTCTCCGGCGCGCTCTCGGCTCACGACCCCGTTGCCGACCGCCGCGTCGACGACGCGATGGACCGCGCGACCGCACAGGCCGACGCCGCCGTCCGCGCGGCGGTCGGAGACGCGGCGCGCGAGGCCGCGGCGAACCCCGTCACCTCGCCCGCGAACACGACCGTCGGGCGACTGCTCTCCGACGAGCGTCCCTTCCGCGACTACCTCAGACTCCGCATCGCGCTCGCCGCGACGGAGCGGCTTCGGGCCGTCTCCGTCGCCCGCGGCGACGTGAACGCGACCGCAACCCTGCCGCGACCGACGAACGAGTCGGCCCTCCGCGACGCGATGGACCGCGTCTCGATTTCGGGCCGCGAGAACGGGACCGTCCTCGTCGCGACCGTCGAGAACGTCTCGGTCGAGGTCGCTCGCGGCGGTCGCACGGTCGCCGCCGAGTCCGTCACCGCGACGGTCGGCGTCCGGACGCCCGTCCTCGCGCTCCACGACCGAACCGAGGCCTTCGAGCGCCGCCTCGACGCGAACGCGCTGGACGGCGGCACGCTCGACGCGACGGTGACGACCGCGCTGTGGGTCTCGGCGTGGTCCCGCGGCTGGAGCCAGTACGCCGGCGCGCCCGTGGACAACGTCGTCTCGAACGACCACGCGGCGCTGGCGACGAACGCCGGCGTCCTGCTCGCCGAACAGCAGGCGTTCGGAACTACCGACGCCGATGCTCGCGGGGCGACCGGGCGCGCCGCCGTCCACGCCGGTGCCCGGAGCCTGCTCTCGCAGACCGGCGTTCCGGCCGCGCCCGAACTGGCGAACGCGCTTCCCGCACCGAACCCGTCCGCCGAGTCGGTCGCGAACGAGATTCCGACGAACCGGACCATCGACGCCTCCGTCGGCTCTGCGGCCGACCACGCGCTGGTCGGTCTCGTCGACGGCCACGGCGACGCGCCCGCCTCCGACGACGTGGTCGCGGACGCCCATCGCGCCACCGTCGCAATCGAAGCCGACGCGACCGTCGTCGCCCACAGCGACGACCCGCCGGTCGACCTCGGAACCGAGTGGGAACTCGTCGACACCGCGACCGAGACGGCGTCGTCGGTCGAGACGATGGCGACGCGAACGCCGGCGCTCGAAGCCGATACCGTCGTCGTCGACGCCGGCTCCCGCATCGTGACGACGAGCGAGACGACCACTCGGACGTGGCGTCGGGGCAACGAGACGTTCCACACCGAAGAAACGACGGAGACGAGGACGCGCGTCGACCTCGCGGCCGTCGTGGACCCGGCCGCCGTGTCCGCCCCGGAACGACCTCTCGACCCGGCGGTCGAACCCGGCGGCGCGCTCGACGGCGAGAACTTCGCCGCGGCCGCGGACGCGGCCGAAGACGCGGTTGCGACTCGCGGCGGCTTCGAC
Organism: Haloferax gibbonsii ATCC 33959; assembly: GCF_000336775.1. Lineage (GTDB taxonomy): Archaea > Halobacteriota > Halobacteria > Halobacteriales > Haloferacaceae > Haloferax > Haloferax gibbonsii. The sequence continues at coordinate 178,506 of NZ_AOLJ01000011.1, read as the reverse complement.
GACCTCGCCCGCGACGTCGCCGACGGCGACGCGCCCGCCCGACAGCAGACGACCGCACCGATGGCTCCCGGCCTCGACCGCTGGATTCGCTCCGACCTCGTCGCGCTCGCCGACCGCGTCAAAAACCGCAGTGTGACGGTGTCGGCTCGGCGGGTCGCCGCGGGCGAGGTGAACCCCGCCGCGGAACTCGCCGCCGGACTCCGCGCCGACCGTCCCGAACTCGTCGGTGTCCCGGCCGCCTACGACGGCGTCTCCGACCGGGCGCGCGTCGCGGTTCGCGCCGCGTACCTCGACCGCGTGCTGGCGGCGCTCGACCGCCGGGCGAACCGGACCGCGGCGGCGACCGGCGCGGCCGACGACGCGAGTACGGACGCGAACCTCGGGTCGCTCTCGGAGGCGGTCCGCGCCGAGGAGGTCGCTCGCGCGACGCTCGGCGAGACGCGAGCGGACGGCGCGAACGGAACCGACAACGAAACCGGCGTCCGATTCGTCCCCGACGCGGACCCGATGTACCTCTCGCTCGGCGGCCTCTCGGGGTCCGCGATGCCGACCGTCTCCCGCGGCGGCACCTACCACCCGCTCGTCGCCCGCAACACCAACCTGTTCACGCTCCCCTACGGCGACGCCGCCGACACCGTCCTCGAACCGGTGTTCGGCGCGAACCGCCGCGTCCCGCTCCGCGTCGCGGCCCGCGCTCTCCTCGCCGCCGACTCGACGCTCGCGGCGACGAACGGCACGAACGAGACGCTCGCCGACCGGCGCGACAGGCTCGAAATCGCGGTCGACCGGTCGACGGTTCCCGCCGAAGAGGCCGCCAGAGACACGCTCCGCGCGCACACCGACCGCTCGATGACGGAGCGCCAGCGGATTCTGGAGCGCGCGCTCGGCGAGTGGGACGACCCGGCCCACCGGGCGCTGGCGGTGACGAACGGCTCCGCGGCCCGCGCAATCGCCGTCGAGGCCGCCGGCACGGGAACCGTCGAGGCCGACCTTCTCGAACGCCGCCTCGACGAGGCGTTCCGAACCGTCCGCCGGGACCGCTCGACCACGGTCCCACAGCGGCTCACGAACCGGACCGTCGAGACGACGCGGACCGCCCGTCAGCAGGCCGTCGCCGACACGGCGACCGACGCGGCGATGAGCGCCACCGAGAAGGCGGTCACCGACCGCGTGAACGACACGCTCGATTCCCGCTTCGACACGTCGTTCAAGCGCGTCCCCGCCGGGATGCCCGTCGCGCCCGTCCCGGGGTACTGGTACGCGACGGTCAACGTCTGGGACGTGGAAGTCGCCGGCGAGTTCGCGCAGTTCCGCGTCCACGCCCGCGGCGACGCCGAATCCCTCACGTACGCCCGCGACGGCTCGACCGTCGCTCTCGACTGGGACGGCGACGGCGTCGCGGAGACGGTCGGCCACGGCGACCGCGTCACGTTCGACGTTGAGACGACAATCGTCGTCGCGGTGCCCCCGTCGGGCGTCGGCGTCGGCGACATCGACGGCGACGCGGACGAGCGCTCCGAGGGCTGGGCAGGCGGACCGGGATGCACCGTCGCGGGCGACTGCCATGCGGACGGGTAGCCGCCAATACGACCCGAGTGGCAACCGTTTTGCCGCCGGAACGCCGAATCGCGGTGTATGTTGCACGACGCCGCCGCGGAGCCCGGAACCCTCTCGGCAGACGAGTTGCGAGCCGCCTACGAGGACGAGATTCGCCGCGCAGTCGACGCCGCCGGGTCGGAGACGGCCGCCGAGGCCGCCGGCGTCTCGGAAGCCGCGCTCTCGAACGGCGTGTTGGACCTCACGCTCGAACAGGCCGCCGCGGTCCTCGAACTCGCCGACGGCAACCCCGACGCCGACGCCATCGTCTGGGAGTTCCGCGACCACCTCCTCATGGGTATGACGAGCGGCATCCTCGACGTCGACACGCTCGCGGCCGAGGTCGACCTCGACCTCTCCGGACAGGAGATTCAACAGGCAATCGAGGGGCGCACGGCCGCCACGCTGAACGAACTGGCCGCCATCCACCACGTCATCGCCGTCCGAAACGAACGATGAGAGTCGCCATCCTCGGCTGCGGCTACGTCGGCCTCGAACTCGCACGCACGCTCGTCGCCGACGACCACGACGTGTGGGGCGTCCGCCGCTCCGACGACGGCCTCGCCGCCGTCGAAGCGACCGGCGCGGAAGCGGTCCGCGCCGACGTGACTGACGCCGACTCGCTGGCGTCGGTCCCCGACGTGGACCACGTCGTCTTCGCCGCGAGTTCCGGCGGCCGCGGGGCCGACGCCGCCCGGACCGTCTTCGTCGAGGGTCTCCGAACGGCAATCGACCAGTTCGCCGCCCGCGACTCGCCGCCAGAGCGCCTCGTCTACACGTCGAGCACGGGGGTCTACGGCGACCACGGCGGCGACTTCGTCGACGAGTCGACGCCGCTCGACCCGACGACCGACAAGACGCGCGTCCTCGCGGAGGCCGAGCGCGTCGCCCGCGAGCACGCCGCCGAGCGTGGAATCGAGGGAACGGTCACCCGGTTCGCCGGGCTCTACGGCCCCGACCGCTACCGGCTCGAACGCTACCTGAACGGCCCGGTCACCGCGGGCTACCTCAACATGGTCCACCGGGACGACGCCGCGGGCGTCGTCGCGTACCTCCTCGAAACCGACCGCGCCCGCGACGACACCGTCCTCGTCGTCGACGACGAACCCGTCTCGAAACACGAGTTCGCCGACTGGCTGGCCGACGAGTGCGGCGTGCCGCGTCCGGAGAAGCGCACGAAGGAAGAACGCCTCGACGTCGGCGACCTCTCGGAGGCCGCCCGTCGCCGCATCCTGACGAGCAAGCGCTGTTCGAACGACCGCCTCCGCGACCTCGGCTATTCGTTCACGTATCCGACGTATCGCGAGGGTTACCGGGCGGCAATCGACGCCTACCGGGCCGGCGACGACTGAGCGTATTCGGGGGGCGACAGGTTCGAATCCCCGAAATTCTGTCACTCAGGACAACTCGATTAGGGGGAATATTCATACGGTAGGCCCCGGTCGTGTTGTGTATGTTCGGTCCGGTGGGGCAGTTCGACACGGGTGCTATCTTCGAGTCTATCGACTCGTTCGTGCGCGCGCACCCCGAAATCGCGGCGGCGCTCGTCGTCGCGCTCGGTGCCCTCTCGCTCGTCGTCTACGCCGCGATTCGCTTCAAGCGGCCGATGGGCACGCGCTTCGCCGAGGCGCTGGAGGACGTCGACGAGGTCGCCGTCCTCATGCACCCGAACCCGGACCCCGACGCCATGGCCGCGGCGATCGGCGTGGCCTGTCTCGCAGAACAGGTCGGTACCACACCGACCATCCAGTTCGCCGGCCAGATTCGACACCAGGAAAATCGCGCGTTTCGCACCGTTCTCGACCTCGACTTAGACCCTATCGACCACGTGAGCGACCTCGCCGCCGAGGCGGTCGTCCTCGTCGACCACAACGCGCCTCGCGGCTTCGCGGGGGCAGAGGGCGTTCTCCCCTACGCCGTCGTCGACCACCACCCCGGCGACGGGACCGGCGAGGTGTTCACCGACGTGCGCACCGACTACGGCGCGTGTTCGAGCATCATCGCCGAGTACTTCCGCGACGTGGGCGCGAAGCCCGTCCCGCCGGACATGCACGCCAGCGAGGTGAACGCCTCGTACACCGTCCCCTCGCAGGTCGCTACGGGCCTCGTCTACGGGATTCTCACGGACACCAAACACCTCACGGCGGGCTGTTCGGCCGCCGACTTCGACGCCGCCGGCTTCCTCTTTCCCGGCGTCAACGAGGACCACCTCGACCGCATCGCCAATCCCGAGGTCTCCCGCGAGGTGCTGGAGGCGAAGGCCCGAGCCATCGCCGGCCGCGACGTGCGCGGTCCCTTCGCGGTCGCCGACATCGGCACCATCTCGAACGTCGACGCCATCCCGCAGGCGGCCGACGAACTCATCCAACTCGAGGGCGTCACCGCGGCGGTCGTCTGCGGCGAGCGCGAGAGCAACGTCTACCTCTCGGGTCGCTCCCGCGACGACCGGGTTCACATGGGTCGGACGCTGGAGGCCGCCCTCGACCACTACCGCGGGGCGAGCGCCGGCGGCCACGCCCGGATGGGCGGCGGCCAGATAATCCGCCCCGACGCCGTCACCGACGGCGGCAACGGCGAGTCCATCGCCCGCGACGAACTCATCGAACACGTGTTCGAGGCGCTGTCGGGCGATATCTGACTCGCAGGCGGCCGCCTCCGAACCCGGACCGGTGGCCCTTAACCGTCGGCAGCCGTAGCCCCGCCCATGGCTACAGGACGGGCGACGTGGGCCTACCGCGACCGGTTCGGTGACAGTTTCGGCCGCACCTTCTACCGCCGGTTCGGCCCCGGCGTCGTCTCCAGTATCGGCATCGGGACCTACCTCGGCGAGCCGACCGACGCGGTCGACGACCGCTACCGCGAGTCGCTCGTCTCCGCGCTCGAACACGGCGTCAACCTCGTCGACACGGCGTCAAACTACCGTCACGGCCGCGCCGAGCGGGTCGTCGGCGACGCGGTCCGCGGGGCCGACGTCGACCGCGACGCCGTCGTCGTCGCCTCGAAGGCCGGGTTCGTCCCCTTCGACCGCGAGCGCCCCGACGACCCCGGCGCGTACGTCCGCGAGACGGTCCTCGACGCGGGCCTCGCCGACCCGGACGAACTCGCCCACGGCAGCCACACCATCGCACCCGCCTTCGTCGACGAGATGGTCGACCGGTCGCTCGACCTGACCGGACTGGACCACGTCGACTGCTACTACCTGCACAACCCCGAGACGCAACTGGCCGTCGCCGACCGCGAGACGGTGTACGACCGAATCGAGGCCGCCTTCGAGGTGCTCGAACGCCGGGTCGCCGCCGCCGACATCGGTCGCTACGGCGTCGCCACGTGGGAGGCGCTCCGGGTCGCGCCCGACCACGACGCGTACCTGTCGCTCCCCGAACTCGTCCGTCGGGCCGAGCGCGCGGCCGACACCGTCGGCAACGACGAGCACTCGCTCGAAGCGATTCAGCTCCCGTTCAACGTCGTGATGGCCGACGCGTTCACCGTCGAGGCCCACGACACCGACGCGGGCGAGGCGATGAGCGCGCTCTGGTACGCCCACGAGCACGGCCTGCACGCCTTCACGAGCGCCAGCCTCGCGCAGGGCGACCTCGCGACGGAGATTCCGGCGTCGGTGAACTCGGTGCTCGCCGGTGACACGGCGGCCCAGCGGGCGCTCAACTTCTCGCGGAGCGCGCCCGGCGTGACCGCGGCGCTCGTCGGCGCGTCGTCGGTAGCACACGTCGCGGAGAACATCGCGGCCGGCACGTTCGACCCCCTCGGGGCGCGGACGTTCGATTCGGTGTTCGAGTGAGCGGCCGCCGGTTCCCGTCGGGCGTCCGCTGTCGGTCGGTTCGTCTTATCTGAGTTCTTTCCACTCCCGCCCGCAGTCGGCGCAGATGCGGAGGGAAAACACCTCGTCCGGGTCGTTTTTCTTCTTCAGCGACTCGCCGCACTCGGAACAGGTCAGTCGTCCGTAGGTATCCTTCTCCAACTCCCCGTCTCGAAGCCCCTTCCGCGTTGTCTTCATAGGTGTCCGTTTGTGCAACGAACATAAAAACCCGACGACGAACCCCCGTTTTCGCCCGCACGACGCGCCGACGACCCCGCTCAGTCGAAAGTGTTGTGACCCCGCGGCGCGCGGTTCCGTCCGTGTCACGTGGCCGCCTCTTCGGAACGCTCTGCGGGATGGTGCTGCTCGTCAACCTCGCGCGGGTCGTCTTCGCACCCCTTCTCGGGGAGTTCATCACGTTCTTCGCGGTCGACCGCGCCACCGTCGGCATCGTCGCCACCCTCGTCTGGCTCGGGAGCGCCGTCCTCCGCGTGCCCACCGGCTGGCTGCTCACCCGCGTTCCGAGACACCGCGTGGTGCTCGGGACCGGCGTCGTCCTCGTCGTCGCCTCGGGCGTGACCGCCAGCGCGACCACCGTCGAGACGCTGATGGTCGGCGCGGTCTCGATGGGGCTCGCCTCGGGCGCGTACTTCGTCGCCGCCAACCCGCTCGTGAGCGAGCTGTTCCCCGACCGCGTCGGCCGCGCGATGGGCATCCACGGCACCGCCAGCCAGCTCGCGGCCGTCGGCGTCGCCCCCTTCGTCACGCTCGTCCTCGCGGTCGGTCCCGACCTCGTCCCCCGGCTCCCGTTCGTCTCCGCGGCGTGGCAACTCGTCTTCGTCTGCGTCGGCCTCGCGGCCGCCGTCGTGACCCTCGCGCTCTTTTTCACGGCCCGCTCGACCGACCTCCCCGACGCGGGCGCGGCCGACCGCGACCTCCTCGGCGCGGCCCGGAGCGAGTGGCGCGTCATCCTCACCGGCATCGTCATCCTCGGCTTCACCGGCTTCGTCTGGCAGGGCCTGTTCAACTTCTACGAGCTGTACATGGTGTCGAAGGGACTGCCGGCGACGACGGCGCGCAACATGCTGACGGTCATCTTCGGCGCGGGCGTGCCGGCGTTCTTCCTCTCGGGGCGGCTCGCCGACAAGCTGCCGCGCATCCCGTACATCCTCGGCGTGCTCGTCTCCTTCGTCGTCTCGGTGTTCGTCCTGACCGTGACGACGAGCCTCGTCGGCCTCCTCGTCGTCACCGCGGTCGTCGGCTACGTCATCCACAGCCTCTTTCCGGCGCTCGACGCCTACCTGCTCGACACGCTGCCCGACGAGAGCCGCGGGAGCGCCTACTCGGTGTACTCGTTCGGCATGATGATATTCCAGGCCAGCGGGTCGGGCGTGGTCGGCACCCTGACCGACTTCGGCTACGCGTTCGACGAGGTGTTCTTCTGGTTCTCGGTCGGGCTGGCGGTCGTCGTCACGGGCCTCATCGCCTTCCAGCGCGCCGGGCGCATCCCGAACTGACCCTCCGGACCGCCCGGCCGCTCCCGGAGCGAAGCCGGTAGCCGGCTCGGCTCTCGCCGCACTTTTGCTCGCCCGGTCCCTCGACCGACACGATGGAGTACGTACAAGAGCGGGTCACGACGCTCCACGACCTCTCCGGTTCGGTCCCCGACGCCCCGACCGACCGCGCCGCCGTGGTCGTGCCGATGACGGAGCGCGAGTACGCCGGCCTCGCCGCCGAGCGGGTGCTCTCGACGCTGGAGTCGCTCTCGCCGGCGCGGGTTGTCGTCCCCCTCCGCGCGCCCGCCGACCGGGTGGCCCCGTTCGCCGACTGGCTCGACGAGTACGACCTGCCGCTCGACGTGCTGTGGTGCGACGGCCCCCGCGTCGCCGACCTCCTCGACTCCCACGGCCTCGACGGCGAGCGGGGCAAGGGCCGCGACGTGTGGCTCGCGCTCGGCTGCGCCGCCCGCGAGGAGTACGTCGTCGTCCACGACGCGGACACGAAGACCTACGACGAGCGCTACGTCCCGCGGCTCCTGTTTCCGCTCGCGCACGGCCACGACTTCTCGAAGGGCTACTACGCCCGCGTCGAGGAGGGGCGGCTCTACGGCCGGCTGTTCAGGCTGTTTTACGCCCCGCTCGTCCGGGCGCTCGAGGACGAGACTGACGCGCCCATCGTCCGGTATCTCGACTCGTTCCGGTACGCCCTCGCGGGGGAGTTCGCTGCCACCTCGGACCTCGCGTTGCGGATGCGGTCGCCGCGGAAGTGGGGCCTCGAAGTCGGCACCCTCGGCGACGCCTTCGCCCGCGCCGGCTTCGACCGGAGCGCGCAGGTCGACCTCGGCGAGTACGAACACGACCACCGCTCCGTGAGCGGGCCGACCGGCCTCTCGGACATGAGCGAGTCGGTCGGGCGGACGCTCCTCCGGGCCGTCGTGGAACACGGCGGGAGCGTCGAGTTCGACACGCTCGCGGAGCGCTACCGCGAGGCCGGGAACAGACTGGTCGAGCAGTACGCGGCCGACGCCGCGTTCAACGGGTTCGACTACGACCGGGCGGACGAGCGCGAGCAGGTCGCCACCTACGCCGAGGCCATCTCGAAGCCCGGCGAGGACACGCGGCTCCCGGCGTGGCGGGACACGTCGCTGTCGCCCGACGCGGTGCTCGCGGCCGCGAGCGACGACCTCGACGACGTGCGGGAGGCTGCGGGCCGATGAGCGAGGCGACCTACGACGACCTCGCGGGCGTCGTCGACCTCTTCGGCGCGCTCACCCGCGAGGAACTGGAGACCGCGCTGGACGAACTCGCGTTCAAACAGGGCCGCGAGACCGACGGCGACGCCCTCTCGGACGCGATTTCCGACGCGGTCGACGCCTACTACCTCGTCCCCTACGAGGACGACGAGACGGACGCGGAACTCCTGACGGTCGGGCCGATGGCGTTTCCGACGCTCCCCGACCGGGCGGAGGACCTGCCGCACATCCTCGATTACCCCACTCGCGAGGTGCCGCGGGACGAACTGGCGACGCAGGTCGAAAGCCGTCTCCGCGCGGCGGCCGCGAGCGCGGTGCAGACGGGAGACGACGACGAAATCGCTCGCCTGCTGGACGTGACGTACGACCTCGAAGCGTGGGCCGACACCGACGTCGGGTCGATTCGCGAGCGCCTCGACGCCGCGCTGGACGCGGAGGGGCAGGCCTAAGTCTCGGCATCTCTTTACGAATCGTGACGATGGACCTCGCGGGCGTCACCCGACACGAACCGGTGACCGTCGACGCGGGCCGGCGGGCGGCCGTCATCGCTCCCGTCGTGTTCCGCGACGAGCGGCCGCACATCCTGTTTACCAAGCGCGCCGACCACCTCGGCGAGCATCCGGGCCAGATGAGTTTCCCCGGCGGCGGGCGCGAGCCGAGCGACGCCGACCTGCGGGCGACCGCGCTCCGCGAGTCCAACGAGGAAATCGGGCTCCGGCCCGAGGAGGCGGCCTTTCACGGCCGACTCGACGACATCCTCACCGTGACCGACTACGCCGTCTCCCCGTTCGTCGCCACGGTACCCGACCGCGAGTACGAACCCGACCAGCGCGAGGTGGCCGAAATCGCGGTGCTCGCGGTCGGCGACCTGACCGACCGCGCGAACTACGAGTCGGAGCGCCGCGACCACCCGCAGTACGGCGAGATTCGACTCCACTTCTTCCACGTCGACGGCTACACCGTCTGGGGCGCGACCGGGCGGATGCTCGTGCAACTGCTCGAACTCACGACCGACTGGCGCGCCCCCGAGGAGGTCGACCGCGTGGTCGACCCCGACGCCGACTACCCGGTGTAGCGTCCCCGCTCGGCGTCTCGTTCTCCTCGGCGCACTGCCCCCGGCGCGCCCGCTCGCGGTGCCTGAGTCAGTTCCGAAAAACAGCGTCAGCGTGTCGTCGCCCCCGCGACAACTCCCTTTCCGCCCCCCGAGTACCTCCTCAGCCGAGGAGGTACTTGAGCGCGGGGCGCTGGCGGACGAACTCCATCTTCTCGATGATGGCGTCGAGGCCGAGGATACGGCCCGCCGCGAGGGTGCCGACGATGGCGAACATCATCAGCCCGAACAGGTCGCTGTTGACGAGACCGTGGCCCCAGTCGGCGTTCCCGAGGTAGAAGAACACCATCAGGACGCCGCCGAAGAAGGCGGCGAGCCGGACGAGTGCCCCCACGATGAGCCCGAGACCGATGAGGAACTCGCCCCACGGAACCATGATGTTCGTGAGGTCGAGGAGCCACGGAGTCGCGGCGGCCCACGCGAAGAAGCCCTGCAGCGGCGAGGCGGCGGGGGCGTTCGCGAGGTAGCCGCCGGCGTTGAACGCTTCACCGGTTATCTTCCCCCAGCCCGCGTGGAGGAACCAGTAACCGGTGATGAGGCGGGTCAACACGAGCACGTAGCCCGTGACGCCCCGCGAGTAGTCGAAGTCCATCCTGTTCCCCAGCATCTCGATTTGTGCGTTAGCGGCCATCTCGGTTCACCTTACATCTGAATCGTCGGCCGCGAACCCCATATAACGGCGACGCGATTTCCGAATCTATAGAACTGGGAATCACCGAAAACGGGCGTCTGAGACTGTCACGATTCATTTTCGACTACTACTTCGAGTTTAGAATTGCGTCCTGAATACAATCGTGGCAGTACGACGGACGAACCATCGGTATTCCGCCGTGAGACGAGTCGTCACGCGATTCGACGCCGCTCGCCGCCGCTTCGAAACGGGGTATATAAACGTCGTCGGGAGAGCTATCATCGCCGTCACCGACAGGGTTTTGCCCTCCTCCGCGCTATCCGTTCTCACATGGTCGCACAGACGATGGATCGCGTTCCGCGACGGTACTGAAAGTTCTGTGGTGATAGTATGTTGACCGCCGAGCGTGCGGTCTCGAAAGCCGGTCTGGACGCTGTCGCACTCAAGCCCGCCGAGTGCGACGTGCGCGAGGCGCTGTCGGTCCCGCTCGACATCGTGGCTATCGACTACGAGGGCCGCGAGCGACTCCCCGACGAGGACGTGCTTCGCGAACTCGCGGCCGAAAAAGAGATTCGACTGACCACGCCGGTCCGCGCCGACGGCTTCGACCCGCTCGGCGACGACTCGCTGTACGAGTGGCTCCCCGACGGGATTCGGCAGGTGCTCGTGGCCGGCCACGGCGCGTATCTGACCGACGACGAGGCGCGCCGTGCGGTCGCGCCCCGTCTCCGCGCCGCGAGAGAGCGCGCGCCCGACGCGTGGGTCGGCACCGAGGGCATCGAACGAATCGCCCTCGCCGCCGGCGGCACCCAGTACGAACTCCTCTCGCGGTCGACCCGTAGGGACGTTCGGGCGCTCCGGGCCGCCGGCTTCGACGGCGAAATCGCGGTCTACGCCCCGACCGCCCTCACCGACGACGACGACGAGATTCTCGACGCCGTCGGCGCGTACGTCTCTCGCCGTCGCCCCGTCGCTCGCGCGCTCCCCGACGACGCCGCGACCGACGCCTCGGCCGAGGGCCGCGCCCGCGAGGTGCTCCTGAAGGCCTCGCGCGACTACGCGCTCATCGGCTCCGTGGCCGACGTGCGCCGGCGAATCGACGACCTCCGCGACGCCGGCATCGACCTCGTGGTCGGCTACCCGGCCCGCGGCGTCGACGAGTTCGCCGAGTAGTCCGGCGCGCCGCCAGCCGGTCGCCCGCGCTCGTCCCGTCCCTGCACCGAGCACCGGAGGCCTTTTACGCGGCCGCCGGAGAGGACAGGTGACGGCACGGTCGGGTGGCTCCTTTCGGACCCACGTGGTTTCCACGCGGGCCACGGCCGGCCGACCTACCCCGTCTCTCTACACATCCTGAGCGACCGCGCCGCGCGGGTCTCGACCGACGTTACGACCGCGAGCGGCGGCCATTCAAGTCGCTCGCCGACGCAGACGGGGTATGAACGAATCGGCGCGCGTCGCCGTCGTCGGCGCGGGCGCGGTCGGCCTGACGACCGCCTTCGACCTCGCCGAGCGCGGCGCGCGAGTCACGCTGTTCGAACGCGACGCGCCCGGCGGCGGGTCGACGGGCCGCGCCGCCGGCATCTGCTACGACGCCTACGCGGAGGACATCGACGTGGCCGTCGCCGACCGCGCGATGGCCCGGTTTCGGAGCCTCTCGGGCGAGGGCGGGTTCACCTTCCACGAGACGCCCTACGTCTTTCTCGCGCGCGAGGGCGACGACGCGGCGGCCGCGGCCCTCGAAGAGTCGGTCGAGCGAATGCGGGTCCACGACCGCGCGGTGTCGCTCGTCGGAGCCGACGAACTGGCCGACCGGTTCCCGATTCGGACCGACGACGTGCTCCTCGCGGGCGTCGCCGAGAACGCCGGCTGGGCCGACCCGGCGGCCTACGCGGACCTGTTCGTCGAGAAGTGCGAGTCCGCGGGCGTCGAGTTCCGCGTCGGCGACGCGGTGTCGCTCCGAACCGACCCGCCGGGCGTCGCCGTCGACGACGTGGTGACCGCCCGCTTCGACGCCGTCGTCGTCGCGGCCGGCGTCCACTCGCGCCGCCTGCTGGCCGACGCCGGCCACCCCATCGCGCTCAAGCCGTACCGGGCGCAGGCGCTCGTCGCTGACTGCGACTACCGCGGACCGACCGTCTACGACGCGACCGACGAGTCGTACCTTCGGCCGCACCCCGGCGGCGTCCTCGCCGGCGACGGCGTCGAACCGGTCGAGCCCGACCCCGACGACTGGGACCCGACCGCGGACGACTGGTTCGTCGCCGACGCGCTCGACGCGGTTCGGCACCGGGCGACGGTCGGCGACGCGGGGGGGTCAGAACTCGAACTCGACCGCGCGTGGGCCGGCCTCTGCGGGGCGACCCCCGACCGGAACCCGCTCGTCGGCGCGGTCGCCGACGGCGTCTACGTCGCCGCCGGCTGGCACGGCCACGGCTTCATGTGGTCGCCGGCAATCGGTGAGCGACTCGCCGAGGCGGTGCTCGGCGACGGTCGGGCGTCGATACCGGACGCGTTCGACCCTCGGCGCTTCGACGGCGACGAGGAGTTCGCGGTGGTCGAAGGGATGACGCTCGACGGGGAATGAACGAACGGGAAATGAGGGCGGTCGCCGCGTCGCGCCCGAAACGACACTTCAGGCGTCTTGGTCGTCCACGTCGCCGAAGTCGACTTCGTCGTCGGCCTCGGACTCGGTGTCGGTGTCGGCCTCGCCTTCGTCTTCCTCCTCGGTCACGGCGATGTCGCTCGCGCGCTCGTCCTTGGGAATCCGAATCTGGAGCGTGCCGTTCTTGCCGACCGTGGCGGTCCCCTCGGCGGCTTCGACCGACGCGTCGGAGGGGATGGTCGCCTTCCCCGAGAGCGTGAGGCCGCGGCCGGGGAAGCGCATCTCGTAGCCCTCGTGGAAGTCGCGGAAGCGGTCGATGCGAATCTCGACCTCGCCGTCGAGGAAGCGGACCTGCACGTCCTCGGCGCGGGCACCGGGCGCGTCGAAGACGACGAGGTAGGCGTCCTCGGATTCGAGCAGGTCGTGGGCGAGGGGCTTGCGCTCTTGCATCTGGCTGACGCCGCGGCCGACCCGTTCGAGGACGGCGTTCGCCGCCGACTCGCCGAACTTCCGCAGGTCGCTCATAGCTGAATCTCCTCCAGGAAGCGGGACTCGCCGCAGTACGGACAGGAGAAGTCCGCCACCGTCACGTCGTCGGGCATGTCGTAGGTGTAGTGCAGCTCGAACATGTCGAGTTCGCAGTCCTCGTTGGCGCACTTGACTTCGAGGGTCGCGGGCATGGCCGTCAGTTACGCTCCCACGCTCATAAACGCGCGGGAGGCGGAAGCGACTCACGGACCGCGCCATCGTCGACGCCTGCGGTCGCCCTCCCACGACTACCCCCGTCTGCGACCGCCGACCGGTTGCGTTTTCCGCGTCGAACCCGAACCGCGACCGATGACCGACCCCGCCGACCTCACCGTGACTATCGTCGACGGATACGTCGACGAGCCGGCGCACTTCGGCGTGCCGCCGTACATCTCGACGTATCCCAGGTTCACCGCGGGTGCGGTGGTCGACGCGGGCGTCCCCGAGTCCAACGTCGTCTACCACACCATCGACGAACTCCGCGAGGACAGACAGAAGTGGCGCGACGTGGCCGACGCCGACCTCATGATTTACATCGGCGGCATGACCGTCCCCGGCAAGTACGTCGGCGGGACGCCCGCCGAACCCGACGAGGTCCGCGAACTCGCGTGGGTCGCCGAGGGCACCGCGCTCATGGGCGGGCCGATTCGATTCGGCGTCGGCGACGAGAACGCCGGCGGCCAGGACATGGAGCGCAAGAACCTCGACTACGACTTCGTCGCCAAGGGCGACATCGAGGCGGCCGCCTACGACCTCGTCGACTCCGGCCTCGAAGGCTTCGGCAACCGCATGCGCGACAACGAGGAACTCGACCGCTGGGCCGCCACGGGCGCGTTCGTCGTCGAACAGCACCCCAACCACCCCGACCACCTCATCTGCGAGATGGAGACCTCGCGTGGCTGCGCCTACCGCTGTTCGTTCTGCACCGAACCGCTGTACGGCAACCCCGCGTTCCGAACCGCCGATTCCGTCGTCAAGGAGGTCGAGAACCTCTACAACCGCGGAGCGCGGCACTTCCGGCTCGGCCGACAGGCCGACATCCTCGCGTTCGGCGGCGACGGCGAGGCCCCGAACCCCGACGCGCTCCGCCGGCTCTACGGCGGCATCCGTGAGGTCGCCCCCGACCTCGGCACGCTCCACCTCGACAACGTCAACCCCATCACCATCGTCGGCTGGCCCGAGAAGTCCCGCGAGGCGCTCCGCATCATCGCCGAGCACAACACGGCCGGCGACACCGCGGCGTTCGGCCTCGAATCCGCCGACCCCGTGGTCCAAGAGGAGAACAACCTCAACGTCTCCGCCGACGAGTGCTTCGAGGCGGTCAAAATCGTCAACGAGGTCGCCGGCTGGCGGCCCGGCGACGACCCGGCGGACGCGCCGACCCACGGCCCGGACGCCGCGAACCGACTGCCGAAGCTCCTCCCCGGAATCAACCTCCTCCACGGTCTGAAAGGCGAGCGCGAGGAGACGTTCGAGCACAACAAGCGGTTCCTCCAGCGCGTCTACGACGAGGGGCTGATGGTCCGCCGCATCAACATCCGGCAGGTGATGGCGTTCGACGGCACCGACATGTCCGACACGGGTGCCGACATCGCCCGCGACCACAAACAGCTGTTCAAGACGTACAAAAAGGAGGTCCGCGAGGAAATCGACCGCCCGATGCTCCGCCGGGTCGCCCCCGCGGGCACGGTCCTCCCGAACGTCCACCTCGAATACCACCAGGACGGCCGGACGTTCGGCCGCCAGCTCGGGACCTACCCGCTTTTGGTCGGGATTCCGGGCGAGCGCGAGCTCGGGAAGACCATCGACGTGGCCGTCGTCGACCACGGCTACCGCTCCGTCACCGGCGTTCCCTACCCGCTTGACTTCAACGAGGCGTCGATGGACGAACTCACCGCCATCCCCGGCATCGGTCGCTCGACCGCCGGCGACATCGTGGTGAACCGACCCTACGCCGACGCGGCCGACGTGGGTGTCGACGCCGACGTGACGAAGTACGTTCAGTAGCCGACTCAGTTCCCAGAACCAGATTCTTCACGTGCAACCGCGCTCTCTCTGCGCGCCGACAACGGCCGTGCGTTCACTCGCAAGCGTGGTGCGTGATTCACTTGCAGCCGTGGTCTGTCGGTCGCGGGAGAGCGTCCCGTCGAGACGAACGGCGTCGAACCGCGAAAAGAGCGCCGTCAGAAGTCGTCTTCGACGACTTCGCCGACGGCGAAGTTAGACTTGACTTCGGTGATTTCGACCTTCACGCGCTCGCCGACTTCGGTGCCGGGGACGATGATGACGTAGCCGCGTTCGACGCGGGCGATGCCGTCGCCCTGCTTGCCGATGTCCTCGATTTCGACGTAGCGGAGTTCACCGGCTTCGACGGGCGGTTGCGGTTCGGCCGAGGGCGTCGGTCCGGCGTTCGATTCGGACTCGGCGGGCTCGTTCGACTCGCGGGAGATGAGCGCGACGCGGTAGGTCTCGCCGGGTTCGACGGTTCCGGTCTCGACTTCGCGGCGCGGGATTTCGACGACGTATCGGTCGTCCTCGGTGCGAACGTCAGCATTGAACAGACACAGGAGTTTATCTGAGATTTCCACCGTAAGACCTCCAATATGTGGTCAGGCCGGAGTGTTAAAGATGTACCGCAGTCATCGGGATTCGACTACTGAACCCGCGTCCCGTCGGGCCGTTTCGCGCCCTCCGAGTCGTGGACGACCACCTCGCCCGGCCCGGTCTCGACGGGCTCGTAGGCCTCGGTGACTCCCCGCGCCTCGCGTAGCTCTCGGACCGCCCGCTCTTTCAGCGCCCGCGCCAGTTCCTCCGCGTCCTCCCGAGAGATGTCTCGTCCGAGCCCCTCGCACTCGTGGGCGCGGACGACGCCCTCCTCGTCGACGGCCTCGCCCATCGGCTGGCTCGTCCCGCCGAGGGCGACGCTGAACGGGTAGGTCTCGCAGATGAGGGGGCGGTCCTCGTGGACCCGACAGGCCCCCTGCCCCTCGTCGTCTTCCTCGTAGAACCGGCAGTCGCCGCAGGCGCTCGTCTGGAGCGCCCACTCGAACGTCTCGCCCTCGGGGCCGTCGTCGCCCTCGACGAGGCCGTAGGGCATCGGGCGAGCAACGTCCCGCCACTCCATCGGGGTTCCCGACTCGTCGTTCGAGTCGTCCCCACCGGTCCCATCGCCGTCGGGGTCGGTGGCTCCGCCGGCCTCCTGCAGGGCGCGCACCTCGTCGGGAAAGACGGTCGCGGTGTGCGGTTCGGGGCCGTCGTCGCCCTCGTAGCCCTTGCAGCAGGCCCCGCAGCGCGTGCACTCGAAGCCGATGGACTCGATGGCGTCGGCGAGTTCCGACACGTCGAGGTCGCGGGCGCGGTCCAGTTCGGCGTCGAGGTCCATACCCGCGATGCGGGCGCGAGCCCAAAGAGGGGCGCGGTTTTTCGCGGGAGCGCGAGCCTCGGCCACCCGCGGACCCGGACGCCGACGACGCGCGACCTACCGCGGTTCGACTCGCTTCGCCTCCGGGTCCCACCGGACCCGACGCTCGGCGGCGAGTTTCTCGATGTGCGCGACGACCGTCGCGCGGGCGAGGTCGCGCACGGCGGACACGTCCTTCTCGTAGGCGGCGTCGGTCACGGCGTCCGGCGTCGCGTTCCCGGCCAGCACCGCGTCGAGGACGGCCCGTTCGCGGTCGTTTCGGTGCGCGACGAGCCGTGCCAGCGTCGCCCGCGGGTCCGTGATCTCGGGGCCGTGACCCGGAAGCAGCCGCTCGGGACCGCGCGCGTGGAGTCGCCTGAGCGCGACGAGGTAGGCGCGCACGTCTCCCTCGGGCGCGCCCACGACGACGCTCCCCTCGGCCACCGCGAGGTCGCCGCAGAGCACGCCGTCGCCGGCGACGAAGCTCACGTGGTCGCGGGCGTGCCCCGGCGTGTCGAGCACTTCGACGCCCGCGCCGACGGGGAGAACCGACCCCTCTGCGAACGTTCGGTCCGGTTCGACGCCGGTCGCGTCCGAGAAGGCGCGCTCGCGGCCGCGACGACACCAGACCGTCGCGCCCGTCTCGCGGGCGTAGGCGGCGACCGCGCCGACGTGGTCCGCGTGGGTGTGGGTGACCGCGATGTGGTCGACGCCCTCGCGCGCGACGAGGGAGTCCAGTTCGTCGGTGCGGGCCGCGGGGTCCACGAGCAGCGTGTCGCCGCCGTCGGCGACGAGGTAGGCGTTCGTCGCGCCGGTCGGCGCGCGGGTGGCGACGGGGACGGAGACGCGCGTGACGTGCATGCCGGCGGCTACGCTCGCCGACGGGTTATAGTAGCGTTTGCAAGTCAATGTGCACTCAATCGCACGCTGTCGTGCGATTGGATGTGTAACCAGTGCAAACGCTACTATAGATGGTTCGAGAGAAGTGGTGGCTTGGTCTGCGGGAGTGCGCCCCCGCGGGCGTGTTCTGTCGCGCTATCGGTGGACCGCGTGCTTACGTGTTGAGGAAGTAGACCTGCTTTCGCGCGTCCTTGAAGGAGTAACGCGAGCCGACGAGGTCAGACTCTTCGAGACGGTTGAGCGCGTAGCGGACGGTGCGGTCCGGCAGCAGCGACTCCTCCGCGAGCTGGCCCTGCGAGAGGGGCGCGTCGCTTTCGAGGACTTTTGCGACGAGCTTCGCGCTCGGGGGAAGCTCGCGGAGGCGCTCTCGGAACTCGGATTCCGAGAGCAGGTCTTCAGTATCTGGCTCTGCAGTGGTGGTGCTCATACCCGACACAGTCGGTTGCTCCGTGTTAAGGGTTAGCTACAAGTGTGTGAAAAGAATCCAGACACATAATACACATATTAATATCGTGCGTTTGTTGGAAAATCGCCCGCGAGTAGGCGTCTCACTCCGCGTTTCGCATTCTATCGACCGAAGGAGTGCCGAGTCGATAGCTCCCGAGCGGCGCGTGACACGCCGGGCAGTGGACGACGAGCCACCCCTCGCTGACGTGGCGCGTCAGTTCAGCCGCATCACAGGTCTCACCGCAGTTTCTGCATGTTGGCATATGGCACGATACGCGCTCAGCGGGGGAAAACCTCTCTGTCGTCGCTCGCCGAACCCCGCTTCCGCACCGCGTATCCAGTACCGTTTTAGGCTCCCCCCCGCGAGTATGCGTAGCGTGAAAGGAAAGGAGTGGTACCAGGCCGACGAGGTCGCCCAGGAGTACGACTCGAAGCGGTTCTCCAAGGGCGGTCGCCTCATCGACCGGCGAGAGAAGGAGGCGGTCCTCGCGGCGCTCGGCCCCGTCGAGGACAAGAACGTCCTCGAAATCGCCTGCGGGACCGGCCGGTTCACCGTGATGCTCGCCCAGGAGGGGGCGAACGTCGTCGGACTGGACATCTCGCGGGCGATGATGGTACAGGGGCGGGAGAAGGCCCGCAGAGCGGGCGTCGCCGACCGCATCGAGTTCCTCCGCGGCGACGCCGCGCGGCTGCCCTTCCCGGACGACCACTTCGACGCGGTGTTCGCGATGCGGTTTTTCCACCTCGCGGACACCCCGGCGAAGTTCTTAGCCGAAATGGCTCGCGTCTCGAAACAGCAGGTGTTCTTCGACACGTTCAACGACGGGAGCCTCCGGGTGGCCTACAACTGGCTGCTCCCGATGGGGTCGCGGCTCTACTCGGAAGGCGACGTGCGGCGGCTGCTCGGCGACGCCGGGCTCGACCTCGCCGACGCGAAACACGACTTCGTCATCCCGTTCGGCTTCTACCGGAAGGTCCCCAACGGCATCGCACAGCCGTTCCGTTCGCTGGACCTCGCCGTCGGCGACTCGCCGGTCGGCGACGACCTCGCGTCCGTGTCGTACTGGAACGCGCGGGTCGAGTCGGCCGACGAGCAGTCCCGCGCGGCGACCCGGGCGAGCGACGCCGAGTGAGGCGTTCTCACGGCAGAATTTAACACGATTCTCGATTCACATTTAAGTACGTCCACCGCAACTGTCGGGTATGGATCTCTCGGTTGTGCTCCCGACGCTCAACGGTCGGGACCGGCTCGCCACCAGCCTCGACGCGCTGGCCGAGCACGCCCCCGACGCGGAAGTCGTCGTCGTCAACGGCCCCTCCGCCGACGGCACGACCGGGATGGTGAGAGAGCGCGACGACGTGGACGTGCTGGTCGAAATCTCCGACCGCAACCTCAACGTCGCCCGCAACGCCGGCCTCGAAGTCGCCGGCGGCGACGTGGTCGCGCTCCTCCGATACGACCTCTCCGTGGAGTCGTCGTGGCTGTCGGCGCTCGAAGACGGCATCGCCGACGCCGACGTGGTCACCGGGCCGATGCACCAGACGCTCCGCAACGGCATGACGACGGAATCCCTCGAACGGAACGCCATCGGCGGCCGCACGGTGACGTACTTCAACGGCGGCAACGTCGCGTTCCGCCGCGAGATAATCGACGCCCTCGACGGCTTCGACGAGTACCTCCAGACGGGCGGCGCGCGCGACGCGGCGCACCGACTCGCCGGCTTCGACCGCTCGGTCGCGTGGGCGCCCGAGATGTGCGTCCGCCGCGAGTTCGAGGCCGACGGCGGCATCTCCGAACGCGACTGGGGCTGGAAGTACCGCTCTCTGACCTATCGGCTCGTGAAGAACTACGGCGTCAGGCCGGGGACGGTCAAGCGGACGACGAAACACGCGATTTCGGACGGCGTCGACGCCGCGCTCGGCGTCGTGAAAGGCGACGTGACTCCCTCCGGGTGGGTCGGGACCGGCCGCGACGTGGTCGGCGGCATCGCCACGGGCGTCTCGGACGGGTTGGTCGCCCGCGCCCGCGACCGAACCCGCGCCCGAAACCCCCACGGCCGGTCGAAGCGCGCCGACCGCGCCGTCGCCCGGTACGACTGGCGCTGACTCGTTTTACCGCTCTCCGGGGCCGAGCGCCTCGATGACCCGCGCCGCGTTCTTCGAGAACGCCTTCGCCAGCGCGTCCTCCGACACGTCGAGCGTCAGAATCTCCATGACGCCCACGTTCGGGTGGGTCTCGGGCGCGCCGCTGCCGAACAGCACGCGGTCCGGGTGTTCGAGGAGCGCGCGTTCGAGGACGCTCCGGTAGCGGACGAAACTCGTGTCGAGGTAGAGGTCGTCGTGGTCGTCGAGGAGGTCGATGGCCTCGTCCATCAGTCCGCGGTCGAGCGGGAAGCCGCCGAAACTCGACAGGATGACGGGGAACCGACCGAGCAGCGACTCGGCGACGGCGCTCGGCTCGAACGCCTGTCCGCCCTCGACGAAGACGGGAAGCCCCACGTCCTCCAGCATCGCGAGCGTCTCGTCGTCGGGGAGCCCGTCGACAGCCGGCGCGAGCGAGAACCCGTGGAAGCGGTCGTCGTAGGCGTACTGCTCGATGTCGCCGGGGTCGGCGTGGTGGTCCGCCCGCGACGACGTGAGGTTTCGGAGCCGCGCCGAGGCACGACCGCTCGGGTCGCGCGGCCCGTTGATGCGGGCGAACGCCAGAAACGGCCGGTCGACGCTCATCCGCGCGACCGCGTTGTTCGGACGGAGGTAGCTCTCTTCGACCCGCTGTGCGCCCGGCGAGACGACGGCGCGGACGACGCCCGCCTGATGCAGTTCGCGCTCCAGCCGCTCGGGGCTTATCTCCCGCCCGCGCGCCGCAATCGACTGCTCGTCGGGGTCGAGGCGGGCGTTCACGTCCACGACCCTGAACCCGTGTTCCAACTCCAGCATTGTCGAGTCACTCATCGGTGTCCGCCAAATAGGTTGCAGAATCCGCCGTAGTCGTTTCATCGAGTACACAGTACCGACGCGTTCGTTCAGCGTCGCGTGACGTTCATTCCTTCACGACGGTAGGGAGAGACGCTGAAACGCAGTTTTTTGCCCTACTCCACCTATCGTCCACGCGTGTGCCTCATCGTCGAGGTCGTCGCCCCGCTGTCCGCGCTCCCGTTCGGTCCCGCGGCCGAGGAACACGACGTCGAACTGGAGCTGGAACGGTCCGTCCCGACCGCCTCGCAGGCGGCGTCGTTCGTCTGGGTCCGCGGTCCCGACGCGGGGGCGTTCGGAGAGTCGGCGCGGTCGCTTCCGAGCGTCGACGACCTCACGCTCGTCGAATCCGTCTCGGACCGGGCGCTCTACGGCGTCTCGTGGGACGTCTCTCAGGCTCCGATTTTCGACGCGTTAGTGTCCAGAGACGCGGTTCTCTTAGAATGTCTCTCGACCGATGACTCGTGGTGGCTCAAGCTCCGCGTCTCCTCGCACCGCGTGCTGACCGACCTCAGACGCGAGTGGGCGGCCCACGGCATCGACGCCGAGTTCGACCGCATCACGTCCGTCGCGGCCGAGGAAGCGCCGGCGAGCGAGGGGCTGACCGACACGCAAGTCGAAGCCCTGCTCCTCGCGCTCGACCGCGGCTACTTCGACGAGCGACGGGACACGTCACTCGACGAGCTCGGTACGGAGCTCGGAATCTCGCGGCAGGCGGTCGCGGCCCGCCTCAAACGCGCCTATCGAACGCTCGCAGAGCGAATTCGCGACGAGCGACCCCCACAATAACGGGTTACATAATCAACGCACACCAATAGGTACCCGACTACCCATTCGGACTATATGGACGACCCGCTCGAAGATGGAGCCGGGTCCGTGGTAACCACCTCCGTCGACCGCTACGACGAGGTGGCGGTCGCCATCGCTTCGGCGGTCGCGACTGCCACGGAACTCAGCCCACTCGAACTCCCGCCGCTCTCGGACATCGGTGTCGACCCCGAAGCGCTCGACGTTCTCTTTCGCCTCTCTCACGACCCGTCTCGAAGGTTCTCGTTTCAGTACGCGGGCTATCTCGTCTCGCTGTTCGGCGACGGAACGCTCACCGTCGACACGCTCGACGAGTAGCGAGGCGCGACCGGCCGCCGACCGCGACACGAACCCCATGGCGGCTCCCCGAACCCTGCGACGCCCGCCCCGCGCTCGAATTCGAAAACCGTCGCCCTGTCGTGCGATTTCGTAGCTCGGCCTCGCCGAAACGTATTTATAGAACTGCAATCGTTGATAGCGGTTGAGGTTTCAACATGGCTTCACGAATGCAGCAACCGTTATACATTCTCGCAGAGGGGACGAACCGAACGCACGGCCGCTCCGCGCAGGACTCCAACATCCGCGCCGGAAAGGCGGTCGCCGAAGCCGTACGGACCACACTCGGCCCGCGCGGCATGGACAAGATGCTCGTCGACTCCTCGGGCGAGGTCGTCATCACGAACGACGGCGCGACCATCCTCGAGAAGATGGACATCGAGCACCCCGCCGCGCAGATGATCGTCGAAGTCTCCCAGACCCAAGAGGAGGAAGTCGGCGACGGCACGACCACCGCGGCCGTCCTCACCGGCGAACTCCTCGCGCACGCCGAGGACCTCCTCGACGACGACCTCCACCCGACGGTCATCGTCGAGGGCTACACCGAGGCCGCCCGCATCGCCCAAGAGGCCATCGACGACATGGTCCTCGACGTGACGCTCGACGACGACCTGCTCCGCAAGGTCGCCGAGTCCTCCATGACCGGCAAGGGCACCGGCGACGTGACCGCCGACGTGCTCGCCAAACACGTCGTCAAGGCGGTCCAGATGGTCCACGGCGACGCCGACGGGGCCTTCCACCGCGACGACGTTCGCGTGCTCACCCGCACGGGCGCGTCCTCCTCGGCGACCGAACTCGTCGAGGGCGTCGTCCTCGACAAGGAACCCGTCAACGAGAACATGCCCCGCGCCGTCTCCGACGCGACCGTCGCGGTCCTCGACATGAAACTCGACGTGCGCAAGGGCGAGGTCGACACCGAGTACAACATCACCTCCGTCGAACAACTCACCGCCGCCATCGACGCCGAGGACAGCGAACTCCGCGGCTACGCGAAGGCCCTCAAGGACGCCGGCGTCGACGTGGTGTTCTGCACCAAGTCCATCGACGACCGCGTCGCGGGCTACCTCGCCGACGCGGGCATCCTCGCGTTCAAGAGCGTGAAGAAGTCCGACGCTCGCGCCCTCGCCCGCGCGACCGGCGCGAAGCGCCTCGGTTCGCTGTCCGACCTCGACGAGTCCGACCTCGGTCACGTCGACTCCGTGAGCATCCGCACCTTCGGCGACGACGACCTCGCGTTCGTCGAGGGCGGTTCGGCGGCGAAGGCCGTCACGCTGTTCCTCCGCGGCGGCACCGAACACGTCGTCGACGAACTCGAACGCGCCATTCAAGACGCGGTCGACGTGGTCGTCGCCGCCATCGACAAGGGCGGCGTCGTCCCCGGCGCGGGCGCGACCGAAATCGCCATCGCCGACCGCATCCGCTCGGAGGCCGCCGGCATCGAGGGTCGCAAGCAACTGGCCGTCGAGGCCTACGCCGACGCCATCGAGGCGCTCCCGCGCACCCTCGCCGAGAACACCGGCATGGACCCCATCGACGCGCTCGTCGACCTCCGCTCCCGATACGAAAACGAGGGTATCGCCGGCATCATCTCCACCGGTCGCTCCGGCGAAATCGGTGACCCCGTCGAACAGGGCGTCATCGACCCCGCCGCGGTCAAGCGCGAAGCCATCGAGTCCGCGACCGAGGCCGCGACGATGATCGTCCGCATCGACGACGTCATCGCGGCCAAGTAACCGAACCGTCCGCAGAACACACTCCCCCATCCAACCCATCCTCCGGCGGCGCGCTCCGCCGCCGGGCCACTTCGTGTCGCTTTTTCCGTCTGTCCGCTCTCACACGGCCGCTCCAGAGCCGTGCCGCGGCGCGAGCACATATCAACTGGCCGCTACGTTCTTCAGTCGTGAGCGTCGAACTGCACTCCATGTCCGACGAAGTCGGGCTTCCGGAAGCCGTGTCGATGGCGATCGGTGGAATGGTCGGTGGGGGTATCTTCGCCGTGCTCGGCGTCGTCGCCGGCGCGGCCGGGACCCTCGCGTGGGCGGCGTTCGTCGTCGCCGGCGTGCTCGCGGTCTGTGCCGGTTACTCGCTCCTCCGACTGAACGGCCTGTGCGAGTCGCCGCGGTCGCCCGTCGGCTACGTCGAGCGGTTCACCGACAGCACCACGCTCTCGGGCGTCGTGGGTTGGACCTTCGTCTTCGGCTACGTCGGGACGATGGCGATGTACGCCTACGCCTTCGGCGGCTATTTCGTCGAACTCACCGGCGTCTCGTCGGTCGCGTCGGTCTCGATACAGCCGTTCGTCTCCGCGCTCACCGTCGCCGCGTTCGTGGGCCTCAACGTCTTCGGCGCGCACGCCTCCGGGCGGGCCGAAGACCTCCTCGTCGGACTCAAGGTCGCCATCCTGCTCCTGTTCGGTCTCGGCGGCGTCGCCTACGGCGCGACCCACGGCGGCCTCGGGTTCGGCCTGTCGAACGTCGGTATCGGCCCGCTCGTCGCGGCCGCCGTCTCCTTCGTCGCCTTCGAGGGGTGGGAGCTCCTGCTGTTCGACCAGGAGAACATCGCCGACCCCCGGGAGACGGTCAGAAAGGCGGTTTACATCTCCATCGCGGGCGCGACCGCTCTGTACGTCCTCGTCGCGCTCGTCACGACCAATCTCGCCGGAATCGACGCCATCCAGCGGCACGCCGAGACCGCGCTCGCGGTCGCGGCCCAGCCGTTCCTCGGACAGGCCGGGTTCGTCCTCATCTCGGTCGCGGCGCTGTTCTCCACGGGCAGCGCCATCAACGCCACGCTGTTCAGCTCCGCGCGGCTCTCGAAGCGCCTCGTCGCCGACGACCTGCTCCCGAGTCGGCTCCGCGACGACTCCGCCGACGAGCCGATTCGCCCGCTCGTGACGCTCGGGGTGCTCGCCGCCGGGTTCGCCTTCCTCGGAAGTCTGGACGCCATCAGTTCGTTCGCGTCGCTCGCGTTCATCAGCATCTTCGGCGGCCTCTCGCTTCTCGCGTTCCGGGAGCGCGAGAACCTCCGGACGACCGTGATTCCCGCCGTCGGAACCGTCGGCGCGCTCGGCTCCGCGGTCGCGCTCCTGTGGCACCTGTTCGACGCCGAGCGCGGGACGTTCTGGACCGTCCTCGCGCTCGCGGTGGTCGTCGTCGGCGTCGAGATGCTCTACTTCGAGCGCGAGACCATCGCGGACGAGGTCCAGTCCGCGGAGCGGGGCGTGGAAAACGAACTGTAACGTCCGGCGCGCGGCCTCGGATTCGCCACTCAGACCCGCGGTAACCGCCAGTCGTAGCGGAGCGCGAGCAGCCGAACCGAGAAGACGAGCGCGGCGCACAGCCCCGAGGGGACGCCGGTCGGCGCGCCGGCCGCGCGGGCGGCGAGGAACCCGATGCCCCCGACGACCGCGGGCGTCGCGTAGAAGTCGTCGCGGAGGACGACCGGCACGCGCCCGATGAGAATATCGGCGATTGAGCCGCCGCCGACGGCCGTGATGGTCGCGAGGATGACGACGCCGAACGACGTGACGCCGGCGTCGACGCCGACGAGCGCGCCGGTCGCCGCGAACGCCGACAGCCCGACCGCGTCGGTGGTCAGGAACGCCGGGTGGTCGCGCACGCGGCCCTCTATCGAGTGGATGAGGACGATTGCGAGGCCGACGCCGACGAGCGCGACGCTCATGTCCCACGTCGCCGCGAGCGAGGCCGGCAGCCGGTCGACCAGCACGTCGCGGGTCGTCCCGCCGCCGAGGGCGGTCACGATGCCGAGCACGGAGACGCCGAACACGTCGAGGCCGGCCTCGGCGGCCTTGAGCGCGCCGGCGACCGCGAACGCGAGGAGGCCGACGACGTTCATCACCGCGAAGGGGTCGACCTCGGGGACGACGACGGTGACGGGGACGGCGGCGGAACTGAGTGCGGGGACGGAGGCGAGAGCGCCCATCAGTCGACCCGGAGCTCGACGCGGTCGCCGGGCGCGAGGCCGAACGCCTCGTCGCCGCGGCCGTGGTTCACGTCGCACTCGACGTTGCCGTGGCTGCCGACGGTGAGCAGTCGCTCGCCGCGCGCGACGGCCTCGAAGGTGCGACCGACCGGGACCGACTCGCCGTTTACCGTCGCGCGGTCGCCCGCCGCGTCGCGGACGAACTCGCCCGGGACGTTGGTGATGCAGTTGCCGAAGTCGTCGACGACGAGCACCTCGCCCGTCGCCTCGCGGCCGTCGGCCGAGACGGTCGCCTCGGGGAGGCGGCACTCGGCGAGCGAGTCGACGGGAATCGGTTCGAAGCGGTCGACCGACCCGAGCGCCGACGCGCCCGCGACGTGGGCGTCGGCGGCCGCGGGCGCGAACACGTCCCGCCCGTGGAAGGTCGTCGAGTCGGGGTTCGGAACGTCGATTTCGTAGGCTTCGACCGGTGCGTCGGCGTCGCCGAGGGCGTCGACCACGCGTCTCGCTGGCGGGCGGAGAACGCCGTTATCGGGGCCGACGAGAACGTGGTCGCCGACGCGGAGGACGACCGCGCGCCGGTCGGTCCCGACGCCGGGGTCGACCACGACGAGGTGGACCGCGGGCGGGAAGTACGGAAGCGTCTCGCGGAGCCAGAAGGCGGCCGCGCGAACGTCCTGCCGCGGGAGGTCGTGAGCCACGTCCACGAGTCGCGCGTCGGTCCGCGAGAGGACGACGCCCTTCATCGCGGCCGGGTACGCCAGCCCGAAGTCGGACGCGAGCGTAATCATCTCAACAGGGGTTCGGGTCGCGGCTCCCGTCGTCGCCGACGCGCTCCGACCCGTCGGTGGCCGTGACGCGCTGGAGGCGCTCGATACCGTCGATTTCGCGGACCACGTCGGCCACCTCGTCGGGGACGAGCGACTCCCAGTCGCGGTCTTCGATCATGCGCTGGCGAACCTCCGTGCCCTCCAGCACCTCGCGGTTGAACATGGGCGACTGGTGGACCTCGACGCCCGCCTCTTTGAACAGTTGGATGACGAGCGGGTTGTTGGAGTACGCCACCTCGAAGGCGGGGGACATCGACTGGACGTGGCTGACCCACACCGAGTTGCGGTCGAGGTCCTCGATGGGGACCGCGTAGGTCGCGATGTCGAAATCCGAGACGGCCTTGTTGACCATCATGATTCGTTCGCCCGCGGTGAACGGGTTCCGCGGCGAGTGCGAGTCGCCCGCGGACCCGATGCCGAGGACGAGCTCGTCGACCTCGGTGGCAATCTCTTCGACCATTCGGTGGTGGCCGTTGTGGTACGGCTGGAACCGGCCGATGTAGAACCCCCGCATGCATCGGGCGTTAGTCCGGATTACTTATAAATACGCCGAGTCACGAGAATTCCGGTATTCTGGTGGTAGGGCCGTCGAAACGCGAGGTTACGGCAAGGTACGCCGGATGCACCCGGGGAGAAAGTATATCAGTCGCAGGGCCTACGTTAGAAGTAGCGACGACAGTTCTATGAGTAACGATACGAACACCGACGACAGCCTCCACGAGCGGGAGGATTCACCCGACGACGCGCCCTCCGAAGAGGGCATCGACGACGGGGGGACGCTCCAGCACGACGAGGCCGAAGAGGTCGACAAGAAGACGATCGACGACCTCGGGAGCGATGTCGAAATCGACGCCGACGTGGCCGAGAACGTGGACGAAGACGACCTCCTCGGTGGTCTCCGGATAGAGACGACCGACGAGATTCCCGTTCCGGACCGCCTCGTCGACCAAGTCATCGGGCAGGAGCACGCCCGCGACGTCATCATGAAGGCGGCCAAGCAGCGCCGCCACGTCATGATGATCGGCTCCCCGGGGACGGGGAAGTCGATGCTCGCCAAGGCGATGTCCGAGCTTCTCCCCCGCGAGGAGCTTCAGGACGTGCTCGTCTACCACAACCCCGACGACGGCAATCGCCCCAAGGTCCGCACGGTCCCCGCGGGCAAGGGTGACCAAATCGTCGAGGCGCACAAAGAGGAAGCACGCAAGCGCAACCAGATGCGCTCGTTCCTCATGTGGATCATCATTGCGGTCGTGCTGGGCTACTCGCTCATCATCGCCCAGCAGGTCCTGCTCGGCATCCTCGCCGCGGGTATCATCTACCTCGCGTTCCGCTACGGCTCGCGCGGTAGCGACGCGATGATTCCGAACCTCATCGTGAACAACGCGGACCAGAAGTCCGCGCCCTTCCAGGACGCGACGGGTGCCCACGCGGGTGCCCTCCTCGGCGACGTCCGCCACGACCCGTTCCAGTCCGGCGGCATGGAGACGCCCAGCCACGACCGCGTCGAACCCGGCGCGATTCACAAGTCGAACAAGGGCGTCCTGTTCGTCGACGAGATAAACACCCTCGACGTGCGCAGCCAGCAGCACCTGATGACGGCCATCCAGGAGGGCGAGTTCTCCATCACGGGCCAGTCCGAGCGCTCCTCGGGCGCGATGGTCCAGACCGAACCCGTCCCGACGGACTTCATCATGATCGCCGCGGGTAACCTCGACGCGATGGAGAACATGCACCCCGCGCTCCGCTCCCGTATCAAGGGGTACGGGTACGAGGTGTACATGGACGACACCATCGAGGACACCCCCGAGATGCGCCGCAAGTACGCGCGCTTCGTGGCCCAGGAGGTCACCAACGACGGCCGGCTCCCGCACTTCACCGAGGAGGCGGTCGAGGAGCTCATCCTCGAAGCCCGCCGCCGCGCCGGCCGCAAGGGCCACCTCACCCTCGAATTCCGCAACCTCGGCGGCCTCGTCCGCGTCGCTGGCGACATCGCCCGCGGCGAGAACGCCGAGCTGACCACCCGCGACCACGTGCTGCAGGCCAAGCGCCGCGCGCGCTCCATCGAGCAGCAGATCGCGGACCAGTACATCGAGCGCCGCAAGGACTACGAGCTCTCGGTCAACGACGGCTTCGTCACCGGCCGCGTCAACGGCCTCGCCGTCATGGGCGAAGACTCCGGCATCATGCTCCCCGTGATGGCCGAAGTCACGCCCTCGCAGGGCCCCGGTCAGGTCATCGCGACCGGCCAGCTCAAGGAGATGGCCGAAGAGTCCGTCCAGAACGTCTCGGCCATCATCAAGAAGTTCTCCAACCAGGACCTCTCGGAGATGGACGTGCACGTGCAGTTCGTCCAGACCGGCCAGCAGGGCGTCGACGGCGACTCCGCGTCCATCACGGTCGCGACCGCCGTCATCTCCGCGCTGGAGGACATCCCCATCGACCAGTCTGTCGCCATGACCGGCTCGCTGTCGGTGCGCGGCGACGTGCTCCCGGTCGGCGGCGTCACCCACAAGATCGAAGCCGCCGCGAAGGCCGGCTGTTCGACGGTCATCATCCCCGCCGCCAACGAGCAGGACGTGATGATCGAAGACGAGTACAAGGAGATGGTCGACATCATCCCCGTCTCGCACATCAGCGAGGTCCTCGACGTCGCCCTCGAAGGCGAACCCGAGAAGGACTCGCTCGTGGACCGCCTCAAGAGCATCACCGGCTCCGCCCTCAACAAGGGCAAGGGCGTCAAGGGGCCGTCCAGCCCCAGCCCGCAGTAACGCCGGATGACCGACTGGGCGGCGTTCGCAGGCTTCACCGGCCTCGTCCTCGCCGTCTTACTCTCTCTCGCGCACCTTTCTCGCGGCGTCCCGCACGCGGAGGGGACCGGCTCCGACGCACTCGACGCGCCCGCCGCTCCGGGCGACGGCGCTTCCGATTCCGACTCCCGAGCGACTGCCGCGGGCGACTCCGTTTCGACCGCTGCCGAGTCGGACGAGACCGACCACTCGGCCGAACTCGACACCGTCTCTCTGGCTTCCTTTTCGGTCGATTCGACCGACGCGTCACCGCGTCCCGAGTCGTCGACGCCCGCGGAGGGCGACGTTGCGGACGACCACGCTGACGTTGACGCCGCCCCTGAGTCCGAATCCGAACCCGAGTCCGACACCGACTCCGACCGAGCGACACCCCCCGGCGTCACCGCGGCCCCCGTTTCGGCCGTCTCGGAACGCTCCGGCTCCGCCGAGGACCTCCCGCCGCACCTCCTGCTGGCTAACGTCGCGCTCTCGCAGGCCTTTCTCGGCGGCTTTCTCGGCCTCGGCGCGTGGTACGCGGGCGTGCCGGCCGCGGCGCTCGGCCTCTCCGCCGCCGACCTCCCGACGCAACTCGTCGTCGGCGCCGGACTCGGACTCGCGCTCTACGGGGCCAACCGGGTCGGTTCGACGGTCAGCGAGCGGTTCGGCGTCGCGCCCGACGAGGCGGTCCGCGAGTCGCTGACGCCGCGGACGACCGCGGGCTGGGTGTTCCTGTTCGCGGTCGCGCTTCCGCTCATCGCCGGCTTCGAGGAGTTGCTGTTTCGGGGGGCGCTCGTGGGGGCGGTCGCCGCCGGCTTCGACGTGTCGCCGTGGCTCATGGCGGCGGTGTCGTCGGCCGCCTTCGGCGCGGGTCACGGTGCGCAGGGCCGACTCGGCATCATCGTCACCGGCCTCCTCGGGTTCGTCCTCGCGGCGGCGTTCGTCCTCACCGAGAGCCTGTTGGTCGTGGTCGTCGCCCACTACCTCGTGAACGCGCTGGAGTTCGCCGGCCACGAACTGTTCGGCTGGTAGCGGGCGTCGGACGCGCCGCCGAGTCCCGCCGAACCGCTCGCCGTCGCGGCGGCGGCGCGGGGATGCGTTCAAGTGCCCGCATCACGCGTAGCCAGTATGGATATCGATACGCGGCAGTTGACGCAGGCGGGGCTCATCGGCTATCTGGCGCTCGTCGTCGCGGCGTTCGCCACGGGGAACCCGACGCTCCGACTCGCGGCCGACGCCGCCTTCGGACTGACGGCGATTCTCCTCGGCGTCGTCACGCTCAGGATTCCGGTCGACAGCCGACTCAAGTACGTCGCCGGCGGCGGCTTCGTCCTCGCGGGCATCTCACAGTTCGCCGAACTCGCGACCGGCGTCGGCTCCGTCGGCCTCGCGAGCACGCTGTTCCTCCTCGGCGGCCTGCTCGGCTACCTCGCGCTCCGCCGGGAGACCGACGCGATGCCCTTCTGACTTCCGGCGACTGCGACGGTGACCGCGACGATGACGGCGGTGACCGCGGTTGCGACAACGACCGAAAACTAGATTCCTTCCGACTTCCGGAGCGCCTCGACCACGTCGTCGGGGGCGGCGCTCGGGCCGTCTTTCACGCGGTGGTCGGGGACGACGACCGGAACGGGATTGGCCGCGAGCGCCTCGCGGACGACGCGCTCGGAGTCGTCGTCCTCGGGGTCGAGGCCGGACATGCGGACGAGCAGGGCCACGTCGACGGTGTCTCCTCGCGGGACGTTGCGAAGCGACTCCAGCACGCTCCGCTGGTCGGTCGGGACGGTCAGACCGATGGGGACCGACGAGAGGTCCGTCTCGCCCCGGTCGATGGCGGCCAACACGGCGTCGAGGTGGTCGTGGTCCGACTCGGCGTCCGCCGGCAGCGAGTCCGGAAACGAGACGTTGATGACCTTTCCGCTGACCACGCCGACCTGCACGGGGCGACCGAGCGTGGACGATTCGCGCGCGTAGATTCCCGAGACGGGCATACGTTCGGCTCCCGTCGCCGGACGCTTGACCCTTCCGGCGACGGCGCTCGGTTTCGGGTCCGTCTCCGCGCGCCGCTCGCCCGCGTGCACGCGAGAGACGGTGAGTGTCCCCGACGACGCAAGCCTTATGTACAAATACGTGCGTTAGTGTACATCAATGAACGCTAGTGGAGACGAATTAGCTCCCGACGTGCGCGCCATCTTGGAGGCCGCGCGGGAGCGACCCGGCGGGGAGACGCGCGTGTCGGTCGACGCGCGGTCGTTCCCCGAGGCCGTGGCCGAAACGGAGGCCGCGGGCCGGGTCCCGGTCATCGCCGAGGTGAAGCCCACGAGTCCGACGACCGAGGGCGTCCGCGAGGACGACCCGGTCGAACTGGCCCGCGAGATGGTCGCCGGCGGCGCGACGGCGCTGTCGGTCCTCACAGAGCCCGAGCACTTCGGCGGCTCGGCCGAGTCGCTGCGGCAAATCCGGGAGGCCGTCGACGTGCCCGTCCTCCGCAAGGACTTCATCATGAACGAGGACCAACTGGACGTCGTGGAATCCGACCTCGTGCTCCTCATCGCGCGGTTCGTTGGCGATGACCTCCCGGACCTCGTCGAGGCGGCTCGCGACCGCGGCTTCCAGCCGCTCGTGGAGGTCCACACGCGCGAGGAACTCACCGCGGCGCTCGCGGCCGGAGCCGACATCGTCGGCATCAACAACCGCGACCTCGGGAAACTCGAAGTCGACCTCGGCACGTTCGAGGAACTCGCGCCGGAAGCGCCCGACGACGTGCTTCTCGTGGCCGAAAGCGGCGTGAAGACGGTCGAAGAGGCGCGGCGGATGCGCGAGGCCGGTGCCGACGCCCTCCTCGTCGGGACCGCCATCATGGACGGCGACGTACGACAGAACACGGAGACACTCACACAATGAGCGCAGACGGCAAGTTCGGCGACTACGGCGGACAGTACGTTCCCGAGGCCCTCATGCCGGCCATCGAGGAACTGACCGACGCGTACGAGCGGTACGTCCTCGACAACGAGGACGGCTTCATGGACGACTTCCGCGCGCGACTGCGGGACTTCGGCGGTCGGCCGACGCCGCTTCAGCGCGCGGACCGGCTCTCCGAGCGCTACGACCGCGAGGTCTACCTCAAGCGCGAGGACCTGCTTCACGGCGGCGCGCACAAGCTCAACAACGCGCTCGGGCAGGTCCTACTGGCGAAGTACATGGGCAAAGAGCGCATCATCGCCGAGACCGGCGCGGGCCAGCACGGCACCGCCACGGCGATGGCCTGCGCCCACCTCGATATGCCCTGCGAGATTTACATGGGCGAACGCGACATCAACCGCCAGCGCCCCAACGTCTTCCGGATGAAGCTCAACGGCTCCGAGGTGAACCCCGTCACGGTCGGCCGCGGCACGCTCAAGGAGGCCATCTCCGAGACGATGCGCGACTGGGCGACCAACGTCGAAGACACGCACTACGTCATCGGCTCCGTCGTCGGCCCGCACCCGTTCCCGAGCATGGTCCGCGACTTCCAGTCGGTCATCTCCGAGGAGGCCCGCACGCAGGCCAGAGAGAAACTTGGTCGACTCCCCGACGCCGTCGTCGCCTGCGCGGGCGGCGGCTCGAACACGATGGGCGCGTTCGCCGAGTTCGTCGACGACGAGGAGACCGCGCTCTACGCCGTCGAGGCCGGCGGCTCGACGCTCGAAGTCGACGAGGAAGCCGGCGTCGCGCCCAACTCGGCGTCGCTCACGACCGGGTCGGAGGGCATCCTCCACGGCGCTCGCACCCGGCTCCTCCAGGACCGCGACGGACAGATTATGGAGTCGCACTCGGTGTCGTCCGGGCTCGACTACGCCGGCGTCGGTCCCGAACTCGCGTACCTCGTGGACACCGGTCGCGTCACCGCCGTCAACGTCGACGACGACGAGGCGCTGACCGCGTTCCACCGGCTCTCGCAGATGGAGGGTATCATCCCCGCGCTGGAGTCGGCCCACGCGTTCGGCTACCTCGAATCGGTCGCCGGCCCCGACGCGCCCGACTCGGCGGAGGCGGACGCCCTCGGCGAGTACGTCGTCGTCAACGTCTCCGGCCGCGGCGACAAGGACCTCGAATCGGCCATCGAGGAGACCTACGAGCGCGACATCGACATCGCGCCGAACATGGACGAGTTCACGGGGGGCCTGTGATGTCGCTCGAAGACGCCTTCGCCGACGGCCCGGCGTTCATCCCGTACCTCGCCGCCGGCGACCCCGACTACGAGTCCTCGCTGAAATACGTCGAGGCGCTCGAACGCGGCGGCGCGGATATCATCGAACTCGGGCTTCCGTTCTCGGAGCCCATCGCCGAGGGGCCGACCATCCAGAACGCGGTGGTTCGGTCGCTCGAAGGCGGCATGACGCCGACGCGCTTCTTCGAGTTCGTCGAGGACCTCGACGTGTCGGTGCCGCTGGTCTGTATGACCTACTACAACCTCATCTACCGCTACGGCGAGGAGTCCGGTCCGCGGCCGTTCGTCGAGAAGGCGGCCGAAGTCGGCATCGAGGGCTTCGTCGTTCCCGACCTGCCGGCCGAGGAGGCCGGCCCGCTCCGCGAGGCCTGCGACGAGTTCGGCCTCGACCTCGTCTTCATCGTCGCGCCGACGACCCGCGGCGAGCGCCTCGACCGCATGATGGAACAGGTCTCGGGCTACGTCTACGTGCAGGCGCGTCTCGGCACGACGGGCGCGCAGTCGAGCGTCTCCGACCAGACCGGCTCGTCGCTCGAACGACTCGCCGACTACGACGTGCCCAAGGCGGTCGGCTTCGGTATCAGCAGCGGCGACCACGCGGAGCGCATCGTCGCGAGCGGCGCCGACGGCATCATCGTCGGCAGCGCGCTCGTGGACATAGTCGCCGACGGCCACGAGAACGGCGACGACGCCGAGACGGTCGCCGACCGCCTCGAAACGCTCGCCCGCGAACTGAAAGAAGGTGCAGTGGCCGGCGCCTCGCAACGCCCACCGCATCCGGAACGCACATAACCGCTCTGCCACCCTTTCTCATACATGAACACAGACATCGGACTCTCCGCACGACTCGAACGCATCTCCACAGACGGGCGATACCTCATCGTCCCGATGGACCACGGCATCACCCTCGGCCCGGTCACGGGCCTCGTCGACATCGAATCCACCATCGACGGCATCACCCGCGGCGGCGCGGACGCCGTCCTCACGCACAAGGGCACCGCCCCGCGCGTCCACCCGAACAAGAACGGTAAAGGCTACATCGTCCACGTAAACGGCTCGACCGTCATCGGCCCGGACGAAAACGACAAGCGACTCACCGGCACCGTCGAAGACGCCCTCCGCGTCGGTGCCGACGCCGTCTCCTTCCACATCAACGTCGGCTCGAACTACGAGCCCGACCAGATGACCCAGCTCGCCGACCTCTGTTCCCGCGCCGCCGACTTCGGCGTGCCCGTGCTCGCGATGTCCTACGCCCGCGGCCCCGGCATCGACGAACAGGACCCCGAGGCGCTCGCCCACGCCGTCCGCCTCGCCGAGGAAGTCGGTGCCGACGTGGTGAAGACGGCCTACAGCGGCGACGCCGACTCCTTCGGCCGCGTCGTCGAGGCCACGCGCCTGCCGGTCGTCATCGCCGGCGGGAGCCGCGGCACCGACCGCGAGACGGTCGAGATGGTCCGCGGCACGATGGACGCCGGCGCGGCCGGCGTCTCGATGGGCCGTTCCATCTTCCAACACGAGAACCCCGAAGCCATCACCCGCGCCGTGAGCGCCGTCATCCACGACGACGCCGACGCCGATACGGCTCTCGAACGCGCCGGCCTCGGAATCGAAGCGTAACGCGGGCCTCTTCGGACGACGGTTCTGTTTTCGGCTCCCTTCGGCATCCAGCCTACAGATAGATACCTGCCGAGCGCGAACCCCGAGCATGCGCGTCACGATGTGGGAGTTCGCGGTCGACGTGGACGAACGACTCCTCGGATGTCCGACCGACTCGCTCCGAACACAGCTCGCCGAGTACGAACGCGGGGAGCGACGCGAGTTCGACGTGGACGTGCGATTTCCCGACTCCTTTACCGGCGACGTGATGCGCGTGATGGCGTCGATTCCGTACGGCGAGACGCGCACCTACGGCGAGGTCGCGGCCGAACTCGACAGCCACGCGGTCGCCGTCGGCCAGGCCTGCGGGCGGAACCCGGTCCCGCTCGTCGTCCCGTGTCACCGCGTCGTCGGCGCGGACTCCCTCGGCGGCTTCTCCGCCGCCGCCGGCGTCGAACTGAAGCGCGCGCTCCTCGACCACGAGCGCGGCGCGGTCCAGACGGGGCTGGACGCGTTCTAACCGATTTCATATCGCCGTAACTGGTTTATCGAGCTTCGATTTGGTCGGGAACCGCCGCGCGGGCTAGTATTTCTCGACGACCCTCGGTCGAACCCAACACAGTTCGACTTCCCGTCCGGCGCTCGCCGAACGGTCCAGCTCGGCCCGCATTCGATTGCTCCGTCTTTCTGTGTCGGCGACGGCGTACCGTTCCCGGAACGCGACCCGAGTCACCGGCCCTCTGTCGATGACGGTGACGGCCGTGCGTCTTTCCCACCGCAACCCCCGGAGTTTCGTGCGGAATGTCGGGTGGTGCGTGTACGGTTCCGACCGATTCTGTGCCTGGAGTCAGTACCGGGATAGCCCGGTCGAACTCGCCTCCCAACCCGTCGGAGGTTCGGGCATCACAATCGATTCCGGGCCGTGCAGTCGATTCGTCTCTCGACTGACCGCCGCGGTCGACCTGTCTGACCGCGAAATTTCGTTCCGAACTGCGTCTCAGTCATCGTCCTATCTGAACGACGTTTTGGACTCGACAGCCCCGGTCGAAGTCTTCGATTCGACCGCGGGTTACCCTCCGAACTCGGCCGTAACCACCGTGTGCTCTACGAACCGTTTTCCGGACCCAACAGCCCGGAGCCTCGGACTCGCGTCAGCGCGTTCGAATCGGTCGTTCGACTCCGAATTTCGACCCGGGTTCCCCAAAATAAATCGTATAGCGCGATATAGAATTGCGGGGCGCGGCCGCACCGACCCCGAGGGACCCGTTCGCCGTCCGTTGATTCATTCGCCACGTTCAAGCCCACCCACCGAGTGAAGTCGATAATGACACGAAGCGTCTGGCTCAAAGCCGACGACGCGGTCGGCGACTGGGAGACGCGGAAGCGACGCATCACGGCCGGACTGGAAGCCGGCGTCGACTGGGTTCTCGTCGACGAGGCCGACGTCGAGAAGGTGCGCGAACTCGGTGACGTCAACATCGCCGCGTTCCGGACCGACGCCGACGTTCACGTGATGGAAGCGGAAGAAGACGACGCGGACCCCGAGGCGCTCGCCGACGCCTATATCGTCGGCAAGGACGGCGAGGGCGACGCGACCGTCGAACTCCCCTCCGATTTCTCCGGTTCTGCCGACCTGACGACGCTCCGCCGCGGCGACGACCTCGCAAACGGGTCGTACGTCCGCATTCTGAGCAAGGACTACGAGGCGTTCGCCGAGGAGGCCGCCCGCGACGGCGACTACACCATCGTCATCGGCGAGGACTGGACCATCATCCCGCTGGAGAACCTCATCGCCCGCATCGGCGACGAGACCGACCTCATCGCTGGCGTCACGACCGCCGAGGAGGCCAAGACCGCCTTCGAGACGCTCGAACTCGGCTCCGACGGCGTCCTCCTCGACAGCGACGACCCAGACGAGATTCGAAAGACCGTCGAGGTCCGCGACGAGGCCGAACGCGAGTCGCTCGACCTCGTCTGGGCCGAGGTCACGGAGGTCGAACGCACGGGCATGGCCGACCGCGTCTGCGTCGACACGGGCACCATCATGGACCACGACGAGGGGATGCTCGTCGGCTCGATGGCTCGCGGCCTTTTCTTTGTCCACGCCGAGACGGCGAAATCCCCGTACGTCGCGTCTCGGCCGTTCAGGGTCAACGCCGGCGCGGTCCACGCCTACGCGCGGACCCCCGACGGCGGCACCGTCTACCTCTCCGAACTCGAAAGCGGCGACGAGGTGCAGCTCATCGACACGAACGGGAACACCCGCGAGGCCATCGTCGGGCGCGTGAAGATAGAAAAGCGACCGATGTTCCGAATCTCCGCCGACTACGAAGGCGACCGCGTCACCACGCTCCTGCAGAACGCCGAGACCATCAAGGTCCACACCCGTGAGGGACGGACCGCGGTCACGGACCTCGAACCCGGCGACGAGATGCTCATCTACTACGAGGACACGGCTCGCCACTTCGGCGAGGCCGTCGAAGAGAGCATCATCGAGAAGTAATTCCGGAGAACCGTTTTTTCGGGGCGGACCGCCGACGCGAGCGCCTTATCCTTCGACCGTGTACCACTCGAGTTCCGTCGCACACCACGGACAGAAGTCGAGGTTTCGGTCGAGTTCGCCGCCGCAGACCGGACAGGTCGGCTCGCCGTTCGCGTTGCGGCCGCGGGGGCGAATCCCGACGCGGTAGGCGTCGAACGCGCTCAGGAACAGCAGTCCGAGGACGGGAATCAGCACCTCTCTCGGAACCGAGTCCACGGTCACGGTCGCCGGGTCGGCGAACGTCGAGAGCAACACCAGCCCCGCGCCGACGACGAAGGTGAACCACGCAATCGCGCGTCGCCACTCGCGGAGGTAGACGTGGCCCGCCCCGGCGATTCCGAGCGAGGCACCAACCACGCCGACGAGGGCTGCGACGAACGCGCGACGACGAGCATCGGGCATTGTTCGTTGGCGTCGTCGTCCGCACTCTTAAACGTCTGGATTATCCGATAGTCAGTTAACCGGAACCGAAGCCCGACGGGACGCGTTCGAACGCCCCGGATTCGAGCGTTTCGAGGTTAGTCGGTCGTCTGCGCGTCTTCCGAAGTCGGCGTCGTCCCCGCGGCGCTGGCGGCCCCGGCCCCGTCGTGCGGTTCGTGTTCGACGACGAACTCGCGGTCCGACCCGTCGGCCGACGCCTCGACCGACGTCACGCGGTACAGACGGATGCGACGCTCCTGTTTCGTCACGACCGGGAAGTCGTAGTGCTCGGCGTCGTGGCCGGGGCGCTCGTCGCGGTCGGCGACGAACTCCCGGTGGTCGTCGAGCCGGCGTTCGACCTCCGCGCGCGAGCGTTCCGGGAGGTCGTCGAGCCGCGTTTCGAACCCGGAGACGAGGTCGGCGTCGAGGTCGTAGCCGACCGAGTTCCGGCCCGCGAGCATGGCCGCGAGCGTCGTCGTCCCGGTCCCGGCGAAGGGGTCGAAGACGGTGTCGCCGTAGACGGAGTACATCCGAATCAGCCGGAGCGGAAGCTCGACGGGGAACGCCGCCGAGCGCTCTCTAGTGCCCGAATCGAGGCGCTGGTCGGTCCCGCCGAACTCCCAGAGGTCGGAGAACCAGCGGTTTCGCTCCTCCCAGAAGAAGGCGCTCTCGTAGCGCCGGTCGTCGCCCGGCGGGAACGACCGCGCTTCGCCCTTGCGGACCACGAGCACGTACTCGTGTTCGAGCGTGACGTAGGCGTTCGTCGGGAGCGTTCCCGACCCCATGAATTTCGTCAGGCTGTTGGTCGGCTTGCGCCAGACGGCGTCCGGAAGCGGCGTCAGCCCGCGCTCGCCGAGCGCGGTGAGCACGCGGGCGTGGTTGGGGTACTGGCGAAACGACCCGTCGAGGCTCCGGGTCGCGTCGCCGACGTTCACGCAAGCCAGCCCGCCGGGGGCGAGCACGCGGGCCACCTCGTCCCAGACGGCGTCGAGCTGCTCGTGCATCGCCTCGAACGCGGCGTCGCCGTCGCCCTCGTCGAGCGCCGCCGCGACGGCGTCGTCGCGCGCCGAAAAGAGGTCGTCCCACATCTCTATCATGGGGTACGGCGGCGACGTGACGACGAGGTTCACGCTCTCGTCGGCGAGTCCGGTGTCGGCGGCGTCGCCCACCGTGAGGGCGTGAGTCGTGCGCATCGTACGGACGTGTTCGCCCCGAAACAAAACCCTTCGCCTCGGTGCGGAGCCGGTCGC
Organism: Haloferax gibbonsii ATCC 33959; assembly: GCF_000336775.1. Lineage (GTDB taxonomy): Archaea > Halobacteriota > Halobacteria > Halobacteriales > Haloferacaceae > Haloferax > Haloferax gibbonsii. The sequence continues at coordinate 139,036 of NZ_AOLJ01000011.1, read as the reverse complement.
CCCCGCGCCGCCGGTCCCCGCGGTTCGAAGCCCCGGCCGGCCGCTCGCCGCGTCGAGCGCCGCCGCTGGCGAGCGAATAACCGAAAATCGAGTCGTCTCGTCCGATTCGAACCGCCGTCCGGCGCGGTCGTCCGGCGCGCGTGCTCAGACGAGGCCGAGGTTCTCCTCGGCTTCGAGGAGTTCGTGGTAGCGGTTGCGGATGGTGACCTCGGAGATGTCGGCCACGTCGCTGACGGCGGCCTGCGTGGTCTTCTCGTTGGTGAGGAGGGCGGCGGCGTAGACGGCGGCGGCGGCGAGGCCGACCGGCGACTTACCCGAGTGGACGCCCTTCTCCTTGGCGTTCTTCAGGAGTTGGCGCGCGCGCATCTTCGACTCGTCGGAGAGGCCGAGTTCGCTGGCGAACCGCGGGACGTACTGCTCGGGGTCGGCGGGCTTGACCTCCAGCGAGAGTTCGCGGGCGATGTAGCGGTAGGTGCGGGCGACCTCGCTCTTCTCGACGCGCGAGACCTCCGCGATTTCGTCGAGCGAGCGCGGGACGCCGGCCATGCGGGCGGCGGCGTAGGTACACGACGTGGCGACGCCCTCGATGGAGCGGCCGGGCAGCAGGTCGTCGTCGAGCGCGCGGCGGTAGATGACCGACGCCGTCTCGCGGACGTTCTCGGGCAGGCCGAGCGCGGAGGCCATGCGGTCGATTTCGCCGAGCGCCTGCTTCAGGTTGCGCTCTTTGGAGTCGCGGGTGCGGAACCGCTCGTTCCACTTGCGGAGCCGCTGCATCTTCTGGCGCTGGCGCGCGCCGAGGGAGTTCCCGTACGCGTCGCGGTCGCGCCAGTCGATGTTCGTCGACAGGCCCTTGTCGTGCATCGTGTTGGTCGTCGGCGCGCCGACGCGGGACTTCTCGTCTTTCTCGCGGGCGTCGAACGCGCGCCACTCGGGGCCGCGGTCGACGGAGTCCGCGGTCACGACGAGTCCGCAGTCGTTACAGACGGTCTCGCCGTGTTCGTCGTCGGTGACGACGTGACCGCCGCACTCGGGACACTGCAGCGTGTCGCCCTTCGTGTCTTCCTGTTCGGTTTCGGCCTCCTGTCGGCCGTTCTGCGTGTTTCGTTCCTGCTCCTGTGCGCCGGGGTTTCGGGTCCAGATTCGTTCACTCATGGATACGACGGCGGGTGCTCCGGGATGGGGTGGTTAGAGGCGGCTAGAACCCGGATGCTGTCCGTAACACCAGCAACCGCAGACGACCGCATAAATGGTTTGGTATCGCTTTCGGCGAGCGGCCTCGTTTGGCTGTGTGAGGCCGTCGCACGGGTGATTGAGGTTCATGAGGGATTCGGCGATTCACCGGTCACTCAGCGGCGGCTTCCCACCGACCGTAACGCGATACATACTTTTCTCGAAGGGGCGTTGCCACGACTACGCATGGCCGCCCACCCCCGCGTCGTCTCGCTCGCGCCGAGCGCGACGGCCATCCTCGATGCCGCCGGTCTCGACGCTCACGTCGTCGGGGCGACCGCTCACTCGCCGACCGACAAGCCGGTCGTCGGCGGCTGGCTGAACCCCGATTTCGACCGGGTCGACGAACTCGACGCCGACGCCGTCTGCACCTGCGACGACCTCCAGTCGGACGTCGCGGCGGCGGCCCGCGACCGCGGCTACGACGTGTTTCACGTCGCGCCCGCGACGCTCGCCGAGGTGTTCGACTCGTTTCCCGTCGTCTGCGACGCCGCGGGCGACGCCAGCGCCGGCGCGACGCTCGCCGAGGACTGCCGCGACCACCTCGCCCGCGTCGCCGACGCGGTCGACGACCGCGACCGCCCGACCGTCTACTGCGAGGAGTGGGCCGACCCGCCGATGGCCGCCGGCAACTGGGTCCCCGACCTCGTCCGCGCCGCCGGCGGGTCCGCCCCGCTCGTCGCGCCCGGCGAGCGGTCCGCCGAAGTCGACCCCGAGACCGTCGCGGCCGCCGACCCCGACCACGTTGTTCTCCACCCCTGCGGGAAGGGCGAGCGCGGCGACCCCGAGGCGTTCGAGGCCCGCGGGTGGAATCTCGACGCCGCGGTCCACGCCGTCGACGACTCGCTTCTCAACCAGCCGAGCCCGGCGGTCGTCTCCGGCGTCGACCGCCTCGCGCGACTGCTACACCCCGACGCCGACTTCCCCGAGCCGTGGGAGCCCGCGACCGCGACCGAATCCGACGAAGGGAAATAACCGGGCGACGCGCTACCGACATGGACATCGCGGTCGGAAGCGGCAACCCGGTGAAGCGGCGCGCGGTCGAACGAACCTGCCCCGACGCCTCCGTGGCGGCGGTCGCCGTCGACTCCGGCGTCTCCGAACAGCCGACGGGGAACGACGAGACCATCGCGGGCGCGGTCACCCGCGCGGAGCGGGCGCTCGACGCGGGCGACTACGACTTCGGCGTCGGCATTGAGGGCGGCGTCGCGACCTTCCCGGCCGGCGACGGCACCGACGGGCGGGACACGTATCTCGTGATGTGGGCGGCCGTGACCGACGGCGAGCGCGTCGGTCGCGCCGCGGGGCCGAGCCTCCCGCTCCCCGCCCGCATCGTGGACCGCATCGACGCGGGCGAGGAACTCGGGCCGGTGATGGACGACGTGCTCGGCACCGACGACATCGCGAAAAACGAGGGCGCGGCGGGCGTGTTCACCGGCGGTCGGCTCACCCGAACCGACGCGCTCGAATCGGCCGTGACGGGCGCGTTCGCGCCCTTCCGGTGTGAACTGTACTGAGTCGCTCCGTTACTCCGACTCGGCGAGTTCGTGGTCGCGGTCGCGCACGTCGGCGCTCTCTTCGACCGCGGTCGTCAGCGAGACGTTGAGCGACAGCATCGACGCGACGCCGCCGACGATGGTGACGGCGTTTTTCACCGCGTGGTCGAGGACCGCCGCGGCGAGCGCGGCCGCGGGCGTAATCGGCGCGAGGGCGGCCATGAACACCGTGAAGGCGATTTCGTAGAGGCCGACGCCGCCGGGCGAGAGCGGGAGCACCTTCGCGAGGTTGCCGACGCTCACGGCGAAAAACGAGACGCCGACGAGGACGACGGGGTCGATGTCGACGCCGAGCGCGAGCAGGACGACGACGGCCGTCACCACGTCGACGGTCCAGATGGCGAGGCTCGTCAGGCCGACGCGGCCGAAGGCGGCGCGGTTGCCGGCGACCGCCTGCAGGTCGGAGACGAACTGCTCGATGACGCCCGCGACGAGTTCGACGTAGGAGTCCGACGAGAACCGGCCGACGAACGCCCGGACGACGTTCCGGTCCGCGCGGGCCGACAGCGCGATGCCGATGACGCCGAGAATGGCGACGACGCCGACGCCGGTGGCGACGTAGGCGACGGTGCGCACGTCGTCGGCGGACACGTCGACCGTGCCGCCGCTCACGCCGGTCGCGAGCACCGTGGCGATGTCGTCGAGGCCGCCGGTCGCCGCGAGGCCGACGAGGACGACGCCCGCGAGCCCCGCGATGGTGAGCAGGTCGAAGACGCGCTCGACCGCGAGCGACGCGAAGCCCGAGGGGTACGGGATGTTCCGGCGTGCCTTCACGACGTAGGCGCGCACGGCGTCGCCCGCGCGGGCGGGGAACACGAGATTCCCGGTCTGACTGATGAATATCGCCCCCGTGAGGAAGCCCGCCTTCTCGCGGTAGCCGAGCTCGGCGAGGATGTCGCGGTAGCGAATCCCCCGAAGCGGCCACGAGACGACGTAGATTAGCGCCGCGGCCGCGACGAGCGCGGGGTCGGCCTCGCCGAGGACCGCGATGACCTCCGAGGGGTCGATGTAGAGCGTCATCAGCGCGAGCGCGAGGACGGTCAAAAGCAGGCCGGCGACGATGGTCACCCGGCGGGTGATGCGCGGCCGGACCGTGAGCTGCCACCACGTCCGGAGAATCTGGCTCCCCATCCCGAGGATGTCGCGGACGAGGTCGACTTTCGTGTCGCCTTTCGGCTCCCAGTCCACGGGGAACTCGGCGACCCGAAAGCCCGCGCGCTGGGCGCGGACGAGCATCTCCGTGTCCCAAAACCAGTGGTTGTCTTCCACGTCGTCGCGGAGCGCCTCGAACGCCTCGCGGCTGAACGCCTTGAAGCCGCACTGGTGGTCGCGGAGGTCCGAGCGGAGGAACAGGCGGACGAGCCCGTTGTAGGCCCGGCTCGGCACGCCGCGTTTCCGCGGGCGGTCGGCGACGCGGTCGGGCATCCAGCGCGACCCGGTCGCGGCGTCGTACTCGCCGGAGCGGACGCGCTCGACCAGCTCTTCGAGGTGGCGCATGTCCGTCGCGAGGTCCGTGTCGAAGTAGACGAGCGTGTCGCCACGGGCGGCCTCGAAGGCGCGTTCGAGCGCGCCGCCGCGACCGAGGCGGGCGTCGCTGTGGTAGTGGCGAATCCGGTCGTCCTCGGCGGCCAACCGGTCGGCTATCTCCGGCGTCTCGTCGTCGCAGCCGTCTTCGGCCACGATGACTTCGAAGGCGTCGGCGGGGAGGAACGATTCGAGCGTCTCGACGGTGACGCGGACCGTGTTTTCGATGGTCCGCGCCTCGTTGTAGGCGGGGAGGACGACGCTCACTTCGACGCCGGCCGCGGTCGCGGCGGCCGGGCGTCGTTCTGTCGGGCGACCCATTGTCGTCGTATGGCCGCTATCCGCGTATGAATTTTCTGTCTTGGAACAGGTACGGTCCGTGAGACGGACAGTTCGGAACGTTCGGGTGTTCGGCGGCCGCTTCGATGCGCCCCGGCGCGGCCCGACGCGCTCCGATGCGTCCGGCCTGTTCCCTCGTTGGTGTGTCCGCGTCGCGTGGGTGTTAGGCGACTGTACCTGCGACGGCTCGGTGAAGCCCTCCCGGCGGCTCGTTTTCGGTGAAAATCGCAAGACAGCGCCGTGTTAAGTTCCCGTACCAAACCCCTGATAGGCGTCTCGTCTCTCTGTGTAGGTATGAGCACGACCGCCTCCGCGACCGCAGTCGAGGGCGAGGTCCTCGACGCCAACCGCAGTCTCTCGGAGAAACAGCGCCGCATCCTCGACTACCTCCGCTCCAACGCCGGGGCGAAGACGTACTTCAAGTCCCGCCTCATCGCCGACGACCTCGACCTCTCGGCGAAGGAGGTCGGCGCGAACATGCGCCCCATCCTCGACGGCGACTTCGACGTGAGCGTCGAGAAGTGGGGCTACTCCTCGGGCACCACGTGGAAGGTGACCGTCTGAGCCCCCGCTGACGTTTCACTCAGGCCCCGCCGCACGCCGTCCTCGGCGTGCACCCCGGCGCGTCCTCCCTCGCGCCGCTCCCACCCGGAACGCCGTCGTCTCCCACCCACGCGTCGTTCCATCCCCGTTTTTTGGGTTTTCTCGCGTCCCAGCCCCGCCGCTGGGAGTCGGTATGGACACGGAACCGTCACACGGTACAGCGTCAGTCGCCCGTCTCGACCGCCGGCCTCGACTCGTCCGACCTCGTCAGGGGTCGAACCGGATGAGTTCGGCCGCGTCGTCGGCGAACGCCGCGGCGTCGGAGCCGAAGGAGTCGGCGTAGCGAATCAGGAGCGTGATGACCGTCTCGGGGTTGCGGACCGCGTAGCCGTCCTCGCGCGAGAGGAGGCCCACGGCGTCGAGTTTCTTCGCGTACGTGCTCACCGTCGCCCGCGAGACGCCGAGGCGGTCGGCGAGTTCGCTTCCCGTCGCGTCGGGGTCGCGAAGCAGGTGGACGAGCATCCCGCGCGGCGTGTCGCGGCGGAGATAGCCGAGCGCGACCTGCTCGAACTCGGAGAACCGACTCGCGGGGAAAAACCGCTTGTAGTCGCCGTCGCGGCGCACTTCGAGCGTGTCGTCGTCGACGAGGTTCCGGAGGTGGTACTGCGTCTCGCCGGTCCCTAACTTGAGGTCGTCGCGGACCTTCGAGAAGTGCGCGCCGGGCGTGGACGCGACGTAGCCGACGATGGCGTCCCGCGCGTCGCTCGACCCGGACGAGTCGTCCTCGCTGTCGTCGCCACCCCCGAGGCCCACGAGCGGCGTGGCGGCCCCGAGCGCGGCGAACCGACGGAGGGTCGCGCGCTTGTCTTCGTCTACCCGGCGGTTCGACATCTACTCCCACATACGAGACGGCGCGAAGAAAAGGGCTTCGGCATTTACAACCGTCCGAGTCCGGGACCGTCCGCCGATGCGACTATTCGAGGTCCTTCTCGAAGGACATCTCGCTTTCGTCGTCGCCGTCACCGTCGGCGTCGGGTTGCCCGTTGCTCGCGGTCTCCGTGTCCGCCGACCCGCCGGTCGCGGCCGCGTCGTCGTCGCCCTCGCTTTCGGCGACGACCTCGTCGGACGACTTGATGGGGTCTTCTTCCTCGTCGGCCTCGGCGATGACCTCGTCGGGCGACTTGATGTCGTTGACCTCGGCGCCGGCCTTGATGGCTTCGGCCTCCTGTTCGAGCTGTTCGACGTCCATCTCGGCGGCCTGGTCTATCTGGCCGAGAATCTCCTCGATGTCGTCGAGCCCGATGAGTTCGCGGGTCTCCTCGTCGAACTGCTTGCTGGAGAGGCCTTCCATGTCCTGCACGTCGGAGCCGGTGAGCTGTTTGCCGTAGCGGCCGACGAGCGACGTGAGCTCCTGCGGGAGGACGAACGTCGTGGACTCGCCCTGTCCGATGCGTTCGAGCGTCTCCATGCCCTTGTCGATGATGGCGCGCTCGCCCATCGACTCGGCGGATTTCGCGCGGAGGACCGTCGAGATTGCGTCACCCTGCGCTTCGAGAATCTGCGACTGCTTTTCACCCTGCGCGCGGATGATGTTCGACTGCTTTTCACCCTCCGCGGTCTCGACGGCGGAGCGGCGTTCACCCTGCGCTTCGAGAATCATGGCGCGGCGGCGGCGCTCGGCGGAGGTCTGCTGTTCCATCGCCTGCTGCACGTCGGCGCTGGGGTTGACCTCGCGGACCTCGACGGACTCGACGCGGACGCCCCACTCGTCGGTCGGCTCGTCGAGTTCCTTGCGGATGCGCGCGTTGATTTCCTGACGCTTGTTGAGCGTGTCGTCGAGCTCCATGTCGCCGAGGACGGCCCGGAGGGTCGTCTGGGCGAGGTTGGAGACGGCGCGCTTGTAGTTGTCGACCTCGAGGAACGCCTTCTTCGCGTCCATCACCTTGATGTAGACGACGGCGTCGGCGGTCACCGGCGAGTTGTCGCGCGTGATGGCTTCCTGTCGGGGCACGTCGAGCGTCTGGGTCCGCATGTCGAACGCGTAGGTCCGAGAGACGAACGGCGGGATGAAGTTGATACCCGGTTCGAGGAGGCGTCGGTACTCCCCGAACACCGTGAGCGCCTTCTTCTCGTAGGCGTCCACGATTTCGACCATCTGATACACCGTCACGATGGCGAGGACGAGCACGAGGAGGCCGACGACGACGCCTCCGATGCCCAGTCCCGCCTGGAGGGCAAGTAAGTCCATACGCCCGTGTTGGGTTGGACGAATGATAAGTATTCGTGTGGTGCGGCCGTCACGTCGGACGATTTCGGCGGCGACGAGGGCGCAGTCGGCCCGAACCGCGCCGGTCGGCGCGCGGCGGCCGCCGGTCAGACGCCTTCGGTACCCTCTCGTTCGAGTTCTTCTTCGCGCTCCGCGGACTCCTCGCGTCGCTGCCGCGCCCGCTCGCGGGCGAGTTCGCGGTCGATTTCGTCTTCGCCGGGGCCGACTCCCTCGACGGTCACGACGTTGCCGCCGCCGGGGTCGACGACGATGACTTCGGTTCCTTCCTCCAGTTCGCCGTGGACGGAGCGGGCGGCGTAGTAGGGGTTAAAGCCGCCCTCGTCGAGTTTGACCTCGCCGCTGGTCGGCGTGACGCGCTCGGTGACGCGCCCCATCTTCCCCGTCAACGCGTCCGAGTCGCTCGTCTTTCCCTCTCCTTTCCCGCCGTAGAGGTCGAGCTCTCGGTAGCCGTAGAGCGCGAGCGCGCCGAAGACGAAGACGAGCAGACCCAGGATAAGCGGGGTCGCGAGCGGCGCGATGAGGAGGCCGGCCAGTCCCGCCGCGAGGAGGGCGACGCCGAGGACGACGAAATGTGCGCCGGGGGCGATGGCCTCCGCGAGCGACAGGCCGAGCCCCGCGAGCACGAGCAACAGCGGAAGCGTCTCGGGGGTGATGAGACCGGTCTGTAACGGGAACGGCAGGTATGCCATACCGGCTCTAGGGCCGTCGCCCGATTAAGGATTGAGGGTCGAATTCGTCGCGGGGGCCGCGGTCGGTGCGCGATTCCCGTGGCGGGGCGGACTCGCCCGCGCTCAGTCGTCGCCGTTCGGGTCGGTCGAGACGGTGTCGTCGTGGACGAACGCCACGGTGTCCTCGTTCGTCGGCTGGACGAGGACGGTCCCGGTGGTCGCGTTCGTCGGCACGGCGAAGACGGTCCAGACGTGCGTGCTCTCGCCGGGAGCGAACAGCGCGCCGTTGTCGAAGCCGGTCGCGTTCGACAGCGGCTGGTGACCGTAGCTGACGCCGTCAGACTCGAACACGAGCGCCGACTGCGGTAGGTTCCCGGGTGAGCCGCTCGCGGCCGTCGCATTGAGTCCGACGACGACGAACCGCTCTCCCTCCGGCGCGGCGTACGTTTGGTTACCCACCTGAAGCGAGTCTGCCGTCCGCGCGTTCCACCGAGCGACCAGGTCGGCCGAGTCGGTGCTCGCGCCCGAGAGCGCGGAGACGGCGACGCCGTTTCCGCCGGCGCTCGACCCGCCGAGCCCGTCCACCATCGGCCCGAGTACGGCCACGGAACCGAGCGCGAGGACGAGCAACAGGACGGCGACGACGACGACGCGGACGCTCGGCGGCGACCCGGACTTCAGGTCGTCGACCGACGACGGCAGCCTGTCGCGGAGCGAACCGCCCGAGGAGTCGTCGCCGCCGCCCCCACCCCCGTCGCCGTCGCCGGTGAGCCCGGCGAGCCGTTCGCGTACGGCGGCTATCGGGAGCGACGCCAACGCCTCTTCGACCGGCTCGGGCAGGTCGAACGGCAGGCCGAACTCGACCTCCGCCGTCTCGAACACCTCGCCGTCCGTGTACTGTTTGACGGTCTGTTCGAGTCCCTCGTCGGCGACGGTCTCGCCGAGTTCGTCGCGGTCGAGCAGCGTCACGTCGTGGTTCGTGGCGAACCCGCGGACCGAGTCGTCGAACTCGCCCTGCGTGGCGACGACGACGGTGTCGATGCCGCGTTTTTTCGCGTGCGCGACGAACCCCTTGACGTGCCCCGTTCCCACCGTCGTCTCGACGGACGGGAGCACGAGCATGAGCCCTTTCGTGCCGTCGCCGCGCTGCCCCTGTACGAGGTATCGACCTTCGCCTCGGGGCTGGGCGTTCGTCTGCCAGTTCCGTTGGGTCCAGAGGTCCGAGAGGAAGTGGACGAACTTCGTCGGTTCGAGTTCGACGAGTCTCGTCACTGTTCGCGTCCCTCCGGTCCGTCGGGGGCGGGTCGTCGGTCGTGTCCGCGTCGGTCGTGTGTCATCTTGTCGCCTCGGTGTTCGTCAGCGTCGCAGTCGCCGCGCGGCCAGTCCGGTGAGGACGAGCGCGACGACCGTCAGCCCCGGCGAGAACGGGATTCCAGTGTTCGTTCCGGCGGCGGCCGGTTCCAGCGGCGTCCGTTCGACGACCGGGAACGGCGTCTCGGTTGTCGTTTCCGCGGTCGGTTCTGTTGTCGTCGCGGTCGGCGTGGCCGTCGGCGTCGGCGTCTTCGCGCCGGGTTCGAGTCGGACCATCGCGTCGTCGGCGACGATGGTGCCGACCGTCTCGTTGTCGTCCGCGGTCGCGTTGCCGTCGGTACCATTACCGTCGCCGCCGGTCCGGTACGGCGCGTCGACCGCGACCGAGAAGTTCCCGTCGCGGTCGCGGTCCGCGTAGGCGATGGCGAGCAACTCCGCGTCGGCCAACTGTCGGCGGTCGAAGTCTACGACGACGTTTCGATGCGTCCCCGGCGGGAGGTACGCGCTCGTCCCCAGCGGCTCCTCGTCGGCGGTCTCGACGGCGACGAAGCCGCCGACCGAGAGGTTCACGCGGCTGATGGTGACGAACGTCCCGTCGGTCTCCTGGTCGACGAACCGGAGGTTCGCCTCGGAGTCGAGGATGCGCATCGTGTGTTCGGTCTCGTCGCGGTAGTCGCGCACCCAAAGCGGGAACGTGAGCCCGCGGTCCTCGGGCGCGAACGTGAGGTTCTGCGAGACGGTCCGGTTCGCCGTGACCGTCATCGGCACGAGCCTCAAGAACGGCTGGCCGGGGGCGCGCGCCCGGAGTTCGACGACGCTGTTCGGCGCGAGGGTGGTCTCACCGGTGACGTTCACCCGCAGTGACTCCCACGGGTACACCGTCTCGTTTCGCACCTCGATGGAGACGGTCGGTTCGACGAGCCGCACCCGCGAGCGCGCCGTGATGGTGTCCTCGTCGACGAAGTCGCTGTGGTCGCCGCGGAGCGTCACCTGCAGTTCGTACTCCTCGGTGTCACCTTCCAGCGGGAGCTCCGAGGTGTCCCAGACGACCAACACCTCGTCGTTCTCGAAGTCGGTGACGACGGTCGTCCCGTTTTCCGGCGTCGCGAGGAACGTCTGTTGTTCTCGGTTCGGCCGGACTTCGAGCTGATTCAGCGTGATTTCGATGCCGCGCGCGTTCGCGCCGCCGGTCACGTCGTCCGGGTTCAGCGCCGATTCGAGCCCGCTCTCGTCGAGGCGGACGACCGCGAGGTCGCCCTTGGCGACGGTCGTCCGCTCGGTCATCACGCCCCGAACGTCCCCGGGCGACACCGACGCGTCGGAGTCGTTCAGGCTCGCGGGCGCGACGTTGGTCGTCGCCGACGTGTTCCCGCGCTCCGCGACGTCGAGTTGGCCGATGGCGCGTTCGACGCCGTCGATGGTGACGTTCATCATGTACGTCGCCGGCTCGATGGGCTCGCCGAGGTGACCGGTGTGGAGCGTCTTGTTGCCGCCGCCGGAGACGTACGTCTCGGGCGCGCCGGTCGAGTTGTAGGTGTCGACGGTCAGGGTGGTCGTCCCCGACCCGACGAGGGCGACGGTCAGGTGGTAGCCGTAACCGTCGCCGCCGATGTGGAGCGTGCCCGGCTGGGAGTGCTGGACACGTATCTCGACGACGTCGCCGCGGGTGACGGTGGTAACGTCCTCGCCGAACGACGCGGTCGGCTCGTCGGCGGCGACTGCGGGCGTCGGAACCCAGAGCGCCGCGAGGAGAATCAACGCGGCGACCAACACGGAGGGTGCGCGGACTGCGTAACTCATTTGGTGTGTCCCGGTCGGGGGGTTGACGGTGGTTCCCCTCGGGGTCACATAAATCAACAGTCCCGATTATCAAAACGGAAAGTCGGATGGTCGAGGTTCGGACCTCGCGGCGGCTCGCGACCGGCGCGCCGTTGGGCGGTCAGACCGCGCCCGGGAACACGGTGATGACGATGAGCCCGACCGCGAGGAGGACGCCGAGGAACACGAACGCGACGTTTTCGGCCCGCGGTGACCCGGGCTCGATGGGGAGCTGTTCGATCTCGGGTTCGTCGTCGACGATGCCGTCGGGGCCGACGTCGTCGACGCCGAAGCGCCACTCGCCGTCGCCGTCGCGGTCGTCTTCGGCCTCGGGAGAGGGTGCGCGGGACATCGAATCGTGGGTAGGCGTCGCGGCGGGAAAGGGCTACCGCACTACTGCCGGTTGCCGCGGTCGTGGCTGATGACGTCGCCCTCGTAGACGATACCGCGCTCGGCGTGGAGCGTGACGGTCGCGCCCTGCTTGATGGTCTTCGGGAGCGGCGCGCCCGACACCATCGGGATGTCGAGTTCGCGCGCGACGAGCGCCGGGTAGCCGGTCATGCCCGCGCGGGCGTCGACGATTCCGGCGAGCTTGTCGGCGTCGCCGTCGAACTCGCCGTCGAACTCGGCCGACAGCGCGAGAATCGCGCCCTCGGGCACGTCCGTGAGGTCGCCGTCCTCGGTGCGGTAGAGGGGGCCGGCGACCCGGCCGCTGACGATTTTCCGGCCCGTGGCGACGGGCTCGGCGGCGACGTGAACCTTGAGCATGTTCGTCGTGTTCGTCCCTTCGAGCTCCGTCATCATGCCGGAGAGGACGACGATGGTGTCGCCGGACTCCGCGACGCCGGCGTCGAGCGCGGCGGTGACGGCGTCGTCCATGACGCCCTCCACGCTCGGGCTGTAGTCGGCGTACTGCGCCGAGACGCCCCACGAGACGGCGAGCTGACGGCGCGTCCGGTCGTTCGGCGTGACGGCGACGACGGGGACGCCGGGGCGGAACTTCGCGGTCTTCCGGGCGGTGTAACCGGACTCGGAGACGGCGACGACGGCCGCGGCGTTCACGTCGCGGGCGAGGTAGCGCGCCGAGCGGGCCAGCGCCTCGGTGCGGGAGCCCTCGTCGGCGGTCGGGACGCGCTGTTCTTGGCTCTCGTCGTACTCGGGGCTCTCTTCGACTTCCTCGACGATGCGGGACATCGTCTCGACGACGCGGACGGGGTGGTCGCCGACGGCGGTCTCGCCGGAGAGCATCACGGCGTCGGTGCCGTCGAGGACGGCGTTGGCCACGTCGGACGCCTCCGCGCGGGTCGGGCGGCGCGAGCGGACCATCGAGTCGAGCATCTCGGTCGCGGTGATGACCGGCGCGCCCGCGGCCTGCGCTTTGCGGATGGTGCGCTTCTGGATGATGGGAACCTCTTCGAGGGGGCACTCGACGCCGAGGTCGCCGCGGGCGACCATCACGCCGTGGGCCGCCTGGATGATTTCGTCGAGGTTCTCGACCGCGCCGGCGCGCTCGATTTTGGCGATGATGGGAATCTCCGCGCCGAGGTTCTCGAGGGTGTCGCTGATGGTGTAAACGTCCTCCGCGTCGCGGATGAACGAGGCGGCGACGTAGTCGACTTCCTTCTTCGCGGCGAGCTTCAGGTTCTCGTAGTCGGAGTCGGTGATGAGGTCGATGTCGAGGTCGACGCCGGGGACGTTCACGCCCTTGCGCGAACTGAGCTTCCCGCCGGAGACGATGGTCGCGTGGACCGAGTCGTCCTCGACGCGCTCGACGGTGGCCTCGATGCGGCCGTCGTCGAGGAGGATGGTGTCGCCGGACTCCGCGGCGGTGATGGAGTACGACAGCCCGACCGCCTCGGGCGTGGCGTCGTCGCCCTCGTAGAAGCGGACCTCGCTTCCGGTTTCGAGGTAGATGTCCTCGTCGATGTCGGCGGTTCGGACCTCGGGGCCCTGCAGGTCGAGCATGGCCGCGAGCGGTTCGTCGGTCGCGTCGTCGACGGCGCGGATGCTGTCGATGACGTCGGACCGGTGTTCGACGTTGCCGTGGCTCGCGTTCATCCGGGCGACGCTCATGCCGGCGTCGGCGAGCCCGCGAATCGTCTCCCGGTCGAAGGACGCGGGACCGAGGGTGCAGACGATTTTTGCGTTTCTCATGGCGTCGCCTACGAGTGACTGATAAAAAAGCCCGATGATGAACTCGGTGTCGAGTAACGGGTTCGCATACGTACTCTCTATAGTTCGCCCGTCGAACTGACCGCTCGGTCGCCGTCACGAAACTATAATGGTCGTTCGGTAAATTTCTCCGTCGTATCTGACGTAGCCGGGGTCGCGGAACTCGTTTCTGTCCGTTCCCTCCCGAAGGGTCACGGTCTCGCCTCCGAGCGCCTCCCGAAACGCCGACTGCTGGGCCGGCGCGAGGTTCTGGTACGAGACGGCCCCCTCGCCCTGCGGGAGGTCGTCGACCCGGGCGACGCTCAGTCTCGCGGTCCCGCTCGCGCCGCCGAGACAGCCCGTCGAGACGACGAGCGCCGCGGCGAGTAACACGCTGAGTCGCATGGCGGCGCTCCAGCGTCGCCGCTCAAATCGGCTCCGGTTGCGACGCGGGATTCGAGCGTCGAACGCCGACTCAGTCGGAGACGGTCGTCCGGTAGATGTCGCCGTCGTACCGGACGTAGCCGGGGTCGGCGAACTCGTTTCTCGCGGCCTCGTTCGGTATCGCCGCCGGTTCGCCGGTCGAGACTGCCTCCTCGAACGTCTCGCGTTGGTCGGGGTCGAGGTTGCCGAAGGCCACCGCGCCCTGTCCCTGCGGGAGTTCGTCCACGCGCTCGACGGTCAGGGTGCCCGCGCCGCCGCCCGTGACCGCGGCGACGACGCCCGCGAACACCGCGAGCGCGACGACGATTCCGACCGCTTCCCGTCTTCCGATTCGCATGGGCGACGCTCGGGAGTCGGCGCAGTTAGGCGCTGTGGTCCACGCCTGATACGAGGGCGGTGGGGCGGTCGAGACGGCGCGTCGGAAAAAATCGGGTCGCGAGCGGTCGCGTATCGGGTCGCAGACGGTCGCTTACTGGACTTTCGTGCCGGGGACGGCGTCGCCGTGGGTCGTCAGGATGTCGGCCTCGTCGCCCGCGGCCAACAGCATCCCGTTGGACTCGACGCCGAACAGCTCGGCCTTCTCGAGGTTGGCGACGATGATGACCTTCGACCCGGCGAGCGAGTCGAGGTCGTGAAGCTGTTTGATGCCGGCGACGATTTGGCGCTCTTCGACGCCGATGTCGACGGTGAGCTTGGCGAGTTTGTCCGCGCCGTCGATGCCCTCGGCGGCGACGATTTCGCCCACGCGGATGTCGAGCTCCTGGAAGTCCTCGAAGGAGATGCGGTCGTCGGCGAGGGGTTCGAAGTCGATGTCGGCGTCAGAGTCGGAGTCTGCGTCCATATCCTCCTCGGCGTCCTCGTCGGACTCGTCGCTTTCGGATTCCGTCTCGGCAACGCGCGCTTCGAGCTTCTCGTTGAGTTCCTCGACGCGCTCGTCTTCGATTTTCTCGAACAGCGCCTCGGGCTCGCCGAAGGACGCCGGTGGAGCTTCGAAGGCGTCGTCGACGCCGGTGTCGGTCACCGAGCCGTCCTCGCCGAGTTGCTCCCAGAGCGCCTGCATCTTGCCCGGCGCGACGGGGAAGAACAGCACGGCGATGGCCTTCGCGATTTGGACGCAGTCGCGGATGACCTGCGCCGCGGCCTCGGGGTCCTCGTCGGTGAGCTTCCACGGCTCGTTGTGCTGGATGTACTCGTTGCCGAACTGCGCGAGGCGGACGGCGGCGTTGCCGGACTTCCGGACCGAGTAGTCGTTGATGCCGGCTTCGAACTCGTCGATGGCCTCCTGAATGCGGGCTTCGACTTCCTCGGACACCTCAGCCTCGGGCGTCCCCTCGAAGTTGCGGTACGCGAAGAGCATCGACCGGTAGAGGAAGTTGCCGACCGTACCGACGAGTTCGCTGTTCACGCGGTCTTTGAACTTCGACCACGAGAAGTCAACGTCCTGCTGGAATCCGCCGTTGGTGGCGAGGTAGTACCGCAGCAGGTCGGGGTGGAAGCCCTCGTCGAGGTACTCGTCGGCCCAGACGGCGCGGTTGCGCGAGGTGGAAAAGCCCTTGCCGTTGAGCGTGATGAAGCCGGAGGCCATGACCGCGCGCGGCTCGACGTAGCCCGCGCCGCGGAGCATCGCCGGCCAGAAGACGGTGTGGTGCTGGATGATGTCGCGGCCGATGATGTGGACGATGTCACCGCCGGACTCCGTCCGGCGAGCCTCCGAACCCGCGTCGGATTCAGAGACACCGGCGTCCTTCCACGCGGCCTCCCAGTCGAATGTGTCGGCGCCGACGCGCTCCGTGTACTGCTTGGTCGAGGAGATGTATTCGATTGGCGCGTCGACCCAGACGTACAGCACGAGGTCGTCGCTATCGTCACGCCCAGACTCCGTCTGGTCTGCCTCCGAATCCTCGGCGGATTCGGAGACGCCGGGGTAGTCGATGCCCCAGTCCATGTCGCGGGTGATACACCAGTCCTGCAGTTCGCCCTCTATCCACTCGCGGGGCTGGTTCTGGGCGTTCGAGGTGCCTTCGAGGCGGTCGATGAACTCCTGGAGGTAGTCTTGGAGGTCGGAGACCGCGAAGAACTTGTGCTCGCGCTCGCGGTACTCCGCGGCGTTGCCGGTGAGCGTCGAGGTCGGGTCTTCGATTTCGCCGGGTTCGAGGTGGCGGCCGCAGCCCTCGTCGCACTCGTCGCCGCGGGCGTGCGCGCCGCAGTACGGACAGGTGCCCTCGACGAAGCGGTCGGGGAGCCACTGGTCCGCCTCGGGGTCGTAGGCGACCGGAATCTCCTTCTCGTAGACGTAGCCCTCGGCTTCGAGCGTGCGGACGATTTCCTGGGTCAGTTCGGTGTTCGTCTCGTCGTGGGTGTGGCCGTAGTTGTCGAACTCGATGTTGAAGCGGGGGAACGTCGCCTCGTACTTCTCGTGGTGGCGGAGCGCGAACTCCTCGGGCGTGACGCCCTCCTTCTCGGCGTTGACGGCGACGGGCGTGCCGTGCATGTCCGACCCGCTGACGAAGGCCGTCTTTTGGCCGAGTGTTCGCAGCGAGCGACTGTAGATGTCGCCGCCGACGTACGTTCTGAGGTGGCCGATGTGGAGGTCGCCGTTGGCGTACGGCAGTCCACACGTCACCACCGCTGGCTTCTCCGTGGGGAAGTCCTCGTGACTCATATGTGTCGTGTATCTCGGAAGCGGGCCTAAAGCCCGCCGCTTCGGATGCGTCTGTCTGGCGGTGCGATATCGCCCCGAGGTTCGCCGGACCCGACCGTCGTCTCACGTTACCGAGGCGACGGCCGGAGGCGGGTCCACCCGCGGCTAAAAGGGAGCGCGCATACGCATGTTGTCGGGGAGACCCGTCGCGGTCACACCGGTACTGAAGCCGAGCGCGCCTATAAATTATCGGGACCGCTCGGGACCGCCGCACTCGACTGGCTGCGGACGACCGGGCTGCGGACGACCGCGACGGCGACGCGCCAGCACGAGTCACGCAACCGCTATCTCGTCGGCCGACGCCCTGTTCGGCGTGACTACGACTACCGCCTCCCAACCCGCCCGGAGCGTCGGCTTCGCCGCCGTGTTCGCCATCCTCCTCGGGCTGTTCGTCTCCGGCTACGGTCTCCTTCTCGTCCCGCAGTCGCCGCTCGGCGGCGGCTGGATTCTCGCCATCGGCGTCTCGCTCGCGCTCGCCGGTGTCTTCGCAATCGAGTCGGTCGGCCGACGCCTCGGCCTGTCCGCGGCCACGTGCCGGACACTGTCGCTGTCGTTCGCGGCGCTCGCGGCCGTCCTCTTCGTCGCGTTCGTCGTCGTCAACTACGCGTCCGTCGAGTCGTTCGAGGCGACCTCGGAGTCCGCGACAGGCTCCGAAGCGAGTGGCTGACAGCGGTACTGACGGCGGCGCGACGACGACAGCGAGGTGAGCCGACCCGCGCGCGCCCCGCTCAGAGGAACGCCAGCGCGGCCTCGATACCGATGACCGTCACGATGAGTCGGCCGCAGGAGCCGACGAACGTCGCGGCCGCGAACTTGAGGTAGTCGTCTTCGAGGACCGAAAACGCGTAAATCGAGAGCGTGTCGGGAAAGCCCGGCACGCAGAGCGCGGCCGCGAGTCCGGCGAAGCCCCAGTTCTGTGCGATTTGGACGGCCTTGCGCTCGGTCCACCCCATCACGTCGACCGGGAGCCGTTCGAGCGCCCGTTCGACGTAGCCCGACTCCGTCGTCTGACGGCCGATGTAGAAGGCGAAGACGCTGCCTGCGGCCTTGCCCGCGCCGCTGACGAGGATGATGACCGCCAGCTTCGCGCCGTAGGGGAGCCCGAGGTCGAGCGGGGCGGCGAGGACGATTTCGCTCACGCCCGGGAGGGCGAAGGCGATGAGAAACGAGTACGCGAAGATGATGACCAGCCCGACCCAGCCGGTGGCCGTCTCGACGAGCGACGAGAGCCACGAGAAGTCGGGGTACAGACTGAGCGTCAGGTCTGCGAGCGATGCGAACGCGGTGAGAGACACACGAGAGGGTCGAAGCCAGTCGGTTGTAAGTTTTCAGGTTCGGACCGGCTCAGTTGCGCGTCGGCCCCGACCGGAGGTCGTCGAGGTCCGAGAGGAACGCCCGGAGCGACTCGCGGGAGACGTGCGGCATGCAGACGATGCGGAGTTCGCCGCTCGCGGTCCGCGAGATACGCCAGCCGAGGTCCCGAAGCGACTCGAACTGCCCGTCGGGGACGCTCGCGGCGACCAGCGGGAGGTCCGGTTCGACCGCGTCGTAGCCCCGAGAGCGGAGTTCGTCGTAGAACCACTCGGCGTTCGTCTGCTGGCGCTCGTAGGCGTCGCGGTAGCCGTCGGGCCAGAGTTCGCGCATCGCGGCGGCCGCGGAGGCGACGCCCGCGCCGCTTCGGGTGCCGGTGAGGCTCGCCTGCGACGCGGATTCGAGGTACGGCGTGTCGACCGCCAGCGAGTCGACGACCGACTTGTCGCGGAACAACAGGCCGCCAGCGGGGACGACCGCCTGCCCGTACTTGTGGGGGTCGATGGTCATCGAGTCGATTGGCGCGTGAGCGAACGACCACTCGTGGTCGGTGAAGGGGAGGATGAACCCGCCCCACGCGGCGTCGACGTGCATCAGCGCGCCGGCGTCGTGGGCGACCGCGGTCAGCTCGGGTATCGGGTCGACGCGGCCGAACTCGGTCGTGCCGGCGACGCCGGCGACGAGGACGGTGTGGTCGTCGACGGCCTCGCGGACGGCCGCGACGTTCGCGCGGTAGTCGTCGTCGACGGGGACGATTCGGAGCTCCACGTCGAGCACGTCGGCGGCCTTCTGGAAACTGAAGTGGATGCTCTCGGGGGCGACGACGTTCGGGTCGTCGTCGCGGGCGTGGTTGCGCGCGGCTCGGATGGCCTGGATGTTGGCCTCGGTCCCGCCGCTTGTCACGTAGCCGTGGGGGGCCGAGAGGCCGGTGATGTCGCCGAGGTACGAGAGTGCGTCTTCTTCGAGGGCGGCGACGGCCTGATAGGTCGCCGGGTCGCCGGGGTTGGTGGCAAAGAACCGCTCTGCGGCCTTCCGGGCGGCCGGGTGCGGTCGGGTGCACATCGAAGAGAGGACGCGGTCGAACTCCTGCGGTGCCGCGCGCTGCATGCATCCCACTATAACCACACCCAGTATATCGGTTCCGCTCCATTGCGCCGCGTCGCCCAGCCGATGGCGTCGCTACCCGGACGAGAAAAGACGGGAGAGGGTGGTTCGACCTCGACGTTCGCCGGGGTCAGCGAACCGAGTCGAGGAGGAGCCGCTGTTCGACGCGCTTGACCTCGTGTTGCACGTCGCGGACGGCGTCGATGTTGGCCGAGATGGAGCTGACGCCCTTGTCGACGAGGAACTGAACCATCTTGGGCTTCGAGCCGGCCTGCCCGCAGATGCTCGTCTTCACGCCGACCTCGCGGCACGTCTCGATGGTGTCGCCGATGAGTTTGAGCACCGCCGGGTGCAGTTCGTCGTAGATGTCGGCGACGTGCTCGTTGTTGCGGTCCACCGCGAGGGTGTACTGCGTCAGGTCGTTCGTGCCGAACGAGGCGAAGTCGATGCCGGCGTCGGCGAGCTCTTCGATGCAGAGCGCCGCGGCCGGCGTCTCTATCATGACGCCCCACTCGCGCTTTTCGGGGTCGATGCCGGCCTCGCGCATGTGCTCTTTCGCCCGCAGCACGTCCTCGGCGTCGTTGACGAGCGGGAACATGACTTCGAGGTTGTCGTAGCCCATGTCGAACAGGCGGCGGAACGCCTGCAGTTCGAGGCGGAAAACGCTCGGGTTGTCGAGGCCCCGACGGATGCCGCGGTAGCCGAGCATCGGGTTGTGCTCGCGCGGCTCGTTCTCGCCGCCTTCGAGCTGTCGGAACTCGTCTGTCGGCGCGTCGAGGGTGCGGACGCGGACCGGCCGCGGGTAGAACTCCTCTGCGGCCTCGCGGACGCCAGAGACGATTTCGTCCACGTAGGCGCGCTCGCCGTTCTGCTCGATGAACCGCTCGGGGGTCTTGCCGAGCGTCAGGACCATGTGCTCGATGCGGAGCAGGCCGACGCCGTCAGCGCCCGTCGCGGCGGCGCGCTCGGCCGCCTCGGGGATGGAGACGTTGACCTTGACCTCGGTCGCGGTCATCGGCTTGACGGGCGTCTTGGGGCGGGCCTCCTCGACGGGCTGGCGCTGTTTCTCCTCGGGCTCTTCGCCCTCGCGGACGGTTCCCTTGTCGCCGTCGATGGTGACGACCTCGCCGTCTTCGAGGGTCTTCGTCCCGTCGCCGGTACCGACGACCGCGGGCACGCCGAGTTCGCGGGAGACGATGGCCGCGTGGGAGGTCATGCCGCCCTCGTCGGTGACGATGCCGGCGGCGCGCTTCATCGCGGGCACCATGTCGGGCATGGTCATCTCGGTGACGATGATGTCGCCCTCGGCGACCTGGTCGAGGTGGTCGAGCTTGGTGACGATGCGGGCGCGGCCGGAGGCGATGCCGGGGCTCGCGCCGAGGCCGCGGATGAGCACGTCGTCGCCGGTCGCGGCCGCCCGCGAACGTCCGCTGTCGCCCTCGTCTTCCTCGCCGTCGTCAGCCTCGGCGATAGTCGTAATCGGGCGCGACTGGAGCATGTAGACCTCGCCCTCGTAGACGGCCCACTCCACGTCCTGCGGCGTCTCGTAGTGGTCTTCGACCAGTTCGCCGAGTTCGAGCAGGCGGGAGACCTCGTCGTCGGTGAGGACGCGCTCGTGGCGGCGGTCGCTCGGCACGTCGCGCATGACGGTCTCGCCGCTCTCCTCGTCGCGGACGCACATCGTCTTCTTGTCCGCGATGGTCGCCGTCTCGACCTCGCCGGTCTCGCGGCTGATGACGTAGTTGTCGGGCGAGACGGTGCCGGAGACGACGGCTTCGCCGAGACCCCACGCGGCCTCGATGATAATCTCCTTCTTGCCGGTCGAGGGGTGTCGGGTGAACATCACGCCGGACTTCTCGGCGTCGACCATCTGCTGGACGACCACCGCGATGTCGACCTTGTCGTGGGGGAAGCCCTTGCGGTTGCGGTAGTAGATGGCGCGCTCGGAGAACAGCGAGGCCCAACACTCCTTGACGCGGTCGAGGAGGTCCTCCTCGGTGACGTTCAGGAACGTCTCCTGTTGGCCCGCGAAGGAGGCGTCCGGCAGGTCCTCGGCCGTCGCGGACGACCGGACGGCGACGAAGGCGTCGCCCTCGCCGACGCTCCGGTAGGCGTCGAGGATTTCCTCCCGCACGTCGTCCGGCATCGGCGTCTCCATGATGAGGTCGTGCGCCGTCTCGTGGGCCGCCTGCAGCGCCTCGGAGTCCTCGTGGTCGACCTCGACCGCGGCGAACAGCTCGTCGTCGATGCCCGCGTCCTCGATGAACGCGCGGTACGTGCTCGCCGTCACGACGAATCCCGGCGGGACGGGAAGCCCCGCACCGGTTAGTTCGCCCAGCGACGCGCCTTTCCCGCCGACCAGGTCGAGGTCGTCAGCCCGTACGTCGTCCAGCCAGACTACAGCCATGTGATGTTCGTATGGTCCCGCACCCCGATAAAGAAGTTTGCGAACGAAACAAGTATGAATGAAAACTCACTCGAAGGCGAGTATTAAATTGCGGCGTCGACCCGGAGGCGGACGTTCTCAGGACTCTCGGCGCGCCCGTCCGTGTTCTTCGCAGAGGATTTCGCCGGTGTCCGGGTCGAGGTAGAACGGCGACCCGGCTTCGACCGGCTTCCCGCAGACCCCACAGCCGTCGTCGTGTCGGAGGAAGTACTTCCCCTCGGCGCGGCCCGTCTCCAGTCGTCCGGCGGCGACGGCCGGTCGCGTCAGTCCCTCGCCGATTTGGGTTCGCTCAGCGCTGTCGGCCTCCTCGAAGCGAATCGGTCGCATGCCGGCTCTTCGTTCTCCCGCGGCAAATCGGTACGGGCAGCGAGGGGTTCATAATCGCTCGCCACGTGACTTCTAGCGTGCTTCCGGAGTGGGTCTTTCTGCTCCCGCCGTGGCTCATCGTCGGCCTCGCCGCGGGCGCGGTCGCCTCCGTCGTCGTCGCCGGCGTCTTCGTCGTCGGCGGTCGTGTCTTCCCGGAGCGGCGGGTCTCCCGCGGCCCCCGCGTCGACGGGACGGGCCGCCGCCGCCACGAAATCCGCGACTACCTCACCGCCATCGACGAGCGGTTCGTCGAGGACCGCCCGATCCGCGGCGAGACGGTGGCGTTCTTCCTCCCCGACCGCGGCGTCGCCATCACCTTCGACGCGCAGGCGTTCTTCCGCCTCGAACGCGCCGGCGTCTACGCCGTCCTCTGCGAACACGAGATGCCCGGCGGCCAACTCGGCCGGCGGCTCCCCTTCGACGTGCCGGACATCGAGCCCGAACTGGCCGACCTCGACGACCCCGTGTCGGCCGCGTTCGACCGGCTCGACCTCCCCGCGAACGCCTCCTCGGACGCCGTCAGAGACGCCTATCGAGCGCGGGTGAAGGACGTACACCCCGACCACGGCGGCGACCGCGAGCGGTTCCGCGAGCTACGGGAGGCGTACACGATGGCCCGAGAACACGCGGAGAGTTAAGCGGCGAATTCGACGTCGAGAAAACCCGAAACCGGCGCGGAGCTACGGCTCCGTCACTTCGAACAGCACGCCCGCGTCGCGGAGCGCGTCGGTCACGCGCCCGGCGGTGTCTGTGCTGGCGACGACCGCGGCGTCGAGTCCGCGGGCCGCGGCGTCGGCGGCGACCTCGCCCGGCGCGAACCACGTCCGCACGTCGACCGATGCGTCGCGGCAGGCGACGACGGCCTCGACGCCCGCGGCGACGACGATGTCGGCCTCGTCGCACGCCGCCGCGAGCGCGTCCGCGTCGACCGCGTCGGACTCGGCGAGCCGCGCGGGCGGCACCTGCAGCACGCGGACCGAACCGGGTTCCATCTCGATGACGCCCTCGAAGCCGGTGACGCTGGCCGCGTCGCCCGCCTCGGCGTCGGTGGTCGCGACGCCGATGGCCGGCCCGTCGTCGCCGGGCGTGGCGTGTAGCAGGCCGTCGCGGAGCGACAGGGTCACCGTGTCGCCGGCCGCCACGTCGTCGGTGACGATTGCGGCGTCCTCGTTGACGCTCTCCAGCACGTCGTCGGTGACGTGTTCGGCGAACCGCTGGAGGGCGCGCGCCTCCTGAAACAGCCAGTCGACGCCCTCTTTCGTCACGCGGTAGCGCGACCGGCCCTGCTTTTCGACGAGCCCGTCTTCGACGAGGTCGCGGATGTACTCGGAGACCGCCTGACTCGTCACCCCGACCGCCTCGGCGATTTCGCCCTGACTCACCGCCGGCTGCCGGTCGGCTATCTCGGCGAGGATGCGAAAGCGGGTCGCGGTGCGCTTGTCCTCCAGTGCGCCGCTCATGTGCCGAACGTGGGACGCACCGACTAAAAAGGCCCCTGCTCCGACGCCGGCTCCACCTCCAATTCCGCCGGCCTCTCGCGGGCGTTCGCCCCGGCGCACGCCGCCGATGGTGATTTGTCTCCGACGCCCCTCGATTCGGTCGTGACCCGCGTCTCCGTCCGCGAGCGCGCCGTCTTCTTCCCCGACGCCGACGCGCTCGTCCTCTCGGACCTCCACGTCGGCCGAGCGGACGCCTCGGCGGTCGATTTTCCGCTCGGCGAGGGGACCGACCTCGCGGAGCGCCTGCGAGCCTACTGCGCCGAGTTCGCCCCCGGCGAGGTCGTCTTCGCCGGTGACGTGCTCCACCGGTTCGACCGCGTCACGGAGCGCCACGTCGCGGCCCTCGAAACCCTCGCGGAGACGTGCGGCGACGCCGGTGCCGACCCGGTGTTCGTCGCCGGCAACCACGACACGATGCTCGCGGAGGGCTGGTCGGGAGACGTACACGACGAGTACCGCCTCGCGGACGGGACGCTCGTCTGCCACGGCCACCGCGAGCCCGACGGCGACGCCGACCGGTACGTCGTCGGCCACGACCACCCGACGCTCGCCGTCGAGGGTCGGCGGCGACCCTGCGTCCTCTACGGCCCCGACGCCTACCGCGGCGGCGACGTGCTGATGCTCCCGGCGTTCACCCGCCTCGCCGCGGGCGTCGAAGTAAACGGGATGCGCGGGGCCGACTTCGACTCGCCGCTGGTGCGCGACGCGGACGATTTCAGGCCGCTCGTCCGCGACGCGGAGGCGGGCGAGACGCTCACGTTCCCGCCGCTGGGGAAGCTCCGTCGGTTGCTCTGAGCCGTCGGTTCCGGGCGTTTTAGCCCGCAGAGACCGACTTCTGCTTCTCGCCCGACGAGAACCGAGATTGGTGGCTTTGGCTCGCGGCGACGTACTGCTAGTCGTCATGCCCGCCATCGCCACCGCCGTTCGAACGCACCGATTCGTCAGTTTCGTCGCGCTGACGTTCCTCTTCACGTGGCTCGCGTGGGTCCCGGCGGCGCTCCTCGTCAGCGCCGAGCGCATCGTTCCCGTGTCGTTGCTCGTCCTCGCGGGCGGATTCGGGCCGTTCCTCGCCGCCATCGTCGTCGCCGCGGCCACCGGCGACCTTCGCCCGTGGCTTCGTCGCGTCGTGAGTCCCCGCGCGCCGCCGTTCGTCTGGGTCGCCGCCGCGGTCCTCCCCCCGGTCCTGTTCGGCGCGACCCTCGCGTTCACCGTCGCGCTCGGGTGGACGTTCGAGTCCGCGGCGCTCGGTCCGGCGACCCTGTTCGCGGCGCTCCTCGTCTCGTCGTTCATCAGGGGCGGACTCGAAGAACCGGGGTGGCGTGGATTCGGACTGCCGGTCCTCCAGCGGCGACTCGGCGCGTTCCGCGCGTCCCTCGTCATCGGCGTCGTCTGGGCCGCGTGGCACGCGCCGCTTTTCGCCATGCCCGGGAGTTCGCAGGCGGGCACGTCGTTCGCCTTCTACCTCGTGTCGGTCGTCGGAATCAGCGTCGTCACGACCTGGCTCTACAACGAGTCCGGCGGGCGCGTCCTCGTCCCCGTCGCGTTCCACTCGGTCTGGAACGCGACCTCGGTCTTCCTCTCGACGGGAATTAGTGGTGACGGCCTGCTCCCCGCCGAGGCCGCTCTGGCCGCGGCCGCGTGGCTGTTCGTCGGCGTGCTCGTCTACCGATACGGCGCGGCGCGCCTGTCTTCGAAGCCGCTCCCGACGAACGGGCTCTCGTTCGCGGGCGAGCGCACTCGCAAGGCCGAACTGCCGCGCGAAGACGGTCCCGCGCGGTCGCTCGACTGACCGCCACAGAAGGTAGGCAGACCGCTCCGCAAGGCGCGCACCGGCTCAGGAGAGGTCGTCGCGGACGGCGTCGGCCGCCTCTTTCCCGCTCCGCATCGCGCCCTGAATCGACGACCACGCGGTGTAGTCGCCGGCGAGGTACGCCCGGCCGGGGGCGTCGCGGGCGTCCGGAAGCGACTCGTGGACGCCGGGCGGTTGGGCGAACTGCGCGAAGGAGATGTAGTCGGTGTGGAGCAGTTCGAGGTCGTCGAAGTAGCGGTCGGGGTACCACGCTTCGAGCGTCCGCCGAGTCTTCTCGAACAGTTCCTCCTCGGAGTTGTCCTGTGCGGCCGCGCCGAGGAACGTCGCGTTCAGGAGTTCAGCGCCCGGCGGGGCGTACTCCGGTGCGACGGTCGACAGCGGGACGACCGTGTTGGGGTCGGGGCTCGGCGCGTTGAGCATGATTCGCTTGCCCGCGTCGAGGCCGCTCCCGCTCGGGAGCGTGTAGTACTGGGTGACGCAGCCGTGTGCCTCGGTCGGAATCGACCCGACGCCGGTCAGTCGCCGCGCCTCCTTGGGGTCGGTGGCGACGACGACCGCGTCGGCTTCGAGCGACTCGCGGCCCGTGGTGACGACCGCGCCGTCGCCGTCGGACTCGACCGACTCGACGCGCTCGCCGAGGCGGACGGTCGCGCCCTCGTCGCGGGCGGCGTCGGCGAGTTGCTCGGGAACCGCCTGCATCCCCGCCGCGGGGACCGCGGTGCTCCCCGTCGAGAGCATCTTGAAGGTGTACTCGAACACCCGCTTCGACGAGGAGAGCGAGCGATCGAGCGTGATGCCGCCGTAGAAGGGCGCGACGAAGTGCTCGATGTAGTCCTCGGAGAAGCCCCAGTCGCGGAGGTACGACCGGATGCTCCGGTCCGCCGAGGCGAAGATTCCCTCTTCGTCGCGGGTGCTCACGTCCTGTCTGAGCGCCAGCGTCCGGAGCTTGTCGCTCGTCGTCACCTCGGGGTTGCGGACGGACTCGAACAGGCTCCCGATGTCGCGGAAGGGGTCCGAGAGGACCGCGCGCCTGCTCGGTCGGCAGATGGTCGCGCCGGGCGTGAACCGCCGGAGGTCGAGCGCGTCGAGGTCGAGTTCCCGCCGGACCGCGGGGTAGTCGGTGAAGAGGACCTGAAACCCGCGGTCGAGCGTGAAGCCGTCTTTCGTCCGGGTGCGGACCCGTCCGCCGACGTCGTCGCGCCGCTCCACGACGGTCACGTCGGCCCCGTCGGCGGCGAGGTGTCGCGCGGCGACGAGGCCCGCGAGGCCCGCACCGACGACCGCGATGTGGCTATCGTCCATATCTCGTCTCTCGGACGGGCGACACAAAGCCGCTACGGGTGGCGGCCATCGGCCGACGGGAAGGGCTTAGTCCCTCCCCCCGTAAGCCCCGCCCATGCAGACGTCCGACACCTTCTCCGGGCTGGTGTGCACGGAGACCGGCGACGAGTACGACGCGGACGCGACCGGCGCGAGCGACGCCGACGCGCCGCTTGACCCCACCTACGACCTCGACGCGGTCGAGTGGGACGCCGAGACGCTCGCCGAGCGCCCCTTCGACACGATGTGGCGCTACCGCGAACTGCTCCCCTTCGCGGAGCCGGTGACCGCCAACGAGGGCGCGACGCCGCTCGTCGCGGCCGACGCGCTCGGCGAGGAGGCCGGCGTCGGCTCCTTCCTCATCAAGGACGAGGGCCGCAACCCGACCGGGACGTTCCTCGACCGCGGCTTCTCGCTCGCCGTCACCGCCGCGCGCGAGGCCGACGCCGAGGTCGTCGCGCACGCCTCGCCCGGCAACGGCGCGCAGTCGGCGGCCTCCTACGCGGGCCTCGTGGACGCTCGCTCCTACGGCTTCGTCCCCTCGCGGACGCCGTTCCCGAACAAGGCCATGGTGAACGTCCACGGCGGCCAGATGAAGGTCGTCGGCGGGCGCTACCCCGACGCCCTCTCGGCGCTCCACGAACAGCTCAAGAGCGACTGGCACACGCTCCAGGAGTTCGACAACCCCTACCGCCACGACGGCGCGAAGACCATCGCCTACGAGGTCGCAGAGCGCCTCGACTGGTCGGTGCCTGACTGGGTCGTCGTCCCCGTCTCGACCGGCGAACTCGCCTACGGCGTCCACAAGGGCTTTTCCGACCTCGTCGAACTCGGACTGGTCGAGTCGGTCCCCAAACTCGTCGCCGCGCAGTCCGTCGGGTGCTCGCCGGTCACCACCGCGTGGGAGGCCGAAAGCGACGCCCACGAGGCGTGGAACCACCCGGACACCATCGTCGGCGAACTGGAGATTCCGGACCCCGCGGGCGGGTTGCTCGCGCTCCGTGCCGTCCGCGAGTCCGGCGGCGCGGCCGTCGCCGTCAGCGACGACGACGCGCTCGAATCCGCCGTCACCGCCGCCCAGACCGCCGGCGTCGAGGTCGGTCCCGCGGGCGGCGTCGCGCTCGCCGGCGCGTGGGAACTCGCGGACGAGTTCGACGAGGACGACACGGTCGTCGTCGTCAACACCGAGTCCGGGACGAAGAACGCCGACATCCTCCGCAGTCACCTGATGGGACAGGGCGTCTGAGGACCGCTTCGGCCGGCTGGTTCCCCGTTCGAACGTCCACGTTACCTCCATCAGACTTTTACTTTAGACGCATCTAATCCGTGGTATGTTGAGCGACGTGATGGAGGACTACCTGAAGGCAATCTACACGCTCCAGATGGAGCAGGGACCGCCGGTTTCGACCTCCGACATCGCGGAGTACCTCGGGAAGACGCCGCCGACCGTGACGAGCATGGTCGGCAAGCTCGAAGAGCGCGGGCTGGTCGACCGCGAGAAGTACAAGGGCGTCGAACTGACCACGGAAGGCGAGACCGTCGCGCTGGAAGTCCTCCGCCACCACCGCCTCTTGGAGGCGTACCTCACGGAGCACCTCGACTACTCGTGGAGCGAGGTCCACGACGAGGCGGACGCGCTCGAACACCACATCAGCGAGGAGTTCGAAAAGCGGGTCGCGGCCGCCCTCGGCGAACCCGAGGTCGACCCCCACGGCGACCCCATTCCGAGCGCCGACCTCACGCCGCCGGACTCCTCGGGGCTGTCGGCGCTCTCCGAGTGCGAGGTCGGTGACCACCTCGTCGTCGCCCGTGTCAGCGACCGGGACCCCGCGGAGTTGGAGTACCTCTCCGAGGCCGGCGTCACGCCCGGCACGACCATCGAAGTGACCGACATCGCCCCCTTCGGAATGGTGACGGTGCGCGTCGGCGACGACGGGCGCGAGCAGAGCCTCCCGGAGTCGGTGGCCCGAACGATTCGCGTCCGACCGCCCGACGAGCCGAGTAGCGAGGAGGTGTCGCCGGCGTGACCGGCTGGTGGGAGATTCTCGTCATCGCCCTCGTCTCCCAACTTGCGGTCCTGCCGGGCGAGAAGGTCCAGTTCATCATCGCGGGCCTCTCGACCCGCTTCGACCCGAAGGTCGTCGTCGCGGCCGCGGGGTCGGCGTTCGCACTCTGGACGGCCCTCGAAATCATGCTCGGGCAGGCGCTCAAGAGCGCGCTCCCGCCGGCCGCGCTCGACGCCATCACCGCCGTCCTGTTCGCCACGTTCGCGGTGTTGCTCTATCGCGCTGCACCCGACGCGTCCGCGGGGAGCGAGGTCGCGACCACCGACGGCGGCGTCTCCGGGTTCGACGACGCGCCGACGGTGTTCGGTCGCGAACTGTCGACGCAGGGCTTCGGCGGCTTTCTGCCCATCTTCGCCATGATGGCCGCTGGCGAGTTCGGCGACAAGACCCAACTCGTCACCATCGGTCTGGCCGTGCAGTACGGCGCGACCTCGGCCATCTGGGTGGGTGAGATGCTCGCCATCATCCCCGTGAGCATCGCCAACGCGTACTTCTTCCACCGCTTCTCGGGCCGGGTCGACACGCGCAAGGCGTACCTCGGCGCGGCCGCCCTGTTCGGCTTCTTCGCCGTCGATACCCTGCTCGCCATGGCCACCGACTTCTCCGTCTGGGAGACGCTCGTCGGCACCGTCAGCGACGCCGTCCTCGCGCTGGTCTGACCGGCGGCCGACTATCTGTTCGGGGGGCTGAACCCCTGCGCCGTCGCTTCCGCGCCATTTTTCACGGCATCGCGCCCAAGAGAGAGCCATGTCTACCCTCCTCCCGTCCTTGGGTGCCGGCTTGGTGTTCGGGCTGGCCCTCGCCGCGCCGCCCGGCCCGATGAACGCCGTCATCGCCGAGGAGAGCGTCGTCCGCGGGTGGACCGCGGGCGCTCGCGCCGGACTCGGCGCGATGAGCGCCGACGCGCTGTTTTTCGTCCTCGCGGCGCTCGGCCTCGTCGCGTTCGTCGAGCAGTTTCCGACGGTGCAGGCCGTCATGGTCGGTGCCGGGGGCGTCCTCATGCTCTACTTCGCCTACGGCGCGGCACAGGAGATGGACACCACGTTCCGCGAGGCCGCCGACCCCGACGAGGACAGCGCCGGCTTCACGAAGGCGTTCGTGCTCGCGCTGACGAACCCCTATCAGATTCTGTTCTGGCTCACCATCGGCGTCGGCCTGCTCGAAACCGGGACCGTCGACGTGCTCGCCCACACGCCCTATCTCGGCGCGTCGCTGTCGAATCTGCTCATCGTCGAGACGGGCAGCCCGGCGCTCATCCTCGGCTTCTTCGGCGGTATCGCGCTCTGGGTGACCGGGTTCCCCGCGGCGCTCGTCGCGGCCGAACAGCGCGTCGACTCCTTCGCGCCCGCCGTCGCCGCCGTCAGCGCCGTCGTTCTCGGCGGGTTCGGCGTCGTCTTCATCTGGGACGCGGTGCGGTCGCTCGTCTTCACCTGGGACGCGGTGCGGGCGCTCGTCTCCATCTGGGACGCGGTGCGGTCGCTCGTGCTCTGACGCGCGGAAAAATGAGTTTCTGAGCCGCTACATGTCGCCGACGATGTCGTCGGCAATCGTGTTCAGGTAGTTGCTGTGGTCGTCGCCGACCTGCCCCTCCACGTCGTGGTCGGTGTAGTTCCCGGGCGGCGTGTCGCCGTCTTCGAGACCGGTCTCGCCGAGTGCCTGGTCGAACTCGATGGTGTTGTACACCCACTGGAGCACGTCGTCGGCCTCGTTGTAGTAGTTGTGAACGTGGCCGGTCCGGTCGCGGATGGCCTCGTAGGTGGCTCGCCCTTCTTCCTCCCCGGGGACCTCGTTGTCGGTCGCGGCCCCGAACGGGTGGACGGTCGCCACCTCGTGGCCCGGGTCGGTCCAATCGCTTCGGCCGTCGAGGGTTCGGAGCGCGCTGAAGACGACCTGCGCGCCGAGCGAGTGGCTGGCGAACCGGAGGGTCGCGCCCGGACAGGCCGCCTTGAGGTCGACGGCGAACTGCGCGAGTTTGCGGCCGTTCGCCTGGGCGATGTCCTGCGACTCGGACCAGCCGTAGTCCCAGCCGCCGCCCTTGTCGTTGTCCCACGTGTAGCCGACGACCGCCCCGCCGTAGCCGGCGGCGGAGAGTTCGGCGTCGGCCGTCGCTATCTTGTCGAGGGCGGCCGCCTCGGGGTCGTCGCCGTCCTTGTCCCAGCCGTGGACGAACACGGTCAGGTCGGAGGCGCACCCGGCGTCGACGCCGGGCACGTCGCCGGAGGTGTCGTAGCCGCGGGTGGTGTGACCGGACGCGAGCGAGCCGTCGTCGTCGAAGTGGTCGCGCGTCGAGACGTGCGGAACCGACGCGGCGGCCGCGGAACCGCTTCCGAGGGCCGCGAGTCCGGAGAGCGCTGCTGCTGTCGTTACGAGGAACTGCCGTCTGTGTGCCATGGGTTGTCTACCCGCGCGTCTGCGGGTGTCTTTCGTGCGAAGCGAAACGTGATAAATCAAACTACGGTTCGGTACGTTGAGATACTGTCCCACGAGGCGGCCCAAACCGGGTTACCGTGTCGCGCTCGGGGTGACAGACGGGGGGCCGTCCGGCCGCCGAGACGAGAAACACTATGAACCGCCGTGGCCGATTTCCGCGTATGTTCGACAAATCGACGTGGATAAAGCTGCCCCGGAGCGTCCTTCAGGGCCACGGCGTGCTCGACGACCTCTCGGCCGCGGTCGACGAGTTGTACCTCTCGGGCGAGCCGTTTCTCGTCACGAGTCCGTCGCCGAACCGCATCGCCGGCGACCGGGTCCGCGAGCAGTTCGACGGTATCTCCTCGGTCTCCTTGGACCGCGCGAGCTTCGAGTCGGTCGAGCGCGTCGTCGACGCGGCGCGCGAGGCCGACGCGGGCTACCTCATCGCCCTCGGCGGCGGCAAGCCCATCGACGTGGCGAAGATGGCCTCCGACCGCCTCGACTGCGGGTTCATCTCGGTCCCGACGGCGGCGAGCCACGACGGCATCGTCTCGGGTCGGTCCTCGATTCCCGAGGGCGACACCCGCCACTCGGTCGCCGCCGACCCGCCGCTCGCGGTCGTCGCCGACACGGAACTGCTCGCGGAGGCTCCGTGGGAGCTCACGACCGCCGGCTGCGCCGACATCATCTCGAACTACACCGCGGTCAAAGACTGGGAGCTGGCCCACCGCCTGAAGAACGTCGAGTACTCCGAGTACGCGGGCGCGCTCTCGCAGATGACCGCCGAGATGCTCGTCGGTAGCGCCGACTCCATCAAACCGGGGCTCGAAGAGTCCGCGTGGATCGTGACGAAGGCGCTCGTCTCCTCGGGCGTCGCCATGTCCATCGCCGGCTCCTCGCGGCCCGCGTCGGGCGCGGAGCACCTCTTTTCGCACCAGCTCGACCGCATCGCCCCCGGAAGCGCCCTCCACGGGCATCAGGTCGGCGTCGGCTCCATCATGACCGAGTACTTCCACAGCGGCGCGCGCGGCGAGTGGACCGACATCCGCGACGCCCTGTCGACGATGGGCGCGCCGACGACCGCGGACGAACTCGGCATCGACGACGAGACGATTATCGAGGCGCTCACGACCGCGCACGAGATTCGCGACCGCTACACGATTCTCGGCAACGGCGTGAGCGAGGAGGCGGCCATCGAGGCCGCGACCATCACCGGCGTCATCTAAGCCCACCTTTTTACGCCTCGGGTCGCGAGGCGACCACTCGGCGCAAAAACTTGGAGGGAAAAAGCCACGAGACTCGGCCTCCGGCCTCGCTCGTGGTACCGCGCTTTCGTGTCACACGACGTGGTGCTCTCGGGACTCCGTAACACGGGGTTCCGACCGAAGCAAGTCGACTTCGCACAGTCGTGGATTGAGTCGAGTCTTGGTGGTACCACTCTCAAACGCCGTCCGGAACCCGAAGACGGAATACGCCGTCTTCCCAAGCCCCGCCCATGGCAACTGCGAGCGCAGACAACCCCCTGAAGGAACACCCCGCGGCCGCGACCGCCGTCCTCTCGGTCGTCGGGTACGCCCTCGTCATCGGGACGTTCCTCGGCGTCGTCCCCGGCAGGGTCTTCCCCGACCTGTCGCTCCCACAGGTGAACCACCTCTCCGACGCCATCGCCGTCGTGAACACGGTGAACGTCCTCGTCATCGCGGCGGGCTGGCGCTGGATTCGCCGCGACGAGGTCAAGAAGCACGCGGCCGCGATGGTCACGTCGTTCGGCCTCATCCTCGTCTTTCTGGTGATGTATCTCGCCAAAATCGGCGGCGGCGGCACCAAGGAGTTCGTCGGCCCCGCGTTCGCGTACTACCCGTATCTGGCGATGCTGGCGATTCACATCATCCTCTCTATCGTCTCGGTGCCGGTCGTCCTCTACGCGCTCATCCTCGGGATAACCCACTCCGAGCGCGAACTCCGGACCGAGACGCCCCACCGGAAGGTCGGCCGCATCGCGGCCGGCGCGTGGCTCGTCTCGCTCGCCCTCGGCGTCGTGACGTACCTGCTTCTCAACCACATCTACAGCTGGGAGTACACGGTCACCGCCGTCGAGTCCGCGGGCGCGCTCGTCGCACCCGCCGTCGGGCTCTGAGGCGCGTCGCCGGACCGCGCTCCGTTCTGTCGGCGCTCCGGCGGCCGCTCGTGTCGCGCCCTCGAAAACTGTGGATTTTTATTGCGCGGCGTAGTGGCGGCGAATATGCGAGTCGCGCTCGTCTCGATGTACACGACGCACCACGAGGAGACGGGAGCGACCAGACGGCTCCGACGGACGGCCGAACTCCTCGCCGAGCGCGACCACGAGGTGACGGTGCTCTGTGCGAAGTGGTGGGACGGCGAGGTCGTCGAGTTCAAACAAGACGGGGTGACCTATCACCGCGTGACCGACGCGCCCTCCGTCGGCGGCTTCGCCTCCCGCGTTCCCTTCGCCCTCCGCGAGGTTTCCCCCGACGTGATTCAGGTCGCGAGCTACCCGCCGTCGCACGTCGCGGCGGTCAAGACCGCGGCGCGGTTCCTCCGGACGCCGGTCGTCGCCGACTGGTGGACCCGCGACGACCGCGGCGGCTCGCGGGCCTACCGGCGGGCGGCGAAGGCCCCGAACGCCGTCTTGGTCCCCTCCGAGATGGTCCGCACGCAGGTCCGCGAACTCGGCGCGCCGGTCGACGCGACCCGTCTCGTCCCCGAGCCCATCAGCATGGACCTCGTCCGGAGCGCCGACGCCGAGGAGCGCGCGGACGTGGTGTACGCCCGCGACCTCGACGAGCACGCGAACGTCGAGAGCTTCCTCCTCGCGCTCGCGGAACTCCGCGACAAGGAGTGGTCCGCCGCCGTCATCGGCGACGGCCCGGAGCGCTCGACGGCCGAACAGACCGCCCGCGACCTCCGCATCGACGACCGCGTGGAGTTCCTCGGCGAACTCCCGGCTGACGAGGCGGTGCCCATCATGAAGGGCGCGCACGTCTTCGCGCAGACGGCGACGGTCGAGCCTTTCGCGACGAACCTGCTGTGGGCGCTCGCCTGCGGCTGTGTGTCCATCGTCGAGTATCAGGCTCGGTCGTCGGCCCACGAACTCGTCGAGGGCCGCGAGCGCGGGTCGCTCGTCACGAGTCCGCAGGAACTCGCGGACGAAATCGTCGCCGCCCGCAGGTACGACCACGAGACGGTCGACGACGACTTCGCGAGCTACGACTACCGGCGTGTCATCGAACAGTACGAGTCGGTGTACGAGACCGAGCGCGACGACTACGGCTTCTTCTGACTCGGCCACCGTGCCGGCGGCTGTCGCGGCGGCGACCGAACCCGAGCGAGTGCGGCCGCTCGTGACTGGTAAAAATCGAGAGGAGTGACGACCGCGTCAGTCCTGGACGTCGTAGTCGCCACCGTACTTCATGAAGAAGTACGCGAGGCCGAGCGTCGCGACCATCGCGAACGTCGTGGCCACGCCGAGGGACTTCGCGCTGTCGGGGACCTGCGGGAGGTTCGAACCGCCGCCACCGCCGGTGCTGACGGTCGGCACGTCGCTGCCGACGGCGACCGCGCCGAGCATGCCGAGCGCCTCGTGGGGCACGCAGTGGTACTTCGTGATGCCCGCGTCGCCCTCTTCGAAGGTGTATTCGTAGGTGCTTCCGGCCTCGGAGACGGCCGAGCCGGAGTCGAGCGACGCGCCCTCGCTCGCGACGACGTTGTGGCCGCCGCCCTCGCCGGTCCACTCCCACGTCACGGTCGTTCCGGTGTCTATCCAGACGCCGGCGGGCGCGAACGCGAGTGCGCCGCCGTTACCTTCCGCGCCCACTTCGATGGTGACCTCGCTCTGGCCGCGGAGGTCTTCGTAACCCCCGTCGATGCCGTCGAGGTGGCCACCGAAGTCTGGTTCTTCCGTCTGCGCCGCGGCCGTGCCGGAAGTGGCGGCGACCGCCGCGCCGCCAGCGGCCGCCCCGAGGAACGCCCGCCGAGACATATCCACGTTGCCGTCGGTCATGTCCGCCGCTTGGTGTGGGCCTGTAGTGAATACTTTGGTTCTCGTCCGCCGGTCGGGGGTGCCGCGCCTCGATATAGGGGGCGCCCCGCGGTATCGGCCGCGCCGCCGGGGGGTCGCCTACAGCGTGTAGTCGAACTCGCCCGTCTCGCTCTCCAGGAAGGCCGTCAGGAGGTCGATGTAAGCGACCACGTCGTCCTCGTGGACGCTCTCGGTGACGGTGTGGAGGTAGCGCGTCGGCATCGAAATCGCGCCGACGGGCTTCGCGCCGTAGCTGTTCTGGAAGCCGCCGGTGTCGGTGCCGCCCGCGGGGAGCAGTTCCAGCTGGTAGGCGATGTCGTTGTCCTCGGCCACGCTGCGGAGGCGACGGTGGACCTTCGGGTTGGCGATGGCGCTGGAGTCCTTGAGCTTGATGCCCGCGCCCTCGCCGAGTTTCGTGACGTGGTCTGCGGGGTCGAATCCGGGCACGTCGTTGGCGACGGTGGTGTCGAGGCCGAGCGCGAGGTCGGGGTCGAGGTCGACGCCGAGCGCCTGCGCGCCGCGGAGGCCGACTTCCTCCTGGACCGTCGCGGCGAAGTGGACCGTCACCTCGGGGTTCTCGATGCGCCGGGCGGCCTCCAGCATGGCGAACAGGCAGACGCGGTCGTCGATGGCCTTGCCCGTCACGTGGTTCCCCATGCGGACGGTCGTCTGCTCCATCGTCACGAGGTCGCCGACGGAGACGGTCTCCTCGACGGTCTCTGCGGGGAGGCCGAGGTCGACGTACACGTCCTCGACTTTCGGCTCTTTCTGCTTCTGTTCTTCAGTCAGCGTGTGCGGGGGGACCGAACCGATGACGCCGGTGCGGTCCTCGTCTTCGGTGTGAACCGTCACGCGCTGGGCTTTCAGGACGCGGGGGTCCCAGCCGCCGAGGGCGTCGAGCTGCAGGAAGCCCTCGTCGTTGACGTGACGGACCATGAAGCCGATTTCGTCCATGTGGGCGGCGACGGCGACCTCGTAGTCGCCTTCGCCCTCGATGGTGCCGACGACGTTGCCCATCGCGTCGACCCGGACGGAGTCGGTCGTCGCTTCGAGGTCCTCGCGGACGAGCGCGCGGATTCGGTCCTCGTAGCCGGGGACACCGCTGGTCTCGGTGAGTTGCTTCAGGCGGTCGAAGTCGAAGTCCATGCGAGTGCATGAATTGCCGTTGTAGATAAGTCCATCAGTCCCGGGCGAGCGTGCCGACACTCGGCGGGCCGCCGCGCCGTCTCGCAAAGAACTCTAAATATATTTATTATTGTTCCGGAACCCTTTTCCACCTCTCTACGTAGGTACACGGTATGTCCGACACCGAAGCTCAGCTCCGCGAGCAGTTCATGGACGCCTTCGCGAACGCCGATTTCCCCGTGAAGAACCAGATGTCTCTCGTCCCCGCGCTCCCGAACGGTCCGGGCACGAAGTTCAAGGCCGACGACGTGACCATCACGGCGATGGAGCTGGCCGCGAAGCTCGGCAAGCACCAGGACTTCCCGTACGAGGACGCCGAGAGCCTCGTCGACGACATCATCGCCG
The DNA here is from genome assembly GCF_000336775.1 of Haloferax gibbonsii ATCC 33959. Classification (GTDB taxonomy): domain Archaea; phylum Halobacteriota; class Halobacteria; order Halobacteriales; family Haloferacaceae; genus Haloferax; species Haloferax gibbonsii. Next base: position 102,561 of record NZ_AOLJ01000011.1, on the reverse strand, counting down.
GCCTCAAGGCCGAAGACATGATCTGAGTTCGGTCGTCGCGTGACCGAGACGAAACGCGCGCTCTGGGACCGCTTCGTCGACCGCTTCGTCGACGCCGCGGACCCGATTTCACTTTTCGAGACGGCCGCCGACGAGACCGTCGAGACCATCGCGTACGGCCGTTCCGGCCGGCGGACGCTCCGCCGCGGCGAGCGCATGGAGCGCCGACTCCGCGAGGCCGGCGGCCGCGTCGTCGCCGACTACGACCGACGCGAGGGCCGCTACGAGGGGCTCGTCTACATGATGTACACCCTCGACGGCGACGAGGTGGTCCCCCGGTACCTCGGCAAGTGCGGGAAGTTCGGCGCGTCCGGCACCGACCTCAACAGCAACCTCAAGAACGTCGACACGAACGACGGAAAGCTCGCGCGCTGGGGCTACGGGAACTACTACCACGTCGGCGACCTCTCGTCGGCGGTCTTCCGCGGCGACGGGCCGGGGAAGTACGACCGCTGGGTGGACGCGCTGTTCGCCTCGACAGACCCGCCGCGGCTCCGCGAACCGGTCTACTTCTGGGTCGAACCGTGGGCGGTCGGCACCGAGGGGCCGTACCCCGACACGCGGCCGTACCTCGAAGAACTGGAGTACCAACTCATCGGCATCGCCTTCGAACTGTACCCGGAGCGCCTGCTCAACACCGAGGGCGTGCCGACGAACCCCGAGGCCTACGCGAAGATGCGCGGGTGGACCGACCGCGAGGACGCGCGGCTTTCGGACTTCTGACACCCAAACCGATTTCTCGTCGCCGGGGCAATTCGAGGTATGCGAACGTACGACATCGAGCGCTACCTGAACATCAGGAGCGCCTACGGCGCCTCGTTCTCGGCCGACGGCGAGCGCCTGTCGTTCCTCATGGACACGACGGGCGTCCCGCAGGTCTGGACGGTCGATTCGCCCGGCGCGTGGCCCGAACAGCGGACGTTCTACGAGGAACGCGTCACCTTCGCCTCGTGGTCGCCCGAGCGCCCCGAACTCGCCTTCGGCATGGACAAAGGCGGCAACGAGCGCGCGCAGTTGTTCCGACTCGAACCCGACACCGGCGTCATCGAGAACCTGACCGAACACCCGGACGCCAAGCACCGCTGGGGCGGCTGGAGCCACGACGGCGAGCGGTTCGCGTTCACCTCGAACCGCCGCGACAACGCCGTCTTCGACGTGTACGTGCAGGCCCGCGACGCGAGCGGCACCGACGCCGAACTCGTCCACGAGGGCGACGGCTGGCTCACCGTCGGCGGATGGTCGCCCGACGACTCGAAGCTCATCGTCCAAGAGGCGTACTCGAACTTCGACCAGGACGTGTCGGTCCTCGACCTCGCCACGGGCGAGCTGACCCACCTCACGCCGCATCAGGGGACGGTCCGCTTCCAGAGCCCCGAGTGGGGGCCCGACGGAGAGAACGTCTACATGGTGACCGACCGCGGGAGCGACACGCTGGAACTCGTCCGCTACGAACTCGCCTCCGGGGAGTTCACGACCGTCGACACCGGCGGCGACCACGAACTGGACGGCATCAGCATCGACCGCGAGTCGCGTCGGCTCGTCTACTCCCGGAACGTCGAGGGGTACACGGAACTCACCTTCGGCGAACTCACCGCGCCCGACCGCATCGACGTGCTCCCCCAACCCGACCTGCCGAACGGTGTCGCCGGCGGCGTCTCGTTCTCCCCGGACGGCGAGCGCGCCGCGGTCACCGTCACCGCCAGCGCCGACACCGCGAACGTCTACGTGGTCGAGTTGGCCACGGGCGACGCCGAGCGATGGACGCTCGCGGCGACGGCGGGCATCCCGCGGGACACGTTCGTTCCGCCCGAGCTCGTCCGGTATCCGACGTTCGACGGCCGCGACATCCCGGCGTTCTTCACGCTCCCCGAGGAGTCGCCGGAGGGCGAGACGCCCGTCATCGTGGACATCCACGGCGGGCCGGAGTCCCAGCGCCGGCCGTCGTTCTCGGCGGTCAAGCAGTACTTCCTCTCGCGCGGCTACGCCTACTTCGAGCCGAACGTCCGCGGCTCCGCGGGCTACGGGAAGGCGTACGGCCACCTCGACGACGTCGAAAAGCGGATGGACTCCGTCGCGGACATCGAAGCCGCCGTCGAGTGGCTCCACGACCACCCGGCTGTCGACCCCGACAAAATCGTCGCCATGGGCGGCTCGTACGGCGGGTTCATGGTGCTCGCGGCGATGACCGAGTACCCGGACCTGTGGGCCGCCGGCGTCGACATCGTCGGCATCGCCAACTTCGTGACGTTCCTCGAAAACACGGGCGACTGGCGGCGCGAACTCCGCGAGGCCGAGTACGGGTCGCTCGAAGACGACCGCGAGTTCCTCGAATCCATCTCGCCCATCAACAACGTCGAGAAGATTCGCGCGCCGCTTTTCGTCCTCCACGGCGAGAACGACCCGCGGGTGCCGGTCAGCGAGGCCCACCAACTCGTCGAGGAGGCGAGGGAACACGCCCACGTCCGCGAACTCATCTTCGACGACGAGGGCCACGGCTTTTCCAAACTGGAGAACCGCATCGAGGCGTACTCCCAGATAGCCGACTTCCTCGACGAGTACGTCCGGAGCGCGCCCGCCGCGGACGACTGAATCGGACCTGCCTTATTTTCCGTTAGAGTCAAAGCGCGGGACATCGAATCCCCGTCTATGAGCGCGGACTCCGAACAGCGAACGATCCGGTGTCTCATCGCGAAGGTGGGACTGGACGGCCACGACCGCGGTGCACACGTCATCTCTCGCGCCTTCCGCGACGCGGGCTTCGAAGTCATCTACTCCGGACTGCATCGCGCTCCGGACGAGATTATTCAGGCGACGGTCCAAGAGGACGTGGACGTACTGGGCATCTCTATCCTCTCCGGCGCGCACAACACGCTCGTCCCGAAGGTGATGGCCGGCCTCGAAGAGTACGGCGCGCTCGACGACACGCTCGTCATCGTCGGCGGCATCATCCCCGAAGAAGACCGGCCGAGACTCCTCGAACAGGGCGTCGACGCCATCTTCGGTCCCGGCACGCCGATGCAGGAGACCATCGACTTCGTGAAGGAAAACGCGCCCGAGCGAGCGTGACGATGAGCCGGGCGGTCGAATCCGACCTCGTCGAGCGACTCCTCGACGGCGAGCACCGAGCGCTCGCGCGGGCCATCACGAAAATCGAGTCGCAGTCGCCGGGCTACCGGGACATCGTCTCGGAACTCCACGCCCACACGGGCGACGCCTCCGTCGTCGGCATCACGGGCAGTCCCGGTGCCGGCAAGTCGACGCTCGTCGACAAGCTTGCGAAGCACTACCGCGACCAGGGAGAAACGGTCGGCGTCATCGCCGTGGACCCCTCCTCGCCGTACACCGGCGGGGCCGTCCTCGGCGACCGCATCCGCATGGCCTCGAACGTCGGCGACATGGACGTGTTCTTCCGGTCGATGAGCGCCCGCGGCCAGCTCGGCGGCCTCTCGACCGCCACCGCGGACGCCGTGAAGGCGCTCGACGCCTTCGGGAAAGACCGCATCATCATCGAGACGGTCGGCGCGGGGCAAAACGAGGTGGACGTGGTGAAGACCGCGGACACGGTCGTCGTCCTCGTCCAACCCGGCAGCGGCGACGACGTGCAGATGCTCAAGGCGGGCATCCTCGAAATCGGCGACCTGTTCGTCGTCAACAAGGCCGACATGGAGGGCGCGTCGCGCACCGTCGCCGAGCTACAGGAGATGATTCACCTCCGCGACGACCCGCGGGCGAACCTCGACACCGGCCACCACGGGGCCGAGGCGTTCGACGACGCCGGTCACGGACACGGCGGGCACGCGGACGCGAGCGATGCCGAGACCGACGCCGACGCCGAGGGCGAACCCTCCGACGCCGACGAACCGCCCGTCTGGACGCCGCAGGTCCTCGAAACCGTCGCCACGACCGGCGAGGGAATCGACGAGTTGGTCGAGACGCTGGACGACCACCGCGACTACCTCGACGCCTCCGGCGAGTTGGCGGAGAAGGCCCGCAAGCGCGCGGGAGAAGAGATTCGCCAGCTCCTCCGAAGCGACGTGAACCGGCTCCTCGAAGCCGAGCTCGACCGCCGCGGCGGAGTCGACGCGTTCGCCGAGGCGGTCGTCGAAAAGGAGACGGACCCCTACGCGGTCGCCGAAGACGTGCTCGAACCGCTTCGGGAGTGTCTGGACGACCGAGACGACTGACGCCGAGCGCCGGGCCGACGTTCCCGCCGCCCGCGACCCCGCCACGGGCGGGCGAATTAAGGCCACCGCGCACCATCTACGTGACATGAAACTCCGACGAGCCATCGGACTGGCCGCAGCGGGCGTCGGTCTCGCCGCCGCGACCAACGCCGCCCTCTCGAAACGCGTGGGTCCCCTCGAACCGCCGCTCTCCGGAAACCACGGGACGTACCGCTGGCGCGGCATGGACGTCTCGTACGTCGAAGCCGGCGACGAGGACGACCCGACGCTCGTCTTCCTCCACGGCATCAACGCCGCGGGGTCGTCCGGCGAGTTCCGCGAGGTGTTTTCGACCCTCGCCGAGGACTACCACGTCGTCGCGCCCGACCTCCCCGGATTCGGGCTTTCGGACCGGCCGGCGCTGTACTACTCGCCCGCGCTCTACGAGGACTTCGTCGGCGACTTCCTCGCCGAGTACGACGACCCCGCGGTCGTCGCCTCGTCGCTCACCGCGGCCTACGCCGTCGCCGCCGCGGAGCGAGACGACGTGTCGGTCTCGCGGTTCGTCCTCGTCTGTCCCACGTCGCGCGGCGGCCCGGACCCCAAGGAGTGGCTCCGCGAACTCGTCCGCGCGCCGGTCGTCGGCGAGGCGCTGTTCAACGTCGTCGCCTCCCGGCCGTCGATTCGCTACTTCAACGCCGACCACGGCTACTACGACCCCGAGAAGGCGGGCGAGGAGTGGCAGGAGTACGAGTGGCGCACCGCCCACCAGGAGGGCGCGCGCTTCGCGCCGGCGTCGTTCATCTCCGGCTACCTCAACACCGACGTCGACCTCGGCGAGGCGCTGTCGGCTCTCGACGTCCCGACGACGCTCGTCTGGGGCCGCGAGAGCGACATCACGCCGCTGAAGCGGGGCCGCGACCTCGCGGACGCCGCGGACTGCACGCTCGTCGTCTTCGACGACGCGATGTTGCTCCCGCACGTCGAGTTCCCGAACGCCTTCGTCGACACCGTCCGCGACGCCCTCGACTGAACGGGGCCGAAGCAGCGGCCGCGGCCGCGACCACGAGCCGAACCGACCCAACCCGACCCAACCCCCCGAACTGAACCGATGTTCGACTCCCTGTCGCTGTTCTCGCTGTTCCTGTACGGAGCTATCGCGCTCCTCGCGGCCGGCTTCTGGGCGTGGCTCCTCGGTTCGTACGTCTTCGGCTGGCGCTCGCCGCTGGAGGCCGTCGAGGCGCGCGAGAGATAACGTGCGACGAGTGTGGCGCTACTCGCTCGCGGGCCGGAACACGAGCAACCGCTCGTCAGTCGTCGCGTTCGTGCCCACGTCTACCGAGACGGTCGTTCCGAGGTCGACCTCGTCGGCGGGGAGGTCGCGGACGACGCCCGTGAGTTTGACGGGGCCGAACGACGCGATGGCCGTCACGTAGGGCGCTTCGTCTGCGAAGTTCGGCGCGGGGACGTGCACCTCGGTGAAGGTGAGTACCTCGCCCGTCTCCGGGAGCGGTTCCGCCGTCAACTCGGCCGCGCCGCAGTGCGGACAGGAGCGCCGCGGCGGGAGCGAACCGTGACCGTCCGGACACGCGAGGTAGTAGCCCTCGCCGTCGGCGATTGCGGCCAGCCACTCGTCGTAGCCGGTGTCGCTCATCGGTCCACCTCCAAGACGTGGACGACCGCGCTGGCGACGGTTCCGCCCGCGTTGTGGGTGACGCCGACCCGAGCGTCCGGGACGGCGTCGCTGTTGCCGTGGTCGCCGCGCAGGAGCTTCGTCATCTCGACGATTTGGGCGGTCCCCGTCGCGCCGACGGGGTGGCCCTTCGCCTTGAGGCCGCCCGAGAGGTTCACCGGGAGGTCGCCGTCGCGGGTCGTCTCGCCGCGGGCGGCCGCGCCGACTCCCTCGCCGTGGTCGTAGAGGCCGAGCGATTCGAGCGCGAGCACCTCGGCGATGGTAAAGCAGTCGTGGACCTCGGCCACGTCCACGTCGTCGGGGCCGATGCCGGCGTCCGCGTAGGCCGCGTCGGCGGCTTTCGTCGCTGCGGGCGTCCGCGCGAGGTGGGGTCTGTCTTGGAGCGCGGCCTTGTCGCCGCCCTGCCCCGACCCGGTGACGGAGACGGGCGCGTCGAGGCCGCGTCGCTCGGCGTAGTCGTCGCTGACGAGGACGACCGCGCTCGCGCCGTCGGTGATGGGGCAGGCGTCGTAGAGGGTGAGCGGGTCGGCGACGACGGGGCTTTCGAGCGCGTCGTCGACGGTGATTTCGCGGTGGAACTGCGCGTAGTCGTTGTGCATCGCGTTGGCGTGGTTCTTCACCGCGATGTGCGCGAGGTCCTCGCTGTCGCCGCCGAAGGCGTCGAAGTACGCGCGAGCCATGAGCGCGTACGCGCCCGGGAACGTGACGCCCGCGCGGACCTCGAACAGTTCGTCCGCGGCGATGGCGAGCGACTGGGTCACCTCGGCGGTCCCGAGGTTGTTCATGCGCTCCATGCCGCCGGCGAGGACCACGTCGGCCGCGCCGCTCCGAATCGCGGCGACGGCCTGTCGGAAGGCGACGCCCGCGGAGGCGCAGGCCTGCTCGTAGCGGGTCGCGGGGCAGTCGAGGCCGGCGGCCTCGGCCATGACCGGCCCCTGGTGGCCCTGCTTCTCGGCGAGTTCGCCCATGAAGTTGCCGTAGAAGATTTCCTCGTAGTCGTCGCGGGAGACGCCGGCGTCCTCGCGGGCGGCGAGGGCGGCCTCCGCGAACAGGTCGCGACCGGTTCGCTCGGGGTGACTGCCGAACTTCGTCAGTCCGACCCCGGCGATTCGCACGTCAGTCATGAATGAACGTACGTGATAGATGGTCCTTGAACCTGCCGTTCGCCCGTGGTCCTCCTCCCGCGGTTCGCTCCCGTTTTCCCGCCGTCGCGGGCGCGGCGACTCGAACCGGGAACCTTGTCGGTGTCGGTCGATTTCGCGCCGAGTCCGACGCCCGTTTTCGACCCATCGCAACGGTTACCACGGCCCCGCGAGACGGTCCACTATGAGTGACTGGATAGGCGACACGTTCACCAGCGAGGTCGGCTGGAACCACCTGGAGACGCTCGTCGACATCGGCAACCGAATGACCGGCTCGCCCGGCGAGCGCGAGGCGATGGAGGCGACCCGAGACGCCCTCGAACGCGTCGGCGCGCGCAACGCCCGCATCGACCCGTTCGAGATTCAAGGCTGGGAGCGCGGCGACAGCGCCCTCTACGCCGCAGACACCACGCAGGACTGCATCGCGCTCCCGCGCAGCCCCGCCGGAACAGCGAGCGGCGAGCTGGTCGACCTCGGCTACGGGCTGCCCGAGGACTTCGACCGCGACCTCTCGGGGAAGGTCGTCGTCGTCTCCACGACGGTCCCCGACCACTACGACCGCTTCATCCACCGCCGCGAGAAGTACTACTACGCCGTCGAGGCCGGCGCGGCCGCGTTCGTCTTCGCCAACCACGTCCCCGGCCAACTCCCGCCCACGGGGAGCGTCGGCACCGCCGAAGCGCCCATCGGCGACATCCCCGCCGTCGGCGTGAGCAAGGAGGTCGGCGCGCGCCTCCGTCGCCGGTTCGACGGCGACGAGGTGACCGTCGACGTGACCTGCGAGACGCCCGCGGCCGAAAGCGGGAACGTCCACGCCGAACTCGGCCCCGACACCGACGAGGAGGTGCTCGTCACGAGCCACCTCGACGCCCACGATATCGCCGAGGGCGCGATGGACAACGGCGCGGGCACCGCGATGGTGGTCGAGGTCGCCCGCGCGCTCGCCGCCCGCGAGGACGAACTCGACACGCGCGTCCGCTTCGTCTGCTTCGGCGCGGAGGAAGTCGGGCTCGTCGGCTCCGACTACGAGGCCGACCGCCTCGGCGACGACCGGGCGAACGTGAAGGCCATCGTCAACAACGACGGCGTCGTCGCTGGGCGGACGCTCAAGCTCACGACCCATGGCTTCGACGAGCTCGAAGCCGCCGCCGACGCCGTCGCAGAGCGGTTCGACCACGATATTTCGACGCTTCCCGAACAGCTCCCCCACAGCGACCACTGGCCGTTCGTCGCCCGCGGCGTCCCGGCGTACATGGTCGGCAGCGAAAAGGAGGGCCGCGGCCGCGGGTGGGGCCACACCCACGCCGACACCATCGAGAAACTGGAATCGCGGACGCTCCGCGAGCAGGCGATTCTCCTGACGGAACTGACCGTCGAACTCGCCGACGCCGACCGCGAGATTCCCCACGCCGACCCGGCGGACATCGCGGCGGCGCTGGAAGCCGAAGACCAGGCCGAGGGGATGAAAGTCACCGGCGACTGGCCGTTCTGAGGCGGTCGGCGACGCGCCCGTCCCGCTCGGGTCGCGCCGGACCTCGCGCAACCGAACCACGAGGGCTTTTATTCGCGGCGGCGTAGCACGGGACGATGCTACGGGGGCTCGCCGCGGGTGGACGACGATGAGATTCGGTATCGTCGGTGACGACTCGGTCGCCACCGCCGTCAGAGCGGCCGGTGCGTCGGTCGAACCGACGTCGGCCGAGGCGGACGCCGTCGTCGCGGTCGGCGAGTCGGCGCTCTCGACGGTCGCGCTCGGCTCCGAGTGGTCGTGTCCGGTCGTCCCCGTCGACTGCGGCGCGCCGTGGTCGACCCCGCGGCGCGGACTCGAATCGCGGCTGTCCGCGGTCGCGGCGGGTGACGGTCGAGTCGTCGACCACCCGACGCTCTCGCTCCGCGTCGGCGGGGACGCGGCGGGTCGCGCGCTCCTCGACGCGATGCTCGTTACGAGCGAACCGGCACACATCTCCGAGTACGGCGTCGCCCGCGCGGAGGCCGCGGTCCCCTTCTCGTCGGACCCGACCGACGAGTCGCGCGCGGCGGCGCGCTGGACGCCGGTCGACGAGTTCCGCGCCGACGGCGTCGTCGTCGCCACGCCGCTCGGGAGTTCCGGCTACGCGCGCGCCGCGGGCGGCGCGGTCGTCGGTCCGGCCGCCGGGCTCGCCGTCGTCCCCGTCTCACCGTACGCGACGCAGACGGACTCGTGGGTCCTCCAACCGCCCGTCCGGCTGTCGGTCGAACGCGACGACGCGCCCGTGTCCCTCGTCGCCGACGACGAGGTCGTCCGGGAAGTTCTCCCGTCCGAGTCGGTGGTCATCGACCGCGACGGGAGCGTTCCGCTCCTCGTCGAGTGAGCGCCTCGCTCGGCCGTGATTCAGACACCGAGCGGCGGCGCTCGGCGCGGCGAAAATACGTGTTCCTCGTGAGCGGTGCGAGCGTGACGACGCGGAGAAGAGTGCGTCGCGGAGTTAGACGATGAGGTTCCAGTAGTCCGCGACGAGGAAGAAGAGGCTCTGGAACGCCGCGTACAGGAGCACGAGCGTCGCGGCGACGAGCGAGCCGTTCGGGCGTTCGAGCGGCTTGTCGGTGCGGGCTTCGACCTTACGCGCTTCGAACTCGAAGAAGTCGGTGACGAACATCCCGACGACCAGCACGGTCAGCACCATGCCGCCGTGCGGCTCGACGAGCAGGTAGAGGAACGAGGTCAGGACGAGCGCACCCGAACTAATCGAGTGCGGGAGGTACCGGGAGACTGCCTCCTCTCCACCCTCCTTGGCCTGTCGGACGTGCGACCGGTGACCGAGGAAGCGCGTCGCGAAGTTCGCAAGCACGAGCACGAGCGCCACGTGCGGGACGACCGGTTCGACCGCCGCCAACTGGTCGAGCGGGACGAGGAACTGTAGTGGGTGCATACAGGACCGTCGGAGCGAGACTCATTAGAGTTTTTCCAATCCGACGCGGGAGCGGCGGGGAGGGCGACCGCTATTGTGGGGGGTTCTTCGTCGACTCGAAGCGAGATGAGAGGAGAACGGAGCGCGGTGTCGGCTTACTGCGCGTTGCGGCGCTCTTCGAGCGCGGACATAATCTGGTGACCCGCCGGGATGAGCACCCAGAAGGTGAGCGCGCCGAGAAGCGCGAACCAGAGGAACACGTCCATCAGGGTGACGGCGATGATGTTGAACAGTCCCTCGGTCGCGCCGGACGACAGCGGCTCGATGAGCTGTTGTGTGCTCTCGAAACTGCTCGTCCGGTACCACGACGCGAGCACCAGCCACGCGAGTCCGGACCCGGTCAGGATACCCAGACCCTTGATGAATTCGTCAGCCATTGTTCGAGTCTTCGCCGGAGTCCTCTTGAGACTTTCCCATTCCTTGGGCGCGAAATCGGGTGCCGAGCGTGTAGACGACCGCGCCGAACGCGATGATGCCGAGTCCGAAGACCGCGAGGGCCGTGCTCAGTAGGCCGTCCGCGACGCCGATTCCGAGCGCGCCGAGCGCGCCCGCGATGACCGCGCGGAGCGCGCTCACCTGCAGCGTCGCGGCGTCGAGGAAGACGAAGCCGAGAACCACGCTGACGACGGCGATGAGCGTCGAGAAGACGGTGATAGTCTTGTAGAGCCGCATGGGAACGACGATGTCGCGCCGGCCGCGGCGTCCCCGCCGCGTCTCGTCGGCGTCGCCGGTTCGACCGGTTGCGTCGCTGTCTGTCATCAGTGACGCTAAGAAGGGACGGTTGGTAGTGGTTCCGCTCTATTTCGGCGGGCGAAGCCGGTAGTAGCGGCGGTTGAGGTTGTACATGTACCCCTCGCGCATCGTCTTCAGCACCGCGTAGGTGATGGTCCCGAAGACGAACGGGAGCAGGAACGTCAGGTCGAACAGCAGGTCGACGTTCATCGGCATGAGGTTCTTGATGGCCAGAAGCGAGATGGTCATCGCGAACACCACGCCGAAGACGCCGACAGCGGACCAGAACGGCTGCTCGACGGGTCGCCGGGCCGAGCCCTTGTTGAGGAAGGGCACGATGGCGATGAAGCCGACGACGACGCCGTTCGCCAGCACGCCGTAGGTACGGTCGGCCATCAGCTTCTGTCCGCCGAGGATGGCCAGCTCGGGGTTCAGCGGGTTGAGCTTGAGCAGGCCGAACGACCAGTAGAGGTACCAGTCGGGCAGGATAATCGCCGGGGTGCTCGACGGATTCGCGGGGTTGCCGATGTGCGGCGGCATGGTCGCCGAGAGGAACAGAATCATCCCGACGAAGAACGACGCAATCGAGAGGTTGCGGACGGTCTCGTGGGGCCACGTGGGGAACGCCAAGACGTCGCGTTCGACGTAGTCGGACTCCGTGCGAAGGTCCTGGTCTTCACGACGTGCGCGCTCGAAGTACTCGTAGGTGAGCCGGGAGAGCCCCGTCTTGCGAGCCTTGCGCTCGCTCCACGTGGGCGTCTCGTCGTCCGGGGCCACGATGCCCGCGCCGTCGGATCGAATCTCCTCGTTTTCGGGTTCGTTGTCGCTCATGATTGTCACCTCAGTGCGGCTCCGCGATGCCCTGCACCCACACGATGCCGATGTGGATCGCGATGAGCGTCGTCACGACGAACGGGAGCAGGAACACGTGGATGATGTACATGCGCTGTAGCGTCGACTGGCTCAGCGAGAAGCCGCCGAACAGGAGCTGTGCGACCCACTCACCGGCGAGCGGGACCGACAGCGACATCTCGACGCCGATCTGCCCCGCCCAGTAGGCTAGCTGGTCCCACGGGAGGAGGTATCCGGTGTACCCGAACACCATCGTCAGGCTGATCAGGACGATGCCGAGAAGCCAGTTCAGCTCGCGGGGTTCCTTGTACGACCCCGTGAAATAGACACGGAGCATGTGCAGGAACACGGCCGCGACCATGACCTGCGCCGCCCAGCGGTGGACGGAGCGGAGCATGAAGCCGAACTGCAGGTCGCGCATGATGAATTCGATACTGCTGTAGGCCGTCGTGGGGTCACCGGTCGTCGCCGGGGAGTAGTAGAACCCGAGAAGGGCACCACTTATCGCCGCGACGACGTACGCGAGCGTCGAGAACAAGCCGAGCGTGTACAGGGGGTACCAGTACCAGAACTTGTTGTCGAGGTTGTACTGCTCGGTGTGGCTCTTCGGCATCTGGAGGTTGACTCGGTAGTAGAGCGTCTCCAGAAGTTCCAGATAATCGACGATGCGGAGTCGCTTATCCAGCCAGATGAGCGTGGTGAGGAAGGTGGCCTCGACCGGGGTGAGGTCCTTCTTTTTCATCCAGGCCTTGTGGTCGTAGTCGTCTTTGCGTTCGAGACTCATGGTTTATCGCTTGTAGTAGGGGTACACCGCGCGTTTGACCTGTTCCCACGCGTCGTCGCTGCTGAAGGTGACACCGTCGACGTCCTCCTCGCGGACGTAGAGGTCTTCCCACTTGCGACGCCGCTTTTTCACGATCATCACGTCGGGGAGGAACTCCTTGCGGTACAGCGCGAGGATGAACGCGAGGTCCACGAAGATGACGGCGAGGACGCCGCCGAGGAACATGTTCCCCGTGTCCGTCAGGCCCCACCCGGAGACGAAGCCGTAGGTGAAGAGGAACACGAACACGACCTCGATAATCGTCAGGAGGACGATTGCGATGGCCGCTGCGGTGCTCTCGCGCGCCGGTTCGTATCGGTGAATATCGCCGTATGTGCTGCCGGTCGAAGACATTATTCGCCACCTCCGGTGTTACCCGTATTTGGGGACTCGCCGTACTTCAAGATGAAGAACGTGTAGATGATGGTGACGAGGATGCCCAGAATCGTCGCCGAGCCGACCCAGTGGGCCTGAATCGGGACGCCGAGTTCGTGCAGTTCCTTCTCGCCGCCACCGCCGGTGCTGATAGTCGCCACGTCGTCGCCGACGGCGACCGCGCCGAGCATGCCGAGCGCCTCGTGGGGCACGCAGTGGTACTTCGTGATGCCACCGTTCTCGAACGTGAACTCGTAGGTCGTTCCGGCCTCGGAGACGGACGCGCCGGAGTCGAGCGACGCGCCCTCGCTCGCGACGACGTTGTGGCCGCCGCCTTCGCCGGTCCACTCCCACGTCACGGTCGTGCCGGGGTCGATCCAGATGCCAGCCGGTCCGAACGCAAGGTTACCTCCGTTGCCGGACGCGCCGACCTCGATGGTGACTTCGCTCTGACCGCGGAGGTCTTCGTAGCCTCCGTCGATGCCGTCGAGGTAGCCACCGAAGTCGGGTTGAACCTGCGCTCCACCGCCGCCTTCCTGCGCAGCAGCGGTCCCGGCGGCAGCGGTCGCGGCGGCTGTCGCACCGCCAGCCGTTCGGAGAAACTCCCGCCTTTTCATACGGTCGTTCGTCAGGATGGGACGCGCTTAAACCCACCGACTATGCCGTCACGGAGGGTGTTTGCGAGGTGAGCGCGCGCCGGTCTCAGCCCTCAGAACTGAGGGCGTCTCCCTCGGGGGCCTCGACCAAGGACGCGACGTTCTCGTCCCCGTCGAACGTCGGGACGAACTCGGGGCGCGACCCGCCTTCGAGACCCATGACGCGGAGCCTGTCTCGGTACTCCTCGGCGCGGAAGCGGTCCGAGAGCCGGGCGTTCGCCACGACGACGAAGAGGAAAAAGCCGATGACGAGAAAGCCCAGCCCGGCCAGCGGCGCGATAATCGAATCGAGGTCGGGGAGGACGAGCCACGCGCCGATGAGCGCGAACCCGCCGAGTAGCTGCCCGAACGCGACGATTTGGAGCATTCGGTTGCCGAAGTCGCCGGTCCCCTGTGCGACCTCTTCGGGTTCGGGGAGCCTGACGGTCTCGGGCGCGTCGTTCACCTCGAAGTCCTCCATCGAACAGAGCGCGACGGTCGGTTTCACGTCGCGGAGGACGGTCCCCTCGCCCTCGACGCTCCCGTCCGGGTAGACGACGGCGTAGCCCTCGTCGGAGTACGCGAGAATCCGTGGCTCGCCGTTTTCCGTCACGCGTTCGAGGACGGCGAACACTTCGCGAATCGCGACGCGGTAGCGGAGTTCCTGTTCGACGCGGTCGAGCAACTCCTCGCCGACAACCCACGAGTCGGGGTCGAACGCGGCGTCCCACTCTTCGGGGGTCATCTTCGCCATGTCGGCCGGGCCGAAGTTCTCGAAGTCGTACTTGGCTTCGACCTCCTCGCGGAGGGCCGCGAGCTCCGCGTCGGACATCGCGGCGTCGGCGTCCGCGTCCGGTGACGAGCCGTCGTCGGCCGGGGCGGAAGACGAGTCTGACATCGCCACGGAGTAGGGTCCACGCCGGTAAACGTGTTCCGACCCCGAACCGCGTTCGTCGCGGGCGGTCGGCCACGAGCCGCCCATCGGACGCGACCGCTCGCTGGTCCAGCGCTCGAACGGCGGTGGTCCGGTGCTCGAATCCCGGCGGTCGCGGCCGACGTTTAGCTCCTGTCGCGTGGTCTAGCGCTCGAACGGGACGCGGCGCATCGGTCCCTTTAGGCCGACCGGGTGCTAACGCCGTGCGATGGCAGACGAGACGACGCTCGCCACGCTCGCCGCGATTACCGTCACGGCCAGCTTCCCGTTCTACATCTACGGCGCGTGGATAATGATCGACGCCGAGACGGTGTCGTGGGACGTGCTCGTCTACCACCTCAAAATCATCTTCCCCGGGCTCGTGTTGAACACGGTCCCGGTCGTCACGTGGATGCTCCCCCGGCTCTTTCAGCAGCTCAACGGGCTCAGCGCCCTCCACGCGATTCTCGGCCTGCAGGCGTACGCGATGCTCATCTTCGCGCTCACGGGAATCGTCCGCATCTTCCAGGCCAAGTGGGAGGCCGACCTCTACCGCGACCCGGACCAGGACGTGTCGCTCGACGACCTCCACGAGAACATGGGCGCGTGGCGCGGCCGCCTCCGCGTCGGCGTCTTCGGCTACGTCATCTTCTGGGTGTTCGCGTGGCTGCTCGGTATCTACCGCTACCTGAGCGGTTACGTGTTCGTCTGAGCGCTCACCACGCCTCGCCGCTGGCGAGGTCGACCTCGTGGTCGAGCTTCGACGAGGGGCAGACGTCTTCGAGCACGCAGGCGTCGCAGTCGGGGTTGCGCGCGTCGCAGACGGCCCGCCCGTGACTGATGAACAGGTGGGTGAACTGCTGCCAGTCGCGCTCGGGGACGACCGGCATCAGGTCCTCTTCGATTCGCTCGGGGTACTCCTCTTCTGTCAGCCCGAGGCGGCGCGAGAGCCGCTGGACGTGGGTGTCGACGACGATTCCCTCCACGATGTCGTGGCCGTGCTGGAGGACGACGTTCGCGGTCTTCCGGCCGACGCCGGCGAGGTCGGTCAGCGCCGACATGGTGTCCGGAACCTCGCCGTCGTGCTTCTCGATGATGTCCGCGCACGCGGAGCGGATGTACTTCGCCTTGTTGTTGTAGTAGGTGATGGAGCTGATGTCGTCGGCTAACTCCTCTTGGTCGGCGGCGGCGTAGTCCGCGGCGCCGTCGTACTTCTCGAACAGCTCCGCGGTGACCTTGTTGACGCGCTCGTCGGTACACTGCGCCGAGAGCATGACGGCGATGAGCAGTTCGAGGCGGTTCGAGTAGGAAAGCGAGATAGTGGTGTCGGGGTACTCCTCGTACAGTCGGTCGAAGACCTCCTCGGCTTGCGCCTCGCGGCTTTCGAGTGGCGTGCCCATACCTGTGGGTGCGACCCGGTCGGTTTCAGTCGTTCGGGTTGGGGCGAGGGGTGCGGATTCCTGACCGTCCGGATTCCTGACCGTCCGGATTCTCGCGGTTTAAGAGCCAGCGTTCGGTGTTATGGACGCGTCAGTCGTCTATACGGACGGAGTGAGCACGATGACACCAACCACCGACTCCCGACGGGACGGCAGTCCGCCGACCGAGACGCGACCCGAACGAATCGCCGAGACGCCGGGCGCACACGACCGCCGGCGCGACCGGTTCGTCGCCGGCGCGATGCTGTTCGCGTTCGGCCTGCTCGCGTTCATGGGAATCATCACCGCCGAGGCGTTCTACCCCGGCTACAACGCGGGCGTACAGGAGATAAGCGACCTCGGCGCGACCAGGCCGCCAAACAGCATCATCCTTCAGCCGTCGGCGACGATTTTCAACGCGACGATGGTGCTTTCGGGGCTGTTGGTCCTCGGCGCGAGCTACTTCGCGCACCGGGGGCTCCGCGACCGCGTCGTCACCGCCGCCGTCGCGATGCTCGGCGTGGGCATCCTCGGCGTGGGCGTCTTCGACGGGAGCGAAGCCCCGATGCACGGGCTGTTCGCCCTCCTGACGTTCTTCGCCGGCGGCCTCTCCGCGGTCGTCGCCGCGCGGGTCATCGAGACCCCGTTCCGGTATCTCTCGGTCGCGGTGGGCGGGTTCGTCCTCGCCCTCCTGGCGAGCATCTTCGCGTTCGGCCTCCTCGGCCTCCCGCACCCGCTTTCGTTCCTCGGCGCGGGTGGTATCGAGCGCTACGTCGCCTACCCGGTGCTCCTGTGGTTCATCGGGTTCGGCGGCTACCTGATGGGGTCCGCGTCGGAGACGGCCCTCCCCGACCCGACCGATTCGGCCGCGTGAATACCGACGATTTATCATTCACGACCGCGACCGACCGAGTATGTCCGCGCTCGAACTTCCCGGCCGGCGCGAATCGTGGTTGACCGCGGCCGCGACGCTCGGCGGGTACGGTCTCATCCTCGCCGCGATGTTCCTCGCGCTGTTCGTCCTGCCGTACTTCGCGTTCGCCGCGTAGCCACTCGGCGGTCGGCGTCGCGCGAAAAGCGAAGTAGAATCGAAACCGAAACGAAACGCGACTCGCGTCGGTTACGCGAACGCGCGGGAGACTTCCGTCTCGTCCGAGGCTTCCTGCTGAATCTTCTCCCAGGCGTCGAGGAAGTCCTGCATGTATATCTCCGTGCGGTCGTCGCGGATGGCGAACATCCCCGCTTCCGTACAGACGGCCTTGATGTCGGCACCGGAGGCGTTGTCGGCCATCTCGGCGAGTTCGACGAAGTCCACGTCGTCGGAGACGTTCATCTTCCGGGTGTGAATCTGGAAGATTATCTCGCGGCCGTCCTCGTTCGGCTTGGGCACCTCGATGAGGCGGTCGAACCGCCCCGGCCGGAGAATCGCGGGGTCGAGCATGTCGAAGCGGTTGGTCGCCGCGATGATGCGGATGTTACCGCGCTCGTCGAAGCCGTCCATCTCGGCGAGCAGCTGCATCATCGTGCGCTGGACCTCGGCGTCGCCGGAGGTCTTCGAGTCCGTGCGCTTCGAGGCGATGGCGTCTATCTCGTCGATGAAGATGACGGCGGGCTCGTTCTCGCGGGCGACCTCGAACAGGTCGCGGACGAGCTTCGCGCCCTCGCCGATGAACTTGTGCACCAGCTCGGAGCCGGCCATCTTGATGAACGAGGCGTTCGTCTGGTTGGCGACGGCCTTCGCGAGCATCGTCTTGCCGGTCCCCGGCGGGCCGTAGAGGAGCACGCCGGACGGCGGGTCGATGCCGACCTTCTCGAACATCTCGGGGCGGTCGAGCGGCATCTCGACCGTCTCGCGGACCTCCTGCATCTGCTCTTCGAGTCCGCCGATGTCCTCGTAGGTCACGTCGGGGCTGTGTTCGACCTGCATCACGCGAGCCCGGACGTCCGTCTCCTTGTCGAGTCGCTTGACGATAGAGAGGGAGTTGTTCACGGCGACGCGCGCGTCGGGTTCGAGCTCCTCGCGCATCTCGTCTGTCACTTCGGTGAGGGCCTCTTGGTTGTTACCGTGCTGCTTGATGATGACCCCCTCGTCGGTGATTTCCTGAACCGTCGCAACGAAGAGCGGCGACTGCTTGAGCTTCTTGTTCTCGTGGGTAAGCCGCTCGAGCTTCTGTTGATACTTGTTGTTCTCGGCGTTCGTGTCGAGGAGCTTGTCGCGCATCTCCTCGTTCTGCGTTTCGAGAACTTCGAGCCGCTCTTGAAGGGCGGTGATCTTCTCCTGCTGCGACGCCGAGTCCTTATCGTAGGGGAGGTCGACGTCGTCCACAGTATCGGTCATCATCCGGCATAGGGTGCAGGTTCATAAGAGGCTTCGGGTGTGTGAGGGATTCGCCGCCTAGGGCCCGTCTGCCGCCCGGATGACGAGTCTGACGCGCGTCACATAAATTCCCCATAGTAATAAATCTGGATAGCAAATATTATCTAATAGCATTGCATGGTACCTCGTACGATGAGCACCACGGAAGCAGTCGAACGCGAGTCCGAGCCCCAGTCAGACGACCGGTGGGAATCGGTTCGGGACATGCCCCCGAGCGCGAAGTTGGTCGCGAAGATTCTCGATTACGAGGACACGCTCACCCAGAGCCAAATCGCCGAAGAATCGCTTCTCCCCCCGCGTACCGTCCGCTACGCGCTCTCCCGGCTGGAAGACGAGGGCGCGGTCGACTCCCGATTTTCGTTCTCCGACGCGCGCAAGCGCCTCTACACGCTCAACATTTAAATCCGAACGCGCGGCCACGTCGCCGCATGTCTTCGCCCGCTCCCGACGACGTCGGCCGCGCGCTCGCCGCGCTCGCCGACGCCGACGCTGACGCCGGTATCCCCGACTACGAGTCGCGCCCGCCCGCCGAAGTCGTCGCCGAGGCGCGAAACGCCTTCGAGTCGCTCCGTTCTGCCGCCCAGTTTCTCTCCGACGGAGGCGAACTAACGCTCCGCCGAGCGGTCGGCGAGGCCGCCCGGTGCGGACACCGCGAGTGCGCGCGCACCGGTCGGGCGCTCCTCGCGGACCTCGACCGCCTGCGCGGCGCGCTCGTCGACGCGGGCGCGACCGAGGTGTCGAATCGGCGCTCCCGAACCGCACAGCGACGACCGCGGGACGCCGACCACTTCCGCTCCGGTCGCACAACCGTTTTCAGCGGCGGTGGCGAACCGGTTGATAGATGACACGGGTGATACACACCGGCGACACCCACATCGGGTATCAGCAGTACCACTCGCCGGAGCGCCGACAGGACTTCCTCGACGCCTTCGAGCGGGTCGTCGCGGACGCGCTCGACGGAGACGTGGACGCCGTCGTCCACGCCGGCGACCTCTACCACGACCGCCGTCCCGAACTCCCCGACCTCCTCGGGACGCTCGCCGCGCTCCGCCGCCTCGACGACGCCGGGATTCCCTTCCTCGCCATCGTCGGCAACCACGAGTCGACCCGCGGGGGCCAGTGGCTCGACCTCTTCGAGCGCCTCGGACTGGCGACGAGACTCGGACGCGACCCCCACGTCGTCGGCGACGTGGCGTTCTACGGGCTCGACCACGTCCCGCGCTCGCGCCGAGACGAACTCGACTACCAGTTCGAACCGCACGACGCCGAGCGCGCGGTGCTCGTCGCCCACGGTCTGTTCACGCCCTTCGCGCACGCCGACTGGGAGACCGAAACCGTCCTCGCCGAGTCGAACGTCGACTTCGACGCGGTCCTCCTCGGCGACAACCACGTCCCCGACACCGCCGAACTCGACGGGACGTGGGTGACCTACTGCGGGTCGACCGAGCGCGCGAGCGCGAGCGAGCGCGACCCGCGCGGGTACAACCTCGTTCAGTTCGGGCCCGACGAGGTCGACATCCGTCGGCGCACCCTCGAAACGCGACCGTTCGCCTTCGTCGAGGTCGACCTCGCCGGCGACGAGGGCATCGAGCGCGTCCGCCAGCGGGTCCGCGAGTTCGACCTCGAAGACGCGGTCGTCATCGTCGAACTGCGAGGCGAGGGCGACGCCGTCACGCCCGCGGCGGTCGAGTCGTTCGCCGTCGAGGAGGGCGCGCTCGTCGCCCGCGTCAACGACAAGCGCGATATCGACGACGGCGCGGAACTGGCGACCGACGTGAGCTTCGCCGACCCCGACGACGCGGTGCGCGAGCGGGTCCGCGAGATGGGCCTGTCGAGCGCCGCCCTCGACGTGGACGAGACGGTCCGGGCGAGCAAGGTCGCCGACTCGAACGTCCGCGACGAGGTCCGCGAGCGCGTCGAATCGCTGCTCTCCGACGACCCGGGAGCCTTCGTCGCCGCCGAGAGCGGGGATGACCTCGAGAGCGACGACGGCGTCGAGGCCGAGGATTCGGAGGCCATCGAGGACGCCGCGGACGCTGAGGACGCGGAAGCCGCCGAAGACGCGGCCGAGTCCGACACAGGGACGACGACCGAGACCACCGCTGAAACGACGACCGAATCCGACTCTGAGGCCGCCGCGGAACCGGCGGCGAGCCAAGACAGCTCGCTGGGTGATTTCGCGTGAGGTTCACCCGAATCGCCATTCGGAACTTCAAACCCTACGAGGACGCCGAACTCGACCTCAGAGACGGCGTTACGGTCATCCACGGCGTCAACGGCAGCGGCAAGTCGTCGCTCCTCGAAGCGTGTTTCTTCGCGCTCTACGGCTCGAAGGCGCTCGCGGGGACGCTCGAAGACGTGGTGACGACGGGCGCCGACGACGCCGAAATCGCGCTCGAATTCGTCCACGACGGCGGCGAGTACCGCATCGAGCGTCGGATTCGCGTCTCCGGCGACCGCGCGACCACCGCCAAATGCGTCCTCGAAGGCCCCGAGGGGACCGTCGAAGGCGCGCGCGACGTTCGCCGACACGTCGCGTCGCTCCTGCGCATGGACGCCGAGGCGTTCGTGAACTGCGCGTACGTCCAGCAGGGCGAGGTCAACAAGCTCATCAACGCGACGCCGAGCCAGCGCCAGGACATGATAGACGACCTCCTGCAGCTCGGAAAGCTCGAAACGTACCGCGAGCGCGCCGGCAACGCTCGGCTCGGGGTCGAAGACGTGCTGACGAGAAAGCGGAGCGTCCTCGAAGACGTCGAGTCGCAAATCGAGACGAAAGAGGAGGCGGACCTCCACGCGACGCTCAACGCGCTCGAATCCGAACTCGACTCCCTCGACGAGGAGATTTCGAACTACGAGGGCCAGCGCGACAAGGCGAAGGCGGCGCTCGACGCCGCCGAGGCGACGCTCGACGAGCACGCCGAAAAGCGGGAGCGACTCGACGAGGTCGAGGCGGCAATCGAGGACCTGACCGCGAAAATCTCCACGGACGAGACGAAGCGCGACGACCTCTCGGAGCGCGTCCGCGAACTCGACGCCGCCGCCGACGACCTCGAATCCGACATCGACGACGCCCTCGACCGGGCCGACCTCGACGACGCGAGCGACGAGGCGATTGCCGGCGCGCGGGAGGCGCTTTCGGAGCGCGAATCCGGGCTGCGCGACGACCTCTCCGAGGCGCGGACGCGGGCGCAGGCGTTCGAGACGCAGGCCGAGCGGCTCGCCGAGCGCGCCGCCGACCTCGAATCGCGCGCCGAGGAGAAACGCGAGGCCGCCGAGGCCGACGCGGAGACCGCCGCCGAGGCCGAGCGGGAGCTCGAATCGTTCCGCGAGACGCGCGCGGAGCTTCGGTCGTCGCTCGACGACGCCGAAGCGCGGTTCGAGGACGCCCCCGTCGAACTCGGCGAGGCCGCCGACCTCCTCGAAAAACGGCGTGAGGCGCGGTCCGACGCCCGCGAGTCGCTCGCGGAGACGGAGACCGAACTGAAGAACGCGCGCGAGCGTCTCGCCGAGGCCGAGCGCCTCCGCGACGCGGGCAAGTGCCCCGAGTGCGGGCAGCCGGTCGAGGGCTCGCCCCACGTCGACGCCATCAGCGAGCGCGAGGCCGCCGTCGAATCGCTGGAAGCCGACCTCGACTCGCTCGAATCGGACGTCGAGTCGCGCTCGGCGGCCGTCGAGGCGGCCGAGGCACTGGTCGAAATCGAGAACCGCGCGGGCTCTCAGCGCGACAAACTCGACCTCGCCGAAGAACGCATCGCCGACCGCGAGGAGACCGTCGAGAGCCGCCGGGAGGCCGCCGCGGAGAAGCGCGAGGCCGCCGCGGAACTCGAAGCCGAGGCCGAGGAGAAACGCGAGGCCGCGACGACGCAGGCCGAGCGGGCCGAGGAGGTCGCGGAGACGGTCGAGTCGCTCGAAGCGGACCTCGAAGCACTCGACGAGCGGCGCGACCGACTCGACCGCGTCGAGTCGCTGGTCGACGCGCGAGCCGAGAAAATCGACGCGCGGGACCGGCTCCGCGAGAAGCGCGAGACGCTCGCAGACGTGAACCGCGAGCGCCGCGAACACCTCCGAGAGCGTCGCGAGCGCCGCGACGAACTCCGAGAGACGGTCGACGAGGAGGCGGTCGAGGGGGCGAGACAGCGCAGGGAGAACGCCGCGGCGTACCTCGAACGGGTCGAAGACGAAGTGCTTCCCGAACTGCGAGACAAGCGCGACGAACTCCAGAGCCGCGTCGGCGGCGTCGAGGCCGAACTCGAACAGTTGGACGGCCTCCGGGAGCGCCGCGAACACCTCTCCGAGCGCGTCGACGCCCTCGAATCGGTCCACGAGGAGGTGTCGACGCTCGAATCGACCTACGGCGACCTCCGGGCGGAGCTTCGCCAGCGCAACGTCGAGGTGCTCGAACGGATGCTCAACGAGACGTTCGACCTCGTCTACGCCAACGACGCCTACTCGCGCATCCGGCTCGACGGCGAGTACGGCTTGACGGTGTTCCAGAAGGACGGCACCGCGCTCGAACCCGAACAGCTCTCGGGCGGCGAGCGCGCCCTGTTCAACCTCAGCCTCCGGTGTGCCATCTACCGGCTCCTCGCCGAGGGTATCGACGGCGCGGCACCGCTCCCGCCGCTCATCCTCGACGAGCCGACGGTCTTCCTCGACGACGGCCACGTCTCGCGGCTGGTCGACCTCGTCGAGGACATGCAGAACCGCGGCGTCAAGCAGATTCTCATCGTCAGCCACGACGACGAGCTGGTCGGTGCGGCCGACGACCTCGTCCGCGTGGAGAAGAACCCGACGACGAACCGCTCGACGGTCGAGCGAACCGACGCGCCGACCGTCGAGAGCGCGCTCGCGGACGACTGAGAGCGGGTCGGTTCCGCCGCGAGTGACCCTATTCGCTCGCCCGCAGCAGTTCGACCCCTTCTTTCGCGGTCTCAGTCGCCTCGTAGCCGCGCTCCCCGTAGACCGTGGTCTCGGCGACGAGGCCGGCGACCCGGAACTCGGTCAGGAGGCCGTGGAGGTCGCTCTCGCAGAGGTCGTAGGCCCCGAGGAGGTCGACCGCGGGGAGCGGCCCGCGGTCGACGAGGTCGACGAGCAAGCCCAGTCCGCGCTCGGTCGGGACCGCGACGAGTATCTCCCGGACCGGCTCGGGAACGGCTCGTGCGGCGGTTTCGAGCGGAGACTCGCCGCTCACGGCTTCGAGTTCGTCGTTCGGCAGGTGTCGCTCCTCGCCGGTCTCCGGGTCGCGGACGCGGCTGGCGTCGCTCGACTGCTTGACGAGGAGGTACGTCCGGCCGTCTGGCCCGCGAACGGTTCGCATATGTCTCGGCGAAGGGCGCGACGACTGTTAGCGGTTGCGCTCGGGAGCGTCTTCGTCGGTGTCGCTTACATCACCGTCGTCCGCATCGTTCGCATCGTCCTCGTCGTCCCGCCACTCCCCTCGCTTGAACTCTCGGTAGACGGAGTAGACGCGGGCGAGCACGACCACACCGAACAGAAACAGGCCTGCGCCGAGGAGCGTGTCGCCGCGGAAGTAGGCGAGCATCGGGCCGACCGTGACTCCCGCGAGGCCGACGTTCGCGAGGACGACGCTCGCCCAGAACAGGCGGGCTACCTCGGGGTTCACGTCGGGGGAGAACTCCGGCGCGTCGTCGCCGTCGCTCTCGCCGTCCGAATCCTCGTCGGCGTCCTCGCCGGGGATGCGAACGCGGGGAATCGTCGGGAGCTCCTTTTCGGGGTTCCCCCAGCGGGCTTCCGGGTCTCCCCAGCGGGCCTCGGGGTCGCCCCATCGCGTTTCGGGGTCGATTTTCGAGGCCATGTCCGCCGACGGACGCTCCGCGTCGTCGCCTTCGTCTTCCGCGTCAGCGGCGGGCGTTCCCTCGCGTCGCTCGTCGTCCGTCACGCTCGCGTCGAGACGCCGTGCCGAGAAAAAGTGTCCGTTTCGGCCGAGTCAGGCGCAGTCGTCGAGGCGCATCGACCGCGATGCCTCGACCCACGCGAGTGGGTTCTCCGCGTCGTAGAACACCACGCCACCGTCGATATCGTAGGATTCGACCGTCTCGGCTCCCGTCGGACCAGCCGGTCCGTCGCCGTCGATCGTGCCATCCCACCGCTCCGGAGTTGCGTGGTCGGTCATATCGTGTGACAAGGAATGTCACACATGGATATATGTCTTTCCGTGGTTCGGGGTGCAGTTCGCGGAAACGCCGGGGTTTTTAGCCGCGCCATCGAAGCGACTGGCATGACGCAGACGGGTCTGACCGACTTCGGGGGGAACGACGCCGACGGCGCGGGCGACGCGCGGCCTGACGAGGAGGCCGCCATCGTCGCCGGCGACGCCGGCCAGCACGTCTCCGACGTCATCGACACGGACGAGGTGCGGTTTCCCGACCCGGACGGGACGGTCGAACTGGCCGTCACGCAGGTCGACTACACCATCGAGGGCGCGGGGCGCGACGAGTACCCGGTGATTCACATCTTCGGTCGGACGGCGGACGACGAGACCGAACACGTCCGCGTGCTCGGGTTCCGGCCGTACTTCTACGCGCCCACGGACAGCCTCGACGACGACGCGCTCGACAAGGACGTCATCACCGGCACCGAGGACGGCTACGAGAGCATCCGCGGCGAGGAGCTAACGAAGATTTACGGCCGCACCCCCCGCGACGTCGGCCAGATTCGCGACGAGTTCGACCACTACGAGGCGGACATCCTCTTTCCGAACCGCCTGCTCATCGACAAGGACATCAAAAGCGGCGTCCGCGTCCCCGAGCGCCGCCTCGACGACGGGTCGATTCAGGTTCCCCACCAGGAGGTCGCGCCCGCGGCGGTCGACGCGAGCCTTCGGGTGAACACCTTCGACATCGAGGTCAACGACCGGAACGGCTTCCCCGAGGAGGGCGAAGAGCCGATTATCTGTCTCACCAGCCACGACTCCTACCGCGACGAGTACGTCGTCTGGCACGCCGTCGCCGACGAGGGCCTCGGCAAGCGCCCCGAGTCGCTGCCGAACTACGAGTTCCTCGGGGAGGACGCGGACGTGGAGGTCAGGACGTTCGACGAGGAGGCGGCGATGCTCGACGCCTTCCTCTCGTACATCGAGGAGACCGACCCCGACATCCTCACCGGGTGGAACTTCGAGGACTTCGACGCGCCGTACTTCCTCGACCGGTTGGAGGAGGTCGACAGGAGGACCGACCTGAACCTCGACTACAACCGCATGTCGCGGCTCGGCGAGGTCTGGCGCGGCGGCTGGGGCGGCCCGGACATCAAAGGGCGCGTCGTCTTCGACCTGCTGTACGCCTACAAGCGCACCCAGTTCACCGAACTCGAATCCTACCGCCTCGACGCGGTGGGCGAACTCGAACTCGACGCGGGCAAGGAGCGCTACTCGGGCGACATCGGCGACCTCTGGGAGGAAGACCCCGAGCGCCTGCTCGAATACAACCTCCGCGACGTGGAGCTGTGCGTCGAAATCGACCGGAAACAGGACATCATCGCCTTCTGGGACGAGGTGCGGACGTTCGTCGGCTGTAAGCTCGAAGACGCGCCGACGCCCGGCGACACCGTCGACATCTACGTGCTCCACAAGGTCCACGGCGAGTTCGCCCTCCCCTCGAAGGGCAAACAGGAGTCGGAAGACTACGAGGGTGGAGCCGTCTTCGACCCCATCACCGGCGTCAAGGAGAACGTCACGGTGCTCGACCTGAAGTCGCTGTACCCGATGTGCATGGTGACCATCAACGCGTCGCCGGAGACGAAAGTCGACCCCGAGCGCTACGACGGGGAGATGTTCCGCGCGCCCAACGGGACGCACTTCCAGCAGGAACCCGACGGCATGATTCGGGAGATGGTCGACGAACTCCTCACCGAGCGCGAGGAAAAGAAGTCGCTTCGGAACTCCCACGACCCCGGCTCGTCGGAGTACGAACAGTTCGACCGCCAGCAGGCCGCGGTGAAGGTCATCATGAACTCGCTGTACGGCGTGCTGGGCTGGGACCGCTTCCGACTCTACGACAAGGAGATGGGCGCGGCGGTGACGGCGACCGGGCGGAAGGTCATCGAGTTCACGGAACAGGCCGCGAACCAAATCGGCTACGACGTGGCCTACGGCGACAGCGTGACGGGAGATCGCCCGGTCGTCGTCAGAGACCCCGGTGGGACTGTTCGAATCCTTCCTATCGAGGACTTGTTTGCCCGCGGAACGACTGAATCTGAGGTACTCATCGCTGCCGACGGGGACGTCGTCGCAAGTGCCACTCCCGGGAAGACTCGCCGAGCGCTCGACGGGTGGGACGCCCTCTCTGTGAACGAAGATGGAGAGGCGGAGTGGCAACCGATTGCGCAGGCGATTCGCCATAACACAGACAAACCGGTGGTGAACCTCCAACACAAGTTCGGTGAGTCGACGACGACGAGAGACCACTCGTACGTCGTCCCCGGTGAAGACGGCCTCACAACTGTCTCTCCGGACGACGTGGCGGAGCCGTATCGCGTCTCCGGGGTACCCGATGTCGAGCCTGTCGAGCAGGTCGACGTCTACGAGGTCCTTCGTGGGTACGAACGCGAGTACGAGGACGGACGGAGCGTCGGGAGCGATAATTCGATAACGAAGCGGAAACAAATCCATGCGGACGACGAGTATGTCTGGTTCGGCCACGAGCACCACCGAGACGTCGACTCGACCGTCAAAGTCAAACGATTCGTCGATATCGACAGCGAAGATGGTGCAGCACTCATTCGGCTCCTCGGTGCGTACGTCTCTGAAGGAAGCGCATCCACTGGCGAGACGGCGACGTCGAAATTCGGGGCAAGTATCGCTGAATCCGACCGTGAGTGGCTAGCCCAACTCCAGCGAGATTACTCTCGACTGTTCGAGAACACGACCGCCGGTATCATTACGAGCGACCGACGAGCGGAGCGAACCGTCGAGTATCAAACGGACACAGGCGGTGCGTCGGTCACGTACAATGACGAGACGCTGAAACTGCAGATGATGAACGAACTCGCTGCTGTGTTCTTCCGCGAGTTCGCAGGGCAGACGTCGCGTGGTAAACGGATCCCCTCATTCGTCTTCCACCTTCCTGAGGAGAAGCAAGACTTGTTCCTGACGTTGCTCGTCGAAGGCGATGGATCTCGCGAATTCCCACGATACACCGAAGCGTACGCACAGCGAAACTTCGACTTCGAGACGACGAGCCGAGAACTTGCTGCCGGTCTCTCGATGTTGCTCACGCAACGGGGGCAAAAACACTCGCTCAAGTATCGGGACAGCAAAGACTCGTACACTATTCGGACGTGTAGCTCCTACCGGGAAGGCCGAGACCCCGTGCTGACCGAAGTCGACCACGACGGCTACGTGTACGACCTGAGCGTCGAAGAAAACGAAAACTTCGTCGACGGTGTTGGAGGTATTGTCCTTCACAACACCGACAGCGTCATGCTCGAACTCGGCCCCGACGTGTCGAAACAGGAGGCCATCGAGCAGTCGTTCGACATCGAGGAGCACATCAACGCCGCCTACGACGACTTCGCGCGCGACGAGTTGGGCGCGGACGAACACCGCTTCCAAATCGAGTTCGAGAAGCTGTACCGGCGGTTCTTCCAGGCGGGGAAGAAGAAGCGCTATGCGGGCCACATCGTCTGGAAGGAGGGCAAGGACGTCGACGACATCGACATCACGGGGTTCGAGTACAAGCGCTCGGACATCGCGCAGATAACGAAGGAGGTCCAGAAGAACGTCATCGACATGATCGTCCACGGCGAGGAGACGGAAGTCATCAAAGACTACCTCCACGACATCATCACCGACTTCGAGTCGGGGAACCTGCCGCTCGAACAGGCCGGCATCCCCGGCGGCATCGGCAAGCGCCTCTCGGCGTACGAGACGCCGACCGCGCACGTCCGCGGGGCGCAGTACGCCAACGCCTTCCTCGGGACGAACTTCGGGCGGGGCTCGAAGCCGAAGCGGGTCTACCTCAGGAAGGTCCACCCGTCGTGGTTCCGCGAGATGGAGACCGGCGAGTTCGACCCGCAGGTCGACGACCTCTACCGCGAGTTCAAGCGCGACCCCGACGTCATCTGCTTCGAGTACGCCGACCAGATTCCAGAGGCGTTCGAGGTCGACTGGGACACGATGCTCACCAAGACGCTCGAAGGGCCCATCTCCCGCGTCATCGAGGCGCTCGGGATGTCGTGGGACGAGGTGAAAAGCGGTCAGGAACAGACCGGCCTCGGGAGCTTCATGTGACCGGTCGTATCACCAGGTGATGAAACCAAATTCAGTTACGTAGATGGCGATACCGTAACGTCGTTCGGCTGTCCGAAACCCGGACGAGTGTTCCGAACTGCCGTGATTCTTTGCGGTTTTGAAAACAAATTTTCTTTCTACAAAAGGTGGCGGGGGTGAATGCGCAAGCATTATGGGCGATACTCCCCACCCTTCGAGTACGAGGCAACGAACCAACGATGGCAACTCTCGAGATCAAGAACCTCCACGCACGTGTCGCGGAGGAAGACGGTGAGCAGATTCTGCGAGGTGTCGACCTGGAAGTCAAATCCGGCGAGATCCACGCACTGATGGGTCCCAACGGGTCCGGCAAGTCTACGACTTCTAAAATCATCGCCGGGCACCCCGCCTACGAGGTAACCGACGGCGAAATCCTCCTCCACCTGGAGGACGACGACTTCGGCGACCTCGAAATTCCGGACGACGCCCGCACGTGGAACCTTCTGGAACTGGAGCCGAACGAGCGCGCCGCGCTCGGCATCTTCCTCGGCTTCCAGTACCCCGCGGAAATCGAGGGCGTCACCATGACGAACTTCCTCCGCACCGCGCTCAACGCGAAGATCGACGAGCGCGAGGAGCTCCTCTTCGGCGAGGACGACGAGGAAGAAGAAGAGGAAGCCGGCTACGACACCTCCCCGATGGAGGGTAACGTCGACGACGGCGAAGTCGGCGTCGCCGAGTTCCAGAAGCTCCTCAAGGAGAAGATGGACCTCCTCGACATGGACGAGAAGTTCATGCAGCGCTACCTCAACGCCGGGTTCTCCGGCGGCGAGAAGAAACAAAACGAGGTCCTTCAGGCCGCGATTCTCGAACCGTCGATTGCGGTTCTCGACGAGATCGACTCCGGTCTCGACATCGACCGCCTGCAGGACGTCTCGAAGGGTATCAACGCGCTGCGCGACGAGCAGGGCACCGGTATCCTCCAGATCACTCACTACCAGCGTATCCTCGAATACGTCGAGCCGGACCACGTCCACATCATGCTGGACGGCAAGGTCGTCAAGAGCGGCGACGCCTCGCTCGCGTCCGACCTCGAAGACAAGGGCTACGACTGGGTCCGTGAGGAAGTGTACGAAGCCGCGTAATCCCCCAACATCATGAGTTCCGACCAAGACCACCTCAAAGAGACAGACACGGAAGCTCGCTTCGAGTTCAAGAAGGAGCAGAAGGCCGCGTTCGTGGCCGAGAAGGGTCTCACCGAAGAGACCATCCGCGTTATCTCGGAGGACAAAGACGAGCCCGAATGGATGCTCGAGCGCCGCCTTCGCGCGCTCAAGCAGTACCAGAAGATGCCGATGCCGACCGACTGGCCCGGCCAGCCTGACCTCTCCGAGGTCAACGTGGACGAAATCGTCCCGTACATCCGACCCGACGTGGAAGTCCGCGGCGGCGTCGACGACTGGCGCGACCTGCCGGACGACATCAAGGACACCTTCGACAAACTGGGTATCCCGGAAGCCGAGAAGAACGCCCTCTCGGGCGTCGGCGCCCAGTACGAGTCCGAAGTCGTCTACCAGAACATGCAGGAGCGCTGGGAGGAGAAAGGCGTCGTCTTCATGAACATGGACCAGGCGGTCCAGGAGCACGAAGACATCGTCAAGGAGTACTTCATGACGAAGTGCGTCCCCCCGAGCGACAACAAGTTCGCGGCGCTTCACGGCGCTATCTGGTCCGGCGGCTCGTTCGTCTACGTCCCCGAGGACGTGACGGTCGAGATGCCGGTCCAGGCGTACTTCCGCATGAACTCCGAGGGCATGGGCCAGTTCGAGCACACGCTCATCGTCGCGGAGAAGGGCTCCGAAGTCCACTACATCGAGGGCTGTTCGGCTCCCAAGTACTCCGCGTTCAACCTCCACTCCGGCGGCGTCGAAGTGTTCGTCGGCGAGGACGCCCACGTCCAGTACTCGACCGTTCAGAACTGGTCGAAGAACACCTACAACCTCAACACCAAGCGCGCCATCGTCGAGAAGGGCGGCCGAATGGAGTGGATTTCGGGCTCGATGGGCTCGAAGGCCACCATGCTGTACCCGGCCTCGATTCTGAAGGGCCGCGGCGCCTCCGACAACCACATCACCATCGCCTTCGCGGGCGAGGGCCAGAACATCGACACCGGCGCGAAGGTGTACCACAACGCCCCCGAGACGAAGTCGACCATCGAGTCGAAGTCCATCTCGAAGGACGGCGGCCGCACGAACTACCGGGGTCTCGTCCACATCGCCAACGGCGCGAAGAACTCCTCGACCGCGGTCGAGTGTGACGCGCTCATGTTCGACAACGAGTCCACCTCGGACACGATGCCGTACATGGAGATCAACGAGTCCACGGTGGACGTCGCCCACGAGGCGACCGTCGGCAAGATCGGCGACGAGGACATCTTCTACCTCCAGTCGCGCGGTCTCGACGACGACGACGCGAAGCAGATGATCGTCTCCGGGTTCATCGAACCCATCACGGAGGAACTGCCCATCGAGTACGCGGTCGAACTCAACCGACTCGTCGAACTCGAGATGGAGGGTAGCCTCGGATAACCAATGAGTGCGCAACTTCCCGCAAACCTGTCCGCAGAGACGGTACGAGAGATTTCGGACGCACGGGACGAGCCGGAGTGGCTCCTCGAGACCCGACTCGAGGCCCTCGAAGCACTCGACGAGCTCGAACTGCCGGACGTCATCCAGACGCCCGGTCGCCGCTGGACGAACCTCGAAGCGCTCGACTTCGAGTCGCTCGTCGACCCGCTGAACCAGGCCGACGAGACGACCCGCGAGTCGCCCGAGGGCGTCGTCGTCCTCCCCTTCACGGAGGCGCTCTCCGAGTACGGCGACCTCATCGAGGAGCGCTTCGGCTCCGTCGTCGACCCCCAGTCGAACTACCTCACCGCCCTCTCGGCGGCGCTGTTCACGACGGGCACGTTCATCTACGTCCCCGAGGGCGTCGACGCCGAGGACGTGAAGATTCGCGCCGAGATGAACTCTCGGTCGCTGTTCAGCCACACGCTCGTCGTCACCGAGAAGTCCTCGTCGGTCACCATCCTCGAAGCCGTCGAGTCCGGCGACAGCGTCGACGACGCGCGGTACTTCTCGAACCTCGTCGAGATCGACGCGGGCGAGAACTCGTACGTCCAGTACGGCTCCCTGCAGAACCTCGACGAGGAGACGTACACGTACTCGCTCAAGCGCGCCGACGCCGACACCTACTCGACCGTCAACTGGATCGAGGGGAACCTCGGCTCGCGGCTCACCCGCAGCGACGTCGAGACCGAACTCAACGGCGAAGCGTCGGAGACGAAAATCGTCGGCGCGTTCTTCGGTCACGACGACCAGCACCTCGACGTCAACGCCCGCGTCTGGCACAAGGCCGAGAACACGACGGCCGACCTCGTGACCCGCGGCGTCCTCGACGACGAGGCGCGCTCGGTGTACGAGGGCGTCCAGGACGTCGGCCGCGACGCGTGGAGTACGAACTCCTACCAGCGCGAGAACACGCTGATGCTCTCGGACCAGTCCGAGGCCGACGCGTCGCCGAAGCTCATCATCAACAACCACGACACCGAGGCGTCTCACGCCGCCTCCGTCGGGCAGGTCGACGCCGAGGACCTGTTCTACATGGTCTCTCGGTCCATCCCCGAAGAACAGGCCCGTAACATGCTCGTGGAGGGCTTCTTCGTCCCCGTCCTCGAAGAGATCGAAGTCGACGAGTTCCGCGACGACCTCGAGGAACTCATCGCGGCCCGCCTGCGGTAGGCAGACCGCTCCGCGGCGCGGCTTCGACGACCGTTTTTCTCGTCCCGCCGACCCGCGAGGGAACCGCTTAAGTCGGTTACTCCCGGAGAGGTGTGTATGTACGTCGTGGGACCGTGTCTTCGAACGTCGAGGGGGACGAGTCCGTGAGCGTCGGGTATCAGGTCACCTCGGACCACCAGCTCGCCCGACTCCTCCAGATCGGTATCGTCCTCGAAGAGGTCGTGGAGGCGCGCGCCTACCACCACCACGAGGAACTCGGCGAAGACGCGCTCGACGAGGAGGTTCGAGCCCTTCTTTCGCACGCCGCCGAGGAGTCTGCCGACCACCGCGAACGCCTCGAAGCCGTCATCGACCGGCTGGAGGTCGACAGCGTCCCCTTCGAGGAGATAGAGGCGCTGGTCGAAGCCCAGTACGGCCAGACGAAACCCGAGGACTTCGACGGCGTTCTCTACGACCAACTCTGTAACGAGGAGACCGCCTACAAGTTCTACGACGACGTCATCGAGGCCATCGAGGCGAGCGACGCACAGTTCTCTATCGACCGCGAGGAACTCGTCGCGACGCTGTCGGCGATTCGCGAGGAGGAAGCCGAGGGCGTAGAAGAAGTAACGCGAATCATGGAAGACCGCGAGTGAAACGATGAACACGGCAGACCAATACGTCAAGGCGATTTACCTGCTGCAGGAGATGGAGAACGGCCCGGCAGCCACCGGCGCGCTCGCGGACATGATGGAGGTGAGCCCGGCGAGCGCGAACGAGATGATCGGCAAACTCGAATCCCGCGGCCTCGCCGAACACGAGAAGTACAAGGGCGTCACCCTCACCGACGAGGGTATCGTCCGCGCTCGCGACGCGCTCCAGACCTACTGCATCATCGAGCGCTTCCTCTCGAACGTCCTCGACGTCGAGGAGTTCCGCGCGGAGGCCCGCGAACTCGAACCCGTCATCGACGGGATGATCGCGGAGCGACTCGACACCATCATCGACCGCAACTCCGAGTGCCCCGACTGTTTCGACCCTGAGACGGACGCCTGCGAGTATCTCGAGGTGTGCGGCGCGGAACCCGAGACGGAGACGGAAGTCGCCGATTAATCGCCGCCGGCGACCGGCCGGAACCGAAGCGTTTTCATTTACCAGCGGATAACCGACGAGTGCGCAGTCCCGTGGTGGTGAGCAATCTCGAAGAGATTGCGAGGCACAGGGGACGAGTGAACGACGTGACCGAAGTCCCGTGGTGTAGTGGCCAATCATAGCGGCCTTTGGATTGGTTCGGTTCAATGCGTGCCGAGAAGACAGCCGCTGACGGCGGTTCGAATCCGCCCGGGACTACTACCTCAAGCGTTCTAATCCTGACTGGGACCGGTGTTGTCCGGTTCCGGTTCGTTCTACAACCCTACGAGTTCAGGTCTGTAGTGGGTTGCCCGCACAGCCATAGACACACCGCTTTGAGGTGGTGAGTGCCAACTGACAATCTAAAAAAGGTAAACCGAGGCTAGAACTGCAGCCTACTGCTCTTCTTTCTCCGCCTGAACCTTCTCACTGACGAGTGAGTAGGTCTCTTTGGTGAAGC
Organism: Haloferax gibbonsii ATCC 33959; assembly: GCF_000336775.1. Classification (GTDB taxonomy): domain Archaea; phylum Halobacteriota; class Halobacteria; order Halobacteriales; family Haloferacaceae; genus Haloferax; species Haloferax gibbonsii. Next base: position 68,853 of record NZ_AOLJ01000011.1, on the reverse strand, counting down.
GATATTCACTTGGGTCGGCGTACGGGAGCAGCACGGTCCGGCCTACGGCTTCGTTCACCTTCTGCCTGACTTGGTTGACATCGTACGGATTCTCTACCTCGCTGAGTAGGTCTCGTGTGATACCCTCGCGGTCACACACCTGACTAACTAGCGTGTGAAGAGCACTTGCGTCGCCCCAAGGTGCTGCGTTTCGGGTGTCTCGGGTCGAGTCGTACTCGACATCCAAGATGATGGGGTTTGTCCCCCCTTGAAATTCCAGGGTGAGATAGCCGTCGTCGACGAGGTCGTTCAGCAACCGAGTGTACTTCAGCGAGGTGAGTACACGGTCTTTGTCGTCGATGACATCCTCGACGGCTGTCGATTCCTTCACGTCGTCGTGAAGGTTTGGACGTTCGAACGTTTGAGGTCCGTTGACGTAGGCAACGGTCTTTGCTACTCGCTGTCGTGCCGGGGTGAGTTCATCCCACGGCGTATGGTCGGTGGTGGTGTTTGAGTCTGTGGTAGAGCTCATTGTGCCGCATCCGACCGATAGCGACATGGGTAAACTATTTGCTTAGGCTAATCTAGATATAGATAAGCCCTGATAGCCTACCGTGTCGCAGGGACCCCAAGTCCCTTCGGCCAGATAGGGGTGTTGAAGGGGCTGCACAATCGGTCCGCGCGGTTCCCTGGCAGGTTCCGCGGACCGAACTTACTGCGTTTCTCACATTGATTAGGTCGTGAACTACGACGTTTGATGTAACATGCGTGCGACGACATATAAGTATTACTCCGAGAATATGGGTTTCAAACCTATATTAGAATTCCTGGGATATATGACTGGATCATCTTCTGTGTCAATACTGACCGTCTTTGTGCCACAAGCATCCCGAATCATGGCTCACAAGGAAATGCAGCATAGTTTAGAAACACCTGTTATCAAAAAATCCAGAGATATTTTTCATCTCTGGGAAAGAATTATGTCTGCAGAACTCGACTGAATGAGATAGAAATGGAAACTACTGTGACATTCGAATATGGGCCGATGACTGTAGAGATTCACGCTCTAAACGACGAAGATTACCAAGAAGAGGTCCTTGACCTCATGCAATTCATCGAGAATAATCAAGACCAGTTCAATGAATTCGGCGTGGATCAAGTGTCTCCGGAAATAGAGTCGGATAAAACTGAAAGCACTTCTTTGGAATCCTTTGCTCAGAATGGAGTTGAAGAAGAGAATACAGAACCGGGGCCATTGCACTCAATTGCATCACAACTTCATGTATCTGAGAGTCAACTTGAGAGATTTCTCCACGTAAACCCTGATGACGACGAAATGCCAGTATTGTATTCCGAAGAATTAGGAAAGATTGGAAAAAGACAAACAGACCGACAACGGGTCGCTTCACTAATACTGCTGTATGTGTGGCATGAGTGCTACGAGGCAAACCGTGTAAAGTCGTCAAAGCTCAAGGATGCGCTTGAATTGTCTAGTATCTCTTCTTCAGGAATGGCAAATATGTATCAGGGCGAAGGAGATCGATACTTCAATAGAGCAGGCAGGGGGCCCTCCGCAACAGTCAAATTGACTCCACCTGGAAAGAGACAAGCCAGAAAAATCCTACGTAAGTTCACCCAGAAAGATGGCGGAGAAAATTAAAACAAGGTGAAGAACGAGCGTTTGCTTTCTGTATCTCTTCTCTGATGAAGCGGTTGTTATGAGCTAAGCGTGGAACAGGGGGTGTCGTGTGCTCTTGAACTACTCTTGCCTCGTTTGGTGCTCGTGCTTTCTGGTTTTGAGACAAAGAATCACGACCTCACCATGTCGATAAATTGTCTCATTCTCTTGCTCTATACGGTCCCTCAATTAGATCGTGATTAGGTGCGGATGATCCGGAGATAGATACGTGATGCAGCGGTGTTTATTTGCTGCTCTGAAAAGACAGGTCCGCTAAGAAAAGTACAGCGGAGAAGTATCTGACGAACTTCTAAGACGGTAGTCACCTAATATAGTCCTGATTCAAAAACACGACACGCCGAATCATTTCGTCGCCGAGCGATTTTTAATACCGGACAATGACAGTATACTAACGTGTCTCTGCTGCACCCGGTGTCGACCGCTCGCCACCTCGCGTACTCCCTCCACTACGCGCTCGTTCGGGCGAACTACGAACGACGGTTCGTCGCCACGAAGAAGCACGTCGGGCGCACGAGTTTCAGGAGCTACGAACTGTACAACCGCCACGGCAACGACGTGCTCCTGCAGGCGCTGTTGCTCGGTCTCGACGACGATGACGTCGTGGTCGACGTGGGCGCGAACACGGGAACCTACACGCTCGCAACCGCGGCCAGCGAGTCCTCCGCGCGGGTGGTCGCCGTCGAACCGCATCCCGAAGTCGTCGGCCAGTTGCGGGCGAACGTCGAGGTCAATGACTTCGACGACCGGGTGGACCTTCTCGAGTGCGGCCTCGGCGAGGCCGACGAGTCGCGGGAGTTCCACCTGTCGAGTTACGACGAGTTGGGTTCGTTCTCGCGGGACCACGCGAGCGCGTGGGAAGCGCAGGTCGTCGACACGGCGTCGGTGTCGATGCGGCGGCTCGACTCGCTCGTCGATTCCGGGACGGTTCCGCCGCCGGACCACCTGAAGGTGGACGTAGAGGGGTTCGGTCTGAACGTGCTCCGGGGGGCGGAAACGGTCCTCCGCGAGTACCGGCCGACGGTGTATTTCGAACTGCACGACGCCCGCGGGAGCCACGACGAGGCGGCGGCGAAGGCCCTGCTCAGGGAGGCGGGCTACGAACTGGTCCCGGTCAAGGAAGGTTGGGTGTGCGAGCCGCGGGCGCGGACCGAGGCGGCCCAGTCGGCGTAGTCGCGGGCGGTCAGTCGGGTTCGGTCGGGGTCGAATCGGCTATTCGAGGACGAAGTTCACGCGCTCGTGAGCCGAGCCCTGGGTGGTCCGGCCGGTGACGGAGACCGTGCCGATGTCGCCCGTCGCCGAGACGTGCGTCCCCGCGCAGGCGGTCCGGTCGAAGGGGTCGTCCGGGTCGCCGATTTCGACGATTCGGACCTCTCGAATCGAGTCCGGAAGCAGGTGCAGTCGGGTGCGCTCGGGGTCGAGCGTCGCCTCGGCCTCGTCGCGGTCGAGGCCGTACCACCGAACGGGGAGGTCGGACGCGACGAGGTCGTTCAGGCGCGTCTCGATGGTCCGGAGGTCGTCGCCGTCGAAGCGGTCGTAGGCGCAGTCGAGATGCGCGTGGTCGGCGTACAGCTGGTTACCGGTCGTCTCGGCGTCGAACTCGTCGAGGAGGACCGCAGAGAGGAGATGCTGGGCCGTGTGGTAGCGGCTGTGTGCCCGCCGCCGCGCCGCGTCGACGCGTCCGAAGACGGCCGTTCCCGGCTCGGGGGCGTCGCCCGCGACGACGTGTTCGATTCGGTCGCGTTTCCGCACGTCCGTCACGTCCCACGTCTCGCCGTCGCCGCTCTCGCCGTCTCTCGATAGGGTGCCCGTGTCGTTCGGTTGGCCGCCGCCGGTCGGGTAGAAATAGGTCCGGTCGAGGACGACGCGGTCGCTTCCGCGGACCGTCTCGACGGTCGCCTCGAACTCGTGTGTCGTCGCGTCGTCGAGGTATCGTGCTTCGGTCACGGCGGGGACGACGCGGTCGTTCGAGTTAACTCCCGCCGATGTGGCACCGAGTCACACCGCCGGCCACGAGACCCGGTCTGGTCGCCCGAGAGCCCGGTTCGCGCGACTCAGGGTGGTCGTAACGCCTAAGAGTGGAACGACCCTCATTCCGTGTAATGAGAATACGCACGTGCCAACACCTACGGAGGTTCTGCCGTGGGCGTTGAAATCAAAGAGTCGGCCGTCTCCGACGCGGAGTTCGAGGATATGAAGCGTTTCGTCTCGGACTATCTCTCTGCGAGCGTCGAAAACGAAGACGACGGCGGGCGGATGCGCTGGTACCCGTGGCACTCCGCGGAGTACCGGTTCAACCACATCCTCAACGTCGTCGACCTCGCGACGCGCATCGCCGACCGCGAGGGCGCTGACGTCGACGTCGTCCGCGTCGCCGCGCTCTTTCACGACATCTCGAAGCTCGAAGCCGACCAGGAGGTCCACGCCGAGGAGGGCGCTCGCGTCGCCCGCGAGTTCCTCAGCACCCACGGCGACTACCCCGAGTCCTTCGTCGACCAGGTGTGTCAGGTCGTCTCCGACCACTCGTATCAGGGCCCGCTGACGGACGTGTCGCTGGAGACGCGCTGTCTCATCGAGGCCGACATCCTCGACAAGATCGGCGCGAACGGCACCGCGCTGATGCTCCTGCGGATGGGCTACGAGGCGCGGACGCACATGGACGCCGCCGAGATGGTCGAGCGCGTCTTCGAGCGCGGCCGCGACGCGTCCGCGCGTCTCGAGACCGACACGGCCCAGAGCTTCGCTCACCAGCGGCTCAAGCGCGTCAAGTGGTTCCGCGAGTGGCTCGAAGACGAGGTCCCCGAGATGGACCACGACGGCCAGTTCAGCGGCTGAACGCCGGCGCTCTCAGAGCGTATCGAGAATCGACAGTACGCGTTCTTCGGCGTCGCGGCCGGGGTCGTGTTCGGAGCCGTCGCGGTCGCTGTCGCGGTGGTCCGCGACCGACCGGCGCATCGCCTCCTCGACGGGGGTGGACTCCCACCCGAGACGGGCGAGTTTGTCCGTCGCGAGGACGTGCGGGTAGTCGCGGTAGAGGATGAAATCGTCCATCGAGAGGTCCGTCGCGGCGAGTTCGCGCTCGCCCGCGTGGACCACCTCGACGTCGGTGCCCGCGGCGTCGGCGATGACCTGAACCATCTCTTCGAGCGTGACGAGCCGCCTGTCGCCGACGTTGTAGGCCTCGCCGGCCTCGCCCTCCTCGGCGACGACGCGCATCGCGCTCGCCACGTCCTCGACGTAGGCGCGGTGCCAGACGTTCGTCCCGTCGCCGGGGACGACGACGCGGTCGTAGTTCAGCACGCGGTCGATCCAGTAGTCGAGGCGCTCGGTGTAGTCCTCGGGGCCGTAGACGATACACGGGCGGACGGACATCGCGTTGATGCCCCGCGAGGCCGCCTCGAAGACGACGCGGTCGCCCTCGGCCTTCCGCGGGCCGTAGCTCGCGCCCGAGTCGTCTGCCGCCTGCTCGTCGGTGCAGTCGCACAGCGGCGTCTCGTTTTCGCGCTTCGGGATGACCTCGCTTCCGTAGGCCGCGCCGCTGGAGATGTAGACGTAGGCGTCCACGTCGGCGAAGATGTCGACCGCGGAGGCGACCTCGGCGGGCTTGTACGCCACGCAGTCGAAGACGGCGTCGGGGTCGACGGTCAGCTTCGCGGTCCGAAGCGCCTCGTCGTCCGTTCGGTCGCCCTGGACGTGCTGGACGCGCGGGTCGTCCTCGAAGGGGTTGTCGTGGTTCCCGCGGTTGAAGATGGTCACGGCGTAGCCGCTGTCGAGGAGTTCCGAGACGAGGTGGCGGCCGATGAACCGCGTGCCGCCGATGACGAGTGCGTTGTCCATGTCTCGGTCGAAGGCGCGCGCGGTGAAAAACGTGGGAGAATCGGCGGTGGGTTCCGGGGACCCGCGCTATTCGTGGGTGTCTCACTCCACCCGTTCGAGTACCACGCCGTCCTCGAATCCACCGCGCTCGGCCGCCTTCTCTCTCGCCACCGTCTCGACCCACTCCCAGTCCTCGTCGCACCGGTCGAGAACCGCGTCCACGACGGCGAACACGTCTGCGAGTTCTTCGAGGCGTCCCGATTCGGCGAACTCCTCGGCCTCTTCGACCAGTTTCTCGCGCAGCCGCTGGTCGAACTCTTCGTCGTCTGCAATGTGGACGGCCGGTGTCTCGCCCGATTCGCGGATGATTCGTGGAATGTCGTCGCGGACGAGTTTGTCGTACTCGCGGGGCATATCGTCGAGTTCGGACGGTCGGTGAAAAAATGGGACGGCAGAGGGGTGACGGAGGTCTTTCCCCCGAAATCAGTCGGTCGAGAGACTGACGGTGTCGGTGCTCCGGTTCCCATCCGGCCCGGTGACGCGGAGCGTCACGTCGAGTGTGCCACAGAAGTCGAGCGTGATCTCTGTCGTCGAACCGCGTTCTTCGAACGATGCGCCCTCGCCGAACTGCCACTCGTAGGTCGCCACCTCACCCGTCGACGCGGTTCCGTCGAGGCCGACGGTGGTCCCGGAATCGAGGTCCGTCGAGTCGGCGTCTTCGGGGTCGGTGACGATGCGGGCGACCGGGGCATCCGAGGAGCGCGGGAGATTCCTCGAATCGGGGGCGGTGGGACTCCCTTCGAGGGCGAACACCCCGGCCTGCTCGGTGGACTCTTCTTCCAGATAGCCGGCGAAGATTCGTCCGCCCGCGAGTGCCGGCGTCGATGCTTTTCGGGACGGTGCGCCCTGCTCGTGTCGAACCAGATAGGACCACTGTGGGGACCCGTCTTCGGTCGAGAGCGCGTGTATCGTGGGGTGTCGGCGTTCGCGTTCGAACTCGCCGACGGACTTGGGGATGGCGCTCCCGCCGAGGTAGACGGTGTCGCCGGCGACGCTCGGGTCGCCGTGGAGTTCGGTCGAGGTGTCGTGCGTCCACAGCACGTCTCCGGTGTCGGCGTCGAGCGCGTAGACCGTCGAGAGGATACCCTCCTCGGCCACCGAGTCCACGTCGAGCGCGGTGGTGACGTAGACGGTGCCGTCGGCGACGGCCGGTGCGCTGATGAACCGCGCCGACTCCTCGCCGTCGGGTGTGAGTCTCGTCTCCCACTCGATGCTCCCGTCCTCGTCGCTGTGTGCGACGACTCGGTTTATCTCGTCCGTGCGGAACCGATTCCCGGAGGAACGGTAGATGCGACCGTTTTTGTGGGCCGAGTCGACGAAGTTCACACCGTCTTCCAGCACCGCCGTCCACCGCCTGCTCCCGTCGTTGGAGTTCCACGCGACGAGTTCGTTCGCCGCGTCGGTGTACGTCGCCATCCCGTAGAGCGTCTCGTCGTCGCCAATGTAGGGATAGGACCGGTACGACGCGTCGGAGCGCCACACGACTTCGCCGCTCTCGGGGTCGAGTTCCGCGACGACCGACTCCTGTTGGTCCGGGTCTGCGCTGGCGTTTGTCAGGTGCTGGACGTAGAGGGAGCCGTCGGCGATGAGCGGCGTCCCGAGCCACTCCTCGTCCGGACTTGCGTAGTCCGCTGGTGTCTTCTGCCAATTAATTTCGCCGGTATCCAAGTCGAGCGCGTGGAGGCCACCGTATTTGACGTCCGAATCGGTGTATCCTGCCTCGCTCGTCACGAAGAGCGTCCCTTCTGCCACGGCTGGAGTGTCGGTCACCCGGCCGATTCCGGGCTCTGACGCCCCGTACTCCGGTGCGATGTATTTCCAACGTTCTTCGCCCGTGTCGACCTCGTAGGCGACGACGCCCCCGCGGAACGTGCTGTCGTTGGTGTAGAACGTCTGGAAGACGGCCCCGTCGTCGACGAGTACCTCGTTCGCGCTGGTCTTATGCCACGTTCCGTCCAGCCACGACAGGGCGGCGTACTCGTCGTCGGGCGCCGATTCGGGAGCGACTGCACCGGTGCGTCCCGGTTCGGCACGAGACTGCGACCAATCCTCGGTCGTGACCGTGTCCGATTCTGCCGTCGAGTGACTGTCCGCGAGCGAGGTGCCGGCCACGCCGGATGCCGTGAGGGCACCGAGCGTGGCGAGGACTGTCCGGCGCGAGTAATCTCGGGTCATGTCCACGCCGACATGGCCCCGGACGGCTCATCATTATCTGTTCGGTAAGTGATACGAAACAGTCCGAAAAAACACACCGAACAGCAAGAAAACGCGGGACTGCGACCGAACCGTCAGTCGCTGACGGTCGAGTCGGTCCTCAGTCGTCGCTCGTCGTCGCTGCGCCGACTCTGTCGGTACCGGCGTCGACGATTGCGCCCGCCTTCGCCGGAAGTTCGTTACGCACGTCCTCGCGGCCGTCCTCGGCGATGACCTCGGCGTACGCGTCGGGCATCACCTTCACGAAGTCGCCGAGCACCGACTGCCAGTCGTCGAGCAGTTCGGCCGCGCGGTCGGACTCGGTGTACGCGAGGTGGTTCTCGACGAGTCGGGTGAGCATCGCCTCGTCCTTGTCGTCGAGGTGGGTTTCGAGCGTCACCATCTCGGTGTTCGCCTTCGCGGCGAACTCGTCGTCGGGGTCGTAGACGTAGGCCACGCCGCCGGACATGCCCGCGGCGAAGTTGCGCCCCGTCTCGCCGAGTACGGCGACGACGCCGCCGGTCATGTACTCGCAGCCGTGGTCGCCGACGCCTTCGACGACCGCCTTCACGCCGGAGTTGCGGACGCCGAAGCGCTCGCCGGCGAGGCCGTTGACGTAACATTCGCCCTGCGTCGCGCCGTAGAGGGCGACGTTGCCGATGAGGATGTTCTCTGCGGCCTCGTAGTTGGCCTCGGCGGGCGTGTTGACGATGACGCGGCCGCCGGAGAGGCCCTTGCCGACGTAGTCGTTCGCGGCCCCGGTGAGCCGCATCGTGACGCCGCGGGCGAGGAAGCCGCCGAACGTCTGGCCGGCGATACCGTCGAACTCGCAGCGGATGGTGTCGTCCGGCAGGCCCTCGCCGCCGTGGGCGTTCGAGATGCGGTTCGAGAGCATCGCGCCGACCGCGCGGTCGACGTTCGAGAGGTCGCGGCGGATGACGACCGACTCGCGGTCCTCGATTGCCTCCGCGGCCTCGTCGATGAGCTTGTGGTCGACGTGCGTCCCGATGTCCGCGTGGACCTGCTCTTCGGTCTTGCGGCGCGCGCCCGTCTTGGGCTCGGCCAGCACCGACGAGAGGTCGAGGTGCTTGGCCTTCTCGTGGTCCGTCTCTATCTGCCGGAGCAGGGACGGACGACCGATCATCTCGTCGAGCGAGGTGAAGCCGAGGTCGGCCATGATCTCGCGGAGTTCCTCCGCGATGAACGTCATGTAGTTGATGACGTGGTCGGGCTCGCCGGGGAAGCGGCGGCGCAGGTTCTCGTCCTGCGTGGCGACGCCGACCGGACAGGTGTTCTCGTGGCACTGGCGGGCCATCACGCAGCCCGAGGTGACGAGCGACGCGGTCCCGAAGATGTACTCCTCGCCGCCGAGGAGGGCGGCGATTGCCACGTCGCGGCCGGTCTTCATGCCGCCGTCGACGGAGACACGGATGCGGGAGCGAAGCCCCGTCGCGCGGAGCATCTGGTTGGCCTCGGCGAGGCCGAGTTCCCACGGGAGGCCCGCGTTCTTGATGGAGGTCTTCGGCGACGCGCCGGTGCCGCCGTCGTGGCCGGAGATGTGGACCACGTCGGCTTTCGCCTTCGAGACGCCGGCGGCGATGGTGCCGATACCGGCCTCGGAGACGAGCTTGACGTTGATGTCGGCGTCGGGGTTGGCCGACTTCAGGTCGAAGATGAGCTGTTTGAGGTCCTCGATGGAGTAGATGTCGTGCAGCGGCGGCGGCGAGATGAGGCCGACGCCCGGCGTCGCGTAGCGGACGTGGGCGATCATCTCGTTGACCTTCTTGCCGGGGAGGTGGCCGCCCTCGCCGGGCTTCGAGCCCTGCGCCATCTTGATCTGAATCTCGTCGGCCGACGAGAGGTAATGCGAGGTGACGCCGAAGCGGCCGGAGGCGACCTGCTTGACGTTACACTCCTTTTCGGTGCCGAAGCGCTCCGGCGGTTCGCCGCCCTCGCCGGAGTTGGACTTGCCGCCGATGCGGTTCATCGCGATGGAGTTGTTCTCGTGGGCCTCCGGCGAGAGGCTGCCGAGCGACATCGCGGCCGTCGAGAAGCGCTTGACGATGTCCTCGACGGGTTCGACCTCGTCGATGTCCACGGGCTCGCGGTCGGAGTCGAACTCGAGCAGGCCGCGGAGCGCCTTCAGCTGCTCCGACTGGTCGTTGACCAGCTCGGCGAACTCCTTGTACTTCTCGTAGTCGCCGGCGCGGACCGACTGCTGGAGCGTGCCGACGGTCTGGGGGTTCCAGCCGTGGTGGATGCCGGCCGAGCGGTTCTCGTACTCGCCCTGCCGTTCGAGCTTCGGGTCCGCGCCGAAGGCGGCGGCGTGGCGGGTCAGCAGGTCCTCTTCGATGACGTCGAGTCCGATACCCTCGGTGCGGATTTCGGTGCCCTCGAAGTACTCGGCGACGAAGTCGGAGGCGAGGCCGACGGCTTCGAAGATCTGCGCGCCGCGGTAGCTCTCGACCGTCGAGATGCCCATCTTGGCCATCGTCTTGAGCAGGCCGTCTTCGAGCGCGTGAACGTACGCGTCGATGGCCTCGCCCTCGTCGGCCCCGTCGGGGCCGGCGACGATGTCCTCGATAGTCTGGTAGGCGAGGTAGGGGTTCACCGCGCCCGCGCCGTAGCCGACGAGCGTGGCGAGGTGGTGGACCTCGCGGGGGTCGCCGGATTCGACGACGAGCCCGGCGTGGTTCCGCAGGCCGTTGCGGACGAGGCTGTGGTGGACCGCGCCCGTCGCGAGCAGGCTCGGGATGGCGACCCGCTCGGAGCCGACGTTGCGGTCGGAGAGGACGACGATATCCGCGCCGTCTTCGATGACCGCCTTGGCCTCGTCGCGGACGGCCTCGATGGCCTCGCGGAGGTCGCCGCCCTGCTCGTAGGTGATGTCGACGACGGCGCTGCGCATGTCGTCGTCGAGGTCCTTGATGGCGGCCGTCTCGGCGTCCGTGAGGACGGGCGAGTCGAGGACGAGCTGGCGCGCGTGGTCGGCCGACTCGTCGAGCAGGTTACGCTGGAAGCCGAGCCGCGACTCCAGGCTCGTCACGAGCTTCTCGCGGATGTAGTCGATAGGCGGGTTCGACACCTGCGCGAACAGCTGCTTGAAGTAGGTGAACAGCGGGCGGTTGAGGTCCGACAGCACCGAAAGCGGCGTGTCGTCGCCCATCGAGCCGACGGGGTCCTTGCCGTCGCGGGCCATCGGCTCTATCATGTGGTTGAGCTGGTCGTGCGTGTAGCCGAACGCCGCCTGCGTCGCCCGGAGCGACTCGACCTGTCCGCGCGAGGTGGAGTCCGCGTCGCCGGCGAGCTCGTCGAGGTGGCGCTGCTGTTCGTCGAGCCACTCGCCGTACTTCTCGTCGGTGAGGGAGTCGAACACCTCGGCGTCGGGGATGACGCGGCCCTCGTCGGGGTCGGCCATGAAAATCTCGCCGGGTTGGAGGCGGCCGCGGGACTCGATTTCCGCGGGGTCGGTGTCGAGCGCGCCGACCTCGCTGGCGACGATGAGGCGACCGTCGGTCGTCACCTCGTAGCGGCACGGCCGGAGTCCGTTGCGGTCGAGGACGGCGGCGATGCGGTCGCCGTCGGTCGCCGCGACGAGCGCGGGGCCGTCCCACGGCTCGACCAGCGAGGCGTGGAAGTCGTACCAGTCGCGGCGCGCCTGGTCCATCGCGTCGTCGTTGCGGTACGCCTCGGGGATGAGCATCCGCAGGACGTGCGGGAGTTCGCGGCCGCCCTTGAGGAGCAGTTCGACCGCGTTGTCGACGCTCGCGGTGTCGGACTGGTCGGCCTTCGTGATGGGCCTGAGCGTCTCGATGTCGTCGCCGAAGGCCTCGTGCTGGAGGTCCGTCTCGCGGGCGCGCATCCAGTTGACGTTACCGCGGATGGTGTTTATCTCGCCGTTGTGGATGACCTGGCGGTACGGGTGGGCGAGGTGCCACGCGCCCAGCGTGTTGGTTGAGAAGCGCGCGTGAACGAGCGCGAGTTCGGTCACCATCCGCTCGTCGCCGAGGTCGGGGTAGTAGTTCGGGAGCTGTTCGGCCGTGAGCAGCCCCTTGTAGACGATGGTCTTGCGGTCGAGCGAGCAGACGTAGAACCGGCCTGCGCCCTCGATGGCGAGGGTATCGACCGCCTTCTCGGCGGCGCGACGGGCGAGGTAGAGCGCCCGGTCGAACTCGTCTGCGGTCATCTCGTCGGCCGGCTCGACGAACAGTTGCCAGACGTCGGGTTCCGATTCGAGCGCGGTCGCGCCGAGTTCGGAGTTGTCGGTCGGCACGTCGCGCCAGTCGAACACGGACAGCCCGTGGTCGGCCAGCGAATCCTCGACAACCGCCGAAACGCGCTCGCGGACCTCGTCGTCGGTCGGCATGAACACCGAACCGGCCGCGTAACGGTCCGGAAGCTCGGTTTCGAGGACTGCTTCGAAGAATTCGTCCGGTCGCTGGAACAGGATACCCGCCCCGTCTCCGGTGTTCTCCTCGGCGCCCGTGGTGCCGCGGTGCTCGAGGTTCTCCAGGAGTTCGAGGCTGTCTGCGACGACTCGGTGCGAGGCGCCGTTTTCAAGGTCTACGACGGCCCCAACGCCGCAGTTCGACCGCTCGTCGGTCGGGTCGGCTAACCCGCCCTGAGCGAAGGGTGCGTCTATGTGTGGCTTGGTCATACGCCAATGGTACAGCTACCACCATAAGCAACTTTTCCTGAAACCATAAGGGTGTTACAATGTCATATAAGGATGTATCCATACATAGTATGTCGACTAATGATGATTCGACGCACGACGAAAAATATGAATAATCGTGTGGAACTGTGGGGCGGGCGGCTCAGTAGGACTTCGCGAAGTACGCGGTCTCCTCGGCGTCGTCGCCGCAGACCGCGCAGTCCTCGCCGTCGTGAATCTCCGCGTCCTCGTCGTTCAGGGGAACCATGACGATTTCGGCGGCGATCTGGTCTTTAATCTCGTCCTCGCAGGCCTCGTCACCGCACCACGGCGCTTTCACGTAGCCGCCGTGCTGGCCGATGGTGCCGAGAATCTCGTTGCGGGCGGACGCCTCGCGGACGTTCTCTTCGAGGTTCTCCTCGGCGGCGGCGTAGAGCTTCGCGTACACCTCGTCGAACTGCTCTTGGACGGCCTCGGCGATGTTCTCGCGGTCGAGTTCGACCGACTCGCCGTCGGGTCGGTGGACGGCGGTGACGACGTCGTCGTCGACCTCGTTCGGGCCGATTTCGAAGCGCACGGGGACGCCCTTGAGCTCCCACTCGTTGAACTTGAACCCGGGGTTGCGCTCGTCGCGGGCGTCGAGTTCGACGCGGACGCCGGCGTCTTCGAGCTCGTCGGCGATGTCCTCGGCGTACTCGAGGACCTTCTCCTGCGTGTCGGCCTGCCAGATGGGGACGATGACGACCTGCTCGGGCGCGATGGTCGGCGGCAGGACGAGGCCCTGGTCGTCGGAGTGCGTCATGATGAGCGCGCCGAGCGAGCGCCACGACAGGCCCCACGAGGTCGTGTGGGCGGGCTCTTCGTCCTCGTCTTCGGTCGTGTAGGTGAGGTCGAACGCCTCGGCGAAGGAGGTGCCGAGGTAGTGGGAGGTGCCGGCCTGCACGGACTTGCCGTCGGGCATGAGCGCCTCGACGGTCGTCGTCGTGTCCGCCCCGGGGAACTTGTCGTGTTCCGGCTTCGCGCCGCGGAGCACGGGGATGGCGAGCACGTCCTCGTAGAGCGACCGGTACTGCGAGAGGCGAGTCATCGTCTCGTCCCACGCGCCGTCGCGGGTCTCGTGGGCCGTGTGGCCCTCCTGCCAGAGGAACTCCTTGGTGCGGAAGAACGGCTTCGTCTCCGTGGCCTCCCAGCGCACGACGGAGGCCCACTGGTTCACGCGGAGCGGGAGGTCGCGGTGGCTACGGACCCACCGGGCCATGTAGGGCGCGATGATGGACTCGGAGGTCGGGCGGACGGCGAGGCGCTCTTCGAGTTCCTCGTGGCCGCCGTGGGTGACCCACGCGACCTCGGGGTCGAAGCCCTCGACGATGTCCTTCTCGCGTTCGAGATAGCTCTCGGGGATAAACAGCGGGAAGTACGCGTTCTGGACGCCCGTCTTCTTGAACTCGCCGTCGAGGTAGTTCTGGATGGACTCCCACAGCGCGTAGCCGCGCGGGCGGGTCACGATGAAGCCGCTCATCCCCTCCGGGCCGTAGTTCGCGAGGCCCGCCTTCTGGACGACCTCGGCGTACCACTCGCCGGTGTTGTACTGCTTCGACTCGGTGATACCGAGTTCCTGCTCGTCGCTCATTGCCCATCGGTAGCCGCAGCGAACCCTTAAACGCCCCGAAGGTGCCGGCGGGCCGCCCCGCCGCACGGACCGTCTTTCGCCGACGACGTTCGGCGACTCCGGCGGACGCATAGATACATATCGTCGGGTGTCCTACCAGAACGTGGTGGTTGGCGTGCTAACAATGGACACAATTGTGAGCGACGAGCGGCCGACTCCTCGGGAGGAGGCGGTCCGAATCGAACTGTGGGTTCCGAGCGGCCGGCGCGCGGAGTTCACACCGGTCATCGAGCGACTGGACGATATCGCCGAACGCGGCCTCGTCTCGGAGTACACGGTCGAGACGTGGGACCGATTCGTGGACCTTTCCGGCAAGTTGAGCCCGCGCGAGCGCCGCGCCCGCGACCGACTCGCGTCGTACGCGCGGTGGGCGGCGACGCGCGGCGAGCGCTTGGCGGGGTTAGGCGACCCCGAGGTGCGCGGCATCGGCCGGATGGGACCGGAACGACCGACGCGGCGGACCCCGCGGGCGGTCATGGCGGAGTACGAGGACGGCGTTCTCGCGCACGTGACCGCGTGCGAGGAGTGTATCGGTGCGTTCCGCGGACGTCTCAGCGACCTCGATTCCCAGGCCGAACGCGAGTCCGAGCAGTCGTCGGAGCGCGTCCGAATCGAGTGGTAAGCGGTCCGAACACGGTTTTTTCCGGCGACACCGCCCCGTCGTCAGCGCCGGCTGTCGAACGGTGAGTCGCCCTCGCGCCACGACCACCCCGGCAGGCGGGTCTGAAACCCCGCGGCGAGGGCGGCGTCGAGGTCGTCGCGTCCGGCGGGACCGTCGGTGTGGACGGCCACGTCCGCGAAGTGGAACGTCGCCTGCGCGAGCAGTCGAAGCGGTTCGCCGCCGGCGATGGTCGCCGCGAGTTCGCGGCCGAGCACCTCGTCCACGACGAACCCCGGATAGTCGTCCTGCACGTCCAACTGTTTGAGGATGCGCACGTAGGCCGCGACGTTGACGCCGACCTCGCCGTCGGCGAACACCGCGTCGACCGCGTCGAGGTAGGCCGCGTCGTCGACCTCGCCGACGCGCGTGTCGAACTGCTCGCCGAGTCGGGTCCGCGTCTCGTTGATGAGCGGGACGACCACGTCCGCGCGCTCTCGAACCCAATCGTGTTCCGCCGAGACGGCCGCCGGTGTGAGTTCCATGGTCGTCGGTCGCCCCCGAGACGCTTCGACTTTGCGAAGGGTTTTATACTGGCGACATGGTACTGTCGGGTAAGCGGGTTTTCCCTGCCTCTTCCCGCAGTCGAGATACCACCGTATTCAGTTCACTATGCTCTCTCCGCAGTTGGCCGAGACTGGCACTCGTACACGTGGACCGTCTCGTGTCGACGCTCCTGAGGTAGGGGTTCCCGAGACCTGCCGGCGCAGGACCGGACGGGTCGCTCGTAACTATGAGCTCCGTAGATAAACAACTCGAGAATTTGAAGGCAGAGATTACGAACGAACTCCCCCGCGACATCTCGGTTTCCGACGTCAAGTACGAGGGTCCCGAACTCGTCGTCTACACGCGCGACCCGAAGAAGTTCGCTCAGAACGGCGACCTCATCCGGAAACTCGCGAGTAAGCTCCGAAAGCGAATCACGGTTCGCCCGGACCCGGACGTGCTGTCCGACCCCCGAGAGGCCGAACCCAAGATTCTGAGCGTCATCCCCGAGGAGGCCGGCGTCACCGACCTCGACTTCCACATCGACACCGGCGAAGTCGTCATCGAGGCCGAGAAACCGGGCATGGTCATCGGTCGCCACGGCTCGACGCTCCGCGAGATTACGCAGAAAGTCGGTTGGACGCCCGAAGTCGTCCGCACCCCGCCCATCGAGTCCTCGACGGTCTCGAACGTCCGCAACTTCCTGAAGCAGGAACGCGAGGACCGCCGCCGCATCCTCGAACGGACCGGTCGGCAGATTCACCGCGAACAGCTCTCGGACGACGAGTGGGTCCGCATCACGACCCTCGGCTGCTGCCGCGAGGTCGGCCGCGCGTCCTTCATCGTCTCGACGCCCGAGACCCGCATCCTCGTCGACTGCGGCGACAAGCCCGGCTCCGACGACGTGCCGTATCTGCAGGTCCCCGAGGCGCTCGGGTCGGGCGCGAACTCGCTCGACGCGGTCGTTCTCACCCACGCCCACCTCGACCACTCGGCGCTCATCCCGCTTCTGTTCAAGTACGGCTACGACGGTCCCATCTACACGACCGAGCCGACCCGCGACCTCATGGGCCTGCTCACGCTCGACTACCTCGACGTCGCCTCGAAGGAAGGTCGCACCCCGCCGTACGAGTCCGAGATGGTCCGCGAGGCCATCAAGCACACCATCCCGCTGGAGTACGGCGACGTGACCGACATCGCGCCCGACGTGAAGCTCACCTTCCACAACGCGGGCCACATCCTCGGCTCCGCCGTCTCGCACTTCCACATCGGCGACGGCCTCTACAACGTCGCGTTCTCCGGCGACATCCACTACGAGGACACCCGCCTGTTCAACGGCGCGGTCAACGACTTCCCGCGCGTGGAGACGCTCGTCCTCGAATCGACCTACGGCGGCCGCAACGACTACCAGACCGACCAGCAGGACTCCGAAAAGCGCCTCATCGAGGTCATAAACGAGACGTACGACCGCGGCGGGAAGGTCGTCATCCCGGCGTTCGCTGTCGGTCGCTCCCAGGAGATCATGCTGGTCCTCGAAGAGGCGATGCGCTCCGGTAAGATTCCGGAGATGCCCGTCCACCTCGACGGGATGATCTGGGAGGCGACGGCCATCCACACGACCTACCCCGAGTACCTCCGCGACGACCTCCGCGACCGCATCTTCCACGAGGACGAAAACCCGTTCCTCGCCGAGGAGTTCAACCACATCGACGGCGGCGAAGAGGAGCGACAGGACGTCGCCGACGGCGACCAGGCCATCATCCTCTCGACCTCCGGGATGGTCACCGGCGGCCCCATCATGTCGTGGCTCCGCCACGTCGGCCCCGACCCGAAGTCCCGGCTGGTCTTCGTCGGCTACCAGGCCCAGGGGACGCTCGGCCGCCGCATCCAGAACGGCTGGGACGAGATTCCGGTCAACGGCCGCGACGGCATGGGCCGGTCTGACACGCTGAAACTCGAGATGGACGTCGAGACCGTCGACGGCTTCTCCGGTCACGCCGACCGGCAGGGCCTCGAGAACTTCGTCAAGACGATGAACCCGCGCCCGGAGAAGGTGCTGTGCGTCCACGGCGACGAGCGCTCCGTGCAGGACCTCTCGTCGGCGCTCTACCACGACTACAACATGCGGACGTTCGCGCCGAAGAACCTCGAGACGTTCCGCTTCAAGTAACGACTCTCGTCCACGGCGACCACACCGGCGCGTCAATCCCCCGCCGCGCGACGATTTCTCACGGACGGCTTCCGGGCGAAGATTAATCACGACGCTCGAACGAGTGTTTGCCATGCGTCTCGCACTTATTGCTCACGACGAGAAGAAGCCGGACCTCATCTCGTTCGCCGAGGAGCGACAGGCCGACCTCGAACGCTTCGAGCTCATGGCGACGGGGACGACCGGTCAGCGACTCATCGACGCCACGGGCCTCGACATCGAGCGCAAGCAGTCCGGGCCGCTCGGCGGCGACATGCAGATCGGCGCGGAGATAGCCAGCGAGACCTGCGACGGCGTCATCTTCCTCCGCGACCCGCTGACCGCCCAGCCCCACGAGCCGGACATCACCGCGCTGCTCCGCATCTGTGACGTGCACCAGACGCCGCTGGCGACCAACCTCGCCAGCGCGGACGCCGTCCTCGACGAACTCATCAGACAGCTCGACGGCGAGGAGTAACCGCCGGGTCCGAGTTGCGTCCGCGGTTTCGTTTGCTTCGACACACGGTATCATCCCTGAGAACCGCGGCGTATCCTTAATTACCAGCGCGCCGGAGGCGACGGTATGAACGCCGCGACCCGCGCGTCCCTGACGCTCGCCGTGATTCTCGCCGTCGCGACCGCCCCGGTCGCCGCCGCGACCGGCCCGACCTCGCCGTGTTTCCCCGGCGAGGGCCACCAATTCGACATCGGCGGCGAGGGCGCGGGCATCGACCTCGTGGTCTTCCTCTCGGTCTTCGAGAACCTCGGCGGCGAGGGCGGCTTCGGGATGGAAGCCAGCGGCTCCGTCGGCAACGACTCCGTCGTCCAGCTCCGGGCGGGCGTCGCGTTCGACGGCGTCGGCCCCGCGTCGGCGTTCCTCTCGAACCCCTTCTCGCGGTTCAGCGTCGTCTACGACTACTCGATGAACCTCCCGATGTTCGCCGACTCGGGTATCGAATCGAGCTACGAGGACGACGGCTCGCCGGTCAGCGGGCTCAAAACGAAGTCCTGTTAATCAGTCGTCCGCGGCCGCGGGGTCGGTGACGGACTGCGCCGCCGCGTCGACGCCGACCATGTCGCACACGTCGGCCATCGGGCACGCCTCGGGGCCGTCGAGACACGCGGGTTTGCGGGCCGTGCAGAACTCGCGACCGAACTGAATCATCGCGGTGTGGCCGAAGCCGCATTTTTCGTCGGGAATGTCGCGTTCGAGCGCCGCGCGAACGCCCTCGTGGTCGGCGTCGGCCGGCGCGAGTCCGATTCGCCGAGCGATGCGGTGGACGTGCGTATCGACCGGGAAGACGCCGCCGCGGCCGCCCGCAAAGAGGAGGACGCAGTCGGCGGTCTTCGGGCCGACGCCTTTCATCTCTAGGAGCCGGTCGCGGACCGTCGAGGGGTCTTCCTCGCGGACGTAGCGGTCGAAACCGGCCTCGCTCCCGAAGTCGGCCAGCACGTCCTCGGCGACGCCTTGGATGAGCTTCGACTTCTGGTTGTAGAGCCCGCCGGAGCGGATGGCCTCGACGATGCCCTCGCGGTCGGCCGCCGCCAGCGACTCGGCGAGGTCGCCGCCGCCGTACTGCGCCATGAGTTGGTCGTGGGCGGGCTGGCTCGCCTTGTCGCTCGTGTTCTGACTCAGAATCGTCCGGACGAGGCACTCGAAGCCGCCCTGTCCGCCGTAGGCCTTCCGCCAGTAGCGTTCGCCGAGTCGGTCGACGACGACCTCGGCGCGCGTCGCGGTCTCGGGGTCGGCGGGGTCGAACGCCGTCTCTCGACCGCCGCCGCTCGCGCCGCCGCTGATGTTCTCGGAGGGTTCTTCGGGCATGCCCGAAGGTTACGACCGCGCGGTGAAAAGCGCATTCCGTCGGTCGGCTCGCGTCGGTCCGCCGTCCGCGCGGGACTATTCGACTTCGATGGTGACCGTCAGTTCCGCGCCGTCGGCGAGCGCCGAGACGAGGTCGCGGTCGAAGCCCGCGGCGGCGTGGGCCGCGCCGACCGCACCCGTCCGGTCGTCCACGTAGTCGCTCGTGCGGAAGACGACGCTGCGGTCGCCCTCGAAGGAGAGGTCCGGGTGTCCCCGGGCGCGGACCGTCTGTTCGTAGGTGTCGCCGTCCGCGTCCACGCGGACGCGCACGTCGATAGTGGCGTCGTGGGACTGACAGGCCTCGACGAACGCCGGGTCGAAGTCGGCGGGGGTACGGTCGGCCTCGACGCCGATGATGCAGTCGCCCGCGGGGGTGAGCCAGTCGTCGCTCGTCACCTCGAACGTGCTCGCGTGCTCGGCGCGCACGTGCTCGTGGCCGCGTGCGCGGATGACTTCTCTCATGGCGTGGCATCCGACCCGACTCGGTTTAGCCCCCACGGTTCGCATCCCATTTATATACGACCATGGCAAACACTGACATGGCGAATACGGTCGATACGAGCGGTGTGGTAACTGTTTTCACCCGAATTTCCACCGAAGTATTTATTAACTGGTCGCCTGTATGTGTATGTACCTGAGCGCCTCCGGCGTTCCGGCGGCATCGCACGCAGAATGATCGGGAATTCTTATCCACGGTCGGTCGCACTCCCACGAGCAGCCGCCACGCACGGAGTGGTGATGGTATCGAGGATTGATTACGCATGGTAACGAAGCAGGAAGTACTTAGCGAGTTCGACGTGCAGGAACTCGACGAGGCACGAAACATCGATCTCCCAGACGAAAAGCTCGAGAGCGGCTCGAAAGGCGAACTCATCAAACTCGCCGGTCAACTCCGTGACCGCCGCAATGAACTAAACCAGATGGCTTCTGAGCGCGCATCCAAGCGCGACGACCTCAACGCGATGACTCGCGAGAAGGTCGACGAAGCCCAGAAGCACCGCGAGAAGCGCGACGAAATGAACTCGCAGGTGCAGGAACACAAGCAGAGCCGCAACGAGCTCAACGCGAAGGCCAACGAGCTCTTCGACGAGGTCGACGAGATGAAAAGCGACCTCGAGCTCGATGACGGCAAGGACATCGACGAGCTCAAAGAGGAGATCGAGCAACTCGAGTTCCGCCAGCAGACCGAAGTCCTCTCGACAGAAGACGAGCGCGAGCTCATCGAGAAGATCGAGAACAAGCGCGAAGAACTTCGCCAAAAAAAGGACAAGGTCGAAGAGAGCGGTGACCTCGAAGAACTCATCGAAGAGGCAGAAGAGGTCCGCTCCGAGGCGTCCCAGCACCACCAGAAGGTGACCGAGCTGGCCGACGACGCCCAGGAACACCACAACCAGATGATCGAGGCCTACCGCGAGGCCGACGACATCCGCGACAAGGCCGACGAGATGCACGAGCTCTTCGTCGAAGCCCAGGAAGCGGCCGACCGTCACCACGAGGACTTCGTCCGCGTCCAGAAGCGCCTCCGCGAGCTGGACAAGAAGGAAGAGCGCCAGCGCAAGGACTCCCGCGCCGAGGAGCGCGAAGCCGCCAAGGCCGAGGCCGAGGAAATCTACCAGAAGTTCAAGGAAGGCGAGACCCTCGAGACCGAGGACCTGATGAAGCTTCAGAAGTCCGGTCTGCTCTAAACCCCGGTCACTTTCTCTCTCTTCGTCGCGCTTGCGACGTATCATTTTTATCCCGTTCGAAGCCCCAGCGACAGCCATGAGTGATTCACCGTGACCGACAGCTTCACGCGCATCTACCGGTTGGCTATCGTGGTCGTCCTCGCCGTCGTCGCGGCGGCGGTCGGCTGGATCCTGTTCTACCGCGTCCCCGACACGCTCGCGGACCTCGCGGGGCTCCTCTTGGTCATCGGAACCGTCGTCGCCGCGCTCCGCGTCGGCGGTAGGCTCGCCGCCGCGGCCTTCCCCGACTACGACGTGGCCGAGGTCGCCGTCGAAGGGGCAATTTCCCGCGACGGCGGCGGTGGTCCCGTTCCGGGTCGCGGCGGCGGGACGCCCGCCGACGACATCGTCGAACAGATCGACGCCGCGGCCGACGACGAGAACGTCGACGCGCTCCTCGTCAAACTGAACACGCCCGGCGGCGAGGTGCTGCCGAGCGACGACATCCGCCGAGCGGCCGCCGACTTCGACGGGCCGACGGTCGCGTACGCCACGGACACCTGCGCCTCGGGCGGCTACTGGATCGCCAGCGGCTGCGACGAGCTGTGGTCCCACGACGTGAGCGTCGTCGGCTCCATCGGCGTCATCGGCTCGTCGGTCAACGCCTCGGAACTGGCCGACAAGGTCGGGCTCTCCTACGAGCGGTTCGCCGCGGGGAAGTACAAGGACGCCGGGATGGCGCTTAAGGAGCCGACCGAGGACGAACGCGAGTACCTCCAGGGGCTCATCGACGACTACTACGACGACTTCGTCGAACGGGTGGCCGAGGGCCGGGACATGGACCCGCAGGTCGTCCGCGACACGGAGGCCCGCGTCTACCTCGGCGAGGAGGCGCACGAACTCGGACTGGTCGACTCGCTGGGCACCCGCGACGACGTGGAAGACCGACTCGCCGAACTCCTCGGCCGCGACGAGGTCTCGGTCAGGGAGTTCACCCCCGAGGTCGGCCTCACCGACCGGCTCCGCGGCGGCGTCGAGGGCGCGGCGTACGCCTTCGGCGCGGGGGTCGCCTCGTCGGTCGAACCGGACGACGGCTTTTCGTTTCGGTTCTGACGACTGGGAGGCTTTTTAGCCCGCGCCCGCGTTCGTCTTCGACGTGACAACGCTCGTCCTCTGTGTCGACCGGGCGAACGACATCGGCCGCAAGACCGGGCTCTCGACGCCCGTCGTCGGCTGGGAAGCGGTTCGGTCGCTCGTCACCGACGTGGGCCTCGCGGACCCCGAGGATTCGAGCGTCAACTGCCTTCTCGCGGCGCTTCGGACGACGCGCGAACTCAGGGACGAGCGCGAGGACGCCGAAATCGCGGTCATCTCGGGAACGAGCGACAGCCCCGTCGGAGCCGACCGCGCCGTCGCGCGACAGCTCGACGACCTCGCCGAGCGCTACGACGTCGAGTCCGCGGTCGTCGTCATCGACAGCGCGGAGGACGAGCGGCTCGTCCCCGTCGTCGAGAGCCGGTTCCGGGTCGACGCGGTCGACCGCGTGGTGGTCCGACAGGCCCACGACATCGAGTCGACGTACTACCTGCTCAAGCAGTTCCTCGGCGACGAGGAGCTTCGCTCGACGATACTCGTCCCGCTCGGCGTCGGACTGCTCCTCGTCCCGCTGCTTCTCGTCCAGTTCACTCCCGCCGTCGCGATGGCCGGGCTCGCCGCCCTGATGGGCGCGGTGCTCCTCTACAAGGGGCTCGCTATCGACGAGTTCCTCTCGGACGCGCCCGACCAGATTCGCGACGCCCTCTACTCCGGACAGGTGTCGGTCGTCACCTACGCGGTCGCCGCGGGGCTGGCCATCGTCGGGCTGTTCCTCGGCGCGCTGGCCATCCGGACGCCGGGCGTCGGCGGGAGCGAGGAGGTGCTCGTCCCGTCGCTCCTGTTCGTCTACCACAGCGTCCCGTGGCTGGCGCTCGCCGCGCTGACCGCGAGCGCGGGCCGTCTCTTGGACGAGCTCATCGGGAGCGAGCGCGTCTCCACGTCGTACATGAACCTCCCGTTCGGCGTCGTCGCCATCGGGCTGGTCGTCCGCGGGTTCGCCGGTTTCCTCCTCGAACGACAGGGGGAGTTGCCGAACCTCGAACTGCTCGGGCGGCTCGCGCTCACGCCGGTCCAGCGGCTGGCGATGTTCATCGTCGCCGGCATCGTCGTGAGCGTCGTGGGCGTCCGCATCTCGGCGAGCGTCTCGGACGAGACGCTCGAAGACGTGGTCGACACGCCGCGAGAAAACGAGAGCTGAGGTCTTCCGCGCCGCTTTGTCGCTTCGCTCCGCGCCGTTAGTTCGCCGCTCGGTACTCGCCGTGCTTGACGCCGATGGCGAGACAGACAGCCCCGAAGACGAGCATCGCGGGCGTCACCATCATCAGTACGGTACTCGTGGCCATGACGCCCATCCCGACGAGGGCCGCGGTTCCGACGACGACGAGCGCGACGAGCAACGCGACTGTCTTGGGGAGGTCGAATTCCATGCGATTCTGTCGGGACTCGTTCGACAAATCCGTTGCGGCTTCCGACGGCGAATCGAGAGGCGAACCGGAAAAACGCGGGTTCAGTCGCTTACCAGGGCGCGAAGTCGGGGTCGATGCAGCGCTCTTCGGTCTCGATGGCGTCGATGGCGGCCACGTCTTCGTCGTCGAGGTCGAGCGCGAGCGACTCCCAGTTGTCGCGGATGTGGCCCTCGCTCGTCGCCTTCGGAATCGCGGTGACCCCCTTCTCGCGGAGCCACGCCAAGGACACCTGCGCCTCGCTCGCGTCGTGCTTCTCGGCGATGTCGGACAGCACGTCGACGTCGAAGACGTTCCCGCGGGCGAGCGGCGAGTACGCGACGATTTCGATGTCCTCCTCGGCGCAGACCTCGCGGAGCTCTTCCTGCTGGAGGAGCGGGTGCATCTCGATCTGGTTGGCGAAGGCGCCCGACTCGGACAGTTCGACGGCCTCGCGGACCTGCTCGGGCTCGAAGTTGGAGATGCCGACGCGCTTTGTCAGCCCGCGTTCGACGAGTTCGTCGAACGCCGCGAGGGTCTCTTCGGCGTCGTACTCGCGGGACGGCCAGTGGACGTACAGGAGGTCGACGTAGTCCACGCCGAGCTTTTCGAGGCTCTCTTCGGTGCTCTCGATGACGTCGTCGTGGGACAGCTTGTCGGCCCACACCTTCGTCGCGAGGAACACCTCGTCGCGGTCGACGTCGGCGGCGGCGATGCCCTCGCCGACCTCCGCTTCGTTCTCGTACGCTTGGGCGGTGTCGATGTGGCGGTAGCCCATCTCCAGCGCCGTCTGCACCGCGTTGCGACACTCGTCGGCGTTCGTGTTCTGCCACGTCCCGAGCCCGAGCATCGGCATCCCGTTCGCCCGCGGTGCGTCGTCCGCTGAAGCGGCGTTCTCCGTCATGGGCGAACCGTGGGCCGCGAGTTGAAAAGACGTTCCGAAAGGGCGGGCGAATTTCCGGCTTTCACGGCCTGAGAGTGTGTCACACGGCGTCTCACACCTTTCGACGTCCCGCGGCGGATAGTTTATGTGACATGTGGTAGCATATCTGAACGGTGGTCAGGAATGTCGTCCGCATCAGAACCCTTGACAGAAGAGAACACGAACGCGTTCGCACACCGCATCGCGGGTGACTCGCTCGTCTACGAGTGTCCGAACTGCGAGTTCGGCGAGGTGTTGGTGACGGAACTCATCGAATCCGACGACGCCCGGTGTCTCGATTGCGGGACGCGCTACCGACTCCACGTCGAGTCGGTAGAGTAACGAGCGGGTTGGCGGGCGTCCCGGCGACGGTCCCAGTTCGACCCGTTCGCCTCGATTCGCCCGGCCGGTTTTCTCCGCGGCGGCGAGACTGTCATACTCTCAGAGCGCCTCTAGGTGGCATGCCTCAACTACGCACAGCCCTCGCGCTCGCGCTCGTCGTCGCGCTCGCGGGATGCCTCGGTGGACTCGGCGGCTCGACCACGTTCGCGGCCCAGCCCGCGACGATTCCCGCGTCGACCTACGAGGCACACGGTTACGTCCACGGCAACAGCACCGTCGTCCCGCTTTCGTACGACGTCGGCGTCGGTCCCGCCTCCCGCTCCGTCGGCGCGGACGTCTGGGTGTCCGGATACTCAAAGACGACCGACGACGACGATATCACGGCGCTCGTGGTCGTCTCGTCGCCGAACGCCGAGGTCGCCGGCCAGTCGGTCAACCCGCTTTCGAACCTCGGCAACCGCGAGCTCGTCGCGGCCGGTCTCGACTTGCTGGCCGACGCGCAGGCGCTCGGAAACGTCCCCGAGGTCAACGGCGTCCGCGAGGTCGGTGCGCGAAACGTCACGATGCTCGGGTCGGAGACGGAACTCGTCACCTACGCTGGCACGGTCGAAGTCGAAGCCGGTGAGACCGCAGTCGACGGCGAGACGGTCGCCTACGAGGGCGGGACGGCCGAAGTGAAACTCCACCTCGCGACGGTCGAACACGACGGCGACGTGGTGGTCGTCCTCGCGGTCCACGGGGCGGACGTGGACGAGACCGAGGCGGTCGCGGCGCTCGCGGGCGCTGTCGAGCATCCGGGGACGGTCGAAAGAACGGTCGAAGTTCGATGAGCGGGCGGCGCGGCGTCGACCGCGAGTTCGGCGTTAGTAGAACTCGCGGACGAGGTCCATCGCGTCGTCGGGCGCGCCCGACGGGATGTCCGACATGTTCTGGTCGACGCCGAACTTCTCCTCGTAGGAGACGGAGCTTTCGTCCTTGTAGATGACGCCCTCGTACTCCTTCGACGAGTCGAGAATCTTCTCTTTGGCCGCGTCGTAGTCGGTCGGGTCGTGGTCGGTGTCCGCGAGGTCCACGAGGTTGTCGCGGAAGTAGTCGTAGGTGTCCACGTCGTTGAACGTGACACAGGGACTGAACACGTTCACGAAGCCGAAGCCGTCGTGCTCGATGGCCTCCTGGACGATTTCCGCGTGGCGCTTGTGGTCCGTCGCGAACGACTGCGCGATGAACGTGCCGCCGGCCGCGAGCGACAGCGCGAGCGGGTTGACCGGGGGCTGCTTCGGTCCCTCGGGGGTCGTCGAGGTCTCGAAGTCCTCGCGCGAGGTCGGCGAGGCCTGCCCCTTCGTGAGGCCGTAGATGCGGTTGTCCATGACGGTGTAGGCCATGTCCACGTTGCGGCGGACGGCGTGGATGAAGTGACCCGCACCGATGGAGTAGCCGTCACCGTCGCCGCCGGCGGCGACGACGGTCAGGTCGGGGTTCGCCAGCTTGACGCCGGCGGCGACCGGGAGCGAGCGCCCGTGGACGCCGTGGATGGCGTACGAGTGCATGTACGTCCCGATTTTCCCGGAACAGCCGATACCGGCGACCATGAACGTGTTGTCGGGGTCGGTGCCGGAGTTGGCGAGGGCTTTCATGATGCCGTTCATCGTCCCGAAGTCCCCACAGCCGGGACACCAGGTCGGTTGTTTGTCTGACTTGAAGTCGGTGAAGCGGACGTTTGAGCTCATGCTGAGACCTCCTCTGCGTCGAGGGTGGCTTTGATTTCGTCTGCGAGTTCGTCCGCCTTGAAGCGGACGCCGTCGTACTTGTTAATGCGCTTGACACGGGTCAATGTGTCGTGCTCGACGACGTTGGCGAACTGCCCCGTCGCGTTACACTCGACGACGATGACCTCGTCTGCCGCCTCGATTTCCTCGGTGAGGTCCGGCCGCGGGAACATGTACGGGACCGACAGGAAGCGAACGTCGATGCCGTCCTCTTCGAGGAAGTCGAGCGCCTCGACGAGCGCGCCCTCGTTGGAGCCCCACGAGAGGATGAGCGTGTCCGAATCGGCGTCACCGAACTCGCGCGGCGAGAAGTCCTCGGTCTCCTTTGCGGTCTCGACCTTCCGGTCGCGCTTGTCGACCTGCTCGACGCGCATCGACCGGTCTTCGGTCCGCCGACCGAGTTCGTCGTGTTCGAGACCGGTCGACATGTGTGCGCCCTGTTCCGTGCCGGGGAACGCGCGCGGGCTGACGCCGTCGTCAGTGAGCGCGTGCGGCTGGAAGCGACCTTCCTCGTCGAGCCACTCGTCGATGGAGTCGTCGTCGACGACCTTGCCGCGGTCGATTTCGACTTCGTCCATGTCGAACGCCTCGGGGGAGAACGTCTGTTCCGTGACCGCCATCGCGAGGTCGGCCGCGACGTAGACCGGAACCTGGTACTTCTCGGCGAAGTTGAACGCTTCGACGGTCTTCCAGAAGCACTCGTCGATGCTCGTCGGCGCGACGACGAAGCGCGGAATCTCGCCGTGGCCGCCGTAGAGCATCATGTTGAGGTCGCCCTGTTCCTGCTTGGTCGGCATCCCCGTCGAGGGACCGGAGCGCATCACGTCGACGATGACGAGCGGCGTCTCCGAGGTGGCGACGAGACCGAACGTCTCGGTCATCAGGTCGATACCCGGACCGGACGTCGCGGTCATCGACCGCGCGCCGGCGCGTGCCGCACCGAGCGCGAGGTTGATGGCCGCGAGTTCGTCTTCCGCCTGTACGACGTGACCGCCGTAGCGTTCGATGCGGCCGGTGAGATACTCCATCACGTCCGTCGCGGGCGTGATGGGGTAGCCGGCGTAGAAGCGGCAACCGGCGGCGATGGCGCCCATGCCGATGGCCTGGTCGCCGTTGATGAGCACGTAGTCCTCGTCGGTCGTCTCGAGGTCGTAGTCGAACTCGTGGTCGTACTCGTCGTGGACGTATTCGAGGCCCGCGCGAGCCGCCTTCTTGTTGTTCTCGACGATGGCCTCGCCCTTCCCGCCGAAGCGCTTCTGCAGCGCGCTGTCGAGGTTCTCGATGGGGAAGTCCGCGACGGCGCACGCCGCGCCGAGCGCGACGACGTTGCGCATGATAGCGCCGCCCGCCTCCTCGGCGAGCGCCTTGAGGGGGATGTCCAGCCCGACCATTCCCTCGGGGATTTCGACGTCCGCCATCGTCGAGCGGTCGCCGTCGTAGATGATGACGGAGCCCTCGTGCAGTTCGTCGAGGTTCTCGTCGATTGTTCGTTGTGTGAGTGCGATGAGCACGTCGAGTCGGTCGACGACGCTCTGTACGGGGTCGATGGCAGTCCGAACCTTGTACGCGGTGTATCCGCCCCGGATTCGCGAAGCGAAGTCCTTAGAGGTGAACACGTGGCGTCCAGCCCGGGATAGCGCCTGAGCGAAAATCTTCCCCGTGGAGTCGATGCCATCGCCAGCCTCGCCGCCGATGGCCCAGTTGAAGTCCGCAGGCATGCTGAGTGAAATCTACCCATAGCCGGGTCAAAAGCCTTCTGAAAATTGGTGTTAAACGACGGTACCGGTAACATATAGAAATTTAACGAACAAGTTTTAGAGGCGCTAATTGAGATGGTTATGTGAAATAAGGGGCCGCCTATGTGGGAAATAACTGGACGAACATCCAATCAAGGTGTGTTTTGCCCTCTCGTGGCAATTCTTTCCGGTTCACACTATGTGCACGGCCGGGACGGTTTGTCCTGCTCTCCGGCGCACGCGTCCGGGAAGGCAAGGCCCTTGTGAGCCTGCGACCAAGCCGCTCGCATGGACGCAATCGTCACCGTCGCCGCGGTCCGCGACGTCGGCCCCGGAACGGTCGCCATCGAGTTCGAGACGCCCGACGGCTTCGAGGCCGAACCGGGCCAGTTCGTCAAGCTCTCCGCCGAGGTCGACGGCGAGTCGTACGCGCGGTTCTACACGCTCTCGTCGCCCGGCGTCGGCGACACGTTCGAGGTGACCGTCGGCATCGACCCCGAGGAGGCCGGGGCGTTCAGCCAGCACCTCGACTCGCTCGCCGCCGGCGACGACATCGAGATTTCCGGGCCGTTCGGTCAGAGCTACTACGACGGCGAGTCGCGCGTGGTCGTCCTCGCGGGCGGCCCCGGCGTCGGCCCCGCGGTCGGCATCGCCGAGGCCGCGGTCGCCGACGGCAACGAGGCCGCCGTGGTCTACCTCGACGACGCGCCCGCGCACGAAGACCGGCTCTCCGCGCTCCGGGACGACGGCGCGAGCGTCGTCGTCACCGGCGACGAGTCCGCCCTCGCCGACGCCGTCTCCGACGCGCTCACCGGCGACGAGGGCGAGCAGGTGTTCGTCTACGGCTTCGCCGACTTCGTCGAGCGCGCGACCGACGCGGTCGAAGCGGCCGGCGGCGACGCCGACGCGGCGAAAGTCGAGAACTTCGGGTAGGCGCTTCGACCGCCTGCCCGCCCGCCCAGCGCTGTCCAGCACTGCCCAGCACTATTCTACCGGTCGCCACGCCGTCAGCACCGCGACCGCGAGCGCGACGGCGACCCACCCGACGAGCCCCGCGAGCGCCGCGCCCGGCGAGGTCGAACCGCCGGTCTCGACGGCGACGCCGAGGACGAGCGACCGAAACGCGCCGTTCGGGCTCGCCGCGAGGACGAGCGGGACCGCGTCGATGCCGAGACTCCCCGAGGCCAGTCCGGCGACGGCGGCGGCGTCGACGCCGACGACGAAGGCGACGAGCAGGCCGACGGCGAGCGCGATTGCCTGCCGGGCGGTCCGCGCGGCGGCCGAGACGGCGAGCGCGACGGCCGCGACCGCGAGGGCGAACAGGACGGCGAGGACCGAAAACCGGAGGAACGCGACCGGCGAGTCGGCGGCCTCGTTCAGCGCGAGGAACGTCGGGTCCGGCGGCGAGAGGACGGGGACGGTCGCGCCCGCGGCGAGCAGCGACCCGAAGACGACGAACACGAGCGCGAGCCCGCGGCCGAGGTAGACGCCGCCGACGTAGGCCGGGCGAGACACGTCGAACGTCCTGAGCACGTCGAGTTCGCCCGACTCGCGGTCCGAGAGCACCGCCCGGTAGCAGAGCGCGACGGCGAGAAGCGGGACGAGCGCCTCCACGAACGGGACCAAATCCAGCACCAGCGGGACGTACCCGCCGCGCGCGCCGGAGCCCGCGGCCGCGACCGCGACGACGGTCAGCGCGAAGACGACCGAGAGCGCGACGACCGCGGGGGTCCTGACGACCGTCCGAAGCTCGCGCGCCGCGATGGCGAACAGGTCGCCGAGGCCGTCGCGGCCGCCGGCGCTCATCTCCCCGTCACCTCCTCGGTCGCCACGAGGTCGCCGAAGGCGGTCTGGAGGTCGGCCGCGCCGACCGATTCGACCACCGCTCGCGGGTCGCCGTCGGCGACGAATCGCCCGCCGTCGAGGACGACCACGCGGTCGGCGGTCCGCTCGACGGGGCCGAGGTTGTGCGACGAGAGGACGACCGCGACGCCCGCGTCGGCGAGGTCGGAGACGATGTCGAACAGCCGTTCGACCATGCCGGGGTCGAGGCCGCTGGCCGGTTCGTCGAGGACGACCACGGCCGGGTCGCCGACGAGCGCCCGCCCGAGGCCGAGCAGGCGCGTCATCCCGCCGGAGAGCGCGTCGACCCGGCGGTCGGCGGCGTCCGCGAGGCCGACTCGCTCCAACACGTCGGCCACGTCCACGTGGTCGTCCACGAACTGCGCGTAGAATTCGAGCGTGTCGGTCGCGGAGAAGCCGGCGCGGAAGCCGGGCTGTTGCGGGAGGTAGCCCACGCGGGCGCGCCCGTCACTGGCTCCGATGGTGACCGTTCCCTCGTCGGGCGCGCGGACCCGCGCGAGAAACCGCAGGAGCGTGGACTTCCCCGAGCCGTTGGGGCCGACGAGCGCGACGATTTCGCCGGGGGCGACCGACAGCGAGACGCCGTCGAGGACGCGCACGTCGCCGAAGGCGTGGCTGAGGTCGGTCGCGGCGATAGCCGGTCGGTCGGCGGCCGCGGCGGCGGCGCTCTCGCCCGTCGATTCGTCGGAATCCGTCTCGGCCGTCGTCGTGGGTTCGGGGTTCGACATCGTGGTGGGTTCGTCAGTCGCTGGCTCCGCCGATTCGCGGTCAGCCATCGGTCTCCTCCGTCGCGTTCAGGGCGGCGAGCGTCTCGGGGCGGACCGGTTCGGCCCGCGGCGCGGCGTCGACGACGCCGGACCCGCGGAGGCCGGACACCGCGTCGCGGGCGCGGCGGAGCGCGCGCACCGCGGGCGACTCCGAGAGCGCGAGCGCGCCGGGTTCCCGGCCGAGTTCGGCGTCGACCGCCCCGGAGGGTTGGTACGCTCGGTCGTAGACCCCGTCGCCGTCGGCGTCTTCGAGCGGGAGGTCGCCCCAGTAGTTGCCCTCGCCGCCGGCGGTCCACGTCCGCATCGGGCCGAGCGACGACTCGACGCGCACGTCGTTGTCCACGATGTCGTTTCGAACGACGACGTTCGTCGGGAACGTCGAACTCCCGCGGATACCGACCCCGTTTCCGGCGACGACGTTTCCGACGTACACCTGCCGGTCGCCGCTCACGTCCATGCCGTAGTCGTTGCCGGCGAAGACGTTGTCAGCGACGTAGGTGTCGCTCCCGGCGGGCATGAACCCGAAGTCCGACTCGCGCACGTCGTTTCCGACGACGAGGTTGCCGACGGGCCGGGTCATGAGGACGACGCCGATGCGGTCCCCGCGGACGACGTTGTCGGCGACGAGCGCGTCTGAGGTGTACATCTGGTGGACGCCGTAGCGACCGTCCTCCATGCGGTTGTCGCGGACGACGCTCCCGTCGGCGCGGTGGGTGTAGACGCCGTCGCGGCCGTCGAGGAACGTCGAGTCCTGCACGACCGACCGCTCGCCGATGAGGACGACGCCCATGAAGCCCTCCGAGGGCTCGTCGGCCCCGCGGACGGTCACGCCGTCGACGACGCTGTCGGCGCTCTCGCGGGCGATGATGCCGCTCGCGGGCGTGTCGATTTCGACCCCGCGGACGGCCGACTGGTTCGCGCCGTCGAGGACGACACCGGCGTCGCCGCGGCCGTAGGCGAGTTCGACGCGGGTGTCCCAGTCGACGGACTCGTTGCTGGCGCGGACCCGGCGGGTCCCGGTCTCGCCGACCCCGGCGATAGAGAGGTTCCCGACCGCGCTCCGGTCGGCGCGGAGGTGGACGACGCTGCCGTTTCCGTCGCCGACGAGCCGCGTTTCGGGTCCGGCTCCGAGGAGCGTAACCGAGCGGTTCAGTCCGACCGCGTCGACCGAGTAGGTGCCCGGGGGGACGTAGACGGTCGTGTTCGCGGGGGCCGACGCGACGGCGGCTTCGACGGTCGGCGCGTCCTCGCCGACGACGGTCGAGACGGGCCTGTCGAACAGCGCATCACTCGCAGCGGTGGTCTGGTTCGCCCACTCGTGGTGGGCGGCGACCGACGACTCGAAGGCGTCGAGCCGTGACGAAAGCGGGTCGCCGGCGCGGTCGCGGAGCGTCGCCCAATCGACGACCGTGCCGCCGTGGGCGTCAGCGAACGAGCGCGCCGCGTCGGCGTCGGAAAACGGGACGGCAATCGGCCCGGAGGGGACTCGCGCGCCGGCGTCCACGACGAACGACGCCTCGGACGCCTTCGTCCAGCCGGGGTTGCGGTTGTGTTCGGTTCGGAGGTAGCCGTCGTCGTCGAGCGCGGGCGAGACCGTCGCGTAGTCGGTGACGAACACCGCGAGCGGGTCGCCGAACTGGCGGGCGCTCTCGGCCGTGGACACGTCCGCGGCGGCCGTGGTCACGTCGTAGTAGCCGATGATGAAGCGGTACCGCGAGAAGTGGACCTGCGCGAGCGGGACTTCGAAGCCCTCGACTTCGGCCGTGCGAACGTCGACCGACGTGCCGCCGGTCTTGACGGTGTCGTCGAAGGGGACCGGCGCGACGGAGCCCGAGGCGGGGACGACGAAGGAGACGCTCGCGAGGACGAAGACGAGCGCCGTCGCGGCGGCGACCCAGCGGGTCGTCTCGGGCGTGACGAGCGCCATCGGTCAGCGCCCGACCCCGTCGGATGCGGGGACCCCGGCGGGGTGAGCCGCCGCGTCGAGGTGCCCCCTGCCTGTCGCGCGGTCGTACATGCCGGTGGCTAGGTCTTCGGGGGGTGATATGCGCGATGGTCTGTCCGTCGAAGCCCCGGGGGCGGACCCGTGCCGTCCGGCGGGTCGACTTCGACCCGAATCCTTAATCATCGTCCATACGGATTCACGAGCATGTACGACGAGGAAGATTTGGCGTCCATCCGCGAGGCGCGCGACGAGTGGGAATCGGAGACCCGCGACCCCTTCGTGGAGAAGGGCGGCGAGCGCAAAGACCGGTTCGCCACCGTCTCGAACCACGAGGTCGAGGACCTCTACACCCCCGACGACGTGGCCGACCTCGACTACGAATCGGACCTCGGCTTCCCCGGCGAGTCCCCGTACACGCGCGGGGTGTACCCGACGATGTTCCGCGGGCGGACGTGGACCATGCGGCAGTTCGCCGGCTTCGGCACGGCGAAAGAGACCAACGAGCGCTTCCACTACCTCATCGAGAACGGTCAGACCGGGCTCTCGACGGCGTTCGACATGCCCTCGCTCATGGGCAAGGACTCCGACGACCCGCTTTCCGACGGCGAGGTCGGAAAGGAGGGCGTCGCCGTCGACACCCTCCGCGACATGGAGGTGCTGTTCGACGGCATCGACATCGGCGAGGTGACGACCTCCTTTACCATCAACCCCTCCGCGCCGGTCGTCTTCGCCATGTACGTCGCGCTCGCGGACAACCGCGGCGTCCCCCGCGAGCAGATAGGCGGCACCTTCCAGAACGACATGCTCAAGGAGTTCATCGCGCAGAAGGAGTGGGTCATCCCGCCGGAACCGTCGCTCAAACTCGTCACCGACACCGTCGAGTTCGCCGCCGAGGAGACCCCGCGCATCCGACCCATCTCGGTGTCGGGCTACCACATCCGCGAGGCCGGGTCGACGGCGATTCAAGAACTCGCGTTCACGCTCGCCGACGGCTTCGCCTACGTCGAAGACGCGGTGGACCGCGGCCTCGACGTGGACGAGTTCGCCCCCCAGCTGTCGTTTTTCTTCAACTCCCACAACTCCATCTTCGAGGAGGTGGCGAAGTTCCGCGCCGCCCGCCGCATCTACCACGACGTGATGTCGGAGTGGTACGACGCCGGAGACGAGCGCTCGAAGCAGTTGAAGTTCCACACCCAGACGGCGGGGCAGTCGCTGACGGCCCAACAGCCGCTCAACAACATCGTCCGCGTCACGATTCAGGCGCTCGCGGGCGTCCTCGGCGGCACGCAGTCGCTCCACACGAACAGCTTCGACGAGGCGTTGGCGCTCCCCTCGGAGGAGGCCGTCACCGTCGCCCTGCGGACCCAGCAGATAATCGCCGAGGAGTCGGGCGCGGCCGACGTCATCGACCCCCTCGGCGGGAGCTTCTTCGTGGAGACGCTGACCGACGAAATCGAGGCCGAGGCGATGGCCTACATCGAGGAGATTCGGGAGATGGGCGACGGCTCGGTCCGCGACGGCGTCCTCGCCGGTATCGACGAGGGCTACTACCACCGCGAGATAAGCGAGGCGTCCTACGAGTACCAGTCGCGGGTCGAAGACGGCGAGGAGGTCGTCGTCGGCGTCAACAAGTACGCCAGCGACGACGACAGCCGTCCCGACCTGCTGCACGTCGAAGACGAGGTGCAGGACCGACAGCTCTCGCGCCTCGAATCCGTCAAGGAAGACCGCGACGACGAGGCGGTCGAAGCCGCCCTCGACGAACTCCGCGAGACGGTCCGAAACGGCGGGAACGTCATGCCGGTGCTCGTCGACGCCGCCAAGGAGTACGTCACGATGGGCGAAATCATGGACGTGTTCGCCGAGGAGTACGGCACCTACCGCGAGACCATCGGCGTGATGTGAGAGTCGCCGGCGCGGCGAACCCGCCCGAAATGTTGGGGATGACATGAACGTTAGCTGACTGGAACGCGCGCCGCCGGCTCGCGTAACCGACCGACGGACCGGTGACCGCCCGCGGCGAGAGTCCCCGCTCGGACTGCTGGACTACATAGATTTATCATGGAGGATTGGTGTAGTTAGCACGTACTATGGCAGACGGTGACACCGAACTGGAGGCACGGCTGGTCGAGCAAGAGGAGTTCGAACCCTCCGAGGAGTTCGTCGCGCAAGCGAACGTCTCCGACCCGGCCGTCTACGACGAGTTCGAGGAGAACTGGCCCGAGTGTTGGGAGGGGGCCGCCGAGATGCTCGACTGGGACGAAGAGTACGACGAGGTGCTGGACGACTCGAACCCGCCGTTCTACAAGTGGTTCACGGGCGGCAAGCTCAACGTCTCGTACAACTGCGTCGACCGGCACGTCGAGAACGGGGACAAGAACCGCGTCGCCATCAAGTGGGAGGGTGAACACGGCGAGACGCGGACGTACACCTATCAGGACCTCTATCGCGAGGTGAACGAGTTCGCGGCGGCGCTGCGCGACCTCGGCGTCGAGGAGGACGACGTGGTCACGCTCTACATGCCGATGATTCCCGAACTGCCCATCGCCATGCTCGCGTGCGCCCGCATCGGCGCGCCGCACTCGGTCGTCTTCGGCGGCTTCTCCGCCGACGCGCTGGCGACGCGGATGAACTCCGCGGACTCCCGGTTCCTCGTCACCTGCGACGGCTACTACCGCCGCGGCGACCCGCTCGACCACCTCGACAAGGCCAACGAGGGCCTCGACGGCGTCGACCACGGCGTCGACGCGACGGTCGTCGTCGACCGCCTCGGCGACGACGGCTTCGGCCACGACCTGAAGGGCAATCAGCACGACTGGGACGACCTCCTCGACGAGCACGCCGGCGAGCGAATCGACCCCGTCGAGCGCGACGCCGAAGACATGCTGTTCCTGATGTACACCTCGGGCACGACGGGACAGCCGAAGGGCGTCAAGCACACCACCGGCGGCTACCTCGCGTACGCCGCGTGGACCTCTCACGCGGTCCTCGACATCGAGAAGGAAGACACGTACTGGTGTTCGGCGGACATCGGCTGGATTACGGGCCACTCCTACATCGTCTACGGGCCGCTGGCGCTCGGGACGACGACGGTCATGTACGAGGGGACGCCCGACTTCCCCGACCGCGACCGCCTGTGGGACATCATCGAGAAGTACGCCGTCGACATCTTCTACACCGCGCCGACGGCGATTCGCGCGTTCATGAAGTGGGGCAGCAGGTTCCCCGAACAGCACGACCTGTCGAGTCTGCGCCTGCTCGGCACCGTGGGTGAGCCCATCAATCCGCGGGCGTGGAAGTGGTACTACAAGCACATCGGCAACGAGGACTGCCCGGTGGTAGACACGTGGTGGCAGACCGAGACCGGCGGCATGATGATAACGACCCTCCCGGGAATCAAGAAGATGAAACCCGGGTCGGCCGGCCCGCCGCTGCCGGGCATCGACGCCCGAATCGTCGACACGAAAGGAAAGCGGGTCGACGCCGGTCGGGCGGGCTATCTCACGGTGAACAAGCCGTGGCCGGGGATGCTCCGGACGCTCTACAAGAACGACGAGCGCTTCATCCAGGAGTACTGGCAGGAGTACTCCGACACCGACAGCGACGACCCCGACGACTGGGTCTACTTCCCCGAGGACGGCGCGAAAATCGACGGCGACGACTACATCACTATCCTCGGGCGCGTGGACGACGTCATCAACGTCTCGGGGCACCGCCTCGGGACGATGGAAATCGAGTCGGCTATCGTCGGCGTCGAGGGCGTCGCCGAGGCCGCCGTCGTCGGCGGCAATCACGAGGTGAAAGGCGAGGCGGTCTACGCCTACGTCATCACCGAGGAGGGACAGGACGAAGACGACGAGATGCGAAAGCGCATCATCGAGGGCGTCGAGGACGCCATCGGTCCCATCGCCCGCCCCGAGATGGTCGTGTTCACGCCGGAACTGCCGAAGACGCGGTCCGGGAAGATTATGCGCCGTCTCCTCGAGGAAATCGCGAACGGCGAGGAACTCGGCGACACGACGACGCTCCGGAACCCCGAAATCGTCGAGTCGATTCAGCGGCAGGTCGAAAGCGAGTAACCACCGGCTCCACCACCGTCGGCCCCGTCCTATCGCGGCTTTTCTTCGACCCACGCCGACAGCGACGGCTCGTCGCGGAAGTACAGTCGTTCCCGGACGCCGTCTCGTTCGACCACGGCGAGGAGGTGTTTCTCGGAGAGCCGAATCTCCTCGCCGCTGTAGGTACAGGGTTCGATTCGCTCGTCGCCCGGCCGCCACAGCCGATGGGGGACGACGCGAACGATGGTCTCGTCCCGGCCCGTCGGCGAGCGCCCGGTGTAGTCTGAAAGCGCCATACGCGCGCTACGGACTCCTCGAATAAGGTATTTTCCTGCATAGTTTGTGTAGTAATATAGTCTCTCGCGGCGCGAGTCGTGGGATATTGTGGCTCGGTGTGCGAATAGTTCTCAATTATCCGCGCCGCGGTACCAGCCCGCACATTTATTTTGAACGTTAGTGAAGGATAGCGCGTATGAAGAAACCACTCCTGGTGACGGAGTTCCTCGACCGCGCGCGGCGGTACTACGGGGACGAGGAGGCGGTCGTGGCGACGACCGGCGAGCGCTTTACCTACGACGAACTCGGCGAGCGCGCCGACGGCTTCTCGGCGGCGCTCCAGTCCCGCGGCGTCGAGAAGGGAGACCGGGTTGCGGTGCTCGACCCGAACACCCACTACCACCTCGAAGCCGCCTACGGGTCGATGCAGCTCGGAGCCGTCCACATGCCGCTGAACTACCGGCTCGTCCCGGCCGACTTCGAGTACATGCTGAACGACGCGGACGTGACGGCCGTCTACGCCGACTACGCCTTCGCCGAGAAGATAGACGAGGTCCGCGACGAGATTCCGACGGAGATCTTCGTCACGAACGACCCCGAGAAGGCCGCCGAATCGACCGACAGCGAGTGGCTCGACTTCGACGAGTTGGTCGCGGAGTCGACCGACTACGAGCGCCCGGAGATGGATGAAGACGACATCGTCACCATCAACTACACCTCGGGGACGACCGGCGACCCGAAGGGCGTCTGTCGGACCCACCGCGCGGAGACGATTCACGCCTACCTCGTCTCGATGCACCAGGACATCGCCGACGACGACGTCTACCTCTGGACGCTCCCGATGTTCCACGTCAACGGCTGGGGGCACATCTACGCGATTACCGGACACGGCGCGAAGCACGTCTGCACCCGCGGGGTCGACGCCGAGACCGTGTTGGACGCCATCCGCGACGAGGACGTGTCGTATCTCTGCGCCGCGCCGACGGTGCTGAACATCCTGATGAAACACTACCGCGAGGAAGGCGGTGTCGAGACGACCGGCGCGAGCCCCGTCCGGGCGGCGACCGCGGGCGCGGCCCCGCCGGAGGCGACGATTCGGACCGTCGAAGACGAGTTCGGCTGGCGGCTCATGCACGTCTACGGGGCCACCGAGACCGGCCCGCTCATCACGACCTCGGAGGCCGGTCGCTACCTGGGGGACGGCGACGACCGTTTCGGCGTGAAGAAGAAACAGGGTATCGGCTACCTCGGCACCGACGTTCGCGTCGTCGACGAGGACGGAAACGACGTGCCGAGAGACGACCAGTCCATCGGCGAAATCGTCGTCGCGGGCAACCAGGTGATGGAGAAGTACTGGAACAAACCCGAGGAGACGGAGGAGGCCTTCTCGGCGCGGCTGGAGGGCTACTACCACATGGGTGACCTCGCGGTCGTCGACGAGAACGGCTTCATCAGCATCCAGGACCGCAAGAAGGACATCATCATCTCCGGCGGCGAGAACATCTCCAGCATCGAACTGGAGGACACGCTGTTCGACCACGACGAGGTCGCCGACGTGGCGGT
Organism: Haloferax gibbonsii ATCC 33959; assembly: GCF_000336775.1. GTDB lineage: Archaea > Halobacteriota > Halobacteria > Halobacteriales > Haloferacaceae > Haloferax > Haloferax gibbonsii. The sequence goes on along the minus strand of NZ_AOLJ01000011.1, from coordinate 30,154 downwards.
CATCCCCGTCCCGTCCGACGAGTGGGGCGAGTCGCCGAAGGCGTTCGTCGTGCCGACGAGCGGTGACCCCGACGCGCCGGGCGTCACCGCCGAGGCGCTCATCGAGTTCTGTCGGGAGCGCATCGCGACGTACAAGGTGCCGAAGGAAATCGAGTTCGTCGCCGAACTCCCGAAGACCGCGACCGGGAAGATTCAGAAGTACGAACTGCGCGAGCGGGAGTGGGAAGACGAGGGGCGGATGGTCGGGGAAGGATAGGAACGACCGCGTTAAGTCCGCATTTCTGCGGGTAGCCGACTCTTAACCGCGGCCGCGGGGTCTCGTTTGGAGGGCGTGCGCGGTTCAGCGGTCGTTGCAGGGGCAGTCGAGGCCGAGGGAACCCGGGTTGTTGTTGAACGCGTCGAGGGTGTCTTTGAGCTTCTCGCCGTCGACGCCGCCGGCGTACCAGCTCGTCTGTTTTCCGTTGCCGTTGCTTCCCCAGCTAGAGTTGCTGAGCCACGTGCCGGCCATGTTCTTGACTTCCTCGATGGTGTAGCCCGCGTAGTAGCCGTACTGGATAGTCGCGCCGCCACTCGTGCATCCCGGGTCGTTACCCGGTCTGTTCCGGAGGTTGAGGATGATGGCGAGGTAGTGTTTCGCCATGATATTCGCCTTATCGCCCTTCGTGGGCGCGACGAGGAACTCGCGCCACTCGTCGTGGGTCTTGGTGACGCCGCGGAGGGTGTATTCCGAGTTGGGTCCCTCGCCGAGAACCGCCCAGTTGTCTTCGGGGTCGCTGTACTCCGCGTGGTTCGCCCAGTAGCCGGGCGTCTTGGGACACATGGTCGCTGCCACGGAGCCGGAAACCGCGGGGATGCCGATACCGATGCCGAGCGCCGACATCGCGCCGAGTCGGAGCACGGAGCGTCTTGTCGGTTTGAATCCGTCGTTCGTGTCGTCTGTCATAGTAGTGCCACGGAGGGTGGCTGATGCATTATTTGCGCTTTGCCGGGTTAGTTATAAATCGGACATTCACGAAGGGCGGGAGCTTAACGGTCGCTGTCGAACCGGGAGAATCACGTTGAAACGGTGGAATCCGCGTATATATATCTAGTATTCTGATAGTTGTGAACCGATAGTCGACCCGCCCACGCGGTCGGCGACGCTGCGGACTCGCGGGCGCAGCGCCCCCACTGAATCGAGTTCGTTGGCTCTGTTTACCGCCTTCGACGACCGGCCTAAGGGGGACGAACGTGGCGAGCAAGTCCGCCACCGGCGCGTATTTTACGTCTGCAACGCGTGGGACGTAACGAAGCGCCCGCTCCACCGGTGCCTCCGGCTGGTGGCCCCTTGTACTATCCCGTAGACGACCCGATTCTATCATTATTGTTAATACAAGTAATAGGGAATCCATACATAACTATTATTAACGATGTATCCGCCGATGTGTCTATGGCACGGGATAACAAGTCTCTAAATCGACGAGACGTGCTGAAGGCGACTGGTGCTGTTGGGACCGCTGGCTTGGCAGGGCTGGCGGGGTGCACCGGCGGCGGCGACGGGAGTAACGGTGGCGACGGAAGCGGCGGTGGAGGGGGTGGCGGCGGAGACGACGAGTATCCGGCGCTGGGCAACTTCCCCATCGAGGGTGACACGGCCACGTTCGGCTTCAACGTCCCGCAGTCGGGACCGTACGCCTCGGAGGGTGAAGACGAGCTTCGGGCCTATCAGCTCGCGGTGAAGCACCTCAACGAGGGCGGCGGCTGGGTCGACTCGCAGTTCGACGACCTCTCCGGCGACGGCGTCCTCGGCTACACCATCGACCACGTGGACGGGGACACGGCCACGGACGCGGACCAGGCGCGGCAGTCCGCCTCGGGGATGATTCAGCGCGACGACGCCATCATGATTTCGGGCGGGTCGTCCTCGGCGGTCGCCATCGCGGTGCAGGGGCTGTGTCAAAACGAGAAAGTCATGTTCATGTGCTGTCTGACGCACTCGAACGACACCACCGGAAAAGACTGCGTCCGCTACTCCTTCCGCGAGATGTTCAACGCCTACATGACGGGGCAGGCGCTCGCACCGGTCGTCCGCGACGCCTACGGAGAGGGCCTGCAGTTCTACCAGCTCTACGCCGACTATAGTTGGGGGCAGACCCAGCAGGCGTCGATGGAGCAGTTCATGACGGACGTGGCCGGGGGGGAGCAGATCGAGTCGGTCGCGACCCCGCTCGGAACGTCCGACTACTCGACGTACCTCTCGGAGGCACAGAGCTCCGGTGCGGACGTGCTCATCTTGAACCACTACGGCCTCGACGGCGCGAACTCCATGCAGCAGGCCATCGACGCCGGCATCGACGAGGACATGGAAATCATCGTTCCGCTGTACAACCGCCCGATGGCGGAGGCGGCGGGCGGTGCGATAGAGGGAATCTACGGCACCGTCGCGTGGGACTCGCAGATAGACAACACGCCGTCGCAGGAGTTCACGCAGGCGTTCCGAGACGAGTACGACCGGACGCCATCGGGCCCCGCTCAACTGGCGTACGCACAGACGCTCCAGTACGCGGCCGCCGTCGAGCGCGCGGGCACGTTCTACCCGCCGGAGGTCATCAAGCAACTCGAAGACTACGAGTACGACAACATCGGGATGGGCTCGGAGACGATGCGCGGCTGTGACCACCAGGCGCAGCGAGACGTGCCGGTCGTCCAGGGGCTTCCCGCCTCCGAGCAGAGCGAGGGGACGTACTTCAACATCGTCAACATCACCAGCCGCGACGACCTCGGCTACGCGTGCGACGCCGGGCCGGCGGCCGAGTGTGAACTCGGGTCCTACGAGTAGACACTCACCCCCACCGTTATCTTAATGAAAGTTAATCGCAGACAACCACGCACACGTAAATGAGTAAGTTTAGCATACCCATGGTAGTTCGCGCTTCGAACATCCGAGGCGGAGGTGGGGGGCGATGAGCCTTCTGTCGGACGTACTCGTCATCCTGCTCAACGGGCTGCAGCAGGGGGCTATCTACGTCCTCTTGGCGGTCGGTCTCTCCATCATCCTCGGCACGCTCAAGTTCGTCAACTTCGCGCACGGCGCGCTGTATCTCGTCGGCACGTACGCGGGGCTGTTCGTCGCGCTGAACGTCCCGCTTTCGAACGGGAAACTGGCCGAGTGGGGCTTTTCGAGCTTCGGGCTCGACATCGGCTTTCTGGCCGCCCTGCTTTTCGTCCCGCTTTTCGTCTTCGGGGTCGGCCTGCTGATGGAGCGGTACCTCGCGCGAGCGTTCTACGACCGTCCCGACACCGACCAGATTCTCGTCACGTTCGGCCTCGCAATCGTCGTCCAGGAGCTGTTCCGCGTCCTGTTCGGCAGCAACAGCCTGCCGTTCGAACAGCCCGAGCGAATCCTCTCTGTCGGCTCGTTCGCCGGCATCCCCGTCTCCGGCCCGATAGCGCTGCCCATCGTGGGTAACTTCCCGCAGTGGCGGCTCTGGGTCATCGGTATCACGGCCGTCCTCGTGGCGCTCGTGTACCTGCTCGTCGAGTACACCGACTTCGGTCTCGTCGTTCGCGCCGGCACCCGCGACGCCGAGATGGTCCGACTCCTCGGCATCAAAATCACCCGCCCGTACATCGTGGTCTTCGGTATCGGCGCGGCGCTCGCCGGGGTGGCGGGCGTCGTCGGCGGCCCGCTGAACGTCGTCAACCCGACCATCGGGACGAACATCCTCGTCCCGGCGTTCCTGACGGTCGTCATCGGCGGGGTCGGAAGCATCGCCGGCGCGGTCCTCGGCGGCATCGTCTTCGGCCTCACGACCGCCGCGCTCGTCTCCTTCGCGCCCGCGTGGTCGCAGGTCGGCCTGTACGCCATCGCGGCCATCGTCCTCCTGACGAGGCCGCAGGGCCTCCTCANTCCTTCGCGCCCGCGTGGTCGCAGGTCGGCCTGTACGCCATCGCGGCCATCGTCCTCCTGACGAGGCCGCAGGGCCTCCTCGGCGACGAAGAGGTGACGCCATGAGCGAGAAGGACGCCAACCCGAGCGCGAAGGACGCGCTCGTCGGCGGCACCCTCTTCGGTCGCTGGGAGAAACTCCGCGGCCGGGAGGGGACGGTCGTCGGTATCACGGCCATTCTCGTCGCGGTGTTCCCGTACCTCTTCGCCCGCGCACCCGTCGTCTCGGGGTTCCTGCAGGGCTACCAGAGCCTCGCGACGCTCATCCTCATCTGGGGCATCTTCGCCATCGGCTTCGACCTGCTGCTCGGCTACACCGGACTGCTCTCGTTCGGCCACGCGGCCTTCTGGGGCGGCGCGGCGTACGCCGCGGGCATCGTCGCCAAGAACGTCAGCGGCGACCCCATCGTGATGGTCGTCTCGGGGACGCTTTTCGCCGTGCTCCTCGCGTGGGTGCTCGGCTTCCTGTCGCTCCGCCGCGGTGGCATCTACTTTTCCATCCTCACGCTGGCGTTCGCCCAAATGTTCTACTACATGGCCGCGTCGCCGCTGGCGTTCCTGACCAACGGCGAAAACGGCCTGACCGGCGTCGAGGTCGGCAGTTTCCTCGGCGTCATCCACCTCGAAGCGGACGTGCCGTCAATCGGCGGGATGCTCCTCGGAACGTGGCTCTACGCCTTCGTCGGCGTCTTCTTCGTCGGCGCGGTCGCGGTCGCCTACCGCATCCTCAACTCCCCGTACGGGATGGTGTTTCGCGCCATCCGGGAGAACGAACAGCGTGCGGAGTTCGTCGGACTCAACGTCTGGCGGTACAAGCTCATGGCGTTCATCATCTCGGGCGGGTTCGCGGGCGTCGCCGGGAGCCTCTTTACCATCCACGGTGCGTACGTTCCGCTCCAGTCGCTGTTCTGGACGGAGTCCGGCGACATCGTCGTCATGACCGTCCTCGGCGGCGCGGGCTCGATGTTCGGACCGGTCCTCGGTGTCGGACTGTACCTCTACATCGAGAACATCGTCAGCACCATCCAGGCGCTGACGATTCCCTTCACGGGCATCGTGCTCGTCCGGGACTTCGGGTTCTACTGGCACCTGCTCTTGGGCGTCGTCTTCGTCGCGGTCGTCTGGGTCGTTCCGGACGGCCTGTGGGGCATCCTGAACCGGCTCCGCGAACTCGCGGTCGACCTCGGTTCGAAGGCGGCGAAGCGACTTCGCGCGCGCTCCGAGAACGGAGGTGGCGGCCAATGACGCTCCTCGAAACGGAGAACCTCGTCAAGGAGTTCGGCGGCCTCGTCGCGACCGACGACGTGAACCTCACCGTCGAGGAGGACGAGCGCGTCTCTATCATCGGCCCGAACGGCGCGGGGAAGTCGACGCTCATCAACCTCATCACGCGACGGCTCGACCCGACGAGCGGCGATATCCGGTTCAAAGGCGAGTCAATCGTCGGCCTCGAACCGCATCAGGTGGTCCAACGCGGCGTCTCGAAGTCGTTCCAGACCGCCTCTATCTTCCCCGACCTCACCGTCAGGGAGAACGCCGAAATCGCGGCGCTGGCGGCCGAGCGCGGTGCGTTCGGCTTCGAGTTCCTGAGACACCGCGACAGCCTCACGGACGTACACGGCGTCGCCCGCGACACGCTCGACTCGGTCGGGCTGTTGGACCGCGCGGACACTATCGCGACCGACCTTCCCTACGGCGACAAGCGTCGCCTCGAAATCGGTATCGCACTCGCGAGCGAGCCCGACCTGCTCCTCATGGACGAACCGACCGCCGGCATGTCTCCCGAGGAGACGAAGTCGACGGTCGACCTCATCGAGCGGGTCAAACGCGACCACGGGCTCACGTTCGTCCTCGTCGAACACGACATGGAAATCGTCTTCAGCATCTCAGATCGCATCGTCGTCCTCAGCCGCGGCGGCATCATCGCCGAGGGGACCCCCGACGAGATTCGGGGCAACGAAGCCGTCCAAGAGGCGTACCTCGGAGGTGTCGAGCTATGAGCCTCCTCGAAATCGACGGTATCGACGCCTACTACGGCGAGAGCCACATCATCCGCGACCTCTCGATGAGCGTCGAGGAGGGGGAGATATGCGCGCTCCTCGGCCGCAACGGCGCGGGCAAGACCACCACGCTCCGGTGCATCGCCGGCGCGACGCCGCCCGACGTTCGGAAGGGGCAGATTCGGTTCAAGGACGGTGACATCACGGGCGTCGCCGCGGAAGACGTGTCGGTGCAGGGAATCTCCCTCGTGCCCGAAGAGCGGCGCATCTTCCCGAACCTCTCGGTCGCCGAGAACCTCCACCTCGCGGAGGTCGTCAACAACAAATCGAACACGTGGGGTCGGTCGCTGTCGTTCGGTCACAAGGGGATGTCGACCGAGGAGGTCTACGACCAGTTCCCTCGGCTGGACGAGCGGAAAGACCAGCGCGCGGGGACGCTCTCGGGCGGCGAACAGCAGATGCTCGCCATCGCGCGCGCTCTGAAGCAGAACACGGACCTGCTCCTCCTCGACGAGCCGTACGAGGGGCTCGCGCCCAAGATTATCGAGGACGTGGAGGACGCGGTCGAGCGCATCAGCGACGCGGGGACGACCATCCTCCTCGTCGAACAGAACGCCGCGGCGGCCATCAAACTCGCCGACCGCGCGTACGTCATCGACCAGGGGAGCATCGTCTTCGACGGGAGCGCCGACGAACTCCGCGAGGACGACGAGACCCGCGAGCGGTACCTGGGGGTCTGACCGTGGCCGCGACCCACGCCGACCCCGAGACGGCGCTCGAAACGCTCATCGCCGCCGGCGCGGTCGACGAAGCGCCCGACGGGACGCTCTCGACGACGGCGGAGTTCGAGAAGACGCTCGCCGTCTACCACGACATCTACGGCGCGGTTTCGACCGAGGAGTTCCACCAGACGGTCTCGGACCTCTTCGGCGTCGCGCCCGAGAACGTCGAGGAGCGACTCGACGAGTTCGGCGTCACCAGGGCCGACGTGGTCGCCTACCTCGCGGCGAAGTCGTTCCTCGACGCGCCGGTCGAACAGGACTCGCTGTTGGTCATGGCGGGCTTGCTCGTCGAGATGACCTCGTCGTCGCCGGTGCCGGCCGCGCTCGACGAACTCGACGACGACACCTTCGAATCCTACCTCGCAGACCACTCGGACGCCGTCGTTTTCGTCTGGCGACGCTTCTGCGAGCCCTGTGACGCGATGAAGGAGGACCTCGGCGCTGTCCTCGACCGAGTCCCGGACGGCGTCGCGGCCGCGGGCGTCGACGGCGAGACGGCCGACGAGTTCTGTCGGTCTTTCGAGGTCGACGCGGCGCCGACGGTGCTGTGCGTTCGCGACGGCGACCTGCGAGAACGAGCGTCCGGCCGTCAGACCCCCGACGAAGTCGCGGGACTCTTCGACCGGGTCTACTAGTCTTTTCGCTTCGTCGTGCCCGTCACCATGACGGGCCGCTCGGAGTTCAGAATCACCGTCTGCGTGACGCTCCCGAACAGCGCCTTCCCCGCCGGCGAGCGCTTCCGCCCGGCGGTGACGATGAGATCCGCGTCCTCCTCGTCGGCGAACTCGATGATGACCTCCGCGGGGTCGCCCGACGACTCGTTGACGTCGTACTCGATACCGCGGTCTTCGAGGAACTCGCCGGCCTCCCGGACCGAGTGAATCTGCGTCGCCGACGCCCCGCTCGGGTTGTCGGTGAAACTGTGGACGAGCGTCACCTCCTTCTCGTCGGGTTCGCCGGGGAGATTCGCGACCTCTTCGACGCACGCGAGCGCGTGCTCCGCGTCGTCATCGACACCGATTACCACGTGATACATACTACCACGTCCCGGTCGCCGGTCTTAGTATTTGTGCTGAACGTTCGTGCGAATTAGGCCGCGTCGTCGAGTCCCGCCGAGACGTAGACCACGAGCGCGAGCGGGGCGCCGAGGACGAGCGCGATGGTCAGCGCGCCGTAGGCCGCAAAGCCGAGGGGCGTCGGCGGGAACGGCACCAGAAAGAGGAACCGGGGGGCGCTGAGCCCCGAGACGAACGTGCCCGTGAGGTAGCCCGCGGCCCCGGCGACGGCGACGAGGGCGGCGTACAGTCCGAGGACGAAGCGGTGACCGCCGACGTTCGAACTCACGGTCCACGCTCGGGGGCGGACGCTGTTAGGGGTTTCCGTTCGCCTCGGGAGGAGGCGGTTCCCGTCCGCGTACCGATGCACCTTTTGCCGCACGCCCTAAGGGTGAGCTATGTCGGATACCGATATCCTCGGACTCGTGCTCGGGGCCATCGCGATACTGATGTTCGCGACGGGCGTCCTCCTCGTCGTCTGAGCATCGCCCGGTTTTCCGCGCCGCCGCATCGAGAGCAGTCGCTTTTCTCCACCGTGACCGTCGTCGCTCGCGAGCGGCGGCGCTGGCGATGTCGTGATGTTTCAGCGCACGCGAGCGACCGACAGCTACGATAACACAAGTGCGGGCGCGTGGACGCACGGACAGTCAGCGCCGTCGGGCGCGTTCGCTCTCGAAAGACAGCGTCCGAAAAATGAAACCGAAACGCCGGCGAGCGGCGTCGACTACGCGTCGTCCGCGGATTCCGCGTCCGCGTCGTCGACCGTCTGTCCGCCGTCGGTGGCGAGTTCGGTCTCTTCTTCGCCGCCGTCGGTGACGGCCGTCTCCAGTTTGCGCTCGAACCAGGTCCACTCGGCCGTGACGAGGTCGTCGTCGGCGAGGTCCCACGGGTCGCCGTCTTGGACTTCGCGGCCTTCGAGCCACGACTGGACGAAGTTCCAGACGAAGATTATCTGGCCGACGAGCAGGATGAGCGCGCCGACCGTGGCGACCTGATGGAGCGTCGCGAACTGCGGCAGGTAGGTCGCGTAGCGACGCGGCATCCCGCCGTAGCCGAGCAGAATCATCGCGAAGAACGTCAGGTTCGTCCCGACCATCGAGAGCCAGAAGTGCCACTTACCGAGCGTGACCTGGTACATCCGGCCGGTGTAGATGGGGAACCAGTAGTAGAGCCCGGCGAAGCCGGCGAAGGCGATGGCACCCATGACGATGTAGTGGAAGTGTCCGACGACGTAGTAGGTGTCGTGGAGCACGAGGTCCACCGGAATCGACGCGAGGAAGACGCCCGTCACGCCGCCGATGATGAAGTTCGAGACGAAGCCGATACAGAACAGCATCGGCGTCGTGAGGCGAATCTTCCCGTTCCACATCGTCGTAATCCAGTTGAACGTCTTGACCGCGCTCGGTATCGCGATGGCCAGCGAGACGGCCATGAACGAGGCGCGGAGACGGGGGTCGATACCCGTCGCGAACATGTGGTGCGCCCAGACGCCGAACGAGAGGACGCCGATGGCGAGCGTGGAGTAGACGACGAACTTGAACCCGAAGAGCCGACGGCCCGCAAAGCGCGGGAGCACGAGGCTCACGATGCCCATCGGGGGCAACACGAGGATGTACACTTCGGGGTGGCCGAAGAACCAAAACAGGTGTTGCCAGAGAATCGCGCCGCCGTCGACCGAGAAGAACATCGTACCGAAGTTCCGGTCGAGAAGCAGCATCACGATGGCGCTGCCGAGAAGCGGGAACGCGAAGAGGATGAGCCCCGACTGGGTCAGAATCGTCCACGAGAAGATGTCGAGATTCGCCCACGAGACCTTCTCGTTGCGCTCCGTGAAGATGGTCGCGATGAAGTTGATCGCACCCATCGTGGCCGAGACACCGGAGAGGTGCAGGCCGAGGAGCATCAGGTCGACGCCGGCGTTCATCTGGTTGCCGGAGCCGACACCGGCGGAGAGCGGCGTGTACATCGTCCAGGCCGTCTGCGCCGGGATGACGTCCGGGATGGGGAAGAACCCGGCCCAGATGAGAAGCGCCGCCGGCGGCAGGAGCCAAAAGGCGATGGCGTTGATACGCGGGAACGCCATGTCGTCCGCGCCGATGAGAAGCGGGATAAAGTAGTTCGAGAACGCGGCGATGATGGGCGTCCCGAACAGGAACAGCATCGTAATCCCGTGGCTTGTGAGCAACGAGTTGTAGAACGTGTTCGAGATAAGCGTCATCGACGGGTCCGCCAGTTCAATCCGCATCAGGACGACCATGAGTCCGCCCACGGCGAACGCGACGAGCGCGTACGCGCCGTAGAGCATCCCGATGTCCTTGTGGTCGACCGTCGTCAACCAACGGATGACCCCGGATGGTTTCTCCTCCGAGACGTACTGCTCTGCGGTACCACCGACCGTGCCTCCGCCCGCGAGCGGGGTGTACGACCGCCAGTCTTCGACCCGCGCGAGCCACGCGGCGACGGCGATGAGGAAGACCCCCATGAGCACCGTCAGTGCTAACTGTCCGTTAACCTCCATGGAAGTGCCTGAGTAGTGCAGGGTAATGAAAGATTCGGGACCGCCCTGCGATTCGAGGTGCTTTAAGCCGTCTCGTCCGCGGCTTCGACGGCGTCGTCATCCGTCGATTCTTCGAGTTCGGCCGTCTCTTCGCCCTCCGCTTCGTGAAGCGGCTTCGCGCCGGGAACGGTCGCCTGTCCGGGCGCGTAAACGGTGCCTTCCTTCTCGGAGCCCGCGATGGCCTTCCCCGAGAGGTAGGTGAGCGCGGCGAGGAGCACGAACGGCGCGATGAGAAGCGTGTACTGGAGCCCCGAAGTGAGCGATTCGAACCCAAACGGATTGACGAAGGTGAAAGCCACCACGAAAAACAGGATGATGGCCAGCGGAACCATGTTGACCGTGAGGTCGAGGATGGTCTCCTTGTCGAACGTCTTGGTTGCCATATCGAGACAGTCGGGGACGCCGTTCAAATAGATTGTTGGTTTCTCGTCCGGTCGGGGCGGGGTGGGACGGTCGCGTGGGCGTCCGCGGCGGTCAGAAGGTCTGTCGCTGCTCGCGGACGAACAGTTCGAAGACGACGCCGCCGACCACCAGCAGAATCGCGGCCGCGATGACCGCGTAGCCGCGGGTGACGAGGGCGATGTCGGTGAACGCGAGTCCCGCGCCGAACGCGAGGAAGATGGCCGCAAGCGCGGTGACTGCGCGAATCGTCGAGGTGACGTAGCCGGACTCCTTGAGGATGCCGACGACGCTCCCGCCGAACAGGAGCAGGCCGCCGACGGCGAGTGGAAACAGGCCAAACAACAGACCCAACTCGGAGATGGGTATCCCGAGCGCGATGAACACGGGCCACGGACTGGCCGTGCGGTACTGGTCGGAAAGTCCCGGCGCTTCGTCCATACCCGTCCGTTGGACTGTGTGGTAACAAGCCCTTCGGAACCGAGACTAGCGGAGGGAGATGCCCTGTCGCGCGAGAAAGTCGCTGACCGCACGAATCTCGACCGGGCTCCCGATGATTCGGCACGTGCCGCCGTCCTTTCGGTGGACGGAGACGATGAAATCCGTTTCGAGGTCGTCGCGCACGCTCTCCAAGAGGTCGCACGGGAGCACGATTTGCGTGCTATCGCGGAGCGTCCGAGGGTCGGGCATCGGTGTTCATCGGGCGGTCGAAGGGGTCGTGTATAACCGTGCCGATACTTGTCTGTTCGCGCACGCGAGACTACCACGGTACCCGACGCGTCGGCGCGTCGAAATCCGCCGCGCGGAAGGAAAGGGTTTTTCGACGGACGCGGCGGAACTGTTGACGATGGGACTGGAGGAGGAGATCGAAGATATCCGCGAGGAGATATCTAACACGCCGTACAACAAGTCGACCGAGGCGCACATCGGTCGGCTGAAGGCGAAACTCGCGGAACTGAAAGAGAAACTCGAAAACCAGAGTTCGGCCGGCGGCGGCCAAGGGTACGCCGTCGAGAAGACCGGCGACGCGACGGTCGCGCTCGTCGGCTTCCCCAGCGTCGGCAAATCGACGCTCATCAACGCCCTCACCAACGCCGACAGCGAGACGGGCGAGTACGAGTTCACGACGCTCAACGTGAATCCGGGGATGCTGAAGTACAAGGGCGCGAACATCCAGATACTCGACGTGCCGGGCCTCATCGAGGGGGCCGCTGGCGGTCGCGGCGGCGGCAAGGAGGTCCTTTCGGTCGTCCGCACCGCCGACCTCGTCGTGTTCATGCTCTCGGTGTTCGAGATAGAGCGCTACGAGCGGTTGAAACACGAACTCTACAACAACAAGATTCGGCTCGACACGTCCCCGCCGAACCTCTCTATCAACAAGAAGGGCAAAGGCGGCATCAACGTGACAAAAAGCGACAGCGTCGACCTCGAAGAGGAGACCATCAAGGGCATCCTCCGCGAGCACGGCTTCGTCAACGCCGAGGTGACCCTCCGCGGCGAGACGACCATCGACGAACTCGTCGACGGCATCATGAAAAACCGGGTCTACCTGCCGTCTATCGTCGCCGTCAACAAGGCCGACCTCATCGACAAGGACTACCTCCCGACCGTCGAGGAGAACCTCCGCGAGATCGGCCTCGACCCCGACGAGGTCACGTTCATCAGCGCCGAGGCCGAGAAGGGTCTCGACGCGCTGAAAGAGGAGATCTGGGACGCCCTCGGGCTCATCCGCATCTACATGGACAAGCCCGGGCGCGGCGTCGACTACGACGAACCGCTCGTCCTCCGCGAGGGCGACACCATCGACGACGCCATCCACGAACTCGGGGCCAAACTCGACGAGCGGTTCCGGTTCGCACGCGTCTCCGGGCCGAGCGCGAAACACGACGACCAGCAGGTCGGCCGCGACCACGTCCTCGCCGACGAGGACGTGCTCCGCATCATCGCCCAGCGGTGACGACCGACCCGGCGACCCGGTCGGCTTCGCGGTCGTCCGCGCGCCGCCGACTCCAGCTACTCCTCGTCTTCGTCCTCGGTCTCGTTCCGTGGTCCGTCCAGACGTTCACGACCGGGGCTCTCACGCTCCTGTTCCCGTGGGGGCTCGTCGGCCCCTCGACCGGGAGCGTGACGACCATAACCGACTTCTTCCTGCGTTTTACGATGGGGCTTCCGGACTACATCCTCGTGTGGCCGGTCGGCGTCGCCTGCTACGCCGTCGCGCTCGGAAGCGCGCTCTCGGGCGTCCTGTTCGGCCGCGAGGACGTTCGACTCACCGCGGCCGGGCTCGCCCTCGCCGGCGTGACTCAGTTAGAGGTCGCCCGCGGGTTTTCGGTCCAACCGGGACGGACCGCGTGGCCGGTCGGTACCGTCCTCCTGTGGGCCGTGGCGGGGTTCGTGTATTGGTCGCGCGCGAGCGAGCGCGACCCGCGGTGACGCCGCTTCAGTCGTCCGCGGCCGTCTTGGGCCGGTAGTTTCGACTGACGGCCTTCCACGTCCCCGTTTTGAAGCGGTAGTAGTTCAGCGCCGCCGGAATCGTCGTCTCGGCGAGGAACGCCAGATAGAGTCCGACGAGCCCAAGCGAAGTGACGGAGCCGATGTAGGTGAGCGGAATCGACCCGAGGAACATCCCGACGAACTGGCTGCCGAACGTCCAGCGGGTGTCGCCGCTGGCGTCGAGCGGACCCGCGGACCCGCCGGAGACGCCCTGTAAGATGACTGCGATGCAGGCGACGTAGACGAGGTCGATGGCGATGGGGACCGCCGGATCAGCCGGGTTGTCCACGAATCCGAGGACGATGGGGCGAGCGAATATCGCCACGAGGGCCGCCGAGACGATGTACGTGGCGACGGCGAACCGAATGACTTCGTTGCCGTAAGCCTCGGCGGTCTGCTCGTCGTCCTTGCCGAGCGCCTGCCCGACGAGGCTCGACGACGCCAGTCCGAATCCCCAGCCGGGGGTGTTCATCAGTCCCCAGATACGGCGGGCGATGACGAACGCCGCCACCACGTCCGGCCCGAAGCTGTCGAGGATGGCGAGCATCGGGAACTCGGCGACCGTCCAGACGAGCCCGCGACCCATCACGGGGAGGCCGATTTTGACGAGGTCGACGAGCGTCCGGGGGTCGACGAACGACCCGAAGGGGTCGATGGTGACGGGGAACGCGCCGACCCCGGGAAGCGACCCGCGAGACAGGCCGACTGCGAACGCGCCGGCGACGACGACGTTCGAGAGGACGGTCCCGAGGGCGGCGCCCTCAACGCCCATGTCGAGGCCGAAGATGAGCACCGCGTTGAGGACGATGTTGATGACCGCGCCGCTCGCGCGGAGCGTCATCGCGGTGTAGGCGTCGTCGCTGCCGACGAGGACTCGGCTCCCGATGAGGTTCAGGCCGGCGAAGGGGACGCCGAGGCCGACGATTCGGAGGTACGCCGCCCCGAGTTCGATGGCTCCTTGGTTGCTGCTCAGCACGGAGATGAGTTCGGTGGGAAACAACCAGAAGACGGCCGTGACGGGGAGCGTGGCGACGACGGTCAAGAGCGCGCTCGACCGTACCGCGAGTCCTAACTCGTCTATCGCGTCCGCGCCGAAGCGCTGGGAGACGAGTGCGATGGTCCCCCCGGCGATACCGCCGCCGAGTGCGAAGGCGAGCCCCCAGTACGGCCCGGCGAACCCGACGCCGGTGATGGCGACGGTCCCGGAGGCGATACCCACCATCGCCACGTCGACGGCGTTCTTCGACATCCGGGCGATGCCGGTGACGACGCGGGGCCACGAGAGGTCGGCGATGCGGACCGCGCGCTCGCGGTCGAGGAGACCGAATCGGGCGAGCGCCAGCCCGATGCCGAGGATGAGGAGGCGAACGGGATTGGGGACCGGGAACACTGCCGAATCGTAACTTCGGGGAGTACTTATGCACCACGTAACGGACCGAAAGTTCCGGTAGACGGCGTGTGGCAACCATCGACGGTGGGTTCCGCGTTCGGTACGTTTTTCGCCGGCGCGACACATCACTCGGGTATGTCCGGAACCCTCGACCACGTGATGATTCGCGTCGAAGACCTCGAGGAGTCGCTCGACTGGTACACGACCCACCTCGGCTACGAGGAGAAGGGTCGCTGGGAGGCCGACACGTTCACTAACGTCTACCTCGGTCCCGAGGACCTCCACGAGGAGGGCGCGGTCCTCGAACTCACCTACAACCACGGCGACCACACCTACGAGATGGGCGACGCGTGGGGCCACATCGCGGTCCGCGTCCCCGAGGACGAACTCGAATCCTCCTACCAGCAGCTCATGGACGAGGGCGTCGAGGACTACCGCGACCCCGAGTCCTGCGGCGGTCGCTACGCGTTCGTCAAGGACCCCGACGGCCACGAGGTCGAAATCGTCAAGCGGGACCACGGCGCGAAGTGGAGCCTCGACCACACGATGATTCGCGTCGAGGACGCCGACGAGGCGCTCGGCTTCTGGACCCGCAAGTTCGGCTACGAGCACACCGGCCGCTGGGAGTCCGACACCTTCGCGAACTACTTCATGAAGCCCGAGGGCGCGGCCGAAGAGGCGATGGCCGTCGAACTCACCTACAACTACGACGGCCGGAGCTACGAGATGGGCGACGCGTGGGGCCACCTCGCCGTCAGCGCCGACGACCTCCACGACTACTGGGAGACGCTCATGGAGCGCGAGGCCGAGGACTACCGCGACCCCGAGTCCTGCGACGACATGTTCGCGTTCACCAAGGACCCCGACGGCCACGAAATCGAAGTTATCCCCGCCGACTTCGAGTCACCGGAATAACAGGTAGAATTTCTAACACTCTGCCGGTTCTGTTTATTCGCTGAACAGTACTCGTCTCTCGACGCTCTCCACGGAGAGACATTCCACAAAGTATTTATCCAATCTCCGGAGAGTCGCTTTCGTACCCCTACCCAAGGTGAAAATCAGCGAGTAATCCCCCCGCCCGACTACCCACGGGCGTACGGGAAAAAGCTGCTTCGCCGCTTATAGACTCATCTATAACAATGACAGCAAACAAACAAGTTCGCGCGGTTCTGCTCGCTGCGCTGATGGTTTTCTCGGTCTTTGCCGGGTCCATCGCGTTCACGGGCACTGCCGCTGCGGCGGCTACGTCGGCTACGGTATCTCCTGATACCGTCGACAAAGGCCCGTCTGCATCCGTCGATGTTACCGTTAACTCTGGCGGAGCGAACGATGTTCACGTATGGCTCGACCTGAATGACGACGGCTACTATAACGCCTCGGAGCCGAACAGCACGGATACCGCGGCCGCTACGGCAACCCTCTCGCTCTCGATTCCGGAGAGCGTCTCCGCCGGTGAGTACAACGTCTCCGCCGCAGAGAGCGCTATCCTGACCGCCGGTACCACCCAGCAAGAGGCTTACGACACGCTTGATGTCGTTGCCGCCAACCCTGCTGACTTCAACTCCGCCACCCACTTCGACGATGGCACGCCGAAGGTCGAAGTCGCCTTCGACGAGGCCGTCACGGTCAACGAGATGAACGTCACGGACGGCGAGACCAACCTCTCGCAGTCCGTCTCCGTCTCCAGCGGCCAAGTCAACGTCACCCTCAGCCAGGTTTACACCGACGACCTCGAAGTCACGTACAACGTGACGGACACGTCCGGTAACACGGCCACCGCGACTGAGGACGTCACCTTCGCTCCGATCTACGTCGCAAACGAGTCCAACAACACGGCCTACCAGGGCTCCAACGTCGCGGTCGTCGCGAGCGCGGTGGACACCGACGTCGAAGTCGAAGGCGCTGACGACGACAACAACTACCAGTTCTCCGGTTCCACTGGCCCCAACAGTCAGGTCTTCGTCTTCGACACGGACGGCAAGACCCTCGACACGTACCAGTTCACGGTCGGCGGCGCCCAGAAGGCGCAGGTTGACGTTCGCGACCTCGGTCTCGAACTCACCGTCGACGACCTCAACATCACGACCAAGGACGGTATCGAAGGCTCCGTCTCGGCTAACGCGGGCGACCGCACCGTCGACATCGTCGCACTTGACGACGACGGCGACGAGGTCGAGGACACCGAGACGACCGTTACGCTCAACGGCCAGGGTGAAGCCGACTTCAACCTGAGCTCGGTCGACGCTGGCGAGTACACGATTGAGGCGACTGACGCCTTCACGGGCGTCACGCTCGAGTCCGACACGGTCACCGTCTCGAAGGCCAAGGACTCCACGGGTGACTTCGCGTCGTCCGTCATCAACGAACAGGTCGGCGACGTCGCCGAAATCACCGTCACGCTCGACGGCACGGACACCGGGACGGTCACCATCGGTGACTACAGCCTCGGTTACAGCGCGAACGTCACCGTCGAAGACGACAACGACGACGGTGAGGTCGTCCTTCTGTTCAACAGCTACGCACCGAAGAAGACCTCCTCGTTCGACGTTGACGACAGCGACGACGAGTACACGGTCGAGGACATCACCACGGATATCCCGAGCGGTGAGACCCTCGACGCCGGCGATTACGACCTCGAGGTCGCCACCGGCGGCGAGGCCGACAACGTCGCGACGCTCGTCCTCGAAGACCGCAGCACCGACAGTGTCGCCACTTGGACGGCACCCACGGGCGCTGACCTCACCGAGACCGAAGACGTCTACGACGCCATCGAGAACGAGAACCTGACGCAGACGGACTCGCTTGCTAACGGCGACGTCGTCGTCACGCAGGTCTCCGCGACGGGCCTCGAAGGCGCGTTCGACGCGTCGAACTTCGACGCCCTCTCGGGCACGCAGTTCAACCTCACGGTCGAGCAGACGAACCCCGGTCCGAACCGCGACGCGAAGGTCCTGGGTATCAACAGCTCGAGCGCCACGATCATCGCTGACGGTGACAACGACACGTACTTCATCGTCTACGACCTCGACGACGTCTCTGCCTCGCGCACGGACTACTACGACAACACCTCGACGCTCTACGAAGTCGAGGACGACGACGCGTTCAACGCGACGTTCACCGTCCTCGAAGACGGTGACCTCGCCGAAGACGACGAGTCGGCATCCGACGAGTTCGAAGTCGTCACCCCCGAACTCGAACTGGACCAGGACGAGTTCGCGGTCGGTAACGCCGCCGAGCAGTCCATCTCGGGCACGGCCACCGTCGCCCCCGGTACGGAACTCACCATCCGCGTGACCTCCGACGGCGACACCCAGCCGCGCTTCCTGAAGACCGCTTCGGTGTACGTGCAGGCCGACGGCACGTTCTCCTCCGCGTTCGACTTCTCGGAGCAGAACCTCAACGACACGTTCGAAGTGACGGCTTCCGTCGACTCCGGCACGGCTGACGATGCGACCGCTGACGGCATCGTCGGCGAAGCCATGGAGACGACGACGGCCGCGGAAACGACCACCACCGAGGAATCCACGGAAACGACCACCACCGAAGAGTCGACCGAGGAGCCCACGGAAACGGCAACCGCGACCGAAGAGCCGACTGAGGAAGCGACCGAGGAGACCACCGAGTCCAGCACGCCTGGCTTCGGTGTCGTTGTCGCCCTCGTCGCCCTCGTCGCCGCGGCACTCCTCGCAGTCCGCCGCGACAACTAACGACCGCTAATCCACCACCGGGGTTCTCCCGGTCCCCTCAACACTTCTTTATCGACCGCCCACACAGCGGCGGCGCTGCGCGTTCGGGTCGACCCAACGGTCGCGTGGATTCGACGCCCGGAACGACAAGGGATTTATTCGCTCCACCGCATCGAACACGTATGCCCGGTCTCCTCTCCGACGTCCTCGCGTGGCTGGTCATCGGTACCTTCGTCGCCGGCGCGGTCGCCAACGGGCGGGACCGCGAGCTCGGACGGCGGGTGATGACCGCAGCGTGGGTGTTGTTTGCGGTCTTCTGGCTCCAACTCATCCCGCATTTCACGCTCGTTCACAAGAGCTACATCGAGGGGCTGTTGACCATCGCGGCCGTCCCGGCGTCGCTCTACGCCGGGTGGCTCCTCTACAACGGCCGCGACACGCTGTTCGTTCTCTCGCGGGCCGTCGCCGCCATGGGCGTGGTCTACCTTCCCTTCGAGACGATTCCCGCGCTGACGCTGTTCGGGACGACCATCCCGGCCCCGCGGGGCGTCCTCATGGAGTCCGTCGCGGCGCAGACGCGCTTCCTCATCGAGTCGCTGGGCTACACCCCCCAGATGATTCCCGGCGACGAGGGCTATCTGAACACGTTCCTGTGGATGCAGGGCTCTCACCGAATCGAAATCTCGGTCGTCCTCGCCTGTACCGGTCTCGGTAGCATCGCCATCTTCGCCGGGCTCATCGCCGCCGTCGACGCCCCGATGCGACGGAAGCTCCGCGGACTCGCTATCGCCGTTCCCATCATCTACGCGCTGAACCTACTGCGGACGACGTTCATCACCATCTCAGTCGGCAAACAGTACTTCCAGTGGTTCGTCGACGAGGTTCTGTTCCTCTTCGGCTCGTCGGACCCCTACATGGTGTCGTTTTTCATCTCCGACCGCATCATCAGCCAGGCGCTCGCAGTCGTCGCGCTCGTCGGCATCACGTACCTCGTCGTCCAAGAGGTGCCGGAACTCCTCACCGTCATCGAAGACGTGCTCTATATGGTGACCGGCGAGGAGTACGACCTCAGAAGTGAGTTGGGCCTCGACGGCCGGGCGTAGTCGGCTCCGTGCGGACGTAGTTCCGGTTTCGTTCTCGTTCTCGTTCGATTCTCGTCTCGCCTCAGTTTTCGTCGTCGAACAGTTCTTCGGGCGCGCCGCCGAGCGCCGAGAGCGCGTCGGCTTCGACGTGGTGGACCTCGCCGGGGATGACGAGCATGTGCAGCGGTTCGCCGAAGTCGCGCTCGGCGAGCGCCGACAGCCGGTCCGCAGCGACGACGGGGTCCGGACTCCCAGCCCGGCAGACGGCCACGCCCAGGGCGTCGCCGTCCCAGTGTTCGGCGAAGAGTTCGGCGGCGTAGTCGGCGGTCATGTACTGGTCGCCGTCGACCTCGACGCCGCGACGACCCTCCCAGTCGACCTTGATGTCGAGGTAGACCAGCGTGTGCAAGCCGAGTTCGCGGTTCGCTTCGAGCGAGTCGACGACGCTCTTCGGCACCGGGTCGCCACCGTGAACGTACGGGAACGGGAGCGTCACGGCCTTCCCGAAGCGGTAGTTCTGGAGTCCAGTCAGGCCGCTGGCGGCGGACTGGGCGGTCACGCCGTGGACGAGTCGCGTCTCGATACCGCGTTCTTCGGCCCGGAGGCGCAGGTCGACGTGCGTGGTCGAAATCATCGTGTCGCCGGCGGTGAGGAACGCGACGTGATCGTCCTCCGCGGCGTCGAGTATCGGCTCGGGGTCCTGTTCGACGCCGGCGCGGTCGCGGACCTCGATGCCGATGTCGTGGTAGGCTTCGAGTTCCTCGACGGTCGCGCCGACGAGGTGGCTCGTGTAGAACTCCGCGAAGGCGCGGTCGGCGTCCGCGAGCGCCTCCCGCCCTTCGACGGTGATGGAGCGCTCGTCGTACAGCCCGAGGCCGATGAAAGTGAGCATGTCCGTCCTCTGTCGCGGGCGATGATAAGCGGCGTGACCTCCGACGAGACGACGATGCCCATTGTTTGAGATTGTCCAACACACTATTGTAGTTTGGCGGAAAATATCACCTCTGCATGGCAACCGACAGCCGCACACTAGAGACGGAGATGTTCGGACGACCGGTACGGTTCGACTACTCGGAGCGGTGGGTGGGCTACTCGCTTTTCCTCCTCAGAGTGGTGATGGGGTGGACGCTGTTCCAAGGCGGCATCACGAAGCTCGTGACGTACCTCGATGCGGACCCCTCGAACAACTGGACTGCGGCGGGCTACCTCGCCAACGCGATTCCCGCGGGGAACCCCCTGATGGGGCTGTGGAGTTCGATGGCGGGGAGCCCGCTCATCGACATGCTGAACATGTGGGGCTTGACGCTCGCGGGATTGGCGCTCATCCTCGGCGCGTTCGTCAGATTTAGCGCCTTCTGGGGCGCAGTTATGATGCTGTTCTACTGGGCGGCGGCGCTCGAAGGCGGCATCCTCGCCGGACTGCCGCTGGCTCACGGCTGGGTCGTCGACGACCACATCGTCTACGCGGTGTTGCTGTTCGGTCTCGGTGCGTTCGGTGCGGGTCGTATCCTCGGCGTCGACGCCTACCTCGAAAACATGGAGTTCGTGCGGCGTAACCGGTGGATGAGTCTCGTCATGGGCTGACGACCGCGCACCAGCGACCGTTCTTTGGCCCCCGGCGCCGAACCCGACGGAACTTTCTCGACTGCCGCGTTTCGTTCGACTGATGTCGACACCTCGTGCGACGGTCTCCTGTCCGACGTGCGGCCTCGAAGAACACTTCTCCAAGCTCGCCGACGCGCGTCTCAGAATCGAAGAACATCGCGCGGAGACCGGACACGACCCCACGTGGGAGTTGGGACGGTTCGCACCCGGCGTGGAGAAGATGGGCGACGAAGCGGGCGTCTGCGGTGTGAACCTCGACGGGGACCGCTGACCGACATTCCGCACCCCAGCCCCGCCGAGCGTCGAGTCAGCGGATATGAGATTCATAACAATACGATATTCCGCCGAACGAGTGGGTATGTGGTGTGAACGGTGCGGACGGGATACGACGGTTCGGAGACACGCGGTAGACGAGTTCACCGGATTCCTCTGTAGCGACTGTCGGGTCGTTTGGGACCGATTTACCTCGGCGTAGCCGACGGAGGCGGTTCGGGCACCCGTTTCGCCGGCGCCGATAGCTACTTTTCGACCCGGTCGATAGCTGTGTCCGATGGTCGATGGAACCCGAGTCGCGGCCGTAGACGACGTCCCCGAAAACGGGTCGTACCTGTTCACCGCGGAGGACGCGTATTCGCGGACGAAAGAGCTCATCCTCGTCCGATGCGACGACGAGTCGGGCATCGAAGCGTGGCCGAACACGTGCACCCACGAGAACCAGCGGTTCGACCGCGGGACCGGTGCGGCGATGCGCGACGGCGAGATCATCTGCCCGAAACACGGGTCGATGTTCGACGCCTGTTCCGGCGCGTGCGAAAACGGCGAGGCGGCCGGTACCAGTCTCCCCGAGGTGGATGTCACGGTCGCCGACGGCGGCGTCTTCCTGATTGACGACGAGTACACCTATCTCTACGAGGGCGCGGCCCGAGACGACGAGGACGACGAGGATGACGACGATATTCCGAGTTCGACGTCACACATCGGATTTTAGGCCGCCCCTGCGACGCCCCGCCGCCGCGACCGTCGGTGCAGTGGTTGCCTACTGGTCGGAACCGGGCGAGAAGACGCGCTCGGGTCTCGACGCGCTTAGGTCCGGCTCGGGTTCGATTTCGAGGGCGTTTCGACGCGGGCTGACCGCCGTTCGCACGGCGACTACTCGAACGGGTTAGTCGACGCCCGCCTTTTCGGAGCGTCCACAACTACTCAGAGATGGGCGCGTGGTTCTGACGCGGCTGCTGCGGGGTGGACCATCATCTCTGGGGTTTGAGTTCGGCAGAAAGAGCCGGTGGAGGGCTCTCAACTGAACCTTTACCAGCCCATCGGCTGTCGATTCTCTCATGCCTTCCGACCCGAAGCAGTCGGTCGCGACNAGCCGGTGGAGGGCTCTCAACTGAACCTTTACCAGCCCATCGGCTGTCGATTCTCTCATGCCTTCCGACCCGAAGCAGTCGGTCGCGACCCTCCGGAAGAAACTCCGGAACGGAACCCGCGGCGGCTGTGACCGCGACCGCGAACTCCTGCTCGACTTCTCGGACGAACTTCGCCTGCTGCGCGAAGACTACGGCCACTACCGACACGAGAAGCTCCTCAGGCACAACGTCCGCATCAGCGAGAACGCAGAGACGTGTCTCCACGAGACGCTCGTGCGGGAACGCGACGGCGATGCCGACGACGAGGAGACGTTCTACGACGCCAAGGACGCCGCGAAGGTCGTCGTCCGCTGGATTCACGGCACCTACGACATCGAAGACGGCTCCCAAGAGACGAACCGCGACTACCGCGTGGCGTTTCGGCTCTTCGCGAAGCACGTCACCCGCGGGGACGACATCCCGGACACGCACTCGTGGATTTCGACGAAGACCAGCCGGGACTACCAGCCCGAACCCGACGAGGCCGACATGCTCGACCTCGAACGCGACGTCGAGCCGATGATAGAGGCGGCGCGGAACCCCCGCGACAAGGCGCTCATCGCGCTGCAGTTCGAGGGCGGCTTCCGCGGCGGCGAACTGTACGACATGCGCGTCGAGGACATCACGGACGGCAAGCACTCGCTGAAGGTCCGCGTCGACGGGAAGCGCGGCGAACACGACGTCCACCTCATCGTGGCCGTCCCGTACGTCAAGCGCTGGCTGGCCGAACACCCCGGCGACCACGACGACTATCTCTGGACGAAGCTCACCGAACCCGAGCGGTTCAGCTACACGCGTTTCCTCCAATGCTTCAAGGCCGCGGGTAAGCGCGCCGAGATTCGAAAGCCCGTCACGCCGACGAACTTCCGGAAGTCGAACGCCTACTGGCTCTCGACGCGCGAGAAGTCCCAAGCGTTCATCGAGGACCGGCAGGGTCGCGCCCGCGGGTCGCCCGTCATCTCCCGGTACGTCGCGAAGTTCTCCGGCGAGACCCAAGAGATTCAGTACGCGGCCATGCACGGTCTCGAAGCCGTCGAGACGGAGACGAAGGAACTCGCGCCCGTCACCTGCCCGCGCTGTGAGAAGGAGACGCCGCGGGAGCGCGGCTTCTGCATCCATTGCAACCAGTCGCTCGACATCGAGTCGAAGGAGCTCCTCGACCGCATCGGCACCGCCATCGACGACAAGGTGGTCGAAGCGGACGACGCCGACACCCGCCGAGACCTGCTTCGCGCTCGGCGGACGCTCGACGAGCGCCCGGCGATGATGGACACGGAGGAGCTTCACGAGTTGGCCTCGCGATTCTCTCTTTCCGACGAAGCCTGAAGCGCGAGTTCGAACACGCGCCCGATGTCGTCGTCTTTGAACTGCTCGTAGAGTCGTTCGAATAGCTCGCGCTCCTCTTCGGTCAGGGTGTCACGCGGCGGCGACTCGGCGCGGCTCATGGGTCGACCCTCCGGTTGGGACGGTGGGGACAGTCGCGACGTTCACCGTCCTCGTCGGGGCCGCGGTTGGCCGCCCGGCCGTGGCCGTACTCCGTGCGGTCCGGGCCGACGGTAATCCAGAAGCCGCAGACCGTGCAGTAGGCAGTGTGGTTCGGGTTCGTGACCGGAACGAGGTGGTNCTCCGTGCGGTCCGGGCCGACGGTAATCCAGAAGCCGCAGACCGTGCAGTAGGCAGTGTGGTTCGGGTTCGTGACCGGAACGAGGTGGTCCGGGAGGTCGGTATCGGCGTCCTCGTCGACGTCGGCCTCGAAGCGCCCGCAGTTCCCCCGCGGCGGGACGGCCTCGGTGGGAATCATTCGCCGCCTCCGGCGAGGTTGTACTTGCGGACGATGAGCCCGTCGCGGAACTCGCTGGCGCGTTCGGCGGCGGCTTCCAGCGCGGTCGCGAGCGCCCGGGCCTGTTCGGGCGTGAACGTCGTCGCCGTACTGAGGCTTCGGAACTCCTCGCCGACCTCGAAGATGACCGAGCCGTGAGCGACCTCGACGTAGAGGNGGGCCTGTTCGGGCGTGAACGTCGTCGCCGTACTGAGGCTTCGGAACTCCTCGCCGACCTCGAAGATGACCGAGCCGTGAGCGACCTCGACGTAGAGGTGGTTCACGCGGTCTTCGACCTCCGCGGAGATGCTTCCCCTGACGGTCGTCGATTCGATGTCGAGCGTGACGGCGAGTTCGTTCGCGCCGGCGTTCGCTTGCGCGTCGGGGACCGGGGATTCCCAGTCGCTCATCGGTTGCCTCCGGTGAGGTCGCTCGCACGAACGAATCCGAGTTCGCACCCGCACGGGACGACGGTGTGGCTGCCGGGTGCCGAGGTGGTGAAGCCCTCGATTGGCGTGGTGCAGACGGGGCAGTTGGACGGTGATTCCTCTTTCGGGTCGCGGGGTTTATCTCGCCCCCGCGAGTGGGNGGTGAAGCCCTCGATTGGCGTGGTGCAGACGGGGCAGTTGGACGGTGATTCCTCTTTCGGGTCGCGGGGTTTATCTCGCCCCCGCGAGTGGGTTAGTTCGGTCGTCATTGGCTGTCGCGACGACCCTTACCGGGCTCCTGTCTCAGCAGGGGGCCGGAGTTTCTACCAGACCTGTAAGCACCGACGAGGGTCGTCTGTATCCACCTTGAGACGCATTGGATATAAATCCTATTGACGATAGTACAAAATTAGACAAACCTATCGTCAATACACTTGTTACCGATAGGTGTGATTTTTGGCTCATGTCCGTCGACAATACAAGAGAAATGGTTGAGCGAATTTCGTGGTTCTCTCCCGTTGACTACGAGATACTGATGTTCTACGACGAGCACGACGTCGGAGTGACGGCGAAATCGCTTGCCTACAACATCGACTACAACCGAAAGTACGTCAACCAGCGCGTTCGCGTACTCGAGGACGCCGGCTTCTTCACCAACACGAACGGAATCTACGAACTCACGGACTTCGGTCGCGACTTCCTCGCTGGAAGGGTTGACGCCGACGACGTTGAGGCGCTCGGCGACGACTGATTCTGTTGGTGTAGCTGTGAGCACGGCATGCTAACTGAGGCCGGTTGGTTAGAAAGGGATGATTGGGTGGTGTCCGGATTGGCCGATACTGCAGCATCTTCCATCGACCTACTTAAACAAACCCGCTACTGAAGGTCGATGGAAACTAGCGCCTGTAAACAACAGTTATGGGCTTTGAGAGTAGAATTTTGACCGGGGTTTCAGACGAACCAAGCTGGTGTTGAAGCGCGTCCAGTCCGTGACCATCAACTACAATCAGGGGTTTCAGACGAACCAAGCTGGTGTTGAAGCAGTTTGTTGTTCCCAAACCGGACTTCCGCGCCCCCGTTTCAGACGAACCAAGCTGGTGTTGAAGCTGGACAAGCACTCCCAACCGAACATCGCCTTGAGCGCGAGTTTCAGACGAACCAAGCTGGTGTTGAAGCTCTCCTCGTTCGCTTCAAGACGCGCCCGGTCGGGGTGTTTCAGACGAACCAAGCTGGTGTTGAAGCAAACTCCCCGGCTTCGGCGAGGAGTACGACGACTGGTTTCAGACGAACCAAGCTGGTGTTGAAGCGATGTCGTAGGACTCGCTCTCGCGGTGCTCGGCCAGTTTCAGACGAACCAAGCTGGTGTTGAAGCATAAATACGGGATGTGGTTGAGGACGGCACGCGCGCGGTTTCAGACGAACCAAGCTGGTGTTGAAGCCGTTTCGACGAACGCCGGTGCGCCCGACGGTCGCGTGGTTTCAGACGAACCAAGCTGGTGTTGAAGCCCGTACGTCGTTTGGGCGATGTCGCGCCAGTTGACCGTGTTTCAGACGAACCAAGCTGGTGTTGAAGCTCCATCCCCGCCGCGCGTCGGAACCAAATAGTCACGGTTTCAGACGAACCAAGCTGGTGTTGAAGCGTTGATCGCCGTGATNGTTGAAGCTCCATCCCCGCCGCGCGTCGGAACCAAATAGTCACGGTTTCAGACGAACCAAGCTGGTGTTGAAGCGTTGATCGCCGTGATCTTGGCGACGCCCTCGTCGGCGTTTCAGACGAACCAAGCTGGTGTTGAAGCCTGTTTCCATTGGGTCTTACTCTCGCCACCGTCGGGTTTCAGACGAACCAAGCTGGTGTTGAAGCGTCGTCGTTGGGGCGACGGCCGGGCTCGCAGGGGGCAACGGAACTGGTTTCAGACGAACCAAGCTGGTGTTGAAGCACGCCCTCGGACCCGCATCTCCTCATCGAGACGGTCGTTTCAGACGAACCAAGCTGGTGTTGAAGCGACGACCTTCGCGGTGAATTGGAGGCCAACGAATAGTTTCAGACGAACCAAGCTGGTGTTGAAGCCTCGTGGACGTGACTTCGTTGGTTGCGCCACCGGGGAGTTTCAGACGAACCAAGCTGGTGTTGAAGCCCGTTGCATGGTCGATGATCGGGGCTAATTCGGTTGTTTCAGACGAACCAAGCTGGTGTTGAAGCAACAGCTACTACCGGGACGAGGTCGCAGAACTCGCCCAGTTTCAGACGAACCAAGCTGGTGTTGAAGCCACGCTTCGACGTTTTCGGCTTTTGGTACGCGACGGTTTCAGACGAACCAAGCTGGTGTTGAAGCCGCAAGAGCGCCTAAGCCCCCGGCGTTCACTTTCACTCGTTTCAGACGAACCAAGCTGGTGTTGAAGCACGAGCAGGGGCGGGCAGATCGACGACTCAACGAGTTTCAGACGAACCAAGCTGGTGTTGAAGCCCGGAACGTCGCCCGCCGTGACGGCAATCGGCGTGTTTCAGACGAACCAAGCTGGTGTTGAAGCGTCGACGCGGACCTGCAACAGAGAGGTGGTCGAGAGTTTCAGACGAACCAAGCTGGTGTTGAAGCGTCCAGGTGTCGGGCATCGTCCGCAAGGCGACTGACGGTTTCAGACGAACCAAGCTGGTGTTGAAGCCACAAGACGAAAATGGTCAAACAACGAACGGCTCGTGGTTTCAGACGAACCAAGCTGGTGTTGAAGCCCCGCCACAGAGCTAGAGGCGTCCGGGTCGAACGAGTTTCAGACGAACCAAGCTGGTGTTGAAGCTTCCAGCGGTCGGTGACGCGGTTATCTTCCTCGGGGGTTTCAGACGAACCAAGCTGGTGTTGAAGCTGAGCGCCCCAACAATCGGCACAAGTGCAAACGCGTTTCAGACGAACCAAGCTGGTGTTGAAGCGTATCCGACGAACGGGTCGGAAACCGACACGGCGAGCGTTTCAGACGAACCAAGCTGGTGTTGAAGCGGCTCACTCTGAGCCTGGCGAGGGGAAGACCTCGTTGTTTCAGACGAACCAAGCTGGGGTTGAAGCCTCACATGGGAACCCATACGCGCGCGTACGTAAACGAGTTTCAGACGAACCAAGCTGGTGTTGAAGCAGTAGATGAACTCAGTACCGTTTGACAGGGCTTGGGTTTCAGACGAACCAAGCTGGTGTTGAAGCTTCAACGACCGTCGTCTCGTTGAGGAGGTCGTTGGGGTTTCAGACGAACCAAGCTGGTGTTGAAGCTCGACGTTTGACGATTCGAGTCACTTTCTGGAAGCGTTTCAGACGAACCAAGCTGGTGTTGAAGCACGTGACGTCTCGGATGGACCTCGGCGAGGGTCTCATGTTTCAGACGAACCAAGCTGGGGTTGAAGCGAACCCCGTTCGAGTACGATGAGTCAGTGACGGTCGTTTCAGACGAACCAAGCTGGTGTTGAAGCTCACCAAGCACCGCAATGCCGATTGGCATTCCGTTCGTTTCAGACGAACCAAGCTGGTGTTGAAGCGCGCTGGAGGTGAAGATCGACGAGAGCCAGCAGGGGGTTTCAGACGAACCAAGCTGGTGTTGAAGCAGCGTGAAGAGACGTTCTACCACGCCGAGGGGAGCAGTTTCAGACGAACCAAGCTGGTGTTGAAGCCTCGTCATCGTCCGCAGGCGCTACGGCCTCCACCGGTTTCAGACGAACCAAGCTGGTGTTGAAGCTTCTACACCGACGACGACGCGCCCGCTGGATGGGCGGTTTCAGACGAACCAAGCTGGTGTTGAAGCCACGAACGACGGGGCAAGACGTTCGACCGCAGTCACAGTTTCAGACGAACCAAGCTGGTGTTGAAGCACTCACGATCAATCTTACTTCGCCCGGGTCCTCGGGTTTCAGACGAACCAAGCTGGTGTTGAAGCTCGTCTTCCGGCTCGTCGGGAGTGTCGTCGGTCTCGTTTCAGACGAACCAAGCTGGTGTTGAAGCCATCGCTCGGCTACCTCGCCGCGACGTTCGCCGCCGTTTCAGACGAACCAAGCTGGTGTTGAAGCATAGGGTGTATGAACGTGGTATGGAAGCCGCGCCGAGTTTCAGACGAACCAAGCTGGTGTTGAAGCAGGATAATCAAGCTCCGTATGCCACCCACGACACTGTTTCAGACGAACCAAGCTGGTGTTGAAGCATGGAGCCCAATACGGGTCGATTCCTCGATAATAAGTTTCAGACGAACCAAGCTGGGGTTGAAGCCTCTCGTCGAGGACGGGCGGCGACCAGGACGGCGGCGTTTCAGACGAACCAAGCTGGTGTTGAAGCCGACCCGATGGACACGGCGAGAATCTGGTCTCTCCCGAGTTTCAGACGAACCAAGCTGGTGTTGAAGCCCGTTCCACCCCAGCCGAGCCATGCAACGGTTCCGTGTTTCAGACGAACCAAGCTGGTGTTGAAGCTCACCAGCTGCCGGAGCGCGTCGTTGACGTACTGTTTGTTTCAGACGAACCAAGCTGGTGTTGAAGCACGACATCATTCGCGCCCATCTCGAAAACGCTCAAGCGTTTCAGACGAACCAAGCTGGTGTTGAAGCCATGGGGCGATGGTGACGCCCTTCGTGGACTACACGTTTCAGACGAACCAAGCTGGTGTTGAAGCCTCCCAGCGCCGGCGCTCATCGGTCACCTCCGCCGGTTTCAGACGAACCAAGCTGGTGNCGTTTCAGACGAACCAAGCTGGTGTTGAAGCCTCCCAGCGCCGGCGCTCATCGGTCACCTCCGCCGGTTTCAGACGAACCAAGCTGGTGTTGAAGCTTCACGGCGGAATGTTCGGATATCAGGAATGCACTCGTTTCAGACGAACCAAGCTGGTGTTGAAGCTTTGATGGAAGCCAGACGTGGCCCAGAACCAGTGGGTTTCAGACGAACCAAGCTGGTGTTGAAGCGCGATTCGGTCTCGTTCGACATCACCGTCGAGCACCGTTTCAGACGAACCAAGCTGGTGTTGAAGCGTTTCGCCAGCTAATCGTCC
Organism: Haloferax gibbonsii ATCC 33959; assembly: GCF_000336775.1. GTDB lineage: Archaea > Halobacteriota > Halobacteria > Halobacteriales > Haloferacaceae > Haloferax > Haloferax gibbonsii. The sequence goes on along the minus strand of NZ_AOLJ01000011.1, from coordinate 516 downwards.
GGGTCGGCTTCCCGGTTTCAGACGAACCAAGCTGGTGTTGAAGCTCTTGGCTCAAGTCGTCGACGGTTTCAACACCCGTTTCAGACGAACCAAGCTGGTGTTGAAGCNCAGACGAACCAAGCTGGTGTTGAAGCTCTTGGCTCAAGTCGTCGACGGTTTCAACACCCGTTTCAGACGAACCAAGCTGGTGTTGAAGCTTCTCACCGACGTTTCTCGACCCTCGAGCGACAGTTTCAGACGAACCAAGCTGGTGTTGAAGCGCGAGTAGAGTTCCACACCGTACGAGAACATTGACTTGTTTCAGACGAACCAAGCTGGTGTTGAAGCGACGTCGCGCCGGCGGAGGGCGACCGCCGTGTATCGGGTTTCAGACGAACCAAGCTGGTGTTGAAGCACGGACCCGACGCCGCCGCTGGCTGCGAAGGCGTGTTTCAGACGAACCAAGCTGGTGTTGAAGCTCATTCAGAACCACCGGCCCGACGCGCTCTCCCGAGGGTTTCAGACGAACCAAGCTGG
>NZ_AOLJ01000010.1 GCF_000336775.1 Haloferax gibbonsii ATCC 33959 | reverse complement strand
GTTGAAGCTTCGGCGTCGAGAGAGTCCGAGGCTGATGAGGCGTTTCAGACGAACCAAGCTGGTGTTGAAGCTATGGAAGCTACGAACCCTTGCATCAGGTCTAACATGTTTCAGACGAACCAAGCTGGTGTTGAAGCTGCGCCCTCTTTGGTGTCGAGGAGTTCCTGGGCCTGTTTCAGACGAACCAAGCTGGTGTTGAAGCCAGCTAATCGCATCGCCGCGATATCAGCAATTCATGGTTTCAGACGAACCAAGCTGGTGTTGAAGCACCGGAGATTCGAGACGGCGAACATGCCTGGCGCGAGTTTCAGACGAACCAAGCTGGTGTTGAAGCCGCGTAGTCAGATGGGTCTTCGCGGGCTCCGACACGGTTTCAGACGAACCAAACTGGTGTTGGAACCGCTCGCCACTCGACCGGAGTGCATGAAGAAGTTCGTTTCAGACGAACCAAACAGATACTGAATCGACATCGAGCCGCCAGTATCGACTTGACACCTTGCCTCGAGTTCACGGCCATTTTTCACCTACCAAAACTTTATGCTTAGTTGCCACGATTTTCCTGTGAAATATGAAATGAGAACACTCGTCAAACTACGCGCAGAGAGGGATTTTGCGTACGACAATACATACAATCACAAGTTACAGGGACGGTTGTACAACGACCTCCGTGACAACGGATACGGGGCAGTCCTCGACGAGGGGCCGAAGACGTTCAGTTATTCGAACATTTTTCCCCCTCGGGATGCCGAAGCAGGCGACTCCCGAAGTCTCATCTTCGCAGCATCGGACCAAGATCTGGTGACGTCGGTCGCCTATGGACTCTGTTCTGAGCCGGAGGTGAATATCGGGGAGATGCCCCTCCGAGCGGAAGAGGCGTTTACACTCGACCCGAAAGTTGGTGAATCCGGGTCGCTCACCACAGGGACCCCAATCATCATTCGATTCGGGACTGAGACCGCCGCAGAGTACGGGATTGAGACAGAGTACGACCGGACGTACTGGCGACCCGAACACGGCATGGACCTGTTCTTCGACTCCCTCTACGGGAACCTACAGAAGAAGTACGAACGTGTGTACGACGAATCTGCCCCGAGTCCGCCATATTTCAGCGGCTACTCGTTCCAGAAAGTTGTTCCGAAGCCTGTCACCTATGCAGACGGTGACGTGACCTACGTCGGAACTGAGTGGGAATTCGACTATGAGATCCGAAGCGCTGCTCATCGCCGGATTCTGAACCTGGCGCTTGACGCCGGGCTCGGCGAACTCAACGGGTTGGGATTCGGCTTTATCAATCGGACGGAGGACATCTAATGCTCCTCCAAGCGCTCTCGGTCATCGGTGACGAGATCGCTGCCGAAGAGTTTCCGACGAAATACGTCGCTTGTAGCGACCCTGATGCACTCGCCGGTAATCAAGAGGTCCACTCCGTCGTCGTCCTTGACTTTGATGGGGACGGCGATGGATTAGAGTACCGTGGTGCTCGGACGGTTGACCCGGACACGCCACTCGAGATGGCAGTCAAGTATGGGTACGTCAATCGGTACAACCAGTACGACCACAGTCTGACACAGCGGGCGAGTAGTAGCGTCCTGACCGAACTGGAACGGATGTTCTCTTGGCCGACAGACGAGAGTCTGGGGGCGGAGCGGGACGAACCACTCCTCCAGGCCCTCGACGAGGCTTTCGAAAAGTATGAAGACGAGATTCAGTCAGATGTTGAACGGTACGACGAGGAAATTGAGTACAAAGCGCTTCTGACTATTCGAATCCAGTCAGGCGGTCAAGGTCGGTATCCCGGCGAAATCGAGGAGTTTGCGAAGGCGACGTTCGTGGCCTACTCGGATGCCCTCTCGGAAGACTCACAGAGTGCGACTGACTCTCGTGGTGAAGCCGTGTGTGCTGTCTGCGACACTCGGACTGAGACCTATGGTCTCGGTGCGAAGCTCGACCAGATGTACACGAGTAAGAAGCAATGGCCGTTCCCGTTCTACAACGCCTCGAAGGCGTGGCAATCGCGGCCGCTCTGTGGCGACTGCATTCTGAACATCGAGGTTGCAACCGACCGCTTCCTGAGTCGGCAGTCCTTCGGCGCACCCGGAATCAGATGTCGGGTTATCCCCTACGCGCTACCGACACCAGAAGGAGAGGAGGCTCTCCGTGAACTGATTCGGAACTCACGAGAAGAGTTGCTCAAGGAGGACACGGACCGGCCGCTCCAGAATGCGTGGAGCGTTCACCGTACCTTCGTTGAAGAACTCGGAATCAAAGAGCCAATTCTCAGACTCGCGTTCGTCCATTACTATCGAGATAGTGCGAAAACACACGGTGTCGGATGGATTGACGGTGTCTCAGTCAACCAACTGGATGCTATCGCGGAAAGCTACGAGCGCATCCACAGCTCGAACCCGGTCTTCGAGAACCGTTTGCTCGTCGACACCGACTCGTTCAGAGTACCGAGTGAGAAGCAGATTTTCACCGGGATGTGGCTCTTCGGTCTCCTGTGTGAGGTTTCCGATAGCGACCACGAGGGGAGCCGAATTGGAGACCAAAACCAGTGGGTCGAGTTCACGCAATCGATTCTCACGGACTCAACAATCCAGTACGACGCGCTCGTGAGTGCGCTCACACGGGAAGCGGTCGCACGGTTCAACAAACGAGTGAAAGACGACGAGACGAGTGATTACCCGTATGATGGTTTCCACGCCCTGCGGGCCTACGGCCTTCTGAGAGTCCTCGCCGAGTTAGGCGTTCTCTCGGATTCACGAACNGATTACCCGTATGATGGTTTCCACGCCCTGCGGGCCTACGGCCTTCTGAGAGTCCTCGCCGAGTTAGGCGTTCTCTCGGATTCACGAACATCCTTAGCAATGATTCCAAGCAACATCACCGGTGAGTTCACGACATTCGGCGAAGGACTCGGCGAGTTCATCGCTGCTCACGAGAGTATTAGCGAGTCGCCTGGACGTCAGGAGGCGTTTGTCCTCGGTGCGGCCGCCGCGCAACTTTCGAACTGGCAGAAGCGACGTGGACTCAACCGAACGTTCATCCAGAATCGCGACGTCGAACAACTC
>NZ_AOLJ01000009.1 GCF_000336775.1 Haloferax gibbonsii ATCC 33959 | reverse complement strand
ATTCCGTGGAGCGACGCTGAAGAACTGTTCCACGATGCTGTTCTGGCAGGCCGTGAAGACGGCTGGAATGCGACGAGAGATGAGCTACAGTATCATTTCATTCTCGGCGTGAACGCTGGCCCTCGAATCGCGAGTATTGCTCGCGAAAACCGTGCCGATGCAGACGAGAGTACCACAGACGACCAACCCATCGCAGCCACGTCCTCACAGGAGGAGTAATTCATGTCCAACGAAATCGAAACCGTGTCGAACCGCTCTGAAATCGTGTATCTCTACGATGCTGTTGATGCGAATCCCAACGGCGACCCGCTGACCGAAGAGAATCGTCCCCGAGTCGACGACTACACCGAAGAAGCGATCGTGACCGACGTTCGACTCAAGCGGTACGTTCGGGATTATCTTGACCGACAAGGAGAGACGATTTTTGTGAAGAAATCCGGGAGTGGGCAGCGGGACGACAAAGGAGACCGCTACCAGACAATCCTCGAGAATGCCGGTCTGGACGAGGGATACACCGACGAAGAATTGGAGGCTGCATTCCTCGACGAGGTGACAGACATCCGGTTGTTCGGAGACAGTATGGCCTTCGACGACTCACCAGTCGACGGTTCCTACACCGGCCCGGTGCAGTTCGGTTTCGGTCGCTCGATGCATCCTGTTCACGAAACGACGCACGGAAAGACCTCGGTTCTCTCTGCTGACAGCGAAGAGGGGGGCGCTGGCGGGAATATGTTCTCTGAACACCGTCTGGCGTACGCACTAATTCGATTCCATGGAGTCATCGACGAGCATGCTGCAACAGACACCCGTCTAACGGAAGCTGATGTTGAGTCGCTCGAAGATGCACTTTGGCAGGGTCTCCGATCACAAACTAACACGTCTTCGAAGCGAGGTCACGAGCCGCGACTCCTTCTTCGAGTCGAGTACGACGAAGATGCGTACCACTCGGGAGACCTACACCGAACAATCGATCTTAATCCTCGTGTTGAGGGTCCGAAAGCGATGCGAGACATTAGCGACCTCGACCTTGTTATCGATGATCTCGTAGCCACGTTAGCCGATGATGCCGACGACATCGCGACTGTCGTCGTTCGAGCGAGCCGTCGACTCCAAATACAGTTTGACGGTGAGCACGGTGAGGCAGAGATACTCGAGAAGGCACTCGGGGAAGCCGTCGGTTCCGATTCGGTAACGATTACGTATGAGTGAGTCGTGCCTCGTCTTCGATGTGAGCGGAGACTTCGCACACTTTCGGAAGCCTGAGACGACATCACCAGCTCAGACGTTTGGCATCCCTCCTCGAACAACAGTTGCTGGAATGACCGCCGCGATTCTCGGCCTCGATCGAGATAGTTACTACGACACCTTTAGTCGGGAATCGAGTCGGATCGCTGTTCAGCTTCGTTCGCCGATTCGGCGGATCTCACTTGGGATCAACATTCTCACTACTGAAGGTAGCTCTTCGAAGACCAAGGGNATCGCTGTTCAGCTTCGTTCGCCGATTCGGCGGATCTCACTTGGGATCAACATTCTCACTACTGAAGGTAGCTCTTCGAAGACCAAGGGTGCACGTCCCGGGAGATTCGTGACGAGCCAACGGCAGCAGAACGTCTTTGAAACGCTCTGCGATCCAGAATATCGGCTGTACGTTTCGTTAGATGACGAGAGGTTGATGGATAAACTCGAGCAATATCTCGTTGCTGGCAAGTCACACTACGCACTCTCACTGGGATTAAGTGAGCATCTCGCAACACACGACTTCCAGGGGAGATACGAGATTCAGCGGGGACAAGGGGACGCAGTAGTCGATTCGGTCATCCCCGGTGAAAGTCTGGGAATTGTCCCCGATTCTGAGAGTAGGTATGTTACTGAACGCGTACCAGGATTCATGCGCTCGACGGCTGACGGTCGTGTGTCTGACGGCTTCCAGACGGTGACGTACGAACGGAATGGACAGAGCATCGAGATACGAGACATCAATTATGCACAGGTTGGTGGTGAGACAGTTGTGTTCGGATGAACTGCTCTCACATCCTGAGACGACTCTAAAGAGACATCTCCAAGATGTTGCCGACAGTTGTGCTGAGGGTCGTGCAGAGTCAGCACAACGGCTTCGGTATATTGTTGGTGCCTGCCACGACTTCGGGAAGGCAACCCGATATTTCCAAGAGTATCTAGCGGACGATCGACCACAGAGCCAACTCACGAATCACAGCGCGATTTCTGGACTCGCGTGTTTTCACGCACTCCGTGCGGAAGGGTTCTCTCTCAGAGAGTGTGCAATGGGGTGGCTCGTGATCTCTCGGCATCACTCTCCGTTGATAGATACCGGAGAAACGTTTCAACGCACGCTCTTCGCTTCTAATGCTCCTCGAGAGACGTATGTCCAACAGGCTGAGGACATCTTGACGCGGCGAACACAGGTCCAAACACTCTACGACGATCTCGGTATCGAACTCGATATCGAATCTTTCTGTACGTGGATCAAGTCCAGTCAGTATATCAAAGATGTCGCGGAATCGCTGTCGTATGCTGGTAGCGTTAGTGAGCAGCCACTTGACTCCTCGTTTCAAGTCGTAGAATTATTTTCACAACTCGTTGCCGCCGATAAGTTGAACGCGGCTGGGTATGACCTCCCCTCTCGGAAACACGTGCCAGCGGATGCAGTCGAATCGTACATTCAAGACCGGTTTGGTTCTCCGAGTGCAGAGACGATTGACCAACTCCGTGCTGATGCTCGAGAGAGTGCACGTGATCAGTTACGTGATTTTGACTCACTCCCTGGTATCCTCACACTCACGTTACCAACGGGTAGTGGTAAAACGCTCACTGCCCTCGATTTAGCACTACAGATCCGTCAGCGGAAGCAACTGGCCGAAGAAAATAGGCCACGAATCGTCTATGCACTTCCGTTTACCTCGATTATCGACCAGAACTTCGAAGTATTCAGCGAAGTTCTCGAACACGCTGGTGTTGAGAGTATCCCTGAAGTCCTACTCAAGCACCACTATCGCTCTCGAGACGATTATGTCACGGGGAGCCATGACTCCGAGGCAACTGACGGTGAGTTTTGGCGCGACTTGATGCTCACAAATCGATGGGAGAGTGAAGTAACGACTACGACGTTCGTGCAGTTACTCGAAAGTCTCGTTGTTCCGTCCAATAGCCAATCAATCAAGCTGCCGAATCTCAGAGACGCGGTGATTATTCTTGACGAAGTGCAGGCGATTCCCACAAAGTACTGGGACGTTGTGCGGGCTTGTTGTGAGCAACTTGCTGCCGACTGGGGTTGCACGTTCATTGCGATGACCGCGACTCAGCCGGGAATATTCGCTGACGCACCGTCACTCGTCCCCAACGCAGATGACTATTTCGAACAGCTTGACCGTGTTAGATTCGAGATCGACGATAGCGTCTTTGACCAGCCCCTCTCGATTGAAACGTTGAGCGAGCGGGTTGTCTCTGAAGTTCGTTCTTCTCCGTCTGACGTACTCGTTGTCTGCAACACGATCGGATCTGCAAGACAAGTGTTCGACTCGATTCGTTCCCAACTACAGACCGACTCCAAGGAACTTCGATTAGAATATCTCTCCAGCGCGGTCCGTCCTCGAGATCGCCGAGATCGAATTACTGCACTCCGAAGTACTGACAGGGAACAGCGTGTCGTTGTAAGTACACAGGTTATTGAGGCGGGTGTTGACCTAGACTTCGATATCGTCATCAGAGACTTTGCACCACTAGACTCGCTTGTCCAAGCAGCAGGTCGTTGTAATCGACACGCAATNGTTGACCTAGACTTCGATATCGTCATCAGAGACTTTGCACCACTAGACTCGCTTGTCCAAGCAGCAGGTCGTTGTAATCGACACGCAATCGGTGGTAGTGGTGGTCGGGTAGATTTTGTCTGTTTAGTTGACGATGATGGAACTGAACCAGCAACTGCGATCTACGATTCCCCCCGTCTCGATGCGACGCGCCGTGCATTCACTAACGTTCTTAGTGGTTCTACTTCGCTGAGTGAATCGGTGGTAACTACTGAGGTTGTGTCTTCTTACTTTTCAGAATTATCAAATATAAAGAATACTGATGGCTCAATTCCAGAACTACAACGGTGGCAGTTCGACAGTGCGAGAATAAGGCTAATCCCTGACTCTTTCTCTGTCGACGTATTTGTCGTTGGATCAGACAGCGCGGAATCAGACCACGAGTTGTACGACGATTATGCCCAAGCAGTAAGATATAATAAACGAGCGCGTGCTCGCGAGTTAAAGCCGGATTTCTACGATTGCGTCGTAAGTGTGAACCTTTACTCACCGCGTTCAGAACGATCTGAGAAAATCAAACGATTGCCACTCCCCGACGACGAACTTGGTGTCTACTTGCTTCCGGCCCATAAGGAGGAGTACAAAGCGTGGTACAGCGAAAAAACAGGGCTTCGCCTCCCCGAATCTACAGTGGAGTCGAGGCTCTTATGAGCCGAGATGTGACCGGACTGATGGTTAAGTACTACCACACGTGTCATCGAGAACTGTGGTTTTATTCGAACAAGCTCGATGTTGACCGGTCAAATACTGGTATCGTGCACGGTTCGAAGATTGATGACACGACCTACCCCGACGGTCGCCGGAGAGTATTCATTGACGGTACGATCGCAATTGACGTGCTTGAAGATGGAACTGTTGTAGAAATCAAGCGATCCAGCAAACTCGAACAGCCCGGTGAGTGGCAGCTTAAATTCTATCTCTGGTATTTGAAGACCAACAAAGGCCTAGACGTCGATGGTCAACTGTCGTNATATCTGCAAAATAATCCCGGAGATACAGGAGATTATTGAACGCCCGGCGCCACCAGACCCTGAGTTGAAGCCAATCTGCGACACGTGTGCCTATCACGACTTTTGTTGGGTCTAATCATGAGACAGAGCTATCACCTGTTCAAAAACGGACGGTTTGAGCGCGATCAGAATACACTCCGTGTCATCACGGAAGAGGGTAGTGGCCCACATTATCTTCCGGTAGAGAACGTTGGCTCGCTGTACTGCCATGGCCAGCTGGACTTCAATACACGCGCCTTAGACTTCCTCAGCCAACAGGGAATTGTCATGCACGTGTTCAATTGGCAAGATTACTACGCTGGAACGTATATGCCGCGTAAATCACTCGTTTCAGGCCGGTCAACAGTTGATCAAGCGCTACATTACGCACGAACAGCAGAACGGCTTCCAATTGCACGAGCAATCGTCACCGGGGCTGCTCGAGAGATGATCTCAAACGTGAGATATTACGCTCGTAAGCAGGATGGTCTCACCTCTATTGTGGATCGTATTGAGGAACGTCTGTCTGCTGTCCCTGAATCAGACGACGTTAATACGCTCCGTGGCATCGAAGGTTCAATTCGTAGTGAGTATTACAGTCTCTTTCGAGAGGTTACCCCGGACAGCCTTCCGTTCATTAAACGGGAATTCCGACCACCACCGAACGAAGTAAACTCACTCATTTCGTTCGGTAACAGCTTACTCTATAGCGCGATTCTCACCGAAATCTACTCAACACATCTGGACCCCACAATTAGCTACCTACACGAACCAGCAGAGAGAAGATACTCACTCTGTTTGGACTTGAGTGAACTTTTCAAGCCGCTTATCGTTGATCGCCTGATCTTCCGTTTACTCAATCGAAAACAGATAACTGAGGACGATTTTGATAGTGGAATGAACGGTTGTCTGTTAACTACCAGCGGTCGACGACTGTTCGTACGCGAATTTGAGGAAACTTTAGAGCGTACCGTTGAGCATCCAACGCTGAAACGCCACGTTTCGTATCAGTATCTGTTGCGCTTAGAGGCGTACAAATTACATAAACACGTGATTGGTGACAAAGAGTATGAGCCGTTCAAAAGGTGGTGGTAATGTACGTCATTGCAGTATATGATATGGAAGCAGAGCGAACTCAGCTGATGCTCTCTCTGCTTCGACGATATCTCACACACGTGCAAAATTCTGTTTGTGAAGGTGAATTGACTGATGCGCAGTATGCGGTTTTAACCGAAGAAATTGAAGAGACAGTTAAGCCGAACGAATCTGTGATTCTGTACCAACTACGAGACGACAACTGGTTGAATCGGAAAATCTATGGCTCTGACCCAATGGATGACCATCGGCTCATCTGACCATCAACCTACTTAAACGAACCCGCTACTGAGGGTCGATGGAAACTAGTCCTTGTAAACAACAGTTATGAGCCTTGAGGGGGGAATTTCGACCGGGGTTTCAGACGTACCAAGCTGGTGTTGAAGCACGGGTCATCAGGGACACGTCTCCTCTGGAGACCGAGTTTCAGACGTACCAAGCTGGTGTTGAAGCAGTGGACTGTTCGGGGGACTAACGAGTCTGAGAAAGTTTCAGACGTACCAAGCTGGTGTTGAAGCGATAGATGTGGTCGTCAGATAGTTTCTTCGCACTTGTTTCAGACGTACCAAGCTGGTGTTGAAGCTCAGTCTCGCCCGCTAACATCCCATCAGACGTCACGTTTCAGACGTACCAAGCTGGTGTTGAAGCCGGCACCTCTTGGCGGTCGTCGGGGACGGGGTCGACCGTTTCAGACGTACCAAGCTGGTGTTGAAGCGTCGGACGGTGACATCGAGGTCTCCGACCGTGTCCTGGTTTCAGACGTACCAAGCTGGGGTTGAAGCTGAGGTAACTAACCATGTCGCTCCCTTTTGGACTGGTTTCAGACGTACCAAGCTGGTGTTGAAGCTTCGCGTGGCTAACGAGTCTGAGAAAAAGCGCGGAGTTTCAGACGTACCAAGCTGGTGTTGAAGCGCCAACTCAATACGTTCCACGACGGGAACGAAATAACGTTTCAGACGTACCAAGCTGGTGTTGAAGCACACTCTCCGTCAGTCGGTCGTCACTCCGCGATAGTTTCAGACGTACCAAGCTGGTGTTGAAGCCAACGGTTGTGACCACGAGTTCGAGGCGACCGCGGGTTTCAGACGTACCAAGCTGGTGTTGAAGCCGGAGGCATACATCCGCTCGGAGGGAAGTGTAAACCGTTTCAGACGTACCAAGCTGGTGTTGAAGCGGGCCTCATCGAACTGTTCAACTACGACATCGTCACGGTTTCAGACGTACCAAGCTGGTGTTGAAGCGATAAGTCCCATTAGGGCCACCTCATCGGATATCCCGGTTTCAGACGTACCAAGCTGGTGTTGAAGCGATGAAGCGACTCGGGTTCTCACAGACGAAAGGCGGTTTCAGACGTACCAAGCTGGTGTTGAAGCGAGTCGGTGGACTTGCCGCCGATTCGCAAGAACGTGGTTTCAGACGTACCAAGCTGGTGTTGAAGCTCGCTCTGGTCCGGGTTCTAACCCACTCGACCACCCGTTTCAGACGTACCAAGCTGGTGTTGAAGCGATAGTCCAGATAGCAAGCAGGCAGAGGCGACCTCGTTTCAGACGTACCAAGCTGGTGTTGAAGCATAGAGTGGCCGGTATCGGCCAACATGGACTCTTAGTGTTTCAGACGTACCAAGCTGGTGTTGAAGCTCCGCTGCCATGCTTGATATGTGACCCTCGCGTCAGCGCGTTTCAGACGTACCAAGCTGGTGTTGAAGCATTGGACTCGAGATCCGGATGAGGATATAGCCCCGGTTTCAGACGTACCAAGCTGGTGTTGAAGCAACGACGACATTTATCGTCCGTGGAGGGTGATGGCAGTTTCAGACGTACCAAGCTGGTGTTGAAGCCACCGGAGTGCCTTGGGCTCACGCATCCGGAGCCGTTTCAGACGTACCAAGCTGGTGTTGAAGCTTCAAGTTCGGCGAGACGGTCGTCGACTGCATGTCGTTTCAGACGTACCAAGCTGGTGTTGAAGCTACACCGCGTCGCCGGAACTGACTTGATAATTTGGGTTTCAGACGTACCAAGCTGGTGTTGAAGCTACCGGGTCGTCACTTCACCGATGATTTCCAGTTCTTGTTTCAGACGTACCAAGCTGGTGTTGAAGCGGTTCTGACACGGCGTGTCGTCCGTCGTGGGGTGGCCGGTTTCAGACGTACCAAGCTGGTGTTGAAGCCTTTCCTCACAATCCAGACAAAACGCCCCGGAAACGTTTCAGACGTACCAAGCTGGTGTTGAAGCGGGCGCATCGCGGGCGCTCATGACCGCGGCGAAAGCCCGTTTCAGACGTACCAAGCTGGTGTTGAAGCCCAATGCGGCGGTCGGGTCATCCCCGAAGCCCACGTCGTTTCAGACGTACCAAGCTGGTGTTGAAGCGAGTTGACAGTGGGACGTTCCAGCCCGAACTCCAGTTTCAGACGTACCAAGCTGGTGTTGAAGCGATTTACACGCACTTTGCGAAGGACGGCGACAAGCGTTTCAGACGTACCAAGCTGGTGTTGAAGCAGTATCTCCGGGTTGTCCTCGAAGACGCCGTTGAAGTTTCAGACGTACCAAGCTGGTGTTGAAGCCGTCCTGAAGAGCGATTGCAACCCGGTGCGGGACGGTTTCAGACGTACCAAGCTGGTGTTGAAGCGGTTTGAAGACTACGAGACGCAGGTGCGACGTGAGTGGTTTCAGACGTACCAAGCTGGTGTTGAAGCTCGACTACCGTTTGGTCAGAATGGTGGTCCCGGAGTGTTTCAGACGTACCAAGCTGGTGTTGAAGCTGTTCTACACCGTCAAGTCCGAACACCGCGGCGACTTGTTTCAGACGTACCAAGCTGGTGTTGAAGCACCCTTTTCGAAGCCAATGCTTTTGGTCGGTACTCCTGTTTCAGACGTACCAAGCTGGTGTTGAAGCAGGGCTACTATATGCCCGACGAACTCACCTCTAGTTTCAGACGTACCAAGCTGGTGTTGAAGCTTGCTGACGTGCATCGAGTATCGGGACGTGCCGAAGGTTTCAGACGTACCAAGCTGGTGTTGAAGCGCCGCACGACTTGAGGAGGCAGACCCCGAAGACGTCGTTTCAGACGTACCAAGCTGG
>NZ_AOLJ01000008.1 GCF_000336775.1 Haloferax gibbonsii ATCC 33959 | reverse complement strand
GGTTTCAGACGAACCCTTGTGGGATTGAAGCTGGCCGGGATCGCGAGCGTGGCCGGCGTCACCGATGAGTTTCAGACGAACTCCTGTGAGATCACACTCGGTTGACGAACTAGAACTATCTCTTAGAGGACGGAGACGGGTAAAGCGTATTTTCTATGTAGTCGATGTGTCCTCAGACCCATCACCAAACGAACAGTATCCTTTGAAACACCTATATTTCTAACCTAGTGGATATATGTTCACGCGTCTCGTAGAGCCGAGTATGCCCGACGAAGATCAGAACGACTCCCGCAATTCGATGACCCGTGGTGAGCGAATCCGCGCCGCCGCCCGGACGCTTCGAACGCCTCGGACTGCGTCGTGGGTCGCGAACGAGACAGAGACCTCCGTCAAAACGGCACAGAAGTACCTCAACCAACTCGTCGAGGACAACGTCCTCCGGAAGATCGAACAGGGAGATCAGACACTCTACTGCGTTGACCAGCTGATGGCGACCTACCGAGAGGTCGCAGCACTCCAGCGAGAACACAGCCGCGAGGAGTTGACGGATGCTCTTGATTCGATGCGGAGCAAGATTACGGACTGGAAGCAGTCATACGACGTCGAGACACCAGGAGAGCTCCGAGCAAGTATCGCAGACGCCGACGATGACGACGATGTTGAGACACGTCGCGAAGTCGCTAGTGAATGGGAACACCTTGCTGACCGTGTCTCTATCGTCCGGGCGGCGCTCAACGAGTACGACTGGGCGACCAAGCGAGATTTCATCTCCGCGTGACGAAATGGGGTTATCAGGAACTATCGACAGTTCGGTCTACGAAGGGTTGAAAGACGTCCTGCAGCGACATCCTGCGATCACGTCAGTAGCTTACGAACCGGATAGCATCGTCAAGAAGTTCATCCAAGCACAGGTCGACCCCAATCGGGTTGTGCCGACGACTGGTCCAAAGCCACCGACACTCGACGTTGAGTGGCGGTTCGTTGGGGACGACCCGGCGTTTCGGGTACATTACGCAGACCCGAATACTGGGTTCAACTGTGGGNCGACACTCGACGTTGAGTGGCGGTTCGTTGGGGACGACCCGGCGTTTCGGGTACATTACGCAGACCCGAATACTGGGTTCAACTGTGGGTGGCATCGCGACGACGATCACCCTGAACTCGGAGCAGTTCACTTCCAGCATTATGTTCCGGAGCTGGGAGAGACCAATCACGAGCCTGCACAGTTTGAGAAGCAGATTCCGACAGAGATACTCTGGGCTATTCTGGATCAGTTGTTTCAGGAACGACTTCCAGAGCTCACAATGGAGGAATTAGAGTTGGAAGACGAGCGAAACCTACGGCGATGACCACTGAACTATCGAGCTACAAGATCAGGTACAGACCGACTCGAGAGACGTTCAACAGCGGATTCACAATCGAGGGTGGAACCACGCTCAGGCTGAGTAATAACTCGAGGGACGACACCCAGAAACGAGATACTGCGGACTGCCTCGCGGAGCGCATCCTTGACCACGAACGAAGGTACGAGTATTCTGTCTGGGAACACGGGAACTACTTCGTCTTTGACAAAGACACCGGCGAACCGTTCGAGATCACGGTTGAGGATGAAGATATCTATCTCCATGCAAAAGCAACGACCACGTCTACTACGTTCCGCAACTTCTGTAGTTTAGTGTTCGAAGCGTTCGACTCGGCCTATGCTCTGCAAGAGAACTCTCGAAGGCTGAGGTCGTGAGATTGTTGTTTTTATTATAGTTCTGCAAACAGTGCTCCATGAGTCGTGTGAACCGGTCTATTTTCGTTGTTGACGAGGTTTCTCCGAATAATATTTGGCTGACAATGGAGGGGCAGTCAGCTATTCCTGTCGCTGTCGAGCGGACCGATAGCGCTTACTCAGACCAATTAGCCGAGACGATTGAAGACCTCGAAGAAGGCGATGAGATCAAAGCGCAATTAGAGAGTAAAGATGAGTTGAATACTGTCTGGCGGTTTAACGACATCTCCAGTAAAGACACACTCCCTGACTTTTGAGAGGCGCCCACTAGCTGGCCTAGTGTCGGCTATATTCTGCACATCGTCTGACTATTGTTGTGGCCGATACGCCCTCAAGGAGTCGACCGAAAATACTCAATAAGTTCCTTTTCAGTCAGTTCTCAAAACAGGCTAAATCACAACCCCACGTACCGTCGTCCGTTCGTCTCCCCGCGCGCTTCCACCAGGTTGTAATCGGCCAACTTCTGCAGGTCACGCCGAAGCGACCGCGCCGCCCGTTCTTCACCCGATTCCTCGATATACAGCGGTCGCAACTCGCCCATCTTCAGCGGGCCATGCTCGCGAACGAGTTCCAGCAGCGTCGCTTCGTGGACCTTCAACTGACTCGTCGTCTTCTGACGTAACTCGCCACGTGCCAACGGAACCGCCTCGTCGACGACGGCCGACGTGATCACATCATCACCGGCCAACTTCGAGGCGCGATAGAGCGACCGAATCGACACGCGAGCGTCGCCGGCGGCGTGGTCGGCGATTCGTTCGAGAATCTCCGTCGGCACGTCGTACTGCAGTCCCTCCCGAACCCGTGCATCGAGAATCTCGACCAGCTCCGAGATACGGTAGGGCTCACAGTAAATCCGAACGCCCGAGCGGAACCGCGAGTGAACCCGCTCGTCCATCGAGGCGAACAGCTCTTCTTCGCGATTCGTGATCAACACGAGCGTCAGTTCTGGAATCGCATCCAGACTGTACAGCAGGTCCGTCTCGTCCAGGCGGTCGACTTCGTCGAGGATGACAACGTACGGTTTGTCGACCGACTCCCGAAGCCGAGTCAGGATCATGTCGTGGGCCGTCGACCGTCGGTGGAGGTCCCACACCGTCCCGACCTCCGAGAGAATGTCGTAGAGGACGACCCACGGCCGGTGGTCGTCCCAGCAGTTGACGTACCGAGTAACGACGTCGGCCTCGGCTTGGAGCTGCGCGAGTCCGAACCGCGCGGTCGTCGTCTTCCCCACGCCGGAGGGCCCGGTGACGATGGTGTTCGATCCCGAATTCCCGTCGAGAATGGGTGAGAGAGCCGTCGAGAGGAGATTTAACTCGTGGTTCCGGTGGACGAGATCGGCGGGCACGAAGGCGTCGACGTCGAATACTTCCTCTCGGGCGATCATTTTGCTGGAGATATCGATGTGGGGGGTACTTAATCGGTAATGAGGGCTGTCCGAATTGGCCGAATCAAGTGTTTGTACACCCACAATTTCTCCCGGAACAACACGCTCGAATCGCAATCGAATCGCGGATGCATGGGGTCGAACCGAAGCACGGTTGTTTCGCGACGCAATCGAACGAACCCATAGTTCGAGTCGAGCGGCCCCACAACTGGCAGTAGCGACGAAAGCGAGGGTGTTCAGAACGCGTCGAACCAGCACACACAGATGCTGCGTCACACCCGAAATCGGGACGCAATCGCGTTCTGAAATCACCCGATACACCCCACTTTCGTTGGGGTGTACCGGCGATTCGGGGGTTTGAGGAGGTCGATTCGACCCGCTCAGGTGCCCGTTTGAGCGGCGTCAAGACACGTGTTGTCGAAGCTACAAAGCCGGGAGAGGACGCTCTAACCCACAAATCGAGGGATTTGGATTCGTATCGAGTGTGGGACCCTCGTTTTCGCCGGCGAATTTCTACACCCATGGTCGGGAATTATCGGGTACACCCTTGCGGGAACTTGGCGTCCATGTACACCCGTGAATTCCGGGGGTGTAGCGTCCCTCAACCCGAAATCGGTGTTTGAAAAGGGGGTAGAAAATCCGACTCCAAGATCATGAACACCGATGATAGATACTGTGTCTAACGAGGGCTATGAATCAGTTCCACTGGTGGCCAGCGTAGGGAGACGATCGACCTTCCATTCAACAACTCGAACAACAACATCGGTGCCGCTGCACCGTAGCCTGTGAGATTAACCTCCTCCCGCGCTGAGTCGCGAGGATTCCTACCGCTGGATTGGGATACTTAATAGATTGTCAGAAACCGTATCGCTTGTGGGCATCGTCGATTGGTAGTATTTCGAGGACGCGAACCTCTTTTTCGTCTTCCAAGACGGTGTAAATCGCTGTGTAGGTCCGTGAGACGTGCATACGGAACCGATCACGTCGCCCGTCGATGGGCAACTTCTCTTTATCGCCGCGTCCTCGCCCTTGATATGGGTTCTCGCTCAGGTATCCCAGCTTCTCCTTGCAAATTCGTGTCGTCTTCTCATCGGCGACACTCAAGAACTCGCATGGTTGATCAGCAAGAAAAACAGCGTAGTCGTCCTCAGACAGCCTCGAGGGAGGTTAGATCATCACTGTCTGCGTCCTCCAGCTCTTGGAAGCGCTTTTCGAGGTCTTCACGACGACGACTTTGTGCAAGCTCCTTGAGGAGATCGTCGTATGTCTGCCCCGGCTTTTTCAGTTCGTGAAGTTCTTCCCGAGTCTCTTCGGTCACCGGGATTCGTTTGTCAGCGGACATGCGTTGTAAGGACGTATCGCCTTGACAGTGTTATCCGTTTTGTCACTCACGACTCGACGAGTCGATACCGTTCGAGCGCACCGAGATACCGACGGTGGGTCGCCTTCGATCTCGGCACGGAGATGTGCCCTTGGCACCCAGACCAATGGCTAGAGTTATGCCATTGGTCCACGTACCAATGGCTGAGGATGGCCTCGCTGACCGACGACGACCTTGATGGNCCCCGACGGAACTGTGGTTCGAGTGTTCTGCATGCGAACCTCAGATGATGCGTACCCATCTGGGTGGGCCTACAAGCTCCACTACGGTGCGATACAACCAGACTCTGAACGCACTCTCAAGGATGGAACGATTCGTCGGTACGATAACTCACACGAAGACACAAAAGGCCACGAACTCCACGTCGCGCCGAACCCTGACCCAGAGATCATTGAGTTCCCCGGAATCGTCGAACTCTGGGAGCGGTTCTGGAGCGAGATACCGAAATCGGAGTTTGAACTCAAGTGAGGCCATCCGAGGGAGGTCCCAATGTCAGATACTGTGCCACCGCTGCACCCGATGGAACGTGAACTACTCGAAGCCGAATCGACACTCGTCGTTACAGTAAAATCGGACCGAGAGTTCGAAGAGGACGTTACCGAGAGTCTCACCGCTCTCGCAGATGGCGACTCTGTAGACTCCACACCGACGATTTCATTCACAAGCTATGATGACCTGATGGCTACGCTAACCCCGCGAACGCTTGACCTCATCAAAGCTGTCCGTCGGGAAGAACCATCCAGCATCAACGAGACGGCCCGCGTAGTCAACCGTGACGTGAAGAACGTCCACGAAGAGCTCAACCGTCTCGCTCGATTGGGTGTCATCTTCTTCGAGCAAGAGGGCCAGAGTAAGCGACCAGTCGTCTGGTTTGATGAGTTAGTCATTAACCTTCCATTCGACATGGAGAANGTCATCTTCTTCGAGCAAGAGGGCCAGAGTAAGCGACCAGTCGTCTGGTTTGATGAGTTAGTCATTAACCTTCCATTCGACATGGAGAACAACGACACAGCCGCAGCAGCGTCGTGAGACTACGGCTCAACGAGTCGATACCGAGTCCCCCGCGTCGCCCCCTCTTGTTTGATGAGTCGGTCCCGTTCGAGCGCACCGAGATACCGACGGCGGGTCGCCTTCGATTTTGGTACGGAGATATGTGCCTCGTACGCTGCGTGATGAGGTAGACGAGACCTCACCGTAGCGCTTGACGATGTCGTAGCGGAGTCGCTTGTGCGTCGATAATCGACCGCGATGGACACCGAAATCCTTCAGGAAAACTATCACGAGGCAGTCAGTATTGCTGAAGAACAGTATCTGGTGTTTTTGCAGTAGCGAAGTGGGTTATCCACGGGCATGCCCCGAGGGGAGTACTCCCTGCCGTAATAGCCAACTACGAGCCGCGAGTGGACTCGCTCACGATGTCGGTCGAATCGTACGGTCCCACTCGTCCAGACCCACTCACTCGGTTCATGGCCGCCTGCCAAGGTGCTGGTATCGCCTCCAT
>NZ_AOLJ01000007.1 GCF_000336775.1 Haloferax gibbonsii ATCC 33959 | reverse complement strand
CGAACTGTACTGGGTTCGAAAGCGGTTCACGATGTGTCTCTTTGGCGGCCTCGGGTGTTACAGCGTGTTCTCGCCCATGTTCGTCGTGACGGTCACGGATCTCCTGCAGAATCTGGTCGGCCTTGGCGCGGCGATTCTCGTGTGTACCTATTTGTATGCGTACTCTAGGGACCGACGCGAAGCGAGGGGAGCCGTCGCATCGATACTGAATAGAGCGTTCATTCCGATGGATTTCACCTCGGGACCCGAATCCACATTACCGAGTAGCGACTATTCTGTACGACCTACTCATGGACGATGCCCCGGTATTTCGTGAAGTGCAACGGTTTCGCCAGCCATGGCTCTGGGCACTTCTTGGAGGGATTGCACTTCTCATGGTCGTTTCTGGACCCATCTCCTGGGCCGGACTAATTGTCATCGTACCGGTTGCTGGACTCGTCTATAGTCTTCGCCTCCAGACAGAGGTGAGAGTTGACGGTGTCTATTTCAAAATGTGGCCTCTTCACCGGTCATTCCGTCGAATCACGTGGATGGAGATTGAGCACTACGAGTCCAAGCAGTACAAACCACTACGTGAGTTTGGGGGCTGGGGGATCCGGNATCTGGATCGAACGAACGGATGGGCGTTCAGTCCTCCTCGGGTCACAACACGCCGAAGAGTTCGTCAAGGCTATCGATGAGGCAACACAGTAGCTCGTTTGAGCCGATATCCTGACTACGACCGACGAGATGGCGGAAATTCGCTCAGATAGAGTGTGCTGATTCGGCCCCTGTTGCACGAATGTTCTGTCAAAACCGGATGTTAACAGAGTCCGCTGAATGAATGTCGACTCCGTGGTGAACTCACAGTATACAGCTACCGCGATGAACCCGCGCCATCAACCCGGTAAATCTTCGCGACACACTGCTCCTCCAACACATCAGGAACGTCCACGTCGCCACCAAACACAGCGTACTCGACGCCGGCTTCGATCTGCGGCGGCGAAATCACGATGCCGTTCCCTGACCGATATGCCGACCGCTTGTCGGCGTTCAACAGCGCTTGCAGGACTTCGATTCGTTCGGCGTCTGTTTCGGTGACTGCCATGGACGAACCTGCTGTACCAATCTAGATAACAATCTTGGTGAGATGACCCGTCTTGACGGCGCGAGACGGGCCCCAACGATTCCCGACAGGTCCGGATTTTCAGCGTCTTATCGTGTCTTCTAGCGTTTCTTGAATCGTCGGCGACGCCGAACGAGGTCGCCGGCGAACCATGACTGAGGGAGCTGACCGAACTCCGACTGGAGTTCACGGAGAAATCGTCGAGTACCGACGCTCGGAGGTCGAAGAGTGGGAGTCGCTCTTCGCGTCCGACGAAGCAACCATCGAGGCGACGGAGGACCAGCTCGATGGGTGACGTAGCAGTCACCGCGAACGGCCACACCCATGCGATGGCCGTGGCCGACCTCGAGGGAGACATCGAAGTCGACGTGGACGCATCCACCGACCCACGCGTCCGACTCCCGACCGACGTGTGCGTGTCCTACGTCGAAGACGACCTCGAAACCGACGGCGGGGTGCGCGCACATACCCGGAGTCGCGTCGACGGTTACGGACTGGCCGGCAAGACCCGAGACTACGCGATGGCGGGGGCGATGCTGCTCGCGTCGGTCGCGGGGTGGCTCTGGGCGTCGGCGGGCGGCGGCATGCAGGTCGCCGCGCTCGTCACCGCGAGTGCCGCCGCCGGAGTCGGCGTCATCGCCTACCGGTCCGCCGCAGCGGGGGTGAGCCATGTCGGGGAGTAGTCGCCTGCTCTCGCTTCTGTCGGTCGCGATGGCCGTCCTCCTGTTGACCACGCCGGCCGCGGCCGCCGACGCGTCCTCTGAGATCGACTTCTCGGCGGACGCGACGCCGAACCCGCAGTACGGCGTCCAACTCACGAAGGCGACGCACAACGCCTCGTGGGACTCGCCGCTTCGCTACGAGAACAACGACGGTGAGCTCGTCCTCGCGGACGCCGAGGTGAACGACTCGGTCGACAACCCGTACTCGTTCTACCCGACGCACGTCGACGCCGCGGACTTCGGCGCGTTCCCGGTCGACAAGGAGAACGTCTCCGCACTCGATGCGAGCGAGTGGACGGTCAACGAGTCCAACACGGCGGGCACGGTGACGCTCATGTCCGACTCGCCGGCGTCCGGCGTCGACGGCGTGCGGTTCTCGACGACCTCGCAGACGAACGGCGACGTCGCAGTCTTCGAGTTCTCGAACTTCTCCATCGACAGCGACATCCAGAAGAAGCATCTCGCGACCGCCGTCGACGTTGCCGAACTCGACGCCGGTGCGGTCGTCGAACTGCGTGCGGTCGACGACGACGGCGACTACTACGCGGCCGAAATCAACGCGTCCCGCACGTCGGGCTCGAACCTCATCGCGAACGCGACCGGCTCGGGCTACGTCTTCCAAGAGCAGATGGGCCAGATGGACCTCGTCACCGCGGGTGACGGTTCCGTCGGGACGCTCGAATCGGTGCAGGTCGTCGTCCGAGACGGCGACGCGGACGTGACGATGTCGATGCTGAACCTCGAGAAGCTCTCGAAGTACAAGCTCGGCACGCGTCTCGCGGACACGGACGATGACGACGAACTCGAGACGGTCGACGTGTACGAGAAGAACGCCTCGGGAACGCTCGCAGTGAACGAGCTCTCCTCGCTCGGGTCGTGGGCGAGTTCGGCGGACATCAAGGGGCTGACCTTCGACGCGAACTTCACGGCCGAGCGGCTCAACGCCGAGGACGTCGACGTCGAGTTCAAAGAGACCGGCAACAAGTACCCCGGCTACTTCGGGACCGTCACGGTCCAGTACCGGATGGCGCTGCCGGACGTGTACGACCTCGACTACCAGTTCCCGACGCTCACCGACGAGCAGTCGGTGACACGCGACCGCGTCCTCTCGGTCGAACTCGCCGAGGGTGTCTCGGAGTCGACCGCGTTCGAGGACATCGAGTCGTGGACGGACAAGACGGCGCTGTACACGTCGCTGAACGCGTCGGTCACGCTCGACGACACTGTCCAGCCCGGTCAGGACACGGTCATCAAGTACGAGTACAAGGTGACCGAGGACCAGTACGACGCGATGCAGCCGTCGGCGCTCGGCGGCGCAGGCTTCTCGTCGGACGACGGCGGCTGGTTCTCGTTCCTCTCCGGCTTTACGAACTGGATCGCCGCCGGCCTCGCGACCATCGCCGCGACCGTCGGCATCGCATCGAAGCGCTCGGGGGCTTGAGCGGTGGTGAACGCGCCTGACGGCTCTGGGGGTGGTTCGTCGTCGAGCGGGTCGGGCGGGTCGAGCGGACCGCGCCTCGACGGCGCGCGGAGTTACATCGACTTCGCCGACCGATTCGACAACTTCGGGCAGGCGTTCATCGCGACCGTGAGCGGCATCGCCGTCTTCGCCGGGTCGGCGGTCATCGCACTCGGCGAGTCGGTCGTCAACCTTCCCGTCACGCTGTTAGACGCCTTCGGCATCGGCGGCGAGGCGTGGGTATTTGCGCTGACTCGCGACCCGGCGGAGTTCGTCTCGGCGTCGTTCCAATCGGCGGGCGATTCGCTCCTCACCGGGCCGTTCGCCGAACTCGGACCGTTCCTCCCGTGGATTGCGGCTATCGTCGCCATCGGCGTGGTCATGATCCTGACGTGGTATCTCGACCGCCGGGACTCGGACGTTCCGGGGCTCGGCGTCGACCTGCCGGTCATCGGAAACGACGAAGACGGCGACTCCACCGACGAGGAGTGATGACGATGGGTCAGCAACGCGACCGCGGCGCGGTCGGCTCCCGACGGCACCTGGGGGTGACTCGTGTCGGGAACTGACGCCGCGCAGTACGTCGCGGACGACGGCTCTATCCGGGTCAAGCGACTCGTCGGAACGCTCCTCGCGGCGGCCGGGACGCTCTTCGGGTCGGTCCAAATCGAACTGCTGTCCGTGCTGGTGAGCGCGCAGGTCGCGCTCGTCGACTTCGTCGGGCGGTTTCTGACGGCGTTCGTCTCGAACGCACTCGGCGAGAGTGCGGGACTCGTGGCCGATAGTTGGCGAGCAGCAGCGGTCGCGGCGGTCGAGTTCGGCCCGTTTGCGCCGGTGCTGTTGGCCCTCGAGGCGGTCGCCGTGCTCGCCATCGTTGCGACTATCTGGGACTTGCGGAGGGTCGTCTCGTGAACGCGTCGGACACCGGTGGCGAGACCTACAACAACTCCGGCGCGCCTTCCGGACCCGACCAGACAGCTGATACTGACACCGAGAGCGACGACGGCGGCCTCAGCGTCTTGGGCACGCTCACGTCGTTCTCCGACAACCCGGACGAACTCGAGTCGTTCCTGAAGGCACCGGCGACGTTCATCGTGACGACCATCGGGACGTGGGTCGTGACGAACGTCTTTCTCCGGCCCGCGGAGTTCGCGTTCGAGACCGTCGACTCGGCGGTCGCGACGACGACCACCGTGATGGAGTCGGCTTTCGGAACGGCCGGTACGAGCGCGTGGGAGGGATTCACGCCGGTTCTGGAGCTACCGACGATGTTCCG
Organism: Haloferax gibbonsii ATCC 33959; assembly: GCF_000336775.1. Taxonomy (GTDB): domain Archaea; phylum Halobacteriota; class Halobacteria; order Halobacteriales; family Haloferacaceae; genus Haloferax; species Haloferax gibbonsii. The sequence continues at coordinate 64,729 of NZ_AOLJ01000007.1, read as the reverse complement.
CGATCTCCTCGCCGGCCCGCTGATGGACGCCGGACTCGCCGCGCCGATTGCCGGTGGGTTCGCGTCGGCGCTGTTGGCGGCGGTCGCGACGCTCGTCGTCTATCTGGTCGTCCGGGTCATCGTCGACGCGGTCCCCGGTCTCGGAGGGTTGCTCCCGTGAGCGACGACCAACAGAACCCACTCGAACGGGGCGCGGCGGTTCTCGGCAGCGTCCTCGCCGGTGCGGCACTCTACCTCAAGTCGTTCCTGACGCTCGACCCGGCGTTCCTGCTCTCGGGCGACTGGTACGGCATCGCGTCGCTGTTCACGCGATTCATCGGTCCCGAACTACTCCCGGCGCTGCCGTGGAACGCGCTGTTCTTCGCGGCGGCGCTCGGGATGCTCGCGGTTTCGCTGTTCAAACTCAGGAGTTCACGAAATGCAACGAAGTAACACGCAGACGACGAATCGAACGAAAACTGAACCGACGTCGACGGAGACGGGTCGATGAACGTCCTCGAACTGCTGGCGTCGAACTGGCTGACCGTACTCGGCGGCCTCGCGGCGCTGGTGCTCGTCGGCTTCGCGTGGGCGGAGTACGAAGACGAGAAGACCGCCTCAGAAGTCGGTGCCGGCGTCGGAGCGCGTTCCAAGCGTGCCATCGGTGGCGGGGTCGGATTCCTCTCGGCGCTCACCGTGGGCGTCCTCGGTGGCCTCTACGAGGCCGGGATGTCGCTGGGTGACCTCGGTGCCGTGCTGGGCGACCTCTTCGTCAACGCGCCGGAACTCATCTCGGGCATCATCGTCGGCGTGGTCGGTACCGCCGGACTCTCCGGTGTCGTCCCGCTGTCGACGATTCAGTTCGTCGGCATCGCCATCGTCGCGCTCGGCATCGGCGGCATCGTGGGCCTCCGGCGGGGGACCTTCTGAGGTGCGTCTCGAATGAGACGACCCGCGAGGCTCGCGCTGCTGGCGCTGGTGCTGGTTGCGCTGTTGGTTCCGGTCGGTGCAGTCGCACAGTCCAACGAGACGGCGACTGAGGCGGACTCGGGGCTCACTCTCGAACAGTTGAACGAGCGCGGCCAGAAGCCGGCGAACGCGCCCGACTCGGTCCGAGCGAGCGGAAGCTTCGGACAGTACGGCGTGAAGTCGCTCCCGACGGGACTGCTGGTCATCGAGGGCGATGACTCGCCGATGTGGTCGTTCCTGCGTCCCGGCGAGACGGTCCGCCGCAACTACGTCCGACTCGAGTCCCGCCGCGCCTTCGGCGTCGAACCCGAGAACGTGACCGTTCGCATCGCCTACTGGAAGGCGGGCACGGTCTCGAAGGAGCTCTCGGACGGGACCGTCGTCGAGGAGGAAGTCGCGAAAAACGTCACCACGCACTCCCAGACGGTCACTGTCTCGGCGGGCTACTCGAAGCCGATTCGCATCGACCTGCTGCCGCACTACGACGACCGGGTTCGGACGACGATGTGCGTCGAAGAGCCGGGGGAGCCGAACTGTCTCGCCAACCCCGGCGCGAAGCGCTGGATGTTCTACCACGCCTCGACGAAGGCGGCGAAGCCCATCGAGACGAACTCGGAAGGGTCGCGGCTGGCGTGGTCGATCGGCCTCATCGCGTTCCCCTTTGCCGGCTTCACGTCGGTGACGCTGTTCGTCGGTCGCCGCGCGGTCGAGAAGGCCCGCGGGAATCCCGGCATCTCGCTTCTGGCGTGGGTACTGGCGCTCATCGGTATCGGCACCGCGATGGTCGTGTTCTGGCGGCAGGTCTCGTCGTCGCTCATCCGCGCGCCGTGGATGCTCGGCGTCATCGGGGGTATCTTCCTCGGCATCCTCGCGACCGAGTGGTTCGGCGACGACAGCTATCTCGCGCTCTTCGTCCGCCTCCGGGCGAAAGACGGGATGGACTCGATGGTCCGTCAGGCCGCGCCACAGGACGGCGACGACCGTCCCGACCCGCTCGCGGATGACCTCGCGACCGACGGCGGGTCGCAGGGCCGACAGACGGTCGACATGGACGCCGTTCCCGGCCGACTCATCGCCGACGTCTACCCACAGCGGATGGTCCGCGGCCCGGATGGCATCCGGTCGGCGGTGAAACGCGGACTGGCGCGGTTCTACGCCCGCGCTCGGGGTGCTCGGGCGGACATGGCGACGAACGGCCGGCCGCAAACGTCTATCGAGGTGAACGGCGGCCCCTACGAGGAGCTGTTCTTCCTCGACCCCGAGTCCCAGACCCCGGTCGAGTACGAACCCGAACGCCACGAGATTCGCTTCCCCGAACTCATCTCCCGCGACGAAGAGGGTCGCCTCGACGTGAACGCGACGGCGATTCTCGGCGGTGTGACCGCGCTCGGCGCGTCGTGGCTCCTCGGAAGCGTCCTCCTCGATTCGCCGTCGCTCGGACTCCTCATCGGCGGGGGCGTCCTCTTCGCGACGAAGGTGATGCGCCCGGTCTCCGGCCGGTTCGGCGTTGACCTCGCGCCGGTCCACTATGGCAACGCCCTCGCGGCGATGCTGAAACACGCCGACCAGATTGGGGACGTGAAGTCGTGGGAGACGCTGTTCGACCGGTTCCACGCCGAGAAGGCAGAGAACAAAGCGGAGAACAAGGCGCTGTCTGACCGCGCAGAAGCCTCGCAGATGGACACCGTCACGCGACGGTACATCGGCGGTGACCACAGGGAAACGGCCACCACAGACGGAGGGCAGGACGATGAGTGATACTCACCGTCGACATCGTCGTCCGTTCCAGTCTGAGACCGATGCAGATGGTGCGCCTCGTCGAGCGCTTGCAAAGCTGTCGGCCGACCAGCGCGACACGTTCCAACAACTTCTGGACGGGTTCGAGACGCGTTCCGACGTCCTGCGGTGGATGTCGGAGGTGACGATTCACACGCTTGGGGCGCTCGACGACGAATGGTTCGCCGAAATCGTCTCGTCGTCCGGCGCAATGTCCGCCCTCCTCGACGAACCGTGGGGCACGATTCGAGAGGCCCCCGAGACGTTCTCGACGTCGACGGCCGCTGAAGTCCGTCGGTCTATCGCCGTCATGGACCTCCTTCCGGCCATTCGTCGGTCTCACCGCGAGTTCCGGTGGTCGGCAAAGGATTACCTCGACGATGACGACGACGGACCGATGCCAAACGTCCGAACGCAGGCACACCCGGCCATGCGTCCCGAGCTTGGAACACTCGAAGCCAGGATGTCGTCACTCCTCGACGAACTCCTCGCGGGGTTCGTCGACGAGGATGCGTTCGTCGAGTGGGGCCAAGAGGTCGTCCAAGCGAGCTACGCCGAGGTCGATTCGGACGTCATCGAGGCCGCGTACTTCGAACTCCCAGTCCGTCGGATGATGCTCGACGGCGGTGAGCGTGCTCGGTTTTTCCGAGAGTCGTGGGCTGCCGAGTTCGTCTTGTCCGGATTCAACGCGTCAGCTCGGCAGGTGGCTAACCGCGCAACCGAGGTGGCACAGAACGCGACGAAAGAGACCCACGTTCCGAGTGGATAACTATGTCAAAAGCACGAAACAATTCGACCCCTCCACGGGGGCACGACNGGCACAGAACGCGACGAAAGAGACCCACGTTCCGAGTGGATAACTATGTCAAAAGCACGAAACAATTCGACCCCTCCACGGGGGCACGACTGGGGCGAGAGGACGCAACAAGCCGTCTCTCACACTGCCCCGAAGCATTGGAAGACAGACGCGTACGAGATGCGCCAGAAGTTCGGCATCCCTCCGTTCGATCCAGAGGAGTTCGTCCCAGAACCGGGGCAGGTTAAGTCGGGAGTCTACCCCGACCTCGTCGTCCACGAGCGGAAGCCAGACGTGACGACGACACCGCGTGGAACGGACGCGTTCATCAAGGGCGACCGCGGGTCGGGGAAGTCAACAAAGGCCGCGTCGCTCGCGATTCGGCTGATGGAAGACTTCCCGTTCGTCGACGAGATGAACGCGAACAAAGTCATCTGGCGCGGCTCTCCTGCACGCTCCGAGTGGCTTCGTCTCAAAGAGGGGGCGACTGTCTGGCTCCCCGAGCACGCGACGGTTGAGGCGACGTGGGAAGACGAAGACGATGGTCGGTACGAGGCTGCCATCGAGGATGTCGTTCGCGATGTCCGATACTACGACGACGTCCTCGACCTCGTCGACAAGCTGGCCGAACAGAAGCCCGGGACGTTCAACGTCGTCTATCCCGACCCGTCGTTTTCAGGCTGCCGTGAACTCACAGAAGAGACCCAACGCGTCGGCGAGCCGCTCCCGTTCATCCCAACGTGGGAGGCAGACCCGTCGGAAGGGCGGCACGCGACGCCGCTCACCGACTGGTGGTTCGCGTTCATCCTCGCGCGCACAGAACACGGCACGCACATGGGATGGACGGCGCTCATCTTCGACGAAGTCGGCGACTTCGTCCCGCAGTCCGCCCGGAACTCGCCGGGCCGTCGACTGTGGGACAAAATCGATCTCCTGCGGTCACTGTGGGCCGAGTCGCGACGCGCTCGCTTCTCGCAATACTACCTCGGCCACTACGAAGAGAACGTCCACGAGAAGATTCGGCGCGAGTTCAAGTGGCGGATTCAGATGCCGGACGGGTCGCCGAACCCGCTTAAGAAGGTCCGCGGAACGTGGCCGGTCGGCTTCGACAACATCCCGATGACGACCGACCTCACGTCGGGTCTGTCGATCGGCACAGGGCTGTGCTACAACACCGCGAAGTTCTCGTACTTCGGGTGGAAGGACGTTCCAGAAGCACCTGCGGACGAGAACCGATGGCTTCGAGCTCGACTCGGTGCCCCCGCAGAGCTACCGGCGTCGTCGACGGACGTCGACGCTGACTCGAACGAGAAACCAGAGTTCGACGATTCGGTCTTTGCCTCGTGGCAGAACCAGATGGACCACCGTCTCTACGTTCGAGACCCGGGCTCGGGGGGGATATCAGCGAAGACGGGGGCTGTTGGCGACGAGTTGGCGTCCCCAATCGAGGGGATGGCGTTCGAAGAACCAGCCGTCGAGGACGGGGAGGTCGTGGTGAGGATGGCCGGAAGCGACGTTGGTTCTGTCGTCGTTGCTTGCATTCCAACGACTTCGCAGTCCTTTAAGTCGGGGTCGGATATCGGGGGTGAGCTGGCGTGAGGCGAAATCTCCGGGAACTGTCGGATTACCTGACACGCCTCCCGCGCGCGTATTATAATCATGATACTGAAATACCCCCCGGGAGGGGCATTTTGGGGGCCCCCCAGCGGGTGCTGAGCATGCTGCTGGTCGCGATGATTCTGGTGTCGACGCTGGCACCGTTCGTCGGAGTCGCGACGGCCGCCCCGAGTGGTCTCGTCGGTGTTCCTGACGCGAACGTTTCAGAGGATTTCCCAGTCGGTACGAATCCACCACTCCGAGCTGCAGACTTGGAAGGGTCGGTGATGGCGTCCGACCATGCCGAGTCGCTCGAAGTCATCGCGACGACGCCCGGTCGTGCGTCGGGCTACGTGAACGGGACGACCGTCGGCGGTGGCGAGGTCGTGTTGGTGCTGCGTGACGACGTGCACTCGACTGGCCGGACGGTCGCGATAGACGCCGGTGCGGTTCGTGACGCACTCGGATACACTCCCGAGCGAATCTATGGAACGCACGACGACGGTGCTGAATGGTCGTCGCCAGTTCGGTACGACGCCGGCCTGTTGTTGTTCGACGTTGCGCACTTCTCGTCGAACGTGGTGACGTTCTCGGGAGATATCAGCGTCAACGCGTTTGGCGCAACGAACGGGAGCACAATTTCCTACTCGGTTAACTCGGTCGATGCGGTCAGCAATTTCACCGCACTGGTCGAGGGAAGTCGGTTGACTGAGACAGAGTCGGAAACATTCTCGGTCGAAGGGGGTTCGTCAGCGGCAATCTCCTTCGCGTCTGATCTCGCTGATTCGGCATCGATAACCGCGACTCCTGTTGCAAGAGTATTCAACAAAGGCGGTTACCACCTCTCGGGAGGCGAGACGGCCACTAAAACGCTTGACGTGTCTGATGTGTCGTACCTCGAAAAAGTGAGGGTTGACGTTCAGGACACGGGTTCAGATATCGGTTCCAGTGTTGAGGTTCGCTTAGAGGAAGCTGACGGAACGGTCATCACAACAACTGGCACGACACTTAGCGCAGGATATTCTGGCTCTACACAGACCCGATATTTCGACACGGATGTGTCGGCGTATGACTCTGTGAACATCGTTTTCGACTTCAACGACTACCAAAGCGGTGAAACCGCAGACGGCGACAATATTAGAGTCGATACCGGAACGTCTACTGACGCCATGACTATCNTTTTCGACTTCAACGACTACCAAAGCGGTGAAACCGCAGACGGCGACAATATTAGAGTCGATACCGGAACGTCTACTGACGCCATGACTATCACCGCTGACGGTGATGGTGGTTCGTTCTCGGTCGGGTCAACGACAACTCAACAGAGTGGTTCGATAGAGCTCTCTCCGTCGACTTCGACGATTTCGGCGTCAGGATCCGGAAAGCTCGACGTGACAATCAACTATACGGAGGTGTCCTTGACGAGGAACCCGACGATTATCATCAACAACCATTCGACTGGATTCACCGGGACGCTGTCTGAAGGTCAGACTGCAAACCTGTCGGTAAACGAATCGTGGGTCCAGTCGGGAGAGAACAATATTGGCTTCAGAGTTGGTAACGGTTCCGTATCAGATGACGCTCCGACTCCGAGCGTGAATCTCTCACTCGCTCATACAGCACACGACCAGCAATCGGTTAGTTACGAGTCCTCGAAGTGGCGAGAGTCGTACAACGTCACCAAGACGTTCACCGGTGACCAAACCGGTGTGACCCTCTCGATTCCGTTTGCCGGAAACGTCGCGCAAATCAGGTCCATCGAGAAGCGGCACAACGGCGGAAGTTGGTCCACCGTGCCACCGGCGGATTACGATTTCGACGGAACATCACTGGTCGTCGATATGGGCTCGGTTTCTGGTGGTGATTCAGTCTCGCTCCGTGCCAGGGGACAGAGGTTGGTGGTCTCGAACGGCTCTCTCACAGTGACAGACCCGACGCCGCTCGGTGAGCGCCTCGATTCCGAGGTCAGACTCGACTCGTGGGCAAACGACTCGTATCTCTCGTTGGGCGGGTCTCCAGACGAAACTCGACTCCACTACACGTACAACGAGTCGTTCGGCGATTCTGAATACGACGAGGTGACGGCAACTGGATATCACCGCCTTCACTTGCCGGAGGCGTCTGCGTCCTCGACGTTCCGCGTTTCGACGGTTCCGGTTCGTGTCGACGTCGCGACCGGAGAGGCTCGGTTCCGAGTCACCGAACCGTCGACGACCGAACCGAAGATTTCGGTGATGCCCGGTGAACACTTCGGCGACGGCGTTTCTTTCGAGTTCTTGGCACCGTCTGCTGGTGACACCTACCTCCTCTACTCGACGACGAAGGGAACGCAACGTGATTCGGTACTCGCTGGAGAGACCGTGTCGCTGGCGGACGACGACTCCAAAGAGATTCTCCACATCCGGAAGTCGGCGTCGACCGAGTCGGAATCCAGTGGTTCCGGATTCTTTGGGTCTGGCGGTGGTTCCGTCACGGACGTCGCGAACGACTACGTCCCCGCAATGCCGGTTCTGAACCCCGGTCTCGTCGCCGCTCTCGTCTTGGTCATCGTCGCAGGCGCAGTCGCGTACACCGAACGGCGCACATCCTCGACGCGCTCGAAGCCGGTGTACGAGCGACCGTTGGTGCTGTTGGCGCTCGTCGTCGCCGGCTTCGTCGGCATCTTGCTCATCTCGCCAGAGTCCATCACAGGGCCGGTGAAGTCGGCGCTCGACACCGCGCTCCCACTGGCGTCGGTGCTCGGTGTGATGCTCGCTGTGGGTGGCCTCGGGTACTGGTGGTACACGCGACGGCAGACGAGGATTGCTGAGGCGAAAGCACCAGAGAACGTCTTCCGAATCGGTGGTGACGACAAGTGATCGACCCTATCCGAGCGACGCTGGAAACGGCGTTCGCCGCCTTCGGTATCGAGGGCGTCTCGGTGATGGGGCTGCTCGCCCTGCTGGTCGCTGTGAGCTACGTCCACAAGGCCTCGAAAGCGGGGTCGCTCGTCGCCGGCGTCGCGTCGACGGCCGCACACGACGCGAAAGTGGTCGCTCTCACGCTCGCCGGCCTGCTGGTCGTCGGCGTCGTCTCGCTCAACGTCGGCCGCGGCCGGGAGCTCGTCTCGATGGTGTTCGAGCGGGCACTGTCGTTCGACTGGACATCGCTCCTCGGGGTGGTCGGATGAACTACGAAGCGCGACTCGAGGAGGTCCTCAACGCAGTCGCGATCGACGACATCTACGAGTTGGCCAATGACTATCCGGAGGAAACGCGCCTCGAACTCGATTGGCAAGCTATCGCGCGGTACGAGGCCGAACACGACAATTCGGAGCTCTCGCTGTCGGCCGTGTCGGGCATCGCGAGCGATGTCGTCGCCCGACCGGAGACGACGCTAGAACGACTCGAAGACGTCGTCAGAGAGTTCGACGTTCCCGGACGCGAGAAACCGATGGCGCGAGCGTCGGTCTCGGTCGTGAACCTCCCGGACGACGCGACGTTCGATGTCGGGGGCTTCTCTCCCGAAGACTGGATTGGGCGACTGCTGGCACTCGAAGGCCAGATTACGAAGCGAACCGCGGTCAATCCGATGGTCGAGGAGGCGGCGTTCGAGTGCCTCCGGTGCGGGACGATGACCTATATTCCGCAACACGGCTTCGGGTCGCTCCAAGAACCGCACCGCTGTCAGGGGGGTGAACTGCAGGGGCCGTTCCGACTGAACGAGACGCAGTCGGAGTGGACGAACTACCAGAAGATTCGCCTGCAGGAGCCACCCGAGAACGCCCGTGGTGAGACCGAATACATCGACATCCATCTCACCGGTGGCTTGGCGGGAGGCCCGCGAGTCGAAGGCGGGACGCGGACGACGTTCTTCGGCCGCTTGAACCCGGTGTACACCGGTGACGTGGTGTTCGAGAAGGACCTCGTCGGGACGGGCTACACGGTCGAACAGGGTGGCTTCGAGGACGCCGACCTCTCCGAGTACGAAGCGATAATCGACGAGGTTGCAGCAGCGCCGAACACGTTCGAACTCCTCGTCGATTCNGGCTTCGAGGACGCCGACCTCTCCGAGTACGAAGCGATAATCGACGAGGTTGCAGCAGCGCCGAACACGTTCGAACTCCTCGTCGATTCGTTCGCGCCGTCACACCAGGGCCACCGACACGTCAAGGAGGCGTTGGTGCTCCAGCAGTTCGGTGGCTGGGCGCGAACGGGGCGGGACGGCACTCACCACCGCGGCGACTCGCACATGTTCCTCCTCGGCGACCCGGGGACCGGGAAGACGTTGCTGCTCGAGGCGGCCTACGAGGTCGCACCGCGCGGCGCGCTCACCGACGGGACCGGTTCGTCGAGCGCCGGCCTCACGGCCTCGATCGTGAAAGACTCGTTCTCGTCCGAACAGTTCAGCATCGAAGCGGGGACGCTAGTTCGAGCGAACAAGGGCATCGCCGTCGTCGACGAGCTCGACAAGGGCGAGACGAGCGACCTCGACGCGCTTCACACCGCGCTCGAATCCCAGCAGGTGCACGTCTCGAAGGCGGGGAAGAACGCGATGCTCCCGGCCGAAACGTCGCTCCTCGCGGCGGGGAACCCGATGGGTGGACATTTCGACCCGTCGAAGGATATCGCCAACCAGGTCGAACTGAAGTCGCCGCTCCTCTCTCGGTTCGACCTCATCTTCACGATTCGCTCGGAGGAAGACGAAGCGAAGATTCGGGACATCTCCGAAAAGATGGTGAGCTCTCGGAATCGTGCTGGCCGGCGTGCACTTGGGGAAGACATCGACGAAGATGAGTCGGAGCCATCGGTCCGACTCGACCGCGACGAGTTCACCGCCTACGTCACCGCCGCGAAGCAGGTCCAGCCAGTCGTTCGTGACCCGGCAGTCGCCCGGGAGATGCGTGAGTGGTTCGTCGAGACGAAGACGTCGCTGCCGGAACGCTACGCGACTGCGATGGGCGAACAGGAATACGACGGACCACCGTTGCCGATTACGGCGCGAAAGCTCGACGCGCTGCAGCGGCTTTCGGAGGCCTCGGCGCGGATGCGACTGTCCGAGACGGTCGAGATGGTCGACGTTGAGCGTGCGAAGCCGCTCATCGAGCGATCGTTAGCCGATATCGGGATTGCGCCGGCGGATAACTCGTCGTTCGAGACGGCGACGACTGACGCTGCAGAAGTTGGGATTTGAGGGCCTCTTTGGGATAGTGAGACTCTGTTGGGATCATCGGCTACTGCTAGTTTGTCGAACTCGTGCTGAATAGAGGGTCTGCATTCAGTACGCCATCACTCTTTGTTTCACACTAGAAGAGTTGAACAGACTGATTGGAAGAGTGTACGAATGAAACAGTCAGGTCGTAAGAGTCGTGTCGGGAGAAAAAAATCTACCTCCGTCACAACGGTCCGACGTACGTCGCCTCACTTTGGCCTACGGTACCGATTCGATTCTCGGAAGCGCAGAGAGTAAGCGAGGCGATCGTGGCGGTCAAGGCACGGGGAGTTGTGAGAAGTTACCGTCTCCAAATCAAACGTCTCGAATCGTTCTAGTGTATTCTTCAAAGCCCTCCGCCCTCTTTTCGGCGTACGTTTTGAAGATCTGATCTGTGGAGAACCTCACTTCAATATCTTGATCTGAAAGTCGTTCCAGCATATCACTGAAGAACTCCGCTGGGGGATACTTGCTCGATGGGGGTCTATTCGTCCACTGAGAGTACGTTTTTACGGTCTTATTTACCGCGTCACTAGCTAGGAGGACACGCTCAGGCATAGATAAATCCACGAGTTGTCCGGTTGTTTTCACATGAACCCTCCCATGCTGTGAAATATCCATCTCGATAAACTCTCCGTGGTATTCGAACTTTCCACTGATTGATTGGAAGTGCTGACCGGTTAGCAGGCCGAGCAATATGGGTGGAGAGGAAGATAGATCAATACTTTCAGACACCTGCGCCGATTTGCCAAACATATCTCTTTGCCCACTGAGATCTGCACTCGTCAAGGAAATCGGAGTCAAATCCGAGATTGACTGACCTGTGCTGTACTGCCAAAATAGCCAGAGCATGAAATCAGGATCGAATGAGATCTCACTTAGTCTCCCACCCGCGGGCTCGGCAGCTTGAATCTCTTCGAACACTTGTTGATATGTTGTCATTGAACCACGAACCAATACCGTCTCTGGAGTCGTCGTGAGCAGATCTGCTGTCTTTTCAGAAATTGGCTGAGCTGTGATGCGTTGACTTTGCCGAGGATCGTATACTTCAATCTCTTCCCCAAGCGATTCTTTGCGGAATCGTGCCCCTGTTGACTGCCCACAGAGCGCTAATGCCCTTTCATCGCAATCTTGATTGATGGAATCGAACGGGAGTCGTTCAAACCCAGTTCGACCAATACCTGGGTACTCAACGTCCGAAAATGGCTGTGATTTGACTAGATCACCGAGTATTTTTTCAGCTGAAGCATCACGGGCTCTGCAAGCCTGGAATACCAATCGTCCGTGAAAATTAGTGAGGGATGAACTCATTCCTCCACCTCAATTGCGATCAACTCTTCTCCCATATTTTGTGCCTGCTCATTTGAGAGTTCCCCTGGACGCTGATAATCCACATCAGATACGTCGATTAGGTAGAGCCAGGGGTTTGGGCCACCACCGATGTCGTTGTCCTTCTGGACGCTCAAAACGGGCGTAATTAGCTCCTCAATACCGTCTTCACGAGTGTAGAACCCATTACCGTTTGGATACGAACTGAGTGAACTCCCCAGAGGACCATCCACCTTGAACTCTATCTCTTGGTTGCTCGACACGAGCTGAATATCGACTCCATCAACTCGTCCCATCGGTTGTAAAACAACTGCGATGACTTCCTCTCCGATTTGGCTAAGTCGCAGGACGCCTTCTTCGGATTCCTTTATCATATATGACTTGTCCTGTAGCGGGAACCAATTCACGGAAAATTTGAATGGCTTATTTTGATAATAAAACCACAACGGGATGCCCGCATATGAAATTGCTAAGCCGAGCAACCCAATGAGGGTGACTGAAATAACGGAGTATTGAATGCCAAACTGGTTCCCCTGGATGTAGTTCCTCATGAAGTGAAAGCTGAGTATAGCGAGGACCCAGCTCACACTTTGGATTTGGCCAGCTCGAGTAACCTCGTTTGAGTCGTGGTACGCTTCACGGAACTGTTGATAGGCAGGGNCGAGGACCCAGCTCACACTTTGGATTTGGCCAGCTCGAGTAACCTCGTTTGAGTCGTGGTACGCTTCACGGAACTGTTGATAGGCAGGGTACCTGCCGGTTCCACGTCTTGAATCGATCCCGCGGAGTATCCAGCCCGTTAGCGTCATCGAGAACGGGCAGTCTCTAGCAGCTGAAGCACATACTCATGGGTCGTATCGTCGCCTGTGGCGACTTCGATCTTCCCTTCCTCGTAAATGACATTGACCGGGTCGCCCCAAGGCGTTTCGAGAATGAAGTCTGCCTCAAGAAGTGAGGATTCGTGAGCCACGTCCTCAAGCCCAATGCCACGCTCCTCGCGTAACTCAGCCAACGGTTTCCGCTGCCCACGAAAGCGAATAACTACAGAGCCGATCCACGTTGCGTCATCCAACAATTTCCAAATTGCATTCGAAGAGTCGGCGAGATCGCGATGTACATCGATGCTAATGTCAAGCTCTCTATCGAGTTTCTCGTCAAGAGCATCAACAACCTCGCCAAGTTGGGCCGAGCCGGCGCTCATCCGCACCACAAACATCCTAGAGCCAGGTCTGAGTTGGAAACTCCCAGACGCGGACGACGTTCCCAGTATCCCATCTTTCGTGTATTCAAATGTCCCTCGGCTGATTACCTGGTCCGGGGGTGGGTACTCTTCGGGCGGTTCATACAGGACATCTACTTCGTCATCTGTGCGATCAGAGATCTCGATGTTCCCTTGTTGCCCCTGGCTCGGCCGGCGCTCTCCAGCATCATAGACGTCCACCGCACGGACGCTATCTCTTGTCCGAGCCATTGTTATTCACTTCCCTCTTCATTCTCCATCCACCTGGCAGTTTCGGATCTCGGTACTGGTCGGGGGTTCATGAGAACTCGAGGTCCCAATCGTCAAGCGACTCCTTACGCTTCGCGAGGAGGTTTTTCACGAGCTTCTTCTGGAACTCGATCGTGACATCCTGTTCTTTCCCACGTTCGTACAGCTCAACTGCGAATGTGGGCGGGGGATACTTGTCCTCTTTCGGCAGATCACTCCAATTCTGTCGGAGTTCGGTGAGTTCGCGTACGAGTTGGACTCCGAGCAGGACCCGTTCGAATTTGGTTGCTTTCTGGATATCTTCATCCGCCTTGATATGCACCCGACCGGACTGTTGGATATCCACTGTGAGGGTCTGGCCACTGACCTGGAACTTCCCAGCGACTTGGTTTGGGAACTTAGCTTTGAGGAGTCCCTGAATGAACGGCAATGACTGGAATATGTCTGTCGAGCCAGTGATCTTTGCAGATTTACCGAAGTAATCTCGATTGCTCCCGAGCAACCCGACTTCAGAGATATTCACCATTGTCAGTCCAGTCTCGAAGGACTCGTCTTGCCACTCCTTGTACAGCAGCCAGAGCAAGAAGAGTGGGTCAAATTCGAGCGGCTCGATTCGGATGAGTCGTTTATCATCATCCCCCCCGTTAGTAATCCCGACGGCTTCGTTAACCGTCCCCATCGCTTTCCTTCGATCGGGCCTCGCTCCCTGCACCATCAGCAGCGACGGAAGGAGCCAGTAGACGTACGCTGTATGTCGTGATACCTCTTTTCCAGTGAAGCGACCATCCTCGGTTTGGATTTCGGTGGCGCCGCTGAACTCTTCTCGAACGTATTCTCGGTCGAAGAGTTCAGCTGCAAGTTTACGATGCTCAGAACTCAGCCGGGCGTTTTCGCTCTCAAAATCATACTGGTCGAAGTACGAATCGAGATCGATATCCTGGAATCCGTTCTTTGGGCCGCCATCGTACTCCGCTTCAAGCGGCGGGAGAAGCTCATCAATCCGGTCACGGATAGCTTCAATGTCGCTTTCATCGACATTGAGGTTCGCGGGAGCCGTAGTGTAGAGGCCGTTAAAAACGAGATGGCCGTCATAAGAGAATTCGATCGCATCAGATACAGACCCTTCTGATGGCATTGCCGGCTAATAGGTTAACAGGATGAAATATATTTCGATAAGAGTATGCCTGTGAGAATTACGACTCGACAATCCGATACCGGGGCCTCTCATGCCGAGGCGGAACGTCCCTGTCCCGGGAATCGATCATAGAGGCGAAGTGCGTCCTCGACGAGTCGACGCCGCGTCTCGAGGTGCTCCCACTCGCGAGCGGCTTGGCGGCGTTCGCGTTGGTCTGCTTCATCTTCTGCCTGACGTAGGCTCGCTCGCAATTCGTTGGGGGTCTCAACGTCGTACTCTGTCTTCCACGAACGAATTTGGTCGTTCATCTCTTCGAGGCTCGCGGCGAGTTGGTCGGGCGAGTGCGCCTCGTAGAGTTCGCGCATCTCGCTGAGGTACTGGCTGATCGGGTCGGGCTCGTAGGTGGTCTGTTGGCCGCGTGTATCAGCGATTAGCTTGCCATCGTCTGCGAGCCGCGAGAGATACTTACTCGCCGTTTCGTGGGCAACCTCGGCCTCAGACGCGATCCAGTTCGTCGTCCGCGGTTCACTCACGGTGAGTGCGACCGCTTCAACGCGCTCGGCCGCCGACAGGCCGTCTGTCCATCGTCGGTTCGACTCGTCGCTCATAGCCGAAACTACAGCCCCGAGTGTAGAAATATATTGGGTCGGTTCAGATTATTCTAATGCGAGCGCGTTAGTCGCTATACGTATTCCAACAGGGTCAGGAGATCAGTAGTTTAGATTAGTGCCTAAGGATCTGTTGAAACCTCCAGGGCCGGACAGATGTCGCGTGCTGAATATAGTAAAAACACGAATCTCCGATGAATATACGTTTTGTCCGAGAAACTAGTCGGTATGGAGCGAAACAGGGCGCTTACGGTTTATCTCATTGTTCCGTGTCTTCTCTATGGTTCCGCGTTCGTCATCGTGTTAACTCAGTTTTCGGACGTAGTTGATACTAACACTCTGAGGATGTCACACACGACATTTGCAGCGGTTATAGCGATAGTTCTCCTCGTGAAAAGGGACGAACTGTCTGCCGATAACTAAGCGCGCTCTATTCAGCACGGCCTTGACAAGCTAGCAGCGACTGAGGGTTTCAGAGCCGAATCACCGCGTGCACTGGGGGATGATTTACGTGAGTCTCGAGTGAACGAGCCTCAAGTCTTCTTATACTCCTTGTGACTCATGACCGCAACCGTGTCGGGTACTGGCCGAATCGACCCGAAGCTATGCCACGGTACTCACCGTTGACGGGTGTGAAGGGGCATACATTGAGGATGCGGTATACATTCATACCTGACCCGTGGAAATTGAAAAAGGGCCTAAACGGGATTCCTCGCCGTCCGAACGCTTATCCTCTGAGACCGATTCGAGTTTAGTATGGCAAGTGCGACTCGCAACGGTGACGACGACTTTGAGGGGGTCGGGTTCATCCGCGAAGACGACGGGAGCATCACCGCCTGCGATACCGAGACCGGTCTCGCACGTGGTGGCGACACCCGAGCAGAAGCACTTTCGCAGCTTGCGGAGGTTCTCGTTCTCCACGANGCCTGCGATACCGAGACCGGTCTCGCACGTGGTGGCGACACCCGAGCAGAAGCACTTTCGCAGCTTGCGGAGGTTCTCGTTCTCCACGAGGGTGGTGGTGAGCCCATCACCGACGATGACCTCGAAGAACTCGGCCTCGACCCCGACGAGTTCGAGAACCGCGAACTGCCCGACTTTATGCAGTAGATGGTACGGAGGACGTTCTCTGGCCGCGAGGTCACCAAAGCACTCAGCACGGCCTAAGTAAACTATCAGCGGCTGAGGATTTCAACAGAGCCGTGCCTAAAGAACTCGTTTAGTTCACCCTGTCACGTCCGGCGATTGTGTGCAACACTTATAGTTGCCTGACAGCTATTCTCGATTCCATGGAGGAGGACTTTTTCACAGATGGCTTTCGGAAACTCACGGGCCCGATCGAACACTGGTTGACGACATATCATACTGGTTACTGGGGTTTCAGGCCGGACAAGGAAGATGCATGGGAAGCAATCGAAGAGGGAGAGATATTCCTGTTCCATGCGTCAGCATCCAAGTTTCTCGATGTCCCCAGAAGGGAGGTGAAGGATGCTGGAAAAGCCGTAATTGGGCTCGGTCGGGTCGGCGCGAAAAGTACGAAAAGTGAGCCAGCATGGTGGGAAGAAGTCCATCAAGATGGGAACTACCCGTTCCTCATTCACTTCTCCGAGATTCACTGGTTCGGTGACACCGACTCGATCCGAGATGTCCCCGTCGCAGACAAATCGACTGACGAGATGGTGGCCGATGTACACCGCCTCGACGAGAACAAGATTACGTTCGCAGAGATGGACGAACGAGCGGGGTATCGAATCCCCGCTCAGGGTTCGCCCGGGAACATCAAGTACCCAGAAAAACTGTTCCCACTACTCGTTGAGCGACTCCGGGGCGACAGTCCAACTGATCTGGTGAGCCCTCAGTCTCAAGACGCAACTGGTGATACATCGGCGAGAGAGTCGTCGTCGATCCGGAAACGCTCCCGTGACCGAAATCTCGACCCAGAGCAGTCGACATCAGAGACGGTGAGCTATTCCTCGTCGGTCGACCAAACGATGAGTGGCTGGATAGAACACGAGCACGCACTCGACGTCTTCGAGGACCATCTGCTGAATGCCGGGTTCGACTCGGGAGAGACGAAACACAGCGACATCCTCGCGAGTCGAGATGGGTACCTCGTACTCGCCGAAGCGAAGTTCATCCACGACGAAAACGAGCGAAGTCAGATTCGGACCGCTATCGGACAGCTCCACGAATACGGGTACTTCGATGTCCAAAACGACCCAGAGCGGCGTGGAATGGAGCTGATCAAGTGTCTGGTATTCACCAAACGGCCCTCTGAATCCTATCTTCCCTTCCTCAAATCGCTCTCAGAGGATGGAATTCACACGTTCTGGATCGACGAGTACGAGGTGCTTGGTCTACAGGACTCGTTGGAAAAGTTCTCACAGATCACGAGCTAACGTGACTGCCATCTTCGAGTAAATCACACTTCCGAGCGTTCCAAGATATCGAAGACGTGGGCTGTCGGTGGATCATATTCCAACCTCGTTCACGGTGAGAAACAGTTGGATCGAACAGACGCCGAACGAGTTCTTGACTTGCTTTTGTGTGGGCTCGGAAGGACTGAGAATAGTGTATCTGCCTCTCCAGAGACTAATGCCGAGTTCTCATTTTGAATACGATGCAGTCTGTGGCGAGTTAACCAAATCATACTTAATCTGATTTGGATAGTGAACGCAGAGACTGTCTAAGAGGCCATTCACCGGAAATCATAACACAGCGATAACCATTAGATACTGTGTGAGCGTCAACTGGGAAGCAGAAAAACAGATGGCTCAAGATGGGGCGGAGAATCATGTGCTGTATGCTGCCCTCGCGGACGAGCCGGAAGACGAAGAGGAGTAGATCAACTCCGAGTTCGATTTGCCGAGGAAATCGCTGAGCAAGCGGGAGTTTCTGAACTGACCGACCGGGAAGAATTCTCACAGACAAGCTTCGCGTCGTTACTTGCTGGACACAAACCGTAGCTGTTGATGTAATGCTGGCGCTGAAAATAGACGGTAAATCAGTCCTGAAGGTGAGCGTTCGACCGGCTGACCGCTCGGCAGTACCCATCGTTCTCGAAATCATACCGACGTTCAAGATCCCAGACGGCCTTCTTGAAGTCCATAGTGCTTACGTGAACGAATGGGTCGGCAGCGTATGAATTATGCTACAACCTTGTGACCAATCTCGTCTGGTGTGGGGAGACCGTCGCTCGAGTTTTGCGGAAGTTGAGTCTGATCTGACCATATCTCGTTTGGCCTTTATTTCACCTGACTTCTACCAAACCAATCCGGTAGGCACGCGCATTTATTATTGAACTCAGTAATTGAAGTATGAACGAGAGCCACCGTTTCGGCTTGGAAAATCCGTGGGTATTCGTCTTCACGAACGTTGTTGTCTGGGTAGTTGTCGTCGGTGCCATCCAAAAGGTTCTCTTCGACGGTGAGTTGACTGGTGCAGTCATCGAGGGAGCTACAGGCGGTTTCGTTTGCGGAATTACGATGTTCTATCTCAAGAAGAACGACTGGTTCTAACGCAGTCAACCAATGCATACGTAGTACTGAACGTACAGAGCCAGTAGTTACCGTTCGACCTTCGACTAGTTCCGAGAATGGCCTATTCTCGTAACCAACTGCTTCTCGACGACGCGTAATCGGCGTCTTTTCAGGGGAGACTGGCCCGGCCAAACTAGCTAAGGTTCCGGGAAGCAGAGCCAACTACCAAGATCGGAACCATGCAGGCACGCCCATACCCATTGAAGTCGGGAAAGCGACTGTGGCTTTCTCGCGATGAACAGAACAAGTTCCTCTCCCTCGTCGAGGACGAGTATCCACGTTGGCACATTGCCCTCGATCTCGCACTCCACGGTCTCCAAGTTAAGCAATAAGGCCAAAATACAGCTAAGTTCTTTGGACTCCAACAGCTTGTATGCCTTGTCCAACCTGTGGAGATGACTATGAATTGGTAATCGGTGGAGAGAAAATGAACGTGGGTTTGGAAGATATGGATGAAGAAGGGTATGATATTGGGAAACGAACATCGGTTGGTGATTACGAAATCTGTCTTGCTCAGGGTAGTGGAGGGGATGTTCTGTACATCCACAAGCTGTGAGNTATTGGGAAACGAACATCGGTTGGTGATTACGAAATCTGTCTTGCTCAGGGTAGTGGAGGGGATGTTCTGTACATCCACAAGCTGTGAGTGTTTCAGGATTTGAATACCGGTCTCTGTGGGTTGGTATTTCAGATAAGCTTCTAATTAGAGTATTCTGAATTACTTCATGGGCTAGAATAGAGATATATGCAAGGCCGTCAATTTTATGACATGCGCTATCCAGAATGCCCACATTGCTCAGAAGAGGTACAAAGCGTGTATACTACTGATCTGCAGGATGAAAGTGGTGGACCAGACTTGACAGTTGTAGCTTGTCCTAGTTGTGATTCTGTTCTGGACTTCATCGCTTAGAAACGTCCAATCTATTACTGATTCCGAGAAAAGAACGAACTTAAAGAGAGACCTTGCTCATCGACTTGATGATATTCTCTTCTGACGGCGCTGCGAGATAGGGTTCGATGGCGTCGTAGCTGGACCAGCCGCCGAGTGCCATCACGATTCGCGGTGACACTCCTTCCTCGACGAGGAGATGGTGCGCCCAGCAGCGGCGCAGATCGTGACTGGACACGCGTTGGTAGTCGTCGTCGCCGGTCGCGTCCGCAGCTGCGGCGGCGGCGCGGTTGACCCAACCCTGAAGGGGACGTTTCGAGCGTTGGACGACAGGGTCGTTCAGGCCGATGTCGTTGTCGTCGTCTTGGACGTAGCGATTGATTCGCGCTTCGAGGTCGATGGGAAGCCACGTTTCACGTTGCTTCCCGTGTGCGTGCTCGCCCGTGGTGTCTTTCCCACTCTGGACTTCGAGCTTGTAGTGTCGGCCATCAGTGCGCCGGGAGATGTCGTTCGGGGTGACGTCGAGGACTTCGGCGACACGGAGTCCGGAGTCGCCCATCAGTCTGAGCGCGATTTCTGCGAGGTCGGAGTGTGCTTGACGCGGGAGCTCTCGATACTCGGTGCGATTCATCCAGACGTTCCACGTGCCGTCCTTGTTCCGTTCGGTTCGCATAGGTTCACGTTTTTCTAGACAAGCACGCAGGATAAGTCATCGGGCGGGTTTAGTGGGTTGTCTGAGACGGCGCTTTTCGAGTGTCTGAGCGTGTAGTGTCCGTCGTAGTTGCACGTTTCTGTAGAAACGTGAAATACCAGGATGCTCGACCTCTGACGGACGTGGGCGACAGACACGTTCTACTCACTTGCGTTCGAGGGCGTTCCTATCGCCGAGGAGCTGACGATGGCGTGGGGCGGGGGGGCGATGACTTACTCCGGACGTGAAACATTCCGTCGGAACTACCTCGGGCCCGTGCCGGACCACGTGACTTCGAGGGGCATGGCACATCTATCCTTGAGTAGGTGATTTTAGAGGTCGTCTGGTGACAAAGGCCCGTCGTCCCCATAGTTCCCTCTGAGGATACGAATGCCAAACGCAGTAAATGTAATAACCGCGATGAATATAGCGTCAATCATGACTGCAGCATATACTGTTCCAAACATCCCGAATTTTGCTCTCACTGCACCTTCACTACCAATATAGAACAACGCTGTGTATCCTGCAAACAAGAGCAGTATTGATGCTTTGTGAGGTACTGAGAATTACTCGTTCAACTCCTGCATATGATACTATGACAATCAGGTGTACCGGTTGAGATGGTTAGTGACAGCCAGAGGTTAAGTAGTTAGAAAAGAACCATCGCTCAATTGTAGGAGAAATGTCTGAGAGCAAAATCAAACGCCAACTCCAGCAGATGGACCCGTACGATTTTGAGGAGTTGGTAGCAGAGGTTTGGGGACGTCAGGGCTATCAAACAACCGTCCGTAAGGGTAGTGGCGATCGGGGAATCGATGTCGAAGCGACGAGAGACTCTCCACTTTCAGAAAAGGTTCTGATACAGGTAAAGCGATACTCTGGAAAGAATAAAGTCGGAAGCAATGAGGTTCGAAAATATGCTACACTCTATCAGCAAGTACCTGATGCCGACACAGTAGTTATCGTAACGACAGGGGATGTTACCTCAGAAGGGCAGATCCTTGCCGGAGATTTGAACGTAAAAATCGTAGACGGGAATCGACTTAGTGAAATGATCTTGGAAAATAATGTTGAAGAATTATTAAAAACTGAGGTTAAACCGGGTCGTTCAAATTGGACCAAGAAAATAGAAGACAACGTCTCTTACGAATTCCCAGACTCAACGAGCAGTTTTTTTGCTCAAAATCCCAGTACGCCAGAAAAACCTGAAAATGTAGATAAAGACGACGACTTTATTCCCAACTGGAAGTACTCAGAGGAAGAGCGAAGAGAGAGGCGTACACATCTTTTCGGATATAGTGGGCCCACAGAGATTGACAACCGAGATAACGAGCCACAGAATTCGGAGAGTAGCGACGAAACCAGTAGTTCTGTCAATCTGGGGGAAGAAACAGAAAATGAATCAGAAAAGACGGCAAATGAGCCAACAGAGGAACATTCAAAGAAGACAATAGGTAGGGGAGAAATTACTATTTTTGAACGTTTGGCTGCATTCCCTATTATAATTCTCTCATTTTCTATCGTTCACTCGTTAGTATCGTGGTCTCTCCACTCATACCAGTTGTGGCTGGTTATAATAATTGTATTGCTTATTTTTATTGGTGCTGTTAACAAAGTCCAGAAAAGAGAATGAACCCTATGGACAGTGGCTCAATCTGAGAAGGCCTGCTCCACTAACTCGTCGGCTTCCCAGTTCTCCTCTCGCGGAATGTGGTGTATTTCGAATTTCAGTACATCACAAAGCCGGTTAGTTGAGACGTCTGCTTGCTGGAGATGTGTCCAACAACCAGCAAACAGACGATGAAATCCACGAAGACCAGCTGCTTAACTTCCTCGTCAACTCCCTTGACGAGGAAGTTGCTCTCACTCTCGGTGAAAACGCCGAACTCGACGTTGAAGACATCTACGAGGTCCTCGTCGGCGCATGCGCCGACGGGACCTCAGTCTCAACGCTCTGTGAGAGAAGCGAAGATGCACCCCACGGAAATTCGGTTCTCTACCATTGGACACCCGATATAAAAAATATTGTCAACGCGGAGTAGATATATTCTCAACAAAAGATAGCGCGAGGCTTCAGTTGCTGATACAATATAGCAAAAAGGACCTTATGTCGAACAAGCCGCGCCGAGTAGGCGCGGCGACCCCCATTTCATGTGTTTCATCTGGAGTGCCCGAAGGGCACGGAAGTAATCTTGGAGTGTGGCTCTTTAGCCACACAGCTAACGCAGAATCAGGGGGGCCCCCCCTGATTCGAAGTGTCTGCGGTCGCGGTCGCTGTGGACTCGAGACAGCGCCAGAATTTTTCGAACGACAACCTCCTGAAAATACTGCAAAATACTCCGCATTCTCACCGAAAAAACAGCGTCGCCACTCGGAAGACGGCGCGTCAGCCGACGAGCTGACGCAGCTTACCCAGACTGTAGGTGACTCTTCCAGTGGAATCGTACGCGTCGGCGACGACCGCGAAGCGACCAGAGAACTGCTTCATCTCGTTGCCGGTCACCTCTGCCCACTTCGCAGCGCCGGTTCGGAGAATACGCTTGACCTCCTTACGCGTCGCCTGCGGTGCGAGTTCGAGCAGTTCACGACCATCCTCGCGGTCGTCCTGCCGGTCGCGAACGTAGTTACGAAGCCAGCGCTCCCACGGACCGTTCCCATCGCCGTACGTATCGGCGCGGATGATGTCGTCCGTCGCCTCTTCGAGGGTTGCCGAGACCGAGCGCCGAGCAGACTCGATGTGTTCGACGATTCCCTCGGCGATGTGCTTCGAGGCGAGTTCGACGTGACCGTACTCGTGAATGACCAGATCACCGAGGCGCTTCAGCGCTCGATACACCGTATCGATGTGGACGCCAATTCGCTCGGCGAGGTTGGCCGGCGAGATCTGGCCGCCGTCGGTCACCAGCTCGTCGGCAATCGACACGTCAGTCTCGTAGAGGTTGTTCGCGGCGGCGAACAGTCGGACTTCGTCGTCTTGCTGCTGCGCAATACGCGGCAGCGGGTTGTCGATGACCTTGACCATGCGCGCCTCGCCGTCGACGCTGAAGTAGTCGTCCGCGACGTACTGCTGGTGGTCCGGCGTCACCGGCAAGTCCGACCAGTTCAGGACGTTCAGCAGCCCCTCTTCGAGTTCCTTGTGAAGCTGGTCAACATCAGAGAACCGGAGGGTGTCGTCGTACAGCGAGTTCTGGTAGGAGACACCGATCTTCGGGTTCTCGAGTTCGGTCCCAGCAACTGCCTCAGGGTTCCGCATGTGGTAGTGCTTGAACTCCTTCGGCAGCTCGTGTCCACCGACGACCTCGGCCGCACGCATCGCGCAGATCGTCGCCGTGTGGTAGTAGCCGGCGCATTCGCGGTCGTCGCGAACGCTCTTCGAGTACCCGCGTCGCTCGCGGCCGAGAATCATCGAAATCCGGTGAAGCGTCCCGTCGAGCGCGAACACCTTGCCGGTCTCACCCTTCTTGCCGCGCACGTACAGTTCGGCGTCGGTGATGTTCGACGATTGGTGTACTTCGTCGGGATCGAGCGCCCGGTAGTCGATACCCGTGAACGAGTTCCAGCCGAACTCCTCTTGCCGCTCGCGAAGCTCACGGAGCGCCTCGAACAGGACGGCCGGATACTGGTCGAACTCGAAGTAGCTCCCGCGCGTCTCGACGTCGACGCCGAGGATGTTGTGCGGGTTCGGGATGTTCGTCCCGCTCTTCGAGGTGATGCCGGGCCAGCGCGGTCGGACGCGGAAGTACGCGCGCTTCCGGTTCTCGTCTTTCGCGTCGTTGAACGACTGGTAGGCCGCGGGATAGACCCGGATGAGGAACTCGGGGACATCCTCGAGTCGCCAGTCCCATCGACCAAGGTCGGTTCCCTCGTCGGGCGTCGCGAGGCCGGGGTTGTCGGCGTAGCCGAACTCGACGTTCCACTCCTCGCCACCGAACTCGATTCCGGCGCGGAGGTTCCCGTACTCCTCGAAGTCGTGCATCTTGTACAGCGAGACGAGTCCGAAGTAGGTCGACAGCGAGTCACTCCACTTCAGGTACGCCGAGAACTCGTGCGGCTGCGGGAGGAGGAACTTCCGTAGGCCCGAGACGGCGGTCTTCGAGTCCTGTCCGCGCATCGTCCGCGCCCGGACGCCACGCTTCTGTCGGCGCTCGTGCGCCTCCGCTTCCGAACAGGCGTAGAAGTGATCCTCGCGAACGTCCTTCCGGATGTGGGTGCCGCCACAGAAGCGACACTCGCCGGTCGGCTCCAGGTCGCAGTTCCATTCGTGTTCGAGCGCGGCGTCCTCGGTCTTGAAGCTCGTCTGGCAGTACCGACAGATGGCGACGAACTCCGGCATCTCGAACTCGACATCGACCGACTCGTCGTCGACGGTCGAACCGGGTTCGTATCCGGTATCAACAGCGGACGCGACGGTGTCCTCGTCGTTCGAAGTGACGAGGTCTGCATCGTCGAGGACGGAGAACTCCGCGATGACCTCGCCGCCGTCCTCGGTCATCAGCGGTCCACCTCGACGAGGTCGTATCCACAGCGCTCACAGCGAAATCGAACCTTACTCTCGTGACCGCACGCGGGACAGTCGACGGTCACGCGAGACCACCCCCAAACCGGAGACGTTCGTCTCCGGGGTTGAGTTGTGGGATGGTGAAGGAATCAGTAGAAGCCGGTGGAGGGNCGGTCACGCGAGACCACCCCCAAACCGGAGACGTTCGTCTCCGGGGTTGAGTTGTGGGATGGTGAAGGAATCAGTAGAAGCCGGTGGAGGGATTTGAACCCTCGGCCTATTCCTTACGAAGGAATCGCTCTGCCAGCTGAGCTACACCGGCGCGGTGGGCTTTCGAACGCATTCTTCCGTACCCCGGTTACGTAATTAAGACTTGCGAATCAACCCGGTGTCTGCCGTTCGGCACCAGCCCGCTCACGTCCGCTTCGTCAGGCGAACGTCGAGACAGACGTTGTACTCGTGGGGGGCGTACGACCGGACGACGTGCTCGGTTACGACTTCGACCTCGTACGCCGGCTCGGCGGCGGCGCGGACGGCGGCCAGTCCCGGTCCGAACGGGTCGTCCTCGTGTTGGATGTCGTAGAGGTGAATCACGCACTCGTCGCTCGCGAGGCGGACCGCCGTGTCGAGGAAATCGCTGGCGCTGTGCGGGAGATTCATGATGAGTCGGTCGGCCCAGCCCTCGTAGTCGGCGGCGACCTCGCGCACGTCGCCGTGAATCGCGGTGAGTCGGTCGGCCACGTCGTTCCGCTCGGCGTTCTCGCGGAGGTACTCGACGGCCGCCTCGTTGAGGTCGCAGGCGACGACCTCCGCGCCCGCGGCGGCGGCGGGGACCGCGAAGGGGCCGACGCCGGCGAACATGTCGAACACGCGCTCGCCCTCGCGAATCGCCTCGACGACGCGGTGGCGCTCGGTCGCCAGCCGCGGCGAGAAGTAGACGGTGTCGATGTCGAGCCGGAACTCGTGGCCGTACTCGCGGTGGACCGTCTCGGTCGAGTCGCCGACGAGCACGTCCCAGTCGCGGACGCGGAGCTCGCCTTTGACCTTCGAGGCGCGGTTGACGACGGTCTCGGCCTTGAGGTCCGAGGCGACGATGGCGTCGGCGATGTCGCGGGCGCGGTCGGGGTCGTCCTCGTCGAGGATGACGATGTCGCCGAGTCGCTCGTACGAGGGTTCGAAGCCGAGCAGGTCGGCGGGCGTGGTCTGCGTCTCGCGGGTGGGTGGCTCGTAGTCGACGACCGTCAGGTCGTCGGGGACGGCGTCGGCGTCGACGACGGGAATGTAGAGGGTCCCCTCGGCGACGGTAATCTCGTGGTCGTGGTCGAGCAGGCCGGCGTCGGCGAGGCGCCGGCGCGCCGCCTCGCCGGACTCGCGGGGCACGCGGACGCAGGGGACGTTCATACCCCCACCACTACACGGCTCCGAGTAAGGGTGACGCTTCGCCCCGGACGTATATACGACCCTGATGTATCAGGGACCAAGTATAGATGACTGGCGAGGAAACGATGATTCGCCCACACTCTCGACGACAGTCGTCGTTCGAGTGGGGTGCCTCTGACACGGTCGGGCCTTGCCCGGGCCCACTTCCGGTACCGAGTCTGGGGCGAGTGATTCGGGCGTACGCCGCCGGAATCGCGTCCGTCGATGGCGACGTTTCTCGCGGAACACATCGTTCGAAAATCGACCGTCTCGACCGGGTGGCGTTGTTTTCGTAGCCACGAGTCGGAGACTCGTCCCCGCTTACACCTCGACGTGCTCGCGGTCGATACCGAGGAACGACTCGGCGGTCTCGACCCAGTCGGCGAGCGTTCGAGTCCCATCGTCTCGCTCGTGCGGATAGACGGCCTCGATTTCGTCGTCGCGGAAGACGACGCCCAGCGTCGGCGGAAGGACGACCGCGTCGTGTTCGGGGCCCATCCGGCCCGACCCGACCGTCGCCCGCTCGTCGAGCGTCGGGAGCGCGACCCCTTCCGTTCGCGCCCACAGCCGACACTCGGCGAGTCGCTCGCGGACGACCGCGTCTCGCTTCGTCGGCGCGGTGTCGGACTCGACATCCACCTCGCGCCCCCACGTCCGGACGCACACGTCGTCGACGAGCCCTTCGTCCGCGAGCCGTTCGAGTCGGACCACCAGCGTCTGGTGTTCCTCGCCGAGGCCGTCCCGAATCGGACGAATCCACAGTTCTACCCTCCGTTGTTGGTCGGTCTGCATGCTCCTCACCACCCGGATTACGATACGCTCGCTCCGGACATAAGGCGGACTCTTCCTTCCCGGTGGCCGGGAATCGAGACGGTGGTGGCGGGGCTTCGGTCGGCCGTGAGGTGACCGGAGGCCGAAGCCCGGGCGACCGGGTTCGGTTTTATTCGCTCGGCGCGCGTCTGTGACGGCATGTTCGACCACATCCTCGTCCCGACCGACGGCAGCGACCACGCGGTCCGCGCCGCCGAGTACGCGGTCGACCTCGCGGCGACCTACGGGGCCGCGCTCCACGTCCTCTACGTCGTCGACGTTCGGACCGGACACGCGGACGCGCCCGTCGACGACGGCGATTCCCGGACGCGCGGGGAGGCGGCCGTCGGCGTCGTCGCCGACTTGGCGGCCGACCGCGACGTGCCCGTCGAGACGGAGATTCGGGTCGGCCTGCCGCACGAGACAATCGTCGACTACGGCGAGGAACGCGGCATCGACCTCGTGGTGATGGGCACCCACGGGACGAGCGGGCTGGAGCGATACCTGCTCGGAAGCGTCGCGGAGCGGGTCGTCAGGCTCTCTGACGTTCCGGTGCTGTGCGTGCCGCCGGCTGACGACGACGAGTGAGGTGCGTCGCTCGGGACTGGCAGACGAGCCGTGAGGCGTGAGTGGCGACCCTCAGCGGACGACCATCACGCTCATCGGCGCACGGCCGGAGACCAACTCGGCGACGCTGCCGAACAGCAGGTCCGTCTCGCCGGCGCGGCCGTGGCCGCCGAGGTAGACGGCGTCGACGCCCTCCCGGCGCGCGAAGTCGACGATGGTCCGCGCGGGGTCGCCGCGGAGGGTCTCGGTCCGGAGTTCCACGCCGCTCCCGTCGGCCAGCGCCGCGAGTTCGTCGAAGATGTCGGCCGCGAGTTCGTCGGCGCGTTCGTACCACTCCTCGGAGCCGTGGAGCGGTTCCGTGCTGATATCCACGTCGAGCGGCGCGCTGTAGCCGGGGTCCGTCGGGTCGATGACGTGCAGGGCGACGACCGTCGAATCGGCGTGCGCGAGGGCCTGTTCGAACGCTCGCTTCGACAGCGGCGAGCCGTCGACGGCGACGAGAATCGTATCCATCACGATTATTCCTACGTCATCTCGACACAAAAACGCTCCCGCGCCGGGTTTTTCTCCGCGGCGTGCGAGGGGCCATCCGTGCTATCCGTCCCCGAACTGTTCGAGTCGCCGCGCGACCGGTGGCGGACGCTCGCGCTCGCCGCCGTCGTCGTCGCCGTCGTCGCGCTCGCCGGCACGACGCTGGTCGACCGCTTCCCGTTTCTCGCCAACCCGACCGCGCTGCGGGCGTGGCTCCTCGGGTTCGGCGCGCTCGCCCCCCTCGCGTTCGTCGGCGTGCAGATCGCGCAGGTCCTCGTCGCGCCCATCCCCGGACAGGCGCTCGGGTTCGCCAGCGGCTACCTGTTCGGCGCGCTCTGGGGGACGGTCTACAGCATGGTCGGCATCGTCCTCGGCACGGCGCTCGCCGTCGGAATCGCGCGGTCTCTCGGTCGCCCGTACGTCGAACGCGTCGTCACCGCCGACGCGCTCTCGGTGTTCGACGACGCGATGGAGACCCACGGGCTGGCCGTCCTCTTTCTCGTGTTTCTGGTTCCCGGCCTCCCCGACGACGCCATCTGCTTCGCCGCCGGCCTCACCGACATCCCGGTCCGCAGGGTCGTCCTCGTCGCGGCGGTGGGTCGGCTCCCCGGCTTCCTGCTCGTGAACCTCGCTGGCGCGGCCGCCGCCGACGGCAACGCCGAACTCACCGCGGTCTTCGTCGGCGCGCTGCTCGGTGCGTCGGTCCTCGGCTACCTCTACCGCGACCGGCTCATGGGCGCGCTCGGGTCGCTCACTGGGCAAACAGCCGGTCGTTGAGCCACACCAGACACAGGTTCGCGGCGAGGAACGGGACGAACGCGCCCGCGACCCAGCCCCACTCGGTGAGCCCGAGCGGGACGACGCCGAAGAGGTCCGCGACCGGCGTGTAGAGGAGTACGAGGTGGAGCGCGAGCGACAGCCCGACCGCGCCGAGGAGCCACGGGTTCGAGAGCGGCGACAGCCGGTAGCGGAGCCGCACCGACTGCGTGCGGACCAACTCGGCGGTGACGAGGAAGGTGAAAAGCACCGTCTGGGCGACGACGAGGTCGCCGGACCGAGAGAGCGCGTAGAAGAACACGCCCAGTCCGGTCGCGGTGAGCGCGACGCCGATGCCGAGAATCGAAGCGACGGTCCGGCGGTCGAGGACGCCCTCGTCGCGCGGGCGCGGCGGCCTGCGCATCACGTCGTCCGACTTGGGGTCCGCGCCGAGCGCGAGCGCGGGGAAGCCGTCGGTGACGAGGTTGAGCCACAGGAGCGCGACGGGCGTGATGACGAGCGCCGACTCGGCCGCGAACACCGCGGGGAACAGCGCCGCGCCGAGGAGCGTCCCGAGGAAGACGACGAACACCTCGCCGGCGTTCGCCGACAGCAGGTAGTTGACGAACTTGCGGATGTTGTCGAAGATGCCGCGGCCCTCCGCGATAGCGTCCCGGATGGTGACGAAGTTGTCGTCGCGGAGTACCACGTCCGACGCGCCCTGTGCGACCTGCGTCCCGCGGTCGCCCATGGCGATGCCCACGTCGGCGTTGCCGAGCGCCGGCGCGTCGTTGACGCCGTCGCCGGTCATCGCGACCGTGTAGCCCGCGTCCTGGAGCGCCCGGAGGATGCGGACCTTGTGCTCGGGCGCGACGCGGGCGAACACGTTCGTCTCCTCGACGACCCGGCCGAGTTCCTCGTCGTCCATGGCGGCCACCTCGGTGCCAGTGACGACCGAGTCGGCGTCGATGCCGACCTCGCGGGCGATGGCGCGGGCCGTCCGCGGGGTGTCACCGGTCGCCATCGTCACCCGAACCCCGGCGTCGAGGCAGTCGGCGACCGCCTCGGCGACGCCCTCGCGCGCCGGGTCGGTCATGCCCTGCAACCCGAGGAAGACGAGTCCCGATTCGAGCGTCTCGTCGTCGTCGTCGGGGTCCGCACCGGGCGCGTAGGCGAACCCGAGCACGCGGAGGGCGTCGTCGGCGAAGGCGGCCACGGTCGCTTCGACGCGCTCGCGGCGCTCGTCGGTGAGTGATTCGATTTCGCCGTCCACGAGGACGCGGTCGCACCGCGCGACGATTTCCTCGGGCGCGCCCTTCACGAGCGCGACGGGGCCGTCGCCGGGCGCGTCGAACGCGTCGACGACGACCGACATGCGCTTTCGCTCGGAGGTGAAGGGGACTTCGCGGAGCCTCTCGTCGGGGTCGCGCGAGCCGTCGAGGCCCGCGTCGGCGGCGGCGTTCACGAGCGCGACCTCGGTGGGGTCGCCCCGGTGGGCTCCGTCGTCGAGTTCCTTGGTGTCGTTACAGCGAGCCCCGCAGGACAGGAGCGCCGCGAGCGCCGGGTCCGAGTTGGGTTCCGGGTCCGCGGTGGTCGCCGATGCCGAGTCGGCCGTGGATACTGAGTCGGCCGCGGTCGACGCGCCGCCGTCTCCGGAGGCCGTCCCGGCCGACGCCGAACCGCCGTCCAGTTCGACCGTCCGGTCGTCGGGAAGCCACGCGCGGGTGACGGTCATGCGGTTTTCGGTCAGCGTGCCGGTCTTGTCGGTGACGATGTAGTCGACCGCGCCGAGGCTCTCGACGACCGCGAGGTTGCGGACGAGCGCGTTGCGCTCCATGAGCGTCCGCGACCCCAGCGCGAGGGTGAGCGTGACGACCGCCGGGAGGCCCTCGGGGACGGCCGCGACGGCGAGCGTGACGGCGACGAGGAGCACGACCACCGGGTCGGTCGCGGTGAGGAACAGCTGGACCGCCGCGATGAGCAGGATGAGCGCGACGATGCCGACGCCGATGCGGCGGCCGAGGCGGTCCACCTCGATTTCGAACGGCGTCTCGCGCTGGCGGGCCTGCCCGAGTTGGTCGGCGATGGCCCCGAGTTCGGTGTCCATCGCGGTGGCGACGACGACGGCCTCGGCGCGGCCCCTGACCACGGTGGTCCCGGCGTGGAGGACGCTCCCCCGGTCGGCAAGCGCCGCGTCGGCCTCGACGGGGTCGGCCGCCTTGTCCACCGGGACGCTCTCGCCGGTCAGCGTCGATTCGTCGGCCCGGCAGTCGGCCGCGGTGATGATGCGGGCGTCGGCGGGGACGGCGTCGCCCGCTTCGAGGACGACCACGTCGCCCGGGACGACCTCGGTCGCGGGGACCGCCCGAATCGAGCCGCCGCGTCGAACCGTCGCGTCCGGCGTCGCCATCTCCCGGAGCGCCGCGAGCGCCTGTTCGGCGCGGTAGTCCTGCACGAAGCCGAACAGGCCGTTTCCGAGCAGGATGAGTAGGATGAGCGCCGCGTCGGTGTAGCCCGGGTCGCGGCCGGGTAGGAGGCCGACGGCGAGCGAGAGCCCGGCGGCAAAGAAAAGCAGGAGGATGAGCGGCCCGGTGAACTGCGAGACGAGGAGCGAAAACGGCGAGACGCCCTCCTCGTCGGCGAGTTCGTTCGGACCGTGTTCGTCGAGTCGGCGGACGGATTCGTCGGTGTCGAGGCCCTCGCGGCTCGATTCGAGTCGCTCCAGCGCCGCCTCGCGTTCGAGCGCGTGCCACGGGACGTCCTCGCGTCCGCTCGCGTCCTCCGACTCCCGATGCGCGGTTGCCTGCTCGTGCACGGTTCGACCGAACGACACGAGCGGACGTATGTCCACCGGCGATTTTCACGCCGCCGAAGCCGGCGGTACGATGAATATCGTTCGGGCCACACGTTCGACCATGTGTGTGGTGTGTCAGCGTGTCTAATCGGGTGGCGGAACCGAACGAGAGCGTCTGTCCGTACTGCGGCGTCGGCTGCGGCATCCGCTACGACGCCGACCGGGGGAGCGCCGTCGGGTGGAACGGCCCGGTCAACACGCGGGGCGAACTCTGTCCGAAGGGAGCCGCGGCGTGGGACGTGGTCGAACACGACGAGCGCCTGACCACCCCGCTGGTGCGAGTGAACGGCCGGCTCGTCGAGGCGACGTGGGACGAGGCGTTCGACCGCATCGAACGCGAGTTCTCGCGCGCCGTCGCCGACCACGGCCCCGACTCGGTGTTCTTCTTCTCGTCGTCGAACTGCACGAACGAGGAGAACTACCTGCTCCAGAAGGCGGCGCGGGCGCTCGGGACGAACAACATCGACAACTGCGCGCGGCTCTGTCACGCCTCGACGGTGGCGGCGATGGGCGACCGATTCGGCGCGGGGGCGATGACCAACTCGCTTTCGGACCTCGGGGAGGCCGACGTGTTCCTCGTGACCGGCGCGAACCCCGCCGAACAGCATCCGGTCATCTTCCGGTCGTACCTGCTTCCGGCGCTCAAGTCGGGGACGACGATGATTCACGTCGACCCCCGCGAGAACCAGACGACGAAGGCGGCGGACATCCACCTCCCGGTCTGGCCGGGATTCGATATCCCGCTTCTCAACGCGATGGCCGCCGTCGTCGTCGAGGAGGGACTGGTCGACGAGGCGTTCGTCGCCGAGCGGACCACGGGGTTCGAGGCGCTCCGCGAGCACCTCTCGGGACTCGATATCGACGCGGAAGCCGAGCGCGCCGGCGTCGACGCCGACGACCTCCGCGCCGCCGCGAGAGCCTACGGCGAGGCGGGCCGCGCGGCCATCTTCACCGGGATGGGAATGAGCCAACACCACTACGGCACCGACAACGTGCAGGCGCTCATCAACCTCCCGCTCCTGACCGGCAACGTTGGGAAGGCGGGCACCGGCGTCAACCCGCTCCGCGGGCAGAACAACGTGCAGGGCGCGGGCGACGTGGGCGCGCTTCCGAACGTCCTGCCGGGGTATCGACCCGTCACCGACGACGACGCCCGCGCCGCCGTCGCCGACGTGTGGGGGTTCGAACCGCCCGCCCTGCCGGGACTCACGGAGGTCGAAGCGACCCACCGCTTCGGCGACGAGGTGCGAGCGGCCTACGTCTTCGGCGAGAACCCCGCCGTGACCGAGCCGAACGCGAACCGCGTCCGCGAGGCGTTCGAGGCGCTCGACTTCTGCGTCGTCCACGACGTGTTCCCGACCGAGACGGCCGAGTTCGCCGACGTGGTGCTTCCCGGGAGCGTCTGGGCCGAGAAGTCGGGGACGGTGACGAACACCGACCGACAGGTCATCCGGATGAACCGAAATGTCGCGCCGCCGGGGGACGCCCGCGCCGACCTCGATATCCTCCGGGAGTTCGCCGCCCGCGTGGCCGGCCTCGACGCGCCCGCGACCCCCGAGGGCGTCTTCGACGAACTCCGGCGGGTGACGCCCATCTACGCCGGCATGTCCTACGAGGGCATCGGCACGGGAAGCCAGCGCTGGCCGTTCCCGGTTGGCGCGACCGAGGGGACGGCGATTCTCCACGCCGACGCGTTCGAATCCGGGTCGAAGACCGCCCCGTTCCGGGTGGTCGAACACGTCGACCCGGCGGACCCCGCCGCCGACGGCGAACTCGTACTCATCACGGGGCGGGTCCTCCAACACTTCAACAGCGGCGCGCTCACCCGGCGGTCGGGCGTGCTGATGCGGATGCGCGGCGAGGACTCCCTACAGATTCACCCCGACGACGCCGCCGCTCGCGGCATCGAAGACGGCGCGACCGTGCGCGTGGAAAACGACCGCGGCGGTGTCACGGTCGCGGCCGAGGTGACGCCCGCGGTCCGCCGCGGGACCGTCTTCGCCACGTTCCACTACGCCGACCCGCTCGTGAACCGGCTGACGGGCGACGCGCTCGACCCGGTGGCGAAGATTCCCGAGTACAAACACAGCGCCGTCCGCGTGGCGGTCGAGCCGGAGGTGGCCGCCGATGACTGACGAACCGTTCGCGTCGTCTACATCGCCCCCGACGCTCGCCGACGCGCTCGGCATCGGCCCCGACGACCTCGTCTGCGCCGTCGGCGCGGGTGGCAAGAAGTCGCTTCTCTACCGGCTCGCCCGCGACCTCGACGGCGTGGTCACGAGCACCGTCCGCATCCCCATCTTCGACGACGAGGTCGCCGAGGTCATCGTCACGGACGACCCCGAGACTGCGGTCGCGGAGACGCCGACCCGCCCGCTCGGCGTCGTTCCGGAGCGCGAGCGCTCCGACCGCTACCGCGGCTACGACCCGGCGACGGTCGACCGAGTCGCGCGCGCCACCGACGACGTGGTGCTCGTCAAGGCCGACGGAGCGCGGTCGCGCTGGCTGAAAGCCCCCGGCGAGGACGAACCGCAACTCCCCGACACGGCGGACCTCGTCTGCCCGGTCGCCAGCGTCCGGGTCGTCGGCGAGCCGCTTTCCGACGAGCGCGTCCACCGACCGGAACTCGTCTCCGACGTGTCGGGCACGGCCGTCGGCGACCCGATATCCGAGTGGGACGTGGCCGCCGTGCTGTCGAACGACTGCGGTGGGATGAAAGACGTGCCCGAGACGGCGCGGGTCGTCCCGGTGCTCAACATGGTCGACGACGAGCGACTGGCCGAGACGGCCGAGGAAATCGCCAGGTGGCTCTGTGAACACCCGCGCGTCGACCGAGTGGTGGCGACGTCGCTCGCCGCCGACGAGCCGGTCGTCGGGTTCTACTGACCCGGCTCCCGGTCCCGGAGGGCTCTTTCTACCGCACCGCGATGGCTCCTGCCAGCGGGGAGCGGGGCTCGGCCGCGAGGCGGCTTATCTGGCGGTTTCGCGGCCCGTCAGCTCGTCGAGTTCGAGTTCGACGAGGTGGAACTCGAGGTCGTCGACCTCCTCGTCGAACACCCGGACGCCGCCGAACAGTTCGTTGATAGTCGTCGCGTCGGGGCGCTCGTCGTCCGGGAGGACGCGAATCGGCCCGCGGGCCATGATACTCCACGAGTCTTTGCCCGCGTCCTCGTAGCAGACGAACGTCGCCTCCTCGGTCTCCTCGATGAACGCGAACTTCTCGCTTCGCCCGTCGTCGGTCAGGCGGAACAGGAGTCGACCGCCGTCGGCGTCGTAGGAGACGTGCGCGGGAATCGCGTAGGAGCGCCCGCCGTCGGCCAGTGACAGCACGCCCGACGAGGCGTTCGAAAGCCGTTCGGTGACGGTCTCGGGGTCGGTCCCGACGGTGTAGACGTACCTGATATCTCGCATACGTGACGTTCGCGGCCGCGACACATGAAACGGTGGTGCGCGAGGCGAGTTCGCTGGACGACGGGTCGGGGATTCAGGGGAGATAGAAGTGCGACTTCGGGAACCGTCTGTGGATTTCCGGGGACGCGTGGCGGACGATGTGCACGTCGTGGGAGTCGTCGCTCGCGACGTTCCCGCCGACGCTGACGAGCGGGACGATGACGCGGCCAGCGTTCCCGCTGCCGACGAAGATGACGCTCGCGTCAGTCTCGGACGCGACCGCTTTGAGTTCCGCGACGATGTTCCCCGGGGCTGGGTTTCGACCGACCGACACGGCCCGAAACGACGCCGACGGTGCGATGTCGACCGCGGTTTTGTGGAGTTCCCCGACGACCGTCTGGCGGTCGAAGACCTCCCGTGACGGGACCCATCCCGCCTCGACGGCGTACTTCGAATCGTCCGGGACGACGGCGACGGCGAGCACGTCGTGGCCGGTTGCCGATGCGAACCGCGCGGCCCTGTCGAGCGCTGCGTTCGCCAGCGCGGAGCCGTCGTAGGCGACGAGATACATGTCTGCCGGTCGTGCGGCGGCCGTGATAAATCAGTCGTCGGCTATCGATTCGACCCGCTCGCCGGACACCGAGAGTCGGTCGAGCGCGTCCTGTGCGGCGTCGCTCACGGCGTCCGCGTCTCGGTAGGAGTCGCCGAGGCCGACCTCCCGGCGGTGCCACTCCCCGTCGGCGAACGCGAAGATGTCGACCCACCAGTAGAGCGTCAGCCCGCGCGCGAACTCGGTGATGGTGACGCGTCGGTCCGAGTCGGGCGACTCGTAGACGGTCTTAGCGCTCGCCTCGTCGGTGTCCACGTCGGTCTCGACGGTCCACCCCTCCGGAACGGCGAGCGAGAAGGGGTCGTCTGTCATTATCGTTCCCGACGGGACGGAGCGACTTGATTGGTCCGCTTTCGGCGACCGTCTCGAGAAGGTGTCTCAGTCGAGCGACCGCGCCGAGTTGGCGACGACGAGCAGGCTCGACGTGCCCATGGCGACGGCGGCGAAAAGCGGGTTGAGCACGCCGAGGGCGGCCAGCGGGATGGCGACCGCGTTGTAGCCGAACGCCCACGCGAGGTTGCCGCGGATGCGGCGGTTCACCCCGGCCGAAAGCGAGAACACCTCGGGTATCGCGTCGATGTCGCGGCCGACGAGCACCGCGTCGGCGGCGTCGCCCGCGATGTCCGTCCCCGTGCCGAGCGCGATGCCGATGTCGGCGGCGGCGAGCGCGGGCGCGTCGTTGCTCCCGTCGCCGACCATCGCCACGGTCCCCCGGGTTCGGAGGCGCTCGACCGTCTCGGCTTTCGCCTCCGGCGGGACGCCCGCGAACACGTCTGTCACGTCCGGGTGGTCGCGGAAGCGTCGCGCGGCGCGCTCGGAGTCGCCCGTGAGCACCACGACCTCGCGGCGGCCCCCCTCGGCGACGGCGGCGACCACGTCGTCCCACGCCGCCCGCGGTTCGTCGCCGACGACGAGCACCGCCCGAGAGCGCCCGGCCCATCCGACGACGACCGGGACCGCGCCCTCGTCGCGGGCGGCCTCGACGGCGGTCTCGTGGACCGGCGCGAGCGTCACGCCCTCGTCGCGGAGGAGGTCGGGGTGGCCGACGACGACGCGCTCGCCGTCGACTTCGCCCGAGACGCCGCGGTCGTGGACGGTCACGCCATCGGCCGAGACCTCGGGAACCGACGCGCCGGCGTCCTCGGCCGCCTCCACGACGGCGGTCGCGAGCGGGTGGGCGGAGAAGCGTTCCAGCGCGGCGGCCGCGGCGACTGCGGCGGTCTCGTCGCCGACGACCCGAAGGACCGCCATGTCGCCGTCGGTGAGCGTCCCGGTCTTGTCGAAGACGACCACGTCCACGTCGGGGACGGCCTCGAAGACGGCCTCGGAGGCGACGACGATGCCCCGACTCGCGGCCTCCTTGATTCCCGAGGCGACCGCCAGCGGCGTGGCGAGGCCGAGCGCGCAGGGACACGAGACGATGAGGACCGTGAGACCGACGAGGAGCGCGTCCGTCGGCGTGCCGCCGCTGAACAGCGTCCAGCCGAAGGCGACGGCGGCGAGGACGAGCACCGTCGGGACGAAGATGGTCGCCAGTTTGTCGGCGAGGCGCTGGACGCCCGAGCGGGCGCTCTGGATGTCCCAGAGCAGTTCGACCAGCCGGTCGAGCGTGCTCGTCGCGTCCTCGCCGACCGCGACGACGAGCGGGCGGTCGGTGACGACGGTCCCGCCGAGCACGTCGTAGCCGGGGCGTTTCGTCCGCGGCATCGACTCGCCGGTGACGAGCGCCTCGTCGACCGCGGCGGTCCCCTCGCGGACGGTTCCGTCGACCGGAACGCGCTCGCCCGGCCGGACTTCCACGAGGTCGCCCGGTTCGAGCGCGTCGAGCGCGACCATCTCGACGGCGGTGTCGCCGGAGCCGTCGGCATCGCCGGCGACTCGCCGCCGGGCCTCCGAGACGCGGGAGGCCGCGAGGTCCGAGAGCATCCCGGCGGCCTTCCGCTTGATGCGGTCCTCGTAGTAGTTGCCGAGCGTGACGACGAGGATGATTGCGACGGTCACGTCGAAGTAGACGTGGGTCTCGCCGACGAGGACGGCGGCCGTCGAGTAGACGTAGGCGCTCGTCGCCGCCAGCGAGACGAGCAGGTCCATGTTCGGCTGGCCGGCGCGGAGGCTGACGAGCGCCCCGCGGAGGATGGGAAAGCCGGTGTAGAACAGGACGATGGAGGTCATCACCCAGATGTTGCCGAGGATGTAGATGCCGTCGAACACGCCGAGTTCGACGACCGGTTGGACGCCGACGTAGGTCGGGTACAGAAACAGGACGTACCACAGCATCACCATCATGCCGAAGACGCCGCCGCCGATGACGAACCGGGCGACCTGATTGTCGGACCGCTCGGCGGCCTCGCGCTCCTCGGGGTCGCGCGTGCCGTAGCCGTAGCGCGCGAGCGTCCCCGACAGGCCGTCCAAGTCGGCGGTCTCCGGGTCGTAGGTGACCCGGACCATGTCGTTGGCGTAGCTGGCCTCCGCGGCGTAGACGCCCTCGCAGGTCCGCGCGGTCCCAGAGACGAACGCCTCGCAGGTGGCGCAGTGCATCCCGTCGACGGCCATGTACGTTCGCTCGGCGTCGTCGGGCACCTCGTCGGCCCCGCCCGCGAGTTCGCGCTCGACCGTCTCCGGGTCGGCGCTCGCGGCGTCGCCGAGCGCGCGGGTGATTTCGAGACAGCCGCGACAGCAGAACTCGCCGGACACGTCGTCGCCGGTGACGGGCGGCGTCGGCGTCGGCAGTCCGCAGAGGTCACAGCCCTCGGCGTCGGCGTCGCTCCCGGCGCCGGCCGACCCGCGGGACCGCGTCGTGGTCGACATCGTCACAACGGTTGGTAGAAGGGCACGTGAAGGTGCGGGACCGACACGCCCAGAAGCATCAGCCCGTGGGACAGCGGGATGTAGCCGAGGACGAGGAACGCCGCCCCGAGCGCCCGGTGGAGCGTCGCCCGCCGCCGCGCCGAGACGCGCCCGAGGAGCGTCCCGTAGAGGAACAGCGTCGGAATCGTCCCGAGGCCGAGCAGACCGAGCAGGGCGGCGGCCCGGAGCGGTTCGCCCGTCGAGAAGGCGTAGAGGTACGCCGGATAGATGATGGGACACGGGAGCAGGCCGTGAATCGCCCCGAGGCCGAGGATTCGCGGGCCGCCGACGAGCCTATCGACCCGGGCGGTCGCCCACCCGCTGACGCGGCCGAACAGGCGCGTCACCGCGGTCGGGGTGAACCGGTCGATGGCGGCCGACTGCCCGACGAGGTAGCCGACGCCGGTGAGGATGATCGCGCCCCCGACGAGCAGGCCGGTCGTCGCGCGGACGCCGCTCCCGACGGCGGCGACCGAGTCGAACGCGTCGAAAAACAGGCCGCCGACGAGGGCGAAGACGGCCCCGATGGCCGCGTAACTCAGCGCTCGGCCGACGTTGAACAGGGCGTGTTGCCGGACCTGTCGGACGGTGAGCGACCGGCGGTCGACGCCCTCGCGGTCGGCGAGGCGGTCGGCGTAGACGCTGACGAGCGGGCCGCACATCCCGAGGCAGTGCGCCCCGCCGAAGAGGCCCACGAGGAGGAACGCGACGGCCTCGGGCGTCGCGGCCGGCAGTCCGAGCGAGATGCCGCCGTCCATCTCAGGCGGCGTGTTCGCCGTCGGTCTCGGCGTCGCCGTCGCCGTCGTGACCGTGGCCGCCCTCGGTCGGGCTCATCAGGAAGTAGATGACCGCGGAGATGAGGAGCACGTTGACGGCCGTGACGACGCCCGCGAGGGGGTTTTTCGTCACGCCGAAGATGACCGCTGGCAGGAGCGCGAGCAGTGCGACGGTTCCGGCGCGTCGTGGCGTGAGTTCCATACCGGTCCATTCGCGACCACGGTGTTTCTGATTTCGCCCATTCCCACCGCGTTGGAATGGGGTGTTGCGTTAAAGTCCCGTTCTTCCTCATGACCGGGTATGGCCGTTGATTCGACAGCAGAGGGAGCCGCGTCCTCTGCCGCGCGCACTTCCACCGACGGAGGCGTGCCAGCAAACGCGGATTCCCAAGGTGATTCCGGGCAGGCAGACCCCCCGGTCGACTCCATCGTCGGGACGGCCGACGACGGCATCGTTCGCGAACTCGGGCACGACGATTTCGACCCGGTCGGGACGCTCGTGATCGTCCTCATCTACATGGCGATTCTCATCGGCATGTGGGTGTTCATGTACTTCGTCGAGTTCCTCGGACGGGGTCTCACGGTGGTGGGATAGATGGAGATTCACGCCTACGAGAAACTCTGGTTGGCGCTGGCGCTCGTCCTCATCGTCGGGTTCATCGGGACGATTACCTACGGGGCCGCGGGCGCGGGTATCGATATGATAGACGACAAGGGCGGAACGGTCGACCCGGCGACGCTCGACCAGCATCCGAAGTTCGGCGACCCCGGCATCGAACGCAACGGCGAGAACAGCTACGACGTGTACGTCGTCGCTCGCCAGTTCGTCTTCGAACCCGGCACGACCGAACCGCTCCGCGTTCCCGCCGGCAGCACGGTCACGTTTCACGTGACCGCCGCCGACGTTATCCACGGCTTCGAGGTCGTCGGCACGAACGCGAACACGATGGCCATCCCCGGGCAGGTCGCGGAGTTCACCGTCGAGTTCGGCGAGCCGGGCGAGTACGGGATGCTGTGCAACGAGTACTGTGGCTCCGGCCACCACGTGATGGAAGGGAAGATTGTGGTTATGGAACAGGAAGAATTCGACAGTTGGTACGACCAGCAACAGGCACAAGGGGAGGCTGAGAACTGATGGCGACCGCATCCGGCGGCGGCGGCGAGTTCGTCGATAAGTTCCCCGACGAGGCGGCGATCATCAAGGCGAGTTTCCTCATCGCGTTCGTCTCGCTCGGCATCGGTGCCTTCTTCGGCCTCGTCCAGGCGCTCCACCGCACGAACGTCCTCCGCGTCATCGACTCGGCGGACTACTACACCATGCTGACGGGCCACGGCGTGCTGCTCGCCATCGTCTTCACCATCTTCTTCCTCTGTGGGGTGTTCCACTGGGCGGTCGCCAGAAGCCTCGACCGACCCGCCGAGAGCGCGCTGTTCTCGTGGGCGTGGGTCGGCCTGATGACGACGGGCGCGGTTCTGGCCACCATCGCCATCCTCGGCGGCTTCGTCCCGAACCTCGGCATGAGCGCGGACGTGCTGTTCACGTTCTACGCGCCGCTCCAAGCCCATCCGATATTCTACATCGGGCTCGCGATGTTCATCGTCGGGACGTGGCTCTCCGGCGCGGACTGGTTCCTCTCCTACCGCGCGTGGCGAAAGGACCACCCGGACGAGCGCATCCCGCTGCAGACGTTCATGGTCCTCACGACCATGATTATGTGGTACATCTCCACCCTCGGCGTCGCCGTCTCGGTGGTGTTCTTCCTCATCCCGTGGTCGCTCGGCCTCATCGAGAGCGTCAACCCGCTTCTGACGCGGACGCTCTTTTGGTACTTCGGCCACCCCATCGTCTACTTCTGGCTGATGCCGGCGTACCTGCTTTGGTACACCGTGCTCCCCAAACTCGCGGGCGGTCGCCTGTTCAGCGACCCGCTCGCACGCGTGGTGTTCCTCCTGTTCCTCCTGCTTTCGACCCCGGTCGGGATTCACCACCAGTACCTCGACCCGGGCATCGCGGAGGGCTTCAAGTTCATCGCCATGACGAACACGATGTTCCTACTCCTCCCGTCGCTGCTCACGGCCTTTACGGTCGTCGCCAGCGTCGAACACGGCGCGCGCCAGCGCGGCGGTGAGGGCTACCTCCGCTGGCTCGGCGCGCTCCCGTGGCGCGACCCCGCCTTCACCGGGATGGCCCTCGCGGGTGCGATGTTCGCCGCCGGCGGCTTCTCGGGCATGATAAACGCCGGGATGAACATCAACTACCTCATCCACAACACGCTGTGGGTGCCGGGGCACTTCCACCTCACCGTCGGCACGGCCGTCGCGCTGACGATGATGGCCGGCTCGTACTGGCTCGTCCCGCAGGTCACGGGCACGAAGCTCTACAGCCGTCCCATCGGCCTCCTGCAGGTCAT
Organism: Haloferax gibbonsii ATCC 33959; assembly: GCF_000336775.1. Classification (GTDB taxonomy): domain Archaea; phylum Halobacteriota; class Halobacteria; order Halobacteriales; family Haloferacaceae; genus Haloferax; species Haloferax gibbonsii. The sequence goes on along the minus strand of NZ_AOLJ01000007.1, from coordinate 23,274 downwards.
CATGTGGTTCGTCGGCATGGTGTTCATGTCGAACGCGATGCACCGCGCCGGCCTCGCCGGCATCCCGCGGCGCACCGCCGAACCGCAGTACCAGAACTTCGAGTTCCTGACGCCCATCGGGAGCATCTTCGAGCTTCGGGTGCAGATCGCCCTCGGCGGGACGCTCCTGTTCCTGTCGGTGGTGCTGTTCCTGTTCAACATCCTCCTGACCTCGCTCGGCGAGGAGTCCGACCGGCCGGTCGATTCGTACCTCCCCGAGCCGCTTTCGGGGCCCGAGGGGAGCCCGCGTATCCTCGACAACCTCGCGATGTGGACCGGTATCGCGGCGGTGCTCGTCGTGCTCGCGTACACGCTCCCGCTGGCCGGCATCATCCAGAACGGCGGCGGGCTGTTCGGCGGCGGCCTGCCCGTTCCGGCGACCGTCTCGGCCGGCTTCGACCTCGTGATGACGACGGTCACGAGCGCGTTCAACACCCTCTGGGGGGTCGTCGCGTGAAGCTCACGAAGGCGCGGGCGCTCATCCTCATCGCGTTCAGCGTCCCCGTCGCCATCGAACTGCGCACGGTGGCGGGCTTCTTCAACGTCGAGCTCCCGCTCATCGCCGTGGCGGTCATCGAGTTCCTCTTTTTAGCCCTGCTGTTCGTGCTGTACGGGCTCTACGGCGAGGGGTCGGAGTCGGCGGCGTAGCCGACGACTCGAACAACGCTTCGACAGACCGAGCGCTCGTTTCGACGCCTGATTTTCTGTATCGCCGCCGCGAACTCCTCCACGCGACGGCCGCCGTATCGACATAAAACCCCCGCGATAGCGTGGGAGACGACCGCTTCGTTTCCCGGTCGCTGGGAAGCAGTCTCCGTTTATATTCGGTCGTTTCGCGTAGGTACAAGCGATCATGAGCAACCTCGACTTGATGAAGGCCGGAATCGGCCTCGCGGTCGTCATCGGCATCGTCCTCACGGCGGTCGCCGGCTACGCGCTGTTCGCAACGTTCGGCGGTATCGAAGGCCTGACCGTCGCGCCGGAACTCCTCGTCTCCGTCCTCTTCGGCGGCCTGCTCGTCGCGGCCGCCGCGGGCGTCCGGCAGGTCGCTCCCCGGCCCCGAACCCGTATCTGAGCGTTCGCACCGACCGCACGACCGGCTCCGCTGGCCTCCGTTCTCCGTCACCCGACCCGCCGAGCGACCGCGCCGACCCGACGGCCGCGTCGTCGAGGCGAAAAGCGATACCGCTCGAACACCAACAGAATGACATGTACCACACCGTCCTCGTCCCCACCGACGGCAGCGCCCGCTCCCGCGCGGCGGCCCGTCGCGCTATCGACCTCGCGGGCGTCTACGGTGCGTCGATTCACGCCCTCGCGGTCATCGACACCGCCGACCTCGGACTGTGGACCGCTTCCGACGTGCCGGTCGAGCGAGTGCGGGCGAGCCTCCGCGACGACGCCGAGATGGCCGTCGAAGAGGTCGCGTCGCTCGCCGCGGACGCGGGCGTCCCCTGCGAGACGGCGGTCAGAATCGGCGTGCCGTACCGGGAGATACTCGACGCGACGGCCGAGGCCGACGCGGACCTCGTGGTGATGGCGACGCACGGACGGACCGGTCTCGAACACGCGGTTCTCGGGAGTACGACGGAGCGGGTCGTCAGGCTCGCCGACGTGCCGGTGTTGACCGTCAGGGAGTGAGTCGACCCCGGCTCAGACCAACGCTCTGAACCCGTCGCGGAGCGCCCGCCGGCCGTAGACCGCGAGGCCGACGGCCCCGGCCGCGCCCAAGAGGAGCGGAATCACGTCGAAGCCGTCGACCGCAAGCCGGAGCGCGCCCCAGACGAGGAACGCGGCGGCCTGCGCGACGTAGAACGCGAGCGTCTCGTTGAACGGGACGAACCCCCCGGCGAGGAAGACGACACAGAGGAGCGCGATGCCGATAACGTCGACGCTCGTCGGCGGGAGCCAGCCGAGCGCGACCGCGCCGACCGCGAACGCGCAGAAAACGACGCCGACGGCGAGCCGTAGCGGCGCGATTTCGGCGAACAGCGATTTGTCCGGCGGGACGACGTTCGAACCGCCGTCGGTCAGGGTCGTCGATGTCGGAGGCACAGTCGCACGTTCGTCCGGAACTGTCAAAATTCTATTCTCTGGTCCGGCCGCGGTCCGCTTACTCCACGGGGATGCGACTGCCGCCGTCCCTGTCGGTCCGGTCGTCGCGGTCGACGGCGGGGCGCTCGTCGAGTTCGACGACGAGCGTCAGCGGGTCGCCCCCGCGGACGATGCCGACGGCGACCGGTTCGCCGGGTCGCGTCTCGGTGATGAGGTAGCGCATCAGTTCCTCGTGGGTGCGGACCGGGTTGCCCTCGATGGCGACGAGCACGTCGCCGCCGACGGGAATCGAAGCGCCGCGGTAGTCGGCCGATTCGTGACAGCCGCGGAGGAACCCCTCGTCACTGTCGGCACCGGCGGCGTCGACGACGAGGACGCCGTGAGGCGCGTCGAGGCCGTTCGCCTCGGCGACGGTCGGCGTCACGTCGAGGGTGCGCGCCCTGAGGTACGAGTGGCGGTAGCGGCCGTCGGCGACGAGGGCCGGAAGGATGCAGTTGGCGATGACGGGTGAGACGGCGAAGCCGATGTTGTCGCCCTGTTTAGCGCGGTTGACGCCGACGACCTCGTAGCCGGGGTCGGCGGTGTCGCCGCCGTCGGCGGGCGAGTCGCCCTCGGGGGCGGCGAATCCGACGAGCGGCCCGCCCGAGTTCCCGGGGTTGATGGGTGCGTCCGTCTGGACCACGTCCGGGATGGCGAACCCGTTCGAGGTGGGAAGCGACCGGTTCGCCCCGGAGACGATACCCGCGGAGATGGAGCCGTCGAGCCCCAGCGGGTTGCCGAGCGCGGCCACCGACCGTCCCGGCGCGGGGTTCTCGGTCGCCAGCGGGAGTGCCGCGGCGTCTTCGGGCAGGTCGTCGACGGCGACGACGGCGAGGTCGGTGTAGGCGTCCGCGCCCACGACCTCGCCGACGCGCCACGACCCGTCGGCAAAGCGGAGTTCGACCCGGCCGGCGTCTGCGGCGTCGGCGAGCCGAGAGACGTGCTCGTTGGTGACGAGATGCCGGTCGTCGTAGACGAAGGCGCTCCCCGCCCCGCCGGGCCGACGGCGGCCGCCGACGTAGACGGAGACGACCGAGGGGATGACGTCGCGGTACAGCGCTTCGAAATCGGGATACGTTGGCATGGTGGTACGACGGGGCGGCACATACCGCCGGGGCGTCGCTTACCTCGGGTTAGCGCCCAGCGGATTTGAGAGTGTCGTGTGGTGACAACCGACACGACTGTCACGGGCGTCGACGCGGTCGGTGACGGCGGCCGCGGGTCGCGAGCGAAACGATGCCGCGAGGCCCCCAATTTAATACTATCTGTAGTAAACGTCGAGACAGCAATGGTCGCACTCGACGTACACGAGGACATGCAACGACTCGCCGACAGCGGCGTCGTCGCGGTGATGCGCGGCGCGGACGCGGACACCATCATCGACGTGGCCGACGCGCTCCACGAGGGCGGCGTCACCGCCTACGAAATCACGGCCGACAACCCCGACGCGATGGACCTCATCCGCGAGGTGTCGGCGTCCTTCTCGGACCGCGAGGCCATCGTCGGAGCCGGGACCGTTCTCGACGCGCCGACCGCCAACGCGGCCATCCAGGCCGGCGCGGAGTTCGTCGTCGGGCCGAACTTCGACGAGGGCGTCGTCGAGACCTGCAACCGCTACGGGACGCTCGTCGCGCCGGGCATCATGACGCCGACCGAGGCGGTCGACGCGTACTCCGCGGGCGCGGACCTCGTGAAGGTCTTCCCCGCCTCCTCGCTCGGCCCCGGCCACCTCAAGAGCATGAAGGGGCCGCTCCCCCAGATTCCGATGATGCCGACCGGCGGCGTCGGCCTCGACAACGCCGCGGACTACGTCGACGCCGGCGCGGTCGTCGTCGGCGCGGGCGGCGCGCTCATGGACGGCGAAGCAATCGAAAACGGCGACTTCGAGGTCATCACCGAGACGGCCCGCGAGTTCTCGAACGTCATCGACGACGCGCGAGACGACTGAGATAGGCGGGGCTGGGTCGCCCGAATCGAGAGGCAGGTTGAACTGGCCGGCTTTTTGACGTTCTCAATTGGTGCTGAGGTTTGGAGTCGTACTGAACAGCGGCCGGTGATGTATTCTCCGACTGGTTTTCGTCCCCAGTTTCTGTCACAAGTGAGGTGCAAGACTATAGTAGCGTTTGCAAGTCAATGCACACTCAATCGCACGCTGTCGTGCGATTGGATGTGTAACCAGTTGCAAACGCTACTATAGCGGGAGAGTTCAGCAAGACTTCGATGTTCGTTTAACGCGACCAGAAACAGCCGTTAGGTCGGTGTGCATAGTAATCCTCGTGGTTTTCTAGCGTTCACCCGCTTCATCGAGACGGCGAGAGTGGTACTTTTGAAAGAAATGCAATGACAATCCGACAATAATTAGCATGAGACCGAGTGGGAGCGATATTAGTGCAAGAATCGCTCCGGCGATAGCGATGTAAATGAACTTCATGTGTTAGTGATATGCCATTTATAACGTGATAGCCCTTGTGGGATTTATAATAATCCCCATATCTCTCACTCTCGGTCCCCGTCCAGATGACGACTGGCCAATGACCGACCCGCGCCCGCGATTCAGCACATCTCGTCGCTGTTATCAGACGAGTGGCTATTCGAGGTAGCCGATCAACGACTGAACTGCGTCCTCGACGACTGCATCCCGTAGCGTTCCTTGCCAGTAGTCGATATCCCCGCTTCCGAGTGACTGGACGCCCCAAGGGACGATGCGACTATCGTCAGGGGTGCCTCCACGTGACCAACTCGCCTCGGGTATTTCGAGGAAATCCTCGTGCCACGTCTTTGTCGTTAACGTCAACGCGATGTACTGGTCGCCGTGAAACGGTTGTCCCTCGTGATTCGAGATGATGAGCCACGGCCGCGCGTCTTCGTTACCCTTGAACGGGTCGTCACCGAAGACGACATCCCCGGGTTCGTACGTCGGGGTGTTCTCTTCGTCCGTCACACCTCGTCCCTCTGACTCGGATGGGCTTCTTCGGGTGCGTGTTCCTGCCACTCGTCTTTGTTCTCGGTCCCCAACTGTTCGTTGAACAGCGCCGTCGCTCGTTCGTATCCACTGTACGAGTGCAGCCGGTCCTCGTCAGTCGTGACTGCCCAGTAGGTCGCCTTGTGCTCGACGAGTCCACGTTGTTTCAACCGGGTCAGCGCGGTGCTTACCGCCCCCTCGTCGAGGTCTGTCTGTGTCGCAATTTCGCGGGCCTGGAACGCCCGGTCGTCGTGGGCGACGAGGAATCCGAGGACTTGGTCCGGGACAGACAGGTCCGTGAGTTCCTCTTCGCTCGTGTTCTCGAAGGTCTCCCTGTCTATCGACATCGTCGAGTGAACGTACTGTTCCCAGCGATAAGAGTGTAGCTAGTGAAATCTGTGAAAATACACTCGGTATGAGCCTTCCCCCTACACATCCCGGAACTCACGGTTGTCAACAGAGTCAGTCTCTCCGACTCGAACCACCCGCCAATCGCTGTTACCGAATCGACCGCACGCGTTCTTCGAACCCATCGGGAACCACGTCGGCGAGCGCGTCGGGGTCCGACTCGCCGTTGGCCGCGACGAGGTAGGCCGCGCCGTCGGCGTCGCCGTAGACGCGCTGGAAGTCGTAGACGAAGCCCCAGCAGTCGGTCGATTCGGGCACCTCGTCGCTCTCGGTGAGGTACTCCACCTGCCGGACGACCGCGTACTCGACGAGTCGGTTGACCGCCTCGCCGCCCGGCGTGTCCGCGTCGAACACGCCGAGTTCGCGGGCTTCCTCGGCGAGCGGGACGAGCCGCGAGACGGCGGCTTCGACCCCCGGGGGCAGGTCCCCGACGCTCCCGCCGGCGACGGTCTCGTAGGCGGCCGTCACCGCGCCGCAGCCCGTGTGGCCGAGGACGACCACGTCGGTCGTCCTGAGCGCCGAGACCGCGTAGCCGACGGCGTCGTTGACGACGAGTCTCCCGTCGACCTCGGTCCACACTTGGTTGCCGACGTTGACCGACGTGAACAGCTCGCCGGCCCTGTCGGCGCTCCAGGCCGCGTCGGCGGGGACGCGAGAGTCCGAACAGCTCACCGAGACGACCGCCGGCGACTGCGCCTCGCGCACGCCGTCGAAGTGGTCGGCGGCGAGGCTCTCGACGTGCCGTGCGTTCCCGGCCAAGAGTGACTCCAGCACCGTTCGCGTCATTGGTGTAGGTTGCGTCCGCGCGTCTATATAGCTCCCCGCTCGTCGCTCGATTCCTCGGGTTCGTCCTCGGCGTCGCCGGTCTCGTCGGCGTCGTCGTCTTCGTCACCGTCGTCCGAGTCGGACTCGGTGTCGTCGTCGTTCTCTGCTCCGTCGTCCCTCTCGCTTTCGGACTCGGGTTCGGGTCCGGGTTCGGACTCGACCGACTCGCCCCAGATGAAGGGGTCGTCCGCCTCGGCTTCGTCGCCGTCACCAACCTCCTCAGCGTCTTCGTCGTCCCCGCCGACCGCGGGTTCGGCCTCCTCGACGAACTCGGGCGTCTCGCTCACGTCGGTCTCGACGTCAGGGGTCGAGCCCGAGTCCGATTCGTCGGGGTCGCGGCCCGGCTCCGCGGCGCGGATGCCGAGCGCGGCCTGTCGGGACTGTTGTCGCGCCTCCCGGCGCGCCGCCAGCGCTTCGCGGAGGCGGTCGTTCAGCGTCTCCCGGAGCTCCGCCGCGTCGTCGACTTCGATGTCCACGGCCGTCGCGTCGCCGCCGACGAGGGAGATGCTCCCGGCCGTGTCCGCCGTGACCGTCGAGACGCGCCAGCGGCGCTGGAAAACCGTCCGCCGCTCGATGACCGTCTGGACCCGGTAGTAGGGGACGAAGCGCATCTCGCGCTTCCAGAAGCCGTTTCGGGTGACGAAGTGGTTCTCGGCGAGCGCGTAGCCGCGGTGCTGCCACTGCAGCGCGCCGGCGACGACCGCAACCGGGACGAGCGCCAGCGGCACGAACCACGGAATCTCCTGCGGGAGGAACCGGTTCGCCCCGTAGAGCGCGAGGGTCGCCGCGCCGAGGACGAGCGAGTACCGGACGGCGTAACGCCGGCGGATGCGCGTCGGCGGTCCTTCGAACGTCGGCTCCTCGACGCCTTCGAGGTCGGCGACGAGGCCGAGCACGCGGTCGCGGGTCGCAAGCGGGATGGCCGCCTCGGAGCCGCGACCGCCGCCGCCCGACCCGTTCGACCCGTCGGAGCTTGGGGCGTAGCCCGCCGTCTCCACGAGGAGCGTCGCGTAGCCGAACCGGCGCTTCAGGGGGTTGTCCTCGACGGTGAGCGTCTGGAGCTTGTCGAGCGGAATCGACCCGTTGTAGCGCTGGAGGAGGCCGCGCTCGTACTGGAGTTCGTCGCCGACGCGGGTCAGCCGGAAGCCGTAGTAGTTCACCACCGCGGAGGCGAAGCCGGCGGCCCACGAGACGAGCGCGACGAGGAGCCCCAGCGCGACGACGCCGACGCCCGCGGCCGCGACGCTCCCGGCGGGGACCGGCACGTCCACGTACGAGGCGACGATGGGGAAGGCGGTCGACCCGAACACGAAGACGAGGCCGGGCAGTCGGAGGTCGAACGACAGCGCGCCGACGATGGCCAGCTCTCGGGGCGTCAGTTCGAACAGCAGTTCCTGTTCGGGTTCGGCCGCGTCGCCCTCGGTACCGCCGCGCTTCAGGCGGGCGACCTCCGACTGGATGCGGCGGGCCTCCTCGTAGCTGACGAAGCGGAGACTTCCCTCGGTCTCGCCGCCGCCGGCGGTTTCGAGGTTCACGGCGGCGATGCCGACCAGCCGCTGGGCGACGTTGCGGGAGATGTCGACGTTCTGGATGCGACGGTAGGGTATCTCGCGGTTGCGCCGGGAGAACACGCCCGAGCGGATGTCCAGCGTGTCCGGTGTGAGTTCGTATTCGAACCGCCGGAAGTAGGCGAGTTCGTAGCCCGCGATGGCGACCACGACGACACCGACGAGCGCGACGGAGCCGAGGCCGCCGAGGAACCCGCCGAAGGCGGTTCCGCCGGTGAAGGCGAAGAAGGCGAGCGCGAAGACGATGCTGGCGCTGCGCTGGACCGCCCGGTAGGGGACCGAGAGCGGCGACAGCCGGGTCATACCGCGTCGTCGCCCTCAGACGCGATTGCGAGGCGCTTCAGCCGGTCTTGGAGGTCCTCCGCGCCCTCCGGCGTCAGCCCGGGAATCGACACGTCAGCGCCGCGGGAGCCGGCGGTGTAGACGACGGTCGACGCGAGGCCGACGAGTCGTTCGAGCGGGCCGCGGGTCGAGTCGACGTGCTGGACCCGGACGAACGGGACGACGGTGTTGACCTTGGTGAGGACGCCCCGCTGGAGGTACAGCGAGTCGTCGCGGACCTCGTAGCCCCACGCCCGGTACCGGAGCAGGGCGACGGCGACGCCGACGACGAGGAAGACGCCGCCGACTGCGACGGGGACGTACGAGGGTATCGAGACGGGCGCGAACAGCGTCGCCGCGGTCGCCACGCCGCCGACGACGAGCGCGAACACGACCGCTCGGGCGACCCAGAGGAGACGGATACGGGGGTGGAGGCGATTCACGGGAATCCCTCCGAGCGCGTGAACATCGTATACTCCGGCGTCTCTTCGAACGGGTAAATAACTGTGGCCGCGGGAATCGGCCTACGGTGTGGCGGCGAGGCGACGCTCGACCCGGCGGGTCGCGGTGTCGAGCGTCGCGCCGACCTCCGCGAGCGTCGCGAGCACCGGGTACCGGACCGGCAGGTCGGCGTAGAGGAACTCCGTCACGTCCGGCACCAGCCCGGAGAGCGCCCGCCGGTGGTGGGAAATCGTCTCCTGTCGCGCCGCGACGAGCTCCGAGAGCCGCTCGCGGAGCGCGGAAAGATCGCCGTAGAGCGTCAGCAGCGCGTCGAAGCCGCGTTCGGACAGCGGCGTCCGGTCGAGGTCGTCGAGCCGTCCGAGGAGGGCTTCGATATCGCCGCGCATCGACGCCACCGACTCGGTCTCCTCGTCGACGACTTCGATGAACTTCTCGCGCTCGTCTCGCGACGACGCGGCCGCCGCGGCGACGGTCCGCCGGAGCGGCGGCGAGAGGACGCTCGCCGACCGGAACGCGGTCGCCACGTCCGGGCCGAACTCGGCGGCGAGGCTCTCTTCGAAGGAGTCGCCGTACTCCTCGTCGTAGTGCGGGACGGACATCACGGTCCGCTCGTAGCTCCGGCGCAGGCCGGAGAGCGCCGCGTCGGTCCTTCCTCGCCCGCCCCGCTGGCCCACGAGCGTCGCGGCCGCGGGGGCCTGATTCGGAGTCGACGCCGTCGCCCGCGACGCGGCGACCTCCCGGCGGAACGCCCGGAACGCCTCGCGTTCGTCCACGCAGCGGCGGCGCTCGGCGCGGAGGGCGCTGCGGGCGTCGTCGAGGCGGTCGAGGCTCACCGCCATCGGACCGCCCCCGGAACGTCCGAGCCGACGGCCCTCCCGGGCGGCGCTCGCTCGTCGACGAGGGGGAGCGCCGACAGGTGGCCGCGGTCGGCGTGCGCGGCGATACCCTGTCCGTGGGCGGCCCCGCTGGCGGCGAGGGTGTACGCCTCGGCCATGCCCTTCGGTCCCGCGAGCGGGACGAGTCGGACGGTCGTCCCGCGGCGGTCGATGTCGACCACGAGGAACGACTGCGGGAACGAGCAGGTCGCCGGGGCGATGAGTTCGCGGACGCCGCCTCGCACCGCCGTCGCGGGCCAGTGGATGTGCCCGGAGAGCACCAGCGGCACGTCGTGGCGCGCGAGCACCGCGGCGAGGTCGTCGGCGTTGCGGAGCTGGTAGAAGTCGGCGTCGGGGAACTGGCCGGTGTGGCGGCGGGGGTGGAAGACGTTGTGGTGGAGGACGACGACCGGAGTCGCCGCGTCAGCGAGGACGGTGTCGAGCCAGCGGAGTTGAGAGTCGGGTACGGCCCCCTCGTGGGTGTCGGTGAGGGCGAGACCCGGACCGCCGCTGGCGGAGTCGAGGCCGACGATGTCGACGCCGCCGACCCGGCGGACGAACGGGAGAGAGCCGTCGGCGTAGCGAGACGCGAACTCGGCCGGCGTCGGGGCGTCGTAGTCGTCCCAGCGCTTCGGCACGTCGTGGTTGCCGGGGACCGCGACCCGCGGTCCCGGGAGGTCGCGGAGGATTTCGTCGACGACCTCGTACTCCTCGGGGCGGCCGTCGCGGGTCAGGTCGCCGAGGAGGACCGTCGCGTCGACGTCGAGGTCGGCGATGGTCGAGACGGCGGTCCGAAGCCGCGTCTCGCTCCGGTGGTAGACTTTCCACGTGCCGGACCCCGTCGGCGTGACGTGCGGGTCGGCGACGACCGCGAGCCGGGTCGGCGTCTCAGAGACCGGTCGTGCGAGGCGCGCGAGCACCGGGCCGGGGCCTCGCTCGGCCGACTTCCCGACCGGCGTCTCCCCGATGGTCGGCGGGGCGTCCGGACTCATCGGTCGATGGTCCGCGTGAACGTCCCCAGCGCGGTCTCCCGGTGGACGCGTATCCGCCCGGTGTCGGGACACAACTCGATTCGAAGCGGCGACTCGGTGGCGCGCGTCTCGTCCCCGTGCATACACGTGGACTCACCCGGACCGAGATGATAAACATGTCGTACAGAATATATATTTTCGAACGTAGATATAGATACTCTACGGAGTCCTCGGGAGTCGGGGGCGGCGTCAGTTGAGGAGCAGGCCGGCGTCGACGAGGAGCAAGACGGCGACGAGCGCGGCACCGAGGTAGAACGGTGCGGCCTTCTCGGCGGGCGTTCGGACCTTCTTCTCCGCGAGGCCGTCTTTCGCGCGGGCCCGGCCGACTTCGACGAGGCCGGTCAGGACGAACCAGAGCGCGAGCATCCCGAGGACGAGGTGGCCGCGGCCGGAGCCGAACAGGCTGTCGACCGTGTAGCGCGTGCCGGCGAGGTGGCCGCCGGTCGCGAACATCACGAGCGAGGCCCCGCGAGACCACATCGTCAGGCGCGAGACCACCGATTCGAATGCGGCGGCGCGGATGTTCCCGGCGCGGGCGGTCGGCAACACGGCGAGCGCGAAAAAGAGGACGCTCCCCGTCCAGAGACCGCCCACGACGAGGTGGAGCGTTGCCATCACGGTGTCGATGAGTGCCATGTCCGTCGGGTTAGTTCAGCGATGCTTGAAGGTTTCACCTTCGCTCGGGCGGGACCGGCGGGGAGCTGGATGCGGACGACGGCGCGTGAGCGAGTCAGCGAGTCACCGCCGGGGCACCGACCTCAGCGAAGCACGGCGGGCGGCTTCGCCGTCACGTCGAGGTCGGCCGCGTAGTGGAGTATCGGGTCGCCGCCGGGGTGGTCGAAGCCGCAGGCCTCGAACATCGTGTTCGCGCGAATCTCCGCTTCCACGTCCTGTATCGGCCACGGGTCGTGGTCGATGTCGCCGATGACGACGGGCCAGTCGTCCGTGTAAAAGCGGTAGTTCTCGACGAGGAACGCGTCGAGCGAGCCGGGTTCGAGGGTTCGAACCTCGCCGGTCGGTCGGTAGGTCGCCTCGAACCGCGCTTCCGGCGTCTCGGCCGTCGCGGGCCGGTAGCTCTCGTAGTCGACCGTGCCGTCTCGCTCCTCGACCGAGATGTTCGCGTAGTGGTACGGGAGCCGGTAGCCCAGCCGAGCCATCGTCACGCCGAGGCGGTCCGCGGCGTCGAGGGTGAAGAAGTAGACGCCGCGGGGGCCGCCGTCGGCGGGTTCGACGTAGGTCCGGAGGTTCACCTCGGGGAACCCGAGCCCCACGGGCGACCCGCGCGGGCGGATGTCCGTCATGTCGAACGAGACGACGCCGAGCCACGCCCGCCCGTCGTGGGTGGCCACCGAGAGCCGGTCGGGGAGTCGCGGCTCCACGAGGTCGGGGTCGACCGGCCAGTGGGCGAACAGCGTGTGCCGCCAGCGCATCGACAGGAGGTCCATGACGGCCGTTAGGACCGACGACGGGTGTGGGTTTCGGCGCTTGCGGGGTCCGTGAGCTCGCTGCCGTCACCCGCCCACCCCGCCGAAACGAACTCCTGTCTGGCGACCAATCTCCGCCCATGGGACTCGAAAACGAAAGCGGCACGTTCGACATCGGCGGCGACCTCACGGTACACCGACTCGGCTTCGGCGCGATGCGTATCACCGGCGACGACATCATCGGCGAGCCCGACGACGTGGAGAACGCGCGAAAGGTCCTCCACGAGACGCTCGTCCACGGCGTCGACCTCATCGACACGGCCGACTCCTACGGCCCCGCCGTCTCCGAGCGCCTCATCGGCGAGGCGCTCGCGCCCTATCCGGACGACCTCGTGGTCGCCACCAAGGGCGGCCTGCTTCGCAACACCGACGGCGACTGGAAGCCAAACGGCGACCCCGACTACCTCCGGAACGCCGTCCTCGGGAGCCTCGACCGCCTCCGAACCGACACCATCGACCTCTATCAGCTCCACCGACCCGACCCGCACGTCGCCTTCGAGGACTCGGTCCACGCGCTCGCCGAGATGAAAGACGAGGGACTGATTCGGCACGTCGGCCTCTCGAACGTCTCGGTCGAACAGCTCGACGAGGCGCGCGACATCGTCGACATCGCCACGGTCCAGAACCGCTTCAACGTCGGCGACCGCGAGTTCGAGGCGAGCCTCGACGCCTGCGAGGAGTACGGTATCGGCTTCATCCCGTGGTACCCGCTCGGCGCGGGCGACCTCGGCGACCGGGCCGACGCCGTCTCCGCGGTCGCGGCGAAACACGATGCAACGACCCAGCAAATCGCTCTCGCGTGGCTCCTGCACCGCGCCGACGTGATGCTCCCCATCCCCGGCACGTCCAGCGTTTCGCACCTCCGAGACAACGTGGCGGCCTCGCACATCGACCTCGACGACGAGGACATGGACCGACTCGCCTGACATGAACTTCACCGTCGTGCAGGGCGACATCGCCGCCCAGTCGGCCGACGCGCTGGTGAACGCCGCGGGAACGAGTCTCCGCATGGGGTCGGGCGTCGCGGGCGCGCTCCGTCGCGGCGGCGGTCCCGAACTGAACGAGGCCGCGATGGCGAAGGGGCCGATAGACCTCGGCGCGGTCGCCGTCACCGACGCTTTCGACCTCGACGCCGAGGTCGTGATTCACGCCGCGGCGATGCCACACTACGGCGACGGGCGGGCGACCGCCGAGAGCATCCGTGACGCCACGCGAAACGCCCTGCGAGCCGCGGACGACCACGGTTGCGAGTCGCTCGTGATTCCGGCGCTCGGCTGCGGCGTCGCCGGGTTCGACCTCGCCGACGGCGCGCGACTCATCTGCGAGGAACTCCGGGCGTTCGAGCCGAGTTCGCTCCGCGACGTTCGGTTCATCGCCTACGCGGACGACGAGTTCGAGACGGTCTCGCGGGTCGCCGACGCGGTCGGGGCGGAGACGGAGGAATAATAGTGGGCGACGCGGGCGACCCGGGACTGTCGGCGGGCGGGATTGACGCCGCCGGAGTCGCCGACGAAGACGCCGCCTCGGAGCTGTGCCCCGTCTGCTCGACGCCCTACGACTCCGTCTCGCTCCACGACCGCGGTCTGCTCGTCAATCTCCTCGACAACGAGCGGTACCGTCGCGTCTGCTTCGAGCCGGTCGAACGCGACGGGCGGCCGCACGTCCGGTTTTTCCACCACACCCACGAGCAGGTCGGCGCGGACGACTGACCGAGTGAGAGCGGGGTGGCGAGCGGGTGCGGAGGCGCAAGCGACGCGACCGCACCTGATTCACCTCGACTCGCCTAACTCCACGGGCGTTCCGTGAACTCGCCGGCCTCGATTTCGCGCTCTATCTCGCGGAGCGTCGCGTCGTCGACGCTGACGAGGTGGCACAGCGGGTGACCGGGCGCGGCGACCGGGTTCTGGAGGACGCCGGCGACGAGGCCGGTGAAGGGGGCCGAGACGCGCTTTTCTCTCGTCTTGAAGTGGTCCGAGATGGTGCAGATGGTGTCGCCCTCGTGGACCAGCGGCACGTCGCCGTACTGCATCTCGACGAGGCCGCCCACGTCGGCGCGGAGCCACGTCTTGTCCGTCGCGGAGTCGATGACGCGCGTCCAGCCCGGCCAGCTGACCGGCTTCTTCGGGAGGACGCCGTACTCGGCGAGGACGCTCTCGACGCCTTCGAGCGCGCGGTCGACCATCGCGGGCTGGAAGCGGTGGGCGCGGCCCATCTCGACGGTGATGGTCGGAATCCCGTCGTTCGTGGCGACGGTGCGGAGCGAACTCGCCTCGGCCTCGCCCGAGAGGATGAGGTTCGCGCCGAACGACCGCGCGAGGCGGGCGACCTCGGGGCGGTTCATGTCGGCGCGGACGTGGTACATCGTCGTCCGGTTGCGCGTCGAGGTGTGGAAGTCGATGCCGAGGTCGCAGGGCTCGACGAACCGACGGTAGATTTGGTTCGCCATGCGCTCGGCCGTGTTCGCGCCGTCGCGGCCGGGGAACGACCGGTTCAGGTCGAGGTCGTAGATGGGGATGTAGCGCTGTTGGGCGAGGTACCCCGGAACGTTCGCCACGTGGATGCAGACGATGGTACCGTGGATGTCGGCGGGGTTGTACCGGCTCGCGACCTCCTGCATCACCTTCACGCCGTTGAGTTCGTCGCCGTGGAGCGCCGCGGTCATGAAGACCGACGGCCCGCCCTGCTCGCCGTTGATGACAGTGACGGGTATCTCGACGGGGTCTCCGAGGTACGTTTCGCTGATTTCGTACCTGAGATGTCGCACCTCGCCCGGCGGCACCTCCGAGTCGTACCTGAACGGTTCGGGGTCCATGGGACGTTCATCGGAGCCGACGGGTAAGAAGGTTGACCGGCTTCCGGCCTCGTCCGGACAGACGCGGGACAATACGGCTATCTCCGCCGCAGTCGTCTGTCTCTCCGAGAGATGTGTATCCACAGATGACGGCGAAACGTCCGGTCTGCAAGCGGTGCGGTTCCCCCGTGGGCCCCGGTGGCGTGGTCGTCCGACACGCCGGCTCGGACCCCTTGCAGGTGTCGGAGTGCGGGCGCTGCGGCGCGATTATCGATATCGGCGGCGGGACCCGTTGGTGAACTGACGCGGCGACGACCGTCGCGTCGATTTACGTCGCTCGCGCGCCATGTCGTCCTCATGGCGACTCCTCGGCTCGACGACCCGCTCGACATCGGCGGGCTCACGCTGCGAAACAGGCTCTATCGCGCGCCGGTGCTCGAATGCGCGGGGACCGGTCCCGAGACCCCCGAGCGCCTCGCGGCCGAACTCGAACCCGCGGCGCGGGCCGGTGCGGGACTCATCTGTCAGGGGGCGACTATCGTCCGCGAGGCGGGCGGCTGCGCCGCGCCAGGGATGACGCGAATCGCGGACCCGGAGTTCGCGGCGTCGCTGTCGGCGGTGACCGAGCGAATCCACGACCACGGCGCGGCCGTCGCGGTCCAGTTGGAGTACGGCGGCCTGCGGAGCATGGAGACGTGGCACGCCGAGTACCGACGCGACCACCCGGATTTGCGACAGCTCGCCGTCTCCCGGCCGCCGCGACTCCTCAGTCTCCTCGACGCCCTCGGCTTTCTCGACTACGACGCGCGCGTCATGACGACCGACGAGGTGTACGACCTCGCGGCCGACTTCGGTCGCTCCGCGGCGATGGCCGTCGACGCCGGCTACGACGTGGTCCACGTCGCCGGCGCGAACATGGGTATCGTCCACCAGTTCCTCTCGCCGTTCTACAACCGCCGGGACGACGAGTTCGGCGACGGCGTCCGGTTTCTGGAGGTCGTCGCCGACGAGGTTCGCTCGCGGGCGGGCGACGTGCCGCTCATGACGAAAGTGCCGGCGGAGACGGCCGCGCCGCCCGGCGTCCGCCGACGGCTGACCGAGGACGACGCGGTCGAACTCTGTCGTCGACTCGACGGGGCGGGCTACGACGCGCTCGTCCCCGTCTCGGGGTCGGTGTTCTGGGACGCGAGCATCGTCCGCGGGTCGTTCCCGGCCCGCGCGTGGCGCGACGACCGCTACCGCGACGGCTACGCCGCGGCCTTCGGCGGCCCGCTTCGCGCGCGACTCGTCGAACTCGGCAACCGAATCGAGGCGGCGTGGTACGACTTCGACCCGGCGTGGAACGCCGACCTGTGCCGTCGGGTCCGCGACGCCGTCTCGGTGCCCGTGCTCTGCGAGGGCGGCATCCGCGAGCGCGGCGAAATCGACCGACTGCTCGGCGACGCCTGCGACGCCGTCGGGATGGCGCGGCCGTTTTACGCCGAGCCGGAGCTCCCCGCGCGACTGCTCGGCCGCGACGTCTCGGCCGACACGCGGGTCGTCTGCGAGAACTGCAACAACTGCGCGGTGCCGCAGGCGACGGGCGCGCCGGGCGTCTGTCGAACGCCCGACGTGTTGGCCCGCGCGGGAACCCTCAGAATGGAGGGAGCATACGACACAGACTCCGAGACGGCGGACGACGACGAGCCCGACCCGGTGGGTTAATAAGGCTCTCGTCGGTCAATCTGGGTAATGGCGCGCGACCGGTCCGCGATGGAGTCGGCCGAACTGACGGCGGTGCTCGACGCGCTCGACGACGCGGACGCACGAGCCATCATCAGAGGACTCGAAGAACCCATGACGGCAAGTGAAATTTCAGACACGTGTGACATCCCGCTTTCGACGACGTACAGGAAGTTGGACCTGCTCACCGAGGCGGCGCTCCTCGCCGAGGGGACCCAGATTCGCGCGGACGGTCACCACGCGACGACCTACGAGGTCGCCTTCGACGAGGTTCGAATCGCTCTCAACGAGGACCGCGACTTCGACGTCGCGGTCGGCCGGCCGGAGCAGACGCCCGACGAACGCCTCGCGGACATCTGGTCGCGGGTCCGGAGGGAGACCTGATGGGGCACCTCAGCGCCTCGCCGACGATTACGACGATGATTATCGTCGTCAAGACGGGCATCCTCGTCCTCGGCGGGCTCATCACCTACTTCAGCTACAAGGCGTACCGGAACACCGGGGCGGCGTCGCTCCGCGCGCTCGCGCTCGGCTTCGGTATCGTCACGCTCGGCGCGATGCTCGGCGGCGCGCTCGACGTGATTCTCAACGTCGACCTCGCCACCGGACTGCTCTTCGACTCGGTGCTGACGCTCGTCGGCTTCGCGGTCATCACCTACTCGCTGTACGTCGACTGAGCTGGTTCGGGAGGTCGACCCCGGCCGACTCAGCTCGAACCGTCTCCGAACCAGCCCGTAACTCGCGGTCGCGCCCCCGCCGTTTCTGTCACGTCTCTCGGTCGTGAACCGCAGCGATATCCCGGGGCGTGTCGCTCGTCACCACGAACCAATGTCAGCAGGCATTATTGCTTAAATTGTGCAAAACCGTTATTAGGGAGCGGCCGGTACCAGTAGGTATGTCCGACGACGAACTGAACGATATCCGGCAGCAGAAACGCGAACAGCTCGAATCCCAGCTCCGCGGCGACGGCGGAAGCACGGCGAAAGAAGCCGCAGCTTCCCCCTCGGAGCCCGTCCACGTCGACGGCGCTGAGGACCTGGAAGACGTCGTCTCCACGAACGACGTGGTGCTCGTCGATTTCTACGCGGACTGGTGCGGTCCGTGCAAGATGCTCGAACCAACGGTGAAGAAGCTCGCGCAGAACACCGACGCCGCGGTCGCCAAGGTCGACGTGGACGCGAACCAGGAACTCGCCGCCCAGTACCAGGTCCGGGGCGTCCCGACGATGGTGCTTTTCGCCGACGGTGAGGCGGTCGAACAGCTCGTGGGCGTCCGCGGCTACGACGACCTGAAGAACCTCGTCGAATCCCACCTCGGGTAAGCGTTCTCTCCCCCCGAGACTCGGGGTCGATTTATTGGCGCTCTCGTCCGACCTTCGGGTATGCAACTCCTCGCCGAGCCCATCGACATCGGAACCCGGTCGCCGACGGTCCTTCTGAACGAGAGCGACGCGGCCGAGCTCGGGGTCCACGCGCTCGAACGCGTCCAACTGCGGCGAGACGGGCGGACGACCATCGCCATCGTGGAGCTGACCGACGAACTCGTTTCCGAGGGGACCCTCGGCGTGACGCGCCGACTCGGTCACATCGAGGGCGAGGTCGAGGTGTCGGTCGCGCCGCAACCCGACTCGGTGTACTACATCCGCAAGAAGCTCGACGACATCGAACTCGAAGCCGACGAACTGTCCCAACTCGTCCGCGACATCTACGAGGAGCGCCTCGCCGACGTGGAACTCGGGGCGTACGTCTCCGCGACCTACACGAACGGGCTGTCGATGGAGGAGACGATGCACCTCACGGAGTCGATGGCGGACGTGGGCGAGACGATCACGTGGGAAGAGCCGGTCATCGCCGACAAGCACTCCATCGGGGGCGTCGCGGGCAACCGCGTCACGCCGATTCTCGTCCCCATCGTCGCCGCGGCGGGGCTGAAGATTCCGAAGACCTCCTCGCGGGCCGTCACCTCGGCCGCGGGCACCGCAGATACGATGGAGGTCCTCTGCGACGTGGAGTTCTCCGTCGCGGAGATACGCGACATCGTCGGGAAGACCGGCGGCTGTCTCGTCTGGGGCGGCGCGGTGAACCTCTCGCCGGTCGACGACCGCATCATCCGCGCCGAGACGCCGCTCTCCATCGACCCGAAGGGGCAGCTCATCGCCTCCGTCCTCTCGAAGAAACAGAGCGCCGGCTCGACCAACGTCGTCGTCGACATCCCCTACGGCGAGGGCGCGAAAGTCGAGAGCCTCGCCGAGGCGCGCGAACTCGCGAAGGACTTCAACCGCGTCGGCGACCACCTCGGGATGGCGGTCGAGTGCGCCATCACGAACGGGGCCGCGCCGGTCGGCCGCGGGGTCGGTCCCGTGCTCGAAGCCCGCGAGGTCCTCGCCACCCTCGCCGGCGGCGGTCCGAACGACCTGCGGATGAAGGCGGTTCGCCTCGCCGACCTGCTGTTCGAGTCCGTCGGCGTCGACGCCGACGCCGCCGAGATTCTCGACTCCGGGCGGGCCGAAGAGACCTTCCGCGAGATACTCGCCGCGCAGAACGGCGACCCCGACGTGGAGGCCGCCGACCTCTCGCCGGGGCGGCACACCGTCGCGGTCCGCGCCGAACGCGACGGCGTGGTCACGCACGTCAACAACCGCCTCGTCAACGAGGTCGCCCGCCGGGCCGGCGCGCCGAGAGACCCCGGCGCTGGCCTCGAACTCCACCGCCGCCTCGGCGAGATGGCCGCCAGCGGCGAGACGCTGTTCACGGTCCACGCCGAGTCCGAAGACAAGCTCGCCGACGCGAAGGCGCTCACCGAGCGCGTCGAGACCGTCCGGGTTCGACACCCCGACGAGGCGCTCGTCGACCGGGTCTGAGAGCCGTCTCCGCGGCGACCTTTTTGCGTCCGACGCCCGTAGTTCTCGCATGGACGACCGCGTACATCCCGAGGTCCGACGCACCGCGACGGAAATCGACACGATGGAGATTCGCGGCGCGGCGACCATCGCCGACGCGGCCGCTCGGGCGCTCCGGACGCAGGCCACGGAGAGCGACGCCGCCGACGCCGAGGCGTTCCGGGCCGAGCTCCGCGCGGCCGCCCGGACGCTCCACGAGACGCGGCCGACGGCCGTGAGCCTCCCAAACGCCCTCCGGTACGTCCTCCGCGGCATGTCGAGTACGACCGTCGAGGGGCTCCGACAGAACGTCGTCGACTCGGCCGACGAGTTCTGCGCCCGGCTCGAACGGGCGCAGGCCGACCTCGGACAGGTCGGCGCGAACCGCCTCCGCGACGGCGACACCATCATGACCCACTGCCACTCGACGGACGCGCTGGCGTGCGTCGAGGCCGCCGTCGAGCAGGGAAAGCACATCGAGGCGGTCGTCAAGGAGACGCGGCCGCGAAATCAGGGACACATCACCGCGAAGCGACTCCACGAACTGGGCGTGCCCGTCACGCTCATCGTCGACTCGGCGGCCCGCCGCTACCTCAACGACGTGAACCACGTGCTCGTCGGCGCGGACGCCGTCGCGGCCGACGGGAGCGTCATCAACAAAATCGGAACGAGCGGCCTCGCGGTCAACGCCCGCGACCGGGGGACGCCCATCACGGTCGCCGCCCAGACGCTCAAGCTCCACCCGGGGACGATGACCGGTCACACCGTCGATATCGAGATGCGCGACACCGCCGAGGTCGTCGACGACGAGACGCTCGCGGAACTCGGCAACCCGACCGTCAAGAACCCCGCGTTCGACGTGACGCCGCCACGCTACGTGGATGCCATCGTCACCGAGCGCGGGCAGTTCCCGCCGGAGAGCATCGTCATCCTGATGCGGGAACTGTTCGGCGAGGGGACCAGCGAACCGTGGGCGGAGCCCTAGTCACGACCGGCCGACGAGGTCGGCCATGACTTTCATCTCCGCTTTTCGCAGGTGCTCCGCCGCGGTGCTCGTCGAGCAGTCGAGCCGCGCGGCCACGTCGGCGACCGACCCGGTCCGCGGCTCGCGGTAGTAGCCGCAGTCGACGGCGACCTCGACGGCCTCGCGCTGGCGGGGCGACAGCGACCCGGCCGAAACGCTCCCCGGCCCCGTGTACTCCCGCACCCGCACGACTTCGAGGCCGCGGCCCTCGGGGAGCTGTTCGACCGCCGACTGGAGCGCCCCGTCGGTCCCGACGAGCGTCATCGAGACCGTCCCGTCGCCGTCGAAGACGACCGGCGGGACGACGATGAGCCCGCCCCGCGTGACGGCGGCCGTCTGCCTCGTTCCCGCCGCGTCGAGCCGCTCGTCGACCACGATGAAAAAGGAGTCGCCTGGGAGCTGGGAGAGCTCGTACGACAGGATGCGCTCCGTCTCCGCGAGCGCCGCCTCGTAGGCCTCGACGTCGGTCCCGAAGACCTCGAAGACGATGGTGTTCCTGTCGGTCACCGCCGGGTTCCAGTGGTGGAGTTCGGTCCGCTCGAACGCCTCGTGTTCGACGACGAACTCGTGCATCGGATGCAGCTGTTCGTCGTCGGGCGTGAAGCGAAGCCTGACCGATTTCATGCCGGCGAATTGATTCGACTGCGACATAAAAACCGGCCGCACTCGTGAGGCAGAACGACGAACCGACGACCGGACGAACGGGCGGATGTCAACCGTCATGTCACTCGAACGCCCGCAGCAGTCCCCCGAGTCCGACGCCGACCCCGCCGCGCTCGCCGACGCTTCCGGTCCCCTCGACGCCGACGCGCTCCGGCGGGCGTTGGGCGACGCCGTCCTCGCCACCGAAGCGCACGTCCACGCGCCCGCGGTGCAGGTTCGCCCCGACGCGGTGCAGTCGTCGCTCTCGACGCTCCGCGACGACCTCGGCCTCGACCACCTCTCGTGTGTGACCGCCCAGGAGTACGAGGACCGCTACGAGTCCGTCTACCACCTGAAGTCGTACGACGACCCGACCCGAGAGGCGAGCGTCGTCGTCCCGACGCCCCGCTCCGACCCCGTCAGCCAGTCGGCCGCGCCGGTGTTCCGGACGGCCGAGTGGCACGAGCGCGAGGCGTACGACCTCGTCGGCATCGAGTACGAGGGACACCCGGACTTACGTCGTATCCTCCTGCCGGAGACGTGGCAGGGTCACCCGCTCGGGCTGGACTACGACCAGACGCGCCCGCAGGTGGTCCGGTACGACGAGAACGCGAACCCGCTGGCCGAGGACGGCCGCGCCGGCTCGAACACGATGCTTCTCAACATCGGGCCGCACCACCCGGCGACCCACGGCGTGATGCACCTGCAGGTCACGCTGGACGGCGAGCAGGTCGCCGACGTGGAGCCGGACATCGGCTACATCCACCGCTGCGAGGAGCAGATGTGCCAGCGGGGCACCTACCGGCACCAGATTATGCCGTACCCCGACCGCTGGGACTGGGGCGGCGGCGGCCTCCTGAACGAGTGGGCCTACGCCCGCACCGCCGAGGCGCTGGCGGACATCGACGTGCCCGAGTACGCGCAGGTGCTCCGGACGCTGGCGGCCGAACTGAGCCGCATCCTCTCGCACATGCTCGCGGTCGGCGCGTACGCGCTCGACGTCGTCGGCGACTTCACCGCGACGTTCATGTACGCCATGCGGGACCGCGAACTCGTCCAGAACGTCCTCGAAGACCTCACGGGCCAGCGGCTGATGTTCAACTACTTCCGGCTCGGCGGGGTCGTCTGGGACCTCCCCGAACCCCGCGAGGAGTTCTTCGAGAAGATTCGGACGTTCGTCGACGGCCTCCCCGAGAAACTGCGGGAGTACCACGACCTCCTGACGGCGAACGAGATTCTGCAGGCCCGCACGCTCGAAACCGGTATCCTCCCGCCCGAGGTGGCGAAGGACTACGGCGTGACGGGACCGGTCGCCCGCGGCTCCGGCATCGACTACGACCTCCGCCGCGACGACCCCTACGGCTACTACGACGAACTCGACTGGGAGGTCGCCGTCGAGGACGACTGCGACAACTTCGCGCGCCTGCTCGTCCGCCTCCGGGAGGTCGAGGAGTCGGCCAAAATCGTCGCGCAGTGCGTCGACCTGCTCGAAGAGTGGCCCGAAGACGAGCGGACCATCCAGTCGAACGTCCCGCGCACCATCAAGCCGGACGACGACACCGAGGTCTACCGCGCGGTCGAAGCCGCGAAGGGCGAACTCGGCATCTACATCCGCGCCGACGGCACCGACACCCCGGCGCGGTTCAAGATTCGCGGCCCTTCGTTTTCGAACCTCCAGTCACTCCCCGAGATGGCCGAAGGCGAGTACATCCCGGACCTCATCGCTGCGCTCGGGAGTCTCGACACGATAATGGGAGAAGTAGACCGGTAGCCGGGGTGGGACGGCGGGTGTCGCGCGCCGGCGACGGTTCAGTCGTCCGACGGCGGGGCGGGCCCCGTCGCGTTACCCGACCCGTCGGCGACGGCCTGCGGTCCCGACGGCGGCGACCCGTCGGGGGACGTCCCGGCCGACGCGGGAGCGTCGCCGCCGCGCCCGTTTCCGCCGGTGTCGCCGACGTCGAACCGTCCGACGAGGTCTTTGAGCGACTCCGCGGACTTCGACACCTGCCGGATGTTCCGCGTGACTTCGTTTATCGCGGCGGTCTGTTCTTCGGTCGCCGCGGAGACCGTCGCCGTCTCCGAGGTCGTCTCCTCGCTCACGCTCGACACGCTGTCTCTTATACACATCTCTGAGCGGGCTGGCAAGGC
>NZ_AOLJ01000006.1 GCF_000336775.1 Haloferax gibbonsii ATCC 33959 | reverse complement strand
CCGCTCAGAGATGTGTATAAGAGACAGGCCGCGGGACGAACCGGAAGAACATCCGGCACCGCATCGACGCCCTACTCGACCGCCTCGACACCGACTACGTGGACGTGCTCTACATCCACCGCTGGGACGACGAGACCCCCACCCGCGAGATGATGAAGACGCTCAACGGCCTCGTCGAGGACGGAAAGGTCCACTACCTCGGCGCGTCGACCCTCCGACCGAACGCGTGGAAAGTGGCGAAGGCGAACGAAATCGCCCGCGCCGAGGGCTGGGAGCCGTTCACCGTCGCCCAGCCGCGGTACAACCTCGTCGACCGCGAAATCGAGGGGGACTACCTCGAGATGACCCGCTCGTACGGCATCGCGGTCTGTCCGTGGAGCCCGCTCGGACAGGGCTTCCTCACCGGGAAGTACACCCGCGAGGACGGCCTCACCGGCGAGTCCCGCGCCGCGGAGTCCAGCCGGTTCGAGGAGTCGTATCTGACGGAGGAGAACTTCGACGTGCACGACGAACTCGACGCGGTCGCCGAGGAAGTCGACGCGACGCCCGCCCAGACGGCGCTCGCGTGGCTCATGCACCGCGACGGCGTCACGGCCCCCATCGTCGGCGCACGTACGGTCGAGCAACTGACCGAGAACCTCGAAGCCGCCGCTATCGACCTCACGGACGAGCAGGTCGACCGCCTGACCGAGGCGAAGCCCGACCCCTACGCGGGGCTCTAACTTCAGCGTCGAAGGAAACGGTGATACGGCCTCCGGGAGAACACAGCGTTCAATGAGTCGCCCACTCTGGTACCCGACCGTCGACGATGTCGTCGAGATACACGATGACATCGTTTCAGAGTATGCGGAGACGACGCGCGGGGTTCAGAGCGAGGGGGATATCGAGTTCGCGTGGAGTATATCGAAACGGGAAGCTTCGGCGCAGCACCGGAGACCATACACGAGAAAGCGTACCATCTACTCCGACTCCTCGTCGCTAACCATCCGTTCGTCGACGGGAATAAACGAACCGCGCTGAACACGACAGTCGTATTCTACCTGCTCAACGGGTATCGATTGGAGTACGGCCACGAAGTCAGAGAGATTCTCAAGCAGTTCGGAACCGATGAAGCCGCCACGGACGAGGACGGCGTTATCGATTATCTCCGGACACACACACCAAAGAAGTCGACCTCAATGACGTGGTCGAACAGTGGCGAAACGGACTCGTTCGGCACGGACTCGACCAGTTAGACGACGACGCATCAGACCCGAAGCAATAACTCTACGGAAGACACAGTAGGCGTATGGCAACGAAAGACGGCGCGAACAATGAATCTGAACTCGACAGGGTGATGGAAGACATCCGTCGAGAGCTCGTTCTCCGCGTCGCGAAGGCCGACCGCGACGACCACCGGGGCGTGTACGACGCACTCGAACACGAGTAAACCCGGGTTTTCCGTGCGACCGCCGAGTTGGGTAACTAGTAGGGTTTCTGGGACTTCTTGAGTCAATATCCGGACGGAATTCGGGACGAACCGTACTCCGTTACACGCCCTCCCGAATCGTCTTGTAGAGGTGCGCGAGCGTCTTCATTCCCGCCGCGTTCCGTTCGAGGCTGTAGAAGGGGTGGAGTTCGGGATTGAACTTCGCCTTGTACCGGTTGATACGGCGGTTGTTCGCGCCGACGAGGTCGTACGTCGTCCGCCCGCGGTCCATCGCGTCGCGCATGATGTGCCAGTCGAGCAGGTCGTTGACGGCGAGGTCGGTGTCCACGTCGGTCCGCACGCCGCCCTGCCACCGCGACACCGTCTCCTTGTAGTCGACGGCGAGGATGCCGCCGACGAACTCGCCGTCGGTTCGGAGGACGTAGGGGCGAATCTGTCCCTCGGGAAGGGTGGTGTAGAGGTCCTTGACGAACGACGGGGTCGACCGGTACGAGATGCCCTGTGCCTCGTAGCGCGAGGCGACCTGTTCGACGATTTGCTCGATTTCTTCGGGACCGCCCTCCTCGATGGTGTACGCGTCGTCGGGCGCGTTCCGGATGTTCGACCGAGCGTCGCTGCTGAAACTCATGAACACGTCGTCGGCGCCGGGCGAGAGGTCGACGTGGTAGGTGTACTGCGGCGTTATCGCGTAGTCGTTCCACGAGAAGGCCCTGAGGTCGTCGTACCGGCCGTCGAGGCGGATATGGGTGTAGCGCGGTCGAATTTCGTCGCGGACCCATTCGAGGCAGTCGTCGATGAATTCGTGGTGCCGGCCCTCGCGCTTTCGCTGTTTCATGTGGTCCATGTTCAACAGGACCGGTCCGAGATACGCGACTCGCAGTTCCGGCGGCGGCGAGAACACCGTCGCGATTGGTCCTTTGTCGATGCGGAACATCGGAAACAGTCCGACGACTTCCTCACCTTTGCGTCCGACGAGCGGTATCAACTCCGCGCCGGCGTGGGCCGCCTGAATCTCAAGCGCGTCGTACTGATGGAACGCGTTGCCGTGCGGGGACTGTTCGACGAACGCGTCCCAGCCGTGGACGTCGTCTCCAGTCGCCCGTCGAACCTCGATGCTCATGAGTAGGGTGCCTGAACTGTCGCGTCTGACCCCTTTGTTATGCACCCGTTATGAGGCCCCTTTCACCGAATTTGGACGGAGTCAAACCGCGTTTCGGCTGGCGTTAGGAGCGAGTGAACAGGGCAGAGAGGTGAGAGAGATTACGCGAGTCGCGAGCGTTCACGAGGCGGGACGTGGCGCGACCAGCGACTCGACGGGACGCGGCCAGCAGCGCGGGGACTACCCTCGCGTTTGTAAAACCGGAGCGAAGTCACCGTTTTACGCCGACACGACGATAATTAGCATATGGCAGGCCTCTCCGAACGCGCCGCGGCGCTCGTGACGAGCGAACCGGTCATGGCGCACCTCGCGACCAGCGTCGACGACCGCCCCCACGTCGCACCCGTCTGGTTCGACTACGCGGACGACCGCGGAGTAATCGAGGTGCTCACCACGGGTCGAAAGCTCGAAAACATCCGCGAGAACCCGCGCGTCGCGCTCTCAATCCAGAAAGACGAGAACGGACAGGCGCAGTGGAAGGTGACGATTCTCGGGACGGCCACCGTCGTCACCGACGACGACGCCCGGAAAGACGCGACCCAGCGAATCAACCGGAAGTACGGGGCCGAAGAATCCGCGTGGCCCGAAAACGAACTCGTCCGAATCTCGGTGGGGACCGCGACGGTCAGCGAGTACTGAAGTCGTCCAGCCGGGATAGTGAGGCGAGCGAGTCGGACGACGGCGCCTCAATCGGACGACGGCGCCTCAGTTCGGCCGTCGTCGAACCGGCGAATCTCTCGCGAGAGCCGACCGAGGTCGAACCCGGCGTCCGTGAGTCGGGCGGCGACGAGCGCCGCCGCCGTCGACACCACGAACGCCCCGCCGAAGGACGTGAGATACAGCGGGTCGGCGGCGGGGAGCAGGCCGCCGACGACCGGAATCGACGTGATGACGCCGCGGAGGTCGGGGAAGAACGCGAGGCCGACGGCGAGTCCGGTGAGACTGCTCGCGAGCGCGCCGGGGCCGGTGATTCGCGTCGAGTACAGCCCGTAGACGAGAGGGAAGGCGACGGCAGCGCCGAGCAGGTCGGCGAAGAAGAACAGCCGGAGGACGCTCTGGGCCCGGAGGCTGACGTAAATCGCGGCGACCGCGACGACGACTGTGAGCGCTCTCGACCCGAGCGCGAGGCGGCGGTCGCTCGGTTCCGCGAGCAGGCGCGCGAGGTCGGCGGTCACGAGGCTCGAAAGCGCATTGAACAGCGTGTCGATGGAGCTCATCACGAGCAGGAGCGCGAGGAGGACCGCCGCGAGGACGAGCCACTCGGGGAACGCCTCGCCGAGGAGGACGAAGAAGGCGGCGTCGGCGTTGTAGCCCGCGCTCGCGGGGTCGGTGACGACGGCGGCGTTACCGACCGCGACGACGCCGAAGAAGGCGGTGACGAACACGATTGCGCCGTTTGCGAGCGCCGCGGTTCGAAAGCTCCGCCCGACCGTCTCCGACGAGTCGGCCGCGTAGATGCGTTGCCACCACGTCTGGTTGATGAGTTCCGCGCCGAGGATGGCGAACGCGAGCGCGAGGCCGAACTGCAGGCCGGCGACCGCACCGAGGTCGAGAAGCGCGGGGTTCGTCGCCGTGATACCGTCGATGGCGGCGGCGGGACCGCCGAGCGCGACGAGCGTGCCGGCGAACGCGAGCAACAAGAGCGGGATAACGATGACCGCTTGGACCGCGTCGGTCGCGATGCTGGCGCGGAGGCCGCCGTAACTCGTGTAGAGCAGGACGAAGCCGCCGACGAGGAGCGCGGTCTGCCACTGCGGGACGCCCGCGACGAGCGAGAGCGCGCCCGCGATGCCGGTCAACTCGGCGGCGAGGAAGATGAACATGTAGAGCGCGCTCACGAGGAGGACGAACGCGTACATCGCTGACCCGTACCGGGCGTGGGCGTATTCGGTCAGCGAGTGACCCTCGGGGATGAGTTCCCGGATTCGCGGACCGAGGCGGGCGTAGACGAGCATCGGGACGGCCTCGCCGACCGCGTAGCCGACGACGGCCGCGATACCGAAGCTCGCACCCGCCTCCGGAGCCGAAAAGAGCACCCACACGCCCATGACGGACGCGACGAGCGTCGCCGTCGTCCGCCGGCTCCCCGCGGAGTCGCGGGCGCTAATGAGGTCCTCGACGGAGCCGACACGACCGCGAGAGAACCACACGCCGACGCCGGTAAAGGCGACGAGCGTCGCGACGGTCAGCCCGAGCGCGACGGTCGAACTCACCATCGACCGTCACCCGGTCGAGAAGAGCGACCGCCCGACTTCGAGGACGCGGATGAAGTCGTAGGTGCCGTCAAGTCGCCGGACGGAGCCAGTTCGTACGCCTCGTCGAAGAACGCGACCTCCAGTTCGACCGTGCGACGGAACAGTTGTTCGAGCCGCCGCTGCCGACGCGGGGAGGCGGCCGCGCCCTCGCGGTCGAGTTCGGTCCGGAGCCACTCGACGAACGCCGCGAAGTCGTCGACTGCGTGGAGGTCGATCCACTCGGAGAGGTAGAACCGCGAGGGTGATTCAGAGGGGTTCGAGCCGGTATCGTCCGCGGCGGTCGCCCACGACAGGTAGACCCACTCGGCGGGGACGAGCACCGCCAGCGTCTCGGCGTACCCGCCCTGCCCCGCGGCGCGTTCGAGGAGGTCGATAAAGGCGCGCGTCGCCGGCGTAGTCTCCGGGTCGGAGTAGACGGATTCGGGAACGTCGAGCGCGTCGAACGCCCGGAGGAAGTAGTCGTCCTCGTCGTCGGTGAGAACGCCGAGGAACGAGACGAGTTCCGACTTCGACTCCATGGTCGGCGCGGTGCCGACGGCGTGGCCGAAGACGCCGACGAGAGTCTCCACGAAGGCGTAGTCCTGTACCAGGTACTGTCTGAACACGTCGTCTGCGAGTTCGTCGGCGGCGAGTTCTCGCGTCAGTCGGTGTCTCGTCGCGTCGTCCCACGAGTCGCCCGCGCGCTCGCGGAGCCAGTCGGTAAAGCGCGGGTCCGACCGCGACGCGGCGAACTCGTCGTACGTCTCGGGGGCCGACGGGTCCGCGTCGGACGAGTCGGGCGAATCAATCGAATCTGACTGATCGGCGTCGGTCATAGCGGCCACTCCTCGCGACGCCAGGCGGCGTCCCAAAACAGGTACTCGTACTGCGCCGACGTGCGGAACAGGTCGCGGTAGCGCTCGCGGTCCGACTCGGTCGCGCTCGCGGCCACGTCGTCCATGAGCGACTTACACCAGTCGGTGAGTTCGGTGAACTCGTCGCCGGCGTACATCTCGACCCACGCGGCGTACTGCTCGTGGTCCGGAGTCCCCGCGTCAGCGAGTCGGCGTCCCGTCTCGTTGAACCCCCACATACAGGGAAGCAAGGCGGCAACAATGTCGCCGAAGGAGCCGAGCGTCGCGGTGCGAACGAGAAAGTCAGTATAGGCCCGGGTCGTCGGCGAGGGCATCGTCGCTTCGAGTTCGGCGGGGTCGATGCCGAACTCGGCGGCGTAGCTCCGGTGGAGGTCCATCTCCTCGTTGACGGTCGATTCGAGGAGGCTCGCGAACGTTCCCATGGAGTCGAGCGTCGGGGCCTTCGCGGCACCGAGCGCGAAGAGGCGACTGTACTCGACGAGGTAGACGTAGTCCTGCCGTACCCAGTAGCGGAACGGCTCCTCGTCGAGGCTCCCCTCCCCGAGTCGAACGACCATCGGATGGTCGAGGATGGCCGACCAGAACTCGTCGGCCTCGTCGTGTATCGTGTCTGTGAACGCCATGGCGAGTAATCGAAGAAGACGCTGAAAAGAATTATGATAGGGTGGTATTCATTGGTTATTCACGCGAGAGAGCGGATGTCTCGGACCATCGTATCGGATTTGTTCGGCGGGGTTGCCGCCCGTTTCGACTGTTGCCAAGTTCGGGGCGTTGCCCGGTTTCGACTGTTTTTCCGACTGCCGGTCTCGAATGTTAGTTAGTCGCCCGACTAGCCAGTTGTCCGGTGAGTAACGCGTTCGAACGACCCCGGTAGTTTAAGACGAGTGAGTGTCAACTAATTCACAAGATGTCGCACGTGAACGCCGTTGGGTCCATCGAGATTCAGAACGTCGTCGCTTCGACGGAGGTTCCGGTCGAACTCGACCTCGAACGACTCTCGCTCGACATGGACGGGACGGACTACGACCCCGAGAACTTCCCGGGACTCGTGTATCGAACCCGAGACCCGAAGTCGGCGTGTCTCGTCTTCCGGTCTGGGAAAGTCGTCTGTACCGGTGCGGACAGCGTCGACGACGTGGGCACGGCCATCGAAACGCTGTTCGACGAGTTCACCGACCTCGGCGTACCCGTCCCCGAGGACGCGGACATCACCGTGCAGAACATCGTTTCGAGCGCCGACCTCGGGGCGGCGCTCAACCTGAACGCGCTGGCTATCGGACTCGGTCTCGAAGACGTCGAGTACGAACCCGAGCAGTTCCCCGGACTCGTCTATCGCCTCGACGAACCGAGCGTCGTCGTCCTCATGTTCGGAAGCGGGAAAGTCGTGATTACGGGGGCGAAGCGGACTACCGACGCCGAAGCGGCGCTCAAGACGGTCGACGAGGACGTTCGCGAGCTCGGACTGCTCGGGTAAGGTCTCGGTGTCCGTTGGGGCTGCGTGACCGTGCTAACAGTGTCGGAGGGTGTGTGGACCGAGACTCGTGTTGCCGTGACGGTCAGTCGTCTCTCGGTCATCTCTCGGCCGGTTCCCGATCGTCTCTCGGTTGCTCACCGTCCGTTCTTTGTTCTTCGTTCCTGTTTTCTTGTATATTGCTATAGTGTTGTATTTTATTGTATGTCGAGTAGTAATAGTGGTAGTAGTAGCAGTAGTAACTACTAGTCTACCCTAGCTACTAGTGATACCTGCACACTAGCGGTGTCACCGGGTTCGTTCGAGGTTCCCGTTTCCTCGTTTGGCGGTTGCCGAGTAGTCGTGGTTTTCCCCCGGTCCAGTCGCTGTTCGCGGATAGCCGGCTAGAAGCCGTCGGCTCGTTTCGTTCGGCCTGTCCGTGTTCGGGAGTACACACACACACCCCCCTCGCGTTTGTAACGGCTACGCCAGACCCTAGGGGAATTCGACACACCCCCCTCGCGTTTGTAAATATAGAAGCAAAAACATCCGAGAACCACTCGACCTGCGAACCGCCCCCACGCCGATTCGCGTTACATTCGCGAGGGTGGTGTGTCTGCACCGGTGCTTTCGACGCTCAACGTTACAAACGCGACGGTACTCCCCCCGTTCAATTACAAACGCGAGGGTGGTCTCTCGCGACTCGAGTTACAAACGCGAGCGTACCCCTCCAGTGAGTGGTTCCCCCGAGACCGTCTCGCGCGTTACAAACGCGAGGGTGGTGTCTGACAGCCTTACTTGCGCGATACTACTCGTTGATCGTCGAATCCAAAACCGGGACTGAAATACCGCTCAAACGGCCGTATTTGTCGCTGTTACAAACGCGAGTCCACCCCTTCACCTTTATTACGGGTGAGTATGAATAGCGAACTCACATGACATCGGACGAGAGCGAGGGTGGGACTCGCGACCCGCTGTTTCGCTACGACCAGCCTATCTTCGCGAACGAGGATATCCTCAAAATCTCTCACCTGCCGGGTCCCGACAAGATCGTCGGTCGCGACGAGCACATGTCGAAAGTCGCACAGGCGCTCAACCCCGCCATCTTCGGACGCGAACCGACCCACCTGTTCATCTTCGGGAAGACGGGGTCGGGAAAGACGCTCACCGCCCGACTCGTGAGCGAGCGACTCCAACACGAGGCGGTCCGCGAGGACGTCGACGTTCGCATCGCCGTCATCGACTGCGGCGAACAGCACACCGAGGCGTCGGTCATCAAGACGCTCGCCTCGCAGGTCAACGACCCGTCGAAAAGCGGGATGACGATTCCCGAGCGCGGGCTGTCGACCGGCGACTACTACAATCGACTGTGGCAGGTGCTCGACACCTGTTCCGACGTGACCATCGTCATCCTCGACGAAATCGACATGCTCCGCGACGACGAGGTGCTTCGAAAGCTCTCGCGCGCGGGCGAGAACCAGAAGATAGTGGACTCCCGTATCGGCATCATCGGCATCTCGAACAAGATCGACTACCCCGAGGAACTCACAGAGCGCGTCAAGTCGAGTTTCGCCCACGACGAACTCGTCTTCCCGTCCTACGACGCGAACCAACTCCGCGAAATCCTCGAAAACCGGAAGGACGCGTTCAAGCCCGGCGTCCTCACCGACGACGTGATTCCCCTCGCGAGCGCGCTCGCCGCCCAGGAACACGGCGACGCGCGGAAGGCAATCGACATCCTCCGCAACGCCGGTCGTATCGCCCGAAACGAGAGCGCGGAGACCGTCACCGACGACCACGTGCGGGCCGCCAAAGAAAAGAGCGAGGCCGACCGCTTCAGCGAACTTCTCGAAGGGACCGCCACGCAGTCGAAGGCCGTCCTCTACTCGCTCGTCCTCCAGACCGGCGGCCGAAAGACCGCCGAGATCACGACGAACAAGATTTATCGACAGTACCTCACCGTCGCCGACGACCTCGACATGGACCAACTCTCGGAGCGCCGCGTTCAGGAACTCCTGCAGGAACTCGACTTCCTCAACGTCATCCAGTCCGAAGTCCGGGGTCGCGGTCGCGGGCAAGGCGTCCACGGGACCCACCGCCTTCTCGAGGACCCGGACATCGTCAAGCGGGTGCTTCTCCGAGACAGTCGTATCTCCACGCTCGAATAGCGACGCCCGATGCGTGCGTTCGCGCGGAACCTTCCACGCCGACGGTCGAGTTGGAAAAAAGCTATCGTACGAACCCTTAACACACGCCCGTCTCTGTCGATAGACGACCGAAATCATGGACGAGGAGTTACTATCGTTGCTCACGAGTCTCGTCGAAATAGACACCGAGAACCCGCCGGGAGACGAGGCGGCGGCGGCGACTTTCGTGTACGACTGGCTCGAATCTCGGGGCGTCTCGGCGACGCTCGTCGAGGAACCGTATCCCGACCGACCGCAGGTCGCAGCCCGCGTCGGCGACGGCGAGCCCTCGGTCGTCCTCAACGGCCACCTCGACGTGGTTCCGGCGGGCGACCGCGACCAGTGGGACCTCCCGCCGTACGAACCGACTGTCAGAGACGGTCGGCTGTACGGTCGCGGGAGCGCGGACATGAAGTGCGGCGTCGGCCTCGCGATGCTCGCGACGGTCGAATTCGCCGACGCGCTCGACTCAGGAGCCCTCGACGGGTCGCTCGTGTTCCACGCGGCCGTCGGGGAGGAGACGGCCGAACCGGGAACGAAGGCGCTCCTCGAACGCGGCTACGACGGCACCTACGGCGTCGTGCTCGAACCCACGTCGCTGCGAACCGCGACGAGCGCGAAGGGCCTCGGCTGGTACGAGATTACCGTCGGCGGCGACCCGTCGCACGCGAGCCGGCCTGACGAGGGTGACAACGCGATCGGGAACGCCCGACTCGTTCTCGACGCGCTCGCGGCGTACGACGAGCGGATTCGACAGCGGTCTGACCCCCTCGTCGGCCGGCCGACGGCGACGGTCACGCAGTTCGAGGCGGGGACCAAGGAGAACGTCGTCCCGGAGGGCGCGACGATAACGGTCGACAGGCGGTTCGTTCCCTCGGAGTCCGTCGAGGAGGTCGACGCCGAAATCGACGCGGTACTCTCCGACGTCGCGGCCGAACACGACCTGCACGTCGAGTGGACGCGAACGCGGGTCTACGAGTCGGCGGCGATTCCGACCGACAGTGACATCGCGACGCGCTTTCGGGACGCGGCCGCCGAGCGGGCCGACGTCGACCCCGAGCCGTGGGGCATTCGGGCGGCGACCGACGTTCGGAACCTCGTCAACGACGCCGGGATGGACGCGATTACGTGGGGTCCGGGGTCGATGGCGCAGGCCCACGCCTACGACGAGTACATCGAGCTGTCGGAGGTCGAAGCCGGGTACGACATTCTCTGCACGGCACTCCGCGGACTGTTCGAAGACGTGGAGAACTGACGGTCCGAACGTCGGCCCTCGGCCGAACGACTCGAAAAAAGCGGCTGACGGCGACTTCGATTATTCGACGAGCTCTTCGAACCGCTCGACTGCGGCGCTCGCGACCGCCATGTCTTCGGACACCTCGCCGCCGCTGACGCCGACGGTCCCGACGATTTCGCCGTCGACTTCGAGGGGATAACCGCCGCCGAAGACGACGAGTCGATTCTCGTCGGTCGTCTGGAGTCCCCAGAGCGACTCGCCGGGGTGTGTCGGCTCGGCGAGTTCGTGCGTGGGCGTCTGTAGCGCGGCCGCCGTGTACGCTTTGTTCCGAGAGATGTCGACGCTCGCGAGCCACGCGTCGTCCATTCGGTGCTGTGCGATGAGGTTACCCTCCGGGTTCGCGACCGTAATCACCATTCGCAGTCCCATCGATTCGGCCTCCGCCTCGGCCGCCTCGATGAGTACCTTCGCAGTTTCGAGATTGATTGCATCGGACATATCGCTTCGTCGAAACGGGTCTCGACGGGCTCACTTATACGTAAGCCGAGGGGACCGACCGTTCGGCTGATTTCGTCTCTACGCCCCGATATCGGGCGTTTGAGTCGTCTCGAACCGCTCTGGTGATAGAACAATAAAAGTAAACTACGTGACAATACGTGTCGGCCTTCGGCGAGTGGGGGCCGGAGGGCGTCGTTGCGGCTCACCGCGATTCGCGACTCCGCGCACGTCTCGGCGTCCGGTCAGTCGTACAGCGGGTACTCGTCGGTCAGTTCGTCGACCTTCTGGCTGACGAACCCCTTGACGGACTCGTCGTGCGGCGCTTCGACGACCTCGTAGATGAGGTCGGCGACGGTTCGGCAGGCCTCCTCATCGAAGCCGCGGGTCGTCAGCGCGGGCGTGCCGGCGCGAATCCCGCTCGGGTTGAACGCCGAACGACTCTCGCCGGGGACCGTGTTGGCGTTGAGGACGATACCAACCTCTTCGAGGGCCGCTTCGACGTCCTTGCCGGTCGTGTCCGGGTGCGACGGCCGGAGGTCGACGAGGACCAAGTGGGTGTCCGTGCCCCCGGAGACGAGTTCGAGGCCGCGCTCCTGTAGCCGCTCGCCGAGGGCGGCGGCGTTATCGACGACCTGCGACGCGTACTCCTCGAACTCGGGAGTCAGCGCCTCGCCGAAGCCGACCGCCTTACCGGCGACGTTGTGCAGTATCGGCCCGCCTTGGAGTCCGGGAAAGACCGCGGAATCGACGTCGTCGGCGTGCTCTTCGTCGCACATGATGATGCCGCCGCGACCCGAGCGAATCGTCTTGTGGGTCGAGCCGGTGACGAAGTCCGCGACGCCGACGGGCGAGGAGTGTTCGCCCGCGGCGACGAGGCCGGTGATGTGGGCGATGTCGGCGAGGTGGTACGCGTCGACCGCTTCGGCCGCGGCCTGCACGCGCTCCCACTCGACCTCCCGCGGGTACGCGGAGTACCCCGAGATGATGATGTCCGGGTCGAACTCCTCGGCCTTCTCGGCGAGTTGCTCGTAGTCGACGTAGCCGGTCTCGGCGTCGACTTCGTACTGTTCGACCTCGTACGTCTTCCCCGCGACGTTCACCGGGTGGCCGTGGCTCAGGTGGCCGCCGTGGGTCAAATCGAGCGAGAGAATCTTGTCGCCGGGGTCGAGCACGGCGAGGAACACGCCCATGTTCGCCTGCGACCCCGAGTGCGGTTGGACGTTGACGTGGTCGGCACCCCAGAGTTCCTTCGCGCGGTCGATGGCGAGCTGTTCGACTTCGTCGGCGTACTCGCAGCCGCCGTAGTACCGGCTTCCCGGGTAGCCCTCGGCGTAGTTGTTCGTCAGCTCCGAGCTTTGGGCCTCCATAACCGCCTCGCTGACGTGGTTCTCGCTCGCTATCATGGCGAGCGTGTCGTTCTGCCGCCGGCGTTCGTCCGTTAGCGCTTCGGCGACTGCCGGGTCGGTCTCTCGAACGGTATCGTAAGGCATCGTGGGTGCATCTCGACTCTGCGGTATAACGCTTCGCCGACCCCCGAGACGAGGGCGGAACGTCGAGCGAGAACCACAACCTAACAGAACACGTATGTTCTGTGGTCGGGTCGATAGGCGTGACGATTGCCCGTGGTATCTATCTACGAATAATTCGAATTGAGTCCGTTGACTGCCGAAATCAGTACATAACGTGTTCGATGACCTCATTGAATTCGACCGACCGACGATAGTTCTATATTGGAACTTCGTCACGTTCGTCTCACAAACCGTGCTAAGAACTATCACAGCTTGCGAACAGTCTCGAACCCGGGGCGACGCGCGCGTGCCGTCCCGGCGTGCCGCGCGACCGACCGTCGGGGTGAGTCGCCGATGAGCGAGGCGGAGTCGCTCCCGGTGCAGTACCGCGATATTCAACGCGCGCGCGAGCGACTCGAAAACGACCGCGTCGTCAAGCGAACGCCGATAGAGCGGAGCACCTCGCTCGGCGACCTCGTCGGCGCGGACGTCTACCTGAAGATGGAACACCTCCAGTGGACGGGGTCGTTCAAGACGCGGGGCGCGTACAACAAGATACGACAGGACACCGACCGCGGAATCGACGAGTTCGTGGCCGCGAGCGCCGGCAATCACGCGCAGGGCGTCGCGCTCGCCGCGACCGAGTGCGGGGCCGACTCCACGGTCGTGATGCCGGAGAACGCCCCGCAGACGAAAATCGACGCCACGCGCGACTACGGCGCGGCGGTCGAACTCGTCGGCGAGGACTTCCAGGAGACGATGGCGTACGCGCAGTCGCTCGCCGAGGAGTCGGACGCCGAGTTCGTCCACGCGTACGACGACTGCGACATCGTCGCCGGGCAGGGGACGCTCGGCGTCGAGATGTACCGCGACCTCCCCGAGATGGACACCGTGGTCGTCCCCATCGGCGGCGGCGGACTCATCTCGGGTATCGCGACCGCCATCAAGCACCACGACCCCGAGATTCGCGTCGTCGGCGTGCAGGCCGCGGGCGCGGAAACGGTCCACGAGAGCCTCGACAAAGGCGTTCCCGTGACGCTCGACGACACGAACACCATCGCCGACGGCATCGCGACCGGCGGCATCTCGGAGTTGACGCTCCGAACCATCGAGGAACACGTCGACGAGGTCGTCACCGTCTCCGACGGGGAAATCGCAGAGGCCATCCTCCTCTTGCTCGAGCGCGCCAAACAGGTCGTGGAGGGCGCTGGTGCCGCCTCGGTCGCCGCCGTGCTGAGCGACGACCTCGACGTCGAGGGCGAGACCGTCATGCCGCTGCTCTGCGGGGGGAATCTGGACATGACGATGCTCCAGACGGTGCTCGTCCATGCGCTCACCAGCCGCCGGCAGACGCTGCGCCTCCGGGTCCGAATCCGAGACGAGCCCGGCGAGATGGCGCGGCTCTCCCGACTCATCGCCGACCGCGACGCGAACATTCACGACGTTCGCCACGTCCGCGCCGTCGACGCCCTCGACGTCGGCGAGGCGCACCTTCTGTTCCGCATCGAGACGAAAGGGGCCGAACACGCGGCGGCCGTCGTGGACACGATAGAAGACGCGGGCTACGCGGTCGACGACGTTTCGGCCCGGCGATAGCCCGCGTCGCTCGTCGGTTTCGGTCGTTCTCGCGGTCTCAGCACAACCTACCTTTATTTTGATAACTCGTGCGAGTTCCGTCGGGACACAGCTTGAAGGACGGGAACGCCGACACTCTCCCCGTGAAGCGAATCATCGATACCGACGAAGCGCCCGCCGCGGTCGGGGCGTACAGTCAAGCGACGACGAACGGCTCTATCCTCGTCACGGCCGGGCAACTCCCGCTCACCCCGGACGGGGAACTGCTCGACGACGAGTCGGTCGAAGAACAGACGCGTCAGTGCCTTCGGAACGTGGAGGCCATCCTCGCCGCCGAGGGACTGACGCCGGAAGACGTGCTCAAGACGACTGTGTTCCTCGACGACATCGACGACTTCGACGCGTTCGACGAGGCGTACAGCGCCTTTTTCGACGTGGAACCGCCCGCTCGGAGCGCGGTCGGCGTCGGCGACGTGCCGAAGGGCGCGGCCGTAGAAATCGAGGCCATCGCCGCGGTCGAATAACGCCCGCTACTTCTCTCCGGCCGACGCTCTGATGCGCGCCACGACGTCCTCTCGGCTCACATCGGGGTCGTCGTCGGTCGTGAGGCGGCCCATCACGAATTCGAGCAAGTCGAGGTCTTGGAGCAGTTCGAGCGCGTCCATACGTTCGAGGCCAAGCACCTTCCCGAACTCGTAGACGGTCTTGGCGTCGTTGGCGGCGTCGGCGAGTTGGTCGATTGTGACGGACTCGGGAAGGCCGATGCCGTCGGCGAGCGCCTCGGGAGATTCGCCGGCGTCGCTGGCCGGCGTCGGCGCTCGCTCGATAGCCGCCGGCTCGCCGGCGAGCGACGTTTCGTACGACGACGGCTCGTGGACGCCTTGGTCTATCATGTACCTGCGGACCGTCTCGTCGGTCACGTCCATCTCGAAGGCGTCGGCCATCCGCTCGAACGTCTCGTACCGCGCGTACACGGCTTCGAGGTACGGCGTGTCTTCGAACGCCGGCACGTTCGGGTCCCGGACGGTCTCGGGTGACTCGGTATCGGCGTCGCCCGTCTCCTTCGGAGCCGCCGGCGCCGCATCGGCCGCAACCGTGACGACGACCGAGGGCTCCCCGTCGAGCGAGACCTCCGCGGCATCGATGGCGACGTGTTCGCGGCCGCTCGGCAACACGTCGTCGACTTCGAGCGTGAGCCCAATCGTCCCGTCGGAGTCGAGTGAGGTCCCTCGGACTCCGACGCCGGAGCCGCCGCCGGCGCTCGACGAGAGCGTGAACTCGACGTCGGCCGACGCGCCCGTCTCCGTGACCGCCACGGACGACTCTTGGACGTTCGCGGCGTCCGTCCGCTCGCATTCTTCGAGGAATTCGCCCAGTCGCCGAAGCGATGTGCCCACACTCATTGTCCGTCTCGGTCTCGACGGACGCGCCGGGACTCCCTGAAAAGCGGTGTGGAATACTGAGTGGATTTATATAGCCCCACAGAATATGCGGCGAAAACTATTAACAAGAATCTGCTGTTCAAACTACTATATCGTGCCCACGAGAAACGTTTCTACCGCGAACGTCGAAACGACTTCGCGTACTTCAACCGATCCGACGCTCTGGTTTGCCCGGTCTCGAACCCCTTGGACTACGAGGTAAAGACACGATGAGTTTGATAACTGTTGCCGACATCGCGCACGACGACCTCGCGCTGACGCCGACGATTCGGTCGGACGCCGCGAGCGAGATAGACGTCATCTCGCAGTCCGCGACGGACCCCGAGACCGGCCTGTTCTTCTTCGTCGTGAAGGGCGCGGAGTGCTCGGCGTTCGAAGAGGCGTTGGAAGTCGACCACACAGTCAGCGACTGGCGACTCGTCTCCGAGCGAGACGACGCCGCGGTGTATCGCATCGGACACACGACGGACGCGATTCTCCTTTCGCCGGTCATCACGGAACTCGGCGGACTCATGCTCGACGCGTGCAGCAACGACACGGCGGGCTGGCGGGTCCGTCTCCAGCTCTCGGACCGCGAGGCGCTCTCGGAGCTGTGGGAGTAC
Organism: Haloferax gibbonsii ATCC 33959; assembly: GCF_000336775.1. Lineage (GTDB taxonomy): Archaea > Halobacteriota > Halobacteria > Halobacteriales > Haloferacaceae > Haloferax > Haloferax gibbonsii. Next base: position 21,421 of record NZ_AOLJ01000006.1, on the reverse strand, counting down.
TGCGAGGCGAAGGACATCACCTTCGAGCTGAACCGGATGTTCCGACAGGACGGCTGGATGAACGGCGAGCCGAGCAAACTCACCGACGCACAGCGCGACGCGCTCGTCGCCGCCTACGAACACGGGTATTTCGAGGAGCCGCGAGAGGCGGCGTTAGACGACCTCTCGGAGGTACTCGACATCTCGCCGACGGCCGTCAGCGGGCGCATCAGGCGGGGGACCGCGGAGCTGGTCGAGTCGATTCTTCTCGACGAGTGACCGGGTGAGCCCCGCAGAAACGGTGTGGGAGTCAGACCGCGAGGACGTAGTCGTCCTGCGGTTCGTAGATCTCGCCGCTCATCCGCAGGTCGCGGACGGCGTCGAGCGTTTCGCCGATGGCGACGCCGTTGTCTGTGAGCGCCGCGGCGAGTCGCCCGAGCGCGACGCCGTCGGGGTGGTCCTCGCCGAGTTCGATGAGCGCCTCTTTCACGTCGTCGCTCTCGGCCTCGGCGTCGAACGCGACGCGCTCCCACTCGACGTCGTGGCCGGTGACGTTCGCGTGTCGTCGGTACAGTTCGACTGCCTCGTTCGGCTCCGAGACGGAGACGTGGAGGTCGCACGCCGGGCAGGTGACGACGCCGGCGCGTGGTTTTTCGGCTAGTTTGGAATCCCCGTCGTCAGGCATTGTAAGCGTCCTGTGCGAGTCGATGGAGTTTGTGGACGGTGTGTTCGTTCGGACCGAGCTGTGCCTGTCCGAGCGCGCCGGACTTGAGGCCCTCGTACTGCCGTTCGACGAGTTCGAAGTCCTCCTCTTGGAGCTGTCGGCTCGTCTGGACGAACTTCTCTTCTTCCTCGGAGAGGTCGGCATCGCGGAAGTAGTAGTCCGCGATGAGTTGGAAGCGCCCCTCGTCGATGGGGTCGATGATGTACGTGCCGTAGCCGTCGGCGGTGCCGTACATGTTGACCGTGAAGTTCGGCCAGAAGTAGTAGAACTTGGCCTCGTGCTCGGGATGGATGCGCATCTCGTCGTCGACGTCCTCTTTGTGCTTGTAGTGGAGCACCCAGTGGTAGTCGTTGACTTCGAGTTCGGAGTCCATGAGTTCGAGTCCCCGGACCCAGTCTTGGTGGTTCGCCTGACAGTGGTCGCACTCCGAGTAGTTCCCGCTGAACGTCTTCCAGTTGCACTCGACTTCGGAGACGTAGCGGCGGGCGTGTTCGTACTCGCCGAGCGGCAGGTCCTCGAGTTCGGTCTTCATCGACCCGGCCTGTTCGGCCAGCGAGAGGCTCGGTTCGTCCTCGAAGTTGACGAACACGAGCGGCCCGATAGCGTCCGTGTGGACCTCCATGAGGCCGTTCTCTTCGGGGTCGAGTTCGCTGACGGCGTCGTCGTCGAGGTCGGGGTTCAGACTCGCCTCCTCGAAGCTCTTCGGAGTGCTCTGGAGCGACCCGTCGAGTTCGTACGCCCAGAGGTGGTACGGGCAGGTGATTCGACTGAGGCTTCCGGGGTCGGTCATCGGCGTGTCGTCGAGCATCTTCGACCCGCGGTGGGCACAGACGTTGTAGAACGCCCGCACGTCGCCGTCGTCATCGCGGGTGACGATTATCTGCTTGCCGCCGATGGTTCGCGTGAAGTAGTCGCCGGCGTCCGGGATGTGGGTCGCGTGACCCGCGTAGACCCAGTACTGACCGAACACTTTCTCCTTTTCCATCTCGTGGACCTCGGGGTCCGTGAAGTACTTCGCCGGCAACGCGTTCGTTTCCGCAGTGATGTCGGCGCTAACCGCACCGATTTCGTCACGATTGTTGTTCCACCGTGTCATGGGAGGAAGAAACACACATCTTTGGAAAAGGGTTCGTCGGAAATAGTGGACCCGTATAAGTGGCGGTGGATAGTCGCAGTGGCGCGGCGATTCGGCCGTCAGCGACGGTCTCGACGGGTTTTGAGTCGGACATCGGAAAAAGGTGCTTTGTGATACAGGTCAAGAGTGAAGGGGGGACGTTCCGAACCGCCGAGCACAATGAGTGTCCGCGACGACCGATACGACGTCGCCGTGGTCGGGGTCGGCGGGATGGGAAGTGCGACCGCGTACCACCTCGCCGACCGCGGCCTCGACGTCGTCGGTCTCGAACGATACGACATCCCCCACTCGCAGGGGTCGTCTCACGGTATCACGCGCATTATCCGGCGCGCGTACTACGAACACCCCTCGTACGTCCCGCTCATCGAACGGGCGTACGACCTCTGGGACGACCTCGCCGACGAGACCGGGCGCGAGGTCATCCACCGAACCGGCTCTATCGACGCCGGCCCGGTCGACAACGACGTGTTCGCCGGCTCGAAGCGCTCCTGCGAGGAACACGACATCCCGCACGAGGTGCTGACCGGTGCGGAGGTCAACGAGCGGTTCCCCGGCTACGAACTCCCCGAGGAGTACCGCGCGGTGTATCAGGAGGACGGCGGATTCATCGTCCCCGAGCAGGCGATTATCGCGCACACCGAGGCGGCGCAGGCGCGGGGTGCGGAGATTCGTGCCCGCGAACGGGTCGAAGACTGGGCGGAGACGAACGACGGGGGAGTACGCGTCCGCACCGACCGCGGCGTGTACGTCGCGGACGCGCTCGTGCTCGCCGCGGGCGCGTGGAACTACAAACTCGCCGACGCCCTCGACGGGCTTGCGGTCCCCGAGCGACAGGCGCTCGCGTGGTTCCAACCCGAGTCGCCGGCGACGTTCGCGCCCGAGGAGTTCCCCGTCTGGAACCTCAGCGTCCCCGAGGGCCGGTTCTACGGGTTCCCGGTCCACGACGTGCCGGGCTTCAAACTCGGCAAGTACCACCACCGCGACGAGGAAGTCGACCCCGACGACTTCGACCGCGAGCCGAACCGCGCCGACGAGGCGATACTCCGGGACGTCACGGAGAAGTACTTCCCGGAGGCCGCGGGGCCGACGATGTCGCTCGCGACGTGCATGTTCACGAACTCGCCGGACGAACACTTCATCCTCGACACGCTCCCCGACCACCCGCAGGTCGCCGTGGGGGCCGGCTTTTCGGGACACGGCTTCAAGTTCGCCAGCGTCATCGGCGAAATCCTCGCCGACCTCGTCGTCGACGGCGAAAGCGACCTGCCGCTCGACATGTTCTCGCTCGACAGGTTCGAGTGACGACCGCGGCTTTCGGTTTCACCTCGTCAACCGATTTGAGGGTATAACTTTCGCAACGTCCCTCTATTTGCGTATAAATGCCACTATTATCGAAGACTATCGGTTAAGATGTGTAATACCGATGGGTTGGTTGAATCGTGAGGGGTGTGGGCTCGTGTCACGGTCCGAGTGGACGCGCCGGAGCAGGCGCCGACCTCGACGGTGACCGCGGGTGGCCCCAAAGCGGGACAACGATATGAGCGTACACGAATTCCAGAGGCGGTTCCTAACGGAGGGTGTATCGAATGCCGAATAGCAACGACTCGGCCGACCGGTCTACGAGCGAACTACAGGCGGACCTGTTCTACCCGGAGACCGAGCGCGAACCCGGCGATGGGAACATCCAACGCTGGGGGCTCGACATCCACCCCGTCGTCTTCCCGGCCGCGCTCTTGATAATCGGCGCCTTCGTCGCCGTGACGCTCGTCCTCGGCGAGCAGGCGGCGAGCGTCTACTCGGGCGTCAGGGGTTTCTTCGAGGGTAACTTCGGGTGGTTCTTCCTCCTGTCGGTCAATCTCTTTATCGTCGTCTTGGCGTACTTCGCGCTGAGCAAGTACGGCGAGATAACCCTCGGCGGCGTCGAGGCCGAAAAGGAATTCAGCGACTTCTCGTGGATGGCGATGCTGTTCAGCGCGGGCATGGGTATCGGACTCATGTTCTACAGCGTCTCGGAGCCGCTGTACTACTTCACCAACGTCCCCGGCTTCTTCGACGCCGAAGCCGGGTCCGGTGGCGCGGGCATCGCCGCGATGACCCAGACGTTCTTCCATTGGGGGTTCCACCCGTGGGCCATCTACGGCCTCGTCGGACTAGGGCTCGCGTTCTTCTCGTTCAATCGGGGGCTGCCGCTCACCTTCCGGTCGATTTTCTGGCCGCTCCTCGGCGAGCGAATCTACGGCTGGCCGGGCCATCTCATCGACCTCGTGTCGGTGTTCGCGACGCTGTTCGGCCTCGCCACGTCGCTCGGCCTCGGCGTCGCACAGATAAACACGGGTCTATCGTACATCCTCGGCGAGAGCATGCTCGGCATCCTGAGCGTTCCGAACAACACCGGGATGCAGATTGCGCTCATCGCCGCGATTACCCTCATCGCCACCGCGTCCGTCGCGGCCGGCCTCGAAGGCGGCATACGACGCCTGAGCACGCTGAACGTCTTCTTGATGTTCGTCTTGCTGGCGTTCGTGCTCGTCGCCGGTCCGACGATGAGTATCTTCGGCGCGTGGGTGCAGGGGCTCGGAAACTACTTCAGCGACTTCCTCTCGTTGGCGTTCTTCACCGGCACGCTCGGCGGCGGTGCGTCCACCGTCAACGGTTGGACGGTGTTCTACTGGGCGTGGTGGATTGCGTGGTCGCCGTTCGTCGGCATGTTCGTCGCGCGCATCTCGAAGGGACGGACGGTCCGCGAGTTCGTCTTCGGCGTGTTCGTCCTGCCGTCGCTGTTCTCGACGGTTTGGCTCTCGGCGTTCGGCGGGAGCGCCCTGTTCAACTCGCTTCAGGGCAACGGCGTCGTCCTCGCGACCTATGGCGAGGCCGGACAGACCGTCGCGATGTTCGCGCTACTCGAACAGTTCCCGTTCAGCGCCGTCTCGGGACTGCTCGCGGTGACGCTCGTAGTGACGTTCTTCGTGACCTCCTCGGACTCGGGGTCGCTCGTCGTCGACCATCTCACGTCGGGCGGCAAACACAACGTTCCGCGGACGCAGCGTATCTTCTGGGCGGTCACGGAGGGCGTCGTCGCGTCGCTTCTCCTCTACGGCGGCGGGCTCGACGCGCTCCAGACGGCGGCTATCGCGACGGGATTCCCGTTCGCTATCGTCCTCGTCGTCACGTGCTACACGGTCTATCTCGGCCTCGACAAGGAGTACGAACTCCTGCAGTCCGAGGAGTTCGCCGAGCGGATAGAGAACCTGGGCGACGAAGATATCGACATCGACGTCGGTCGGTCTCGGACGTCGGTCGTGACCGACATCCGAGAGAAATCCGGGACGACGGACGACTGAACGGAAGCACCGAATCGATGACTCTACGCTATCGATGAACGCGCTCGCTGTCGTTTCGGCGGCGTTCGCGGTCTTCCTTTTCGTCGTCGCGCTGTTCGCGATGACTGTCGGTGAGCTACAGGGCGCGGGTCTCGCGTTCCTGAGCGCCAGCCTCGTTATCTACCTCAGAGAGAAGTACCTCGTCGGCGAGTGACGCTCGTCGGCGAGAAATACTCGTTGGCAACTGAGACTCGTCCGTGGCCAGACCCGGTTCTCGTCTCCCCCGGAACTTATACACCTCAGATAGTGGACCCGGAGAGACATCCGAAGGCCGCAGTCACTACTGTTTGGTATATGAGCACATGGTCTACGTTTCCCGAACGCGCCGGAACGGTCGTCGTCGGGGCCGGCTGTGTCGGCTGTAGCGCGGCGTATCACCTCGCCGAGTCGGGTCGCGACGACGTCGTCGTCCTCGACCGGGGACCGCTGTTCGAGACCGGGGGCTCGACGTCTCACGCGCCCGGACTCGTGTTCCAGACGGCCGGGAACAAGCTGATGACAGAGATGGCGTCGTACACGCGCGACCTCTACGACGGGTTCGGCGACTTCCGGACGTGCGGTGGCATCGAAGTCGCCTACACCGAGGCGCGCTGGGACTTCCTCAAACGCAAGCGCGAGTGGGGGCAGTCGTACGGTATCGACGAGGGCGAACTTCTCACGCCCGAGGAGGTCGAAGCGCGCGTCCCGCAGATAAACTCCGACGTTATCTACGGCGGGTACTACGTCCCGTCGGACGGAAAGGCGGACGCCGTTAGCGCCGCCGAGTCGATGGCGGAGCAGGCACGCGAGGTAGGCGTCGAGTTCTACGGCCACACCGAGGTCACGGACATCGACATCTCTGGCGGCAGTATCGATGCGGTCGATACCGAACACGGCCGAATCGAGGCCGACGAGGTGCTCGTGGCCACGAACATCTGGGGGCCGTTGTTCGGCGAGATGGTCGGCACGGACATCCCGCTCGTGCCCTGCGCGCACCAGTATCTCGTCTCCGACGAACTGGACGAACTCGATGGCGCGTCGCGCGAAATCGAACAGCCGCTGCTTCGGCACCAGGACCACTCGCTGTACTACCGACAGCACGGCGAGCGCTACGGTATCGGCTCGTACAACCACGAGTCGCTCCTCGTCGACCCGGCGGACATCTACGGTCCCGACAAGCTCGACGACCTCGGACTCGAATACCCGTCTCTCCGCGAGTTTACCGAGGAGCACTTCTACGAGAACACCCACCCGGACCACGACCGGTCGGCGTTCGACGCCGCCAGCGAACTCGTTCCCGGCTTCGAGGACTGCGAGTGGACCTCCGCCATCAACGGCATGTTCTCGTTCACGCCCGACGGCATGCCCATCCTCGGGCCGGACGAGGACACCGAGGGACTCTGGTGGGCGCTCGCCGTCTGGGTCACGCAGTCCGGCGGCGCGGGCGACATCGTCGCCAGTTGGATGGAGGACGGGACGCCGCGGCTCGACGGCTCCCGAGTCAACGCCTCCGGAGCGCACGTCTCCCGGTTCCAGTCTCACACGGGCAGCCGAGAGTACACCTACGGCCGCGGAGCACAACAGTACCGGGAGGTGTACCAGCTCATCCACCCGCGTGAGCAACCGAGCGGACAGCGTTCCCTCCGCCGGAGCCCGTTTTACGACCGGCAGGCCGACCTCGGCGCGGAGTTCTACGACAGCGACGGCTGGGAGGTCCCACAGTGGTACGAGTCCAACGAGACGCTCCTCGAAACGTACGACGTTCCCGACCGGCCGGACTGGCTCTCGCAGAACTGGTCGAAGGTCCACGGCGCGGAGCACCAGCACCTCCGCGAGAAGGTCGGCATGGTCGATATGACGACGTTCACCCCCATCGAAGTGACGGGACCGGGTGCGTTGGAGTTCCTGCAGGGTCTCCTGACGAACGACGTGGACGTCACGCCGGGCCGGATGCGCTACTCCGCGATGCTCAACGAAGACGGCGGCGTGCTCGCCGACCTGACGGTCGCCCGCCTCGGAGACGAACGGTTCGTGCTGTTCACCGGGGGCGGAAGCTCGGCGACGCTCCACTCGCGGTGGGTCACAGAGCACGCGCCCGACGACGGCTCCGTCGACGTGACCGCGCACGTCTCCAGTCGGACCGGCATCGGCGTCTTCGGCCCCGACTCCCGGAAGGTGCTTTCGGACCTCGTCGAGGCCGACCTCTCGAACGACGAATTCCCGTTCTACTCCGCACAGGAGACCTACCTCGGGAGCATTCCCGTGACGATGCTTCGACTCTCGTACGCCGGCGAACTCGGTTGGGAGATTTACGCCCCGACCGAGTACGGGTGCCAGCTCTGGGACGCGATTCGGGAGGCCGGCGAGGAGCACGACATCGCTCCCGTCGGCTGGGCCGCGCTCGACTCGACGAGCATGGAGAAGGGGTACCGTCTCTGGGGGACGGACCTCACGCCCGAACACACGCCCTACGAGGCCGGAATCGGCTTCGCTGTCGACCTCGACACGGACTTCGTCGGGAAGGCGGCGCTCGTCGAAGACAACGCAGACGACAGCACGCCGAGCGACCGAATCGTCCCGATAACCCTCGACGAGGAGGGCGCCGTCGTCGACGCGGGCCATCCGGTGTTCGCCGACGGCGACGTCGTCGGTTACTGCTGTCGGGCGGATTACGGCTACACTATCGACGCCGGCATCGCGTACGCCTACCTCCCCGAACAGTACGCCAGCGCGGGACAGGAAGTCGAAATCCGGTACGAAGGTGACGCCTACCCCGCAACGGTCCGGTCAGGGCCGCTCTTCGACCCCGACCGCGACAAGCTAATCCGGTGAGGGACGATTGCCGGTGCGTCACCGCCTCCGGTCTCCCACATCCCGCTTCCTACCCACTCGGTAGGGTCGTCTCCGTTGCTGACTTCACTCGCTGTCCGTCTCGCGAAATCCCGTCCGGCTCTACGGAGTTCAGCAGAGTCGGATTATCCGAATTATTCAGAGTTCTCGTCGTCGACGCCGCGCTGTTCGAGGACGCGCTCGACGATTTCTTCGGGGTGTTCGGTGGCCACGTCGAGCGCGGCGTTGTGGAGTTCGCTCTTCGTGACGCCCTTGAGCCCGTGGTCGCGGGTCAGTTCGCGCTCCACGTCGTAGGTGATGATATCGTCGAACTCGTCGGCGACCGATTCGAGCACGTAGAGCGCCTTGTGAACGGTCTCGTCGAACTCGAACGCGGGGCGCTCTCGGGGGTCGATTTCGTCGAGCGGTTCCGGTTCTGGCTCCGGTTCGGATTCGGCCGCGTCGGTGGCGTCAGCGCCCTCGGGCTCCGGTTCGGATTCGGGTTCCGACGCGGACTCCCCGCCTCCCATCGCGGCGTCGAGGTCGCCGAAGGGGTCTTCGCTCATCGGGCCACCTCGCCTTCTTCGACGATTTGCGCGAGTTCGTCGTAGCACGCCAACTGGTCGCAGGTGCTGTCGTAATCCCGCAGCGGCATGTGCTCGCGAATCGACGCGTCGATGGCCGAGCGGTGCCGAATCCCCGGCTTCGGCAGGTCGTCGTCCCACTCGCCGTCGTCGATGGCCTCGAACACCTCCGGGTCGGTGTACGCGAAGTTCGGGAGCTTCGACGCGATGTTCGGCTTCGAGACGAGCGCCTCCACGAGCCGTCTCGTCGGGCGGTCGTGGTCGATTCGGTCCCGGAGGTCGGTCGGTACGACGGCGAGGATTTCGAGGTCGAAGTGCTCCCGCGCGGGCGTGATAAGCCGCTTGACCGTCTTTTCGAGCCCCGAGAGCGCGCCCGACTCGGGGCGCATCGGCAAGACGAGGTTCTGCGTGGCGTACAGCGCGTTGTCGTTGAGTTTCCCGCGCGCCGCGGGGCAGTCCACGACGACGTAGTCGTAGTCGTCGCCGAGAAGCGGGTCGATGACGCGCTGTTTGAGCCGCGCCGACCCCATCATCACGCCGCCGAGGTCCGACTCGACCTGTTCGATGCGGTCGTTCGACGGGAGGAGGTCGATCTCGAACCCGGTCTCCAGGATGAGCTCCCGCGGCTCCAACTCGGCGTCGTCGAGGAGCACGTCGCCGAGGTGCGCTTCCGAGTAGAACTCCTCGCCGAACCCGAGGCCCGTCGTGGTGTGTCCGTTCGGGTCGAGGTCGACGAGCAGCACGTCGCTGCCCCGGTGTGCGAGCTCGCGGGCGAGGTTGATGGAGGTCGTCGACTTGCCGATACCGCCTTTGAGGAGACAGACGCTGACTGCACGTGACATGATGGGGATATCCGTGATAGCGAGATTCTCGGCACAGTTGAAATAATTATGGTTACTCCGACTCTTTGAGAAGCTCAAATAATCCAAGTAATTCTAATAGTTTCTATTCGGGTCGTGTCAACTCGATTCGCGCTCTCTCCTTCGACTGGCGGCCCGAATTGTCGCCGGCAGTAGCTATTTGGGCCCGTTGTGTGCAGATAAATTCGTGACAGATTGGTTGCCCGGCCGAGGGCTACGCGCCCCCGAACTCTCGCCGCAGACGGTGACGCTCGCGGTCGCCGCCGCCTTGCTCCTCGCAGTCGTCGGGCTCCACCCAGTCTCCGTCCTTCCGGTCCGGTCGCAGTACGCGCTCTCGGTTTTCGTCGTCGCGCTCCTGCTTTGGTTGACGAAACCGGTTCCGTACGTGATTTCGAGTCTGGCCTGCGTCTCCCTGTTGTACGCCCTCGGCGTCGTGGACTCCTTCGAGGCCGCGGTGAGCGGCTTCACCTCCTCGCTCGTGTACTTCCTCCTCGTGCTGTTACTCCTCGGCAACGCGGTCCGGTCGGTGGGGTTGGATACCCGGTTAGCGAGCCGACTGCTGTCCCCGGACAGCACCCCTCGCGGGGCGTTTCGTTCCATCGCGCGAAACGTCCTCGTGCTGGCGCTGTTCATGCCGTCCGCGATGGCCCGTGCGGTCGCGTTCATCCCCATCGTCGAGGAGGTGACCGAGGAGTTCGACCTCCCGGCGCGAAGCGGGTTCGAACGGGCGACGTTCCTCCTCTTGGGTCACATCAATCCCATCGCGTCGATGGCGCTCATGACCGGCGGCGGGATGGCGCTGGTCACCTCGGGCATCCTCGCGACGAGCGTCCGACCGCTCTCGTGGGTCGAGTGGGCCGTCTTGATGATTCCGCCGACAGTGGTTCTCTACGCGCTCGCCGCCGCGGCCGCCGGTCTCTTCAACGCTGTCGATGCCGACTCGACTGTCGACCCCGGCGAGCCGGGGATTGCGGACGCGCCCCCCGACGGCGAGTTGACCCGCGAACAGGGACTCGTCGCGGCGGTGATGGCCGGTACCGTCCTCGCGTGGGTCGTCGGGTCGTTCGTCGGACTCCCCGAGATTCTCCCGGCGGTCGTCGCGGTCACCGTCCTCGCGCTTCCGGGGGTCGACGTTATCGACGCCGACGACGTCAAGCAACTCAGTTGGGGCGTCCTCTTTCTCATCGGCGCGACGCTGTCGATTCTGGACGCCCTGGAAGCGACCCAAACCATCGCGCTCGTCGTCGACCTCCTCGCGCGGTTCGTCCCGTTCGAGGCGTTCAGCCACTGGCAACTCGTCGGGCTGCTCCTCGGGTTCGCGGTCGTCGTTCGCGTGCTGTTTTCGACCGGGTCGGCCGCCATCGTGGTGATTCTCCCCATCGTGCTGCGATTCGCGGAGACGTTCGGCGTGACGCAACTCTATCTCGGACTCGCGGTCCTCCTCGTGGTGGGGTCGACCACGATTCTCCCGTTCAACACGACCGCCGTCCTCGTCTCGCTAGACCGCGGACCGCTGACGAACCGGGACGTGACGCTGTTCGGGTTCGTGACGATGGGCCTGTCGCTCGTCGTCGTGACCCTCTCGTGGCTCTTCTACTGGCCGCTCGTCGCCTGAAACGTTGACGAGGGCGTCGCGAACTCGGGCCGGTATCATCGCCCGTTGCGGTAACCACCGGTCTATTTGTAGGTGAACGGTATCTGCCCGGTACGGGTGAGTTCGCATCTTACGTGTTGAGTTTACGACGGCTCCGACCGGCGTCATGTCGAAGATAGATCGCCGCCTGCGAGACGCCCGGAGCATCGAGTTGGACAACGCGTTTTACGTCGAGGACGGGACGTGGATCGAGTCGCTCACTATCGCCTCGAACGGCCCCTTCGACGTGGAGTCCCTCCTCGCCGACATCTCGGGCGTGACCGTCTTCTACGACGAGGAGATTCCGACCGCCTCGACCGACGTGCAGATACGTCGAGTGACGATTCTCGCCAACGAGTCGTACCCGTTCATCCTCGGACTGGTTCTCAGACAGGAGACGATTCCGAACCGCATCGTCCTCCAAGACGGCGTCTTCGAGGTCGTCGCCACCGCCCAGGACTGGGACCACTTCAGGGAACTCGCCGACGAGATTCAGGAGACGCTCGGGGAGTTCGAACTCCGCTCCGTCACGCAGGACGAAGCCCCGGGTGAACCGCTCGACAGCGGCCGATTAAAGGAGGTGTTAATCTCCAAGCTGACCGACGACCAACTCGCGGTTCTGGAGACGGCATTCAACCACGGCTACTTCCACATTCCGCGGGAGACCTCTGAGACCGAACTCGCCGAGGAACTGGGTATCGCGCAGTCCACGCTGAGCGAACGACTCCGGACCGCGGAGCGAAATCTGCTCGAACTCATCTACGGTCCGCGACAGGAGTAGCTCACTGCTTGTTGGAGAATATTGCCGCATCCTGCCGACCGAGTATATAAAGAACGATAGATATCGGGCCGTATCGGGAACAGCACCATGGAAGATACTCCATAACAAGCGGTCGCAATGTCGGAGAAAAATCGTGATAGTTCGGGTGTCGAACGTGGAACTGGCCTTACGCGACGCGACTACGTGGCGGCGACTGCGACCGCCCTCGGCGTGACCGGACTCGCCGGGTGTACCGGTGGCGGCGACGGAAGCGGCGGGAGCGACGGCGGGTCGAGTCTCACCCCCGAGGTCCCGTCCGGAACCCCGGAGACGGTCGAGACGAAGTACTGGCGCGAGTGGGAGACCATCGACGCCGACGAACCGCCGCTCGACTACAGCGCGACCGCCGGCGCGGTGTTGGACCCCGTCCCGGTCGAATTTTCGAGCGAGGACGACCCGTGGATGCGGGAACACGCGCTCATGGTCCAGCGCGGGCTTGACGCCCTCGGCGTCGGGACGCAACTCAACGACCGACCGCTGAACCAACTGTACGCCCAGAGTTGGGACACGAAGGGGCTCGAAGCAATCATCTCGATGAGCACCCACGGTCCGGACCCGCAACGCGGACTGGACCCGAACCCGCTTTTGATGCGGCGGAGCGAGACGAGCCTCTCGAACTACGACAACTACTACCACCCCGACCTGCAGGAGGTGCTGACGGAACAGAGTCAGACGACCGACCGCACCGAGCGCGAGGAGCTCGTCGCCGAGGCGCAGCGCATCTTCAGCGAGGACGTGGGCGCGCTCATCACGCTGTTCCCCGATATCATCACCGCGGTCAACACGGAGCGCTGGAGCGGCTACGTCCAGACGCCGGGCAACGGCCCGACGAAGGACTCGTTCGTCTGGTCGGAGGTGAACCTGCAACCCCAGACCGACGACCGGACCTACATCAAGGGCGTGACCACCTCGATGAACTCGCTGAACCTCCCGTGGGCCGCCGGCGGCGCGGAGGCGAAGCGGCTGACGTTCATCTACGACGGCCTCTTCGACGCCACGCCGGACCTCGAAGTCGTCCCCGCGCTGGCGACCGGCGGCGGGTTCGTCGACGACACCACCGTCGAACTCACTCTTCGCGAGGGCGTCGAGTGGCACGACGGCGAGCCGTTCACCGCGGAGGACGTGAAGTTCACCGTCGAACTGTACAAGGAACACTCCTCGACCAGTCAGACGCCGTTCTACGAGCCGGTCGAGTCGGTCGAGGTGCTCGGCGACCACGAGGTTCGGTTCAATCTGAAGGGCCCCGACGCGGCGTTCATGACCCAGCGCGTCGTTCGCAGCGTCATCATCCCCAAGCACAAGTGGGAGGACGTGGAGAACCCGTCCCAGCACAACCCCGAGTCGCCCGTTGGCACGGGGCCGTTCACGTACGAGAACTGGGAGCAGGGAACCCGCTTCGAGGTCTCGAAAAACGAGGGCCACTGGATGTTCGACGACGACTGGCGGGCAGACGTGCTCGGCGACCAAGCCACGACCGGCGAGGGCGTCGACCGCGTCATCTGGATAAACGTCGGCAACATCGACTCCATGATCGGCTCGCTGCAGGGCGGCGAAATCGACGCCATCGGCACGACGCTCTCGAACTCGCAGGCCGACCGCGCCGCGAGCACCGCCGGCGTCGAAAAGATGACCTCGGGCAACTTCGCGCCGCTCGACACGAAGCTGATGTTCTCCTGTCCGCTCGTCCGCGACAAGGAGTTCCGCGTCGCCCTCGCCAAGTCGGTCGACACCGAGGGCTTCGCCGCCGACGTGCTGCAGGACCGCGCGACCGTTCCGAGCGGGGAGAACCCGATTTCGGACCTCACGCCGTGGCACACGTCGGACACGACCCACTACGAGTTCGACATCGACGGGGCGAAATCGCTCCTCGAACAGGCCGGCTACACGCGGGACGGCGACGGCAACCTCCGGTTCCCCAACGGGGACGCGTGGGCCGCCTTCGTCGAGCGCATCCAGCCCGGGAACATGCACAAGCGCCGCGACGAACTCGGACAGGCGGACTTCTCGTGAGGTGACACGCATGTCGAACACTATCCACTCGTGGCGTTGGGGGGTCCGGCCATGAGCGAGTTCCAGCGGTTTCTCGCAAAGCGGCTCGCCATCTCCATCGTGCTCACCCTCGTGGCCGTCTCGGTCATCTTCGTCGTCCTGCGGCTGCTTCCGGGGAGTCCGTTCGAATCTCTCGTCACCGCGGGCAACCTGAGCCAGCAACAAATCACCGAGATTCGAGCGATGTACGGCCTCGACCAGCCGATGTGGCGGCAGTACCTCAGCTACCTCCAGAGCATCCTGCTGTTCCAGTTCGGCTACTCCATCCTGCGGAGCCAGCCCGTCTGGGGGGTACTGGCCCCGCGGCTCGTCAACACGCTCATCCTGCTCGTCCCCGCGTTAGTGACGACGGCGGTCCTGAGTTCCCTCCTCGGGATGTACGTCGGCTGGAACCGCGGAAGCAAACTGGAGAAGCTCAGCATCATCACCACGACCTTCCTCCGGTCGACGCCGGTGTTCATCACGGGCATCCTGTTCGTCATCGTCTTCGCGTACAACCTCGAACTGGTGCCAGCTTTCGGGATGCGCTCTATCAGCGCCTCGCCGGAGGGCTACGTCGAGACGTTCGCCTCGCTCGACTTCCTGCACCACTACATCCTGCCGTTTACCGTGTCGGTGCTGTACTACAGCGGCGACTTCCTGCTGTTGGCGCGCAACGGCGTCGTCGAAAAGCGGGGCTCTGAGTTCCTCAAGCTCCACCGCGCGAAGGGGCTCTCGGAGATGCAGCAGCTCGCACGCGCGGGCCGGAACTCCATGCTGCCGATTCTGACCTACTTCGCGCTGCGCCTCGGGATGATTTTCCAGGGACTCATCCTGCTCGAAGTCGTCTTCGGCTGGCCCGGCATCGGCCGCGAACTCGTGCTCGCCATCCAACAGCAGGACTACCCGCTGGTGCAGGCCGCCGTGTTCATCATGGCGCTCGCGGTCATCGTGGCGAACCTCGTCGCCGACGTGCTGTACGCCTACTTCGACCCGACCGTCTCGACCAGCGGAGGTGGTGCCGCGTGAGCACCGAGACGAAGCCCGAAGCCGAACTGAAAAAGCGCGTCGAGGGGGTCGCGGAGACGCTCCGCGACCAGTTCACGTTCCTGCGACGCGACCGCCTCGCGTTCGCCGGCGTCCTCATCGTCGCGGCGTTCGTCTTCCTCGGTCTCCTCGGCCCCGCGCTCGCCCCGCACGACCCCATCGAGCACACCGTCCGCGACGACGCCGGCTCGATGCTGCGGCTGTCCGAACCGACCGGCGCGGCTCCGTTCGGGACGACCGCCTACGGCAAAGACGTACTGAGCCAGTTCCTCGCCGGCGCGCAACCGACGTTCATCGTCGGACTGTTCGGCGGCATCGGGACCGGTGCGCTCGGCTTTCTCGTGGGACTCGTCAGCGGGTACTACGGCGGCTGGGTCGACGAGGTTCTCATGCGTATCACGGACCTCACGTTCTCGCTGCCGTTCACGCCGATGGCGCTGTTACTCCTGACGTTCGTGACGCCGAGCGTCTGGCTCATGACGGGTATCATCGTCGCGTTCCTCTGGAAGATGCCCGCCCGCGTCGTCCGCTCCGAGGTCCTCTCCGTCAGAGAGCGCACCTTCGTGAAGTCGGCGCGCGCCAGCGGCGCGAGCGACTTGCGGACGATGCTCTACCACGTCGCGCCGAACGTGCTCCCCATCGGCTTTCTCTACACGGCCTACGGCATCGCGTGGGCCATCGCCGCGCAGGCCAGCCTGGCGTTCCTCGGATTCGGCGACCCGACCGTCACGAGTTGGGGCCGGATGCTCCGACAGGTGTTCGAATCGGGCAACATGCGCGTCGCTTGGTGGTGGGTGCTCCCGCCCGCACTCGGCATCGCGGCCATCACCACCTCGGTGTTCCTCATCGGCCGCGCCTACGAAGAAGTCATCAACCCGGAGATTCAGACCGAACAATGAGCCTCCTCGATATCACAGACCTCACGGTCACGTACTCGACCGACAGCGGAACCGTCCACGCCGTCAACGACGTGTCGTTCAGCATCGACGAGGGCGTCAACTACGGCCTCGCCGGCGAATCCGGCTCGGGGAAATCGACGCTCGCCGAGGCGGTTCTCGGTCTCCTCCCCAGCAACGGCTCCGTCGAATCCGGCAGCATCGAATTCCAGGGCCGGGACCTGACCGGCCTCAGCGAGCGCGAGCGTCGCGACGTGCTCTGGGAGGACATCGCCTACATCCCCCAGAGCGCGATGGACTCGCTCGACCCGGTGATGTCCACCGGCGCGCAGATTCGGCAGGCGATTCAGACCCACCGGAACGTCACCGACGACAAGGCGCGTTCGCGGGTCCGAGAGCTGTTCGAAATCGTCGGACTCGACCCCGACCGAATCGACGACTACCCCCACGAGTTCTCCGGGGGGATGCGCCAGCGCGTGACCATCGCCATGGCGCTCGCGCTCGAACCGGACCTCATCATCGCCGACGAGCCGACCACGGGGCTCGACGTCATCGTTCAGGACAAGATTATCGACAAGATTCTGGAGATACAGGACCGGATGGACAGCTCGTTGCTGCTCATCACCCACGAAATCGGCGTCATCGCCGAGACGTGCGACGAGCTTTCGATACTCTACGGCGGGAAGGCCATGGAACAGGGAAGCGTCGACAACGTCCTCGTGAACCCCACGAACCCGTACACGATGGGGTTGAAGAACTCCTTCCCGGAGATAGAAGAGGGCGACCAGGACCCCGTCTCGATTCCGGGGTCGCCGCCGAACCTGAGCGAGGCACCCGGCGCGTGCGTCTTCAAGGACCGGTGTCCCTTCGCGACCGAGGAGTGCGAGGCGTCCCATCCGGACCTCGTCGACCTGCCGAACCGAAACCACCGCTCGGCGTGCCACCACGTCACCAAAGCCGCCCAGATGCGGCGCGACGCCACCGACCCGGAGACGTGGGGCATCCCCGACAGCCACGACGAATCGGACCGCGGCGAGGTGCTCCTCGAAACCGACGGTCTCGAGAAGTACTACGAGCAGAGCCAGTCGCTCTTGGAGCAACTCAGGGGGAACGACCCGAACTACGTCCGCGCCGTCGACGGCGTCTCCCTGCGCGTCCGGCGGTCCGAAATCCTCGGCATCGCCGGCGAGTCCGGCTGTGGGAAGTCGACGCTCGGCGAGACCATTGCGCTCCTGAAACAGCCGACCGGCGGCGAGTTCGTCTTCGACGGCGAGCCCTACGAGCACTACGTGGACGGGAACATGCGCGAGTTCCGCCGGAAGGTTCAGATAATATTCCAGGACCCCTTCGACTCGCTCAACCCGAGACAGACGGTTCGGCAGTTGGTCGGCGAACCGCTCACCATCCACGACTACCGGACCGACGAGCGCGAACGGGCCATCATCGAGACGCTGGAGAAAGTCGGGCTCACGCCCGCGCGGAAGTTCCTCGACCAGTACCCGCACCAGCTATCGGGGGGCCAACGTCAGCGCGTCGCGGTGGCCAAGGCGCTCGTTCTCGACCCCGACTTCCTCATCTGCGACGAGCCGGCGTCGATGCTCGACGTGTCGCTGAAGGTGAACCTGCTGAACCTCCTGCGTGAACTCGCGGACACCGAGGACATCGGCATCGTCTACATCTCCCACGACCTCGCCAGTCTGGTGCAGGTGTCGGACAGGCTGGCGATTATGTACCTCGGTCGGGTCATCGAGGAGGGGGACGTCGAGTCCATCGCGGCCGAGCCGAAACACCCGTACACCACCTCGCTCCTCGCGGCCGCCCCCGAGAAGGACCCGACGGTCGACCGCGACCGCGTTCTGCTCGACGGCGAGCCACCGAACCCGGTCGACCTCCCGTCGGGCTGCGTCTTCGCCCCGCGGTGCCCGAAGGCCGAAGACGCGTGTCGCGAGAATGAACCGGGTCTCGACACCGTTCGTGACGGCGAACACCGCGCCGCTTGCTACTTCCCGGACGGGGAGATCCCCGCCGACGACCCCGCCGACGACCGCTCCGGCTCCGCATACGGGAACCCCGAGTTCTCGTCGCCGGCTAGTGGCGATTCGGCGAGCGACTGACGCCCTCCTTCGGTTCCTCTCGCTTCGTCTCTTTGGCGACCGCTCGGTAGCGCCGCGTCCCGACTCGGGCCTGGGGTTCGACCCGGCGCGACAGAATTGTCTAAAATAGAAAATTCCACCGAAGAAAATATTTGAACAGTTTTCAAATTATTGGGCGCATACTCCCGAAAAAGACCTGCAATACAAATTCTAAAATCCAATCATGGGTCACTTATCCAAGAAATTTAGAAATAATGTATTGATTATCTATTCACACTGGTTAAAAACGCGAACTATGTGCTATGGGCGTGCCTTAGTGGTTGAATTGCCGCATCCGACCGAATATAATATTGTAGTGTATTTGAATTTCTATCTCTGGTTTGAACTGCTATCGACCGACACTCTCCTTACGCCAACTCCGAGATATCGAACACCGGCTTGCACGTCCCGCCCTCGATGAACGTCTCGAAGGCCTCGTCGGCTTCGAGCAGCGAAAACCGGGTGTCGACGAACGTCTCGCAGTCCACGTCGCCGTCGCGAATCAGGCGGAAGGAGCGCTCGAAGTCCTCGTACATCGAGGCGTACGAGCACTGCAGGTCGATTTCGGCCCGGACGAGCGGGGAGTAGGGCATCGAGGTCTCGCCGGTCTGACCGACGAGGACGATTTGGCCGCCCTTGCGGACCTCTTCGACGGCCGTCGTGAGCCCCGAGGGGTGGCCGGTCGTGTCGAACACCACGTCGTAGCCGACGCCGTCGGTGTGTCGCTCGCGGCGCGCCTCGGTGTCGTCGTCGGCGACGTTGACGGTCTCGAAGCCGAGTTCCTCCGCGAGCGGGAGCCGATAGTCGGCGTCCTGTCCCACGCCGGAGACGACGACGGTGCCGCCCTGTGCGGCCGCGACTTGGGCCGTGAGCAGACCGATCGGGCCGGGTCCTTCGACCAGCACGCGGTCGCCCGCGCCGACGCGAGAGTTCTCGATGACGGCGCGCGCGGCGATGCTCGTCGGCTCCGCGACCGCGGCGTGCCGCTGTTCCACGTCGTCCGGAATCGGATGGAGGGCGCGTTCCGGGACGGCGATGAACCGCTCGTAAGCGCCGTCGTGGTCGACGCCGGTGATGACCGCGTCCTGGCAGACGTTCTCCTCGCCGATGCGACACTGATAGCACTCGCCGCAGCCCCGAATCGGCCGTTCGACCACGCGGTCGCCGACGCCGAACTCGGTCACGCCGTCGCCGACTTCGACCACGCGCCCGGCGTACTCGTGGCCGATGACGGTCGGGAGCTCCATCCGCTCGAAGGCGGATTCGAACTCGTAGATGCCCGCGTCGCTTCCGCAGAGGCCGGCGTAGTCGACCTCCACGAGCACCTCTCCGGCGCCCGGTTCCGGTTTCTGTCGCTCGACGAACTCCATAGCGCCGGAGCTACGCTCCACTTTGGCAAGTCCTCGCATGAGAGCACATGTGGCACGGGTCCGTAAAAACGTATTGCATGCGGCACTCCCATCGCGCGTTCCGCAACTATCATGTCGGCACCGTGCGGACTGGAACCATGGTCGCATACGAGCACACGCCAGTCTCCGTCAGTGACAAGCGCGCTGTCGTCGTCGGCGGGACAAGCGGCATCGGACAGGCAATCGCTCTCGGATTCGCCAGCGAGGGGGCGGACGTACTCGCAACCAGCCGACGCCAGTCGGCGGTCGACGAGACGGCCGACGCCATCGAGGAGTTGGGCGCGAACGCGGTTCGGGAGACGTGCGACGTGACCGACCCGGCCTCGCTCGAACGCGTCCGCGAGCGCGCCGTCGAGGAGTTCGGCGGTATCGACGTGGTCGTCGCCTCGCAGGGCGCGATCTCCCGCGACTCGGTCCGCGACATCGACGACGACGCCTGGGACCACGTCACCGACATCGCGCTCGGGGGCGTCCGCCGCGTCACGCAGGCGATGGCCCCGGCCGTCGCCGACGGCGGGTCGATTATCAACATCTCCTCTCTGGCCGCGCGGCTCTCGATGGCGAACCTCCCCGCATACTCGGCGGCGAAGGGCGGCGTCGAGGCGTTCACCCGCGCGTCGGCGAAGGAACTCGCGCCCGAGATACGCGTCAACGCCATCGCGCCGGGGTTCGTCATCACGCCACAGAACGCCGACACCTACGCCGAAGGGACCGAAAAACGCACGCGAATCGACGAGCGAACGCCGCTCGGTCGAGTCGCGGAGCGAGAGGAAATCGTCGGCGCGGCGGTCTACCTCGCGAGCGACGCGTCTTCGTTCGTGACCGGTGAGGTCGTCACCGTCGACGGCGGGTTCGCCGACAGCGCCTTCTGACGCGACCCTCCGTATCTTCTTCCGCACGTCGTCATCCCGTCGCCGGCCGAGAGGGTTCTCTCGAACACCCGTACTGCCGTCGACGCGCGGTCACCGCCGGTTCCGAAGGGCGACTCGATAGGTGTTCTGTAATGGAGAACGCAGTCTACGGCGCGGAATCACGCTCGGTCTCGCATCATGACTCTCCTCGGTGCTCGCCCAATCCGGTCGCTTTCGCCCGCCTCCGCCCTTCTGCATTACAAGCGTACCTGTGTAATCTGGGCCGCGACCGTCCAGCGTCAAGCGCTTGCGTTGTGAACATTCCCGGTCGATATCGACGACCCATCGTTCTGTGATAGAGAACTTGTTGATTCGGCCGCCCCCGGGCCGAAGATACGCTGAATGTCAACGATACGCACGCAAAGACGGACTATCTCTCCTGTCTCTGGCAGACGTGTCTCTTCGGGGAGGCGGCAGACCGTGAGAACACGTCCGAAACGGCCGAAATCACGAACGTCGAACGTTCCGTCTCTCTGTGCCCGTGTTCTGACTATGAGAACAACACTGTCGGATGCCAGCACGACGGTTCCGAGCCCTTGGCGGCCACGTCGCGGCCGCCGTTCGGCGGTCGGCTCCTCGTCGCTCGGATACGACCTCCTCTCGAACTCGCTCTCGTCCCGCGATTCCGCGCCGTTCGCCGCCAGTTGGTGTCCACGTCGGGACGTACTTTTATAACAATAGATGGTAATGGGGATACTGAATGCAGTACCACCAGCTTGAGGTGTCGGGAGAGCGCTGTCTCACGGCAACTCGCGACTCCACGACGTACGACCTCACGAGCGCCGACGAGGANCAGTACCACCAGCTTGAGGTGTCGGGAGAGCGCTGTCTCACGGCAACTCGCGACTCCACGACGTACGACCTCACGAGCGCCGACGAGGATCTCCGGACGTTCGGGGATTTGGCTCGGGTGGCCGGTATCGCCCGAATCCCAATCGACCGACTTGCCGCCGAACTCTCCGAAAACGCCGACGTGATCGACGAGAAGTTCGTCGACCAGCACACGACCGTCCCAGTTGACGCCGAAGAAGTCTGGGCGGCGGGCGTCACCTACCAGATCAGCGAGCAGGCGCGC
>NZ_AOLJ01000005.1 GCF_000336775.1 Haloferax gibbonsii ATCC 33959 | reverse complement strand
TCTCGGACGGTCGAACCGGGCGACGCCATCGGCGTCAGGGACGACTCCGAGTGGGACGTTCCCGAACCCGAACTCGGGATCGTCCTCCGGCGCGGCGAAATCGTCGGGTATACTGTTGGCAACGACGTGAGCAGTCGGTCGATCGAGGGCGAAAACCCGCTGTACCTGCCGCAGGCGAAGGTCTACGACCGCTGTTGTTCGCTCGGCCCGTGCGTGGTCACGCCCGACGACATCGACGACCCTCACGAGTTGGAGATGAGCATGACTATCGAGCGTGACGGCGAGGTCATCTACGACGACGCCACGAACACCAGCGAGATGGTCCGCAGTTGCGAGGANACTTGCGGTCATCCTCACGGGTACCTCGCTCGTCCCCGAACAGCCGTTCGACCTCCAAGAAGGCGACCGCGTCGACATCACCGTCGAAGGCATTGGCACCCTCTCGAACGGCGTCACCACCGTATGAACCCCACACCCACCGACAGCCTCGAAGAGTTCACGCGCCGCGATTGGCAGGGCGAGGACGTGACGGGCACCGTCAGGCTCGCCATGATCGGTCTCGGCTGGTGGACCCGCGACGAGGCGATTCCCGCGGTCGAGGAGTCCGAGTTCTGCGAGACGACGGTCGTCGTCAGTAGCTCGAAGGAGAAAGCCGAGGGCGCGATAGAGTTGGCCGAGTCGATAACCCACGGGCTCACCTACGACGAGTTCCACGAGGGCGTCGCGGCCGACGCCTACGACGCGGTGTACGTCGTCACGCCGAACGGGCTACATCTCCCGTACGTCGAGACCGCCGCCGAGTTGGGGAAGGCGGTCCTCTGCGAGAAACCGCTCGAAGCGTCGGTCGAGCGGGCCGAGAAGCTCGTCGCCGCCTGCGACCGCGCCGACGTGCCCCTGATGGTCGCCTATCGGATGCAGACCGAACCGGCCGTCCGACGCGCCCGCGAACTCGTCGAAGCCGGCGTCATCGGCGACCCGGTGTTCGTCCACGGCCACATGTCCCAGCGCCTGCTCGACGAGGTCGTTCCCAACCCGGACCAGTGGCGGCTCGACCCCGACCTCTCCGGCGGCGCGACCGTCATGGACATCGGGCTCTACCCGCTGAACACCGCCCGGTTCGTCCTCGACGCCGACCCCGTCCGCGTCAGGGCGCGCGCCCGAGTCGACGACGAGGCGTTCGAGGCCGTCGGCGACGAACACGTCAGTTTCGGCGTCGACTTCGACGACGGCACGCTCGCGGTCTGCACCGCCAGCCAGTCGGCCTACCAGTCGAGCCACCTCCGGGTGACCGGCACCGAGGGGGAACTCGAAATCGAGCCCGCGTTCTACAACCGCCAGAAACGCGGCTTCCGGCTGTCGTGGGGGGACCAGTCCGCCGACTACGACTTCGAGCAGGTGAACCAGATGACCGAGGAGTTCGACTACTTCGCGTCCCGCCTCCTGACGGAGACCGACCCCGAGCCCGACGGCGACCACGCGCTCGTGGACATGCGCGCGATGGATGCGATTTACGCCGCGGCGGAGCGCGGCACCGACGTCCCGGTCGACACCGACGTCGACTCCGCCTCCCACGAGGCGTAAGTCCCGATTCGACGCGTTTTCGCCCGGAGTTTTATTATCGGGGTCGCCGCACCTCCCCGCATGCAGTTTGGTATCCTCGGCACCGCAGGTATCGGCATCGAATCGGTGATTCCGGCGATTCAGGCGAGCGACCACGCGGCGGCGGCCATCGCGTCCCGCGACGAGACGCGGGCGAGCGCGGTCGCCGACGAGGTCGGCATTCCCACCGCGTACGGCAGTTACGAGGCGCTGTTGGCCGACGACTCCCTCGACGCGGTCTACATCCCGCTTCCCAACAGCCTCCACGCCGACTGGGTTCGAGCGGCCGCCGACCACGGTCTGCACGTCCTCTGCGAGAAGCCGCTGACCGCCAGCGCCGACGAGACGGCCGCGGTCTTCGACTACTGCGAGGACGCGGGCGTCACGCTGATGGAGGGGTTCATGTACCGCTTCCACCCGCGGACCGAGCGGGCCGCCGAACTCGTCGCGTCGGAACTCGGCGAGGTCGTCTCGGTCACGTCGAACTTCTCGTTCCGGCTGCCCGACGGGGCGGAGAACATCCGCATCGAACCCGAACTCGCGGGCGGGAGCGTCATGGACGTCGGCTGTTACGCCATCAGCGCGGCGCGGCTCTTCCTCGGGACGCCCGACCGGGTGTACGCCACCACGACCGACACGCGCGACTGCGGCGTCGACACGCGGATGTCGGGCGTCTTGGAGTACGACTCCGGCGCGACCGCCAGCGTCGAATCGTCGTTCGACACGCCCGAGACGCAGTACTACCGCGTCCAGACCACCGACGGCTGGCTGGAGGCGAAGACCGCGTTCAACATCGAGCCGACGGCGTCCGCCGAACTCACCTACGCGACCGACGGCCGCGTCGTCACGGAGACGTTCGACCCGATAGATAACTACCGACGCGAGGTCGAGGCGTTCGCCCGCGCCGTCGAGACCGGCGAGACGCCGCGAATCGACCGCGAGGAGTCCGTCGACCTCATGCGGACCATCGACGCGGTTTACGAGAGCGCCGACACCGGGCGCGCGGTCGACCTGAACTGACCGCCCGCGGCCTCAGTCCGCTTCGGCTCAGTCAAGTCGAACGTCAGAGCGGAACTCGGGGCGACCGGACGCTTCCACGTCGAGGCGGAACAGCGCCCCGGCCGCGTCGTCTGCTCTGCCGTCCGGGTCGCCGCCGGCGGTCGTCACGTAGAGCGCATCGAGGTCGGACCCGCCGAACGCGACGCTCGTCACTTTCTCCGTCGGCACGTCGAACCGTTCGAGTTCGGTTCCGTCGCCGTCGTACTTGACCACGCAGCCCCCCTCCCAGCGGGCGGACCAGATGTTGCCCGCCGAATCGACCGTCATACCGTCCGGCAGTCCGGGCGTCTCCGGCGATTCGACGAACCGCTCGCGGTCCGAGACGGCTCCCGTCTCCTCGTCGTAGTCGTACCGATAGATGGTGTGCGCCTCGGTCTCCGTGAAGTAGAACCGCTCGCGGTCGCGGGTGAAGCCCATCCCGTTCGGGATTCCGACGCCGGTCTCGACCGTCGTCACCGTCCCGTCGGTGTCGAGGCGGAACAGCCGCCCGTCCCCGGACTCCGCGGGCATCGTCCCGCAGAACACCCGCCCCGCGGGGTCGGCGATAACGTCGTTGAACCGGGTCGGCGAGTCGACGATTTCCGTCGCCCCCGTGAGTTCGCCGTCGACGACGCGGCCGACGCGACCGCGGTCCATGAACGCCAACAGCGACCCGTCGCGCTGCATCGTCACGCCGGCGAGAACCGACGTTTCGACGGGACAGTCGTGCGCTCCCGTCTCGGGGTCGTAGCGGTGGAGCCGCCCGGCTTCGATGTCCACCCAGTACAGCCGCTTTTCGTCGGGGTGCCAGACCGGCCCCTCGCCGAGGCGGCACGACGTGTCGACCACTCGTGTGACAGTCATGGCCGTTCGTTCGCAACCGACCGCAAAATACGCTTCCCCCGAGTTCGCGGGGGTCGCCGCCACTCCCGTCGTCGCCTTCAGAAGTGCGAAATCTTGTCTCGCCGGTAGAGGTCGAGCGAGAGCACCGTGTTCGGCGACCGCTGGCGGACCGCGTAGGCGATGGCGTCGGCGACCTCTATCGCCTCCGTCACCTCGCCCTCGTCGAACGACTCCGCCTGCGTCTCGCCGCTCTCGGAGCCGAACTCGGTCCTGACCTCGGTCGGGTTGACGCAGGTCACGCCGACGTTCTCCTCGCCGATGGACCCCTGCAGGCTCGACGCGAACCCGCGGACCCACCACTTCGTCGCGGCGTACACCGGGTTGTGGGGTCGCGGGTGGTTCCCGGACATGCTCCCGAGGAAGACGATATTGCCCTCCGACTCCACGAGGTGCGGAATCGCCTCTCTCGCCGTGAAGAACATCCCGTCGACGTTGACGCCGGTCATCAGCCGGTACTCCTCGTCGGTGAGTTCCGCGACGGGCTTGTCGACGCCGAGGCCGGCGTTGCAGACGACGATGTCGAGCGAGCCGAACCGCTCGACGGTCGCGTCGACGAGCGCCCGGACCGCGTCGGGGTCGGTCACGTCGGTCGGCACGACGCTCACGGCGGCGTCAGTCGCCGCGCGAATCTCGTCCGCGAGCGACTCCAGTCGCTCGACTCTGCGGGCGGCGAGACACACGTCCGCGCCGTCTTCGGCGAGCACGCGCGCCGTCGCCGCGCCGATTCCCGAACTCGCTCCCGTGACGAGCGCCGTCCGCCCGTCGAGCGGGTCTTCCAAAGCGGTTGGTCGGTCGACCATACTCCGTGATTGTGACCCTGTCGCATACGTGTTTTCCCCGTGGCAATCCGGCGACGGGCGCTTGGAACACGTTTATTAGACTTCCGTCGATTGTCATCGTATGGCACGTATTGCGGTTACCGGAGCGGCTGGCAACGTCGGAAGAGTCACGGTCGAGACGCTGGACTCGGACCACGACGTGACGCCCATCACGCACCGAGAACGCGAGGGACTCGATAGCGTCATTCTCGACGTGCGCGACGAAGACGCGCTGACCGAGGCGTTCGAGGGCCACGACATCGTCGTTCACCTCGCGGCCAACCCGAACCCCGACGCGGCGTGGGACAGCGTCTACGAGGTCAATATCGGCGGCACGTACAACGTCTACGAGGCGGCGCTGGCGGCCGACGTTGACCGACTCGTCTTCGCCAGCACCAACCACGTCCACCAGATGTACAACATCGCCGACCCGACCCGACCGGAGACCCTGGCCGCCGACGCCGAGGCGGTCGGCGTGTCGGACCCGGCGCGTCCCGACTCGTACTACGGCGTGAGCAAGGTGTTCGGCGAGGCGCTGGGCAACTACTACGCGGACCGACACGGACTGGAAGTGCTCAACCTCCGCATCGGGTGGCTCCTGACGGCCGAGGAGGTCCGCGAGAAGATGGACGAGGAAGAAGACGTCGCGCGCTACGTCCGCGCGATGTGGCTCAGCCCCGACGACTGCGCACAGGGGATGCGCCGGGCCGTCGAGGCTCCCCTCCCGGACTCGCCGCTCGCGGTCAACCTCGTCTCCGCGAACGACGACCGGTACCTCTCGCTCACGGAGACGATGCGCGCCATCGGCTACCGCCCGCGGGACAACTCGGCGACTGTCGTGGAGTGAGCGCGGATCGAAGCGAACTGTGAGTGAGGTGTCGACCCGCCGCGAGGCGCGCCGCGGCTGACGACGCCCGTCCCCGCTCGCCGGTTGGTTCACCCGTCGAACGCGGTTCCGAACTATTATTCGAAAGGATGAGATGAGAAATATTTTCGAGACGAGCTTATTCAACCCCTCCGTTTTTATATCATCAACAGTCATTCACAACCTATATATGAGGGAAGATAACATGGGTACAACATGGCTGAGCATGGCTGTAGCGATGAAAGTGTGAACCGCCGAAAGTACCTGAAGGCCCTGTCCGTGGGTGCCGCCGCCGGCCTCGCTGGATGTACCGGGGGTGGCGGCTCCGAGACCGAGGCCACCGAGAGCGGGAGCGGTTCCGACGGCTCCGGCGGAGACACCGAGACCGGCGGGGACAACTCGGGCAGCACGTGGGACTCGGAACTCGAAGTCCTTCACGGCTGGGCCGGCGGCGACGGCGAGGCGGCGGTCACCGCGCTCATCGAGGCCTTCGAGGAAGAGCATCCCGAGATGGATACGAACTTCCAGGCGGTCGGCGCGAGCGCGAACGTGAACCTCAACGCGACGATTCTCCGACGGCTCGCGAACAACAACCCGATGAGTTCGTTCGCCAACTGGCCGGGGAAGAACCTCGAACGGTACTCGGGCGCACTGATGGACCTCGAAGCCGACGTGTGGGACGCCGAGGGGTTCAAAGACACCATGCAGTCCCGCGCGGTGGAACTGTGTAAGTTCAACGACAAGATGCCGGCGGTCCCAATCGGGTCTCACCGGATGAACAACCTGTTCTACAACACCGCCGTCTTCGAGGAGGCCGGCATCGACGCCTCGAGCCTCGACAGCGTCGACGCGCTCCTCGACGCGCTCGAAACCATCGACCAGAACACGGACGTGACGCCGATGGCGCAGGCGATGGTCGCGCCGTGGACGAACCTCCAGCTCTGGGCGCAGATTCTGACGAGCCAAAGCGGCGTCGAGGCGTACATGAACTTCATCGAGGGCAACCCCGACAGGGCGGCCGTCGTGGAGGCGCTCGAGGCGCTGAAGACCATCAACGAGAACTACATCACCGCCGACGCCTCGTCCATCAGCTTCACGACGGCGGGCCAGAAGGTCATCTCGGGGAAGGCGGCCACCATCCACCAGGGGAACTGGGTGTACGGCATGTTCCGCGCCGACGACAGCTTCAACTACAAAGAGCAGTGGGACTGGATACCGTTCCCGGGCACTGAAGGTATCTACTTCTACCACGTCGACTCCATCGTCGCGCCGAGCAACAACCCGAGCCGCGAGGAGACCGTCGCGTGGCAGAAGTTCGTCGGCTCGAAGAAGGCCCAGATCGCCTTCAACAACCCCAAGGGGTCGGTTCCGCTCCGCACCGACATCGACCCGAGCGAACTGACCGACTTCCTCGCGATGACGTACGAGGACCTCACCGATTCGGAGGCCTACCCGCCGACCATCGCCCACGGGCTCGCAGTCACGCCCAAGACGATGGGCGCGTGTAAGACCGCCTTCGGCGACAACTTCATGGGGCCGTTCAAGGTCGAAGCCACCGCCGACGCGCTCATCGAAGCGGTCTCCGAGTAGGGCTTCGGTCGAAACTACACCTTTATCACTCACAAATAAAATAATAGGTATATCCATGGCCACACACGACAACACGGAGCACGTCTCCGACGCGACCGACGAGGCGGTCGGGTGGGAGTCGAAGCTCCAGTATTTCCTCAACAGCGACTTCGTTCGCTCCGCGCCGTACTGGGGAATCCCGTTCGTCCTCATGAGCATCGCCGTCTACG
This sequence comes from Haloferax gibbonsii ATCC 33959, assembly GCF_000336775.1. Taxonomy (GTDB): domain Archaea; phylum Halobacteriota; class Halobacteria; order Halobacteriales; family Haloferacaceae; genus Haloferax; species Haloferax gibbonsii. The sequence continues at coordinate 210,959 of NZ_AOLJ01000005.1, read as the reverse complement.
GCGGCATCGGCTACAACTTCGCCATCTCGTTTACGGACTACGAGGGCCTCGGGACCCCCGATTACTCCGTTCTCGACCTGGAGATGTACGCCCAGGCGCTGTCGAGCGATGCGTTCATCGCCGCCGCACAGAACAACTTGGTCCTCCTGGTAGGCTTCACGACTATCTGTCTGGTACTTGGACTGTTCCTCGCAATCCTGTTGGACCACGGCATCCGCTTTTCGGAGAAGTTCCAGACGGTCTATCTCCTCCCGATGAGCCTCTCGTTCGTCGTCACCGCGCAACTGTGGCTATGGATGTTCAACGTCGAAAGCGGCATCCTCAACCTCGTCGTGACGACCCTCGGGTTCAATCCCGTGGACTGGCTGGGGAACCCATCAATCGCGCTCGGCGCGGTGATATTCGCCCTCATCTGGCAGTTCAGCGGGTACACGATGGTCGTCTACCTCGCGGGGCTCCAGTCGATTCCCGACGACCAGTTCGAGGCGGCCCGCGTCGACGGCGCGAGCATCACTCGGACCTACCTCCGCATCATCGTCCCGCAACTGAAGGAAGCGTCCGTCAGCGCGGCCGTCGTGCTGATGGTGTTCGCGCTGAAGGCCTTCACCTTCCTGTACGCTCTCGTCGGCCGCTACCGCCCGCCGAACGGGACGGACATCCTGGCGACGCTCATGGTGCGCCGCGCGTTCAAGTTCGGTGAGTGGGCCTACTCGGCCGCCATCGCGACCATGCTCCTCATCATGGCGCTCGGCGTCATCGGACCGTACCTCTACTACCAGTACAAACAGGGGAGTCTCTGACCATGTCACAGTCGTCATCCACAGGCAGTTTCGACGTCGCATCGCTCGTCGAGGACGTGAACCTCCGGCGCGTCGCCCAGTACGCGCTCGTCGTGTTCTTCCTCGGCTTCTTCCTCGTCCCGCTGGAGACGGGAATCATGACCGCCATCAAGACGAACGAGTCGGTCGCCCGTTCGCTCCCCTTCGCGCCGCCGGTCGGCGAGGGCTTCACCCTCGGTAACATCCAGTTCGCCCTCGAACAGCTCTCGGGGTCGTTCTTCAACTCGCTCATCATGTCGATTCCGGCGACTATCGGGAGCGTCCTGTTCGGGAGCATGGCCGCCTACGGCCTCACGATGGTCAACTGGCGGGCCCAGATGGGCGTGCTGATGCTCTTCGTCGTCGGCGTCTTCGTCCCCTACCAGGCCGTGTTGGTCCCGCTCGCGCGCTTCTGGAACAACATCTTCCCGCTCGCGCGGATGATAGAGCCGATGGTGGCGTCGATACCCTTCTTCCAGGGGTACCACGCGGAACTCGTCCCGCTCGTCATCACCCACATCGCCTACGGGATTCCCATCTGTACGATACTGTTCCGGTCGTACTACCAGAGCCTCCCGAACTCGCTCGTGGAGGCCGGTAAAATCGACGGCGCGAGCATCACGAAGATTTACCGGCGCATCATCCTGCCCATCTCGAAGCCGATGTTCGGCGTCGTGTTCATCTACCAGTTCACGCAGATTTACAACGAGTTCCTCTTCGCGTTCACGCTCGTCACCGGGTCCGACGCGCCCGCGGCACCGGTCACGCTGGTGCTGCCCGCAATCGGGGCGTCGACCTCCGGCATCGACTTCGGTATCAGGATGTCCGCGGCGTTCCTCGCCGCGGTTCCGACGCTCATCCTGTACGTCGCGTTCGCCGAGCAGTTCGCCAAGGGACTTCGCACGGAGGCCTAAGCTATGGGACAGATTCAACTCACCGACCTGACGAAGCGCTTCGGCGATACGGTCGCCGTCGACGACCTCTCGCTCGACATCGCCGACGAGGAGTTCCTCGTGCTCGTCGGCCCGTCGGGCTGTGGGAAGTCGACGACGCTCCGGATGCTCGCCGGCCTGGAGACCCCGACCAGCGGGGACATCTACATCGGCGGGGACCACATGAACTACCGCGTCCCGCAGAACCGCGACATCGCGATGGTGTTCCAGGACTACGCGCTGTACCCTCACATGACCGTCCGGCAGAACATCCGGTTCGGGCTGGAAGAAGAGGAGGGATACACGTCTGCGGAGCGCGACGAGCGCGTCGTCGAGGTCGCGGAGACGCTCGGCATCGCCGACCTGCTCGACCGCAAGCCCGACGAACTCTCGGGCGGTCAGCAACAGCGGGTCGCGCTCGGGCGCGCAATCGTGCGCGACCCCGAGGTGTTCCTGATGGACGAGCCGCTGTCCAACCTGGACGCCAAGCTCCGCGCGGAGATGCGAACCGAACTCCANTCGTGCGCGACCCCGAGGTGTTCCTGATGGACGAGCCGCTGTCCAACCTGGACGCCAAGCTCCGCGCGGAGATGCGAACCGAACTCCAGAACCTGCAGGACCAACTCGCCGTCACGACCGTCTACGTCACCCACAACCAGACGGAGGCGATGACGATGGCCGACCGTATCGCCGTCATGGACGACGGCGAACTCCAGCAGGTCGCCTCTCCCTTCGAGTGCTACCACGAGCCGAACAACCTGTTCGTCGCGGAGTTCATCGGCGAGCCGATGATAAACCTCGTCCGCGGAACGCGCTCGGAGTCGACGTTCGTCGGCGAACACTTCTCGTACCCGCTCGACGAGGACGTGATGGAGTCCGTCGGCGACCGCGACGACCTCGTCTTGGGGGTGCGCCCCGAAGACATCGAAGTCGCCGACGCGCCCCCCGACGACGCCGCGCTCGGCGATCACGAACTCCGGATGGACGTGACCGTCGTGGAACCCCACGGCGACCAGAACGTCCTCCACCTCTCGCATCCGGACCAACCTTCCGACGACGACGCGCTACAGGCGGTCACGGAGGGAATGCACCTCGTCACGCGGGGCGACCGCGTCACGGTGAGGATTCCGCCGGACACGATTCACGTGTTCGACGCGGAGACCGGAACCGCGGTGCACAACCGCCGACACGACCAGGAAGCCGACCTCACAGAACTCGAACAGTAGCCATGGCACGATTGACACTCGACGACGTAACGAAGGTTTACACCGACGACGGCGGCGGCGACATCGTCGCCGTCGAAGAGATATCGCTCGACATCGACGACGGGGAGTTCCTCGTGCTCGTCGGTCCCTCGGGGTGCGGGAAATCGACGACGCTCCGGATGATGGCGGGACTCGAAACCGTCACGGAGGGCGAACTCCGACTCGAAGACCGCGTCCTCAACGACGTGTCCGCGCAGGACCGGGACATCGCGATGGTGTTCCAGTCGTACGCCCTGTACCCGCACAAGAGCGTCCGCGGCAACATGTCGTTCGGCCTTGAAGAATCGACCGACCTCCCGGACGACGAGATACGAAAGCGGGTCGAGGAGACGACCGATATGCTCGGTATCTCCGACCTGCTCGACCGCAAGCCGAGACAGCTTTCGGGCGGCCAGCAACAGCGGGTTGCGCTCGGACGCGCCATCGTGCGCGACCCCGAGGTGTTCCTGATGGACGAGCCGCTGTCCAACCTGGACGCCAAGCTCCGCGCGGAGATGCGAACCGAACTCCANTCGTGCGCGACCCCGAGGTGTTCCTGATGGACGAGCCGCTGTCCAACCTGGACGCCAAGCTCCGCGCGGAGATGCGAACCGAACTCCAGCGCCTCCAAGAGGAACTCGGCGTCACCACCATCTACGTCACCCACGACCAGACGGAAGCGATGACGATGGGCGACCGCGTCGCCGTCCTCGACGACGGCGAACTCCAGCAGGTCGGGACGCCGCTGGACTGCTACCACCGGCCGAACAACCTGTTCGTCGCGGGCTTCATCGGCGAGCCGTCGATGAACTTCTTCGACGGGTCGCTTTCGGGTGACACCTTCCGCGGCGACGGCTTCGACTACCCGCTTTCGGACGCGACCAGAGACCAGCTCGGCGACGCGAGCGCCCTCACGCTCGGCATCCGACCCGAGGATATCGAGGTCGGCGAGCGGCGCTCCGGCGACCGAACCTTCGACGCCGAGGTGGTCGTCGTCGAGCCGCAGGGTAACGAGAACACCGTCCACCTGCGGTTCGCCGAGGGCCGCGAGGGGGCTCGGTTCACCGCGACCACCACCGGGCGGTCGAGGGTCGAATCGGGCGACCGGACGACCGTCTCGTTCCCCGAGGACGCGATTCACCTGTTCGACGGGGAGACCGGCAACGCGCTGAAGAACCGAGAGCTCCCGTCGAACCGCGCCATCAGCGCGTTCATCTCCGACTGACGACTCGGCCGACACCCCCTGTCGCCGTTCGTTCTTTCATCCCTGCGAGCCGTCCGGGCGTCCCACTTCCTCGGACTGACCATCCACACCTTCTCTCGCCTTCTGTTCGCAAGCGCTGCTCCGGTAGTCGTCAGTACTCGCCTCCCGGCAGCGCGGTAGCTACGTCCGCGAGTCGCGCCGCTCCGGTGTCGAACGACTGCGAGTAAAAGGCGGCCACGGCGGACGCGCCGCGAGCGGTGAGACGCTCACTTCTCTCGGCTGCGGTGTCGCGTCCAGTCGGTGTGTTATGTCAGGCTGATGCGGCCGCTGTGGGACAGTTTCCTCGGGTTACTCCTCGTCGAAGAGGGTCTCTCCTTCGACCATGTGTTCTCCGACGGCGTCGAGGTCGAGCGTCAGCCCGAGACCGGGCTTCTCGGGAATCTCCATGCGACCGTTCTGAATCAGGTCGTCCTCCTCGACGAGGTCCTCCCACCAGCCGAGCTGATAGGAGTGGTACTCGAGGGCAAGCGAGTTGGGGATGGCCGCGGCGACCTGCGCGGAGGCCATCGTCCCGATGGGCGACGAGACGTTGTGCATCGCCACGGGGATGTAGTACATGTCCGCGAGGTCGGCAATCTTCCGCGTCTCGCGCATGCCGCCGACGCGGGGCAGGTCGGGCGCGATGATGTCTACCGCCTGCGGTTCGAGCAGCGTCCGCTGGCCGAACTTCCGGTAGACGTTCTCGCCGACCGCGATGGGCGTCGTCGTGGACTGGGTCACGAGCTTCTGCACGTCGTGGTTCTCCGGCGGCACGGGGTCTTCGAGCCACCACACGTCGTAGTCTTCCAGCTCGGACGCGAGGCGCTTGGCGCTCCCGCCGGTAAAGGACCAGTGGCAGTCGAACGCGACGTCGGCGCGGTCGCCGACGGCCTCGGTGACGGCCTCGACGATTTCGACCTTGTGGTCGATTTCGGGGTTGCGGAGGTGGCGGTTCGCGCGGTCCTTCTCGTGGCCCGAGGGCACGTCGAGGTCGAACTTGATGGCGTCGTAGCCGAGCTCCTCGACCACGCGGACGCCCTCCTCGGCGCAGGCCTGCGGGTTGGCCTCGTCTTCGGTGTGGAGGTCGCAGTAGACGCGCACCTCGTCGCGGTACTTCCCGCCGACGAGCTGGTAGGCGGGCACGTCGAGGAGCTTCCCGGCGACGTCGTGAAGCGCGATTTCGATGCCCGAGATGGCGGAGATGACCTTGCCCGAGACCGAGCCCTCGCCGGACATCTTCTGGACGAGGTGCTCGTAGAGACGGTCGATGTCGAGGGGGTTCTCGCCGACGAGGAACGGTTTCATCCGCTCGATGATGGCGGTGTCGCCGCCGCCCCAGTAGGCCTCGCCGGTGCCGACGACGCCCGCGTCGGTGTAGACGCGGACGAGAATCCACGGGTAGTTCCCGTCGACCATCGTCGTCTGTACGTCCGTGATTTCGGCGTCGCGGACGCCGCCTCGCGGATTCGTGATATCCATCGTCTCCGCGGACAGGTCGCGCATCGTGTACTCCGCGTTCGGGTCGCTAAGCTTCGCTTGCTCAACCATTGCGCACGTATATCTCGAAAGCCACTACAAAAGTGTGTGGGTTGGTAGTTCGTCGCTCAGTTCGCGTGTACTCCCCGAGCAGTAACCGTCGCTGTCGCCCGAGCACCGGCGGTCGTTGACGGCTTACAAATGGTGACAATTTCGCAAGAATTGTATGTCGGAAGAGAGAACACACGACCGATGACGGAACCCAGTAAAAACTACGTCAACGGTGAGTGGGTCGCTTCGGAGACCGGCGAGACGGCCGAGGTGACGAACCCCGCGAACCCGAGCGAGGTAGTCGCGACGTACCAGCACTCGAACGAGAACGACGCTGCGGCGGCCGTCGACGCCGCCGTGGCGGCCGAAGACGAGTGGCGAAACACGCCCGGCCCCGAGCGCGGGCGCATCCTCCGCGAGGCGGGCACGCTCCTCGCCCAGCGGAAGGACGAACTGACGGAGATTCTCATCGCCGAGGAGGGGAAGGCGCGGCCCGAAGCGGCGGGCGAGGTACAGCGCGCAATCGACATCTTCCACTACTTCTCGACGAAGGCCGCCGACCTCGGCGGCGCGAGGAAGGGTGCGAGCGGACCGAACACGAACCTCTACACGCGGCAGGAGCCCGTCGGCGTCGCGGCGCTCATCACGCCGTGGAACTACCCCATCGCCATCCCCGCGTGGAAGCTCGCCCCGGCGCTCGCCGCCGGCAACACCGTCGTCCTGAAACCCGCCTCCATCGCGCCCGGCGTCGTCGTCGAAATCGCCCGCGCGCTCGACGAGGCCGGGCTCCCGGACGGCGTCCTCAACGTCGTCACCGGCCCCGGTAGCTCGGTCGGCAGCGAGTTCATCGGCAACGAGGGCACGGACCTCGTCTCGTTCACCGGCAGCAGTCAGGTCGGCGAGATGGTCTACGAACAGGCCACAGACGCCGGCAAGCGCGTTCAGACCGAACTCGGCGGGAAGAACCCGACGCTCGTCGCCGACTCGGCCGACCCCGCCGAGGCCGCCGACATCGTCGCTAACGGCGGGTTCGGCACCACCGGCCAGTCCTGTACGGCGTGTTCCCGCGCCATCGTCCACGAGGACGTGTACGACGACTTCGTCGCCGAACTCGTCGACCGCGCGGAGTCCCTCGACGTCGGCCCCGGAACCGACCACGAGATGGGCCCGCAGGTCAGCGAGTCCGAGCTCTCCTCGACGCTGGAATACATCGACATCGCCGAGGGCGAGGGCGCGACCCTCGTCGCCGGCGGCGGCGTCCCCGAGGGCGAGGAAGTCGAGACGGGCCACTTCGTCGAGCCGACGGTGTTCACCGACGTCGACTCCGACATGCGCATCGCACAGGAGGAGGTCTTCGGTCCGGTCGTCGCCGTCATCGAAGTGAGTGACTTCGACGAGGGACTGGCGGTCGCGAACGACGTCGACTACGGCCTGTCGGCCAGCGTCGTCACCGACGACCACACCGAGGCGAACCGCTTCGTCGACGAGGCCGAAGCCGGCGTCGTGAAGGTCAACGACAAGACGACCGGCCTCGAACTCCACGTCCCCTTCGGCGGGTTCAAGCGCTCCTCGTCCGAGACGTGGCGCGAGCAGGGCGACGCCGGTCTCGACTTCTACACCATCGAGAAGACGGTCTACGACAACTACTGAGCGGCTCCCGACGGTCGTCGACAGCGACCGTCTGCAATCGTCTCGTTCTTTTCTCTCGTCTCCTCTCGTTTCCTCTGCTGTCGTTTTCTCACCCGTCATTCGCACCCTCATCCGGCCGAGACTGTTGGCTCAGCCCGCTCCAAACACGATTCTCTATAACAGAACGGAACTCTACGGGTGACTGCAGTATGGGTTACACGACTAGCTGTGTAATTTTCACTCGTAATCACACGCCGGGTGTTGTGTTAACACGGCTCTACATCGAGAATTCGAGGGGTTCGTGGTCTGTTCCGAGATAGCGAACAGGGTGCGTCAGTAGTTGATGTTGAGCTCGACGACGTTCGCCGCGCTCAGGACGCGTTCGGGGAGCGACCCGTGGAGGTCTTCGTCGCTGACCCGGCTGGCGGGTGCCGAGACGCTGATGGCACCGAGCACCTCACCGGAGGACGATTTGATGGGTGCCGCGAGGCAGCGCAGCCCTTCGAGGCGCTCGCCGTCGTCGATGGCGTAGCCCCGCTCTCGGACCGCTTCGAGCACCTGAAACAGCTCTTGTCGCGTGCCGATGCTCTTCGGGGTCTTCTGTTCGAGACCGTGCCGCTCGATTATCTCGTCCACCCGCGACTCCGGGAGGTTCGCGAGAATCGCCTTCCCGAGGGCGGTCGTGTGCAGGTTCGTTCGGAGGCCCGCGTAGGTGTCGAGGTCGACGGCGTCGTCGCCTTTCGCCCGCATCAGGTAGACGCCCATCCCCTGTTCTTCGACGAGGAGGTTGGCGAGTTCACCCGTGTCGGCGGCGAGCGACTTGACCTCGGGTTCGGCGACCTGATACACCTCCATCGACTTCCGACTGTGACCGCCGACTTCGAGGAACTTCAGACCGACGCGGTAGTCGTCGCCGTCCTTGAGAACGTACCCGTGTTTCTGGAGGGTCGTCAAGTGGTTGTGGACCGCGCTCTTTCCCATGTCGAGGTCGCTCGCTAACTCCGTGACCCCACAGGGTCCTTTCTCCATCAACTCCTCGACGAGCGCCAGTGTCTTCTCGGTGGTTCGCACCGGATGTTTGGCGTCCATAGCTACTCGTTGTCAAGTATCTGAATAAGTGTTCTGGTCCGGAGAACGGTGACGCCGAGTCGCAGAAAGGCGTCCCGTTCGACTCGGAAAACCGCTTTCGATGGTTGATGCTGAGCGTAACGCGAGAATCGGCGGTGGGCGTTCATGAGTTGGACTTGTCACGGCGTCCACCGCCGCCTCGCGCGTACTGGTATGACTGACACGTCACACGGTCGGACCGCTCGCGCCGACCACGCGTAACCTCGTGCCGGAGCGTGATAGTTTTTCGCATGGGTGTAGAGCTTGCCCGGCGGTCGTCTCCTCGGCGCGACCGGTTTGCCGTCGCGACCGCTGGTTCCTCACCGACGCTCATCCCGAGTATCGACCGAATTTATTTATGGATATTTACATAGTTCCTATAAAATAGTCAACGTATCTCGATGATTCGATTCCGTTTGACTCATATCTGAATAGTCGTTTTGTCGCTGAAGATGGGCTCTTACAGGATGTCTGGGCCACACGTGAGTCTGCGAATAATCTCGTCTACCCCTACTGCGTAAACGTGTCAGATATCTCGGCCCAAAATATATTCAATCTGTGATTTCGTCGATGAGTCCTCGGCCGCCCCGCGGGCGTCAGTCGTCGCCGGCCACGGCCCCCCTCACACCGCTTCGAGCGAGTGAGCGCCGCCGGGCGGCCCGGTAGAACCACAGCGACGCGACGCCGCCGCCGACGACGTTCGAGGCGGCGAACGCGACCCAGATGCCGCCGGGACCGAGGGCGCTCGCCCCCAACAACGCGGCCGGAATTCGCACGACGCCGAGCGCGAGGATAACGATGAGCGACGCCGCTGTCGTCCGCCCCGCCCCGCGCAGTCCGCCGGTGAACACGCGCATCAACCCGACGAATCCGAACGAGGGGGCAATCGTTCGGAGGAAGGAGACGCCGGCGTCGACGACGGTCGCGTCGGCCGCGAACAGACCGACGAGCGGACGGGCGGCCACCCAGACGACGACGCCGCAGGCGCTCATGGCGCCGAACAGGAACGCCGCGGCGAAGCGGTTAGTCGCCGTCGCGCGGTCAGTCGCTCCCGCGCCGAGGTTCTGTCCCGTCATCGTCTCGACCGCGCTCGCGAACGCGACCGTCGGGAGGACGACGACCGAGAATACACGCGTCCCGACCCCGTAGCCCGCGACCACGCCGGTCGAAAACAGCCCGACGACGGCCAAGAGGAGATTGATTGAGACCGCTCGTCCGGTCTCTTCGAGGGCGGTCGGCAGGCCGAGTCGGAACAGCCGCCTCGCGGCCGCGGCGCTCGGGACGAACTGCCCCGGTCGGAGCCGAAGCCCGCGTCGTCCGTCGAGGAGGATACCGACGCCGACGACGGCCGCCAGCCCGCGACAGCACACCGTCGCTATCGCCGCCCCGCGGATGCCGAGTTCCGGCGCGCCCCACCAGCCGAAGATGAGAATCGGGTCGAGGACGACGTTGAGCGCGACCGACCCCGCCATGACGAGCATGGGCGTGACGGTGTCGCCGCGGCCCCGCATGAGCGAGATGAACGCGTAGAACGCGAACACGAACACCATCCCCAGCGAGACGATGCGCATGTAGGCGGTCGCCAGCGGGAGGACTGCGGGTGACGCGCCCATGAACGCGAGCACGTCGTCGACCGCGACGTAGGCGACAGCGCCGACGCCGACGGCCGCGATGGCCGTGTACGTGAGCGTCTGCGCCGCCGCCCGCTCCGCGTCGAGCGATTCGCCCGCGCCGGTGTGTTGGGCGACGAGAACGCTCCCGGCGATAGAGAGCCCCAGCCCCAGCGAGAGGAACAGGAACACCAGCGGAAACGCGAACGAGATGGCCGCCAGCGCCTCGGTACCGTAGCGCCCCAGCCAGAGCGTGTCCGCGACGTTGTACGCCGTCTGGAGCAGGTTCGTGACGACGATGGGGAGCGCGAGGTAGCAAAGCGGTCTCGCGATGCCTCCCTCGGTCAACTCGAGTTCGGACGGGCTGACGAACAGGCCGTCGAGGCGCGCTCGGAGCTTCGTCACGCGACCCATCAGTCGTATCGGTCGCGCCAGTAGCGCGCGAGTTCCGCGCAGGTCGTCACCCACGTGTCGCCGGTCGAGAGCATCCGCTGGAGCAGGGATTCGAGCGCGTCGACGCGGCTCGCTCGGCCCACAATCTGCGGGTGCATCGTCAAGACGAACAGCCGGCCGCGCTCGCGAATGCCGTCGAACTCGGCTTCCCACGTGTCGAAGACGGGATCGTGCGGCGAGATACCCGACTGAAACTCGAACGTCGGACCCATGTTGAACCCCCAGTAGACGAAGTCGTCCAACAGGTAGTCGTTGGGAATCTCCACGAGGTCGCGGTCCTCGCGGAGGTACGGCATGTCCGTGTCCTGCCACGAGGCGTCGTACAGCATCCCGGCGTCCTCGACGAGGTCGAGCGTCTGGTCGCGCATCCCGCCGACGGTCCGGTAGCCGACCGGTGGCTCGCCGGTGAGGTCTTCGAACACCTCGATGGTCCGTCGGAACTCGGTCGCCTCGCGCTCGGCGGACATCTCGCGGGGCGAGACGTGCGTGTAGCCGTGGTGGGCGATTTCGTGGCCGTGTTCGTGGAGGAGCTTCACCGCCTCGGGCCACTCCGCCGCGACCTTGCCGGGGACGAAGAACGTGCAGTTCACGTCGTACTTCTCGAACAGTTCGACGAGCCGCGGCACGCCGACTTCCGGCCCGTAGTCGCCGCGGTAGTCCAACCTGGCGAACTCCGGGTCGAGCGCGGCGGCCGCGCGCCACAGTTCGTTGGCGTCGAGGTCGAACGTGAACGTCGCCGCGGCGCGGTACTCGCCCCACGGGTCCGGCTTGTAGTTCGAATCGACGCGCGCGAACAGTTCGTCGCTCATCGGTCGCCTCTCGCGTCGCTCTCCGATCGCCGGTCTCCGTCCTCGCCTCCCGCCCGTGCCGCCGGTTCGAGGTCGAAAAGCGCGTTCGAGACGGTTCCGTGGGCCGTCACCGCCGGCGGCGCGTGGTCGTCGTCGTAGCCGTACTCCACGAGCCGATTCCGGTTCAGACAGAGCTTGTCGTACTCCGGTTTGAACAGGTCGAACAGCTCGAAGCGGTCTTCCAGTTCCGGGAACCGCTCGTGGTACCGCTCGATGCTCGCGCGGACCTGTCGCCACAGGCGCGTCTCGTCGTAGCCCTCGCGGCGCTCCAGCAGGTCGGCCACGTAGCGCAGGACGCAGACGAACAGCGTGCCGACGATGTGCTGACACATCCCGTCCGGCGACTTCCGGTGGACGATGTCGTCGTGTTCGTACAGGCCGTCGGGGAGTCTGTCGAGTTCCGGTAGTCGCGTCTCGCTGACCGCGATCTCGTCCACGTAGTCCTTCACCGCCAGCCGGGTCGGCCGGCCGTCCCGAAGGACGAGCATCGTGTTCGTCCCGTGGGGCATGAACACCATCCCGTAGCGGTAGAGGTAGTGCAACAGCGGCGGCAGCAGCACGTCGAAGCAGTCGGCTAGCCACTCGTCGATGGAACAGCCGGCCCGCTCGGCGAGCTTGGAGACGACGGGCGTGCCGTCGGCGTCCTCGTGCATGAGCGCCGAGAGCGTGAGCACCTGCTCGTCGTCGTCGACGAGGGCCTCGACGCTCTCGCGCCACACCGCCCCGAGCAGTTCGTGGTACTGGTACGGCGCGTCGTCCAGTTGCGAGAACTCGGGGTGGTCGTAGTTGAGACTCGCAATCTCGCCCGGCAGCACCAACTCGCAGTCGTCGCGGAGGAACGGGTCGTCGTCGCGAATCGACTGCACGTACTCCGTGACCCGGGGCGCGGCGCGCGCCTGCTCGCCGGGCAGTCCCCGATAGACGATGGTGTTCAGCACGCGAATCGGGACCTTGACGTGCGGCTTTTCTGGGTCCGTGAGGTTCGTGAGCGTCCGCACCGACTGCTGCGGGAGGTAACTGTCGGGACCGGTCCCCAGCGGGACGATGTCGCCGGCTGCGACGTCCTTGGCGAACAGCTGTGCGACGGTGTTTTTCCACTGCCACTCGTGGACCGGGAGGTAGTAGTAGTCGTCGGGGTCGTGACCGCCGGCCCGGAGCGTCGCGTCGAACTCCGCCGCGGCCTCGCCGAGTTGCTGGGCTATCAGCGACTCGTACCGCAGTCCCTCGACGCTCCGGAAGTCGGCGCGGTCGCGGCGCGCGGCGACCCAGACGAGGGACTGCGGCGTCTTGCGCTCGGGGGCGTACGCCCGGTAGTCGTCGTAGCCGAAGCCGATGCGGCCCTTGTTGATGGTGAACCACGGGTGGCCCTCCATCTCGCCTTCGACCGCGGCGTACGGCATGTCCAGCAGGCTCTCGTCCGTCTCGGCCTTGCGGGCGTCGATGTGGGCGTCGGCGACCAGCGTGTTGTTGTACTCCCGGACGAGGTGACTCGCCGTCTCGGGGGCCACGCCGAGCGACTCCCGCGCGTCGAGGAGGAACTGGACGGGGTCGGTCGCGGGCCGCCAGCCCTCCCCGTCTCCGGTTTCGGTCGGGTTCTCGTCGGCGTCTCCGCTCTCCGTCTCGCCGCCGGCGTCTCCGTCCCGCCGCTCGATGCTGTCGGGGTCGACCCGGTAACTGTCGAACGGCCGCGATTGGGCCGCGAACCGGTATGCCGCGCCGTCGTAGTCCAGCCGGTACCGGGTCCACTCGCCGTCGGTGCCGCGTGCTTCGGGGTCGAGCAACTCCTCGTACAGGAACTCCTCGAACAGCTTCGTGAGCAGGTCGCGGCTCACGTCCGCCCACCGGTCCGCGTCGAGCGCGGTCCGGAGCGTCTCCAGTCCGTCTATCTGTCCTGTGCGTCCCGTCCGTCCGTTCGTCCGCAGTTCCGGTCCGTTCATTCGTCTTCCTCCGCCGTCGATACCGCCGCAGTCGCGCCGCCGGTCGTTTCGAGGAACCGCTCGACGGCGAAGTCCTGAAACACGGTGTCCTCGTCTTCGGGGTAGACCGTCCGGTCGCAGAGTCGGTTCACGATGTGCGCGTTGCGATAACAGCCGAGGCCGAGGTCGGGCGCGCCGACGCCGTGGGTGTGGCGTTCCGCGTTCTGGACGAAGATGCGCCCCGTCACGTCGTCGTCGAGGCGCAGTCGGTAGTCGTCGGTGACGCGGTAGCGACCCTCGTCGTCCCACTCGATGCGCGATTCGAGCGACGAGAGGAAACTCGGCGTCGGCCGGTGGTAGCCAGTCCCGAGGACGACGACCTCGCTCTCGTGGGCGAACGGCGTCTCGGACTGCCACTGCTCGCAGTCGAGGCGGTAGCGCGGTCCGTCGGAACCGGACACCCGCTCGATGCCCTCCACCGAGGTCATGGCGAACAGCCCCACGTCGGGGTCGCGGTCGCCGATGGAGCGACGGTAGAGCGCGTCGTATATCTCGGCGCTGGTGTTCACGTCGATGCCCTTGTACAGCAGGTCCTGTTCGGGGTACACCTCGTCGCGGGTCTCCTGCGGGAGGTCGTTGAAGTACGACGTGTACTCCGGCGTGAAGTGCTGGAGTCCGAGCTTCGAGTACTCCATCGGGAAGAACCCCTCCGAGCGCGTGAGCCAGTCGAGTCGGTAGTCCGCGTCGGCCTGCGCCTCCAAGAGGTCCAAGAACACCTCCGCGGCGCTCTGGCCCGACCCGACGACGGTTATCGAGTCGGCGTCGAGACACCGCTCTTTTCGGCTCCGGTACGCCGCGGTGTGGAACACGTCGCGCTCGGGCTGTCCCCCCAGATTCTCGGGGACGTGCGGCCGGCTTCCGACACCGAACACCACGTCCTCGGCCCGGTAGCGGTGCTCCTCACCGCTTTCGGGGTGGCGGGCGGTCACCTCGAAGTAGCCGTCTTCGACCCACTCGACGTCCGTCACGCGGCGTTCGAACCGGCAGGCGTCGAGTCGCCGGCTGACCCAGCGCAGGTAGTCGTCGTACTCCCGCCGGGGAATCTGGAACGTCTCGTAGAAGTAGAACTCGTAGATGCGGCCCGTCTCCCGCAGGTAGTTGAGGTAGCTGTGGGGGTTCGTCGGGTCGGCCAGCGTCACGAGGTCCGCGAGGAACGGCACTTCGAGGGTCGTCCCCTCGATGAGCATCCCCTCGTGCCACGCGAACTCGGCGTCCTGTTCGAGGAATACCGCGTCCACGTCGTCGGGCGCGCCGTCGAGCATGGCGGCCAGCCCGAGGTTGAACGGCCCGAGGCCGACGCCGACCACGTCGTGGACGGGTGTCTCGCTCATCGCCCCACCTCCGACTCCGCGTCGGCCGCGGTGTCGGCGTCGGAACCGCCGTTCACGTCCACGTCCACGTCCGCGGGTTCCCCAACCGCGTCGAAGAACCGCTCGCGCTCGCAGTGCATCAACAGCGCCTCCTTGTCGGGGAGGTCGATGCGCCCCTGCGGCTCGTAGCCGCACCGCTCGAAGACGCGGATGGCGATTTCGTTGCGAACGTCCGGTTCGCTGACGACGCGACCCGCGTCGGTCGCGCGGAACTGAAACGCGGTAATCGCCCGCAGGAGGGGAACTGCGTAGCCGTGTCCGAGGTACTCCGGCGGCCCGATGAGCAGGTGGACGCCGCGGTCTTCGGGCTCCGCGTCGTAGCGCTCGCCGACCGCGTCGTCGGCCGCGCGGTACGTCTCCCAGTAGCTCATCGGCGTGTGGTCCAACAGGCCGACGTAGGGCGTGAGGTGGTCGTCGCCGAGCTTCGAATCGAGCTTCGCCCGAAACGCCGCCTCCGGCAGGTCGAGTTGCCAGTACGGCTTGACGTGGTCGGAGCCGAACCACGCGCGAAGCCGGTCGAAATCGAGGGTCGGGTCGACCTCGGCGAACGCGACGGTCCGGTCGATGCGCTCGTTTCGAGCCCGATACGCGTACTCGCGCCCTCCGTTCGTTCGCGTCGCCGCGGCCGCAGCACCCGCGTTCGACCCGGTCATGGCGTCGGCACCTCCAGTTCCGTGACCAGCGGGTTGTCGATGTCGGCGTACACCGACTGATTCGCCAGCGAGCCCTCCAGTTCGTCCATGTCGTGGAACCGCGTGAGCAGGTTCGCCTTGCAGGGAATCGTCTCCCTGGTGAGGAGGTCGTCGAGCAGCGACGACGACGGCCGGTCGTACCGGCGGAGCGATTCGAGTTCCTCGCGGAGGACCTCCAAGAGGCGCCGTTCGTCGACCAGTCCGGCCGTGCCGAAGGCGTTGACGAGGCCGAGGGCGTTGTTGATGATGACGTAGTAGCGGATGCGCTCGTCGGCGACGGCGTCCGGGCAGACGGTGTCGGCGCGCTCGCCGATGCCGGGCAGGAGCGCGTCCACCTCCTCGTACATAGATTCGGGGAGATAGTAGCCCTGATTGTCGCGGTAGCGGAACGTCTCGGGATAGCCGCCGTCGAGCGTCAGGACGCTGTTCTGCTGGTGGGCTTCGACGCCCAGTCCGCGTTCGAGATAGAGCCACAACACCGGCCGAACCGACAGTTCGAGGTACTGGCGGAACCAGTCTTCAGCCACCGCACCGGTCGGTCTGCCCTCGTGCTCGGCGATTCCCTCGACGAGCGTCGCCAGCCGCGACGACCCGTCGCCGAGGTGGTCCTGACAGAGGCCGACCACGGGCGTCGCGTTCGCCGCCGCGTTGCCGCGGAAGGGGTTCTCGCGGAGGACGGTCTCGAAGCCGGACTCGCCGTCGCCGAGGTCGACCGTCAGGTACGCCGGGTCGCGGACGACGTCGAACGCCGGGAACCGCTCTTCGAGGTCGTCGCCGAGTTCGGTGTCCAGCAGTTCGGTGACGGCGACGCCGCGCTCCAGTTCGGGGAGTTTGTTCGTCCGCTCGGAGTTGGTGATTTTGACGTTCAGCGAGCCTTTGACCATGAACGGCGCGTCCGGCGAGTACAGCGTCCGAACCGAGGAGGTCGGATAGAACTCCCTGCCGACTTGGCCGACGTATTCGAGGCCGTCGCCGAGGTGCGCCTGCACTTCGGGTTGCGCGCGGAGGTAGTCGGCCTGCCACGGGTGGACGGGAACCAGCACCTCGTCGGCGTCGACGCGTTCGGCGACGAACGACTCGGGGACCGACTCGTCCGCTCGGAGCGCCGACGCGACCCACTCGGCCGCCGAGTCGTCGCGCGCGGAGTCCTGCGAGACGAGCGAGGGGTCGGCGCTGAAGTACGCCAGCGGGAACGACCCGCGGAGTTCGGGCGCGTAGGTCCGCGACTCGTGGTCGGGGATGCCCTGTCTGCTCTTCGGCGTCGGGTGTAGCGGGTGGCCGAAGACGAGCGACTGCTCGGCGTCGCGGAAGGTGGTGTCGAAGCCGTAGAGTCGCTCCTCGTCGCCTTCGCGGGCCTCGACGAACTGTTCGATATTCTGACAGCTCTTGACGACTCGCAGGAGGAGTTCGTCGGCCGCGCCGGTGTCGTCGCGGTCGAGTCTGAGTTCGGTCGTGACGAGCGTCACGAGCATCGTGTACTCGAGCGGGAGCGTTTCGCCCCGCGGAAGCCGGTAGACGCCGGGGAGGTCGAACAGGTGGCGGTCCGTCGGCGACCGGTACGAAAGCGGGACGTAGAGGTCGACGCCCTGGTGGAACAGCGGCGCGTGGACGACTTCGTCGGCGTCCGTCTCGACCGGTGCGTCCCCGGCGGGGACGACGGTGTAGTCCCCCGTCTCCCGGAGGTAGCAGTTCAGGAAGCTGTGCATCGTCGCTGACTCGGCCGTGTCGTTCGGATTCATGCGTGTCGGTCGTCGGTCGTCGTTTCGAGTGCGGTGCCGCGGGTCGAAACCTCGCGCAGGAGTTCTCGGAGGTCCTCGCGCGTCGTTCGGGGGTTCAGGAGCGTCAGCTTCAGGCACGTCTCGCCGTCGACGGTGGTCCGAGCCACCACGGCCTCGCCGTCGTCGAGGAGGGAGTCGCGGATAGCTTCGTTCACCTCGTCGGCGCCGCGTCTGTCGGGGTCACCGTTCCGTCCGTCGCCGGGGACGTACCGGAAGACGACGACGTTCAGCTCGGAGTCGTGGACGAGGCGGAGGTCGGGGTCGGCCTCGACGAGCCTCGCGGCGTCGTCGGCGAGGTCGATGGTGTACTCGACCATCGACGCCAGTCCCTCGCGGCCGAGCGCCTGCATCGTGACGAAGGGTTTGAGCGCGTCGAACCGCCGGGTCGTCTGGACGGACTTCGAGACGAGATTCGGCACGCCCGCTTCGTCGTCGCGCTCCGGGTTCAGGTAGGCCGCGTTGCGGTCGATGAGGTCGTACGCCGACTCGTCGCGCACGAGGACCGCGCCGCAGCTAATCGGCTGGTAGAACAGCTTGTGGAAGTCGACCGCGACGGAGTCGGCGGCCTCGACGCCCGCGAGTTTGTCGGCGTGGTCGTCGCTCAGCGCGAGCGCGCCGCCCCACGCGGCGTCGACGTGGTACCAGCAGTCGAGTTCGGCCGCGCGGTCGGCCAGCGGCCCCAGCGGGTCGATGCTGCCGAAGTCCGTCGTCCCGGCGGTCGCGACGATTGCGAACGGGCGCTTTCCGCGCTCGCGGAGGTCCGCGACCGCGTCGTCGAACGCCTCCATCGACAGGCGGCGGTCGTCGTCGGTCGGGACGGTGACGACGGCGTTCTCGCCGAGGCCGAGGTGCGAGGCGGCCTGCGTGGCGGTGAAGTGGGCGTCGGCCGAACAGAGGATTCGCAGGTCCCGCGCCTCCGGCGGCAGCCCCTCGCGCTGGACATCGACGCCGAACTCCTCCAGTACGACCCTGTTGCGCGCGAGGAGCAGGCCGACGAAGTTCGACTGCGTGCCACCGCTTGTGAACACGCCGTCGCCGTTTTCGTAGCCGAACAGCTCGCACAGCTCGTCGACGAACCGCCGTTCGAGCTGCGTCGCGGCGGGGCTCTGGTCCCACGAGTCCATCGACTGGTTCGTCGCGGTCAGGAGCACCTCGGCCGCGAGCGCCGGAATCGTCGGCGGACACTGGAGGTGCGCGACGCAGGCCGGGTCTGAGACGCCGACGGAGTTTCGCAGAACCGGCTCGGTACGGTCGAGCGCCGCGGCCACGCCGTCGCCCTCGTGGGGCAACATCTCGAACCGGGCGAGCGCGTCGTCGAGCTCCTCGGGCGTCGCCCCCGAGTACGGCGTCGCCTCGTCGGCGAACTCGTCGAGGACGAGGTCGCACGCCCGGCCAATCGCGTCTCGGTAGCGCGCTCGGTCGTCGTCGCCGCCGCTCAGGAACCACTTCGCGGCGTCCGGCCGCGGGTCGCGCCGCTCGCCGACGCCGTCGACGCCGCCGACGTCGTTCATGCGGCGACCTCCCGGCGGCCGTCGGCGTCGACCGCCTCGATTGCGGCCTCGACGGCGTCCGCGAAGATGCTCCCGATGGCGTCCACGTCGTTCGGGGTGACGACGAGCGGCGGGAGGAACCGGACGACGCTCCCGTGGCGGCCGCCGAGTTCGACGATGAGTCCGCGGTCGAAACACGCCGCGCGGACGGCGTCGGCGAGGTCCGGATGCGCCGGGAAGCGCCCGCAGGCGTCGGGCGCTCCCGCGGGGTCGACGAGTTCCACGCCGAGCATCAGTCCGCGACCGCGCACGTCGCCGACGGCGTCGTGGGCGCGCTTCGTCGCGTCGAGGTGGCCGCGGAGTCGGTCGCCCATGCGCGCGGCGTGGTCGTCGAGGTCGTGTTCGAGCACGTGTTCGATGGTGGCGATGCCGGCGGCCATCGCGAGTTGGTTCCCCCGGAAGGTCCCGGCGTGCGCGCCCGGTTCCCAGACGTCGAGCGACTCGTCGTAGACGACGACCGAAAGCGGGAGCGACCCGCCGATCGCCTTCGAGAGCGTGACCGCGTCGGGGACGATGTCGGCGTGCTCGAAGGCGTACAGCTCGCCGGTCCGGCCGAGGCCGGTCTGAATCTCGTCCACGACGAGCGGGATGTCGCGCTCGCGGGTCATCCGCCGCATCTCTCGGGTCCAGTCGTCGGGCGCGGGAATCGCGCCGCCCTCGCCCTGCACGAGTTCGACCACCATCCCGGCGGGGTCAGTGATGCCGCTTTCGGGGTCGTCGAGGGTGCGTTCGACGTACCGGGCGGCGAGTTCGTGACACTCCTCGCCGCCGACGCCGAACGGACACCGATACTCGTACGGATACGGCAGGTGGTGTACGTCGGGCATCAGTCCCGGCACGTCCTCCTTCGGGTCCGTGTCGCCCATCAGGCTCAGCGCGCCGTTGGTCATGCCGTGGTAGCCGCCCTGAAACCCGAGGACGCTCCGGTTGCCCGTCGCGGTCTTGACGAGTTTGAGCGCGGCCTCGACGGCGTCGGTCCCGGCGGGGCTACAGAACTGCACCCGCGCGTTGTCGGCGAACTCGTCGGGGAGGCTGTCGAACAGCGTGTCGACGAACCGCTCCTTGACGGGCGTCGTGATGTCGAGGGTGTGGAGCGGGCGGTCCTCCGCGAGGACGCGCTCCATCGACTCGACCACCCTCGGGTGGTTGTGCCCGAGGGCGAGCGTGCCGGCCCCCGCGAGGCAGTCGTAGTACTCCTCGCCGTCCATGTCGGTGACGGTGACGCCCGAGGCCTCCCGTATCGCGTGCGGGAGGTGCCGGGGGTAGGTCCGCGCGCTCGACTCGCGGGCGGCCTGCTGTTCGAGTAACGCCTCGTTGCCGGCCGTCGGGTCGGTCATCGCCCTTTCCTCCGTCGGTTCGTCGTCGGTCTGTCGCTGTCGAGCATACAGCTTTAGGCTAACCTAAAAATACAAAAAGTTTACTGCAGGCATATTGAATTTGAATAATATCGGGACAGCGCGGCCGCTACTCGATCGCCGCGGAGCGTCCGCGACGACCCGCCGCCCGCCGCGTTCGACGGTTTTCTCTGTCCGCACGCCGGCCGCGCCGGGTCGAGTCGGCCGCTCGCGTCGCCGCCGCGTTAGCTCACCGCACCCCGTCGAACGCCGTCACCAGCGGGTTGTCGACCTCGACGAAAAGCGGCGCGTCGTCGAGCGAGTCGTCCAGTTCGTCGATGTCGTGGAACCGCGTCAGGAGGTTCGACTGGCGGGTCAGCGTCGGCTCGGCGAGCAACCGGTCGAGGAGCGACGACCCCGGCGCGTCGACCCCGCGGAGCGATTCGAGTTCCTCGCGGAGCGCCGCGAGCAGTCGCCGCTCCTCGACCAGCCCGCTCCGCCCGAGCGCGCTGACGACGCCGAGCGCGTTGTTGAGAACCGTCCAGTATATCATGCGCTGGTCCGCGATGTCGTCGCCGCAGACGGTGTCCGTGCGCTCGCCGACGCCGGGGAGGAAGTCGTCGAGTCGGTCGTACCGCGACTCGGGGAAGTAGTAGCCCTGATTGTCGCGGTAGCGGAACGCGGTCGGATAGCCGTCTTCCAACAGGACGACGCTGTTCTGCTGGTGGGCCTCGACGCCGAAGCCGTACCGGAGGTAGAGCCACAGCACCGGCCGGAGCCCGACCGAGAGGTACCGCCGAAACCACGACTCGGCGACCGCGCCAGATGGGCGGCCCTCGCGTTCCGCGAGCGTCCCGACGATGGTCCCGAGCCGGGAGCGATGCTCGCCGATGGGATTCTGACAGAGCGCGACCACGGGCGTCGCGTTCGTCGCCGCGTCGCCGCGGAAGGGGTTCTCGCGGAGGACGGTCTCGAAGCCGGACTCGCCGTCGCCGAGGTCGACGGTGACGTAGGCCGGGTCGTCGACGAGACCGAACTCGGGGAACTCGGCGTCGATAACGTCGCGGAGGCCGGCGTCGAGCAGCTCGCTGACGGCGACGCCGCGGACCAGTTCGTGCCGCTTGTTGACCCGCGCGGAGTTGGTGATTTTGACGTTCAGCGAGCCTTTGACCATGAACGGCGCGTCCGGCGAGTACAGCGTCCGAACCGAGGTGGTCGGGTAGAACTCTCTGCCGACCTCGCCGAGCGACTCGATGCCGTCGCCGAGGCGCGCTCGAACCGCCGGCTGTGCGAGGAGGTAGTCGGCCTGCCACGGGTGGACCGGGACGAGTCCGTCGTCGGTGTCGCCGTCGAGGTGTTCGGCGGCGAACGACTCGGGCACCGCCTCGTCCGCTCGGAGCGCGTCGGCTATCCACGCCGGGGCGCTCCGGTCGAGCGTCGAGTCGTGGTCGAGGAGGTCGGACGCGACCCGGAAGTAGTGGAGCCGGAACGACCCGCGTAGCTCCGGCGCGAACCGCGGTTCGTCGTGCGGCGCGATGCCCTGCCTGCTCTTGGGCGTCGGGTGTCGGTGGTGGCCGAAGACGAGCGACTGCTCGGCGTCGCGGAACGTCGTCTCGAAGCCGTAGAGTCGCGCTTCGTCGCCGCGGCGGGCCTCGACCGCCCGGGCGGTGTTCCGACAGCTCTCGACGACCCGGAGGAGCAGTTCGTCCACCGCACCCGGCGCGTCGCGGGCGAGCGACAGCTCTTCGAGGAGCAATCGCGCAAGCCGGAGGTAGTCGAGGTCGATGACCCGGCCGTCCGGGAGGACGGAGACGCCGGGCCCGCCGAACAGGTGTCGGCCCCCGTCGGAATAGTACGAAAGCGGCACGAAAACCTCGATTTTCTGCTCCGGAAGCGGGAGTCGAACTCCACGTTTACAGTCGGCCTCGAGCGGCGCTTCGGCCGCGTCGACGACCTCGTGACCGCCGATTTCGTGGAGGTAGCAGTTGAGGAAACTGTGCAATGTCGCTGACGCGGCGCGGTCGTCCGGGGCCGCGTCGGCCGCCGGTGTCCGCCCGATATCTCGGCTGGTCGCCATGTGTTTTAGGCTGGCCTAAAAACATATAAGAATTCTGGCGGAACGCGCCGCTCGACGGCGGAGCGAAACGGGAAAAGCGGGGCCGCGAAGCGGGACCGACTACAGGTCGCCGTTGACGATGTCGCTGACGCGCTGGGCGTCGAACAGGCGCTCGTCGGCGTCGTACAGCGTCTGCGCGAGGCGGTCCGTGACGACGAGGTTCGTGATGGGGCCCTGGTAGAGTCCGCCGGCGCGGTAGACGTCGTCGTTCTTGACGGCGGTGAGCTCGCTCGCGACCTCGTGGTTCTCCATGAACGAGATGACCGTGTTCTGGAACTCCTCGCGGTCCTTGGCCTCCTGTCCGCGCAGGAGGATTACCTCGGGGTCGACGTCCAAGAGCGTCTCGAAGTCGACCGCGCCGCGGTTGCTGAAGAAGTCCTTCACGTCGGTCGCCGCGAGCGCGTCGTTGACTTTCAGGTCGTTGAGGTGCTTGAAGCTCGTTCCCTCGTCGATGATGTAGGGGTAGAACTCCTCGGGTTCGTCGCCGCCGCCCCAGACGACGGCGGCCGAGGGCCGCTCCCCCTGCCCGGGGACGACCGACGCGAGGTTCGCCTGGAACTCGTCGTGGACCTGTTCGAACGCCTCGAAGCGGTCCTCGCGCTGGAACACCTGCGAGAGCTTCTCGAACGCCTCGTAGAGGTCGTAGTAACGGTAGTCATCGTGCCACGCGTAGCCGCGCGAGAAGATGCTGTTGCCGAAGAACGGACCGACCTGCGTGCTGATCTCCTCGACGTCGGCGTCGCTCCACTGACCGCGGTTCTTGAGGAAGTTCGGGTCGGCGATGTGCACGTCCGCGTCCATGTCGTAGAACTGCTCTTTGCCGACGCCGCTGTCGCCCCAGAGCTGTCGAATCGACGATTTGTCCACGCTCACGCCCGGAATCTCGTCGTAGTACTGCGTGTGGTACCGGCCGGTGAGCCAGACCCCCATCGGCGCGTCGAGGCCGAGCGCGACGCCCATGTCGGCCCAACTGCCGTTGTTCGCGACCCACGTCTCCGGGACCGAGTCGAACGTGACCTCCCCCATCGGCTCTATCGATACCGAGTAGGACTCGGATGTCTCGGTCGTCGTCTCAGTCTCGGCCTCGGTTGTCGATTCGGTCGTCGCCGCCGTGGTCGTCTCGGTTTCGGATTCGGTCGTCTCCGACCCGCCGCCACCGGTACAGCCGGCGAGCAGACCACCCGCAACGACCGCCCCGCCGTACTGCAGATACTCGCGCCGCGTCGATTCTCGACCGCTGTGTCCGTCGTTTGCCATGTGTTTTAGGCTTCCCTAAATGGTTAAAACGTCTTCGAAATTTAGGCGAGCCTAACTACCGCCGTGTGGGGCGGCTCAGTCTGTCGCGTCGACGGGCGCTCTGACGGCGAGGACCGAGAGATCCGAGTACGGCGTCGAGTCGGGACCGCTCCCGCCGGCCGACTCGCGGAGGTCGCCGAGCGTGGTTCGGGTGATTCGCTCGTCGTCGTGGGTCAGCCGTTCGAGCACGAGCGCGTCCAGCGATTCGTCCGCGCCCGAATCGACGAGGAACTCCGCGATGTCGCCCGGCATCCAGTCGAACGGCCGCGGCAGGACGAGCAGGTGGCGCTCGCCGACCGCCCCGGCCAGTCGGTCGAGGTCGGCGTCGAGCGACCCGCTCTTGTGGAGCGTGACGAACCGCGTGTCCTCCATCGGCGTCCGGGCGCGACTCGCGGCTATCTGGAGCGACGAGATACCCGGAATCACCCGCACCGGTCGCTCGACGGCCCGCTGGACTTTCCCGAGGAACTGGTAGCCCGAGTGGTTCGGGTCGCCCATGAGGACCGCCGTCCCGCGCTCGCCGGCCGCGACGCGCCTCCCGAACTCGGACAGCGCCTCTGCTTCGTCGGCGTAGCCGCAGGTGAGCAGGTCGGCGTCGGTCTCGTCGGCAACGAAGTCGACGACCGTCTCGAAACCGACGACCACGTCTGCCTCCCGAATCGCTCGCCGCCCGCGAGGCGTCAGATACTCCGGGTTGCCGGGGCCGACGCCGACCGCGTAGACCGGCGCGTCGGCGACCGCGGAGCCCTCGGCGTCCTCGCCGCTCCCGTCGATTCCGTCGATGCTCGGTTCGGGCGCGGCCGCGGCGAACGTCGCCGGGTCCACCCCGGAATCGAGGTCGTACGGGTCGTCCTCACGCATGGTCCTCGAGGTCGACGTCGCCGTTGCGAACGTCGCTCGCGACGTGAATCAGCTCGTTCGTGAGCGCGGCCGCGAGGCCGCTTCCGCCGCGTTTCCCGACGTTCGTCACCGCGGGCACGTCGTACTCGTCGGCGATTTCGCGGACGCGTTTTCGGCTCTCTTCGGCCTTCACGAACCCGACGGGCGTCGCGACGACGGCCGCCGGTCGGGTCCCGTTTTCGATGCAGTCGCACAGCGCCAACGCGGCGGTCGGCGCGTTGCCGACGACCGCGATTGCGCCGTCGTAGACGCCCTCCTTGTCGAGTTCGAGCACCGCGGCCGCGGTCCGGGTCATGCCCGTCTCGGCGGCGAGTTCGGCTCCGTTTCCGATTGCCTTCCGCACCGGGCAGTCGTGACCGCGGCCGGTGATACCGGCTTTCGCCATCGTGATGTCGGTCACGATGGGTCGCTCGTCGAGGACGGCTCTCGCGCCCGCGACGACCGGGTCGTTCTGGCACCGGATGAGGTGCTGGAACTCGATGTCGCCGGTCGAGTGGACCGCCTTCTGTCGCAGTCGGTCGGTCAGCGTCTCGTCGGGGACGAACGTCCGGACGATGTCCATGCTCGTCTCCGCGATGTCCATCGCTTCTTGCGTCGTCGCGCCGAGGTCGGCGTAGGCGTCTCGTTCAGTCATCGGATTGGGTCTGCGTCATGGCGTTCGTCGTGTTCGCTTCGAGGTCGCCCTCCACGGAGAGGTTGATGTCCTGCAACCGCTCTCTCACGTCGTCGTCGGCGTCCCACAGGTCGCGGTCGATGGCTTCGAGGAACGTCGCGGTGATGCTTTCGAGCGCCCACGGGTTCACGTCGCGCAGCCACTCCTGTCGGTCCTCGTCGAAGGCGTAGGCGTCGGCGAGGCTCTCCCAGAGCGTGTCGCTGACGACGCCCGTGGTCGCGTCCCAGCCGAGCGCGACGTCGACCGTGGTCGAGAGGTCGCCCGCGCCCTTGTAGCCGTGTTCCTCCATGCTGTCGAGCCAGTCGGGGTTGAGGACGCGCGCCCGCATCGCCTTGCGGACCTTCTCCTCGTTCGTGTAGACGCTGACGTTGTCGGGGTCGCTGGAGTCGCCGACGTACGAGGCCGGGTCGCTCCCGGAAATCTCGCCGACGGCGGAGACGAACCCGCCGTGGAAGGCGTACCAGTCGGAGGAGTCGAACTCGTCCTGTTCGGCGGTGTCCTCGATTTTCACCGTGGCTTCGACCCCGCTCAAGCGGCGCTCGAAGGCGTCGTGGGCCTCGGTCACGCTGCCGCGACTCCCGAGGGCGTAGCCGCCCCACTGGACGAACACGTCCGCGAGGTCGCTCCGGTCGTCCCACTCGCCCTCGTCGACGGCCTTGTTCGTCCCCGCGCCGTAGCCGCCGGGCGTCGTCGTGAACACGCGGTGTTTGGCCAGTGTCTCGGCCTCGTCGGCGTCGACGCCCTCCGATTCGAACTCGGCGGCGTCCTCCTCGACGTGCTTTTTCACGTAGTTCATCTCGTGGGGCTCGTCGAGTTCGACCACCGCGTCGACGGCGTCGTTGACGACGCTCGCGGCCTGCGGGAACGCGTCGCGGAACAGCCCCGAGACGCGGGTGGTCACGTCGATTCGCGGGCGGTCGAGTTCGTCCAGCGGAATCGGCTCCACGTCGTCGACGCGGCCCGCGTCGGTCCACACCGGTTCGACGCCCATGAACGCGAGCACCTGCGCGATGGTCTCGCCCCGGGTCCGGACCGTCGGCGTCCCCCACGCGACGACCCCGAACTCCTCGGGGTACTCACCGTGGTCGTCGTAGTGGCGGTCCAGAACGCCCTCGGCGACGCGCTCGCCGACGCTCCACGCCGGCTTGGCCGGGACTTTCCGCGGGTCGAGCGTGTAGAAGTTCCGCCCGGTCGGAAGCAGGTCCACCCCGCCGCGGGTCGGCGCGCCGGAGCCGCCGGGGCGGACGTACTCGCCGTCGAGGGCGTCCGCAGTCTGCGGAATCTCGTCTTCAGCGGCCGCGATTCGCGGGGCCGCCTCGTCGCAGACGAACGCCAGCACCTCGCGGAGGTCGTCGTGCGCGCCGCGTTTCGCCCGCGCGTCGCCGAGTTGGTCGATATCGACGACGAGCAGGTTCATGTTCACCTCGTCGTCGGGGTCGGCGTCGGCCTCCGACTCGGGCACGTCGAAGTCGCGTTCGGCAAGGGCCGACACCAGTTCGACGCACTGGTCGTAGACGCGGTCTGCGGCCTCCGAGAGGTACATCCCGAGGTCGTCGTCGTACGTCCCCGGCTCGTCTCGCATCCGGTCGTAGTCGACGCCCATGACGCCCGCGACGCTCTCGCGGAGGCTCGGCGTGTCGGCGTTCGGGAGGCGGGTGAGCGCGACGAGGTACTCCACGAGTCGGTCGCGCTCGGGCGGTTCGCCCATCGTGTGGAGACCCATCCGAATCTGCGTCGTCTTCACGTCGGTCAGGTACTCGTGGACGCGCTCGACCAGTTCGTCGAAGTCCACCTGCTCGGAACTGACTTCGGCATCCGCGTCGCCGATTGCGTCACCGACCGCGTCGGCGTCTTCGAACCCGAGTTCGACCGCGAGGTCGAGGTCGTCGACCGCGTCGAGGAGGAGTTCGCGGAGTTGGTCGCCGCGCTCCGGTCGGGCTTCATCCATGCCGGCCTCGCGGTACTCGCGGGCGAGTTCTTCGAGGCCCGCGAGGTCGTCGTAGGTCCCCGCGGTGCGCATGACCGGCGTGAGGTAGTCCACGATGGCCGCGTAGGACCGGCGCTTGGCCTGCGTCCCCTCCCCGGGGTTGTTGATGATGTACGGGTAGACGTTCGGGAGGGCCGAGACCAGTTGGTCCGGTGCGCTCTCGCCGTTCAGGCCGACGGTCTTGCCGGGGAGCCATTCGAGGCTGCCGTGGGTGCCGAGGTGGACCACGGCGTCGGCCTCGAACGCCTCGCGGAGCCACGCGTAGAACGCCACGTAGTCGTGCGGGGGCTGGAGGTCCGAGTCGTGGTACACTTTCGAGGGGTCCATCCCGAAGCCGCGCGGGGGCTGGACGGTCACGAGGACGTTCTCGAACTCGACGCCCGGAATCGCAAAGGGTCGCTCGGGCGGGTCGCCCCACTCGTCGACGACGTTGTCTCGGAATCGCTCGTCGGCGTCGGCGAACCAGTCGGCGTACTGGTCGGGTGAGACCACGTCGACGCTCAGGTCACGCACGTCCTCGGGCGCGACCCAGCGGTCGTCGAGAGTCAACTGCGAGGTGAGGTCGTCGATGAGCGCCTGCCCGTCCGCGGGGAGGTCGCCGACGGCGTAGCCCCGACCCCGGAGTTCGGACAGGAGGTTGACCGTGCTCGCGGGACTGTCCATCCCGAAGGCCGTCCCGATGCCGTCGTCGCTCGGCGGGTAGTTGTGGAGGACGACCGCGACGCGCTTCTCGTCGTTCGGCAGGTGGCGGAGCCGCGCCCAGTTGACCGCGAGTCGGGCGACGTGGTCGACCCGGTCCTCGATGGGGAAGTGCTGTTTCGGCGCGCTCCCGACGCCCGCCTCGTCTTCCATCCGCTCTTTCCCGCTTATCGGGTGGGTGATGACGTTGCCGTCGAACTCGGGGAGCGCGACCGACAGCGCGAGTTCGAAGCCCATCACGCCCGTGTCGCTCGACTCGTACCGGCTTCGGGAGCGCATGGTCGTGACGGCCTGTAAGACGGGAACGCCGAGTTCGGTGAGGAACACGTCCTCGGCGTCCGCGCCCTCGTCGTCGGCGTCGCGGCCGCGCTCGCTCATCGACAGCGAGAACATGAAGGAGCTGACGACCGCGTCCACGACGGGGCCGTCGTCGTCCGAAAACCAGTTTCGCGCGACCCACTCGGCGTTCTCCTGTCCCTCCTCGTCGGTCGCGGGGTTGCAGAACGCGGGCAGGACGTTCGCGCCGAGCGACTCGAGTCGCTCCACGAGCGCGTCCACGTACCGGGTGTTCGCGTGCGTCCAGTGGGACTCGTAGAACCAGACGCCGATGGTCGGCTTGTCGGGATCGTGAGTGTCGAGCAGTTCGTCGTACTCGACGCCGGGGTAGTCCGGGTGGTAGACGCCCTCTGTCGGGAGTTCGACCGGGTCGTCGACTTCGGTCTCGACGCCGGCGTACTCGGCGGCGAGGAACCGACAGAGGTTCTCGACGTTCACCGCGCCGCCGCGGTCGAGGTAGTCGCAGACGCGCCGGCGGTCCGCGTCGGCGACGGTCGTGTCCCGCCGCGCGAAGGCGTCGCCGGTGGCCTTGACGACGAGCGGCACGCCGGCCGCTTCGAGCCGTTCGACCGCGTGGTCGTAGCCGGGCATGCTGTCTTCGGCCCCGTGGAGCCAGAAGACGGCCGCCGTCGCCGACTCCAACTCGTCGACGAAGGCGTCCGCGTCGGTCACGTCGTCCAAATCGCTCGCGGAGCGGACGACGAGGTCGATTCCGTCGAGTCGGCGCGCGGCCCGCTGGACCGCGCCCAACTCGTTTTCCGTCGCTGTGTACAGTCCGATTGTCGGTGTCATTGATAAAGTGTTATTGTCTTACTGCAAGTACGATTTCGCATTCGATGACGACTCAGACGCTGCCGTTCTCGGCTATCGTCGGGCAAGACGAACTGAAACGAGCGTTGCTGGCCGTCGGAGCCAACGACGACCTCGACGGACTCCTCGTTCGCGGCGAGAAGGGAACCGCGAAGTCGACCGCGGTCCGCGCGCTTTCCGACCTCCTGTCCGAACAGGAAGTCGTCGCTGGCTGTCCGTACGGCTGTCCGCCGGACCCGGACGACCCGGCCCGCCAGTGCGACTCGTGTCGCGCCCGCGACGACCCCGCGGTCGAGCGCCGGTCGGTCCCGCTCGTGACGCTCCCGCTCGGCGCGACCCGCGACCGGGTCGCGGGCACGCTCTCGGTCGCCGACGCGCTCGACGGCGAGGCGTCGTTCGACCCCGGGCTCTTGGCCCGCGCGAACCGCGGCATCCTCTACGTGGACGAGGTGAACCTCCTCGACGACCACCTCGTCGACCTGCTTTTGGACGCGGCCGCGAGCGGCGTCAACCGCGTCGAGCGCGACGGCGTGAGCGTCGAACACCCCGCCGAGTTCACCCTCGTCGGGACGATGAACCCCGAGGAGGGCGACCTCCGCCCCCAGCTCCGGGACCGCTTCGCCCTCCAGGCGACCGTCGTCGGCAGCCGCGACATCGACGACCGCGTGGAGATTATCGACCGGGCGCTGGCGGACGGCGACGACCCGGAGACGGTCGCCGACGCCCACCGCGAGGGGACGGCGGCGCTCGAAACCGCGCTCCGCGAGGCGACGGACCGCCTCGACTCGGTCGCGCTCCCGGCCGAGTTCAAGCGCGACATCGCCGAACTCTGCGTCGACGCCGGCGTCGAGGGCCACCGCGCCGACATCGCCATCGCCCGCGCGGCCCGCACCCTCGCGGCGCTCGACGGCCGGACGAAAGTCCTCGAAAGCGACGTGCGCGAGGCGGCCGCGCTCGCGCTCCCCCACCGACTGCAGAGCCGTCCGTTCGACGACGACCCGAACGTCGACGACGTGCTCGACGACCACTTCGACGGGGAAGACGACCGGGACGACGGTGACGGCGAGGAGGATGGTAGCGGTGACGGGAGCGAAGGTGCCGGTGGCGACGGCGATAGTGACGGGGGAGACGACGGCGATGGTGGCGATAGAGACGACGACGGTGGAGGCGACGGCCGCAACGACGACGGTGGCGAGGAAGCCGGTTCCGACGCCGCGGGAGATTCTTCTGATTCCGATGCCGGGGACGACGATGACGGGGACGATGCCGGCTGCGACGACCGAGGTGGAGCGGTCGGCGGGGCCGACGAGAGCGGACCCGAAGACGGCGATTCGGCAGACGGAAGTTCCGGAGACGGCGATACCGACGACTCCGGAGATGACGGCCCCGAAGACGACGACCCCGACGAAGCAACGCCGCTTCTCCCCGGGCAGAGCCGGGCCGCCATCGGCGACTCCGAGCGCCCGCCGGTCGAAGAGGCGACCCTCGACGCGGAGACGCCCGGTGACGGGAGCCGCGCCGCAGTTCGGGAGTCGCGGCAGGGCCGAGGCTCGCGGGTGCGGACCGAACCGGCGACCGAGACCGACGACATCGACGTTCCCGCCTCGGTCCGGGCCGCGGCCTCGGCCGGGCGCTCCCGCGTCACCCGGTCGGACCTCAGAACCGCGGTCGCCCGCGGGTCGGCCGAGACGCTCGTCGTGTTCGTCGTGGACGCGAGCGCGTCGATGCGCGCCGCCATGCGGCGGGTGAAAGGCACCGTGCTGTCGCTCCTCGAAGACGCCTACGAACAGCGCGACGAGGTCGCGTTCGTCGCCGTCGCCGGCGACGACGCCGAGGTGTTGCTCCCGCCGACCGACAGCGTGACGCTGGCGGCGCGGCACCTGAAGGAGCTCCCGACGGGCGACAGGACGCCGCTTCCGTCCGGGCTGGACGCCGCGCGCCGGGTCATCGACCGCTCGGACGCCGACGCCGCGCTCGTCGTCGTCGTCACCGACGGCCGGGCCAACGTCGCGGACGGCAGTCCCACCGGACAGACCCGGTCGGCGGCGCGGCACCTCGCCACCGCCGACGCCTCGGTCGTCGTCGTCGACGCCGGCGACGACGGTATCGGCGTGACCGACATCCTCGTCTCCGAGACGGGCGCGCGGCGCATTCCCCTGTCCGACCTGTCGGCCGAGCGGGTCGCCGAGGCCGCGCGCTCGGCGGACGGTCAGTAGCCGGGACTCGGTCGTCTCTTTTGGCATGGTGTGCTCCTATCGAATCGGTCGCGTGCGGAGTCGGTACGCCCCGCGAGTGACGCCCTCGTCGTGGTACTCGACCGGCTCCTCGACTACCGCGAGGACGCCCCCGCCCGCGGCGACGGCGGTCGGAATACCGGGGAGTCCCTCCGTTTCGACGTGCCCCGCGTCGGGGGCGAAAACGTGGACGCCGTGGCGCTCGGCCTCTCGCTCCCGGAAGTGCTGGGCGGACGGCACGAACGCCCGCGAGCCGGTGGCGACGGCCGCCCGTGCGAACCCGCCGGTGTCGCGGGTCCACAGGCGCTCGCCCTCGTCGACCGAGACGCCGACCGCGGTGTGTTCGTCGGGGTGTCGCGCGTCCGGGTCGCGGGTCGACCCGGCGAACGTGTTCCCCGTGACGAAGACGGCGGTTCCGTCGGCGACGCAGACGTGGTTCGGGTAGGCGTAGACGGTCTCGTCGCCGACGCGGCGCTCGGTCGCGAGGTCGAGTCGCCACCGCGTCTCCCCGTCGAAATCGATGAGGTAGCCGCGTTTGTCGCCGTGGCTGGCGACGGCGACGGCGTCGCCCGCGAAGGCCACGTCGCCGACGCGTCGGTCCCCGTCGGTGTCGGGGTCCCACGACGCGACCCGCGCCCCGGAGTGTGCGTCGAGCAGAACGAGACCGTCCTGTTCGGGGTTCGGACAGCGGTTGTACGCGACGGCGACGCGGTCCCCCTCGGCGGCGACCGCGATGGGCGACGCGTGGACGTGTCTGCGCCACGCGAGCCGTCCGTCTCGGTCGAACCCGAGGACGACGCTCCGCCAGGCCCTGTCCTCGCCGTCCCGCTCGTAGCGCCGGGCGGCGACGACGACTCTGTCGCCCGTCACCGCGAGGTCCACGACGTACGGTCGGAAGAACAGCGAGTCCTTCGTCGCCGTGCCCACGTCGTCGGCCGTCGCGTACGTCCAGCGGGCGACGCCCGTTTCGGCGTCGAGGACGCGAACCAGCCCGTCGCCGCCGCGCTCGCCGACGACGAGGGCGTCGTCTGTCGCGGCCATCGACACGACGGAGTGCTCACCGCGCGCCCGCCAGCGCTCGCCGGCGTCGGGCGCGGCGTCGGAGGCACTGGTCGCGTCGGTAGCAGTCTCCAGCGCGACGACGCGGCCGTCCGCGGTCCCGACGAAGACGGCGTCGGCGGTCGCTTCGACCGCGGAGCGCGCCCAGTTGTGGCGACTGCTCGCGGGCTCGACTTCCCCGAGGTCGCGGCGGGCCGTGAGTGGGGACGGTGCCATCGGGACTCAGTCCTCGACGGGGAAGGCGTCGTGGAGCGTGTGGTGCGCCTCTCCGAGGTCGTCGAGGAACGCATCGGCTCCCTCGCGGATGCGGCGAAGCGACCGCTCGGCGTCGCGGACGGCGACGAGCCGTCCCCGAAGGTAGCCCGATTGCGGGTCGTCCTCGTCGATTCGCGTCGCCTCCTCTTCGAGGTCGACGAGCGCGGCGTCGAGATGCCGCTGGGCCTCGTCGAGGGTGGTCGCGTTCGCGAGCGCCTGAATCGGGCCGGGGTCGTCGAGGTAGTCTTCGAGTTCGGCTTCGGCGTGTCGCTTCGCGTGTTCGTCGGTCGTTCCGGTGATGTTCAACAGCGCGAGTCGGAGCGCTTCGAGTTCTGCG
Organism: Haloferax gibbonsii ATCC 33959; assembly: GCF_000336775.1. Lineage (GTDB taxonomy): Archaea > Halobacteriota > Halobacteria > Halobacteriales > Haloferacaceae > Haloferax > Haloferax gibbonsii. The sequence continues at coordinate 178,146 of NZ_AOLJ01000005.1, read as the reverse complement.
CAGGCCATGGTTAGAGTGATTGGTGGACGAGGTTCGAGACGATGCGGTCCCGTTCGAGGTGGGACGAGACGATGCGGTCGGTGTCGTCGGGCGTCACGCCGCCGTACCAGACGCTGTCGGGGTAGACGGCGACGATCGGGCCGTCGCCGCACTGGCCGAGACACGAACTCCGCGAGACGTGCACGTCGCAGTCATCGGCGTCGCGCACGCCCTGTCTGAGCTCTTCGAGGACGGTCGCCGCGCCGCTGGCGGCGCAGGTCTGGTTCGTGCAGACCGCGACGTGTTTCTCGGGGGCGTCGTGGACGTGCGGGTCGTCGTCCACGTCGGTTCGGTCGGCGTGTTCGGCCTGATGGACGAGCGAGCGGAGCATCGCGCGCGCGCCGCCCTCGTCGTCCTCGTAGCCGGCGAGTTCGACCTTGTACTTGCAGGTGTCGCAGGACATCTCGACGCTCCCGGAGCGGGCCTCTCGATACCGGTCGGCGAGCGTCTCGACCACCCGGTCGTCCGCGCCGAGCGGTCCCGACGCGCCGGCGTCGACGTAGGGGTACTCCTCGTCGAACGTCTCGGCCGTGTCCACGATTCGCCCCGTCAGCACGCCGTCGCCGAGCATGTACGGGAGGACGACGACCGCGTCCGGGCGGTCCTTGGCGACGGTGTGAAGCGTCTCCTCCAACCGGGGCGTGGTGACGCCGATGAACGCCGATTCGACGCGGGTGAACCCGCGGCCCTCGTACAGCAGGCGCGCCAGTTTGTGCACGTCGCCGTTCGAGTCGGGGTCGCTCGACCCGCGGGCGCAGAGCACGACCGCCACGTCGTCGTCCTCGCGGTCGACGCCGAGGTCGGACTCGACCGCCCGCGCCCGCTCGTCCAGCAGGTCCACGAGCGAGGGGTGGATGCCGAGGTGCGACCCGAACCGGAACTCGGTGTCGTCGTGGGTCGCGCGGGCCCGCTGGACCGCCAGCGGCACGTCGTTTTTCACGTGGCTCGCGGCGAAAAGCGAGAGGGGGACGACGGTCATCGTCCGGCAGGTCGGTGCCAGCGACTCGATTGCGTCGTCTATCGACGGCTCGGCGAGTTCGATGTACGCCGCGTCGACCGGAACCGACAGCCGCGACTCCAACTTCGCCGCGAGCGTCCGCACCTGCTCGTTGGACGCCTCGCGGCGCGAGCCGTGGCCGACGAGGAGCACCGCGTCGTCGTCGAGCGCCGGGTCGGGCCGTTCGAGGCTCATGCGTTCTCGGCCTCTTCGAGACTGCGGACGAGCTTTCGCCGCCGCGTCGGCGCGAACAGGCTCGTCCCGTCGCTGCCCTCGTAGACCCACTCGCCGAAGCCGGCGGCCGCGTCGTCGTCGATACCGAACCAGTGGCCGCCCGACGAGGTCTCCTGAATCGGGCCGGTCGGCGCGTCAGCGGGGCAGGCGTCGAGCAGTCGGTCCGCGGTTTCGAGGAGCGCCCGGTCGTCGTGGACGAACGAGATGCCGACCGTCCCCGCCGAGGACTTGAAACAGACCGTCCCGCAGGATTCGAGGAGCCCCCGAAGGAGCTGTTTTCGCCGGTCTTCGAACGCGTCGAAGCGGTAGCCGCCGGCGTCGTCGCCGACGGGGAGGCCGAACGCGGCGCTCGCGCTTCTGACCACGTCGCCTTCGACCATGACGTGGTACTCGTCTTTGACGCGGGTGACGGCGGTGTTGTGCGCGTATTCTCGTTCCGTCTCCCGGCGGTCGATGTCGCCGCCGCCGGCGATGGCCGCGAGGCGGTTCGCGCAGGTCTCGTCGTTCGTCAGCGCCGTGAACTGCCCCGGCTCGACGCGGCCGCCGCCGGCGACGTGGCCCCACAGGTAGGCCGTCTCGGGCGCGCTCTCCAGGAGGTCGTCCGCGGGGTCGACGCCGACGTCGCTCACGCGTCCACCTCCCGGACCGAAATCGCGCCGGGCGGACAGGCTCGGGCCGCGAGCGCCGCGTCTTCGTCCGCCTCGGCGTCTCCTTCGAGGAGAGCGACGACGCGTTCGTCGGTGCGCTTGACGCGCACGACGCCCGCCGCGTCGGGGTCGATCGTGGCGAGGCCGTCGTCGTCCTCGACGAACCGCCCGTCGCGGGCGAGACAGGCGAAGATGCCGTCGCAGGCGTCTCGGTCGATTGCGATTTCGAACATCTCAGTACTCGTACTTCTGCTCGTAGCCTCGCGGCGTCACCATCCGGTCGTCCCAGACGTAGGTCTCCTCGTTGCCGACAAGCAGCGTCGTCGTCATGTCCACGAGGTCGGTCTCGCCGAGGTCGGGCAGTTCGCGGAGTTCGACGATTTCGACTTCCTCGTCGTCGCGGCCCGCGCCGTGGACGATGCCGACCGGCGTGTTGGGCGCGCGGTGTTCGAGGAGAATCTCGCAGCACTTCTCGTAGTTCGACCGGCGCTTGCGGCTCCACGGGTTGTAGATGGCGATGGTGAAGCCCTCCTTGGCGGCCGTGTGGAGTCGCGACTCGATGGTCGGCATCGAGGTCAGGTGGTCCGAGAGGCTGATGGTCACGGTGTCGTTGACGAGCGGCGCGCCCAGCCGGGCCGCGCAGGACTGCGCCGCCGGGACGCCCGCGACCACGTCGAAGTCGACCACGCTCGCGGTCGCGCCCTTCGATTCGAGGATTTCGAGCGCGAGGCCGGCCAGCGCGTACACGTTGGGGTCGCCGCTTCCGACGATTGCCACGTCGTTGCCGGCGAGCGTTCGGTCGACCGCCTCCTCGGTCCGGGAGACCTCGCCGCACATCGGCGTCGAGTAGATGTCCTCGGCGTCCTCGACGATGTCGTCGGGGAGGAGTTCGATGTAGGTCGTGTAGCCGACGATGTGGTCGGCCTCGCGGAGGGTGTCTTTCGCCAGCGTGGTCATCTCGCTCGCGCGACCGGGTCCGAGGCCGACGGCGACGAGTTGGCCCGGTTCGCCGTCGAAGTCCTCGATGGTTGCTTCGACCTTCTCCGCGGTCTGTTCCCTCTTCGACCCGCCCGACCCGCCGCCGCACTTCGAGGATGACTCGCCGTCGGCCTTCGAGGACGACGCGCCGCACTTCGAGGGCGTGTCCTCGGCCTCCGTGTCCGCTTTTGTCGTCGTCTCGGTCTCGGTCTTCGCTCCGCCGCACTTCGATTCGGATTCCGTGTCTGATTTGCTCATGCGTTAGAAGTCGTCGACGTCGCGCCCGCCGCGGGGCGTGACGAGGTACGTTTCGTAGTCGTTGCTCCAGGGTTCGGTCTCGTGAGTGCCGATGAGAATCGAGGTTCCCATCCCGCCCACGTCGTCGTCGTGGGCTTTCGCGTCGCCGAGGGTCGTCACCGAGAACGTCTCGTCGTCCAGATTGCGGCCGGCCTCGCCCCGGCCGGCGTCGTTGAAGATACCGACCGGCACGTCGTCGGCGCGCTCCTCGCGGACCACGTCGATGGCGCGTTCGTAGTTCCGCCAGCAGTTGTACAGGACGATGACGAAGCCGCTGATGGCGGCCGCGCGCAGTTTCTCCTCGATCTCGTCCCAGCCGCGCCACTTGTCGGACAGCGAGACCGTACAGAAGTCGTTCGACAGCGGCGCGCCCATCATGGCCGCGCCGCCGAGCGCCGCGGTGACGCCGGGGACGATTTCGATCGGCACGTCGGTCGCCTCGTCCGTCTTCGCCATCGTGAACACGAGGTCGGACTTCCCGTAGACGTTCGGGTCGCCGCCGGAGACGTGGACCACGTCCTCGCCGTTTCGGACGCGCTCGAACGCCTCGCGGGTCAGTTCGACCTGCTTTCCCATCGACGAGCGGACGACCTCCGGCCCCTCATCGCTTTCTTCCGGCGGGAGCGTTCCGTCGTCGCGGAGGAACTCCTGATAGAGGTTCGACGCGACGACGCAGTCCGACGTCGAGACGAGTTCCTTCGCCCGCTTCGTCATGTGGTCCGGGAGACCGGGGCCGATGCCGACGACGTAGAGCGTCCCGTAGTCGTCGGGTACTTCGTTGCGGTCGCTGGAGCCGGACGCCGGTCCGCCGCCGTCGCTCATCGTCCCACCGCCACGGTCACGGCGTCGTCGTAGCGCCGCTTTTCGACGACCAGTTCGTGGTCGCGGCCGCCGGCGATGGCGCTCGCCTCGGCGATGCCGGGCCAGCCGATGAGTTCCTTCGACCGCGAGGGCGTCGGTCCCTCGAACTCGGTGAGGGTCTCCTTTTCGAAGTAGACGACGCCCACGCCGATTTCCTCGGCGGCGTCGAGCATGCCGGGTTCGTCCGCCTTTCGCGTGCCGGTGGCGACGAACTCCACGTCGTCGAAGTCGCGGTCGGCGTCGTCGAGCGCCCGTTCCCACGCCGTCAGGAACTGCGCTTTCTTCGCGCCGGAGACGCTCCCGGTCCCGAGGACGACGCCGTCGTCGCCGTTTCGTTTCAGGACCGTCACGTCGTCGCCGACGAGGACCGCCTTCGGACCGTCGAGTCGGGCGACGGGGCCGAGTTCGTCGTTGAGGACGGCGAGGTTCGTCGCCACGGTCGAATCGCCGTTGACGACGTGGGAGTCGAGCGCCTTCGCCTTGCTCTCGACGCCCTGTTTGCCCGCGGCCTCCGAGGCCGTCGTCATCGCCGGGACGGCCCCGAGTTTCGAGAGGTCGTGGGCGACCTGATTCGCGCCGTGGTGGCCGCCGGTGAGCGGAATCGCCCACGTCAGTTCCTCGTCGACGACGACGACCGCCGGGTCCTCCCACTTGTCGTCGAGGAGGCCGGCGGTCTTCCGCATGGCGATGCCGCTGGCCATGAGGCCGACGAAGCAGTCGTACTCGCCCCAGTGGTCGGCGAACACGTCGCCGTGGTAGGTGAGAACGTCTATCCGGTCGTAGTCGTCCGCGAGGTCCCGCTTGATTTCCTCCGCCGTGTCGAGCTTTCGCTCGAAGCTGACGATGGCGATTTCGTCCGCGACCTCGCCGTCGCTGTCGGGGGTACTACAGTGGCCGCTTCCGGAATCAGAGTCGGCGTCGGAGTTGGAGTTGGTGTTGGAGTCTGCGTCGCTCATTGCGCATCACGCTCCTGCGCTTCGGAGTCGGAATCGGAATCTGGTTCGTCGTTCGGCGCGTCGCCGCCGCGGGCCCAGTCGCCGTAGAGGAACGACCGCTCGTAGTCCGAGCCGGTCACCGCCTCGCCGATGATGACGAGCGCGGAGGCGCGGTAGCCCGCGTCTTCGACCCGCTGGCCGATGGTCTCGATGGTTCCCTCGATAACGTCTTCGTCAGGCCACGAGGCGTGGTAGACGACCGCGACGGGCGTGTCGGGGTCGTGACCCTCGTCCAGCAGTCGGTCCATCGTCTCGGCGACGGCGTGGGTCCCGAGGTAGATGCAGACCGTGGTGTCGCCGAAGCCCACGAAGTCGCCGATGTGGTCCTCCTCGGGCGAGAGCGTCCGACCCTGCGGTCGAGTGAAGACGACGTGGTTCGAGACCTCGTTCAGCGTCAACTGGGTTCGGAGCGTCGCGCTCGCGGCGAACGCCGAGGTGACGCCGGGGACGAGATACGTCGGAACGCCCGCCTCGGCCAGCGCGTCCATCTGCTCCAAGGCGGCCCCGTAAATCGCCGGGTCGCCGCTGTGGAGTCGGACGACGGTTCGGCCCGACTCGTAGGCGTCGGCCATCAGCGGAATCAGCTCTTCGAGGTCCTTGCCGACGCTGTTGACTCGCTCGGCGTCGGCGCAGAACTCGTCTAAGAGTTCGCTGTTGACGAGCGACCCCGCGTGAACCACGAGGTCGGCGTCCTCGACGAGCTTTCTTCCGGCGACGGTGAGCAGGTCCGGGTCGCCCGGTCCCGCGCCGACGAAGGGAATCCCCTCCTCGTCGGTGAAGCCGGTGTCCGCGTCGCCGTCGGCGCTCACGCCGACCCCCCCGATTCGACGCCGTCGAACGCGGCGGTCGCCACGTCGCGCTCGACGCCCTCGCGCTCCGCGTAGGCCAGCGTGTAGTAGTCGCGCTCCGCGAGTTCGTCGGGGTCGTCGGTGACGACCGTCTCGCCCTGCTCCATGAACAGGCGGCGGCCGAACCGAACGTCGTAGCCCGCCTCGGTCAGTTTCTCGTGGGTCGCCGGCGCGTCGGTGACCTTGAACAGCACCATGCGGTCGGGGCCGGTCGGCGCGGAGCCGTTCGCGGCCTCGCGGAGCGCGAGCCCGGTTCCGGACTCGATTTCGACGCCGAGCGCGGTCGTGAAGGCTGTCATCGCGCTCACGCCGGGGACGACTTCGAGGTCCACCTCGGGGTGGAACGCGTCGAGGGTGCGGCGGAGGTGTCCGAACGTCGAGTAGACGTTGGGGTCGCCGAGGGTCACGAACGCCACGTCCTCCGTGTCGGCGCGGGCGGCCACCTCGGCGGCGGCCTCCTTCCACGCGCGGCGGAGTTCGTCGGGGTCGCGCGTCATCGGGAAGTCGAGGTCGCCGATGCGCTCCTCGGGGACGTGGTTCAGCGCGACCGTCCGCGAGAGTCGGCCGGGCGAGTAGACCACCGCCGCCGATTCGAGCAGGCGTTTCCCCTTGACGGTCACGAGGTCGGCGTCGCCGGGGCCGAGGCCGATGCCGTAGACGGTCATAGCCCCTCCGCGCCCCGCCGACCGACGACGACGTAGACCGGGTTGTTCGACCGGAAACTCGTCGCGCCGGCGAGTTCGTAGCCGTGGCTCACCTGCAACTGGACGACCTCCGAGAGCAGGTCGCGCTCGCGGAACGCCTCGATGGCGTCGCCGGCTGGTTCGACCCGCGAGACGTTCATCACGACTCGGTCCACGCCGGTCTCGACGGCGTGGTCGAGGACGGCCTCGAAGTTCCGGCTCCCGCCGACGAACATCGCGTCGGCGTCGGCCGGAAGCCCCTCGGGGGCCTCCGCCTCGCGGAGCGTCACGTCGGCGTCGTAGTCGTTCGCCCCGAGGTTCTTCCGCGTCACGTCCAGCCGCTTCGGTTTCCGTTCGACGGCGGTCACGCGCTCGGCCCGCCGGGCCGCCTCGATGGTGACCGAGCCGGTACAGGAGCCGACGTCGACGAAGTGGTCCGTCGGCCGCAAGCCGAGTTTGTCGAGCGTGACCGCTCTCACCTCCGGTTTCGTGGGTCCCGCCTTGGCGTCGTGCGGGAGCGTTACCTGTGACATTCGACTCGACAATCCGGGCGCGGTTTGAAAACAATTGTGCTTGGAGTACAGCAAATCAACTTTCATAAAATCGACCCGCCGAGTTATTAAATTTCAGTTGCTGAAACACAATCTGGCTTGTCTTCGAAAGTTTTACAATCAAACTTGGTTTTCATCAATCTGAGTTTACCATGGCTACGGCGAACACCGTCAACGGTCGAATCGAACGCGCCCGAACCGAACTGGCTCCCACGCAGATGGCCGCGGGAGCCCTCTTCATCGCCGCGCTGGGCTTTACGCTCCTGTTCGTGCAGGACCCGCTCGTCCACGACTCGCTGCACAACTTCCGCCACGCGGCCGGTATCGCCTGCCACTGACGATGTTCGCCGAGTACCTGACGCGGGGAGTGAAGGCGGGGCTGGTCGCCGGACTGGTGTTCGGCCTGTTCATGGCCGTCGTCGCCAACCCCCTCGTCGCCTACGCGGACGAACTGAACCACGCCGCCGTCGAGGAGAGCGGTCACGGTCACGAGGCGGAGAGCGCCCACAGCCACGATTCGGAGGGGGCTCACAGCCACGAGACCGACGGCGCTCACAGCCACGACTCCGGTGACTCGCACGCCGGCGAAGGCGGCGGCCATCACGACACCGCGGTGTCGATGGCGGTCACGAAGGCCGTGAGCGTCGCGGCCGGCGGGCTGTGGGGCGTCGTGCTCGGCGGCGCGTTCTTCGGGGTCGCGTTCTTCTTCCTCGAACCGGCGATTCCCGGTCCAGACGCCACGAGGAGCTACCTGATGGGGCTCGCGGGGTTCGTCACCGTCTCGGGCGCGCCGTGGCTGGTCCTCCCGCCGGCCGCGCCGGGCGCGGAGCAGTCGCTTTCGGTGGCGACGCGGCTCCCGCTCTACGCCGGGATGATGCTCGCCGGGGCGCTCGCCTGTCTCTCGGCCGGTTACGCCTACGCCCGCCTGCGCGAGTCGAGCGGCCTCGTCGCGGCCGTCGTCGGTGCGGTCGTTCCGTTCGGTCTGCTCGCGGCCGTCGCCGTCGTCGCCCCCGAAAACGCGGTTCACGGGGCGCTGTCGCCGACGCTCGAAACCGGACTCGCCGGACTGTTCGCGTTCGGACAGCTCCTCCTGTGGCTGGTTCTCGCGGCGGCGCACGCCCAGTTTCGGTCGGCGGGCGAGTCCGAGTCGGCGACCCCGATTGCGGGCCGGGACTCGGCTCCCGCGGCCGACTGATGCGCGACCGAACCGACGAGGTCCGCGAGCACGGCTTCACCGACCACGTGCTGGTCTGCACGAACAGCCGAGAGTCCGACTACGCCGACTGCGCCGAGGCCGACGGCACGGCGGTGTACGACGCGGTGACCTCGTGGTTGCGCGACCGTGGCGTCTTCTGGTCGCGGGTCCACGTCGCCGAAACGAGTTGTCTCGGACTCTGTAGCGCCGAGGGGGCCGCGGTCGCCATCCACCCGCGAAACCGGTGGTACTCGGACGTTCGTCCGGACGACGTACCGGCGCTGTTGGCCGACGAGTTCGGTCCCGACGCGTCGAACCTCGGCGTTCGACCCGACCGCTGACCGCCTCGGCGACGACCTCCGGCGTCTGCGCCGCGCCCTTCTCACCGCCGTCTTGCCGCTATCTCCGTGACGAAGCGGGGATTGGACGCAGAACAATAATATCGTTGCACTTCTGATTACGGTTCATGGACGAGAAGGACCTTCGAATCCTCAAGGCCATCGGGACGCTCGAATCGGGGAGTCCCGACCGGATAACCGAGGAGACCGGCATCCCGAAGTCGACCGTTCACTACCGCCTCGAACGGCTCCAAGAACAGGGCATCATCAAGAACGACATCTTCGACATCGACTTCGAGAAGGCCGGGCTGAACCTCACGCTCATCACCGAGGTCTGGGCGGAGTACGGCTCGGAGTACCACAAGGAGGTCGGCGACAAACTCGGCGAGGTGCCCGGCGTCAACCAGGTGTACTTCACGCTCGGCGACACCGACTTCGTCCTGATTTCGCACCTCGCCTCGCGCGGGATGGTCGAGGACCTCATCTCGGAGTTCGAGGAGATAGACGAGATTTCGCGGACGAGTTCGACGTTCGTCATCACGACCATCAAAGACGAGCCGAACCCGCTGAACGACTACGAACTCGAAGAACTGAAAGACGCGCTGCTTCCCGACGTGTCGTAACGCGGTTCTCGTCGGCTCCGCGAACGGATTAGTCTTCGAGCTGCTGGGCGCTCAGGTGCGCTTTCGCCTCCGTCCGGGTCGGGAGCCCGCCGGCGACGGCCAGCAGGACGACGCCGAGCAGGCACCAGCCGCCGACCATCGCCCACTCGTAGGGCCACGCCAGCGCCGAGGGCGAACCGGGGAGGTAGAGCCCGACGAAGAACACCGTCAGCAGTAGGCCGAGCGCGCCGACCGCGTATCCCGCCGGGAGCTTGAACGGCCGGTCGAAGTCGGGGTCGCGGTACCGGAGCACGAGGAACGAGACGACGACGAGGAGCCACGCCGTCACCATGCCGAGGCCGCCGGCGTTGACGACCCACACGAGCATCTGCTCGCCGAACAGGGGTGCGAGCGCCGCGAGGCCGCCGACGAGCACGATTGCGGTCGACGGCGTGTCGTGGTCGTCGTGAATCGTCGCGAGCGTCTCGGGGAGCATGTTCGAGTCGGCCATCGCGTAGATGGCGCGACTGGCTCCGAGGACGAAGCCGTTCCAGCTCGTGAGGATGCCCGCGAGGCCGGCCAGCGCCATGATGCGGCCGATGGTCACGCTGTCGAACGCGATTTCCATCGCCGTCGCCGCGGGGAGCGAGCTCTCGACGAGCGTCGCGCCCGTGGCGACCTGTCCGGCCGCCCAGATGACGGCGATGTAGAACGCGGCGGCGCAGGCGACCGAGAGCCCGATGAGTCCGCCGAGGACCTTCGGCGACACGTCGGCCTCGCCCGCGGCCTGCGGAATCACGTCGAAGCCCACGAACATGAACGGCGTCATGATGGCGACCGTGAACACGCCGCCGATGCCGGCTCCCGCGAGCGGCGGCGACGACGGCGAGGTGCCGTTGAACAGCGCGCCGAGGAGGAGCGTCAGGCCGGACAGCGTGATGACGAGCGCGAGAATCGCCTGGAACTGCGCGGCCGGGCGGACCCCCCGGTAATTGAGGTACGTGATGACCACGGAGCCGATGACGCCCGTCGCCACCCACGTGCCGTAGACCGGCTGGCCGGCGACCGTCCAGAGTTCGAACACGTTGAAGCCGGGGACGATGTACGCGAGGGCGCTCGGGAGCGCAACCGCCTCGAACGCGACGACGCTGATGTAGCCGAAGATTATCGCCCACGTGCAGACGAACGAGCCGGCCGGCCCCAACGCCCGCATGCTGTAGACGTGTTCGCCGCCGACGAAGGGCATCGCCGAGGCGAGTTCGCCGTAGATGAGCGAGACGACGGACACCATGAACCCGCCGAGGATGAACGCCGAAATCGCGCCGGTGACCCCGCTCTGGTCGATGAAGTACCCCGTCTGTACGATCCAACCCCATCCGATCATCGCCCCGAGTGCGAGCACGAACACGTCGCGCTTCGAGAGGACGCGTGAGAGTTCTCCTGTCATGGTTATGATTGACATCACCACATTCTAACTTACCCACTATATATCTTACTGTGTTCAATTTTTAGAGGAAATAAGGAACACAGTTCAATAAGGAATCATGGTCTGGGACGACAAACTGGCCGCCGATTCACCGGAAAATCGCCAAACGGCCGGCGGTTCGAACGGTAGTCAACTCGCAGAACCGAAAAAAAGCGTCCGCGCTCGATTCGCCTTCCGGGTATCGTCGCAGGTGTCGTCGCGGTCGTTGCGCCGGGGACTGGGCCGGTTACTCGTCGGCGGGCGCGTCCTCGACCCAGACCGTCTTCGTGTTGACGAACTCCCGAATCCCGTGTCGGGAGAGTTCCGTCCCGTAGCCCGAATCTTTCGTCCCGCTGAAGGGGACTCGCGGGTCCGACGCGACGATGTGGTTGACGGCGACGTTACCCGCGGTGAGCTTCGTCGTGAGCGCCTCGCCGCGTTCGGCGTCGGCCGTCCAGACGCTCGCGCCGAGGCCGTAGGGCGTGTCGTTCGCCACGCGAATCGCCTCCGTCTCGTCTTCGACTTCGATGACGGTGGCGACGGGACCGAACAGTTCCTCGGTCCTCGCGGGCGCGTCGTCGGGCACGTCGGTCAGCACCGTCGGCGGGTAGTAGTGGCCGGGTCGGTCCAGCGGTTCGCCGCCGAGTCGGAGCGTCGCGCCGGCCTCGACGGACGCCGTGACCTGCTCGTGGAGCGTCTCCATGAGGTCCGCCCGCGCCTGTGGCCCCACGTCAGTTCCGGGGTCCGTCGGGTCGCCGACGGTCAGCGCGCGCATCTCCTCGGTGAAGCGTTCGACGAACTCGTCGTAGACTCCCTCGTGGACGAGAAAGCGCTTCGCGGCGATGCAGGACTGGCCGTTGTTCTGCGTTCGCGCCCGCGCGGCCTGCTTCGCGGTCGCTTCGAGCGGCGCGTCGTCGAGGACGATGAACGGGTCGCTCCCGCCGAGTTCGAGCACCGTCGGCTTGAGTTCGCGGCCGCTCGTCTCCGCGACGGCCCGTCCAGCGCGGGTGCTTCCGGTCAGACTCACGCCCCGAACCCGGTCGTCTTCGATGACGCCGGCGACGCGCTCGGCGGGAATCTGCAGCGAGGTGAACACGTCGTCGGGATAGCCCGCCCGCTCGAAGACGGAGGCGATGGCGTCGGCACAGCCGAAGACGTTCGGCGCGTGCTTGAGCACGGCGACGTTGCCGGCGGTGATGTGCGGGGCCGCGAACCGGAACACCTGCCAGAACGGGAAGTTCCACGGCATCACCGCGAGCACCGGGCCGATGGGCTCGTAGGAGACGTACGTTTTCGACCCCGGCACGGTGCCGATGTGCTCGTCCTGCAGGAACTCCGAGGCGTGTTCGGCGTAGTAGTCGCAGACCCACGCGCACTTTTCGACCTCGGAGACCGCCTGCTCTATGGGCTTGCCCATCTCTTCTGTCATCAGGCTCGCGTACTCCTCGCTGTGCTCGCGCAGCACGTCGGCCGCGGACGCGAGCAACTTCTCGCGCCGCGAAATCGGGGTCTCGCGCCACGATTCGAACCGGTCCCACGCGGCGTCCAAGCGCGCGTCGACCGTCGCCTCGTCGTGTTCCTCGTGCGTCTCGATGACTTCCTCGGTTGCGGGGTTGATGGATTTCATGGTCGGCTCTCGGGAGCGCGGCGGTCGCTCGCGACTCCCGCTTGCCCCGACTGTCGTCCCAGATGTTGATAAATGTTCCAGTAGGGTGAGATTATTTGGACTGTGTTCAACACGCCATCGGTGGCGAACGGAGTCGAGTACGAGGTATCCAGCCACGTTCGAGTTCCGTGCGACCGTCTTGCGACCGAAGATGATGTCTAAATTTGGACTTTGTCCTACACAGTATAATTTATTAGGATTCAGTTTAGAACTTGTGTTCATGAGAGAACGGACGACGAACTCGTCGGTCGAGGCGGCGTACGACGACTACCTCATGCCGATTTGGAAATCGCTGAACGTCCCGGTCGAACGGGCGTCCGGTTGCACCCTCGAGGACTTCGACGGCAACGAGTACCTCGACGTGTTCTCCGGCATCTCGGTGACGAACGTCGGACACAACAACGAGGCCGTCGTCGAGGCCGCGACCGAGCAGTTAGAGGAGTTCGTCCACGGCTGTTCGTACGTCCACCCCAACCGGCCGGTGGCCGACCTCGCGGAGACCATCGCCGAGGTGACGCCGGGCGACCTCCAGAAGTCCTTCTTCTGTAACTCCGGCACCGAGGCGGTCGAGGGGGCCATCAAGCTCGCCCGGAAGTACACCGGCTCCAAGGAGGTCATCTCGCTGGAGATGGGCTTCCACGGCCGCACCCTCGGAAGCCTCGCGCTCACCGGCAACAGGGCCTACAAGCAGGACATGGCCCCGACGATTAACGACGTGGCTCACACCGCGCCGCCGTACGCTTACCGCTGTCCCCGCTGCGACGGCGACACCTGCGGCGCGGACTGCGCTGACGCGCTCGAACGGGTCATCGGCTCGCACACCAGCGGCGACCTCGCGGCGGTCGTCGTCGAACCCGTCATGGGCGAGGCCGGCATCGTCGTCCCCTCGGAGGCGTGGCTCAAGCGCGTCCGGGACATCGCCCACGACCACGGCGCGCTCCTCATCGCCGACGAGGTCCAGACCGGCTACGGCCGCACCGGCGAACTGTTTGCCAGCGAGCACTTCGGCGTCGAACCGGACATCCTGACGCAGGCGAAGGGCATCGCCAACGGACTACCCCTCGGCGCGTTCACGGCCCCCGCGGAAATCGCCGACGCGTTTGGTTCCGGCGACCACCTCTCGACGTTCGGCGGCAACCCCGTCGCCTGCGCGGCCGCACTGGCGACTATCGAGGAACTGCAGAACGGTATCATCGACAACGCCCGCGAGAACGGCGAGTGGCTCTCGGCCGAACTCGCCACGCTCGAATCCGACTACGACGTGGTCGGTGAGGCCCGCGGCCTCGGACTGATGCAGGGAATCGAACTCGTCGACCCGGGGACGACCGGCCCGCAGCACGTCGCCCCCGCGCCCGACAAGGAACTCGCGGCCGCGGTCGGCGAGCACCTCCGCGAGGAGTCCAACGTCGTCATGGGCGTCGGCGGCTACTACAAGAACGTCATGCGCTTCCAGCCGCCGCTGACGATTTCGCAGGCGCAACTCGGCGAGGCCGTCGACGCGCTCCGAGTCGCGCTGGACGACCTGACCTGAACAGGAGTCCTCCTTACCGCGCACTCGACCGATTCAGGGGCGGTCCAGCTCTTTGTCCCACGCCTTCCACGTCTTCAGAAGCGGGATGATGGTGTAGTCGTCGACGATTTCCTCGCCGTCGAAGAGGTCCCAGATGTACTCCTTCAGCGCGTTCAGGTCGGTGTGCCACGCGCTGAAGACGAGGTCGTACTCGCCGAGACAGGAACTCGTGTTGTAGACGAGTCCCTCGTCGATGAGCATCGTGATGAACTCGGTCCGCACGTCGGAAGAGACGTGCTGATTGAACGAGACGAGCACCTGCGCGTCGGCGAGGTCGGCCTCCTGGAGGACGATGACCGCGAGGATTTCGAGCACGTCGCTCTCCTGAAGCTTCTCGCGGCGGCGACGAACCGCGGTCCGGGAGAGACCGACGCGCTCGGCGAGCTCCGTGTCTGAGATGCGGCCGTTCTCGTTGAGCGCGCGGAATATCTCGTAGTCGTGCTCGTCGAGGTAGTTTTCGAGGACCGCCTCCGGCGTGTTCGGGTCGGACGGGGCGTCGGCGGACGTGAGGTCGGGGTTTTCCATGGTCGGATGTATTCGGGGGTTCGATTTGAAACTGCTGGTGACGTAAACGAATCAAAACGACACGTGAATTGTGCCGAATTGGCTAGTCAACGCGTCGGGGCGGGGTGGTGGTACGAGTTGGTTCGGTCGCGGGACGCCGCGCGAAACGCGGCGCCGAGGGCGATTCAGCGGTTAGGGCGGCGGTGGGACCGCGGCGACCGCGGCGTCACCACCCGGTCTCGTCCCGCGGGAGCGGGTCGTAGGGGATGTCGTAGCCGAACGCTTCGGGGCCGATGACGTCGAGCGCCTCGGGCGTCGTGAGCAGTTCGGGCGCGGGCACGCCGAGGACGCGGACGCGCTGGCCGTACCGCAGGGCGTCGGTCATGACCGGCGCGCCGGTGTCGGTGTCGACGAGGCAGATGAGGTCGGGGACGGTCGTGAGAAGCTCGCCGTCGTCGTCCCGCGCGACGAGGAACTCGTTTTGGAACTCGATTTCGAGAGTCGCGTCCTCGTCCAACCCAGTGAGCGTGACGCTCCCGAGAGCGAAGCCGTCGCGGTTGCGCCGGTGTACGTCCACGATTTTGCCGGCGAACAGCTCCTCGCCGCCGAGGAGTTCGCGGCCGGCGTCGACGGGGTCGGTGCCGGCGTCGCGGGCGCGTTCGACCGCCCGCCCGAGTTCGGTGGCGAGCGAGACGGTGTGGGGGACCGCGTACTCCGAGACGAACTCGCCGGTCATGAGCGGGAAGGCGTAGCCCGAGCGGCCGCCCATCTGGACGGTGATGGCCCGCGCGAGGTCTTCGAGGCGCTTGGCCGAGTCGATGTCCCGGTAGACGACCTGATTGCCGCGCTCGTCGGTCGTCGCCGCGTAGTTCACGGGCGTGCCGTAGATGAAGAACGTGTCCATCTGCAGCTCGGGGAACGCCCGACCCATGCCGTCGGCGTCGACCACGGGGAGGTCGGTCATCGCCGCCACGCACAGCGGGGCCATGCTGTTCGCGCCGCCGATTTCGCCGGGGATGAGCGCGTCGACCGTCTCGCCGGAGAGCTCCTCGATGGCCCGAAGCGACTGCACCTCCTCGTCGCCGCCGGCGAACTTCTCGACGCTGATGGTGGGCGCGCCCATCCCGCCGACGCTCGCCACGGTGGCGTCGGCCGGCAGGTCCCGCGGGTCGACCAGTTCGACCGAGTCGGGGTAGGCGTCGTCTTCGAGGAGCGTCTGGAGTCGCAGGCGGCCGAGGCGGGGGTTGCCGCCCCCGCCGGTGCCGAGGATTCCCGCGCCGGTGCCGAGCGCTTCGAGGTCGTCGAGCGTTACCTCCGTCAGGTGTGGGATGTCGAAACTCATGTGTGGTCCGCGAGTGGTTCGTAGGTCGCTTCGAGGCCGAACGACGCCGGCCCCCACACGTCGAGCGCGGCCGGCGTCCGCATTATCTCGGGCGTCCGGATGCCGAGCACGCGGACCCGCGCCCCGTACCGGAGGCTCTCGGTCGGAATCGGACCGCCCGTCTCGCGGTCGAGGACGGTGATGAGGTCGGGGACGGTCGCCACGTAGCTCCCGTCGACCGCCGCGCCGAGGTTCTCGTTTTGGAACTCGATGCGCATCGTCGAGCCCTCGTCGCCGTCGAGGCCGTCGATATCGACGTGGCCGAAGACGAACCCGCGCTCGGTGCGGCGCTGGACGTCCACGATTTTCCCCTCGAACAGCGACCGCGCCTCGCCGTAAATCGACTCGCGGGTCACCTCGCGGATGGCGCTCATCGCGTCGTCCTCGGCGAGTCGGAGCGCGCGGCCGAGGTTCTTCGCGAGCGACATCGTGCCGGGGATGGCGGTCTCTTTGACCTGCGTCCCGGTCATCGGGTAGTCCGAGACGTAGGCGACGCCGCCCATCCTGACGGTGACGCCGCGGGCCAGCCACTCCAACTGGTCGTTGTCCTCGGTCTCGATGAGGCAGGTGCTCCCCTGCTCGTCGCTGACGGCCGCGGGCGTCCCGCTGACGCCGTAGATGTTGAACGTCTCGTGTTGGAGTTCGGGGAAGGCGCGTCCCATGCCGTCGGCGTCCACCACGGGAAGGCCGCGGCGGGCCGCGACGGCGAAGGGGAACGTCGAGTTGATGCCGCCGCACTCGATCGGCATCGTCGCGTCGGCGGTCTTCCCGAGTTCGCGCTCGATTCGCTCCATCGAAGTGACGGCTTCCCGCCCGCTGGGGAGCTTCTCGACCGAGACGGTCGGCGCGCCCATCTGGGCGGTCGGGATGACGAAGTCGTCCGCGTCCAGTTCGTCCGGGGGGAGAAGTTCGACGGGGCCGAACTCCTCGATGGCCTGCTTCGCCACGAGCTTGCCGACGTGGGGGTCGCCCCCGCCGCCGGTCCCGAGGACGGTCGCGCCGAGCGCGATGTCCTCTATCTCCTCGACGCCGATTTCGACCGTCATCAGTGGTCGAGCGCCCCGGCGGCCTTCACCTTGATTCGCACCGCGTTGCCGGGCAGGTACGAAAGCGGGACCTCCTCGACGTCGACGATGTCAACGCTGTCGGGGTCCGCACCGGCCGCAAGCGCGTTGTCGGTGGCCTCGTCTTTCGCGTGCTGGATGGCCTCCTCGCGGTCCATCTCGTCGAGGCTGTAGATGCGGTCGACCTCGCCGGAGACCTGCGCGATGGCGACGCCGACGGCGTTCGCGACCTCGTAGTGGTCGGGCTTGTGGACCTCGCTCGCGCCCGCGATGTCGTCGGGGACGAGGATGCTCCCGCCGCCGACGATGACCACGGGGACCGGCTCGGCGCTCGTCTTCATTCGGTCGACCTCGCGCTCGACGCGCTCTCTGACGTACTCGCGGGCGGCCTCGACGATTTCACCGTCGACGTCCGGCGTCTCGGAGCCGATGTCGATGGTGCCCGCGGCGACTTCGAGGTCGGTCGCGGTCAGCGTCTCCCCGCCGAAACACTTCGCCTCCTCGGTCAGCTTGTAGCCGACGCTCTGGGGGCCGACGGTGACGCCGCCGTCGGTCGAGACGATGGAGCCGCCGCCGATGCCGATGGCGATGATGTCGGGCATGCGGAAGTTGGTCTTCACCTCGCCGATTTCGACGGCGACGCTGCTCTCGCGGGGGAAGCCCTCGGTGACCGCGCCCACGTCGGTGGTCGTGCCGCCGACGTCGACGATGATGCCGTTTTCGACCGCCGAAAGGTACGCCGCGCCGCGAACCGAGTTCGAGGGGCCGCTGGCGACCGTGAAGATGGGGTAGCGGATGGCGTAGTCGACGCTCATCAGCGTCCCGTCGTTCTGGCCGAAGTAGAGGTTCGCGTCGATGCCGCGTTCGTTCATCGCGTCGACGAAGGCGTTCGCGGCCTCCGAGGCGACGCTGGTGAGCGCGGCGTTGAGCGCCGTCGCGTTCTCGCGTTCGAGCAGGCCGACGCTCCCGATTTCGTTCGAGACGGAGATGGGCACGTCGTCGCCGACCTCCTCGCGGATGAGTTCGGCGACCCGCGTCTCGTGGTCGTCGCGGACGGGCGAGAAGACGCTCGTCACGGCGAAGGCGTCCACGTCGGCGAACTCGCGAACCTGCGCTCTGACCTGCTCCTCGTCGAGGTCGTTGAGGAGTCGGCCGTCGAACTCGTGGCCGCCGTCGAGGATGGCGACGTTGTTGCCGATTGCCTCGGCGAGGTCGTCGGGCCACTCGAGGAGCGGGCGGATGCTCTGGGTCGCGGGCGCGCCGATGCGGATGACGCCGACCTCGTTGAGGCCGCGGCGCTCCGTGATGGCGTTCGTCGCGTGGGTGGTGCCGAGCATCACGTAGTCGAGTTCGTCCTCGGAGACGCCGCTGTCGTCGAGGACCACGTCGAGGGCGTTGAGGATGCCCGACGTGATGTCTTCCGTGGTGGGGGTCTTCGTCTTCGCGAGGAGGTTGTCGTCGCCGTCCATGACGACGGCGTCCGTGTTGGTGCCGCCGACGTCGATTCCGATTCGGTAGTCAGTCATGTTTGGGTTGCTGGAGAGTTTCGATTGGTTCGTAGTCGATGCTGTAGTCGAAGTACCCCGGCCCGACGAGGTCGAGTCCCTCGTCGGTTCGCCACTTCGGCGAACACGGCATCCCGATGACCCGCACCCGGTGGCCGTAGGCGAGTCGCTCGGTGGTGACGGGGTCGCCCGTCTCGGCGTCCAGGACGGTAATCAGGTCGGGGGTGCTCGCCACGACGCCGCGCTCCGAGTCGCGGGCGACGAGGTTCTCGTTCTGGAAGTCGAGGGTGAACGTCCGGCCCTCGCAGTCGTCGATGCCGTCGAGGGTCGCCTCCCCGACCGCGAAGCCGCCTTCGGTTCGGCGCTCCACGTCGGTTATCTTCCCCGCGAACAGCTCGTAGCCGTCGGTGAGGTCGAGAACCGCCTCGACGGGGTCCTGCGAGCGGTGCTTGGCGGTGCGAATCGACTCGCCGATGTCGTGGGCGAGGGACATCGAGTCGAGAATCGCGTGCTCGCGGACCTCCGAGCCGGAGAGCGCGTAGGTGCCTATCATGCACGCACCGCCCATCTCGATGCTCGTCACGCGGGCGAACGCCTCGGCGTACTCGTTGCTGACGGTGTTCACGAGAAGCGAGTTGCCCTTCTCGTCGGCGATGCTCATCGGGGTGGCGCTGACGCCGCCCATCGTGAGCGTCACCATCTGCACCTCGGGGAACGCCCGGCCCATGCCGTCGGCGTCCACGAGGGGGAGTCCGAGCGCGGCGGCGACGGCGATGGGGACGGTGCTGTTCAGCCCGCCCGCCTCGATGCTCATCGTCGCGTAGGCCTCCTGTCCGAGGTGCGTTTCGAGCGCCTCGAAGGCGGAAAGCGCCTCGGTTCCCTTCGGCATCTTCTCGACCATCACGGTCGGCGCGCCGAGCATCGCGCTCGGGATGACGAGCGCGTCGTCGGGAACGTCGCGCGGGTCGATGAGGTCGACGGGGCCGTGCTCTTCGATTGCCTGCTGTGCCATCAGCTTCCCGATGTAGGGGTCGCCCCCGCCGCCGGTCCCGAGGACGGTCGCGCCGGTGGCGAAGTCGTCGATGTTGTCTGTGGTTATCTTCATGGTTCGTGGGTGTTCGATGCGACTGTCTCGTCGGCGACCGCCGCGACGGCCACCTCGGGCACGTCGTCGAACGCGTCGGCGTACGCCTCGTCGTAGATGTGACACCGGACGCTGGGGCCGGCGTCGACCGCGACGAACTGCGGTTCGTCGGTCGAACACGCGTCCGTCGCGTAGGGACACCGCGTGTGGAACCGACAGCCCGCGGGCACGTCCCGCGGGCTCGGAATTTCGCCCCGGAGCGGTTCGTGCCGCGGCTTGTACGCCTCTTCCTCGTCGGTCGTGACGGGAATCGCGGAGAGAAGCGCCCGCGAGTAGGGGTGTCGCGGCCGCTGGAAGACCTCCTCCGTGGGGCCGCGTTCCTGAATCTCGCCGAGGTACATCACGGCCGTCTCGTCGGCGAAGTTGCGGACCAACGAGAGGTCGTGGGTGATAAAGAGGTAGGTGAGCCCGAACTCCTCCTGTAAGTCCTCGAGGAGCGCGATAATCTTCGCCTGCACGCTCACGTCGAGGGCGCTCGTCGGCTCGTCGAGCAAGAGCAGTTCCGGCTCGACCGCGAGCGCGCGGGCGATGTTCACCCGCTGTTTCTGGCCGCCGGAGAGCTCGTGGGGGTACTTGTTCCAGTACTCGTCGTTCAACTCGACGCGTTCGAGCAGGTCGACCACGCGTTCCCGGAGGTCGGACTTCGCCACGCCGCGGGCCTTCAGCGGGACCGCGAGCGACTTGCCGATGGTCCGCCGTGGGTTCAGACTCGACGTGGGGTCCTGAAACACCATCTGGACGCGCGACCGGAGGCGAGCCAGTTGCTCGTCGGTCGCGTTCGTGATGTCCTCGCCGTCGAACCTGACGGTCCCGCCGGTCGCGCCGGTCAGACCGATAATCGTCCGGGCGACGGTGCTCTTTCCGGACCCGGACTCGCCGATGAGCGCGAGGGTTTCGCCGCGCTCGATGTCGAACGAGACGCCGTCGACCGCCTTCACGTAGTCTGACGTGCGCTTGATGATGCCGCTTTTGACGGGGAAGTACTTCTCGAGGTCGTCGACTTCGAGCAGGGGTTCGGACACGTCAGTCACCCCCCGTCTGCTTGCCCGGTCGCCGGGTCATGTGGCTCCGGGTCTCTTCGACGGTCGGCCGCTCGGACGCCGGGACGGCCTCGTCGTAGAGGACGCACTCGACGCCGGTCTGCGGGCCGCGCTCGTACATCTCCGGGCGGGCCTGCTCGCACTCGGCGGTGGCGTAGGGACACCGCGGCGCGAACCGACAGCCCGGCGGCGGGTCGAGGTACTCGGGAATCGAGCCGTCGATACCGGTCGCCATCTCGTCGCCCGTCAGGCGCGGAATGGACGCGATGAGCCCCTGCGTGTAGGGGTGTTTCGGATTCTCGAACAGCTCGTCTGTCGGCGCGGTTTCGACGATGCGGCCGCCGTACATGACGTACACGCGGTCGCTCACCTGTCGGGCGACGCCGAGGTTGTGGGTGATCATCAGGACGCTCAGGTCGTGGTTCTCGATGAGGTCCTTCAGCAGGTCGAGAATCTGGTCGTGAATCGTCACGTCCAGCGCGGTGCCGATCTCGTCGGCGATGAGCAGGTCCGGCTCGTTCAGCAGGGCCTGCGCGATGAGCGCGCGCTGACGCATCCCGCCGGACAGCTGCGACGGGTACGAGTCCATGATGTTCTCGGGGTCCGGCATCTGGACCTCGCGGAGCATCTCCAAGACGCGCTCGCGCGCCTCGTCGCGCTCGCCGCTGAAGCGGCGGCGGAAGAACTCCACGACGCCCGTGTCGCTGTCGCCGCCGAACTGCGCGGTGTCGGTGAGCTGTTCCCCGATGGTGAACGTCGGGTTCAGACTCGACATCGGGTCCTGGAAGACGAGGCTCATCCGCTGGCCCTTGACGCGCTCGAACTCGCGGTCCGAAAGCGACAGCAGCTCCGTCCCGTCGAACGTGATTTCGCCGTTCACGCGGGCGGGCGGCTGGTTGAGCAGGCGGAGGATGGACTTCATCGTCACCGACTTACCGCAGCCGGTCTCGCCGGCGATGGTGACGACCTCGCCCTTGCCGATAGAGAGGTTGACGCCGTCGATGACCTCCGCGAAGCCGTCGAACGACTCGAAGCCGACTTCGAGGTTCTCGACGGTCAAAAGCGGGTTCTCGGCGACCGGCTCGTCGAGTTTCATCGGTTCACCTCCACGTCGAAGAGGTCGCGAAGCCCGTCGCCGAGCATGTTGAACCCCATCACGAGGACGAAGATGGCGAGCCCGGCGAAGACGCTCACCCACCACGAGTCGGGCAGGTAAGACGTTCCTTGACTGACCATCGTGCCGAGGCCGGGCTGGGGCGGCTGGACGCCGACGCCGATGAACGACAGGCCCGCGCCGATGAGGATGACGAAGCCCGCGTCGAGGGTCACCTTGACCAGAATCGGCGACAGCGTGTTCGGGAGAATCTCCCGGAAGAGGATGTGCGGCGTGCTCGCACCGGCGAGCTTCGCGGCCTGCACGTACTCCTCGCCGCGCTCGCTGGCGACGATGCTCTGGACGAGGCGGGCGTGCCACGTCCACCACAGCGCCGCGATGGCTATCATCGCGTTCGTCAGCGTCGGCTCTAAGGCCGAGGTGATTGCCAACGCCATCACGAGCGGCGGTAAGGCGAGCGCCGTGTCGGTCGCCCGCATGATAATCGTCTCAGTCCAGCCGCCGTAGTAGCCGGCGACGAGGCCGAGTAGCACGCCAACGGGGACGCCGAAGCCGAGGACGACGCCCACGAGCATGAGCGACAGTCGGTAGCCGAAGAGGATGCGCGAGAGCACGTCGCGGCCGACGTGGTCGGTCCCCAGCGGGTGGTCGAGGCTCGGCGGCTGGAGCGTGTTCGAGAAGTCGGTGAACTTCCCGGCGTGTTCGGGGTACGGCGCGACGACGGGTGCGAAGACGGCGAGCAAGATGATGGCGATGATGATTCCGAGACCGATGACGCTCATCGGCCTACTCGTAAAGCGCTTCCACGACCGCTGCCAGAGTTCGCGGCGCTCGGCCGAGACGAACCGGTCGAGGACGCCCGCTGACTCGGCGCTCATGTCGCCTCCTCCATCGCCAGTCTGATGCGCGGGTCAACGCGACCCAAGAGCACGTCGACGAGGAAGTTGATGCTCACGAACGCGACGCCGATGGTCATCGTGACGCCGACGACGGCGTTGAAGTCGTTGTTCAGCACCGCGGTGACGCCGTAGGACGCGAGGCCGGGCCACGAGTAGACGAGTTCGATGAGGAACGCGTTCCCCAGAAGCGAGGCGTACAGCAGCCCCAGAATCGTGAGCGTCGGAATGAACGCGTTCTTGAGCGTGTACTTGTACGTGACGAGCCACGAGGGGAGGCCGAAGCCGCGCTCGGCCTCGACGTAGTCCTGGTCTTTCACGTCAATCATGCTCGACCGGGTGATGCGCATCACCTGTCCGATGCCGGCGAGCGAGAGCGCGAGCGCCGGGAGGATGATGTGCGCCCACGCGTCGACGTGGGCCGCGAGGTTCCCGGACAGCAGGGTGTCCACGAGCAGGAAGCCCGTGAACCGCGAGACGCCCGAGCCGAACTCCGAGCCGAGCCGCCCCGTGATGGGGAGCCACTCGAGGAGGTAGCCGAACAGCAGCTGGAACATGATTGCGATGAAGAAGCCGGGCACGCTCACGCTGAAGAACGCGACGAGTCGCGTCGCGTTGTCGGTGAGCCCGTCTTTGTTCTGCGCGGCGACGACGCCGAGCGGAATTCCGATGACGACGGTGAGGAACATCGACACCGTGATGAGTTCGAGCGTCGCCGGCAGGTAGTAGACGATGTCGGTGCTGACCGCGCGCTTGGTCTCGAGACTCGTCCCGAGGTCGCCGACGAGCAGCCCCCGCATGTAGTCGAGGTACTGCAGGGGAATCGGCTTGTTCAGTCCCATCTCGGCGGCGAGCGCCTGCACCTGTTCTTCCGACGCGAGCGCGCCGAGGGCCATCCGCGCGGGGTTCCCGGGGAGCACTCGTGACGTGGTGAAGATGATTATCGACAGGCCGATGAGACTCACGAGGATGCCCGCGAGCCGGCGCACGAGGTACTGCCAGTACTTCATTCTTGGTAGAAGTCGGGGAACCAGTAGTCGAAACTCATCGACGGCCGGAACGTGTAGCCCTTCACGTCGTCCGCGAAGGCGTGTTTCTTCGACTGGACGAAGATGAACAGGGCGGGGAACTGGTTCGCGATGCGCTCTTGGACTTCGGCGTACAGTTCGGCGCGGGCGTCGGCGTCGACCGTCGAGCGCGCCTCGTCGATGAGGGAGTCGACCGCCTCGTCTTCGAGGTGTTCCATGCTCATCCACGTCGAGGCGGCTTCAGAGTGGTACTGGTTGTAGAACACCGTGTCCGGCGAGGGATACACCGGGCCGTAGAACACCTGGTTGATGTGCGGCGTCCCCTCGACGCTCGTCGCGAGCTCGGTCATCGTCCCCCACGTCTGGGGGTTCAACTCGACGTTGATGCCGATTTCGTCCATGTTCTGCTGGAAGAGCAGGCCCATCTTCTCTTCGAGGCCGTAGTCCTTCACGTAGGTGTTCTGGACGGTGATGTCGCCCTCCTCGTAGCCGGCGTCGGCGAGAATCTGCCGCGCCTTCTCGGGGTCGTAGGTCGGCTGGACGATGTCGTCGTTGTGGACGCCGAACGAGGTCGGGAGCGGCCCCTGCGCGGGGAGCGACCCCGGCGCGATTTCGTTGCGCGCCGTCTCGTAGTCGAAGCCGTAGGCCATCGCCTCGCGGACGGCGGGGTCGTCGGTCGGGGCCTTCTGGGTGTTGATTTTGAAGTAGAACGTCGTCACCGTCGGGACCGACTCGACGCGGATGTCGTCTTCGGCCGCGAGGGCCTCGTAGGTCTCCTCGCTTTGGTACTGGCTCGACATGTCGAGTTCGCCCGTCTTCATCAGCGAGCGAACCGTCGGGTCGTTGGTGATGATCTGGACGACGACGTTGTCGTACGCGCCGTCTTTGAACGAGCCCCAGTAGTCGGCGTAGCGGCTGAACGAAATCTGCGCCTGCCGCTCGAAGCCCGCGAGCTCGTACGGGCCGGAGCCGGCGTCGTTGTCGTTGAGGAACGACTGGGCGTAGTCGCCGCGGTCGCCGAAGTCGCCGTCCTCGGCGTTGTCGAGGACCTGCTGTTTGTCGACGACGAACAGTAACACGAGCGTCGCGAGGAACGGCGAGTGGACGCGGTCGAGCGTGAACGACACGGTCCGCTCGTCCTCGACGGTCACGTTCTCCTTCGAGAGCACGTTCCCGAGCAGCGACGAGTAACCCTGGTTGATATCGAGGAACCGCTCGGCAGAGAACTGCACGTCCTCCGCCGTGACGGGGTTGCCGCTGTGGAACGTCGCGCCCTCGCGGAGCGTGAACGTGTAGGTCTGGTTGTCGTCCGAGACGGTCCAGTCCTCGGCGAGGTGTCCCTGTAGGTTCCCCTCCGTGTCGGGGAACACGAGCGGGTCGTAGAGGTTGACCAGCGCGAGCACCTGCGTGTAGTCCGTCCCCTTCGCGGGGTCGACCGTCCCGAAGCGCTGGGTCGCGCTCATGCGGAGCGTCGAACTCCCGGAGTCGCCGCCGGACGACGTCTCCGTCTCCGTCCCCTCGCCGTCGCCGCCCGAGGCCGTCGTCTGCTCTTCACCGTTGTAGCTCTCACCGCCGCCGGAACAGCCGGCGAGACCGGCGATGCCGGCCGTCCCGAGGACCTTGAGGAAGTTCCGACGACTCGCCGCGTCTCCGAACCGAGCGCGGATTGACTCCGATTTCGACCCCACCTGCGACCGCGTCTGTGTGATGTCTTTTCTCGACATACGTTACTCATTCTCACAGAGTTGCAATGGCACATAAAGATACCGTATAGTAACCTAAAACAATATTCTCGGTTCAAAGTGGAATGCTGTATGAACAATATGGAACAACGTGGTTGTGTGTCTTCTAGCACACCACTCGGTTTGCAGTGGTAATCGACCGACGCCGCCCTCCTCTACGGAACCACGTCCTGTCGCGGGTAACGACCGGGGTCGGTTTCTCCGCCGTCGACTGCTCTCTCACGCGCGCATCCGCGACTCATCGTTTGTCTCCGCGACGAGTCGCGATTCCCGGGGATACCGTTATCGGTTGGTTTCTCACGAAGAGTTATCAAAATAGTATATATAAATTCTAGTTGATATTTCTAAACGAGATATACCTGAATTAGAATAAATACTTGAAAAACAGTACATTTAGAATCTATATCCGACTAAATATGGACAAAATTATTCAATTAGGGTATGTATTTGAGCAAAGTATTCTAAAATATATTCTTCTCGGAAACTCAATATGACATTTCGAACGTTGCTTACTCAAACTATCAAAATAATTTTATACTTCTTCTCGGATTCTGTTCTGTGCCGAGTCCGTAATTCGGACAGTGCTGTGTCGCTTCCGTTGGACAACGTCCCTCCCTATCTTGTTTCTAAAATTGGAATTGCAATTGACAAAACGGAATCTCACGACCGAGCGACCGACTCCGAGCCCGTCGGACGACGTTTAAGTCCCCGTGGAAAGAACGACCACTCGATGGCATGGGAGTTCGAGCGAGTCGCGGGTCCGTTCCGGGCGACTGAGGGCCCGATTTGGACCGGCGACGCGGTTCGATTCACGGAGATAACGGAGCATCGGGTCCTCGAATACGACCCCGAGACGGGGGAGACCGGCGTCTACATCGACTCGACCGCCGGCGCGGTCGGGCTTCACGAGGGCCTCGACGGCGAGCTGTACGCCTGTGAGGCCGAGGGCCACCGCATCGCCGCGCTCACCCCGGACGAGCCCGCGTCGGTCGTCGTCGACGAGTTCGAGGGGACGCCGCTCAACGGGCCGAACGACCTCGAAATCGACCGAGACGGCGACGTCTGGTTCACCGACCCCGACGACAAGGACCGGGGGTTGCTCGGCCACACCTCCGTCTTCCGGGCCGAGCGAGCGGACCCGAGAGACGACTGGCGACTCGTCCAGCTCACCGACGAGATGGACCGGCCGAACGGCATCCTCCTCTCGCCGGACGAGACGCGACTGTACGTCGCGGAATGCACCTACGGCCCGGACCAAGAGACCGACCTGCGAGCCTACCCAATTCGGGACGACGGGTCGCTCGGCCCCCGCGAGATACTGCACGACTTCGGCGACCACCGCGGCATCGACGGCATGACGCTCACGGAGTCGGGCGAAATCGTCGCCTGCGCCGGGTGGGAAAAGGGCGGACCGGGGCCGTCGATTTACGTCTTCTCCCCGTCGGGCGAGGTGCTGGAACGCCACCCGTTCCCCGAGAACCGCCCGACGAACTGCACGCTCGGCGGGCCGGACGGCTCGACGCTCTACGTCGCGGACATGACGGGGTGCCTCTACGCGGCCGAGACCGACCGCTCGGCGTACGTCCGCTTCTGACCGAAAAGGGACCGTGAGGACAGGTACGCTGGATTGGGTGTCGTCGGAACCGAACCCGAACTCGGCGACTCCGACGCGGGCGTCTCAGCGGAGCGGTTCGAACGCCTCGAGCCCCGCCTGGGACGCTTCCATGTCCTCGGACACCGCGCCGCCGCTCGCGCCGACCGCGCCGACGACGACGCCGTCGTGTTCGACCGGGAACCCGCCGCCGAAGACGACGACGCGACCGTTGTCGGTGGTGTGGAGGCCGTACACGTCGCCGCCGGGTTCGGCTCCTTCCTTCAGTTCGTGGGTCGGCTTCTTGACCGCGGCCGCGGTGTAGGCCTTGTTCTGTGCGATGTTGCTCGCGACGAGCTTCGCGCCGTCCATCCGGCGGAACCCGAGGAGGTTCCCCTCGCTGTTCGTCACCGCGAGGTTCAGCGGGACGCCGAGTTCTTCGGCTTTCTCCTCCGCCGCGTCGAGAATCGTCTTGGCTTCGGCTAGCGTTAGCTCTTGAACCATCGACTCGACCGTCGACCGCTCGGGAGAAAAAACCACCGTTCACGGGGAGAACAGCCGTCTTAGCGGACATAGCCGGCGATACGGCTATCCGAACCGAATCGAACGCCGCGCGCTCGACTGCGCGTTTTCGCGTTCGTCTGTCGTTGTCGCGTCGGCTTGAACGTACGGGTTACCGCGGGAGGGCGTTCCCCGACCGCTCGAACGACTCCACGTCGCCGGCGTCGGCGGCGTCGATGAGGTCGTTGTTCACGAACAGGCGTTCGCCGTCCGTGTTCGAAAGCGAGAGGAACGTCCCCGTGCCCGCTGTCGCCCGGGAGTTCCGAACCGTGATGTCCGTCGTGTCGACGAGCGAAATCGCCGCCGCGTCGTCGTCCCGGTGGGCCTGTCGGCCGACGAAGCCGTCGACGAGCAGGCCGTCAACGTC
Source organism: Haloferax gibbonsii ATCC 33959 (assembly GCF_000336775.1). Lineage (GTDB taxonomy): Archaea > Halobacteriota > Halobacteria > Halobacteriales > Haloferacaceae > Haloferax > Haloferax gibbonsii. The sequence continues at coordinate 150,243 of NZ_AOLJ01000005.1, read as the reverse complement.
CTCGCAGGCCAGTCCGCTCCGGTAGTAGTCTGGCAGGTCGTCGGTGTCGTCCCACTCGACGGTCACGTCGCGCATCGTCACGTCGCGGGCGTTCTCGACGTGGACGCCGGCGATGTCGTTGGCGAAGATGGGCGTGACGACCGAACTCGGCTGGAGGTCGAAGTTGCCGCCCACCTCGTCGGCGTGCTCGCTCCCGGTGAGTTCGATGCGGACGTTGTCGAACTCCACGGTCTCGATGTCGGAGTCCTCGGAGCCGTAGACGAGCGCCCCGTTCTCGCTGCGCGCGACGATGTTCGAAAAGCGCACGTTCCGAATCCCGCCGAGGTCGGTGTCGTCGTCCCGCGGGACCGACGTGACGTAGATGGGTTCGCCCTTGCCCCACCACGGGCCGGGGAGCATGTTGGAGTTGACGACGATGTCGGTGAAAAGCACGTTCTCGACGACGCCCGAGTCGCGGTGCTGGATGCCGAGGCCGCGGTTCGACTCCTGGACGACGATATTCTGGAACAGGCAGTCGCGAATCGTGTCGTCGGTGCCCGAGCCGAACTTGATTGCGCAGGCGCTCGACCGGAGCGTGCAGTTCGTCACGACGATGCCCTCGCAGGTCACCGGCTCGTCGGGTCGCGCGCCGAAGGTGATGCTGTCGTCGCACGACTGGATGGTGCAGTCGGAGATGTGGACGTTCTTCGTGTCGCCGAGCGCGATGCCGTCGCAGTTCGGGATGAGCAGGTGGTTGAGGATGTCGACCCCGCGGATGTCGACCTCCTCGGTCCCGTGGAACGACAGCGTCCACGCGGGCATGTCGCGGATGGTCACGTCGCGGATGCGGACGTTCGTACAGTTGTTGAACCGGAACATCGGACCGGGGCGGAAGTCGGGCTTCGCGACGGGCCAGCCCTCGGTCCCCTTCGTCCGCGAGAGGTAGGCGTCGCCCTGTCGCGCCTCGTGGGGGCCGTTCGAGATGAGCGGGTGCGACGCGCTCTCGTTGGAGTGGCCCTGAATGGGCGTGTCCATCCGCATGAACTCGGTTCCGAGGCCGTCGAACTCGCCCTCGCCGGCGATGGTGACGTTCTCGACGTCCTCGGCGAGGAAGAAGATGCGCTCGTTGTCGGGGCCGATGAACTTGTCCGTGTACTCGGCTTCGTCCTTCGCGGGGCTGACGACCGCGCCGGCCTCCAGATAGAGCGTCACGTTACTTCGGAGATGGACGGTTCCGACGGTGTACGTCCCGCTGGGGACGGTGACGGTTCCGCCGCCGGACTCCGAGCAGTCGTCGATGGCCGTCTGGAACGCCTCGGTCTGGAGGTCGTCGGTCGAGTCGGCGTAGGCTGTCACGTCGAAGGCACTCGCTGCGGGTGGCATGTACCCGTACCGTCGCGGTGGCCTATCTTTATACTACTGGTGGTCGGAGTTCGGCCGTGAGTGATGCTCGCCCAAACGTCCTGTTCGTGATGACTGACCAGCAACGGTCGGACACGATTCAGGCGCTCGGAAACAGTCGAATCCACACCCCGAACATCGACCGACTCGTCGACCGCGGCGTCTCCTTCACCAACGCCTACTCGCCCGACCCAATCTGCATTCCGGCGCGACACACCATCCGAACCGGCTGCGAGGCCGTCTCGACGGGCTACCTCGGGAACGAAAAGCGCGACGCGCGACATCTCGAAGACCGGTGCGGCCCCTTCCTCGCTCGGAGCATGCGCGAGCGTGGCTACCGGACGTTCCTCGTCGGGAAGTATCACGCCCACCCCCGCGACATCGACCTCGGCTACGACCACCACCTGAGCTTCGAGGCGTTCCGCGAGGAGACCGGCCACGAGGTCAAGACGACCGCCCGGCAGGGCGCGATGGTCCACCTCCCCCAACAGAACCGACTCCCGCCGGACGACAACTACGAGGCGTGGATGACCGACCGCGCGGTCGACCTCGTCGGCCGCGACACCGACGAGCCGTTTTTCGGCCTCGTCTCGTACGAACCGCCGCACCCGCCGTTCGCGCCGTCACCGCCCTTCGACCGGATGTACGACCCCGAGCGGCTCGGAAACCCGGTGAAAGGCGACATCGAAACCGACCACATGGACGAGAAGATACCCGCCCAGAACCACCACTTCTGGACGACCCGCGAGGGCGGAATCGACGACACCACCGTCCGGGTCATCAAGGCGTACTACTACGGGATGATTTCGGAGGTCGACCGGCGCATCGGTCGCCTGCTCGACGCGGTCGAGGCCCGCGACGACGCCGACAACACCCTCATCTGTTTCTTTTCGGACCACGGCGAACTCCTCGGCGACCACCGAGGCTGGGAGAAGTCGTCGTTCTTCGAGTCGTCGTGTCGCGTCCCGTTCCTCGTGAGCTGGCCCGCGGAGCTTCCGGAGGGCGACCGCCGCGACGACCTCGTGGCGCTGACCGACCTGTTCGGCATCGCGACGACCGCCGCGGGCGACCAGGAGCTCCGCGACGGCGTCGACGTGCTCGGGACGATTCGGGGCGACGCGGAGCCCCGCGAGCGGCTGTTCGGCTACCACCGGACGCCGCGGCTCCCGCCGAACTTCACCGGGATGGTCCGCGAGGGCCGCTGGAAGTACGTGTTCATGCGCAACAGCGGCCGCGAACAGCTGTTCGACCTCGCGGCCGACCCGAACGAACTCGACGAGTGCGCCGCCGACAACCCCGAGGTCGTCGCCGAACTCCGCGACGCGCTGGCGGAGAAGCTGACCGACGCGGGAGCGGACGAGTTCGTCGAGAACGGGACGCTCCGGCGCGCGCCGTACCAGGAAATCGACATGGGTCGGCTCGTCCGCGAGCCGTACCCCGAGGAGCCGGCCGACGTGCTGGACTGACCGACCGGCGTCACCGGGTTCTTTCCCCCGCTCTCCCCGGGTTCTCTCCCCCGCACTCCTCGCCGTCCGGTCCCCGAAATCGCCGGTCCCGCCGTACTTTTATGAGCGTTCCGCGTAACCGACTACCACGAATGGAGATCAGCGACATCCGTACCATCCGGTTCAGCTGTGAGTCCCACATCGACCCCGACGAGAAGGGCCACGGCCACCCCGGCGAGCCGAGGGAGTCGACGCGGACCATCACGCACGTCGTCGTCGACGGCGGCCCCGACGGCTACTGCCGCGGCGGTCACGAGGCGGCCAACGAGTTCGCGAAAAAGCACCTCGTCGGCGAGAACCCGCTGTACCGCGAGAAGCTCTGGCAACTGCTCTGTCGGGCCGAGCGACTGAACAAGGGAACGCTCACAGACAAGCGCGTCGCCCCCATCGACTGCGCGCTCTGGGACGTCGCCGGCAAGGACGCCGGCCTCCCGGTCTACCAACTCATCGGCGCGGCCCGGGACTCGGTCCCGGCCTACGGCAGCACGATGGTCGGCGACGACGACCCCGACGGACTCGGCTCGCCCGAGGCGTACGCCGATTTCGCCGAGGAACTCGTCGAGGAGGGCTATCAGGCCGTCAAGCTCCACACGTGGATGCCGCCGTTCGGCGACGACCCCGAACAGGACATCGCCGCCTGCCGGGCGGTCCGCGAGCGCGTCGGCGACGACATCGACCTCATGCTCGACGCCCACCACTTCTACAGCCGAAGCGAGGCCAAGAAAATCGGGAAGGCGCTCGAAGACCTCGACTTCCGCTGGATTGAGGAGCCGATGGACGAACACTCGATGTCCTCCTACGAGTGGCTCTCGAACGAACTCGACATCGCCGTCGTCGGCCCCGAGACCGCCGAGGGTCGGATGCACACCCGCGCCGAGTGGATAAAGCGGGACATCGCCGACATCATCCGCGTCGGCGTCTACGACGTGGGCGGCATCACGCCGGCGCTGAAGGCGGTCGGCCTCTGCGAGTCGTTCAACATCGAGTGCGAGATTCACGGCCGCGACGCGCCCAACCTCCAACTGCTCGGGACGATGGCGTTCCCCGGCCGGTACTACGAGCGCGGCCTCCTGCACCCGAAACACGACTACGAGACGTACTTCCCCGGCCTCGAACACCCGCCGGACGAAATCGACGAGAACGGCGTGGTCGAACTCCCGCAGACGCCCGGCCTCGGCTACGCGTTCGACTGGGACTACATCGACGCCAACCGCGTCGAGTAACCGCGCGAGAACGCGCGGCGAAACGGAGTACGGAACAACTGACGAGGGCCGCTACGAAACAGAATCGACTGCGGTCGCTGGCGCGGCGTTGCGCGCTGCTTTTCGGTTCGGTGTGTTAGTTCGACGTTCGGTGCCGGTGACTGAGCTCCGCGGTCAATTGTACGAGCCCCAGAGTCGGAGCAGCAGGTAGCCGCCGATGCCGACGCCGACGAGCGAGATGCCCCAGACGCCGAACATGCCCGCGAGCGTCCCGCCGAGGACGAAGCGCGCGAGCAGAATCATGAAGACGCCGGAGAGCACGGTCATGATGAAGTTCCGGTTCGACGACGCGGCCTTCCGGAGCGAAGGCACGCGCGATGCGTTGACTGACATACGTACTCACACGGTAGCTCTCCGCACACAAATAGATACTGTTCGCGGGCACGTCGTTCGACCGGCTCGAACGGCTCTGCGGGTCGAAAACGGATAGTTGAAAACTGGGTCTGGGTCGCGGCGTCCCGAGCGGCTGGCTCAGTCGTCGACGATGCTCGGACTGTCCCAGTACTCGTGGGTGTCGTCGGCGCGGAAGCACCGCGCGGCGTGGCCGTCCTCGTCTTCGAACGCGCCCGGGTCGTCGGTCTCACAGACCTCACGCGCCTTCGGACAGCGCGGGTGGAAGTGACAGCCGCTCGGCCGGTTCGTCGGGTCGGGGATGTCGATTTTCCGAATCGGGAGGTCGTCGTCTCCCTCTCCCTCGTAGAGGTTCGGCGTCGCCCACTTCAGCGCCTGCGTGTAGGGGTGCTGGGGGTTGCCGATGACCTGCTCTATCGGCCCGACTTCGACGATGCGGCCGAGGTACATGACGGCGATGCGGCCGCCGGACTTCTCGGCGATGTACCGGGCGTTCGAGAGGTCGTGGCTGATGAAGACGTAGGAGGTGTTGAACAGGTCCTGCAGTTCGAGCATCAGGTCCATCATCTCCACCCGGAGGCTCACGTCGAGGGCGCTGATGGCCTCGTCGGCGAGGATGACGTCCGGGTTCAAGAGCAGCGACCGAACGAGTACGACGCGCTGTTTCTCGCCGCCCGAGAGCTGGTGGGGGAACCGCTCGACGAAGTCCTCGGCGGGCGTGAGCCCGACGCGTTCGAGGAGCGCGTAGACGCGCTTTCTGCGCTCTTCCTCGCCGAGGTTCGGGTTCCACTTCTTCAGCGGGAGCATCAGCGAGGTGAGGATGCGCTGGTTCGGGTTCAGCGCGCTGCCGGGGTCCTGGTGAATAATCTGGAGGGACCGCCGAATCTCCGAGAACGGGATGTCCGGGTCGCGGCTGTTTTTCGCCTCCCAGATGTCCTGTCCTCGGAAGGTAATCGACCCGTGAGTCGGCTCTTGTGCGCCGATGATGGTCTTTCCGAGCGTCGACTTGCCGCAGCCGGACTCGCCGATGAGCGTGACCACGTCGTTCTCGCCGATGTCGAGCGAGATGCCGTCGACGGCGCGGACCGTCTGCCGCTCGCCGAACAGGCCGAGGAAGCCGCTGCTGTCGGTGAAGTGGACCGACACGTCGTCCACCGAGAGGATGGAGTTATCGACGCTCATTCGCCCTCACCGCCCTCTTCGGCCGCTTCCATCGCGGGAATCGGGATTTCGTCGGACACGTCGTCGTGGTAGAAACACGCGGTTCGGTGGCCGTTGCCGCGGTCCGCCATCGGCGGTTCCGCCTCCGCGCAGGACTCGTCGGCCATCGGGCACCGCGGCCGGTACGAACAGCCGGGGATGTTGGTCACCGGGTCGGGCTTCGAGCCCGAAATCGACTGCATCTCCTCGATGGGCGCGTTCAGGTCCGGGGTCGCGTTGAGGAGCGACCGCGTGTACGGGTGCGCCGCGTCGTAGAGAATCTCTTCGGTCGAGCCGACCTCGACGATGTCGAACGCGTACATCACGACGAGCCGGTCCGCGAGCTTAGTGAGAAGCGGCAGGTCGTGCGTGATGAAGATGATGGTCAGGTCGTACTCCTCTTTGAGGTCCTTGAGCAGCGACACGATAGAGCGCTGCATCAGGAGGTCGAGCGCGGCGGTCGGCTCGTCCATCACGAGCACCTCCGGTTCGAGGATGAGCGCGAGCGCGACGAGCGCGCGCTGTTTCATCCCGCCGGACAGCTCGTAGGGATACGAGTCGAGGACGCGGTCGGGGTCCAAGTAGAGGTCGCCCAGAATCTGGTGAGCCCGTTCGAGCCCCGCCTCGACGTCGCGGTTGTGGTCTTCGAGGGTCTCCTTGAAGTGGCCGCGGACCTTCTTGACGGGGTTGAACGAACTCATCGCGCCCTGGAACACCATGGCGACTTCGCCCCAGCGGAACTTCCGAAGCTCCTCTTCGTCGAGTTCGAGCACGGAAATCGGCTCGCCGCCGTCGGGCGGGTAGTAGGTGACCTCACCAGAGGTCTCGCCCGGGCTGACGACCGCGTTCATCAACGCGGACGAGGTCATCGACTTCCCGCTGCCGCTTTCGCCGACCATGCCGAGCGTCTCGTTGCGGTAGATGTCGAAGTCGACGTTGCGGACGACTCTCGATTCGCCTCGGTTGGTCCCGAAGGTGACCTCCAGGTCGCGGACTTCGAACACGACGTCTTGGTCCGGGTTCGAGTCGTTCTGATTCGACGTTCGCATTGTTTGGTTGGTAGTCATCGTCTGGTAATAGGTGTTGGCACGGGGTCAGTCCCCGCCGGTCGCCTGCGATTGGTTGTTCTTCGAGGTGCCTTTCTTCTTCGAGGTTTTCGCGTGGCGTGCCCGGAGACGGACGTTGAACAGGCTGTCGAGCCCCTGCGATAGCAGGACGAGTCCGAACGACAGCAGGAAGATACAGACCATGGGCGCGACCATCCACGGGAGCATGTCCGGTCGGGTGAGTGCGTTGCCCTCGTACGCGAGGTTCATCATCACGCCCCAGTTGAACGTGGTGAAGGGCAGGATGCCGAGGAAGTACAGACCCACGGACTCGAAGATGATGCGTCGAGAGGTGAGCGCCCCGTTAATCATCACGTACGGCATGAGCTGCGAGAGGATGTCCCGCCGGAGAATCGACGACAGCGGGATGCCCATGATTTCGGACGCCTCGACGTAGGACTCCTCGCGGATGCTCAGCACCTGCGAGCGGACGGTCCGCGCCAGTCCCGGCCAGTTGTCGATGCCGAGGAACACCCCGACGATGTAGGGGTTCTCGGGCTGGAAGATAGCCGTGATGACGATGATGAGCGGCAGCCCCGGAATCGTGATGACGACGTCGGTGATGGTCATCAGGAACGAGTCGATGCGAGTGCCGTGTTCGAAGCCGGCGACGACGCCCACGAGGGCGGCGAAGCCGACGCTCACGACCGCGCCCGCGAAGATCATCTTGAACATGCCCGGCGTCGCGTGGATGAGTTGGGCGTGAATCGGCTGGCCGAACACGTCGGTGCCGAGCGGGTACGCGAGCGATTCGAACGGCGCGGCGAGGACGGGGGCGTCACCGCTTGTCGGCCGCTCGACGAGCCAGACGCCGACGGTTCCCATGAGGAGGAAGAACGCGAGAATCGCGCCGCCGACGAGCGCGCGCCAGTCGTCGACCGCGATGCGCGCGGGGGCGACGATATTCATTTCGAGGAATCGCTTTGCGCGGTCGGCCCGCGATTCCGGGTCCGGGTCGATGTCTTCGTCGTAGAGGTCCTTCAGGTCGAACGAGTCGGAATGTGCTTCGCTCATAGTTACTCCTCACCCACCGAGATGCGCGGGTCGATGAGCGTGTACGTGAGGTCGGCGATGAAGATGGCGGTCAGCGAAATCGCCGTGAACACGATGAGCGTGCCCATCAACAGCGGGTAGTCTTGCGTCTTGACCGCCTCGAACATCAGGAGACCCATGCCCGGGTACGCGAAGACCTCCTCGACGATGACGGCGCTGCTGAAGACGCCGGCGATGCCGATCATGAACTGCGTGTACATCGGGAGGATGGAGTTGTGCCCGAGGTACTGCGTGGCGATGCGGGTCTCGCGGAGCCCGCGGAGCTGCGCCACGCGGATGTAGTCCTCGCCGAGGACGCGAATCGCGTTGCCGCGCATGGCGAGCGCCCCGGAGGTCGCGAGCGCGCCCATCGAAATCGCCGGGAGCGCCGCGTGCTTCACGAGGCTGAGCATGAACTCGGGGTTGTACCCCGCCACGATTCCCGAGCCGATGCGGCCGCCCGTCGGGAAGTAGTTGTTCTGGATGGCGAGGAAGTAGATGAGCACGACACCGACGATGTAGTACGGAATCGAGTTGAGTCCGATGATGAGAGATGACACCGTGGAGTCGAACCGCGACTTCTCGCGGTAGGCCGTCATCACGCCGAGGAAGATACTCAGCGAGTAGCCCAGCGCGAGCGCGTAGACGCTGATGAACATCGACCACGGGATGCGCTGCATGATGAGCGTCGTGACCTTCTCGTTCTTGAAGAACGAAGTGCCCAGGTCCTGCCGGAGAATCACGTCAGACGCGTAGTTGAAGTACTGTACGTGCATCGGCTGGTCCGGATTCACGTTCGTGTAGAGCTGTATCATCCTGTTCAGTCGGTCGATGTCGACGCTCCCGCCGCTCTGCGAGAGAATCACGCTCCGCATCGCCTCCGTCGGACCACCCGGCATGGCTTGGTACAGCAGAAACGAGACCGTCATCGTGACGAGAAACGTCAGTATCGCTTGCCCGAGACGTTTCAACAAATACTTTGGTGTCATTATTAATAGTTTGGCTTCTAGCGTGAGAGGGCTTAATTGTGGTGGTTAAGCCCGTTGGGGGTGCCGTCTGACCTTACTCCGAGTTCGAGCTAATCCATCCGTTCTTGAACGAGAACTCGCCCGGCCGGTTCGTGTTGAGTTCGTAGTCGTCGCCCGTCGGCATGGAGAAGTCCTGCGTGTCGCCCCAGTAGCCGGAGTCTTCCTCGACGAAGACGAAGTCCGGAAGCGCGTAGTTGAACCACTGGACGAGGTCGCGGGTCCGCTCTTTGACCTGTTCTGCCGACTCGGAGTTCGGCAGGTCGTTCATGAGCTGTGCGGGCTGGATCTCCTTGCCGCTGCCCGAAACCTCGGTCGCGCCGACCTCGCTCGGGATGGTCGTCGTGAAGGGCTTGCCCGTCGGGCCGGTCTCGTTCCCGCTGGACGGGTCGCCGACCTCGATGCCGTAGAAGTTGTTCGAGAAGTACGCCGTCGGGTGCCAAAGCGCCTTCGCGACGTGCCATATCCAGAAGATGTCCGCCTCGTACGTTTGGAGGCGCTGGTAGTAGTCGGTCGAGCTGACCGTGCTAATCTTCGTCTGGATGCCGAACGCGTTGAGCTGGTCGTTGAAGACCTTCGTCGCCTGCACCTGGGTGTTGTTGTTCTGCGTGAGGACGGTGAACGTGAAGGACTCGCCGTCGGGGTCGACCCACGTCCCGTTCTCCTTGGTGTAGCCGGCGTCTTCGAGCAGCTGCGTCGCGGTTTCGAGGTCCTTGCCGACCGGGTAGTCGATGAGCTGGTCGACGAAGTCCGAACCGAGGTACTCCTCGTGAATCGTCGAGCGCAGCGCCGTCTGGTTCTCGGCGGGCGCGCCGACGGTTCCGGCCTGCCGCATCGCGGCGACCATCGATTCGAAGTCCACCGCGTTGACGATGGCGCGTCGGACGGGGAGCCTCGCGATGTGCTCGTTCTTGAAGTTGAACGTGAACTTCTGGGTGCGGAACCAGTTGAGCCGGTAGACGTTCTCGATGTTGTCCGGGTACCGGGACTGCTGGGACTCCGACATGAGCACGTCGGGGTTCATGTCGAGTTGGTCGTTCACCGACAGCGACTCCACGTCGGAGGTCGTCTCGGGGATGATGCGGACGTTCGGGATGTCCGTGCGACTCGCGTACGGGTGGTCTTCGAACTTCTCGAGGATGGTCTCCGAGGAGTTGAAGCCGGTGACGCGGTACAGCGCGTTGCCGAGTCCCTCGTCGATGAGCTGTTGGGTCGTGATGCTCATGTCGAGGAGGTCGCTCGTCACGCTCTCGCGCTCGCTGTCACTCGATGCTTCCTCGTAGCGCGTGAGGTATTCGCGGTAGACCGACCGCGGGGTGTTGACGAACGTCTCGGCGACGTTCGCCTTCATGAGGTTGGGCGAGACGGCCGTCTTGAACGTCCGCTCGATGGTGTAGTCGTCCACGAGCGTGTTGCTCTCGATGGGCGACTGCTCGGGCGACTGCAGGCGGTCGATTTCGAGGCCGATGTAGTAGTCCTCGGCCGTCAGGTCGTCGCCGTTCCACCACTTGAACCCCTCGGGGAACGTCAGCGTGAGGGTCCGCCCGTCGACGGTCATGTCTTCGAGCAGGTCGGGTCGGACCGTCCCGTCGGCGTAGCCGCGCGCGACTTCCTCGAACAGTTGGTCCTGCAGGGTGTGCGCGTAGTTGCCGAGACTGTAACGGTTGAACTGCACGTCCGTCGCGGGTCGGCCCGCGGGGTAGTCGAGGGTGTCGTCGGCGATGGTCGCGCCGCCCTCGGTGCTCGTACCGCCGTCCGTGCCGCCTTCGGTGCCCTCTTCCGTCGTCGTCTGCCCCGAGCTATCGAAACAGCCTGCCAGACCCGCTGTGCCAGCGACTGCCCCGTATTTGATAAGGTCTCGTCTACTCCAGTTGGTTGAACGCTTTCCAGCCATGCGGTATCATCTATCATGATACTCCCGGTTAATATAGATACTGGATTTGTCCATACTGGCCGTGCCAGAGAAAATAACTATCATAGTTGTGATTCCTGACTGTCAGGGTTCGATGAACGTCTCTCACGCGCTTCTGGCCGTCCACAGGAGGAGTCCGAGCATCAGGACCGCCAACCCGCCGAACGTCGTCAGCTGGAGGTAGACGAGCGCGTGGGTCGTCGTTCCCGGCTCGATAGACGGGAGCGAGATGAGTAGCAGGACGATAGAGGCCAGCGAGATGACGAGGACGAACTTCATCCGGGTCTCGTAGTCGCGGAGCACGTCGGCGAGACTCGTTTCGGGCATGCCTACGTAGAGTACCGCGGTGTATTTCAGTATACTGCCCCGCCGGGCGACGAGTCGCGCGTCGCACGCGAGTGAGAAGAGCGCGGTCCGGTGGCTCGCACTCCCGCCGACCCCGCCCGCGCCGTCCGTTCCTGCGGTAGACTTAGATAAGACGAGACGAAATGCAGGTGCATGGACAGAGGATTAGTACTCATCGAGAACACCGACTTACACGCGGACCTCCTCCGGGAGGCCAGAGAACACGCGCTCGGCGCGGACGCCGACCTCGTCCTCCTCGTCACGCTCACCGAAGACGAGTTCGAGGAGACTCAGGAGGTCCTCGACACCATCGGCGACGTCGAGCACACGTCGTACACGGAACAGGACGCGTTCAAGGGCGCGATGAACGACGCCGAGGAAGTCGCCCGAGAGGTCTTCGGGACCGACGACGAGGTGTCCTACGAAATCGTCCCGCGAATCGCCAGTGAGAAAGAGCGCGCCGAGACGGTCATCGAAGTCGCAGAAGAGGAGGGCGCAGACCACGTGTTCATCCTCGGTCGGAACCGCTCGCCGACCGGGAAGGCGCTGTTCGGCGACCTCGCGCAGTTCGTGATTCTCAACTTCGACGGCTACGTGACGCTTCACACCGAGTGAGCGTCGCCGCGGCGGTCTGAACCGTCACCTGTTTTTCGGACTCATCGACCGCGCAGTCGTTCGTCATCAGCCGTCGGCAATCGTCCACGTCGGCAGTCGTCCACGTCGGCCGTCAGCCGCCGGGTGCGACGGCCGCTTCAGCGCGTCTTGTCCACGACGTAGTCGAGCGGCACGTCGACGCCGGGGTCGGTGCGCCACTCGAAGACGAGGTCCCAACTCCCGGCGGAGCCGTTCCATTCCACGTAGCTCTCCCACGCGTACGTCTCCGACGACCCCGTGGTCGCGGGCTTCGCGCGGACCGAGAGCGCCGACGCCTCGAAGTCCTCCGGTTCGTCGACGCTCCCCGGGATGGTCACGTCGGGGAACTCGCTGATTCCCTCGACGCGGGCCGCGGGCGACTCGCCGGCCGAGAGCGTCACCTCGCCGTCGGCGAAGCCGCCGCCGACGTTGTCCCGCACGACCGTGGTGTTCGAGAAAATCCCGATGTTCCGGGTCGTTCCGCCGCCCCGCACGTCGTTGTTGACGATGCGGTTGTGGTTGCACGCCGGGCCGGTTTCGAGGATTCCCCACGTCTGTTTCGGCTCGTCGCGGTCGTCGTAGACCCGGAGGTTGCTGATGGAGATGCCCTCCGCGGGAAGCTGTTCGCCGTCGTTCCGCGAGTCGATGCGGACGCCGTCGCCGTTCGTGTTCTTGACGACGCCGCCCTGCACGGTGAAGTCCCGGCAGTTCTGGATGAGAATACCCTGGTCCTCCGCGCCCTCGATGTTGACGTGGCCGATGGTGATGTCGTAACACTCGGAGACGCCGAAGACGCCTCGATTGCCGCCGCGGCTGACGACCTCGCCGACCGTCACGTCGTGCGCGCCGTTGGCGACGCGGAACGTCGCGTAGCCCGCGGGGCCGCCGGGTTCGAGGCCGACGACGCTGTTCACCGTCGCGTCGACGGTGTCGTTGAGGAGGACGACGCAGCTCGCGGGGTCGTTGCCGACGACCTGCTCGATTTGGATGCGGTCGACGCCGTAGGTCTCGACGCCGTGGTGGCCGTTCCCCTCGATGTATATCTGTCCCATCTGGATGTCGGTCGACCGGGGCGCGTCGCCCCGCCCGTCGATGCGGATGCCGTCGCTCGTCACGCCCGTGATGCGGATGTCGCCGAGACGGACGTTCGAACAACTGGTGAGCCGGACACCCATCGCCGCGGGCCCGTCGACGACGAGGGACTCTACCTCGACGTGTTCCGCGCCGACGGCCCGGACGACCGGCGGCACCGACTCCCCGTCCGGAATCGAGAGCGTCACCGGCGCGTCGAGAGTCGTGTAACTCGGGAGTTCGAGGTTGCCGTCCGCGCCGGTAATCTCGCCGGGCGAGGCGATGAGCACCTTCTCGTTCCACGTCCGCCCCTCGGTGAGGCTGTCGACGGCCGCCTGCGCGACCGGTACGACGCCGTCGCCCGACGCGACTTCGCCGTCCGCGCCGTCCGCGTGGAACGTCCCGTCGTCGTCCTTCCAGACGATGACGTCGGCGTCGCGCGCCGAGGTGTAGAGGTGGTCCACGTCGAGCGACGCGAGGTTATACAGGCTGTTCCCGTTCGCGTCGACGTCTCGATTCCACGGCTTTCCGTCGGTTCCGCGACCGTTCCCGCGACTCTCGTCGCCCTCGCGTTCGTCGTCGGACTGGGCGGCCGCGGTGCCGGACAGCGCCGCGACACCCGTGCCCCCGAGGAGCGCGAGCGCGGTTCGTCTGGTGAGCGAGGCTCGGTTCGAATCGCTGGCTGTGGGTGTGTCTTTCATACCCACGAACCCGTTTTTAACAAATACACATAAAGTTAATTGCAGAATCAGGTCGGCTTGCGTCAGCGACGACGCGTCGGCAGAAGAATCGAAAATGGGACAGACGGGACAGACAGCGGGACGTGGCTCGGACGTTCGGGACTACTCCGGCGGGCTATCCCACTCCTCGCCGTCGTCCTGCGGGTGGTACCCGATCTGCGAGCGGGCGTGTTCGAGGTCGTACCACCGGCGCTGGTTGTCGCTCACGCCGCTGAAGATACCGAACTCGACGTTGTCGTCCTGCAGACAGCAGTCGATTTCGTGGGCGAAGTCGCGGCGGGACTGCCACATCGCCTTCATGCGCCCGACGGTCTCTTCGTACTCGGCGCTCCCGCGCTCGAACTCGCCGTTCTCGACGGCCTGCTCGGCGTCGCCGTAGGGGTGGTCGTACTCCGGCATCCGGACGCTGCATACCCGGAGGGCGTAGAACTGCTTGGGGTATTCGTAGTTCTCGACGTAGTATCGGCCCATGTCCTCGCCGTAGGCCTTCGACGCGCCGTAGAACGAGTCGGGGCGGACGGGGTCGTCGTGGCCGACGACGAGGCCGTGACCCGGCTCGTAAATCTCGGGGGAGAACTCGTCCTCGTAGCCGCCCATGACGTGGTTGGTCGAGAGGAAGACGAACGACTCGATTTCGTTCTCGCGGGCGACTTCGAGCGCGTTGTACATCCCGATGATGTTGGGCTCGAAGATGTCCTCCCACGTGCCGTCGGTGTAGGGGTACGCCGCCATGTGGATCATGGCGTCCTGTCCCTCCGCGGCGTCGTTGAGGGCGTCGTAGTCGGACACGTCGCCGACGACGGTGTCGTAGCCACCGTAGGGGTGGTCGTCGGGACGGTCGGAGCGGTTGAAGTACGTGAAGTCGTAGTCGTCGTCGTCGTGCAGGTGGTCTATGACTGCGGTGCCGCACCGGCCATAGACGCCGGTCATCAAGACGTCCATACGAATCCACTCTGACCAAATCGTAATAAATTGATGGGTGACCGCGAAATCCGACTTCGCGCCGGCGTCGCTCGTCGGCCGGGAATCGACCCCCCGACCGTTTCGATAGTTCACAAAGCCTGACTGTTGATTCGCGGATGGGCCACTCGCGGGCGCTCTCGCGCGCGAACACCGGATTCAGGGGTTGACGATGCCTTTATCACGGTTGACTCAGATTGACTGTACCATGCCACTCGCAGACGACCGTGTACGTAGTCGTCTCCGTGGCGTCGCCGTCGGCTTGCTCACGCCGTTCGACGACGACCTGGAGATCGAACACGACAAACTCGAAGCTAACGCGAAGTCGCTTTCCGGCGACGGTATCTCGTCGTTCCTCGCGGCCGCGAACATCAGCGAATATCACTCGCTGACCCAACAGGAGCGCGTCGACGTGACGGAGACGAGCGTCGAAGCGCTCCCCGACAGCGCCTGCGTCCTCGCCGGCGTCGGCGGGTCGACGAAGGCCGCGACCGACCTGATGGAAGCCTACGACCGCATCGGCGTGGACGCGATGATGGTCATGCCGCCGGACCACACCTACGTCCACGAGCGCGGACTGCTCCGCTACTACGAGAAGCTCGACGCCGCGACCGACACGCCGCTCGTTCCCTACGTCCGCGGCTTCGACCCCTCGGTCTCCTTCCTCCGCGACCTCTCGCGCATCGAGGGCGTCGTCGGCGTCAAGTACGCCATCGAGGACCCGGTCAAACTCGGCTCCGCCGTCGCCGCCGCGGACGACGACGTGGTCTGGGTGGACGGCCTCGCCGAACCCTTCGCCGTCTCGTTCTGGAACGAGGGTATCGAGGGATTCTCCGCGGGCGTCAGTAACTTCCGCCCGGAAATCGGCCTCGCGCTGTTCGAGGCGCTCACCGAGGAGAACTGGGAGCACGCCCGCGAGATTCGCGACCTGACGCTTCCCTTCCAGGACTTCCGCGGCGAGACGGGCGAGGACAACGACCTGCCCGGCGCGATCAGCGTCTCCGCGGTGAAGAAAGGCCTCGAACTGGCCGGCCTGCACGGCGGGAACGTCCGCGAGCCGATTCGGTCGCTGTCGGCCGCCGACGAGCGCCGCGCCGAGGAACTGTACGAGGAACTCGACGACGGCATCGCCCGCGTCATCGACTGAACCGACGACTGCGACCGGAGCGCGAACCGACGGCTCCGACCGCAGCGACACCGACTGACCACGCTCACCACACCTGTCTGACGCCACCCGGCCGCATCGGTCGGACGCGCCCCACCACCGCTTTTCGTCGTCTCGCCGTCCTCACTCCGTTGCCGAGCCGTTGTCTCATCGGTCCGTTTGTAACCCATCGGCTCTCGACCCGTGACAACTGCGTTACTCCTCACTTCGGGCAGCCGAGCGGACAGCCCTCCGGAGACTGAGCGCCGCGCGGTCCGCGTACCACCCGATTTTGTTCGCCACTAGCGAACGAACAATCGCCGAATTGTGCCTCATTGTTCACTCTCGATGGGTTTCCCGTTCCCTGCTTGCGAACGGGTCGTTTCGAGCCTCTAACTGCGTTGAATCGGGGGTTTAGCTGGTTTGAGGTTCTTTTTGGCTCGCCGCTCCGAACGGCGAACGCGCGAATTCGGCGCTATAGCCGCCGACAAATTACAAACATATGTCTGTAATTTTCCCGCCTCGGGAACCCGACTGCCGGACGAGGGCTCGTCTCGCGCCGAATCTCGCCGCGCTCGCCGCCGCGCGTCGGTCGCTGGAGGTAGCGATAAGTAGGTGCGGCGTGTGCGAGACTCACACGGTATGCAGCACGACGATATCCAGCACGACGACATTCAGTTCCACAACGTCAGGGCGCTCCAACGGGTTCGGCCCCGCGAGGGACTTCGATTGCTCCGCGTTCCGGAGGCGGTCAGGAGCGGCCTGAACACCGGCGCGCAGACGCGGATGTCTCACCCGGCGGGGACCGAGATACGGTTCGTCCCGGAGGAGACGGTTCGTATCACGCTCTCCTCCGAGGAGCGAAACAGCCTCGTTCGTCCGTTCTGGGGGGACTTTCAGGCGACAGGCGAGGAGTTCACGCTCGGGCCGGAACCGAAGACGGTCGAACTATCTCCCCCGGAGTCGCTTTCCGACCTCGACCCCGAAGCGACCGGCGAGATGCGCTACGCGCCCGACGTGTGTCGACTCGTCTTCCCCGGCGACCACCGCGGCGGCCACATCTACTACCACGACGTCGAGGGCGCGCGGCGGCCGCCGACCGCCGACGAGGTGCCGAGCCTCCGATACCTCGCGTACGGCACGTCGATTACCGAGGGCGAGGCCCCGTCGGCGGAGATGCTCACGTACGTCAACCAGACGGCGCGGCGACTCGGCGCGGACCCGATAAACCTCGGCTCCTGCGGGACCGCCTACTGCGACCCCGCGATGGCCGAGCACATCGCCGCCCGCGACGACTGGGACGTGGCGACGCTCTCGCTTTCGGTGAACATGGTCGGTCGGTTCTCGCCCGACGAGTTCCGCGACCGGGCCGCGGACATGGTCGAGACCGTCGCCGCGGCGAACCCGACGAAACCCGTCGCCTGCATCACGCTGTTCCCGCACGTGCGCGAATACAAACGAGACCACGAGGAAGCGACGCTCTCCGAGACGTTCCGCCAGCACCTCCGCGACGTGGTCGCCGAGTGCGGCTACGACAACGTCCACCTCGTGGAGGGTCCCGACCTCCTGCCGACCGCCAGCGGGATGACGACCGACCTCGTTCACCCCGGCGACGACGCGATGGTTCGCATCGGCGAGCGCCTCGCGCGCGAGCTCGAATCTCTCATGGACGATTGACCGGGATGTGCGCGACTCAGACGCTCTCGTAGTCGAATTTTCCGAACGAAATCTCCGCGAGCGTAACACGGAAGGACCCCCCTGTTCGATGGGAGGGTATGACCGTCGCCGCAAATCTGGGCTACATGCTCGGGGTGCTCTGCCTCGGGGCGCTAGCGAAGCGTCTCGGCCTCCTCGACAGTAGCCGCCGCGACAAGCTCACGTTCTTCGCGTTCGCCTTCGCGCTCCCCGCGCTCGTGTTCACCTCGACGTACGACCAACCGATTCGCGAGGTCATCGAGCCGACGCTCCTTCTGGGCTTCTGGCTCGTCCTCTTCACCATGCTCGCCGTCGGCTGGGTCGTCCACCGCCGGGTGTCGCCGGACTCGGTTCGGAGCGTCGCCATCGTCCAGTCGTACTACTCCAACCTCGGTTTCCTCGGCCTCCCGCTCGTCGCTTCGACGTTCGGCTCGCTCACGACGGCGAAGGCGAGCGTCATCCTCGGCGTCGGCGCGCTCACCCACGTCCCGCTCACCATCACCGTTCTCGTCCTCGTCAACGGCGCTGACGTGTCGTTCAAAGAGGAGTTCATCGGCGTGCTCAAGACGCCGGTCATCCCGGCGCTCGTGTTGGGGCTCTCCTTTTCCGGGCTCGGCCTCGGCGTCCCCGGGGTTCTCGTGACGGGCCTCGACGCGCTCGCCTCGCTCGCGCTCCCCGTGGCGCTGCTCTCCATCGGCGCGTCGCTCACCGTCTCCGCCGAGTCGCTCGACCTCCGCACCGTCGGGGCCGTCGTCGGTAGCAAGGTCATCTTGATGCCGCTCGTCGCCTTCGCGGTGTTCTCGACGCTCGCGTCGAGTTGGACGACGGTCCAAGCCGGCGTGACGATGCTCGCGACGCCGACCGCCGTCTCGTCGTTCATCTACGCGAACGAACTCGGCGGCGACGCCGACCTCGCGTCGATAAACGTGTTCGCCACCACCGCCGTCTCGGTCGTGACGCTCTTCGTCGTCCTCCAGTTCCTTCTCTGAGGCGGCGGCTCGTCGGCAGTTCTCCCAACGCCCGAATTCGATTCTCTCGCGCCTTGTGACGGTCACGAACGCGTGGCGGCCACCGCCGCCGGCATGAGAAGCTTACTTAGTGATGGGTGTGCATGGCTAGGTCGAATGTCGAGAACTTACGGTAACTTCATCGACGGCGAATGGACAGACTCCCAGTCGGGAGAGACGTTCGAAGTCACGAACCCCGCGGCGGCCGGCGAAGTCGTCAGCGTCCACCCGGCGTCCTCCGAAGCGGACGTCGAGGCGGCGCTCGACGCGGCCGTCGCCGCACAGGACGAGTGGGCGTCGACGCCCGGCCCGTCCCGCGGCGCGATTCTCCGCGAGGCCGGCAACAACCTCGAAGCGCGCAAGGAAGAGGCGACCGAGGTGCTCGTCCGCGAGGAGGGCAAGACGCGCTCCGAGGCGGGCGGCGAGGTACAGCGCGCCATCGACATCTTCCACTACTACGGCGCGAAGGCGCGGGACTTCGGCGGCACCGTCAAGTCCGCAAGCGCCCCCGGAAAGGACCTCTACACGAAGCACGAACCCCTCGGGACGGTCGCGCTCATCACGCCGTGGAACTACCCCATCGCCATCCCGGTCTGGAAGCTCGCCCCGGCGCTCGCCGCCGGTAACACCGTCGTCCTCAAGCCGGCGTCCGAAGCTCCGGCCGTCGTCTCCATCGTCCTCGAATGCCTCGACGACGCGGGACTCCCGGCCGGCGTGGCGAACACCATCACCGGCTCCGGCAGCGAGGTCGGCGGTCCGCTCATCGAGAGCGAACGCATCGACGGCGTCTCCTTCACCGGCAGCACCGCCGTGGGGACGATGGTCGCCGAGACGGCCGCGGTCGACCTCAAGCGCGTCCAGTGTGAGATGGGCGGCAAGAACCCGACCGTCGTGATGCCCAGCGCGGACATCGAGGCGGCCGCCGAGACCGTCGGCGTCGGCGCGTTCGGCACGACCGGCCAGTCGTGTACGGCCACCTCGCGCGCCATCGTCCACGAGGACGTGTACGACGAGTTCGTCGCGGCCATCGCCGACTACGCCGAGTCGCTCGTCGTCGGCGACGGGCTCGACGACCCCGACATGGGCCCGCACGTCTCCGAGAACGAACTGTCCTCGACGCTCGAATACATCGACATCGGCTCCTCGGAGGGCGCGACGCTCGAAGCCGGCGGAAGCCGGCTCTCCGGCGACGACTACGACGACGGCTACTTCGTCGAGCCGACCGTGTTCTCCGGCGTCGGAAACGACGCCCGCATCGCCCAAGAGGAGATTTTCGGCCCCGTGCTGGCGGTCGTCGAGGCCGACTCGTTCGAGAACGCGCTCGACCTCGCCAACGACGTTGACTACGGCCTGTCGGCCAGCATCGTCACGCAGGACCTCAGCGAGGGCAAGCGCTTCGTCAACGAGGTCGAAGCGGGCGTCGCGAAAATCAACGAGAAGACGACCGGTCTCGAACTCCACGTCCCCTTCGGCGGCTACAAGGACTCCTCGACCAACACGTACCGCGAGCAGGGCGACGCCGGCCTCGACTTCTTCTCGTCGGTGAAGACCATCTACGAGAACTACTGAGCCGCGGGCCCCCGCGCGCTCAGGAGAACTTCGTGTTCAGTTCGATGACGTTCGCGGCGCTCCGGACGTAGTCTGCGAGTTCGCCGTGCAGGCGGTCCTCGGTGAACCGGCTCGACGGGCCGGTGATGCTAATCGCGCCGAGGATTGTCTCGTCGTTCTTGACCGGCGCGGAGACACAACGCAGGCCGTTGATGTTCTCCTCGTCGTCGATGCCGTACCCCTGCTCGCGGATGGTTTCGAGTTCCTCGAACAGCTCCTCGGGCCCGGTGATGGTGTTCGCCGTCTTGGGCTCGTACTCCATCGCCGCCGCGATCTCCTCGATGCGCTCGGGGGGAAGGTACGCGAGAATCGTCTTGCCGAGCGACGTGGAGTACATCGGCTGTTGGGTTCCCACCCGCGACAGCGTCTCGACGGCGTGTTCGCCCTGCGCCTTGTGGAGGTACGAGACCATTCCGTACTCCTCGACGCCGAACTGGACGATTTCACCCGTCTCCTCGGCCAGCGAGTCGACCTCCTTCTGGACGATGTCGAAGTTGCCTATCTGGTCGCGGACGTGCGAGGCGACGTCGAGGAAGCGCAGGCCGAGGCGGTAACCGTCGCCCTCGCGCACGATGATGCGCCGCTCTTCGAGCGTTCGGAGGTGGCTGTGGACCGTGCTCTTCGAGTGGCCGAGTTCGTCGGCGATTCGTGTCACCCCGATGCCCGCCTCCTCCTGCAGGAGGTCGATGATATTGAACGCTATCTGGACCGAGCGGATTGTTCGGCCGGGGCGTTTGTTCGGTTGGGGGCTCATGGTGTGACAGTCGAACCCGAGCCGTATATATCTGTTCCCGCCTGGGGAACGTGTCTGTTGTGACGAACGAGCGCTTCTCGGTTTCGGACTGGCTGACCGACCGGCGCGCACGGCCGCCGTCCGGTGGTGGCGCGACGCCATGGGATACATTTTTCATCCTCGCACGTATTCGTGTGGGTACTGTACCCATGCCAGCAGACGAGCTTACACCAGTCCAGCGCGCCGCGTCGTATCTCCGGTCGTTGGACATCGACGGTCAATCGTGGATCACCGGCGTCGCCATCAACGGCCTGCTCGCCGAGGGCGGAGACGAGTCGGTCGAGCGCGCGAAGCACTTCGTCGACACCGCGGTGGCGACCCAGAACGACGCCGGGCAGTTGAGCTACGGCCCGAGCTACCCGATCGAGGTCTTCAGCCACGGCCGCGAGTACGAGGCGAGCTGGGAGCTGACCGTCAAGAAGTGCATGAACACGAACAACAGCACCGCCATCGGCCACGGCGTCCTCGACTTCTACGACCGCACGGGCGAGGACCGCTACCTCGACGCGGCCGAGCGCGCCTACGAATCGCTGCTCTCCTTCGAGCGGACCGAAGACGGCGGCATCCCCCACCACGACCCCGAACTCGCGGGCATCAAGTCGCTGTGGATCGACTCCGTCTACATGATGTGCCCGTTCCTCGCGCGCTACGGCGCGGCCGCGGGCGACGACGACGCCTTCGACGAGGCGGTCGAGCAGATTCTGATTCACGCGGCGCACCTCCGCGACAGTCACACGGGCCTGTTCCGACACATCTGGGTCGAACAGCCGAACCACTACCCGCAGGGCGCGTTCTGGGCGCGCGGCAACGGCTGGGCCGCCTCCGCGTCGGCTGACGTGCTCGAACGGCTCCCCGAGGACCACCCGAAGCGCGACGACCTCCTCGACCTGTTCCGGTCGCACTGCGAGGCGCTCCTCCCGCTGCAGGACGGCAGCGGCTTCTGGCACAACCTCGTCGACGACCCCCACACGCCGCTGGAGTCGTCGGGGACGCTCATGTTCGCCTACGCCTTCGCCCGCGGCATCGACCTCGGCATCCTCGACGAGGAGACCTACCGCCAACCCGCCGAAGACGGGCTTGCGGCCGTCTCCCGCGTCGTCGGCGAAGCGGGCGCGGTCAACCGCGTCGCAGGGCCGCCGGGCGGTCCCGAAGCACCCCTGACGGACACGCCTTACGGGCAGGGCTGGTTCCTCATGGCCGCGGCCGCGCTCGACTGAACCTCTCGACCCCCGGTATCCTTCTCGGCGCTTTCGGAGCCGGCACCACAGTTATGCGCTCCGGCGAACATTGACGAACGAACGCGAGCGACAGAAGACACCATGACCTACCACGCAGGCATCATCGGCACGGGCGGCATCGCAGGGATGGGCATCCTCGGCATGCACGACGAGGAGGCCATCGGCAGAGAGAAAATCGACGCGAGCCACGCGGGCGGGTACGCCGCGACCGACGACATCGAACTCGTCGCCGTCGCCGACGTGGACGAGGCGAAACTGGACACCTTCGGCGAGGCGTGGGACATCCCCGCGGACCGCCGGTACGTCGGCCACGAGGCGATGCTCGAGGCCGAGGACCTCGACGCCGTGTCGGTCTGCACGCCGTCGTTCCTCCACCGCGACCACGTCGTCGACGCCGCGCGCTCCGCGGCCGACCCCTCGGTCATCTGGTGCGAGAAGCCCATCGCGTCGTCCGTCAGCGACGCCGAGGAGATGGTCGCCGTCTGCGAGGAGGCCGACACGGAACTCGTCATCAACCACTCCTTCCGGTTCACGGACAAGCTTCGCCGACTCCGCGACCTCGTCCGCGAGGAGGGCATCCTCGGCGAGGTGAAGTCCGTGAGCGCGCAGTACCGCATGGAACTCATGCGGAACTCCACGCACGTCCTCGACACGCTCGTCTACCTCCTCGACGCGCGGGCGTCGCGGGTGAGCGGCCACATCACCGGCGAGAACGAGGCGCTCGACGCGCTGGACGCCACGGAGTCGGTCGTCGACGCCGGCGGCGGCGGACACGTCGTCATGGACGACGGCACGTTCGTCACGGTAGACTGCACGATTCCGCGCGATATCTCGTCGATGACGCTGAGCTTCATCGGCACCGAGGGCAAGCTCTACATGAACAACGACGACGGCGAGTGGCGCTACTGGTCGCTCGAAGACGGCGAACACGTCGAGCGACCGCTCCCCGGCATCGAGGGCGCGTGGACGTGGGAATCGGACTACAAGGGGTCGTTCGCCAACGCGGCGGCCCACGTGCAGGACCTCCTCGACGGGACGGCGGAGAACTACTCGCCCGGCGTCGCGGCGACCCGCTCGCTCGAAATCATCGTCGGGTTCTACCTCTCGCACTACACCGATTCGACGGTCGATATCCCGCTTCCAGGGCCGCTCCGGGAGGTCCCAATCACGTCGTGGTGAGGCGCGGTCGGTCGGTCAGTCGCTCACGCCGGAATGACTTCCGGTATGGCCGGATGGTTTCTTGACACCGGTTCTCGAACTGAACCGGGCGTATATTGCGGATAGAGGCCCACATAGTGAAGTATCGCGTTTTCCATTGCTCTCTCCCGCGTTGGTCTTCTCGTCCGGCCGGTCGAATCTGCGCTTCGGGATATATCCGCGTCACTCCGCGTAGAAACAATACCAAATTACAATTCTATGGTAGTAATGATTAGGGGCGTACAACCCGTTTGGACGGCAATCGCGTACATCGAGCCGTCGTACCACTCGGTTAGCGGGTGACGCTCCACGGTCGATTCGAGCCGCGCCGATTTTCCGCCAGTGGCGGATACGTATCCGGAAGGACCGGAGCGAACGGTTATCCCGGGAAACGGCTATTTGTGCGCCGCTACTCCGCGGTAAATGCGACTTTGGGGTAATTCGTCCAGTACTGTTCCCGGTGAGAAATTCATCGCTGATGGCGGACGCTCCGCCATGGCCGGACAACTGTCCCCTTCGAGCGTCAGATCATCCGATAGACTTCGTCCATCCAACTGTCGTCGGTCTCGACGGTGATGCCGCTCATGAGCTCCGCCCAGTCGGCTTGCGCCTCGCTGTTGTCCATCACCTCTTGGATGGCCTCCGGGTCGTCGACTTCCATGAAGCCGAAGACGTGGCCGTCCTTCTCGAAGACGCTGTAGGTCTGTAGCCCGGCGTCGGAGTCCAGGTAGGCGGATTCGAGCGCCTCGGGGACGTTCTCGTGTTTCGTTCGGTACTCCTCTCGCTTGCCGTCCTTTATCTCAAGGTGGAACGCGATTCGCGCCATACGACCCCCGATTCGACGGCACCCGTCTTAGCTCTTCGGCGGGTAAGATTTAGTACGTGGTCGCCCGTCATCGACTGTAATGATAGATACCCACACCCACGCGTGGGGAGCCGCGAGCCCGGAGCATCCGTGGACCAACGGCCCCATCTTGGACCTCGTGGACAGCTTCGACGTGCACACCGTCTACACCGCCGAGCGCCTGCTCGCCGACATGGACCGAAACGGCGTGGACGAGGCGGTCGTCGTGGGCTACCCGATCTGCGACTGGACGGACAACTGGTACACCCGACGGGTCGCCGCCAAGTACGACCGGCTCCACGGCATCGTGATGCTCGACCCGTTCGCCGACGACGCCGTCGAGCGCCTCGACCGCTGCATGGAGACCGACGGCGTCCTCGGCTTCCGACTCGGCGCTGCCTGCCCGTACGACCGGATGTGGGAGACGTTCGACCCGAGCGTGACGTGGCTCCGAGAGAGCATCGAGGAGACCGCCTTCTGGGAGGCCGCGGTCGAACACGACGCCGCCGTCCAGATTCTCTGCGACCACGGCCAACTCGACCAGGCGCTCGACCTCGTCGAGGCGTATCCCGAACTCACCTACCTGTTCGACCACTTCGCTCACGCCGGCCCCGAGACGCCCACCGACGAGGGCACGTTCAGCCGGTTCGCCGACCTCGCGGAACACGACTCGGTCGCGGTGAAGGTCTCGGAAATCGTCCACATGTCGGACTCGGCGTTCCCCTACGTCGACATGCACGACCACGTCCGGTGGCTCCTCGACACCTTCGGGCGCGAGCGGGTCGTCTGGGGCTCGGACTACCCCAACGTCAGCGACGTCGCCAGCTACGCCGAGGCGTGCAACTGGCTCAAGCAGGTCGACTCGCTGTCGGAGGCCGACCGGTCGTGGCTGACCGGGAAGTCGTTCCGGCGGCACGTCGACCTCGGGTGAGCCGCCGTCTTATGGTTCGTGCTGGCGGACGCGGGGCGTGTCGCCGGATATAGCCGACAGCTCGCCCCGTGTAGCCGCGGCTTCAGCCGCGCTATCACCGAAATTCTCCGCCCGCACCCAAACATATTAATCGGTGTGTTCACATGGTGTAAACGAGACGAACCCACACGGTTATTCGCAACTATGAAAGCCATTATTCAGACCGGGCCGCGCTCGGTAGAGACACAGGAGCGAGAGGTCCCCACCCCCAGTGCAGACGAACTGCTCATCAAGGTCCACACGGCGGGCCTCTGCGGCAGCGACGCCCACGCCTACAAGTACGACGGCGGCTACGAGTGGATTCCCATCCCGCGTATCATGGGCCACGAGTACTCCGGGACGGTCGCCGAGGTCGGCGGGAACGTCGAGACGTTCGAGGTCGGCGACAAGGTCGTCGAGGAGCCGATTCACGACTGCGGTCACTGCTTCCAGTGTCAGAACGGCCAGCCCAACGTCTGCCAGAACTTCTCCATCACGGGCATGCACCGCGACGGCGCGTACACGGAGTACGTCACCGTCGCGCCCGAGCACGTCCACGCGGTGCCCGAGGGCGTTCCCCTCCGGCACGCCGCCATCACCGAGCCGACGAGCATCGCCACGCGCGCGGTCCTCGACCAGTCGGTGACGACCCCCGGCGACAACGTCCTCGTCGAGGGGCCGGGCCCCATCGGCATGCTCGTCGCCGCCGTCGCCGACTCCCTCGGCGCGAACGTCGTCGTCTCCGGGCTCGGACAGGACGCGGCGTATCGCCTCCCGCTGCTCGAAGACCTCGGTATCGACACGGTGAACCTCCAGGAGGAAGACGGCCTCGACGAGCGGGTCGAGAGCCAGACCGACGGCATCGGTTTCGACGTGGTCTTCGACGCGACGGGCCACCACAGCGGCGTCGTCTCCGGGAACGACGTGGTCCGCAAGGGCGGCCAAATCGTCGTCGTCGGCATCCCGAACTCCCCGAGCGAACTCAGCCTCACGTCGACCGTGCGCGGCGAAGTCGACATCAACACCTCCTACGGCTCGACGTGGACCAACTTCGAGCAGGCGCTTCGCCTGATGGAGCGCGGCGAAATCGCGGTCGACAAGATTCTCGACACCTCCTACAGCGTCGACGACCCGGCCGAGGCGTTCGAGGCGTTCCTCGACTCGGAGACCTGCAAGCCGGTCTTCCAGTTCGACGGCTGAAGCGACACGACAACAGGCACCCCACCGAGGCGGCGCCGCCGCGTCACCGACTGATTCGAGTCTCTGACCGACTGACGGCGGGCCGACCGACCGACGAACCAGCGACCTCTCCGGGCCACAGGTCGCCCAACGACAGAAACTATTTTACCCGTGCCGATTGGATGTGAGGTCGTACCAAACAAATCATGGAGATTACAGACATCTCAGCGACGAAAATCAGTAACGAGTCGTGGGGCGAGTTCATCGAATTCCCGCTCGTCACCATCATGTCGAAGTACGACGAGTACCGCAACGTCGACGGCGAGAACCCGCAGGCCCGCCGCAAGTGGATGGGCCCCGTGGGCGACGTGGTCGTCGAGGTCGAGACGGACGCGGGCATCACCGGCGTCGGCGTCGGCAACTGGGGAACCGGTGCCATCGCCACCGTCGTCGAGGAGACGCTCTCGAAAATCGTCGTCGGCGAGGACCCGATGCAGCGCGAACTGCTCTGGGAACAGATGTACCGCGCCACGCTCCCGTTCGGTCGGAAGGGCGTCGCCGTCATGGCCATCAGCGCGGTCGACCAGGCGCTGTGGGACATCGCCGGGAAGGACGCCGGCAAGCCGGTGTACGAACTGCTCGGCGGCCCCACTAAAGACGAGATTCCCGCCTACGCGTCGAACCTCCACCCCGTCGACATGGAGAAACTCGAGCGCGAGGCCATCCAGTACGTCGAGGAGGGCTTCGACGCGATGAAGCTCCGCTTCCTCCACGGCCCCGAGGACGGCCGCGCGGGCATGAAGAAGAACGAGGAAATCGTCGCGACGGTCCGCGACGCCGTCGGCGACGAAATCGAAATCGCGGGCGACGCCTACATGGGCTGGTCGGTCAAGTACGCCAAGGAGATGACCCAGCGCCTCGGCAAGTACGACATGGCGTGGGTCGAGGAGCCGGTCATCGCCGACGACATCTCCGGCTACGCCGAGGTCCGCGAGGCCGCGCCGATGCCGATTTCGGGCGGCGAACACGAGTTCACCCGCTGGGGCCACGAGGACCTCCTCGAGGAGGGCGCGGTCGACATCCTCCAGCCCGACGTGGGTCGCGTCGGCGGTATCACGGAGCTGCAGAAAGTCGCCGACATGGCCGAAGTCCACGACGTGCCCGTCATCCCGCACGCCGGCACGAACCCGACGCTTCACGCCATCGCCGGGCACACGAACATGCCGATGGCGGAGTACTTCCCGACCCCCGAGTGGTTCGAGGAGCGCCAGGAGAAACGCGAGTCGACCTACGCCGACGCCATCTTCCAGAACCCGCCGTCGCCCGAAAACGGGTCGATTCCGCTCCCTGACGAACCCGGTGTCAGCACCCAACTGAACCGCGAGGCGCTCGAACACTTCGCCATCGAGTAACGATGTCTGACATCAGCTTCGAGTACAACGTCCCCGTCTTCGCCGGCGCGCCCGACGAGGGGACCGAGCCGACGCACCGCGACACCCCGGAGTACGAGGCGCTCGACTGGGAGACGACCAAGATGGGCGTCCAGAAGGCGGAGGAACTCGGCTTCGACGCGGTGTGGGCACCCGACCACCTGCTGTTGGGCCGCGACCACGCCGAGTACGAGTGCTGGACGCTGCTGTCGGCCATCGCCGGTTTCACCGAGGACATCAACCTCGGCTCGCTCGTCCTCTGTAACGACTACCGCAACCCGGCGCTCGTCGCCAAGATGGCGGCCACGCTCGACGTGATTTCCGACGGGCGGCTGGAACTCGGCCTCGGCGCGGGCTGGCACGAGCCGGAGTACGACGCCTACGGCTGGGAGTACCGCGACGGCTTCGAGCGCCTGATGCGCCTCGACGAGTCCATCCGCCTCATGAAGCGCATGTGGGCCGCCGGGACCGACGGTGCGAGCTTCGACGGGAAGCACTACCAGATAGAGGACGCTTACTGCGTCCCCGGGCCCGTACAGGACCCCCACCCGCCCATCCTCGTCGGCGGGCAGGGCGAGGAGGTCACGCTCAAACTCGTCGCCAAGCACGCCGACGTGTGGAACACCGACGTGTTCAACGGCGACGTGGAGACGCTCGAACACAAAATCGGCGTCATCGAAGACCACTGCGAGACCGTCGGCCGCGACCCCGACGAAATCGAGTACTCGTGGGACGGCCACGTCATCTGCACGCGCGACGAGGAGAAGTTCGACCGCCTGCTCGACCTGATGACGCCCATCCAGTTCGAAGAGGAGTATCAGGACCAAGCGCCCATCGTGACCGAGGAAGACGCCCGGGAGTACTTCATCATGGGGACGCCCGAGGAGTGCGCGGAGGCCATCGAGCGCCGCATCGACGCGGGCGTGACGAAGTTCCAAGGCTGGTTCATCGACTTCCCCGACACCGACGGGATGGAACTGTTCGCGGACGAAGTCATCCCGCAGTTCAGCTGAGACGCCCCCGCGGGTCGAGCGCGTCGCGCTCGCGTCTCCCCCGGGCACTCGTTTTCTTTTTTGCCACCCTCGCGTCATACGTCTACTTGAATACCCCAAACTATCTGGATTATTTGAATTATTTAGGTACTCTCAAACCCGGCTCGTCGCTCGTGACACCTCCATCATTTCCGGCCATAGCGGAAAGACATTTGAGGGATGAGGATTCATAACCAACTATGGCGAAGGACGTTCCGGTCAACGCGGTCAAAATCTCGCTCGAACTCGTCGACCTCCTGCGGGAACTCGACGGGGCGGGCGTCTCGGAGGTAGCCAAGCGGCTCGATAAGCCGACCAGCACGATTCACGACCACCTGCGGACGCTGGAGCAACAGGAGTACCTCGTCAAGGAGGGCGACACGTACTACGTCAGCACGCGGTTCCTCCAGTTGGGCGCTCACGCGCGGTCCCGCCAGAAGGTGTTCAAAATCGCCCGTCCCGAGATAAACGAGCTCGCGCAGGTGACCGGCGAGCACGCGAACCTGATGATAGAGGAACACGGCGTCGGCGTCTTCCTGTACCGGTCTCGGGGGCCCGACGCCGTCCGGCTGGACACCCATTCGGGGATGCGTGTTCCTCTGCAGACGACGGCCCTCGGAAAGTCTATCATGGCGAACCGGCCGCGAGAGGAAGTCGAGCGAATCCTCGACCGCCACGGGTTAGAGGCGGTGACGGACCGCTCCATCACGGACCGCGAGGAGCTGTTCGACGTGCTGGAGCAGGTCCGCGAGCGCGGCTACTCGTACGACGACGAAGAGCGCGTCAAGGGCATGCGCTGTGTGGCCGCGCCGATACTCAACGAGGACGACTACGCCATCGCCGCCGTGAGCGTCTCGGGGCCGAAAAGCCGGATGCGCGAGGAGCGGTTCACCGAGGAACTGCCGAACCAGATTCTCAAGAGCGCGAACGTCATCGAGGTGAACCTGACGTACTCGTAGTCGGCGGGCCGCGGACCTATCCCCGCCGTCGCAATGCTGCGTAGAGCGCAACAGTTACGTATCACGGTGTGGCATCGTGTAACGATGCAACTCGTTCGATACACCGCAGGCGGCGCCCCGGAGTGGGGTGCCCATCGCGACGGCGAGGTCGTCCCGCTTTCCGGCCTCCGCGAAGACGTCACCGTCCAGAACCTGAACAGCCCCGGCTTCCTCACCGTCGTCGAGGACGCCGCGGACGCCGCCGAGGACCAGTCGGTCCCCGTCGAGGACGTGAAGCTCCTCGCGCCCGTCCCGCGCCCCGGCAAAATCGTCTGCGTCGGGCTCAACTATCACGACCACGCCGAAGAACAGGACGAAGAGGTGCCCGAACGTCCGCTTCTGTTCGGTAAGGCCGGCACGTCCGTCACGAACCCCGGCGACCCCATCGTTCACCCGGCGGCCATCGACGAGGTCGACTACGAGGTCGAACTCGGCGTCGTCATCGGCCAGACGGCCAAGAACGTGGACGCCGAGGACGCCTTCGACTACGTCGCGGGCTACACCGCCATCAACGACGTGAGCGGCCGCGACGCCCAGTTCGACGACGGCCAGTTCTTCCGCGGCAAGAGCTACGACACGTTCGCCCCGATGGGGCCGACGTTCGTCCCCGAGGCAGACCTCGACCCGCACAACCTCGACGTCGCCTGCCGCGTCAACGGCGAGACGAAACAGGAGTCCAACACCTCCGAGTTCATCTTCGGCGTCGACGAGGTCGTCGAGTATATCAGCAACATCACCACGCTCCGACCCGGCGACGTCATCTCCACCGGCACGCCCGGCGGCGTCGGCATCTTCCGCGACCCGCCGGAACTGCTCG
This sequence comes from Haloferax gibbonsii ATCC 33959, assembly GCF_000336775.1. Classification (GTDB taxonomy): domain Archaea; phylum Halobacteriota; class Halobacteria; order Halobacteriales; family Haloferacaceae; genus Haloferax; species Haloferax gibbonsii. The sequence continues at coordinate 119,791 of NZ_AOLJ01000005.1, read as the reverse complement.
CGCCGGGCGACAGCGTCGACGTGGAAATCGAGGGCATCGGCACGCTCACCAACCCGGTCGTCGCCGAGCGCGACGAGTAACCGGCCGCCGTACAGCGCAATTATTTATACGATATCCCGGTACTACCGACTATGAGCACGCACACAGACACCCGATTGAGAGACAGGCATATCGTCGTCACCGGCGGCGCGCGCGGCATCGGCCGCGGCATCGCGGTCCGCTGCGCCCGCGCGGGAGCCGACGTATCGATTTTCGACACGAAGCCCGAGGTGGCCGCGGAGACGGCCGAACTCGTCCGCGAGGAGGGCGGCGAGGCCGAGGTGTACGAGGTCGACGTGACCGACGCCGAGGGCGTCGAAACCGCCGTCGACGCCGCGGTGGAGTCGCTCGGCGACATCCACGGCCTCGTGAACAACGCGGGCGTTCAGCAGGCCATCCCGCTTCTCGAAACGACCGAAGACGACTGGGACCTCCACTTCGAGGTGAACGCCAAGGGGACGTTCCTCGTCTCCAAGGCCGTCGCCGCTCGGATGGTCGACCGCGAAATCGAGGGGAGCATCGTCAACATCTCGTCGGTCGGCGCGGAGCGGCCGTTCGCCGGACAGGGGGCGTACGGCGCGTCCAAGGCGGCCGTCCTCGCCTTCACGACCGTGCTGGCGAAGGAACTGAGCGACCACGGCATCACCGTCAACGCGCTCAAGCCCGGAACCGTCGAGACGCCGATGGTCGAGGCGTGGCTCGACGAACACGCCGAACAGTCGGGCAAGTCGCCGGACGAAATCCTCGCGGAGACGCTCGACGCGCACATTCTCGACCGAATCGGCCAACCCGAGGAAGTTGGTCACGTCGCGGTCCTCCTGCTCTCCGAGGAGGGTGACTGGATAACCGGCGAGTCAATCGCCGTCGACGGCGGCTACCTCAAGCAATAGCCCGCATTTCGACGGGCTTCCAGACGTTTTACCGCCACCACCATCGCCCGCGTCCCGTTTTCCTCGCGTCGGTACGTCCCCCTCGTCGACTGCTGTCCGACACTGATACGGCCGAAATCGGTGCTTTAGCTTTCAATACGTCGGTTTCGCATCGACGCTCACTGCGGACGATTCTCATCCGGCATCGTCGGACATATTTTTGCGTAGTACCCCGGGAGTCAGTCGGTCCGGAGGCTCGACGCGAACTGACGCGACGGCGCGGAGCCGGAGTGCTCGAGATATCGGTGCCGAGCAGTATCGACCCGCCCGCGGAACGTCGCCGACGCCGCGGTGTCTCCCGGTCGCCTTCGGGTATCGGCGTCGAACCTGCGGATTCGGGCGGGGATTCGCACCCGACTCACAACGGTTGCCAAGTACATAATTATTATATAGGTGTGATTCATAGTAGCACATGGTCGGAGCAATCTGACCCATGTGTGATCAGCATCCCGTGCGACCAGCACGATAGCCATCAGTACGTCAGTCATACTGTACGCGTGGTAGCCCCCACCGAGTACGCCTGCCCAACTGGTACTCATGAACGCGTGGGGTGACTACCTCATCGAGCACAACGTCCCATTGATGCTCCATTTTTCGGCTGTTTCCCGTCCGCTACGTAGCATCTGCGTTCTCGACTCACGTTTCGCGCTACTGCTCGGTCTCGCGTGAGCCGCCCAATCCGATTCCATCTCATCCGATATTACCGGACATGGCCGGCTCAATTCTGACGAACGCGCCTCGCCGGGTGTGACGAATCGCTCTCCAAACCTGAAGATATTTTACGTTACCGTGTGAATCACGGGTAATGGGTACCGACCAAAGCACGAACCGTCGCCTAAGCAAGGTAGAACGGGTCATCGAGACGTACGACTTGGACGGATTCGGCGAGCAGCTCGCCGACCGCTGGACGGCTCCCGAGGACAGCGACAGCCTCCGTGACCTCGCGGACCTGATGAACGAGAAGGTGCTCGACGCCGCGCTCCGCGAGGCGGGCGAGGACGTTCTCGAAGGCGAAGTAGAGAACCTCTACACGCTCCTCACCGGAGACGAGACCACCGAGGGGATGCGCGTTCAGGCGAAGAACACACTCCAATCTCGCGGCGTCGACGTCGACCAACTGCTCTCCGATTTCGTCTCTCACCAGGCGGTCTACACCTATCTGACGGAGATTCGCGGCGTCTCGAAAGAGTCCTCCTCCGGGAACAGAATCGACAACGTCGTCGAGTCCATCCAGCGACTCCGCGGTCGACTGGTCGCGGTCATCGAACAGAGTCTGAGTTCGCTCCGCAACACGAGCAAACTCCGGCTCGGCGACTTCGACGTCCTCGTGGACACGCAGGTGTACTGCCGCGACTGCGGGACGCAGTACGAGGTCATCGAACTGCTCCGGCGGGGCGGTTGCGACTGCGACGAGGACGTGTCGAACTAGCGGCTTACATAATTAGTTCTGTCACATTCTGTTCGATTCAACGGATGATTTTATATTGGTGTACCTATTGGGTCATGGTATGAGTTCAGAACAAGTGTCGAAATCCAAAGTCCACCTTTCGGTCGAAAACATTGGTGGCATCGACAACCTGTCAACGTCGTTCGAGCCGGGCGTGACGGTTTTGGCGGGACGGAACGCCACGAACCGAACGTCGCTTTTGCGGTCCATCATGGCCGCCCACGGGAGCGACGACGTGGCGCTCAAGGGCGACGCCGACGAGGGTTCGGTCGAGCTCACCATCGGCGACGAGACGTACACCCGGACGTTCGAGCGACAGGGCGACACGGTCATCTCCGGCGGAAACCCCGTCCTCGACGACCCGGACCTCGCGGACCTCTTCGCGTTCCTGCTCGAGACGAACGACGCCCGACAGGCGGTCGCACGCGGTGACGACCTCCGCGACCTCATCATGCGTCCGGTGGACGTCGAGTCCATCAACGAGCAGATCGAGTCGCTCCAGCAGGAGAAACGCGACATCGCCGACGAGCTCTCGACGCTCAGCAACCTCTCGGACCGCCTGCCGCAGCTCGAACGCCGGCGGACGAAACTCGAAGACCAAATCGAGGAGAAGGAAGACGAACTCGCCGAGAAAGAACAGGAAGTCGAAGAGTACGACGCCAGCGTGAGCGAGCGGCAGGAAGTCGAAAGCGAGCTCGAATCCAAGCTCGGCGACCTCCGGAGCAAGCGCCGCGACATCAACGACGTGGACCGCCGCATCGAGACGGAGAAACAGAGCCTCGACGCCCTCGAATCCGAGGAGGACGAACTCGAGGACGACGCCGAGGACCTCCCCGAAGTCGCGGGCGGCAGAATCGACGAAATCGAGTCCGAAATCAGCCGGCTCCGGACGCGACGCCAGCAGATTCAGTCGACCGTCAACGAGCTCCAGTCCGTGATTCAGTTCAACGAGGAGATGCTCTCTGGCACCTCCTCTGACGTCGTGGACGCGCTCCGGGACGCCGACGACTCCGGCGGCAGCGTCACCGACCAACTGCTCGGCGACGACCAGGTCGTCTGCTGGACGTGCGGTTCCGAGGTCGATAAGTCCGAAATCGAGGGCACGCTCGAACGCCTCCGGACGCTCCGCGAGGACAAGCTCGAGGACAACCGCGCACACCGGGAACAGCTCTCCGAACTCGAAGACGAGAAGTCCACCTACGAGCGCCGCCAGCGCGAGCGCGACCGCATCGAGCGCCGCCTGTCCGAAATCGAAAGCGAGCGCGAGACGCGCCAAGAGCGCATCGAGGAGCTCAAATCCGACCGCTCGGACCTCGAAGACGAAATCGACTCGCTCGAACAGACCGTCGACGAACTCGAAAGCGAGGAACACGGCGACCTGCTCGACCTCCACCGCGAGGCGAACCAGCTCGAATACGACCTCGGCCGCCTCCGCAGCGACCTCGAGGACGTCGAAGACGAAATCGCCGACATCGAGCGCAAACTCGACGAGCGCGACGAACTCGAAGCGGCCCGCGAGGACATCGAAGACGAACTCGCGGAGCTTCGGACGCGCATCAAGCGCCTCGAATCCGAGGCCGTCGAGGAGTTCAACACCCACATGGACGACGTGCTCGACGTGCTCGAATACGACAACCTCGACCGCATCTGGATCGAACGCACCGAAAAGCGGGTTCGGGAGGGCCGAAAGAAGGTCACGAAGTCGGTGTTCGACCTCCACGTCATCCGGACGAACGAAGACGGCGTGAGCTACGAGGACTCCGTCGCCCACCTTTCGGAGTCCGAGCGCGAGGTGACCGGCCTCGTGTTCGCGCTCGCGGGCTACCTCATCCACGACGTCTACGAGACGGTTCCGTTCATGGTCCTCGACTCGCTGGAGGCCATCGACTCGAACCGCATCTCGCGGCTCGTCGACTACTTCGCGGACTACGCCGACTACCTCGCCGTCGCCCTCCTCGAAGAGGACGCGCAGGCCGTCGACAGCGACTACCCGCGCTACTCGCCGGCGTAACGCCGCCGCCGACGGGTTCATCTCTCGTTTTTTCGCACCCGCGTCGAGACGCACTCCGGGCTGAGCGCCCCGTTTCGAGTTACACTATTAGGTGTGTCACGAGTCGAGTGAATCCGACGGCCGCGAACCGCGCTCAAGAGAGCGCGATGCTCAGTTCGAGTTCCTCGGCGATGCCGAGGAGGACCTCGGTGAGTCGGTCGAACTGCTCGCCTTTCATCCGATTGGACGGGCCGGCGACGCTCAGCGCGCCGAACACGTCGCCGTCCGGTCCCATGACGGGAGCCCCGACCGCGCGGACGCCGCTGATCTGTTCTTCGACGTTCAGCGCGTAGCCGCGCTCTCTGATTTCGGCGAGTTCGTCGAACAGCGCCTCCTCGTCGTGAATCGTCTGCTCCGTCTCCTGCGGGAGACCGACCCGGTCGATGATTTCGTGGACCCGCTCTGTCGGCATGTGGGCGAGGATGGCCTTCCCGCTCGCCGTCGAGTGGAGGTAGACGCGCTTTCCCACGGTCGACTGCGTCCAGACGCCGTGTTTTCCGGGCGAGGTGTGGACGTACACTCCTCGGCCGTGCTCTTCGACGGTGAAGATGGAGCGCCGCTCGGACTCCTCGGCGAGCACGTTGGTGTAGTGTTCGGCTTTCCCGAAACGGCGTTTCCGCGTCCGGACGAAGTTCCCGAGGCCGAGGAAGCGAAGCCCGAGATGGTAGGTATCGCCCTCTTTGACCACGTATTCCTGCGCTTCGAGGGTCGTCACGTGGGTGTGCGCGGTACTCGGAGCGATGTCGAGTTCGCGGGCGATTTCGGTCACGCCGGCACCGTCGCGTTCCCGGAGTAATTCGACGATTCTGAGGGTTGTGACCGTCGTTTTGAGCGAGCGGTCGTTCGCGTTTGTGGTCATTACCTGCGGGTCGTCACCACGACACATAGTATTTTCGGCTCTCCCGAATGATGATTGCTAGATGATGAATCTAGGGCGTACCGACGCCGAAACGAGTCGTTTGTGAACGATACGCACGATACGTGCCCGATTCGGAGGATACCACCCCGTCCCTGATTCGGCGAGCGAGACAATCGAAACCGGGAGATAGCGGCTCGAACGCCCCGGGTATCCGGTGCTACGCCGCTTTCTCGGTTTCGGCGTCTCCCACCGCTCACATTCGCCCCTCGTGAATCACAATCTCTAACCCGAATATGGCGCCTGAACGTCCACCGCTCCGGAAGTGTTATTATGGTTTCTCCAGTCGAAGCACACGAGACGCAATGAATCACAACGAGACGTTCGAGACGGTCGAGTCGCTGGAGGCGGAACTCGTCTCGCTCACCGAGTCGCTCTGGGAGACGCCCGAGCTCGGGCTTCACGAGACCGAGTCAGCCGAGTTGCTCTCGTCGGTTCTCCGCGACGCCGGGTTCGACGTCACCGAGGGTCTCGGCGGGATGCCGACGGCGTTCAGCGCGACCTACGGCGAGGGCGAACCGCACGTCGGCATCCTCGGCGAGTACGACGCTCTTCCCGGACTGTCGCAGACGGTGTCGTCGAGCAGAGAGCCGGTCGAGGCCGGCGCGCCGGGCCACGGCTGCGGGCACAACCTCTTCGGAGTCGCCGGTGTCGGGGCCGCGCTCGCCGCGAAGCGCGCCATCGACGACGGGCGGGCCGAGGGGACGGTCACGTTCTTCGGCTGTCCCGCTGAGGAGATACTCGTCGGCAAGGTGTTCATGGCCCGCGACGGGGCGTTCGACGACCTCGACGCCGCGCTCACGTGGCATCCGAGCCACCTCAGCGCGCCGTTCATGGCCCAGACGCTCGCGATGAACTCCGTCGAGTACACGTTCTACGGCGAGTCGGCCCACGCCGCCGACAGCCCCCAGTCCGGTCGGAGCGCGCTCGACGCGGTCGAACTGCTGAACACCGGGTCGGAGTTCATGCGCGAGCACGTCTCCGACGACGCCCGCATCCACTACACCATCCCCGACGGCGGCGGCGCGCCGAACGTCGTCCCCGCGGAGGCGACGGCGTGGTTCTACGTCCGCGCGCCGACTCGCGACGAGGTCGACCGCATCACCGACTGGCTCGACGACGTGGCCGAGGGCGCGGCGCTCATGACTCAGACGACGGTGTCGCGGCGGTTCCACACCGGCTGTTACGACTACGTGGCGAATCACGCGCTGTCCGACCAACTGTTGGAGAACATGCGACTCGCCGGTCCCATCCCGTACACCGACGAGGACCGCGAGTTCGCGGCGGAGCTTCAGGAGACGCTCTCGGCCGAGACCATCGAGGCGCGGACGGCGCAACTCTCCGAAGAGCGACGCGAGGCGGCGCGCTCGTCGGTGCTGTATCCCGACGCCCAACCCTCCTACGACGTGGGGACAGTGCTCAACGGCTCCACGGACGTCGGCGACGTGAGCTGGATTACGCCGACCGCGCAGTTCTGGGCGGCGTCGTGGCCGGTTGGGACGCCGTCGCACACGTGGCAGGCGGTCGCCGCAAACGGGAGCTTCGGGTCGAAGGCGGCCGTGTACGCCGCGAAGGTCCTCGCGGCGACGACGCTCGACCTCCTCTCGGACGAGGCGCTGGTGGCGGCGGCCCGCGAGGAGTTCGAGGCGTCGGTGCCCGGCGAGTACGAGTCGGCGCTGCCGGAGGGGACGGAACCGCCGTTCCACCTCACGCTGTAGGCGGTGGACGTCGGTAAAATCTCGTTTCGTTCGGGGTTTCGTCGCTACAGTTCGTCTCTCGGTCGTCGAGCGTCGCGTTACTCCAGTTCCGACCGGAGGTGCGTCAGGATGCGCTCGGTCGTCGCCTCGATGACTTCTTCGAGGAACTCGGGGTCGGACTGCGTCGGGTCGCCGAGGCCGCCTTCGACGGTCAGGTCGTCGAAGTGGGCGTACTGGCGGACTTCGTAGCGGTTCTTCTTCGTCTGCGGCGTCTTGCGGTCGCCGTGGACGAGTTCGGGGCGGTAGTGCTCGATGACGCTCGTCTCGTACTCGCCGGCGTGACCCCACTCGGTGCCGAACCGCTCTTCTAACTGGTCGCGGGCGAAGTCGGTCCAGTGGGCGTAGTACGAGTCGAGTCCGTGGTCGCGCTGGAGCCGGTCGAGCGCGAGCTTGTGCGGTTCGATGTTGCCACCGTGGAAGTTGGCGACGAGAAACCGGGTCGCGCCGTGGCGCTGGACCGACCGGCCCACGTCGATGATTATCTCCTGGTACGTGTCGGCTCCGAGCGAGACGGTCCCCGCGTAGTTGATGTGGTGCTCCGAGTAGCCGTACGGGAGAACCGGCAGAACGAGGAGGTTCAGGTCGTGTTCCGGGGCCGCCGCGGCGAGTTCCGCGGTCAGGTTCTCCGCCCGGATGGAGTCGACCGAGGTCGGGAGGTGCGTCGAGTGCTGTTCGGTTGCTCCGCAGGGGAGCACGACGAAGTCCGCCTCGTCGAACGCGGTTTCGGCTTCCTGCCACGTCATCTCCGCTAGGAGTGACTGTGACTCCGTTGAGTCCATACGGAGATACGCACAGTTGTCGTATATAATACTTCACGAAGCGGCAGCCTGAGGTAATAAGAGGAAACGGATGTACAGTATGCAAATGCTTATGGTGGTGATGCCGAAATGATTCGGCGTCAATGATGAGAGAGAGTGTCTCACGTAGAAACATACTGAAAGCGACGGGTGCGTCGATACCCGTCTTACTCGCCGGCTGTACGTCCGACTCCGGTTCCGAAACGACGACCGAGGGCGACGGCGGCGGCGGAACGACCACGAGCGGCGGGACGGAGACGACCACCGGGAGCTCCGACGCGACGATAAACATCGGACAGTCGCTGAACCCCGTCCGATTCGACCCGATAACGCAGCTTTCGAACCCCGACGCGCTCGTCGCGAACCGGGTGTTCAGCCAGCTGTACACCTACGGCGAGGGGACGGACGTGGTCCCGAACCTCGCGACGAGCATGCCGACCATCGAACGGGACAACACCCGTTATATCGTCGAAATCGTCGACAACGCGATGTTCCACAACGGCGACCCGGTCACCGCCGAGGACGTGGCCTACTCGTTCCGCGCGCCGATAGAAGAGGAGACGCCCCTCTTGGGCATCTTCAGCGTCATCGATTCGGTCGAGGCCATCGACGAGACGACGGTCCAGTTCGACCTCTCGAACCCCTACGCGATGTTCCAGCACGTCCTCACCCATCAGGTCGTGCCGGAGGCCGTCCGCGAGGAGGACAAAGAGGCGTTCAGCACCCAACAGCCCATCGGTTCGGGGCCGTTCAAGTTCGTCGAGTGGGAAGAGAGCAACTACGTCACGCTCGAACGCTGGGACGACTACTGGGGCGACGAACTGCCCAACGTCGCGGGCGTCGAGTTCACGCCCATCACGGAGTCGACGACGCGCGTCACCAACCTCCGGACGGGCGACGTGGACGTCATCGAGACGATTCCGCCCCGACTCTGGGACACCGTCGAGAGCACCGAAGACACGAGCATCTCCGAAATCGAGAGCGTCGGGTACTTCTACGTCGCGTTCAACTGCAACGAGGGCCCGACCGCCGACAAGCGCGTCCGCGAGGCCATCGACTACAGCTTCTCGATGGACGACGCGGTCGACCGCTACATCGACCCGGCCGGCCTCCGTCAGTACGGCCCGCTTCCGGGGCCGATGGTCGAAGAGTGGGACATGCCGCTCGAAGAGTGGATGGAGATTCCGAACGACAAGGACGTCGAGCAGGCGACGGCGCTGTTCGAGGAGGCGGGCGTCCCCGCCGACTGGGACGCGAAGATTATCGTCCCGCCGGACGACAACCGCGAGAACATCGGCCTCTCCATCGCCAACGGCATCAAGGAGGCCGGCTACGAGGCCCACGTCGAACGGCTCGACTGGGGCGCGATGCTCAGCCGCGCGTACACCGGCAACGCCTCGGACTACAACATCTACGTCCTCGGGTGGGTCCGCTACCCCGACCCGGACGACTTCATGTTCAACCTGTTCCACGAGGAGTCCGAGGGCGTGAACCAGGGCGTCTACTACAAGAACGACGAGGTCATGGACCAGATTAAGGGCGCGCGCGAATCGACCGACCGCGACGAGCGCCAACAGCTCTACCAGTCCGCCATCTCGACGCTCTTGGAGGACAAAGTCCACCTCCCCGCGTTCAACTACAAGAACTCCTACGGCGTGAAGTCCACCGTCAGCGACTTCCAGGTCCACCCGGTCTCGCCGCAGAACCCGCGGCTCCTCACCGGCTACAACAACGTCTCTGTCGACAGATGACGTTACCTTGTCGGTAACAGTTACCAAACGTTATATGCTCACTCCCCATCCACTCCACCCATGACGACAACCGGTTACATCGGACGGCGATTACTCCAAATCGTTCCGGTCATGCTGTTCGTCGTTACGGTCACGTTCGTCCTCATCAACTCGATACCCGGCGACCCGGTTCGCATCCTCGTCGGGCCGGCCGCCGACGCGGCGGCTATCGAGGCCGCCCGCGCGAAGTACGGCCTCGACCAACCGCTGTACGTCCGGTACGTCAGGTACCTCGCGGCGGTCGCGACGGGCGACTTCGGGACGAGCATCCACTACGGTGGGGTCGCGGTGACGGAGAAAATCTTCGAGCGGCTCCCGGTGACGCTCTTGCTCCTCGCGTCGAGTTTCACCCTCGCAATCGGCACCGCAATTCCGCTGGGCATCTTCGCCGCCAAGAACCGTAACAACGGCTACGACCACCTCGCCCGCGTCACGTCGCTCATCGGCGTCAGCACGCCGAGCTTCTGGGTCGGCCTGCTGCTCATCATCGTGTTCGCGTACTACGGCGACCTCCTGCCGCCGAGCGGGCTCATCATGCCGTGGGCCGACCCCGCGTCGGTCGACGGGGCGACGTCGAGACTGGACGTGCTCGTGACTGCGGCGTCGCATCTGATACTCCCCTCTATCACGCTGGGGACGCTTCAGATGGCGGCTATCACGCGCATCGAGCGGTCGTCGATGCTCGAAGTGCTCAACAAGGACTACGTCCAGCTCGCCCGCGCCTACGGCGTCTCGGAGCGGACGATTCTCCGGCGGCAGGCGTTCAAGAACGCGCAACTGCCGGTGCTTACCGTCATCGGCATCCAGATGACGACCGCCCTCGGCGGCGCGGTGCTGACCGAGACGGTCTTCAACATCAACGGGATGGGGAACCTCATCATCACCGCGGTCCGGGCGCAGGACTACCAGCTCATCATGGGCACGACGATATTCTTCGCCATCGTGTTCGTCCTCGGCGTGCTCGTCGTGGACGTGCTGTACGCGGTCATCGACCCGCGCATCTCCTACGGGGGTGGTTCCGGTGAGTGATTCGACGGCCGCCGTCGGCGACTCGGCCCGCACGGGCGGCGTCGCGGACGCCGACGAGCGCTCCGCCGTCTCGCGCTCCTCGCAGGTGCTCCGACAGCTCAATCGCAACTCGGCGTCGCGCGTCGGCCTCTACGTCATCGGGCTCGTGACGCTCGTCGCGCTGTTGACGACTATCGACGCCGACCTGTTCGACTACCAGTTCGCGGCGACGTTCTGGTACCACCCGGAGAACGACCCGGCGGGAAGCACCATCCTGCTTCCGCCGGTCGGCATCGAAAACAGCTTCGGGACGGGGTCGTGGGCGCATCCGCTCGGGACGGACCACCGCGGCCGCGACATCCTCGTCAGGCTGGTCTACGGCACCCGCATCGCCGTCCAGGTGGGTCTCATCGCGACGGGCATCGGGATGACCATCGGGACGGTCGTCGGCGCGGTCTCCGGCTACTACGGCGGCTGGGTGGACGACGTGCTCCAGCGGTTCGTCGAATCGCTGTACGCGATTCCGTTCCTCATCCTCGTCATCGCCATCATGTCCGCGTTCGGCCGTGAACTCGGCATCGCCATCGTCGGCGTCTCCATCACGACGATTCCGGTGTTCACGCGGCTGATTCGCTCACAGGTGCTGAGCGTCCGGGAGATGGAGTACGTCGAGGCCGCGAAGGCCGCCGGCGTGCGCGACCGCCACATCATCTTCCGCCACATCATCCCGAACAGCTTCGCGCCGGTGCTCGTCCAGTCGACGCTGCAGGTCGGCGTGAACATCCTCATCGTCGCGTCGCTGTCGTTCCTCGGGTTCGGGGTCCAACCCCCGACGCCGTCGTGGGGGCAGATGCTCGCCCACTCGCGGCAGTACATGATCGTCAACCCGTGGTTCAGTATCTGGCCCGGCCTCGCGATTCTCGCGACGGTCATCGGCTTCAACCTGCTGGGCGACGGCCTGCGCGACGCAATCGACCCGCGGTCGAACGACTGACGATGAACGGACCACACGTCTCACCGACCGTCCGCCGCGGGGCCGGGAGCCGCCCGGCCTCCGCCAGTCGCTCGCTCGCCGAACTATCGCTCCCTTCCCGGGACGGCGTCGGAACTCGCTCTCGCGGTTCTGCAGAGGCACCCATCTCACGCACCGACGCCCCCCACCACTCCACGACCAATGTCTGATACGCTACTCACCGTCCGCGACCTGCACACCCACTTCCGCACCGACGCGGGGACCGTTCGGGCCGTCGACGGTATCTCGTTCGAGGTACAGCGCGGCGAAGTGCTCGGCTTAGTCGGCGAGAGCGGCGCCGGAAAGAGCGTCGCGGCGCGGAGCATCATGCGCCTCATCGACTCGCCGGGCGTCATCGTCAACGGCGAGGTCCGCTTCGAAGACGACCTGCTCGTCGGCGTCGAGCGCGGCGACGACCCCGACGACGAACCGCGTCAGGACCCCGAGATGCTGTCGAGCCGCGAGATTCGCGAGCGTATCCGGGGCCGCGAAATCGCGATGATATTTCAGGACCCCACGGAGAGCCTCAACCCGGTGTTCACCGTCGGCGAGCAGTTGAGCGAGATTATCGGGCTCAACCGCGACGTGTCGGCGGTCGAGGCCGAGGCCATCGCCGTCGAGCGCCTCCGCGAGGTCGGCATCCCCGAGGCCGAACGCCGGATGGACGACTACCCCCACGAGTTCTCCGGCGGGATGCGCCAGCGCGTCCTCATCGCGATGGCGTTCGCGTGCGAACCGAGCCTCGTCGTCGCCGACGAGCCGACCACCGCGCTCGACGTGACCGTCGAGGCGCAGATTCTCGACCTCGTGAAGGACCTCGCGGCCCGCTACGACACCTCGTTCGTCTGGGTCACCCACGACATGGGTGTCGTCGCCGAGATATGCGACCGCGTCGCCGTGATGTACCTCGGCGAAATCGTCGAGCAGGCGACCGTCGACGACCTCTTTCACGACACGAAACACCCCTACACCGAGGCGCTTCTCGGGTCGATTCCGCGGCCCGACCGCGACGTGGACGGCCTGTCGCCCATCGAGGGCATCATGCCGGAGGCCATCAACCCGCCGAGCGGCTGTCGCTTCCACACGCGGTGCCCGCACGCCCGAGAGGCGTGTCTGCACGTCCACCCCGACGCCCGACTCGTCGACGAGGGCGGCGAAGGAGACGGCGACGTGGCGATACAGGCCGGTGACGGAACCGCCGTCACCGAAGTCGCCGCCGCGCCGCACCGGGCGGCGTGCCTGCGCAACGACTCGTTCGCCGAGGCGGGCTACTGGGAGAGCGCCCCGCTCGACGACGCCGAGTCCGCCTCCGGGTCGGCCGCCACAGAGTCGGATTCCGCCGAGACCGGTGACGCCGCCGAGACTGGGACCGGTTCAACCTTCGACCCCGACGCCGACCCGCTCCTCAGCGTCCGCGACCTGCGGAAGTACTTCGACGCGAGCGACGGCTTCCTCGACCGCCTCCGGTTCGACCGCGACGCGGGACTGCTTCCCTTCTCGGTCGACCGCGAGTACGTTCGCGCGGTCGACGGCGTCTCGTTCGACATCCTGCCCGGCGAGACGCTCGGCCTCGTCGGCGAGTCCGGCTGCGGGAAGTCCACGCTCGCGCGGACGCTCCTCCGGTTGGTCGACCCGACCTCCGGCGACATCGTCTTCGACGGGGAGAACCTCGCCGAACTGTCGAAAGAGGAGCTTCGCAAGCGCCGCAAACGCATGCAGTTCGTCTTTCAGGACCCGCAGGCGTCGCTCGACCCGCGGATGACCGTCGGCGAAATCGTCGAGGAGCCGATGCAGGCCCACGGGCTCTACGAGGGCGAACGCGAGGCGCGGGCGCGCGAACTGCTGGAGACGGTCGGCCTCGACGCCGACCACTACAACCGCTACCCCCACCAGTTCTCGGGCGGCCAGCGCCAGCGGGTCAACCTCGCGCGGGCGCTCTCGGTCGACCCCGACTTCATCGTCTGCGACGAGCCGACCTCGGCGCTCGACGCGTCGGTGCAGGCGCAGGTGCTCAACACGATGAAGGAACTTCAGGACGAGTTCGGGCTGACGTACCTCTTCATCAGCCACGACCTGAGCGTCATCCGCCACGTCTGCGACCGCGTGGCCGTGATGTACCTCGGCGAACTGGTCGAACTCGCGGACAAGGACGACCTGTTCGAGTCGCCGAAACACCCCTACACGCGGGCGCTCCTCTCGTCGATTCCGGTGCCCGACCCGCGGGTGTCCCGCGAGACCGTCCCGCTGTCCGGCGACGTGCCGTCGCCGATTCACCCGCCGAGCGGCTGCCGGTTCCACACTCGGTGTCCGAGCCTCGTCGCCCCGGAGGACCTCGACCTCGGCGACGAGGACTGGGACCGCGTGCGCCGGTTCGTCAGAGCCGTCCAGCGCGAGTCCCCGGATGTCGTCGCCGACGATGCTCGCGCGACCTACTTCCCAGACGGCCTCCCCGCCGGCGACGCCGGCACGACCGTGGAGCGCGCGCTCTCGCTCGCGGCCGGCGGCGCGTGGCGCGACGCCGCGTCGCTCCTGACCGAGACGTTCGTCGAACCCAGCGTCTGTACCTCCGAGGTGCCGGCGCTGGACTCGCCCGACGAACTCGACCGTATCGTCAGCTGTCACCACTACTCCTGAAAAAGCGCCGCCGGCTTTACCTCGCCCTCACGCCGACCCGAACCGGTCGGCGACTTCGTCCACGGTTTCGAAGGCGACGCCCGGCGCGTCGGCGACGTGTTCGACGAACGATTCGAGCCGGGCGAGCCGGTGGGACTGCCCGATGACCTGCGGGTGCATCGTGAGGACGAACACGCCGCCGTCGACGTTGTCCACCATCCAGTCGAACTGCTCGCGCCACTGGCGGAACACCGCTTTCTCGTTCGCGTAGCCCCGCTCGCGGTTGAAGGCGAACGCCGGGAAGTCGTCGCGTTGCCACGAGACAGGCACCTCGACGATGTCGGTCTCGGTGCCGCGTTCGAACGGCGCGTCGGCGGGCGCGGCCCACCCCTCGCGGATGCGGTACGGCTCGAAGTCGGTCGCCATCTGGCTCGAGTCCCACTCGAAGCCGAGCTCGTCGAGGATGCCGAGCGTGTGGGTCGAAAAGTCCCACGAGGGCGAACGGTAGCCGGTCGGCCGCCGACCCGTGAGGTCGACGATGCTCTCGACGCCACGTTTCACGTCGTCGTACTCCGCCGCTCGCGACTCGTACTGTCGCGGGCGGGTGTGGGACCAGCCGTGGTGCTGGACGTCGTGGCCGCGGCTCCACACCTCCTCGGCGGCCTCGGGGAAGCTATCGATGGTGTGGCCCGGCGTGAACCACGTGGTCTCCACGCCGAACTCGTCCAAGAGGTCGAGGACGCGGGGCGCGCCCACGTCGACGCCGAAGAGTCCTCTCGACAGTTTCGTCGGGCTGTCCGGCGATTCGAACGAGTGTATCCACGAGGAGACGCCGTCGAAGTCGAAGGTGAGGCAGACGCTGTGGTGAGTCACGCTTCGACGTACGAAAATAGATGTGATAGCTGTTTCCATGCCGCACTCGCGGGACGCGGCCCACGCCGGGTCGATTCGCGGACTCCCGACCCGCAGGTTACCGAAACGCCGGCGCGACGCGCTCGGCGAACAGCTCGGCGCTCGTGGTCTCGGGGAAGTCCACGAACTCCACGACGACCTCGCCGAAGCCCATCTCGTCGAACGTCTCCAGTCGCTCGCGGACCTGCTCCGGCGTGCCGACGAGCGGGTACTCGCTGTCGGCGACGTTCTCGGGTTTGAACCGCGGGAAGTGCTCGTCGAGCAGGGCGTCGAGTTCCGCCTCGTCCTCGCGGAGCAGACACCGTGCGAACCACGAGCGCTCTATCTCCTCGAACGGACGGCCGTAGCCCTCGCAGTGGCGTTCCAGCACGTCCAGTTTGTGTTGCATCACCTCCGGCGGCCCCCAGAAGTTCCACGAATCGGCGTACTGGGCGGTGATTCGGAGCGTGAACGACTCGCCGCCGCCGCCGACCATGATGGGCGGATGCGGGTCTCGGACGGGATGCGGCTGACACATCGCCTCGTCGAGGGTGTAGTAGTCGCCGTCGAAGCTGACCGTCTCCTCGGTCCACAGGCGCTTGAGCATCCGAATCGACTCCTCGAGCATCCGGAGGCGAGTCGGGGCGTCCGGCCAGTCGTAGCCGTAGGCCCGCGCCTCGCTCTCCTTCCAGCCGGCACCCATGCCGAGTTTCAGCCGTCCGTCGCTCACGGCGTCGAGCGTCGCGGCCTGCTTGGCGAGGAGCGCGGGGTTTCGGAAGTGGTTGTTCACCGTCTTCGGGTAGAGGTACACGTCCTCGGTCTCGCGGGCGATGGCGGCCAGCGTGACGAAACACTCCGTCGTCGGGCCGCTGCCGGTCATGACGTGGTCGGGGACGGCGACGCCGTCGAAGCCGAGGTTCTCCATCGCCACGGCGAACTCGACCTGCGCGTCCCACGAAATCTCGTCGCAGAACGCCAACTGGGAGTGAACGGAGTCGCCGGCGCTGGTCGGAACGTTGACTGCGAACTGCATACGAACGGCTCACGCGCGACCACGAAAACAGTTACCACTCCACTCACCGCGTTATTCGCCTCGACCGCGTCGTTCGCACCGCGCTCGGCTCCGACAGTACCGCTCGTCGGCACCCCGACAGTACCGCTCGCCGCCACCCCAACACGTACTACGGTTCGCGCCCTCCCGAACCACATGACGGACAATCAGCGCGCGGCAGTCGTGACCGGCGCGTCCAGCGGTATCGGGCGGGCGGTCGTCGAGCGACTCCGAGCGGACTACGACTACGTCGCTTGCTTCGATATCGAGACCGGCGAGACCGACTGGGACGACGAGCGCGTCCACGAGTTCGCCGTCGACGTTCGCGACCCCGACGCGGTCGCGGACGCGGTGGCGGCGGTCGAATCGGTCGCCGACGTGGCGGCGCTCGTGAACAACGCGGGCATCTCGCGGGCCGTCTCTCTCGCGGACCTCGACCCGGACGAGTGGGACCGCGTCCTCGACGTGAACCTCAAGGGGCAGTACGTCGTCGCCCGCGCCGTCGCGCCGGCCATGGTCGAGCGCGGCGAGGGTGCCATCGTCAACGTGTCGAGCGTCGCCGGCCTCCGCGGGAGCGCCACCGGCGGCGTCCACTACTCCTCATCGAAGGCGGGCGTCTTCGGGCTCACGAAGGGGCTGGCGAAACAGCTCGGCCCCGAGGTGCGCGTCAACTGCGTCGCGCCGGGGCTCGTCGAGACGCCGCTTCTCACCGAGTCGAACCTCTGGACCGAGGAGGCGCTCGCCGAGTACGCCGCCGACCTCCCGCTCGAACGCATCGGGACGCCCGAGGAGGTCGCCGACGTGGTCGCGTTCCTCTGCGACGGCGCGGGCTACGTGACGGGCACGGTGCTGACGGTCGACGGCGGGTCGATGCTCCGGTGACTCGCCGGCCTACCGCGGTCACGGACAGTTCCGAGTTGCGCCGGGCCGAACCGAGTTGGTCGTCAAATATATCGAAAACAAACATATATCAAATACCGGAACTACTGTCGCTCGTCCGAATACCTTCGGGCGATTCGCCGTCGGTCGGTCTCTCCGTCGGTTCGACACGCCCCGCCCGTCGGTCGCGATAACGCTGCCCGGCGAAAGAACGCGCTACTCCGCCTCTGTGCCGGATTCCATCCACTTTCTGTGCGTCCGAGATGACGACCGGACGAGCGCGGTCGGATTGGTTGTCGTGTCCGCGGTCATCCGTGACTTCGACGACCACCCCGCCGACCGAATCCGTCTATTAGAGGGACAAGCCGTCTATCACGGGCCGGAAACTGGGGATACTGGCGAATGGGAAGATTGGCCCGCGGTCATCGATTTGATGTGACAGTGGGCGGGCGGGGAGTCGAGAACGAGACCCGACTAACATACGTGTGAATCGACTGTTCTTGTGACTATCTAGAAGTCAAACAATTTGGAACCCCGTTCGTCCCGCAACGTTGAGCCTTTCAAAACATATTACGCCGCCGCCGCTGTACCGGACGCTCGGGCACAACCATGGACTACGTCAAAGAAGACGACACGGTCGTCGTCAGGCTGGACCCCGGCGAACAGGTCCTCGACTCGCTCGCGACGGTGCGCGACGAGTTCGACATCGAACACGGCTTTCTCACGGGTATCGGCGCGGTCGACTCCGTCACGCTCGGCCACTACGACGTGGGCGACCAGGAGTACCTCGAAGAGGAGTTCACGGGCCAGTTCGAGGTGACGAGCTTCCTCGGCAACATCGGCCCCGACAAGATTCACACGCACATTCAGGTCGGCACGCGCGACTTCGAGACGCTCGGCGGCCACTGTTCCGGCGCGCGCGTCTCCGGGACGTTCGAGGTCGTCATCCACCTCGGCGAGACGCCGTTGACCCACCACCTCGACGAGCGGACCGGTCTCGACGTGTTCGACATCTGAACCGGGCCGGACCGGGGCGGGCCGAACTGAACCGGACTGACCCGAGTGAGCCGCAGTGCGGACACTCGGTTCCTTTTCTGCGCGGCTGTCGCGGGTCGGGAGCGGCGCGCTCGTCGGGCGACGAGTGAGTTCGGAGAAAGAAAAGACGGTGCTGTCGGGGCGTCGGCCGGCGGTGGAGGGCCGAAGCGAGGGGGGCTGGAGGGCGCGTGGTCGGCGGACTGGCCGACGCCCCGAGCGCACCGAACGAGGGTTCCGGGGGGTCGTCCGCCGACGCGGGGTCCGCCGCGGGGACGCGACCGGGGACCGGTGGTCGCGCCGCCGTCGGCGGGTCGCAACCGCCGGTCCGTTGGAGCGCGGCCGGCGGCAACTATTCGTAGTCGACAACCCACATTGGCGGTTCCTCGGCAACTACCGTAAGTTACGTGAGTAGCATGAATAGCGTGTATAGATCTCGATTCGGAGTTTATGGGTCCTCTACCGTTCGCTCACGCGAGAATCTCCCAACCGAATGACTTTCGACGCGGGAAGTCGTGGCCGAGAGTGACAGATGAAACGACACCTCCGCGTTCACATCGTCCCCCTGTGGCGCGAACACGACCGCATCGTCGGCCCCATCGAGGACGACCGGCCGGACAAGGTCTACCTCCTCGAACACGGGGACCCCGCGGTCGAGCGCCCGACCTACCACGACGCGGTCGTCGACCGCATCGCCGACGTGGTCGGCACCCCGCCTGACGTCGAGTACCTCGACCTCTTCGACATGTACGAGGTGATGGGCGCGATTACGACCATCGCCGACTGGCACCCCGACGACTTCGTCCGCGTCAACGTCACCGCCGGCACAAAGCGCGCGGCCGTCGGCGCGACGATGGCCTGCATGGACGAACGCACCGACGCCGAACCGTACGTCGTCGACCCCGAGGTCCGGCCGCACGGCCTCGACGCGCCGGTCACCGAGGGCTTCGCGCAGGCGTCGCTCCTGACGACCTACCAAATCGACTCGCCCTCCCCCGACCAGGTCGCCGCGCTCGCCATCATCGAGGCCCACGACACCGACGCCAAACACGCGAAGAAGAAGACGCTCATCACCGAGGCGGCCCGCTACGGCCTCGAGTTCATGCGCGGCCGCGTCGACGGCGAGGCCGCCGACTACGAACCCGTCACCGGCGACTACAACGTCCTCGACAACCGCGTCACCGCGACGCTCGAACATCAGGGCTACGTCACCGTCACCCAGCGCGGCACCCGCCGCTACCTCGAACTCACGGAGGAGGGCAGACAGACGCTCCGCGCGTTCCGACACCGCGCCGAATCGGTCGTCTCGGACCTCGAAGCGCGGACCGACGACCCGTCCGAGAACGTCGATTTCGCCCTCGACAACCCGGTCGACGCGCTCGTCGAGGGCCGGTAAGCTGCGTCGTTAGTCTCTCCTTTTCGCTGTCGCCCCAGGGACAACTGTTAGTACGGTAGCGACGGGACACAGACATGTATGCCCTCCAACATGCACACGCGCAGAGCCGTCCTCGCGGCCGGCGGCGCGACCGCCCTCGCGTCGCTCTCAGGCTGTGTCGCCCGCGCGTTCAGCACCCTCGACGTCGAGCGCGACTACCGACGCGACGCGCCCGTCGGCGACGTGACGGGCGCGTGGCCGACCTACCAGCGCGACTTCGCCAACACCGGTTACACGACCGACTCCGGCCCCTCGGCGGACGCGGGCGTCGAGCGAATCGCGTCCGGCGACGCGGCGCTCGCCACCTCAGTCGCGGTCGCCGACGCCCGCGGCGTGCTCGGCTACAGCGACGGGGACGGCGAGGACGGCGTGTATCGCGCGCTCGACCTCGACGCCGAGACCGCTCCCGCGGACTCCGACGACGCGTGGACCGTCGACTACGCCCACGGGAAGTCCACGCCCACGCTCGCCGGCGACGCGATGTTCGTCTCGACCGCGGAGTTCGTCGCGGCCTACGACGCCCGGACCGGCGAGCGGTGCTGGCGGACGAGCGAGGGCGGGTACGGGACTCCCGCGAACGCGCCGGTGCTCGCCGCGGAAACGCTCGTCGACGGCGGCGGTTCGACCGTCTTCGGGCGCGACCCCGCGACCGGAGAGGAGCGATGGAGCTATGACGCCGGCAGGGCCTCGCCCGGTCTCGCCGCCCGCGACGGCGTCGTCTACACGCCAATCGGCGTCGACCACGAGCAGACCGGCGTCGCCGCGCTCGACGCCGCGACCGGCGAGGAGCGGTGGCGGCGCGAGGATCTCCCGCAGAGCGCCGTCCCGCTCACGGTGGACGACGCCCATCTCTACTACAGCGCTCACCGCGGGAACGTGCTCGCCCTCGCCCTCGAAGACGGGTCGACGCAGTGGCGGGCGTCGGTCCCGCTCCCGGAGAACGGAAGCCCGCAGACAGCCGTCGCGGACGACACGCTTCACGTCCAGTCCTCGCGGGGGAGTCTCGCCGCGTTCGACGCCGGCGACGGCGCGACGAAGTGGACGCTGTCGCTCGATGCGGATACGTTCGCCCGCCCGCCGGTCGTCGCCGGCGACACCCGGTTCGTGGCGAGCGACGACCGCCTCTCGGCCGTCTCGGCGGCGTCCAGCGAGGTACTGTGGTCGAAGGCGCTCGACGTCCGACCCACCGGCGGCCTGTCGGTCCGCGGGTCGGAACTCTACTTCGCCGGGACGGGCAGGAACCCCGGCGTGTTCCGCGTAGCGGACTGAGGCCAGCGGGCCGTCGCCGCGGTTGCGGCGCGACGCCGAGTTCACACCTCACGACGCGCTCGCCGTCACTCGAACGTGTACGTCCGGTACCGTCGAACCGCGTACCGGTACGAACCGTAGGAGACGCCGACGGTCACGAGGAGGTACAGCCCGAGCCCGGCGGCGAGAAGCGGCGTCGCGGAGAGGTGCCCGGTGACGCCGAACCACGTGGCGACGAGGCCGATGACGGTGCCGGGGCCGACGACGAACATGAACGCCATCAGCACGAGCGTCGAGGGGACGACGGTCGTCGCGCCCCAGAACTCGCGTTCCTCGTATATCGGGTACGCCGCGCCGATGCCGACCGCGAAGGCCGCGGCGGCGACGCACATGAACACGCCGACGAGCGCGAAGCCGACCGCCGACAGCGGCGACGTGCCGAGGGCGACGGTCGCCAGCGGGAGCGCCGCGGCGACCGGCACCCCGAGAATCACGCCGGCGAGCACGCGACCGCGAACCAGTTCCCGCGGCGCAGTCGGAGTCAACAGCAACATCGGGAACTGCGGGCGGTCGTCGCCGATGGGGTTGAGACCGAACGTCGCGCCCGCGAGGTAGGTTCCCAGGCCGGCCCCGCTCGCGGCGAGCAGCGGGCCGAGGCCGTCGGCCGAAGACTGGACGATGGTCGTACCGAGCGGGCCGAGGAAGAACACCAGCATCACGAGGTGCGTGAACTTCTGGGGGTGGCGGACGCCGCGGACGAGTAGTCCCCACGCGACGTGGCCGCCGTTCGTCCCCGCGAGCGGTTTCGGCGTCGAGAAGCCGCCGGTCGAATCGGTCGCCTTCGCGCCTGCCGCCGACGAGCCTCGGTCGCCCCCCGTCGCGCGGTCGGTGAACCAGAGGGCGCTCGCCTGTCGGGTGGCGACGACGAGGCCAACGGGCGTGAGTGCGACGATGGCCGCGAAGGTGACGACGGCGGCCGCCGAGAACGGTCGGGCGAGTGGAGTCCCGACGAATGCGAGCGCGAGGTAGTCTGCGAGCGGGCCGACCGTCAGCGTCGCCGCCAGCCACTCGAGCGGGAGCGACCCCTCGGCCAGCAACCGCCCGAACGACTGCGAGACGAGGACGAGCCCGACCATCGCGACGAAGCCGACGACCTTGAGCGTGCGTCGGACGCCGGGCAGGCGCTTGAACGCGCGGAGTACGGCGACGCCGACCGCGTAGCCCCAGACGGTCGTACAGCACGCCAGCGGGGCCGCGACGACGGCCGTCGTGAGCAACAGCGACGGCGCGCCGAGGCCGGCCGTGAACGTCGCGGCGACGACCGCGAGCGGGAGCCCGAACCAGAGTCCAATTCGACAGATTTCGGCGGTGATGAGTCCGATGACGACGGCCCGCGGATGAACCGTCGTGAGCACGAGCGACTCGTTTTCGACGCGGCCGATGCGTTCGAGCGTTCGGAACGTCGCGAGGAGCGCGAGCCCCACCGGTATCGCGGTGGCGACGAGGTCGAAGAAGGGAATCTCGGTCACGGACTGCGCGCCCCGGCCGACGACGTAGACGGCCGGGAGCGAAAACAGGAGGCTGCCGCCGAAAAACAGCAAGAGCAGCAGCAGGCCGATGATTCGGCGCGTCTCGGAGGCGTACCCCCGGAGGCTCCGCACGAACTCGGCGCGCCCGATTCGCAGGCCGTGGCGAACGTCTCGTCGGAGGCTCATTCGTCGGCGACACCCGACAGCTGCGTCTCGTCGCTCGTGACCGCGAGGAACGCGTCTTCGAGCGAGCCCTCGCCGCCCGTCTGGGCGCGCGATTTCACCTCGTCGGGCGTCCCCTCGGCGACGACGCGACCGTCGAACAGGACGCCGACCTCGTCGGCGACGGCCTCGACCACGGGGAGGATGTGCGTCGAGAGGAAGACCGTCGCCCCCGCGTCGGCCACGTCGCCGATGGAGGTCCGAATCTGTCTCGCCGCGCGGGGGTCGAGCCCGGAGGTCGGCTCGTCGAGAAACAGCACGTCCGGCTCGTGGAGCACGCTCTGGATGAACGCGGTCTTCTGTTTCATCCCCTTCGAGTACGTGCCGATGCGCTTGTTCGCGTCGCCGACGAGGCCGAACCGGTCGAGCAGGTCGTCGATGCGCGCCTCGGCGGTCTCCGACGGGATGTCGCGGAGATCGGCGACGTAATCGAGCTGCTCGCGGGCGCTGAACTCGTCGTACAGCGGCGGCGTCTCCGGGAGGTAGCCGACGTGCGGCGCGAGTTTCCTGCGGTCGCTCACGTCGAGTCCGCAGATGCGGACCGAGCCCGAGGTGGGCTGTGAGAGCCCCGTCAGGATGCGCATCGTCGTCGTCTTCCCCGCGCCGTTCGGCCCGAGAAATCCGTACACCGTTCCGCTCGGAATCGACAGCGAAACGCCGTCGAGCGCGACCTCGGAGCCGTAGGACTTCCTGAGGTCGGTCGCTTCGACGGCGACGTCCGCGTTGGTGGAGGGCATGGGACGGCCCGCGTTTCGCCCCCCGGACGCCTAACGGTTGCGAATTGATACACGACCGACAGAAATGGCGGCGGTTCGCAGCGTAGTCAGGCGTTTACTCCCTCGGAGTTCGCCGGTCGAATCGACCGGTAGAACGCGGTCGAGTAGGCGGCGAAGAAGCCGCCGGTGAGACCGCTGACGAGGACGAGGCCGACCGCGATGGCGACCATGCCGACGACGCCGACGGTCGGAAGGCTCGAAAACGCCGACGCGGCGGTCGCGCCGGTTTCCGACCCGGCCACCGCGGCCCCCTGATGCTGGAGCGACGGGGTGAGTAGGAGTGAGGCCACGCCGCCGACCACGCCGGCGAGGAGGCCGCCGAGTCCGACGATGACGGAGTAGCCGAAGACCGACACGAGGTTGTTCCTGACGCATGAGATGCTGCGCTTGACGCCGTCGACCGCGCCGAGGTCGTCGATAACGATGGCGTGACCGAAGAACTGCATGACGAACACCACGGCGAGGTAGGTGAGGGTCACGGCGAGGACGATGACGGCCAGAACCGCGAGCGTGGCGGTCCCCGGTTGGCTGCCGCTCCCGATGAGGAGGAGGCCAAAGAACAGCGAGGCGAAGACGCCGATGAACGCCAACACGAGGTTGACCGCGAGCAGGCTGAAGTAGACCGCGAGCAGCGAGACGTAGTGCGACTTCCCCTCGTTGACGAGCGTCCCGAGCGAGGTGTGACCGTCGATGGCCTCGTTGGCCATGCCGAGGACGCCACCGAGGAAGAACGGGACGACGAACACGGTGAGGCCGCTGAATCCCAGCGAGACGATGCTTCCGATGAGCGGGCTGACCGCCTGCGCGAACAGCGACGGGAGTTGGATGAGGCTGAACGCCGCGGCGACGACGAACAGTATCGGGTTCCGTCTGAGAGAGCCGGCGGCTGTGCCGATGGCTTGGAGGGCTGCCATACCGACCACGTCTCCGCACCGAGCAAAGAATGTTGGGTTGACAGGTCGTCTCGCGCGTCCGGTCTCCGACCCTCGATTCGGTCGCAAACGAGCGCGAGACGGCTCGTGTCTCTGAGATTGCGATTACACCTGTACCCGTGTAATCGACGTTTTCACGCGTGACTGGCCCGATCACGGAGGAACGAATCGACCGCGGCCGCGACCCGCTCGGGGTCGTCGCCGGGGCCGCCGTGACCGAGCGCGTCGAACTCGACGAACCGACTGGTCGGCAGGGAGTCGTGGACGTTTCGGGCGCTCTCGCGGAGGAAGTCGGGGCCGCCGGTGCCGGCCATGACCACGGTGGGTGCGTCAACGTCCAGGCGGGCCGGAAGCCGGTAGCGTTCGACGGCGCGGTTCATCCGGACGACCTCCTCGGCGAGGGCCACGCAGTCGGGCCAGACGGGCCACTCGTCGAGCCACGCGTCGAGGTCGTCGATGCCGTCGGGGTGGAGCACCTGCTCGACGTAGCGTTTGACCGCCTCGCGCCGCTCTCCCGCCTCGACGAGCGCGGCCATGCGCTCCGAGAGGTCCGCCTCTCTCCGGTACGCCTCCGGGAGCACCGCCGGCTCGTAGGCGGCGACGGCGGCCACCCGCGCGTCGGTCGCCGCTTCGAGAGCCGTGAGCGCGCCGAAGGAGTGACCGAACAGCGCCGGGTCGCGTCCGGTCGCCTCGCGAATCTCGTCGACGGCTTCCCGGACGTACTCGACCTCGCGCTCCAGCACCGCCTCGGCGGGCGTCGTCTCGACGTCGTCCAGACAGGTGCCGAAGCCGGGTCGCTCCGGGACGACGACCTCGTAGCCGTCGAGGTGCGGGACGACCGCGTCCCAGTACGCCGGCGGTGCCATCCCGCCGTGACAGCACAGAAGCGGCGCGCCGCTCCCGAATCGCTCGTCGGACAGTTCTGTTCCGCGTTCGAATCGAATCGGTTGCATCGCGGCCTCGCTTGTCGCCGGCGGCGACTAAGTCGCACTCTCAGCCGTGCGGTCGTTTAAGTGGCCTCCGAGGGCGGGCGACCGCCTCGGCCGCTTCGACACGTCCATGACCGACCGCCGAGACAGCGGACGTATGGGTCTCATCGCCGAGTTCGACATCGACTGCGACGCGCTCCCGCTGACCGGGGTCGCGGCGGCGGTTCCGGAGGCGACGCTCGCGTTGGAACTCCAGTACAACCACGGCGAGCGGCCGATGTTCATCGTGACGGTCACCGGCGGGGCACACCGGGCACTCGAAACCGCCATCGACGACGCCGTCGACGTGGCCGACTGGACGCGAATCGGCGAGTCGGGCGAGACCCGCCGGTATCAGGCCGTCCCGGCGCTGAGCTTCGAAGAACAGCTCGGTGACAGCCTCGACGACCTCGCCGGGCTGGAGGCCCTCGCCACCGCCGACGCCATCATCGAGCGCATCGAGGTCCGACGGGGTGGTTGGCGACAGACTGGTTGGTTCGCGGACCGCGACGCGTTCGGGCGGTTCGCATCGTTCTGGCGGCGGAACGCCGGCTTCGGGCTCCGGCGCCTCGCCCGCGACGGCGACCCCGAACCGCCGGGCGAGGGGCTCACCGACCGACAGGACGAGGCGCTCCGGACGGCGTACGAACTGGGTTACTTCGACATCCCCCGCGGGGCCACCCTGCGGGAGGTCGCCGACGAACTCGGCATCACCGCTTCTTCGACCTCCGAGCGACTCCGACGGGCGCAGACCCGGCTCATCGCCGAGACGGTGGCGACGACGTGGCCGCCGCTTCCGAACTGACGGGTCGACGAACCACTCGGGTCGGTCGCGTCCGAAGACCGACCTAACTGAGTCGGACGACGGCGCCCCGGCCGGCGAAGTAGACGCCGCCCTCGGCGACGCTCGGGCCGATGTCGAAGCGCTGGCGTTTGCCCGCCGCCAGCTCTTGTCGCGTGTTTCCGGTGGGGGCGTCGAGGACGGTTATCGCACCCCCGCTGTCGTCGTGCGTCGGGACGAACACCTTCCCCGCGCCGACGGCGATGCCGCTCGCGTAGCTTCCGGCGTAGTTTCGGTTGTCCCAGCAGCGGGTCCCGTCGGCCAACGCGAGCGTGACCAACCGGTCGTCGGTCGCGACGTACACCCGGCTGCCGTCGGTCGCGATGGTCTCGGGCCGCCTCGGTCGACTCTCGCCGCCCGCCCGCTGCGGTTCGAGTCGATAGCGCCAGCGCTCCGCGCCCGTCTCGGCGTCGAGTCCGAGCACGCTCCCGGCACCGGTCCCGACGAGGACGGTTCCCTCGACCACCGAGACGTTGCACGCGATTCGGGCGCTCGTCTTCGCGCGCCAGCGCTCCGTCCCGTCGGCCGTCGCCAGCGCCCGGACGTAGGTGTCGTCGCCGGCGGTGTAGACGGTGTCGCCGGCGACGGCGGGCGTCGAGTCGGAGGGGAACCCGGTCGCGGCCCGCCAGCGGGTCTCGCCGGTCGAACGCGACAGCGCGTGAGTCGCGACGCCCGCTTGGACGTAGACGGTGTCGCCCGCGACGATGGGGCTCGCGCCGAAGATGCCGCCGCCGAGTCCCTCCCGCTTCCAGCGTCGGTCACCCGTCGCCGCGTCGAAGGCGTGGGTCTCCTCGCGGGTCACGACGACGAGCGTTCCGTCGCCGACTGCGGGCGCGGGCTCGGGGTCGGTGAGCGGTCTGGTCCACGTTCGCTCGCCCGTGTCGGCGTCGACCGCGGAGAGTTCGTCGTCCATGTCGTGGACGTAGACGGTGCCGTCGGCGACGACCGGGACGTGGTGGCCCACGTAGGTCTCCACGGGCACCGTCCAATCGACGGCGAGGTCGCCCTCGGGGACGGCCTCGGACGCGACGGCCCCGGTGTTCGTCGTCGGACCCATCACGCCGCGCCAGTCCGCGGTCGCCGGCTCGACGGGGTCGTACTCGGGGCACTCCCCGCTCGTCGGGTTGTGCTCCGACCGCGTTCCGAGACAGCCCGCCGCGCCGACGGCGGCGGCGCTTCCGAGACTCGCCAAGAGTCGACGCCGAGTCGGTCGCTGGCCGGTGTCGGTCATGCGACCTTCACCACCCCGTGGTGCGCGTGGGTCAGATACATCGCTTCCTCGGTGATGACCGGCGACGCCATCGGCCGCCTGTAGTACGGTTCGGCGAAGTAGTTCCCCGACTGGAGCCACTCGTCGGCGTCGCCGCCCCACAGCCGCGTCCCGTCGGCGGCGTCGACGGCTCCGGTTCGGAGGTAGACTCGCCCGTCGGCGACGGGCGGGCGAGCGAGATACGGGAGGGTCGTCGGGTCGCGGTCGTGGCTCGGTGGCGCTTCGTTCACCACGCGCCAGCGCTCGCCGCCATCGGTCCGGGAGAGCGCGTAGAGGTTCTTCGCGCCGACGTAGACTCGCTCGCCGTCGACCGTCGGCGGGCCGGCGGCCTCCGAGCCGGTCACGAACCGCCAGCGCTCCTTGCCGGTGTCGGCGTCGAGCGCGTAGACGGTTCCGCCGACGGTCGCGTACAGCGCGTCGTCGGTGACGGCGAGGCCGTTGGGCGACCGGCCGTACCGGCCGTCGAGCACCGTCCGCCAGCGCCGCCCGCCGCCGTGGTCGTAGCCGAGGACGACGACCGCCTCGCGCTCCCGCTCGAACGGCGTGAAGGCGGCGTAGACGCCGCGGTCGTCGGCGACGGGCATCGTCGTCTCGACCGGCTCGTCCGGGCCGACGAGGAGTTCGAGCGCCCCCGGCCGGTCGGCGGTCCACAGCCGGTTCCCGTCGCTTCCGACGGCGTGCAGGCGGCCGTTCCCGCTTTCGACGTACAGTCTGTTCCCGTACGCCGTCGGGGTTCCCAGCCGGCCGCCGAGGTCCGCGGCCCACTCGCTCGACCCGTCGCTTCCGACGGCGTGGAGGGTTCCGTCGTAGCCTCCGACGACGACGATTCCCGGGTCGTCGCCGACGACCGCGGGGCCGCCGCTGAGCCCGTCCGGGAAGCCTTCGACCCACCGGACCGACCCGGACGCGGCGTCAATCGCGGCCAGCGGGCTGGTGAAGTCGTCCGGCCTGTAATAGTGGGTAGCGACTCCGGTGACGTAGACGGCCCCGTCGGCGACGACCGGCGGGGCGAGCGCGCCGTAGAGCGGCGGGTCGAGGCTCCCCCGCGAGACGCTCCACGAGACGGTTCCCTCGGGCGGGCCGGCCGGTGCGTGGCCCGTCGCCTGCGGGTCGTAGCCGGTGGTCGGCCACGCCGTCGTCGGCGCGTCGAACGTCGCGTCCGGAGACGGTGGTGAGCCACCGCACCCGGCGACCCCGCCCGCGAGCGCGACTCCGCCGGCGGCCAGTACCTCGCGTCTGGAGAGCATACGACCGCCGTCTCGGCGCGGGATAAAAACCTTCGTGGCTCCCCGCTCGAAGGGTTCGCCGGCCGCGGCCGGTCGCGCCGCCGTCGAAACCAACAGGAGTATTATCAGCCGGCCCACACGTCCTCGCTGATGCCCTCCTATTCGCGACGCGACGCGCTGAAGGCTCTCCCGGCGCTCGCCGCTGGCCTCGCCGGCTGTGCGAGTCTCACGGGCCACGAGGACTCGCTCCCGATGCCGACCGCGTGGACGGCGGGCGTTCGGACTCCGACCCGCGCCCTGCGCCCGCCGTCCGGCCCCCTGCTCGTCGGAACCGGGAGCCCGTTTCACGCCGACCCGATGGTGTCCGCGCTCGACCCCGAGACCGGCGAGGAGCGCTGGGCGGTGACCGGCCGGAAGGGCTACCGGTCGCCGCTCGGCGTCGACGACCAGTATGCGTACCTGTTCTCGAAGGCGGGACGGGCTACGGCGGTCGATTACGAGGCGGGCGAGCGAGCGTGGAACATCGGGCTGACGGGCGTCGGTAGCGCCGACCCGGGCGTCGTTCAGTACCCGCCGGTCGTCGCCGACGACACCGTCGTCTTCCCCATCTCGGGCACGGAAAACGACGTGGTGGACCGACTGCTCGGGCTGTCCCGCGAGGACGGCGAGCGGCGTTTTCGCGCCGAACTTCCGGCGTCGCTGGCCGGCGCGCCCGCGTCCGCACCCGCCGGCGACGGCTCCCAAGCCGGCGTCATTGCGCCCATTCTGGACGGAACAGTCCGCCGGTTCGCCACGGATGAGTCCGAATCGTGGCGCGCCGACGTGGGGGCGTCCCCGTCGTCGGTGGCGGTCGCCGGCGACACCGTCTTCGTCGGGAGCGCGACCGAGGAACTGTTGGCGCTCGACGCGGCGACCGGCGAGCTTCGGTGGCGCGGGTCGCTCCGAAACACCGTGTTCGCCCGGCCGCTCGTCTCCGACGGCCGCGTGTACGTCGGCGGCGCGGACTACTTCCTGTACGCCTTCGACGCCGAGACGGGAACCCGACTGTGGCGGCGCGAACTGGCCGGCCCCGTGACCTGCGGACCGACCCGCGTCGGCGACCGACTGGTGACCGTCGTGGGGTCGGACCTCCTCGTCCGGGGGCACAGCGGGACCGTCCCGTTCGAACCGACCGCGCTGTACGTCCACGCGACCGACGGCACCCTCCTCGGCGAGTACCGGTTCGAGGGCTACCTCGACGGCGGCACGGTGAACTGGGTCGTCGCCGCGGGCGACGGCGTCTACGTCGGACAGGAGTGGCAACTCGCTCGCCTCGACGCGGAGGTGCTCGATGCCGAGTGAGCGTCCGGTGCGGACGGGTTCGGCCGGAAGCCGGGAGCAAACCGTCACCCGCCGCGAGGTGCTCGGGACGCTCGCGGCCGTCGGCTCGCTCTCCGTCGCCGGCTGTAGCTCGATTCCCGGATTCGGCGGGAGACGACCGGTCTGGCGACGCGATATCGACGGGGCGTTCATGGCCGGCCCGCCCGCCGTCACCGACGGACTGGTCCTCGCCGGGATGCAGGACAAGGCGTTGTACGGCCTGCGGCGCGAGGACGGGTCGACCGCCGTCCGGTTCGAGACCGGCGGCCCGATAGAGACGCGACCCGTCGCCCCGCCGTCCGGCGGCCCGTACCACGTCCACAGCACCGACGGCGACCTCTACGCCGTCGATTCCTCGGGCGACGAACTGTGGCGCGACGAGGGCACGGCCCATCGAGCGAGACTCGTCCGCACCGAGTCGCTCGTCGCCGAACTCGACTTCGCCGGCCCCGAGAACACGCTCACCGGATACGACCCACAGACTGGCGACCGACGCTTCGAACGGGCGGTTTCGTCGTACTCCCTCGACGGTGTCGCCGACGACTCGGTCGTGGTTCGCGTGCCGGTGAGCGAGACCGAATCGCGCGTCGTCTCGCTCTCGCCGGCGGACGGGAGCGTCCGGTGGCGGACCGAATCCCAGCCGCGGCACCCCGCGGTCGTCGCGGACTCCCGACTCGCCGTCGCCGTGTGGGACGGGACGCTGGTGGCCTACGAACCGTCGAACGGGAGCGTTCGCTGGCGAACCTCTGTCAGCAGCCCCGGGCGCACGATGGTCCTCGGGTCGCAGTTGTACCTTTCCCACGACCGACCGGACGGGCACGCGGAACTGCTCGCGTTCGACCGGAAGACGGGCGAGAAGCGGTGGGCGAATCCCGTGGGCTATCAGATCCGGTCGGTCGAGGCCACGGACGACGCGGTGTTCGTCGGAAGCCGCGTCGACGACCCCGACGGCGGGATGCTCGGCCGAATCGACCGCTTCGACCTCGACGGCACGCGGCGGTGGCAGACCGTAACCGGACTCCCGTCGCTGGACTCGCTCGCCGTCACGGGCTCCCGCGTCGTCGCCGGCTGGGACCGGGGCTTCGAGGTGCTTTCCCGGGAGTCGGGCCAGACGCGGTGGTCGTACGAACCAGACTCGCACAGCCGACTCTCTCTCCGCGTCGAGCCGTCGTCGGTGTTCGTCTCGTACGTCGACGACGGCGCAGTCGCGCGGTTCCCGCTGGAGTGACCGCGAGGACGACGCGGCTCGTTGCCTCGCGTCGCTTCGACTCGACTACGCGGCCACCGCGGCACGCCGGTAGTGGATGAGTGCCGTCGCACCGGCGACCAGCCCAACAGCGATAGTCACGCCGTGGAACGCCACCGGAGGGACCGCCTCGACGACCCCAGCCGAGGACGTGGCGACCAGCGTTGTTCGGACGGCGCCGAGCCCCACTTCGGCCGCGAGAAGTGGCGCGAGCAGGAACGTTGCTCCGACCTCCGCGCTCCACCTCGTCGGGTTTCGGTCGCGGCGTCTCGCGTGTCGATACGTCGCGGCCGCGGTCACACTCCCAAGGAGCGCCGCCGCGGCAAGCGTAATCGGGCTCACGGTTCTGTCGTCGCTCCGCGAAAATGTAGTCTTTTTGTCTGTTCTGTTCGGTGTCGACGACGCGGTCTCCCACCAACTTATTGACGTACCGAGGAGATACTTCGCTAACGAGGCACACGAACCGATGGACGACACACGTCACGCGCCCCCGCTGGAGCGCCTCGTCGAATCAGCCGAAAACCGCGCCTACGAGGCGGTGAGCGGGGCGCTCGGGGAGCTCCGAACGGCGTCGACCGAGGACCGAAAACGGGCGCTCCGAGAGCTTCGGCGCCTCGCCGACGACCGGCCGACCGCGTTCGAGTCGGTCCTTCCCGCCGTCACGCCCTTTCTCACCGACGACGACCGCGCCGTCCGGCTGTTGACCGCGAAGGCGCTCGTCGCGGTCGCGGAGGCCGCTCCCGACGCGGTCGCTCCCGCCGTTCCGTCGCTCGCCGAGCGACTCGCCGACGAGGACGAGTTCTACTACGTCCGCGCCCGGTCGGCCGAGGCGCTGGGCTACGTCGCGCTCGAACACCCCGACGCGGTCGCCTCGCCGGAGGTGCTCGCGGACCTCCGCGTCGGTCTCTCGTTCGACGAACCCGAGGTGAAACAGAAGCTGGCGAAGGCGCTCGAATGCGTGGCGCTCGGCGACCCCGGTCGACTTCGCCACCGCGTCTCGGCGCTCGCCGAACACCTCGACGACCGGGACGAACTCGTTCGCTATCACCTCTGTACGGCGGTGGCGGTCGTCGGCTGCGACGCGCCGGATTCGCTCGCCGAGGCTCGGGCGGCGCTCTCGGCACGGCTCGCCGACGAGAACGCCTTCGTCCGGGGCCGCGCCGCCGAAGCGCTCGGACTGTCAGTCCGCGGGGGCGGCGAGGCGGTTCGGGTACCGGATTCGGTGCTCGACGCGGAATCCGACGAGGCGGACGAGTTCGTCGCCGAACGGGTCCGCTTTCTCCGGGCGGCGTCGGAGGGAGAATCACTGGAGTCACCGGCCGAAGGCGTTGGGTCGCTGGCCGGCGTTCGGGGCACGACCGACGACGCGGTCGACGAGATGACGTCGCCAGACGCCGACGGGAAGTGCCCCCACTGCGGCGTCGACCTCCCCGAGGGCGCGCCGCCGATGTGTCCGAGCTGTGGCGCTCCGTACTGAGTCGAGCGCGCGGTTACTTCCGGTAGCCTCCGGGAGTTACTGCGTCTCGCCGTCGCCGACGGCGAGGTTGCCGGGTCGCTTCAGTCGTCTGCGTCGGCCGTCGTCTCGGTCTCTAACTCGGCTGAAACGGGGGGAAGGCCGTGGGCGAGTGCGTTTCCTGACGCCGTATCGAAGAGGTGGACGTTCCCCCGGTCTATCACCACTTCGACGTCCGTGTCTTCTCGAATCGTCGAGTCGGGCTCAACGCTCATCAGCAACTGGTCATCAGCCCCTGACTGGTCCATCGAGGTTCGGCCTTCGCCCAACAGCATGTACGCGAATATCTCGTCGCCCATCGGTTCGAGAATATCGACGCGCGTGGCGATGAGCGAAGAGGGGTCTTCGACTTCGACGCGCGCTCCGCTGGGATAGATGTCTTCGGGACGAATCCCGATGGTTACCTCGTCACCCACGTCCACAGCCTCGACAGACGCCGGATCGAACGCGAGCGAGAAGTTTGCTGTCGAGAGCGCGTCTTCTGTGACCGTCGCCTCGGCGAAGTTCATCGAGGGCGAGCCGATGAAGCCGGCGACGAACAGGTTCGCGGGCTCGTTGTAACAGACGAGCGGCGGGTCGATCTGCTGGAGTTGGCCAGCGTCAAGGACGGCGATACGGTCCGAGAGCGTCATCGCCTCTTCTTGGTCGTGGGTGACGTAGATGATGGTCGTGTCCAGTTCCTTGTGGAGGCGCTGGAGTTCGGTTCGCATGTGGACCTTGAGCTTCGCGTCGAGGTTCGCTAACGGCTCGTCCATGAGAAAGACATCGGGCTCACGGACGATGGCGCGGGCGATGGCGACGCGTTGTCGCTGGCCGCCGGACATCTCGTCGGGCATGCGTTCGAGCATGCCCTGCAGCTGGACNTCGTAGTTGCGGAGGCGGAGCCCGAAGGAGATGTTGTCGTAGACGTCCATGTGGGGGAACAGCGCGATGTTCTGGAACACCATCGCGACGCCGCGGTCCTTCGGCGGGAGGTTCGTCACCTCGCGGTCACCGATGTGGATTTCACCCTCACTCGGCTTCGTGAGTCCAGCGATACTTTCCATCGTCGTCGACTTCCCACAGCCTGACGGGCCGACAAAGCAGATGAATTCGCCGTGGCCGATGTCGAGGTTCATGTCGTCGACCGCCGTTACGTCGTCGTAGTGCTTGCTTACGTGTTCGAGTCGTACTCGTGCCATTGTTATTCTTTAAGTGCTCCTGCGGTCAGTCCGCTGACGATGCGTTCCTGTGCGATGATGACGAGGACGACGACGGGGATGACCCCCACAACACTCGCTGCGGCCATGAGGTTGTACTGCGTCGTGTACTGAGTCTGGTAGCTGAGAATCCCGCCGACAATCGGCGACCACTTGGACGCTTCGGGTGACGTCGCCATAATCGAGCTGAAAAAGTACTCGTTGTAGACGCTGATGAACGTGAGGACGCCCGCGGTCGCCACGCCGGGTGCCGAAAGCGGCACGATGACGCGGAACAGTGCGCCCAGTCGGGTCGTTCCCTCTACCCGCGCCGCGTCCTCCAACCCGTCGGGAATCTGCCCGTAGAAGGTCGTGAGGATGAATATCGACAGCGGCAGGAACAGCGCGCTGAACGGCATGACCATCGACCCCGGGGTGTTCAGCAGTCGGGGCGGCGTGAATAGCGGGACACCTATGAACGGAATCGTTATCGGGGCGTTACCGGCGAACGCCTGAAACAGCGGAATGACGAACGCTGCGGGCGGGAAGTAACTGATTGCGAGGATACCGAGCATCAACAGCGCGCGCCCGGGGAACTCGATTCGCCCGAACACGTAGCCTGCGAGGCTCGCGACGAGGAGGACGATAACCGTCGTCGTGGCAGCTAGCACGAAGCTATTCAGCACGTACAGGTGGAACGGGACCTGTTCGAAGACGGTAACGAACGCTGCCGGATTGAACCCCTTCGGAACGGGGAGCGGGAACGTGCCGCTGACGCCGAATAGGTCGACCGTCGGGAGGAAACTCCCGGAAAGCAGGTTCTCCTGCGGCGTCACCGCGAGGACGAGCAGCCAGTAGAACGGGAACACTGTCGTGACCATGAAAAACGCCATCGCGACGTAGAACAACGCTCGATACACCCGTCGTGGGTTGTGGATCGCATTCCGTGCCCACCGCGCGAGCGGACCGGCATCGTCTGCCGTGCCGTCGGCTTCGCTGGACATTATATCGCGTCCTCCCCCTGCCACAGGATGATTCCCATCACGACGACGCCGATGATGGCCGCTGTCACGAACGCGATAGCGGCGGATGTCCCCTCGTGCGTGTTGAACGTCGAGACGACCATGCAGGAGAGTGATGGGACCACGGTACAGCTCGAGACCGTATCGATGATACCGTACACGCGCATCGCCTGCACCGAGCGGAATAATACTGCAACTCCGATGGTCGGCAGGATGAGCGGGAGCGTGATGTATCTGAACTGCTGCCACTTGCTCGCACCGGCGACGCGGGCCACGTCGTACAGGCTGCGATTGATGCTCTGGAGCCCGGCAAGGATGAGGAGCGCCATGAACGCCGAGGTCTTCCAGATGTCGGCGACGATAATGATGAACGTCGCGCTGATTGTGTCGTTCAGCGTGTTGGTCGGTGCCACTACTCCGAGGTCGGCGAGAATCGGCGTCGCGAATCCGACGTTCGAGTCGAACATCAAGAAGAACATCATCCCCTGGATGACGATTGGAACGGCCCATGGAATGATAATCGCCGCACGGACCCACCGCCGGCCGTAGAAGTCTTGATCTAAGACGAGCGCTTGACCCAGTCCGATGAGGGTCTCGAACAAGACGCTGGCCACGGCGAAGATGAGGGTGATTACGAGGGCGCTATCGAGGAGACTCGCGGCGTCGAATCCGGTCGGGAGGAACGTCGTTCCGCCGGGGAGGAACCGGTTTTTCTCCCCGGTGAACAGCGCGACGTAGTTGTCGAGACCAACGAAACGGACACTAGAGAGGTCGGTCGAGACGGCGTACAGTGACAGCTCGAACGTCCGCAAGAGCGGGTAGATGGCCACGATACCAAGCAGGACGAATACCGGGGTGAGCAGTAGGTACGCGTACTGCGTGTCGCTCAGGTTCTCCAGCCACCGCAAGAAGACGACGACTGGCCCCGACTGCCGTGACTCACGTGCCGGCTCTGCAGCCGTATCGGCGCTCATACTATCCCTCCGAGAGGTGTGGGACTCATGTTTGATCTGTTGAGTGTGGAGCTCTCAGCTCGTCAGTCGCTTCTCTCAGTCTCTTCGAGGCTGGATTGGAGCGTCGCCATCGCCTCGGCCGAAGACACCTCTTGTCCGACCGCGCGATTTGCTTGTTCTGCGATTTTGCTCGATTGGTTGTTCCAGACCGACGTAACCGGTCGGGCCATCGTGTTCTCACCGGCGACACGGAGCGTGTCCATGTAGTCACCGGTCGGTTCGAGCTCCGCAGCCGTCTCGGAGTTGAACAGGCTCGCCCGCGGCGGTAGCCACCCCTCGACCTCCAGGAGGAACAGTTGGAACTCCTCGCGCATCGACGCTTGGATGACTTGGGTCACAGCGTCGAGCTTCTGGCTGTTCGGGTTGACAGTAATGTGCCAGCCGCCGAGTGCAGAGGTGGACCCACCGGTTCCGGGGAACTGCGCCTCGCTTTCGGGGACGCCGTAGGGAAGCGGCATCGTCCCGAGGTCGTCACCGAACTCCGACGCTGCTTGGTTAATCGCGTACGGCCAGTTGCGGTGGAACACGGCGTTCCCGTCGACGAACGGTGCGAGCGAACTGTCTTCGATCCACCCGAGGATGTTCGTCGGTGTGAAGCCACCGCCGTAGTCGCTGAACTGCCCGTCGAAGCTCTCGTCGTGGACGAACTTTCGCATCATATTCAACGAGTTGACGACCGGGTCCGACTCGACGGTGACGGGTCGTTCGCCGACGGGACCGAAGAGGTTCTCGCGACCACCGAAGTAGGCACCGCCCCACGAAGACAGCACCTCGTTGAAGGTACAACAGGCGGTGCCGACGTAGATATCCCACTGGGTGGTGAAGCCGTAATCGACGCCCGAGAGCTCCTGTGCCTCGGCAGCGATGTTCGACCACCGTTTCCACGTCATCGGCTCGGTGGCCCAGTTCTCCTCGGTCGGATTGTAGCCGGCCTCTTCGACGAGATCTTTCCGGTACAACATCGTCGGGTAGTCGGGGTACAGCGGAACACCGAACAGGTCCCCGCTGGCGGGGTCGATGGCCGTCTCAGTGAACCCGCCGAAGTACTCGTTTTCGATGGTCGAAAGCGCACTCTCGGGGAGAACCTCAGAGAGGTTAGCGAGCTGTCCCCGCTGGATGAAGATGTTCACCCAGCCGTTGTCCATCATGAACATGTCCGGCGTCGTCTCCTGAGAGCTCAAGAGCCGGTTGTACGTCGAGCGACGCTTCCCGCTGTCCGGCTGGCCCGGCTGGAACTCGACGCGGATGTCGTCCGAGAGCCCCCCTTTCTCGTGTAGCGCAGTACGGAGCTGGTCCGCGTGGTCCTGTGCGACAGTCGCGTCAAAGCCCCAGACGACGGTCGTTCCGCCGCTTTCGGACTCACCGACCTGTCCACCGGTCTCGGAGCCGTTGCCGAACATACTCGCACAGCCGGAGAGGCCCGCTGTGACTCCCGTCGCACCTGCAGCGGCGATAAACCGCCGTCGTGAGACGCTCTTCTTCGTCGTCTTGCTCGTCTCTGGGTTCGTTGTCATCGTCCGAATTGTTCATCAAAATAGGCCCACTTATACTTTAGGGATTATCTTTGAGATATCACAAGAACTTTATCTGAACTCTGTGGCCAGTAGGTGTATGGGACTCCGACGGTCACTCGACGATTACAAGCAGAACGAAGACGCGACCGACGTATTTCCGGGCGAACGGCGCACGCGACAAGGCAGATTCAGCGGGTCGGACCAACGCCTCGTTCACGTTTCACCAGCCGGGTCACTCCGAGACTACTCGTACCCACTTTCGGGCTTCGGCGGCATCGTGTCCTCACGCTTCGGTATCCGTATCGGCGACGCCGTCGAGTGGTTCGATGCGCTCGACGCGGGGTGCCAGACGTACCGAGCGGGCCGGTCGCTCGTCGAGACGACGCACCGTCTCGATGGATTCGACGTGATACAACGCGACGTTACCGATGGACTCGTCCACACGACGACGTTTGAGCTTGGCGACGATGCACCGGAAGATATCGAACTGGTCGGGTTCGTCGAGATCAGCCCGGAGGGGCGAGACGGGCGGGTCGGGCAGCTAGTCCACGACGACGCTATCGAGGTGTACCACAACCGAGAACACGACTATCTCGGCACCTCGACCGAGTTCGTGGAGTGTACGCCCCAAGTGCTCGAGCGGTTCGACGAGATACTCGCCGCGGAATCGCGGTCGTTTCCGGAGTTCGGCGCGTCCGAAGAGTACGAGGAGAGCCGCCTCACCGGCGGCGTTGGTGTCCGCGTCGCTTTCGAGGACGGTGAGACCAGTCTCGTCACCCTGCTGTCGGACATCGAAACGCAGTCGCGCTCGGATGCGCTCTCTGCGGTCGCGACCCGGACGCGACGAACCAACAGCGATTCAGCCGCGCTCCTCGCGACGGCACGGCAGGCAGGACAGTACCCCACGGTCGCGGACCAACTCGTCGCGACTGACCTTTCGGTCCTTGAGTTACTCTCCGCACCGACTGGGGCCCGAATTGCGGGTCCGGACTTCGACCCGTACTACCAGTACTCCGGCGGCTACGGCTACACGTGGTTCCGAGACGACGGAGAAGTTTCGACGTTTCTCTTGGAAGCCGACGAGTCGCTCGGGTTCGATGCAGCCGAGATACACCGACAGAGCGCCGAGTTCTACCTGCGGACGCAGTTACCTGACGGCCGGTGGCCTCACCGAGTGTGGCCGATGAACGGCCGGCTTGCGCCGGGATGGGCGAACGGCCACATCGAGGGCACGGAAACGCAGTACCAAGCCGACCAGACTGCGAGCGTCCTCGTTTTCCTCGCCGAGTACCTCTCGGCGTACCGACAGTCGCTCCGAAACGTCACCGTCGAGGCCATCGAGAACGCGTTACAGTCGGGAGTCGACGGGCTCGACAGTTCGCTGGAAGACGATGGCTTCCCGACGGTGTGCGAAAACGCGTGGGAGAATACGAATGGTCGTTTCACGCACACTGCCGCGAAGTTCGTTCAGGCCTACAGTACGATTGCGGCCGTCACGTGCGATGCGGCCACCAGAGAGCGCGCAGCTACGCGGGCAACGCAGGTTTTCGACGCACTCGATATGGCGTGGTCCCCCGACGAGGGTATCTACGCGCTCCGATTAGACGCCGGTGACGGTGACTTGGACGACCGCGTCGACAGCACTACTTTCTCGCTCGTCGACGCCTATCTCGCCTACCGGGCCATCGAGGACATCGACGAAACGCGACTGCGGCGGCTCGAGCGCCATCTCCACACCGCGTTCTCCAGGCTCTGGAAAGAGACCGACGACATCTCCGGACTCACGCGATTCGAGGGCGATACGTGGCGGCGGCGGGGGCAGGGAAGCGAGAAGGTTTGGACCGTCTCGACGGGTTGGGGCGCGTACGCGGCCGAGAAGTCGATTCGGCTCTTCTCGTCGACCGACGAATACGACCCCGAAAAATGGGCGGACCGGTTGTTCGACGAAATTGACCTCGACGGCAGTCTGTGCCTTCCATCGGGGTACCTCCCAGAGCAGTTCTTCGACACCGGCGCGCCGGACAGCGCGACGCCGTTGGGTTGGTCCCACGCCATTCGACTGGCCACGCACGCGTCCCGTGTCACCCGAGGTGCCCGCACCGAGTAGGGTTGTTACACTCGAACAACGGAGTTCGAGGCGGTCACGCGCCGGACAGCACCCTGTCTGTACTCCCATACTAAGATTTATCCCCCGCCTTGGCCGAACACTTGGGTATGGTGGAAGACGAGGTGGTGGACAGCCTCATGCGGATCGGGCTCTCGGACAAGGAGTCGCGAGCATACGTGACGATACTCCGTAACGGGGCGACGACAATCCGGGTCGTCTCCGAAGAGGCTGACATCTCTAAGAGTTACGCGTACGATATCGTCGGAAAACTCGAGGAGCGCGACCTCATCGAAATCGACGACCACGTCCAACCGACGCAGTTACGAGCGATTCCGCCCGCAGAGGGTATCGACAATCTCGTTTCTCAACTACAGACCGTCGAGTCCCAGTTAGAGGACCTGTTTGACTCCGAGAGCTACGAACAGCAGAAGTTCAGTATCATCAAGTCTCGACGGACGATACTCGCTCAGCTCAACAAGCTGATCGACGCCGCTGAATCCGAACTCGTTCTCGCACTTCCCGCATCGGTTCTTCATCGGGTCGAAGACTCGCTCAGAGATGCCCAGAGCCGGGGAGTATTTTGTATGCTTCTCGTCACGGAGTACGACGGCACGAGTTCGATCGACGGTGCGACCGGGAGTATCATCCAGACGTGGAGCGCCCCGGCACCAGTGACGCTTACCGTTGACCGGGGTGACGGTATCATCGCCTCGGCAGATGCGATACTGAACTCGAACTCGGATGAGTACGCCATCTATCACGCCGAGGAGCATATCGTCTCCTCGTTGTTCGACTCGTTTATCGCCAACTACTGGCCGATGGGCGAGCAGGTGCACGTCGGGTCGAAAAGCCAACTGCCGGCGACGTTCACGAGCTTCCGCCACGCGGTGTTCGACGCGACGCTACATCTGATGGACGGCGCCGTCGTCACGGCCGAGATGGACATCCGTCCCACCCAGAGTAACGCGGCGTTCGAGACGACTACTGGGACGATCGTGGCGGTGAAACAGAGCCTCGTCCGGCCCTTCTCGAACGACTTTCCGACTCAGGAGTCGTTCGTCGTTGAGACGTCTGACGACACGTTTACCGTCGGCGGCTCGAAGGCGTTCTTGGAGGATTTCGAGGCCCGACGCGTCGTTTTCCGGTCGGTCAGCGATACAGAACAGGAATAGCGTTTCCTGCGCGTACTCACCGACCAGTCGCAGTGGACTGCTCCAAGTGGGACTCCTCGGTTATCCTTCCGGTCGGCTCGAGCCGACTTCCTTCGACGTCACTCGATTAGCGCGAACGTCCGGTTTGCTCATCCACGACGGAATCCCACCCTTCAGAACGGAGCTTTGACGCCGGCTACTCCGCCGTCGGACTCCGGGACTGGTACTTATTTCACTCGCCTCGAAACACCCCGGTATGAGTAACAGCTCGCTTGGTCAACGGCGCGATTTCCAGGACCTGTTCGACCAGCTTGATGGGGTCGCGCTTTGGACGGTATCCGCGCCCGGCGAGTTCGACTACATTAGCGCTGGCTTCGAAGACATCTGGGGGATACCACCCGAGGCGGTCATGGACGACATCGCGCTGTTGCTCGACGCCATCCATCCCGAGGACCGCGACCGGGTGCGACAGAATATCGAGGCCTCAGCCCAAGGGGCCCACGACGAGGCGTACGAGGGCCGCGTCGTTCGACCCGATGGGTCGATTCGCTGGGTGCTGACGCGGCAGGTGCTCCTCCGCGATGACGACGGTGACGTCTCGGAGGTCGTCGGCGTCTGTACGGACATCACGGAGCAGAAACGCCGGGAGCGAGAACTCGAACTGCTGAACCGAATCGTCCGCCACGATATCCGCAACGATATGGGGGTCGTACTCGGGTGGGCGGAGATGCTCGAAGACCACGTCGATGATGACAGGAGCGAGTACCTCCAGAAAATCCTCGACAGCGGTGAGCACGTCGTCGAACTGACCGAGGTCGCACGCGACTACGTGGAGACGATTGCATCGAACGAGAGTGTCACTATCGCGTCGGTACCGATTCGCTCGATTCTCGAAACCGAGCTATCGATTCGCAGGGAGTCTTTCCCGGAGGCCACGTTCGTGGTCGAGGGAACGCTCCCCGACGTCGAGGTCGCCGGAAATAGCATGCTCAGTTCGGTGTTTCGGAACCTCCTGAACAACGCCGTCCAACACAACGACAAGGACGCGCCTCGCGTCGAGATCTCGTGTACGGCCCGAGACGACGACGTCGAGGTTCGAATCGCCGACAACGGGCCGGGCATCCCGGACGACAGGAAAGAACTCGCGTTCGGAAAAGGTGACCGAGGTCTCGGGAGCCCCGGCACGGGTATCGGACTCTACCTCGTCGACACCCTGGTCACGCAGTACGGCGGTTCGGTCCGGGTCGAAGACAACGAACCGACGGGTGCTGTCTTCGTCGTCGAACTCCCGTGCACCGACTGACTCGACCGCGGTTTCTGTGGTACAGTACGACATCGCCGTTGAGTGGGGGCGCCGCGCGACGTCGCCGGTGAGGCAGGAGAATTCGGTGACGTGTTAGAGATTCACTCGCCGCCGAGACGCGCCGGTGGGACGACGCCCGGCCGGCCGAGTCGGAAGCGGTCGCCGACTTCGACCTCCTCGATCACGTGCGGGTACTCGAACGTCGTCGCGGCCTTCGAGAGCGCGCCGGGGTCCGCGTGAATCGACCGCCAGCGCCGCCAGTGCTCGGGAATCAGGCGGTCGATGCCGAGCGCGTTCGTGGCCTCGATGATTTCGTCCGCGTCGTTGTAGAGCTTGCGCGTGATGACCTCGCCGTCTTGGACGACGCGGGCGTCGGTTCCGTAGGAGAGCATCCCGAGGTCGATGTCGAACTCCGCACCGATCTCGTGGAACGCCTCGCAGGGCCGGTTGTCGCCGCCGTGGAAGATGGTTCCCGTCTCGTGCTCGATAACGTACGTCACCGTGCCGGTCGCGTCCGGGTCGTACCCGCCTCTGACGTGGACGGTGAGGTCGCCGACCTCGTAGCTGTCGCCGGGTTCGACGGCCGTCCGCTTGTCCTCGTCGATCGCGCTCACGTCGAAGTTCTCGTAGCACTCGACGGGCGCGTGGACGTCGCCGCCGTGGTCGAGAAGCGGGCCGAACGAGGGCGGCCAGAAGTGGTCGCGGTGGTCGTGGGTGCAGAAGACCGCGTCGCAGGCGTCCGCCCACTGCGGCTCCATCGGCACCGGCGACATCCGAGCGACGTACTCGCGGTCCCGCTCGGTACTGAAGTAGGGGTCGATGTAGATGGCGGTCTCCGGCGTCCGTATCGCCCAGCCGGCGACGCCGAGATACCACAGCGAGACTCCCTCCTCGACGTCGACGCCGTTGAGTTCCTCCCGGGCCCACCATTCGCCCCAATCGCTCGTAATCGTCATCGTACGCTCCGCGCCGCGCTGCCGGATTCGCCGTGATAGTACATGTGACAGCGGTCCGCACGGGGCCTGTAAAAGCTTCCGGCGTGGGGCTCAGTCGTCGACATCAGCGAACGTGACTCCCGTAATCTCGAATCGTGCCCCGCCGGCGTCAGAGTCGGCGACGCTAACGTCCCATCCGTGGGCCTCGGCGACCTGCTTGACGATTGCGAGCCCGAATCCGGTACCCGTACGCGAGGTTGTGCGGCCGGCTTCGAAGATGGTGTCGCGGCGCTCGGCTGGGATGCCGACACCGTCGTCCTCGACGTAGAAGCCGTCCGGAAGTTCACCAACTGTCACCGCCACGCCGTCTCCACCGTGTTCGATGCTGTTCCTGACGAGGTTCTCGACGAGCTGTTGGAGCCGACTTCGGTCAGCGATGACCGTCGCCGTCACGTCCGTCTGGAGTTCAGCGCCGGCCGTTTCGATGGTCTCCCAGCAGTCGGAGACGAGCGGACCCAAGGACACCGGTTCCAGTTCACCGACGTTGTCGCCCTTTCGGGCGAGCGTGAGCAGGTCTTCGATGAGGTCGTCGATGCGGTTCAACGCCCGCGCGGCGGTCGCAAGACGGTCGCTTTCGTGGTCTTGGCGGGCCAGTTCCACGTTCCCAGCAGCCACGTTCAGCGGGTTCCGGAGGTCGTGGCTGACGACGCTCGCAAACTCGCTCAGCCGCTCGTTTTGGCGCTGGAGCTGTTGCTCTCGCTTTCGCTGTTCGGTCGTGTCGCGATACATCCAGAGGTGGCCGGTCCCCTCGGGGAGTTCGATCGGTTCGTAGCTTCGGTTGAGCGTCCGACCGTTCGTCAGAGCGACTGTCTCGTTGTGGATCGACTCTGTCCCGGCGATCAGTTCGTCGACGCGCTCGACGAAGCCCTCCGAGTCAACCGCGAGTTCGCTGGCCATCTGCGCCAGTTCCCGACAGTCTGCGCCGATGAGTTCCGTCGACGGTTCCGAGACATCGAACAGTTCGAGCAGTCGCTCGTTAATGGCGAGGACGGTTCGGTCGCTGTTTTCGGCGAGGACGCCGACCGGGAGCGACCGAATGAGCGTCGAGAGCAGGGCGTTGGTCCGTTCGAGTTCGTCCTCACGGTGGGTTCGTTCGGTCACGTCCTGGAACAACGAGATGATGCCGACGACCGCACCGTCGTCGTTAGTGATGGTTCGGTTGTGCCACTCACAGCGGATGTGTTCGCCGTCCTTTCGGACGTTCTCGTCGATGCTGTGGTAGCCGCCCTCCGCGACTGCAAGCTGGTCTGTCACGGCGTCGACGTTGTCGTAACTATCGTCCGCGACGATGAGTTCCCAGCTGTGGCCGCGGAGTTCCGCTTCGGTATAGCCCAGAATCTCCTCGCCGCGCTCGTTGAGCCCGACGATTTGGAAGTCGCTGTCGTACTCGAGGACGCCGAGCGGAGACTGTTCGATGAACAGGGAGAGGCGTTGTTCGCTCGTCTCGAGCGCGCGCTGTGAGCGGTACTGCTCGACCGCGTTTTCGATACGGTTGGCGAGTACGGTGTACTGGCTGGTCCCGTGTTCCTTCTGGAGGTACTCGGTGACGCCCGCGGAGATTGCGTCGCTCGCGACCTCCTCGCTTCCCTTGCCAGTAAAGAGGATG
Source organism: Haloferax gibbonsii ATCC 33959 (assembly GCF_000336775.1). Classification (GTDB taxonomy): domain Archaea; phylum Halobacteriota; class Halobacteria; order Halobacteriales; family Haloferacaceae; genus Haloferax; species Haloferax gibbonsii. The sequence continues at coordinate 75,126 of NZ_AOLJ01000005.1, read as the reverse complement.
AAGGGGAGGTCCGGCGCGTCCTCGCGGAGGGCTTCGAGGAAATCCAATCCGTCGCGCTCGGGCATGTCGTAGTCCGAGACGACGCAGTCGAACTCCGTGTCTGCCACGCGGTCGAGCCCCTCGGCGACCGAGGTGGCCGTCTCGACCCGGAACCGGTCGTGTTCCCGTTCGAGGAACGTCGCCGTTAGTTCGGTGAAGTCCTCGTCGTCGTCGACGTACAAGACGACCACCTCATCCACTAACTCGCTCATATCTATCCCGCTTGAATGTTCGCTAAGTAGATACTTAAGGGTGGGCGCGGTCGGAGGAACACGACTCTCCCGTGTCGGAGTAGTTGACCTCCACGCTCAGCGTGACCCGACGAGTCCCAAGAGGGTGATGAGCGCCCGGACATCGAGAAGTGGAACGCAAGTAAACTAGTGTCATTTCACCTCGCTTTTCACGACCGCCAGTAGGACGGCGTCAGTAACACCAGCACCGGAATGATTTCGATCCGACCGACCCACATGAGGAAGGTCATCACGATCTTCGTCGACTGCGGGAACGGCTCGTAGCTCTCGAGTGGTCCCGCGATTCCGAACGCCGGCCCGACATTGAAGAACGTGGCTGCCGCAGCGCTCATGGCCTCGAATTCGGTGACTGACAGCTGTACTCGGGATGCGTCGACGACGACGAAGATTGTCGCGACGATGAAGAACACGAGACTAACCAGCGTGTAGGCGTAGATGTCCCGGACCGTCTCTTCGTCGACGACGTTCCCACTGTGGCGGACTGGTCGGACCGCGCTCGGGTTCGAGGCCGTAAACAGGTCTCGGCTGAATGCTTTCACGACGACGAGCCACCGGAGGGTCTTGATCGAACAGGTCGTGCTACCGGCCATCCCACCGATGAACATACAGACGAACAGGAGGTGTTTGGCCGCTGCCGACCAGAGGTTGAAATCCGTGCTCGCGTACCCTGTCGTCGTCATTATCGAGACGACCTGAAAGAGTGCGTGCCGAGCTATCTGTTCGAGGCTCGTATAGGGAGCACCGTCGACCAACAACACTCCCCCGACACCGACCGTGAAGAACCCGAGCAGTCCGACGTAGAAGCGGAATTCGTCACTATTGCGGAGTCGGTCGAAGTTCCCCTGAAAGGCGAAGTACAGTAGAATGAAACTCGTGGCACCGATTGCCATGAACGGGATAATCGCCCACTGAACGGCGGGCGAGAAGGCGGCGATGCTGTCGCCACGGGGTGAAAAGCCACTCGTCGAGATGGTCGTAAACGCATGCGCTACGGCGTCGTACAGCGTCATCTCCGGCGCGTATCCGATCAAATGGAGTCCGTAGAGAACTGCCACCTGGAGCCCGGTCAGGCCGATGTAGATCTTCCAGAGAAGGGCGGCTGTTTCCGAAATCCGGGGTGTGAGCTTGTTGACGTCCTGTATCTGGGTTTCGGTCTCCATGAGCTGTGCACCGCCGACGGACAGTTGGGAGAGGACAGCCGTCGCCAGAACGAGAATGCCGAGTCCACCGAGCCATTGCAGGACCGCTCGCCACATGAGGATGGCCCGCGAGTGGCGTTCGAAATCCACGATGACCGTCGCGCCGGTCGTCGTGATTCCGCTCATACTCTCGAATAGGGCGTTCACCGGCGTTGCAAGCATTCCATCGCCGGCAAGAACGAATGGGGCCGCACCGACGAGCGCGATGCTCAACCACGTCAGCGAGACCATCAGAAACGCCTCCCGCGCTCGGAGGTCACGCTCGTCGGTGAGCTGTTCGAGCCCGACCCCGAGGAGCGTTGTACCAAGTATCGGGAGGATGAACGGGAGCAGCGCCGTTCCGTCGTAGAGAGCGATTCCGAGTGGAAGGAGGAGTGGCACCCACAGCCATTTGAGAATCGTCCCGACCAGTCGACAGCTAACCCGCCAATCGACGCGAATTCTCATACGAGCTCCATAACGCGAGAGAGGACGTCTGCGGCTACGAAGAGAACGACGTGGTCACCTGCGTTGATGACGGTCCCGCCACGGGGAACGATGAACTCCTGATCGCGAGTGATCGCACCGATAACCACATCGGATGGAAGCTCAGTAACGCTCTCGTGGATGGGGCGTCCCGCGAGCACGCTTGCCTCGTCGACCTCGATCTCTAGCACTTCTGCCTGGCGACCTTCGATGAGCGAGAGGTTTTCGACCTGTCCCTCCTGTGTGAAGCGGACGATTTCCTCCGCGGTCGCTTCACGGGGGTTGATCGCGACGTCGGTTCCGACCGCTTCGAATAAGCTTGCGTACTGGCCTTGCTCGACGACGGCGACCGTACGAGCGACACCGATGTTCTTTGCGAGCAACGAGACCAAGAGGTTCTTTTCGTCGCTGTCGGTCGCCGCGATGACTGCGTCCGCCCGGTCGATGTGTTCACCGACAAGGAAGTCCACGTCCGTCGCGTCGTGTACCATCACGATTGTTCCGGGAAGGTCTTCGGCGAGTTGGCGGCCGCGATCCGCGTCTTGTTCGATCAGACGGGGTTCGAGGCCGCGCTCTTCGAGCAGCCTAGCCGTGTGATACCCGATGTCACTCCCACCAACGACGACGATATCGCGAGCCTCATCCGCGGTTTCGGCTGAGGCAACAGTTTTCGAAAACGCTTGGACGCTCTCCGGACTGCCGATGACGATCACTTTGTTTCCGGCTTCGATTCGGGTCTGTCCACGGGCGATTACGACATCGCCCTCCTGAACTAGTGCAGCGAACGTGAGCGCATCGAACTTGTCCGCCTCTTCGACGGTCCGTCCGACGATTTCACTATCTGCCGCCACTTCGAACTCGGCCATCTGGACGAGTCCACCGGCGAACGGGTCGACGTCGACGGCGGCCGGGAGCCCGACGACGCGGACGATATCGTTGGCCGTCAGCAGGTTCGTCGAGACCATGAAATCAACCCCGAACGCCCTCTCTGATCGCGTCCACGTATCGAGGAAGTTTGCGTTCCGGACCCGAGCAATAGTGAAGACATCGCCCGTCGTCTTCGCCGTCCCGCAGGTGACTAAGTTCGTCTCGTCGTCGTCCGTGCTGGCGATGAGCATATCCGCCTCGGCGATGCCTGCCTCTTCGAGTATTCCGAGCGAGGTCCCATCCCCTTCAATCGCCAATATATCGCTCGAATACGTGAGCTCCTCGACTTTCTCCGGATTAACATCGATGACGGTGACGTCGTGACTCTCAGCGAGACTGATCGCGATGTTCGCTCCGACTTCACCAGCCCCGACGACAATCACGCGCATGGCTGTCCTCTGGACGTAACCATTAGGATACCTAACGCATGGGACCTACTAAAAAGCCGTTCTCGGTATTCCGGGTCTGGAATCATCTTTCTCGGACTGGGTGCTACAGGGGCAGGATGCGGAGCAGGGACAGCTGCCACACGAACAGCAGAGCGAGGAGTGTCACCACCGAGTAGTGTAACCGAGCGGACCGAGTCCAGTAGCCATCGCGCCACGCGAACCCGGTCGTGACGACGGCGCCGGCGGTTCCAACGAGGGCGATGTACCGGAGCACCTTGCCGGCCCGAAGTGCCAGCGACGGCGAGGCAATCTCCGCGTTGAAGTTGATCCAGGCCAGCAGGAAGATCACCAGCACTGCGAGCCAGCAGTAGAACCAGCAACGCTAACTAGTACTCCCGGACGCACAGGGAATCTGCAGTGCAGAGGCCACTCCGATTAACGACCCGACCTATTGGATATAAAGAATTAACCAATTACTGAGAAACCCTTGGGTGACTATGGAGAACAGACTCCGGATGTGGCGACGGACCTTGCTTGGACTATCCATAGCCAACGTCCTTCCACTCGTCGGAATTATCCTATTCGATTGAGTGCATCACACCCGCCGGCGTGTCGGCGTCACCGCCACACGGCTGCGACTACGGTTCTGATTTCTCAAATGACATTTGTCTCATTCGGTGAAACACCGTCTCAGCCAATGACTATACTTGCGGTTGAATTCGTACTGAATATATGAATGAAACCGCGTTACGGACGGCCGTCGACCGCAGTCGGCGCAGCCGAGGGTTGGACGGAGTGAGTGCCTGATGGGCACGACGGGCAGCCGCCGCGTACTCGTGGTAATAACACTCCTCGTCGTTTCGTTGGGTGTCGGTGCCACCGTCTTTTCGGGGGCGGTAGCCGCCGATATGCCGGATGCCTCACAGTGTAGCGCTATTTCGTGGACGAATCAGACCATTTCGGGACAAACGTACTACGAGGTCGACAGTCTCGACAAACTCCAGTGTATCGAGGACAGGGGACTCGGAAACAACTACGTCCTGACCCGAGATATCAACGCGAGCGAGACGTCGACGTGGGACAGCAGCAATGGGTTCGACCCGATTGGCAACAAAAGCAATGAGTTCATGGGCACCTTCGACGGTGACAACCACACGATTTCGGGGCTGACTATCAACCGAGGTGGGGCGTACTCCGTTGGCCTGTTCAGCGAGGTCGGTCCGGGAGGAACGGTCAGAGCGGTTGGCCTCGAGGGCGGGTTCGTCACCGGTGCCAGAAGGGTCGGACAGCTCGCCGGGTTTAACAATGGGACGGTCGAGGGTTCCCACGCCACCGGTGAGGTCACCGGGCGGGAACGGGTTGGCGGCCTGGTCGGCCGGAACGACGGGACGATTCGTCGTTCCTACGCCAACGGGGACCGCAGTAGTGCAGACGACTGGGTCGGCGGGCTGGTCGGTTACAACCGGGGGACGGTTACTCGCTCCTTCGCGGCGAGAGCCGTCGTCGGAGAGGGGGGTGGCTTCGATGGCGCTTCTGTTGGTGGGCTCGTCGGCGTCACCACCGGAACGATAGCGGATTCCTACGCCACTGGCGCGGTTTCCGGAAGCTGGTACGTCGGTGGGGTGCTCGGGGCCTACCAGATGGCCTCCGGGGGGACGGTTCAGCGTTCGTACGCCACCGGGGCACTCAGTATCGGCGACGAGACACAGGGTATCGGTGGCATCGTCGGTGGCACCGCTGTTAGTCCTGTTACCGTGGAGCGGTCCTATTGGGACGTGGGAACGACGAACGAGTCGAGTGTGAACCATGGAAATGGCTGGGACCCGATAACTGTGACCGAAGTCGACGGCTTCGGAGCGACGTCCGATACCGCCCCCGCTCCCGAGATGCGGGGGGCGAGTGCGGAGACGAACATGACCGGCCTCGACTTCACCAACACGTGGGAGATGGTCGAACGCGAGGAGACGGACGCGGCGACGGACGGCTATCCGATACTGCGGGGCATCGACCGGACGGCGCAGCTTCGAGCGCAGGGTATCGCAAAGCCAGTCGTCGAGTCCATTACCCGGAACGACCCAGACGTTCAGGCAACCACCGCCGAACGCGTGAACCTCACCGTGACGTTCTCGGAGCCGGTCACCGGCGTCGACGCCGACGATTTCACGCTTGCAACCACTGGCACCGCGACAACAACCAACGGGGACGACGACATCTCGGTTACCGGTGCTGACAGCCGATACGTCGTCACCGTCGACACCGTCTCGGGCACGGGCGACCTCCGAGTCGACCTCGTCGACGACGACAGTATCACCGACGCGGACGGGAACGCGCTGGTCGAAGCCGGAGCAGCCGGGAGTCCCGACGGGAGCTATACGGACGGCGAGTCGTTCGCCGTCGACAACACGGGGCCGTCGTTCGCCTCCAGTGAGAACTGGACCGTCGCCGAAAACACCGTCATTGCAGCCGACGTGAACGCCACCGACGGAAACGGCAACGACACCGACATCATCTACTCGCTCGTCGGTGGAGTGGATCGGTCAGCGTTCAACACCAACGCCACCACCGGCACCCTCTCGTTCGACAGCGCACCGGACTTCGAGAACGCGACCGATGCCGACGGAGACAACGAGTACGTGGTCGACGTGCAGGCGGCTGATGAGTTCGGCATCAACACCACCGAGACGATCACCGTCACCGTGAGCGATGCTGCCGAACCCCGGCTCGCACCCGACAACGGCTCACAAACGACTCGCGAGGACACCGTGCTCTCGATCGCCGACGGCGAGAGCGCCGACCTCCTAGAACTAGGGACCGCCACCGACGCTGGCAACTCACTGACCGTGGTCAACGGCACGATGTTCAGCGACGGGAGAGTCCTCACGCTCGGCTCGGGGGCGAATCTCACCGTCTACGGGAACGGAAGCTGGACGTACGACCCGAACGGGCAGTTCGAGTCCCTCGATGATGGGGAGAACACGACGGACAACTTCACCTACACCGTTTCGGATGTCGACGGTGATACTGCACGTGGGACGATCACGGTAACGATCATCGGCGTCGACGAACCCGCCCGTCGCTCGGGGTCGTCTTCGTCGTCCTCGTCGTCCAGTGATGAGCCCGACGTTCGCGTAACCGTCGGCGACGGCGGGGCCGAGGGCACGTGGCGCGTCGACGTCTCGGACCCCTCGACCGACAAGCCGGTCGAGATTCTGCTCGGAGAGGCCAGTCCTGACGATGCCGAACGCGACCTATCACTCACTGGTCTGCGGATGAACGTCGACGACAGCTCGGATTTCGAACTCGACATCACGACCGGCGACGCCGGAAGCGACGAAACCGAGCCGTCGTTCACCGCTGAAACGGGGTCGCAGTCGGTGGGGACGATCGCCGTCAACCACACAATTGCCGACGAGGATGTCGAAAACGTCACATTCACGGTTAGTCTCCGCAAGTCACGCCTCGCCGACTCGGACCTCGATCCCGACTCTGTCGCACTTTACCGCGACGAGACGACCCAGTGGAACCGGCTGCCGACCACTATCGTCGAGGAGACTGATGCACAGTATACGTTGGAAGCCACCTCGCCAGGACTGTCGACGTTCGTGATCGGAGCGGCTCCAGTTGTAAATACGACCGACACGACGGTCACAACTGACAAACCAACCACGACGACCGAACCGAACACCACGGACACGACGGTCACAACTGACGAGCCGGCCACGACGGCTGGTGACGCGCCTGGATTCGGCGTCGGGCTGACAGTAATCGCGATGTTGGTTAGCGCTTTCGGCGTCCGACGAGCTGGGTACCGGTCGAAAGAGGACTCCGATTCACCGTGAGACCGGCGATCTCGTTCACGAAGTGAGTGCCGCCAGACACGGTCACGACTTGCGTGGGTGTGGGTCGAACGCGTCCGTTTCGACCGGCGAGGTCCGAACCGGACGTGAGGCTTCGTCTTGAACTGGACAGTGCCGTCTGGTGAAGTGCCACCGCTGTTCTACCCGAGGAGGCTGTCGTACCGACGTCCCTCGCCAACCAACCTGAAGGAATTATCTCGTTCGACGACCGAGTGCTGCTATGCAGCTGTTCGACGGGCTGGTGAGTGCATCCAGGTGCGACAGGGCGAGGGACCGGAGCGGAAGCCGGGGAGAGGTGTCGGCGACGTGACCGAGGAGTCGCTTCCCGCCGAACACCTCTCACCACTCGCCACGCTCGTCGACGAGGTCCTCGCGGGCGTCGGTTACGAGATGGCAGCCGCCACCGACGTCATCGACGACGCCGTCCCCGGCTACGGCGGCCTGTTCGACCCCGCGACGACCCCGGGTGAGTTGCGGCGCGCGCTCGATGACCTGCTGTCGTCGGAACTCACTCACCCGTCAGTCCCCGCACCGACCGACGATTCGTTCATCCTGTACGTCGATGGCAGTTCGCGCGGCAACCCCGGTCCGGCGGGTGCGGGCGCGGTCATCATGGACGCAGAAGAGAACCAACTCGCACGGCTCGGCCGTCCCGTCGGGTCTCGGACGGGAAACAACACCGCCGAGTACGTCGCCCTCCAACTCGGGTTATCCGAACTGGTGTCTCGCTACGAGCCACACAGCCTCGAAGTCCGAATCGACTCGATGACAGTCATCCGCGATGTCTGGGGAGGTAACGAGCCGACAGAACCGGGCGTCGAGACGTACAGCGAGGCTATCGCCGCAGCGCTGTCGAGCGTCCCGAACCACCGGTACACGCATCTGGCTGACCGCGACCCGAACCCCGCCGATGCGCTGGCGACAGTCGGTACCGACATCGCAGCCTTGGGGCCGGGATAGCTCGTCTCGTCGCGGGTGTCCCGAACTCCCGTCGGCGACGTGCCCACCCCGCTCGCGCGAGCCGCAACCCACCCGGTCACCATGTGCCACATCGTTTCGAACTGACGCCAGTGAGTGGCCGTGGCTTTTACCTGAATTGAGGCGCTAAGGCCACTTCCTCAACGAGCGAGTAGGGAGGGGATACAGCGTTCACAAGAGCAGGGCTCTTGTGTGCGGACGAGACGCAAGCGTCTGGTCAACGCCGCACAGTTCTCAAACACGTCCGACGCTCGGCCCACAGGTCCACGCAATCACAACTCTTATTTGTGTAGTTTGTGTATTGTGTGGTATGGCAACGCGCAAGAACATCTCTATCCGCGACGACCAAGCCGAGTGGGTCGAGGACAACCACCTCAACCTCTCGTCGTTCGTCCAAGAGAAACTTGACGAACTTATCGAAGAACGCTCGTAGATGAACTACAACTACAGGTATCGACTTCGACCGTCTGACGCTCTCGCAGACCAGTTAGCGTGGACTGTCGATACCTGTAGACAGGTCTACAACCACTTCCTCCACCGTCTCAATCGAGTAGACAATACCTCGTCGTACTCCGAACAGAAACGCTTGCCAAGCCTCAAGAAGTGGTGGAACGACCTGAAAAGCGTTCACTCGAAGGTTCTTCAGAAAGTCGTTCAACGGTTGTACGACAATCTCTCGACGCTTCGCGGGCGCAAAGACAACGGCTACCGCGTCGGGACGCTCAAGTGGAAAGCACCGGGCGAGTACCGCAGTTTCACCTACAGTCAATCAGGCTTCAAGCTCAAGAACACGAGCGGTCGGACCCGACTGTGGCTCTCGAAACTCGGAGAAATCCCGCTCACCTTCCACCGCGACCTGCCCGACGACGCCGACATCAAGACCGTCACCGTCAAACAGGAACCCACCGGGGAGTGGTTCGCCATCCTCGGCGTCGAAACCCCAGACGACCCACCCGCGAAACCCGAGAATCCCGAGAAGTGTGTCGGCATCGATGTGGGGATTTGCAAGTACGCCCATGACACGGACGGCACCGCCGTCGAATCTCTCGACCTATCGGACGAACGCGAACGGTTGGAGCGCGCCCAACGCGACCTCTCGCGGAAGAAACACGGGTCAGAGAATTGGGAGAAACAGCGCCGTGTTGTGGCCGAACGTCACGCCGACCTCAAGCGAAAGCGCCGGGACTTCCTCCACAAGCTCTCGAACTACTACGCCCGTGAGTACGACTTCGTGGCCGTGGAAGACTTGAATACGAAGAGTTTGGTCGAACTGCCGGGAAACTCGCGCAACCGCGCAGGCGCGGCGTGGGGGACGTTCCTGCGGATGCTCGAATACAAGTGCGAACGCGAAGGGACGCACTTCGTCGCCGTGAATCCGCGTGGGACGACCAAAGAGTGTGCATCCTGTGGCGTTTCAACGGACAAGCCGTTGTGGGTTCGCGAACACTCGTGTCCGGCGTGTGGGTTCGAAGCAGACAGGGATGCAAATGCGGCGTGGAACATTCTTTCTCGCGGTATCAGGAAGCGGTTAGGAGCGGGACGCTCCGAATCAACGTCCTCAGAAACGCGTCGCGTTTCTGATGGGCGAACGAGAGATTTGCTCTCGTTAACGCCTGTGGAGACTGCGCTCCCTGTGGATGCCTCGGTATCTGCAAAGCGCGTCGTGGAAACAGGAAGCCCCACCCTCAAGGAGCGAACGGCGAAAGCCGTGAGCGAGTAGGGTGGGGTAGTTCACTGGACTGGAGGATCTCGAGGAACGAGTCGGGACCGCCCTCAACCGAATCGGCGAACTGCAAGCGGGTACTCGGGTCCAGTCGGACACCTTCTTCTCGCAACCGTTCATGCGCGACCACACCGAGTTCGACTCGTTTGCCGCGTTCTGCGATCAGAGCCCGTGGGCGTTCGACGACGTTGCCGACGTACGGGACGTCTCGCGTGCCCGACTCGACGAGTACGTCGCCGGCAGAACTGATTTCGAGACGTGGGAGGAGATGAAGACCCGGGCCGCCGAAGAAGAGATTATCGACCAAATCGTCTCCTGATTACGGAAGTCTGAGGAGATAGCCCCATGCTTTAGCGCGGGCATGAATCCGGCAGGATGTTTTGCAGAACTAATACAGTTCATACGGACACCGAGCTCGGACGGTCTGCTCGCGGGAGTTACGCTGTGTTTCGGATGGATGAACGTCGCTCGCGGCGGGGTCGTCGACTGCAACTCGATTCGGTTCGTCTCACGCGGGACACATCGGTCGTCGGCCACCCGATGCCCTCAGTACCGAATGTCTGGTGAGAGCGTTCAACGCCGTGCAATCGAGGGACCTGAACACAACGTTTATTCATGCGTTACTTGTTGTCGGCTATCATGAAACACACCTCGGCAGTCTGGGACCCGAACCTCGACGACGGCCGGTATCGGAACCCGATCATTTACGCGGACTACTCCGACCCCGACGTGGTTCGCGTGGGTGATGACTTCTTCATGACAGCTTCGAGCTTCAACGCCGTCCCGGGGCTTCCGATACTCCACTCGCGCGACCTCGTGAACTGGCGACTCATCAACCACGCCATCGACGAGCTACCACCCGATTTCGACCGTCCGCAGCACGGGAACGGTGTCTGGGCACCCTCCATCAACTACCACGAGGGGACGTTCTACATCTTCTACGGCGACCCCGACCGCGGCGTCTACATGACCAAGACCGACGACCCCCGGGGTCGGTGGTCCGACCTGACGCTCGTGCACGAGGCCGAGGGGTGGATCGACACGGCACCGCTGTGGGACGACGACGGGAACGCGTATCTCGCCCACGCGTTCGCGAAGAGCCGTGCCGGATTCAACAGCGTGCTCAACGTCGCCCCGATGGCACCCGACGGGACACACATCACCGGCGAAAGCCGACAGGTGTTCGACGGCCACGACGACCACCCGACAATCGAGGGGCCGAAGCTGTACAAGCGAGACGGGAGTTATTACATCTTCGCGCCCGCCGGCGGCGTTAGCGACGGGTGGCAGACGGTCCTGCGTTCGGACGACATCTACGGCCCGTACGACGACCGAATCGTCCTCGCCCAGGGAGAGACACCGATTAACGGGCCGCATCAGGGAGCACTGGTGGGCTTGGACAGCGGCGAGGACTGGTTCGTCCACTTCCAAGAGGTCGACCCGTACGGCCGCATCGTCCACCTCCAGCCGGTCGCTTGGGCCGACGGGTGGCCCGTCATCGGTCGCGACGAGGACGGCGATGGGACCGGCGAGCCGGTCCGAACGCGCGAAAAGCCCGACGTCGCCGCTGAGACGCTTCCGACGATGGTCCCGCAGACCTCCGACGACTTCGAAGCGGCCCGCTTAGGGCTCCAGTGGCAGTGGCACGGGAACCCGAAGTTCGGTTGGCACTCGCTTACTGACCGCCCCGACGCACTCCGTTTATTCCAACAGCGTGTCGATGCGTCTGAGAATCTGTGGTCCGTCCCGAGCCTCCTCCTCCAGAAGTTCCCCGCCCCGGCGTTCACGGCGACGACGGAGGTCCGGTGCGGTCTCCAAGAGGGAGCCGGACACGGGGGGCTTCTCGTCATGGGCTCCGAGTACGCCTACCTCAGTGTCCGCAAGACCACGGACGGAGTCAGTCTGATACAGGGTCGCAACACCAGCCCGTCGGAGGATGACCCTGACACGGTCGTTGAACGAGTACCCCTCCGGGGCTCGTCCGCACGACTGCGGGCGACTGTCGAAGATGGGGGCCGCGTCCAGTTCGCGTACGCGACCGACGATACCGGCTTCGAGTCGATTGGAGAGCCGTTCCAAGCCCAGCAGGGACGCTGGATCGGTGCCAAAATCGGTCTGTTCGTCGCGCAGTCGAGCGAATCTGCGGTCGACGGTGGATACTGCGACTTCGAGTACTTCGAGGTCAGCGACTAAGCTGTCTCCAGAGACGCGAACTATTTCGTCTATTTAACAGTAATTTTATAAGTCTTTTAGGGAGGCACTGTCTAGTTAGTGACCTCCTCAACCGGCGTTCGTCCGTCGAGCGATTGATGCGGTCGGTGGAAGTTATAGTATTGCGCAAATTGTATAAACCNTTCGACATCGAGAATCAGCTTTGTCTCGATGTCTATTGCAGCGTACAACCAAGACCATTCGCCATTGATTTTGACAGCGGTCTCGTCGACTGCAACCCGCTTCGGCTTCGCCTCAGGCGGGTTGTGACCGCTGTCAGCCAGCCGATGTACCCATTGCCAAACAGCTTGATGAGACCGTTCAACGCCGAGCAATCGAAGAATTTCTTTTGTCTCTCTAAGTGAACACCCGGTCGCGTGGAGCTGGAGGCGAACACCCTGACGGGTGTCGCCGTCCGCTCACGCTCCCAAGTTTCTTCTAAATCCGCCGCAAAGCACTCGCTGAGAAGGTCTGCGAGCGTCATGATCAATTCACTCAAGGACCTGCTCGTTCCTCAAACTGGCTTAACTAGACAGTGCCGAGTGGGATTTATTTGTCGGCGAATATTTTATTAGCGATATGGGTCAGTATTTTATTCGAACGACAGAAATTGATAAATCTGAAAGAGAAGAAGTGGTGCGCGAGATCGCGAGAGCAGTCCTGAGTTCAAGCAGACGTGATGTTTCAAAAATCCATATTGAAGCGATGGATGGGCTTGAAAAGAAGGTAGAGTTCAAACGACTCCAGAATATCAAAAATATAGAATATAAAGATAACTATCTGGACGAAACATTTGAAGCAACTCCAGAAGCAGTTGATGCCGTTTTGAACCTATTTTCAACGCCACTTATTAGAGCAATCTTCTACGACAGTAGTGACACTCCCATTTTCGCAAGACATGAGATGTCTTCAATAAAATTCGATATTGACGAAGATACATTTGCCGAGGTCTCACAGAGTATAGGTGACAAATCTAGTCAGTATATCGAAGAAAGCAATTTGGGCGGCACTGTCTAGTTAGTCGCCTCCTCGACCGGTGTTCGTCCGTCGAGCGCTTGATGCGGTCTTTGAAAGTTGTAGTATTGCACAAATTGTATGAACCACTCGCGGACGCTTCCGTGACTTCCCACCCACGAATTATGGAAGCGGTCGACTCGCACTTTGAGGGTGTGAAACCACGTTTCGATGAGGTTTCGCTCGACGTAGTCAAGCCGACCGCTCAATCCTAATCGAGAGAGGGCAGTCTGATAGCCGTAGCCATCAACGAGAAACACAGTGTCTGAGAGATCGTGTTTCTCGGAAAGTCGATGGAGAAACGCAGCAGCCGGGTCGGTACCATGTCGTCCAAACAATTCGACGTCAAGAATCAGCTTTGTCTCGGTGTCTATTGCAGCGTACAGCCAAGACCACTCACCATTGATTTTGACAGCGGTCTCGTCGACCGCAACCCGCTTCGGCTTCGCCTCAGGCGGGTTGTGACCGCTGTCGGCCAGCCGATGTACCCATTGCCAAACCGCTTGGTGGGAGCGTTCAACGCCGAGTAATCGAAGAATTTCTTTTGTCTCTCTAAGTGAACANGCCAGCCGATGTACCCATTGCCAAACCGCTTGGTGGGAGCGTTCAACGCCGAGTAATCGAAGAATTTCTTTTGTCTCTCTAAGTGAACAACCGGTCGCGTGGAGCTGGACGGCGAACGCCCTGACGGGCGTTGCCGTCCGCTCACGCTCCCAAGTTTCTTCTAAATCCGTCGCAAAGCACTCGCTGAGCAGGTCTGCGAGCATCTTGACCAACTAACTCAACGACCTGCTCGTTCCTCAAACTGGCTTAACTAGACAGTGCCNAAAGCACTCGCTGAGCAGGTCTGCGAGCATCTTGACCAACTAACTCAACGACCTGCTCGTTCCTCAAACTGGCTTAACTAGACAGTGCCTTTAGGGACATAGTAACATAAAATAAACATACAATATAGAAGTGAAGGGGTCACGAGAGGGAACGCGATAACCGTACGTTCGGGGGCGATGTGGTTAACGCCAGAACGAAGCGGTGTCTGGCAGCGAATTCGGGTGGTGATACCCCGATCACCCACTGCAAGTTGTGGATTCGAACCCCGAGAGTGGGATTCGAACACCGGCTGAGGGATCGGTAGATGGCTTGTAAATTCTGTCCAACACTATTCGTTCAGAGTTCCCTGTTCGGGTGTGCCGGATTCGACATCTCCGACCCGTTCGAACCGAAATCCCGAATACAAACTGAACGTTCAACTCATCTCTGGGGTAATAGCGCTACAGCGTCAAACGAGTACTGAGACGTTCACGAGCAGCCATGGTCGGGAGACTCCACCAGTCTCGGGCAGCTATCGACTGCTCTCACAATACTCGGCCGTCGCGCGGTCGGTCCGCTCCCGATGGTGTGGAGAAACAATTGACCGGGTCTTGGTGAAGTCCCGAACTACATCAAATCCGATTCGTTACCGATATTTGACTAATCATTGTCCGTACTCTTATCAGAATTACTTTGTGACTGTTTCGCCGACGAGATCCAGTTCACAAGCGCGTTCGACGACCCCCAGTCTTCTTCGCGCGTGAGTAGGACGGGACGGCTCTTCTCCAGTTGATACGCGAACCCGACCACCGTCACCAAGGCGAGAAGCGCCATCGGGAGCCCGGCGATAATCGTGAAGTTCTGGAGGATTCCCACGCCGCCGATTATCAGGAGCAGCGACGTGAGTAGCCCGATAACCACGCCCCAGACGAACCGATTGGCAATTGACGGGTGCTGTGTTCCCCCGCTGGTGGTGAGGATGGCCAAACTGATCGTCGCGGAGTCGATGGTCGTGATGAGGAAGGTGAACACGAGCAGTAAGAACAGCACGACGAACAGTTCCCCGAACGGCAGTTGTGCCAGAATCGGGTACGTGGCGACTGAGATTCCGTAGGAATCGATGATGGACAGCAGGTCGACCTGCCCCGAGTGCTGGAGCAGCATGGAGTAGCCGCCCATGGTGACGAACCACGGAAGCGTTGCGGCGGTACCGCCGACCATCGCGCCGAAGATGACCTGTTTGAGCGTCCGACCGCGGCTGATGCGCGCGATGAAGATGCCGGTCATCGGGGCGAAGCTAATCCACCACGCCCAGTAGAACACCGTCCACGAGCCGACCCACGACTGCCCGCCGCCCACGTTGACGTACAGCGACATATCGACGAAGTTCGCGATGTACCTCCCCATGCCAGCGGTCCCAAGGTTGAATATCGACGCGAACGGCGAGAAGACGAGAATGCAGACGAGGATGAACAGGAAGAGTACCACGTTGAACGTGGACACTCGCTTTATTCCCTTTTCGATTCCCAACACGGCCGAAGCGGTGTAGCCGACCGTCAGCCCCGTCACGAGGGCGATAATCCCGAAGTCACCGACCGACACGCCGTAGTTGTACGACAGTCCGGTGATGAACTGTTGGGCGGCGAGGCCGACGGTGACGGTCGCGCCGCCGGCCGCGGCGACCACGGCGATGACGTCGACGACCTTCAGCCATGGCTTATCCAAGTTGTTCACGCCCAGAAGCGGTGCGAACACCGAGGAGGGTTTCATCGGCGCGTCCTTGCGGTGGACGTAGTACGCGAGCGGGACCGAGAGTATCATGTGGTTGACCCACGGCGAGATGCCCCAGTGGAACATCGTGTACTGCATCGCGCCGATCATCGCACCGACCGATTGTGGTTGCGCGTTGACTAAGGGAGGGACGGTCTCGTAGTGAGACAGCGTCTCTGCGGCCCCCCAGAACACGATTCCGGCCCCGAAGGTCGCCGCGAACACCATCATGATGTACGACCCGTAGCTGAACTCCGGCGGCTCGTCCGGCTTGCCTAATTTAATCTCTCCCCACGGGCTGATCATCACGAACAGGAAGAATATTACGAGCGCGAAAATCAGCGCCTGAAAGTACCACGAGAGGTTCGTCGTGATGACTTCGTTGACGTTCCCGATCACGGTGCTCGACGCTTTCGGGTAAAAGGCTAACGCCGAGACGAGAACGCCCGTTAGGAAGACCCCGATCGCGAACACGGGGGTGTCGATCTCGTCGTACAGGTTGGCGATCTCATCGCGGATTGGTGAGCCTGTCATTGGAATAGTTACGTCCGGGTGAAGTTACTGCGCACTGGCCCGAGCCGGTAGAACGTCTTCTGCGTCTCCGCGACTCGGAGACGGAGTACGCGTTCCGCAGTTCCCACAAACTGCCTGTTAATACCTGACATACACTACGTGTGGTCAATCTTTATATATTTAAATCCTTTGGATCTCTACTCAAATTGGTAGTCGCGCACAGCGGCCGCCGCCGTGTCGTGACTGCTCAGCGCTCGACCGCCCCGGCCAACTCCGAGAAGGCGTTGCGGAGAACGGGGGCGTCCTCGGCGAGCGTGACGTATTGGACCCCCGTCTCGAGCCACTTTTCTGCCTGCGTTGGCGTGTCGGCGTACGTTCCCACGACCGTGCCGGAGTCTTTGGCCTTGCGGACGACGGACCGCATGGTCTCGACGACGTCTTCGTGCTGTACGTCGCCGGGGACGCCCAGCGATTGCGAGAGGTCGTACGGTCCCAGAAACAGGACGTCGATGCCGTCGACGTCGAGGATGGAATCGATGTTCTCGACCGCTTTAACGCCCTCTACCTGCAACGCCAGCACCGTCTCTTCGTTCTGCGTCGATTCGAACTCGGGTCCCCCCTCGTACGTTCCGGCGCGGCCGTAGGGCGAGAGTCCGCGTTCACCTACCGGGTGGAACTTGGCCGCGTTCACCGCGCGTCGAGCGTCGTCCGCGGTTTCCACCTGCGGGACCTGCACGCCGTCGGCGCCGACGTCCAGGGCCCGCTGGATTTCGCCCGGCGCGTTCTCCCGGACCCTAACGACCGCCGACCCACCCTGTGACTGCGCGCCGGCACAGGCCCGCATGGTCGACTGAGCGGTGGCGGGGCCGTGTTCTTGGTCGATGACGACGAAGTCGAACCCCGCCACGGTCGCGATTTCGGAGACCATCATCGAGTTCACGATCTGAAACGTGCCGAGGACGGAATCACCGTCTACGATCCGCTCGCGGAGAGAATTTCCAGGCATATCGACCACGTTTCGAGGGCCAAAGTATCAATCTGCCGCTGGCCGCACTACTCCGGGTGTTTCGCGTGATAGAATACTGTTCGGCGTCGCGGGGGGCTCCCGATGGCACTTTCGAGCGCGCCCGAGGGACCGGGGAACGGTAGCCCCGCGCGTCAGTAATCGCGGAGGTTCAACTCGATCCGGTTTCTGACCTGCTTGAGGTGCGTGGGTAGCTCCGTCGTCAGCCGCTCACCGACTACCTCCGTCGCGGGCCCCGACGCGCTCAGCGCACCGATGACAGCGTCATCGCCGTTCAGAACCGGAACCCCGACGCATCGCAGTCCCTGTCCGTACTCTTCGTCGTCTACCGAGTATCCTCGCTCGCGTATCTCGGCTAACTCCGAGTGGAGCGTCTCGCGCTCCGTTATCGTGTTTTCCGACCGCTTCGGAAGGCCGTGTTGGTCGAGAATCGATTCGACCCGACGCTTCGGCAAGTGCGCGAGAATCGCCTTTCCGGTGGCGGTGCAGTGTAGCTCGTGAACTTCGCCGGCCCGCGTCGACAGGCGGATGCGGTCATCGCCTCTCGTCCGGTAGAGGTACACGCCCTTCCCCCGGTCCTCGACGCTGATGTTGACGAGTAGTCCGGTCTCCCGAGAGAGCTCGTCGGCGTGCGGCCGAGCGACCTCGTATATCTCCGTGTTCGTGCGGGCGCTCTCGCCGAGTTCCAGAAACCGGAGGCTGAGTTCGTAGCCTCGCTCGCCGTCGACCACGTACCCGTGTTCGCGGAGCGTGCTCAGATGGTTGTGAGCCGTGCTCTTCGAGACTCCCGCGTGAGTGGCTACGTCGCTGACGCTCGGGGCCGTCCGCGCTTCCAGCGCCTCGAGTATCGCCAGCAGCGTTTCGTCCGACCGTATCGGCCGGGTCGCTTTCTCGGTCATGTGACCCCTACCGCGTCCAGCCCATAGAATGTTTCCCAACCGATAATCGTTCAGCGTGGTCGAACGCTCGTTTGAAAAATTATCGACGCCTTTGGTGACGGTTTGTGACACCGCTGGTGGACTGTTGTTTTGGTACGGACATGTTTTACAGGCCTATGCTTGTAACGAATTTGGCGGACAAACGACCGCTCGGCAGGCACGAACCCGTTCGATGCCATAGAACGCCCCGTCGACGTCCCGTGGTCTCGTCGTGTTAGTACCCTGTCGAATGCGGACGCGACGCTCTGCGTGGTCGGGAAGAAAAAACGGCGAAAAGTGCGGGGCGCGTGAACCCGGAACCGGGCTCAGTAGTTGAGATACACCGTCTTCGACGTCGTGAAGAAGTCGAGGCCGGCGTCACCCTGTTCGCGCCACGTCTCGCTCGACGACGACTTCATGCCGCCGAAGGGGACGTGGAGTTCGAGACCGGTCGTCTTCTCGTTGATCTTGACGACGCCGGCTTCGACGTCGTCGGCGAACTGATGGGCCTCGCTGAGGTCCTGTGTGACGATACTGGCGGAGAGGCCGTATTTCGTGTCGTTGGCGAGCGTCACCGCCTCTTCGTAGGAACTCGCGGGGATGACGCCCACGACCGGCCCGAAAATCTCCTCTTGTGCGATGCGCATCTCGCTGGATACGTCCGAGAAGACCGTCGGCTCGACGAAGTAGCCCGACTCGTGGCGCGGTGCTTCGGGGACGGACCCACCGGTTTCGAGGGTCGCACCCTCCGAGACGCCGACGTCGATGTAGTCCAGCGTGCCTTCGAGCTCGGATTTACTGACGTGCGGCCCCATGTCGTAGCCGTCCAGTGCCGGTCCGATGCTGATGTCCTCCGCGGCGGCCACGAGTTCGTCGACGAACTCGTCGTAGACGTCTTCGTGGACGATGGCTCGGGACGCCGCGGTACAGGCCTGTCCGGTCCCGCCGAACGCGCCGTCGGAGACGATTTCTGCGGCGGTGCCGACGTCGGCGCTCGGCATCACGACCGTCGGGTTCTTCCCGCCCATCTCGAGTTGGATGCGCTTGCCGTCCGCCGCGGCCGTCTCGCCGACCTGCTGTCCCACGACCGTGCTCCCGGTGAAGGAAATCGCGTCGATGTCGTCGTGGGTCGTGAGCGTGCCGCCGACCTCGCTGCCCGAGCCGGTGATGACGTTGAGCACGCCGTCCGGAAGGCCGGCTTCGTCGAGGCACTTGGCCACTTCGTGTGCGACAGCGGGCGCTCGAGACGCGGGCTTGAGAACGACGGTGTTCCCGGTGACGAGCGCGGGCGCGAGCTTCCACGTCGGGATGGCGATGGGGTAGTTCCACGGCGTGATCAGCCCGACCGTGCCCAGCGGCTCGGTCTTGGTTTCGAGGCGCGTGTCCTGTGAACTCGACGCTTTGACGTCGCCACCCAGGTCCAGCGCCTTCTCGGCGAAATAGTACAGGATACCGACGGCCCGGGCCACTTCGCCCGTCGCCTCGGGGAGCGCTTTTCCTTCCTCCCGAGCAAGGAGTTCTGCGACCTCGTCGGACCGGGATTCGAGACGCGACGCGGCGCGGCGGAGAATCGCACCGCGCTCGGGCGCTGGGGTGTCTTCCCACGCCGCTTGAGCCGCGACCGCGGCATCGACCGCGTCTCGGGTGTCGTCGGCCGTCGACGACGGGAACTCGCCGATTACGTCGTCCGGGTCCGCGGGGTTCCGCACCTCGAACGTCTCGCCTGATTCAGAGCCTGTCCACTTGCCGTTACAGTAGTTATTGAACACCGGCATCTACTCTCATTCACAGAACCCTCATTATAATATCTGTCGGTCTTGTCAATACGGGCGCCGTCGCGGTCGTTCGCGGTCGCCGTCTCTCTCCCGGGCTACGCCGGTGGTCTCGGAGTGGCGCGTACCGCTACTGGCTACTCGTTGGGACGTTGAGCACCGGCACTTCGGAACTGAGCATCACGCGCTGCGTGACGCTTCCGAACAGGGCCTTCCCCGTCGGCGACCTGCGTCGTCCCCCGACGACGATGTAGCGCGTGTCGACGCTGTCGGCGTACGTCGTGATTTGCTCCGCCGGGTCGCCGACGCGGACGACGTTCTCTATCTCCGCTGTCTCGTGTTCGAGTTCTCCGTTCGCCGCCGCCCGCTCGATAATCTCCGCTCCGACGCGTCTGACCTCGTGGTTCTCGGTGACTTCCTGCCCCTCGACCTCTTTTTCGAGGGTGTCAACGAGGTCCGTACGCTGGAGCACGTGAAGCGAGTGAAGCGGTTCGTCGAGGTCCGCGGCGAGAGCCGACGCCTTCGAGAGTACGGTCGCTGCTCGGTCCGAATCGTCGATTGCGGTCACGATTGCCATATCCTCCGTATAGAGGTCAGGTGACTAATTTCCTTGGGAGGCGGTATAGCCCTACGTCGCTCACTGCGCGAGCAGTATCACTGCGCCGACCGCCAGCGCGATGCCCGCGATTTTGACCTGACCGAGCGATTCCTCCAGGAAGACGACCGCGAGGAGCGTCGTTCCGAGGAGGTACATTCCGCTGATGCTCGTCGCAACGGCGGCGGAGCCCTGACTGAGCGCGATGTAGTAGCTGATCGTTCCGAGTCCGAGGAACAGTCCGCCCGCGAGTGCGAACCCGATTCCCCTCGTGGAGACGACGACCGGACCGCCGCGCCACAGGAGGTACGAGGCGGCTGCGGTGAGTCCAGCGACGTAGGTGTAGATGACGGCTTGCTCCGCCGGCAGTGACTTCGTTGCGACTTTGGCGAGAAACGCCCAGCCCGCGTAGAGCGCCATCGACCCGAACGCGAAGATAACTGTCTTCGACATAGCGTGCGTTACCCGTATGTCAGGGACAACCGGTATTGATTCTTTGGCTGTCCGTGACGGAACTCACCCGGAAGAAAGCCTGCCCACGTCCCTCTCTCCCTCCCGCTCGGCCTGCGTCCAAGGAACGCGTCGCTCGTCGGGTCAATCAGACCCCCTGGGGAGGTAGTACTCGCACGTTCTACAGACGAACTCGCTGTCGTGGTACGTCTCGACGGCGACGAGGGTTTCGTCGCAGTTTGGACATCGCATACGGGACCACGTCGTCTCGACAGTAGGTTAAATCTTTATACGACAAATGTCGAATCAAGAGGGACAGCGACCGATACTCTCGGCGCGTTCGCTTACGTGGACGTCGCGGCCTGCTTAGGCGGCGTCTGTTCTTCGGTCAGCTCGAAGCCGCGCGCTTCCATCATCTCGAAGTATCGGTCGGCGTCCATACCGCTGGTCTCGGTCACGAAGATGCCGTCCTTGTCCACGGCACCCTCGGCCATGAGCTGAAGCGTCACCGACAGCGGCACGCCGACGTAGCAGCCGTACTCCCGCATCATCGAGATTTCGTTGCCGTCGAAGAACGGGAACGGCTGTTCGAAGTGGTAGACCGCGGTCCCCGCTTCTCCGGCCGCCGTCCCCGTGACTTCCGACGAGAGAATCGTCTGTGGCGTCCACTCCGTCTCGCTGGAGAGTTCCTCGGGTGCCTGCCACTCAGCGTCTCGCTGTCGGCCGGCGCGCTTGACCTGCGACTGGGCGACTTCGAGGGGGTCGACGGTCCCGCCTTCGACCTCGATGGGGTCCGCGTCGAACGCGTCCATCGCGTGGAGCGTCCGCTCGTATTCGGTCCACTCGTCGTGCCAGACGCCGCGGGTGATGATTCGGTCGACGTTCGTCTCCTGTGCGATGGGTGCCTTCGGGAACGTGATGGGTTCGGGATGGGAGATGACGTACGTCTCCTGTTCCCCGATGGGGCCGGGGAACTCGAACGTCCGCTCCTGGGAGAACGGCGGGAGGTCGTTGATGACCTCTCCGTCTTCCCAGCGGGCCCGCTCGTCGACGTTCGGGTCGTGTTCGTAGGTGACGGTGTCGGTGAGGCCGGCGGTCGTCTGGCTGAGGAGCCGCCACATCCCCCAGTAGAAGTTCACGTCCTCGACGTCGTCGAACTCGTCGCAGCCGACCATGCCGAGCGCGATCGTGCTGACGAGGCCGCCGTTCGCGAACCACAGCGAACAGCCCGCCTCAGCGAACTCGTCGGACCGGCTGAGCACGGCGTCGAAGTCGAAGGCGTTCAGGTCGACACCGGTGAGGTCGCCGACCTTGACGATGGCGTCGAGGACGTTCTCTTCGAACTGGTACGGGAGTCCGTTCACCACGTACGCCGCGTCGTCGAGGACGCGGGCGATGTCGTCCGCGCTCGTCGCGTCCACGGGTTCGAACGTGACGCGGTCGTCGTCGATTAGTTCGACGAGCCGGCGGGCATTCTTCTCGTCGGCGTCCGCGACGACGATTTCGTCGAAGTCGCTGGTTCGGTACAGGTCGTACACGCAGGCGGAGGTCATCGCTCCGGAACCGCCAAGGACTACGGTCTTACCGCTCATAATACAGTAGGATATGCATGATTAACCGACTTAATTCTATGGACTCTCACAGTACCTGTAATCATCTGATTTGCGGACATCAATCTCACCAACACTCACGTTCTCGATGGCACGGCGAGGCGTCCAAGAGGCTATACTACCTCGCTGGGATACTAGCTGTACGAACATCATGTCGAAAACAGCGCTCTTTGCGTTCGCGGCGATGGCGCTCTACGCGGGCTGGGCGTTTCTCGCCAAACTCCCGACACGAACCCTGCCACCGGAGCAGGCCGTCATCTACACGTACGTCGCCGGGCTCACCGCCGCGACCGGGTATCTCCTCTGGCAAGGCGGACCGGTCGTCGTTTCCACGAAGGGACCGGACTCGCACTCGCAGGCGGTCTCTTTCTCGGGTTAGGAACGATAACGTACTACATCGCCTTCGGGAATTTTGTCGTGTCGAGCGTACCGGTCTCTTCGAATACGCGCTACGGTTCCACCACGATGTTCCCGACGTAATCGTTCCGGGCGAAGTGACGCTGTGCCTCGCGGACCTCAGAGAGCGGGTACGTCTCGGCGAGCACTGGTTCGATGTCGCCGTTCTCGATGTAGCGAACCAAGTCTCGGAACTCGCTTCGCGTCCCCATCGTCGACCCGACGACGTCGATTTGCTTCAGATACACCGTTCGGAGGTCGATTTCGGTGACGGGACCGGCGACAGCACCGGCGGTCACGAGGCTGCCGCCCGGTCGGAGCGCTTCGAGAAGCGCCTGGAACAACTCGCCACCGACGACGTCGGCCACGACGTCGACGTGCCCGTCTTCGGTCCAGTGTTCTATCGCTGACGGGACGTCCGCTTCGTCGCGTGCGATGACCGCGTCTGCACCCACCTCGCGAACCGCGTCCGATTTCCCGCTACTCGTCAGTCCGAGCACGCGTGCACCGCGTCGCCGTGCGAGTTGGACGAGTCCGGTTCCGACGCCTCCAGAGGCACCGGTGACGAGCACGTCGTCGCCAGCTCCGACGTTCGCGCGATTCAACATCCGTTCGGCCGTCACGTACGCCGTCGGGAACGTCGCGAGTTCAGGAGCAGAGAGGGAACTCTCTAGTTCGTGTGCGTTTTCGGCCGGAACGACCGAGTACTCCGCGTACCCTCCGTCGCGTTCGCTTCCGACGAGGTCCGCGTTCACAAGCGATTGGAACTCGCTGGGAGCGTCAGCGTAGAGCGCGTTATCCACGAGGACTCGCTCACCGATTCGGTCCTTCGAGACGTTCGGACCGACGTCGGCGATTGTCCCCGCGATGTCTCCTCCCTGGATGATCGGGAAATCGAGCCGCCCTTTCCAGCCGGCATCGTCGTCGCCGTATGCCGCCTCCCGAGTCCAGATGTCCGTGTTGTTCAGTCCACACGCTTCGACCTCGACGAGTACGTCATCGGAACCGGGCTGGGGCACCGGAACGTCTTTTCGGTACGCTAACTTCTCCAGCCCACCGTGTCCGGTGAGCAATACTGCGTTCATGGTCTCCGGTGCCATATTTAGGTTTCTTCCCAGGGCATCGGCTCGTCGTGGATCATCACGCTCGACTCGCGTGTGACGGTTCGCTCTTCCCGGGAGATGGCGTCGATTCGGGCGACGTCGTCCGCCGTGAGCTCTAGTTGTCGGGCGTCCCAGTTCGCCGCGACATGGTCGCCGGTCGCCTTCGGAACCACCGCGACTCGCTCTTTGCTCAACAACCAGGCCAGACTCACCTGTGCTGGGGTCACGTCGTGCTTCTCGGCGATGTCGATCAGAGCCGGCATCTCCATCACTTTCCCCCCGACGAGCGGACGATACGCGACCAGCCAGTAGTCGTGTTTCCGGGCGTGTTCGAGCAGGTGTTGCTGCTGTAAGAGCGGGTGCATCTCGACCTGATGGGCGAAGACGGGAACGTCGAGGACGTCCATCGCCTCGTCGAGCAAGGGTATCGAATAATTGCTGAGGCCGATGTTGTCGATGAGTCCCTGCTCGTACAGTTCCGTGAACGCCGCCATCGTCTCTTCGACGTCGTAGGCCTTCAGTGGATAGTGGACGTACAGCAGGTCGATGGTCTCGACGCCGAGCGCGTCCAGGCTCTCTTTCGTGCTTTCGAGCACGCGGTCGTAGCTGAGGTTGCTCGGCCGGACCTTCGTCGCGACGGTTATCTCTTCGCGCGGGACGTCCGACCGTTGGATAGCTTCACCGACGTATTTCTCGGTGTCGTACTGCTGTGCGGTGTCGACGTGCCGATAGCCGTGACCGAGCGCAGTGAGAACGCTGTCGACGCATCTCTGTCGCTGGTCAGGGTACCAGGTTCCGATACCCATCTCAAACGTGCTACTATGACTCACGACACCAACTACCAACGAGCGAGGTATAACGCTTTGCCCCTCGGAAGCACCTGACTCCGACCAGGTCGGGACCGAGGCGAAGTTTCTTTGCGGTTGCTTGACGAGGTGTGAGTATGACCGACAGTTCTGACACAGACCGCCCCGACGACGTTCCGCCGTGGTGGGACGAGAACGTGGAGATTCGCGAGGAGCTCGACCTCCCGGGCTACGACGCACCGAAGTTCGAAGACGACGTCTCCGTCCACACGGTCGTCGAGGAGCTCGAAGCGAGCCACGGCTGCAACATCCGGCTCGTCGACCCGTCGCCGTCGAAACTGAGCACGTGGCAGATACGGCTCGACGGCGAACCAATCGAGTCGGTCCACCGGTCGCGCGACAGTAGCGCGAACACCGTCTTCTCTATCACGTCGTCGGCGTTCAAATCGCTCGTCGAGGACGCGGTCGCCGAGCGAGAGTGACCGCACGTCTCACTCGGCAATTTTAATTGCCATCGCCGTGGACCGGGACATAACACGCTGCAAGCAGAGCCTGAGACCGGTCGCTCGTCTCGTCACGCTCCGGGCGGAGTTCCTCCCGCGGTGCGGGCCGCCCCCTCGACCGTGCGAGCAGTTCGCTTACTCGCCCCCGACGGCGGCCGAGATTCACCGACGACCGAGACTCACTGACGACTCACCAGACACCATGACACACCCACACCAATGCTAGAGACGTTTCGCGGGTACAACGGCAGACAACTGAACCTCCACGCGCTCGGTATCGTCGTATCGCTCTCCGGTCTGCTCGTCGTCGCACCGATGCTCCCGGAGATCATCGACTACTTCGGGGTCAGCGCGGCCGAGGCCGGCGTGTCCATCTCGTTCATGTGGGCGTGCAACGCCGCCGCGCAGTTCCCCGGCGGTCGGTACTCCGACCGCCTCTCGGCCGGCGTCGTGTTGCTCGGCAGCCAGGGCGTGATGATTCTCGGATTCCTCGTCTTGGCGGCGGCGACGACGTTCCCGGTGTTCGTCGCGGGGCTCGGCCTCATCGGCGCGGGCTACGGGCTGTTCGAACCCGCCGGATTCGTCCTGCTGCAGACTCACTTCGAGGAGAACCGCGGGCGCGCTTTCGGTATCCGAGACGCGGCCGTCAACCTCGGAAGCGCGCTGTCGGCGGTGCTCGCGGTCGCCATCGTCGGGACGTTCTCGTGGCGGGACGCGTTCGTCCCGGTCGTCGTATTGCTGGTTCTCGTCGGGGTCGGGACCCACAGACTCAACCGCGGCGAGTACGCCGTCTCGCGCGTGGCGCTCGACCCCAAAGCGGTGTGCTCTCGGCTCTTTCGGGAGCGCGAGACGTACGCCGTCCTCGTTGTCATGTCCGTCTCGATGTTCCTCTGGCAGGGCAGCGCGAGTTTTCTCCCGGCGTATCTGCAGGCGGTGAAGTCGTTCTCGTCGTTCGAGGCGACGGTCGCCTTCGCGAGCATGTTCGTCGTCGGCATGGTGGTTACGCCCGTCGCCGGCGCGCTCAGCGACGCGTGGTCTCCCACCGGGATGGGCGTCACCGCGATGGGATTCGGTGTCGTCGGGCTCTCGACGCTCGTGCTCGTCGACTCCCCCATCGGCGTCGGGCTCGGACTCGTCGCCTACGCCGTCGCCATCACTGCCATCTGGCCGGTCATGTACGTCTATCTCAGCGACGTGCTGGCGACGGAGACGATCGGCGGCGACCTCGGCGTCCTCAGAACGGTGTACTTCGCCGTCGGCAGTCTCGGCCCCGCGTACATCGGGACCGCCGCCACGAGACTGGGCTACACGTCGGCGTTCGCGAGCCTGCTCGTCGGCTTTGGGCTCGCAGCGATACCGCTGGTGTGGCTCGGGCGACGCTGATTCGAACGGCTCGTCGGCTGTGTCGTGTCGCTGCCGACGATGCGGTGACAAGAGGGTACGAGGGGCAACCGTATCGGGGACTCGTTTGGCGGATGTCGGTTCAGGCCTCCGCGACTGCACCGCCGCTCTGCGTGGTCTGCGTGTTGAGGTTCCGCTCGGCGACGCCGAGAATGGTGTCGAGCGAAATCGCCAACACCGCGCCGGGAATCGCGCCGGCGAGAATCTGCGGCGTGTTGAACAGTTGGATGCCGGTGACGACCCAGTCGCCGAGCCCCCCGGCACCGATGAAGATGGCGAGGTACGCCGTTCCGACGTTCATCACGGTGCTGGTCCTGATGCCGGCGAAGATGACTGGGACGGCCAACGGGAGTTGGATTTGACGGAGGATTTCGCGGTCGGTCATGCCCATCCCTTCCGCCGCTCGGATGGTTCCCTCGTCGACGTCCTCGATGCCGGCGATGGTGTTCGTGATGATGGGCAACAGCGCGTACACCCACATCGCGAGCAACGCCGAGTTGAAGCCGATGCCGACGAACGGGAAGACGAGCGCGATGACGGCCAGCGGCGGGACCGTCTGGGAGATGTTCCCCGACGAGAGCACCCACGTCTTCGCTCGCTCGTTTCGCGTCGCGAGGATACCTGCCGTCACCGCGACGACTATCGCACCGACCTGCGCGACGAGCACCAAGATGAGATGCTCGCGCAGCAGGTCGACGAACGTGTCGAAGTTGTTGAGCAGGTAGTTCGTCGCCTCGACGAGCAGGTTACTCATGCGTGAGTTCCTCCCGCGTTGGTCCGTTACTGTGGCGGAGGTGTTTGAGGGTCACCGTCCCGACGACGCTGTCGTCTCGGACGACCGGGAGGTCGTCGCAGTCGGATTCGAGCAGCACCGAGAGCGCCGTCTCGGCGCTTTGCCCGGCGGTGACGTACGGCGGCGTTCCCGCGCCGTCCGCCGCGGCGGCTTCGAACTCCGGGCGCTCCCGAGCCAGTTCGGAGACGGACTTCCCCACGAGCGAGCCGTCCGTGTCCATGACGTCTTCGACCGGCAGCACCTGCAGTTTCTTCAGGCCGCGGTTCGACCCGATGAAGTCCTCGACGAACTCGTTCGCCGGGTTCTCGAGGATGTTCTCGGGCGTGTCGTACTGGACGACTTCGCCCACGTCGTAAATCGCGATTTTGTCACCCATCTTCAGCGCCTCGTCGATGTCGTGGGTGACGAACAGAATCGTGGTGTTGATCTGCTCTTGAATCTCGAGGAACTCGTCTTGGAGGTTGTCGCGGGTGATGGGGTCGAGCGCCCCGAACGGCTCGTCCATCAACATCAGGTCCGGGTCGGCCGCGAGGGCGCGGGCGACGCCGACGCGCTGGCGCTGGCCGCCGGACAGTTCCCGCGGGTAGTTCTCCCGGTACTGGTCCGGAGGAAGGTCCATGAGCGACAGGAGCTCGTCGACCCGGCTCTCGATGCGGTCTTCGTCCCAGCCTTTCAGCCGCGGGACCGTTCCCACGTTCTCCGCGACGGTCATGTGGTCGAACAGGCCGATGTCCTGGATGACGTAACCGATGCTTCGCCGAAGGCTCGTCTTCTCGACGTTCTGTACGTCTTCACCCTCGAACCGGACCGCTCCGTCGGTCGGGTCTTCGAGGCGGTTGACGAGCTTCATCGTGGTCGTCTTGCCGCAGCCCGACGGCCCGACGAGGACGGTCGTCGTCCCCGCTTCGACGCTGAAACTCACACCGTCGAGCGCCACTGTCTGCCCGTACTCTTTCCGAACGTTTTCGAACTCGATTGCGTGTTGACTCATGAGAGTATCCTCCAAATCGCGCGGGTCGGTCGTGCTTGGTCTATCTGCTCTCCGTTACGAAGTCTGAACAACTGCTCGCTGACCGCGAAGCAGTAATCGAACGCCAGCGTCAGCACCACCAGCACGACGGTCGTGACGACTATCATCGGGATATTACGCTCGCGGATGCCTTGGAAGATGAAATCCCCCAACCCGCCGGCTCCGACGAACGCCCCGATGGCGGCGACGCCGATGATGATGACGACTGCGTTCCGCAGTCCGGTCATGATGACCGGGAGCGCCATCGGGACCTGAATCTGTCGCAGGCGCTCGATACGGGTCATACCCAGCCCCCGTCCGGACTGGATGACCGCGTCGTCGACGCCGTTGAGCCCGACGTAGGTGTTCCTGACGAGCGGAAGCTGCGAGTACAACACCAGCGAGACGATGACCGGCGGTTCCCCGATTCCGAAGACGGGGATGAGCAGTCCGAACAGCGCGATGCTCGGCACCGTCATGGCGACGCCGGCGAGCCAGAGAACGACCGTGGCCGCGGTGTCGTTGAACGTTATCAGGACGCCGAGCGAGATACCGATGGGTATCGCGAGCAGCATCGAGATAGCGATGATATCGATGTGCTCCAGCGTCAACACGAGCAGGTCGCCGGCGTACCGGGAGACGAACGACTGGTACTCTCCGAGCGTGGAGTTTAACGTCACCGACGCGAGGGCGGTGAGAGCCGCTTCGAGGGATGTCGTTGATGGCATGTCAGATGAGTCCTTCGGAGCTCAGGTGGTCGCGAGCGATGCTCGCCGGGTCCCTGTCTTCCTCGCTGGCCTCGAGCGCCATCTGCTGCATCTTCTCGGTGGTGACGCTCGGTGCCACCTCGTCCAGCGTCTCCTTGACGACGGGGTTCTCCTCGACGGCAGCCTGCTGTATCATGGGGACGATCCAGTACTTCGAGAAGTGACCCTTGTCGTCGTCGAGGATGCGCAGGTCGTACTTGTATATCTGCGGCTGCGTCTGCCAGCCCGAAGTCGCGACGGCCTGGCCGTCGTTGAGAATCTGGTAGTTCAGGCCGCCGTATCCGACCTTCCGGAGCTTCACTTCGTCCCACGCGGACTGCTCGATGCCGTAGTCGTCGATGAGGGCGGGGAGACCGTCCTCTCGTTCCGCGTATTCCGTGTAGGACACGAACGTCATGTCCGTGTTCCCGTCGTTGACGTACGAGGCGAAGTCGCTGATCGTTTCGATGCCGTGTTCGCTCGCCCAATCGGGGCGGGCGACGATGGTCCACGACGCGTCAGCCCCCGTGGGTTCCGTCAGCGTCAGTCCCCACTCTTCTTCGGCGGCGCTCTTCGACTCGCTGTATATCTGCTCCCCGTCGGGAATGACGTTCGATTTCCCGAGAATCTGGTGCCAGAGCGTTCCGGTGTACGTCCAGTAGCAGTCGATTTCGTCGTTCTTGAGCGCGTTGAAACACTGGGAGGTGCCGCCGAGCCCCGTCTCGTCGTTGACCGTCAGGTCGGTGTTCTCCCGGAGGGCGGCAATCGCCATGTGCCCGAGAATCTCCTGTTCCGCGAACTGCTTCGAACCGATGGTGATGCTGTCGCCGCTGCCGCCGCCGTCTACGATACTGGAACAGCCCGCCATGCTTGCGATACCGATTGCTCCCGCTGACTGAAGGAACGCTCTCCTACTGTTGTGCATGATTCATCCTGATGAACTTGGCCGGAGATATTTATAATTTATCCTCAGACAGTTTTTGCCGCCCGAACTGGGCGAACCCTGCGCGTCTTAGATGATGGACGCACGCACATTCAAAAATAGCATCTAACCAACATTAACATCCGCTCTCGCTCTCCCGTCCAGCGGATCGGAGCAGCGCCGGACGACCTCGGAAGCCGGTCTCGCGGGAGCGGGTTCGCTCACGACCGCAATCCCGCCTCTCCGAGCGACTGAGTAGCGTGCTGCTCCGTGCTCACCCATTCGGGGTCGCGCCGTCGTCCTTCGCAGGTTGTTATGGGACGCTCCGCTGTCGTCTCGAAAACGCCTAGAACGTCTCGTGTTCCTCGTAGGCGTCGAACGCCCCGACACCCTCTTCGAGGGCGGCCCGGACCGCGTCTTCGGACGACGCCATCTCGTGGGCGTCCTCGGCGACGTCCTCAGCGATTTCCTGGGGAACGACGACGACGCCGTCTCCGTCGCCGACGACGATGTCGCCGGGTGAGACTTCGACCCCGCCGACCACGGCGTCGGTGCCCCAGTCGAGCAGTTCCCAGCGGAAGATACAGTCTACGGGGGTCGTGTACCGATTGAACACGGGGAAGCCGCGCTCTCGGATGACGCTCGTGTCGCGGACGCCGCCGTCGATGACGGCACCGGCCACGCCCGACGGTTGGAGCGAGGTCACTTCGAGCTCGCCGAGGTGGGCCGAGTTCGTGTCGTTGGTGTCGTAGATCATGACGCCGTCTTTGGGAACGTCCTCGTGCATCTCGAGGAAGCGCCTGAGTACCTCGTCGGCGTTGACGCTTCGGTTCGGTCGCCCGACGATGGGGAACGCGCTTCCGACCACGGTCATGCCGTCGTCGAGCGGCGTGAGTTCGGGGTCGAGCGTCTGCTCTTCGTACCCGTACTCGTGCATCACGTCTGCCACCGCCGGCGTGTACAGGTCTTCGTATTTGGCGAGCAGTTCCTTGTCGACTTGTCGTTTTCTTTCTGTAGTGGATTGATTGCTCATCGGTTTGGGTTGGTGTGGTGTGGTTGGGGGGTGTGGTGTTCGGATAGCGATTACAGCGTGACGACGACGTAGCCGGACTCGTTGCGAACGGGAATTGACCGGAGTTTACAGCCGTCGTCGACGAGGCAGTCGCCGGTCGTAGCGTCGAACTCCCAGCCGTGCCACGGACAGCTGAGAATCTCTCCTTCTCGGCACCACTCGAGCTCGGTCGTGAGCGTGTCCCGGTCGTGTTCCGCTTCGACGGTTCCGCTCACCATCCCCTCACAGAGGGGGCCGCCCTGGTGAGCACACCAGTTCGGGTAGGCGTACAGCTCGCCGTCGATGTTGAACACGCCGATCTCCTTCCCGTTCAGGAGCGCGATGACGCGTTCGCCGTCGGTGAGTTCGTCGGACCGCGCGACGACGTGTTCGTCGTCGTCGAGCGGAAGATTCTGTGCGTTCTTGCTCATGAGACGTCGATGTCGAAGACTTCTGCCGAGTTTCCGTACAACACCTTGTTACGGTCCTCCTCGGAGAAGTTACCGAGGTATTTCAGCAGCGCTTCCGTGTTGTCGATGTCGAAGTGGGGGTGGTCCGTCGCGAACATGAGCACGTCGCCGCCCCACATCTCCACGAGCTGTTGCATCATGACCGGGTCGTTCGGCTCGTCGAGCGGTTGCGTGGCGAAGTAGAACTGGTCGCGAACGTACTCCTCCGGCGTCTTCTCAAGCAGCGGGACCTCGCTCCGGCGCTGCTTGTACTCCCGGTTTAGACGGAAGATGAGCGAGAGCCACGCGATTCCCGCCTCCTGGAACACGAAGTCGACCCCGGGGAACTTCGCCGGCGTCCCGTTCTCGAAGAGGCTCGTCAGCGTCAGGAACTGGGAGTAGACGTGTGCGAGCGCGTGGTTCGCCATGTACGTCTGCAGTTCGTGCTGGAGCGTGGGGAAGTCGAGGGCGAGTCCCGGAGCCGCCGCCCCGTGGAAGACGACGGGAAGGTCGTTATCCTCCGCCGCGCGGTAGATGGGGTCGTACTTCTCGTCGCCGAGTGGCGTCTTCGTCCCGGTCGAGTTCAGGAACACGCCGCAGATCTGGTCTTCCTTGGCGAATCGGTCGATTTCCTCCGCGGCGGCCGACGGGTCGTGTGGGACGACCGACGCCAGGCCGTGGAAGTTGTCGTGTCCGTCGAGGAAGCGCTCGACGAGCACTTTGTTGGCTGCCTCGTTGAGCGCTACCGCCTTGTCGGTCTGCCGGACCATGTTGAGCTCCGGCAGCATGTTGACGATGGGGTAGTCGACGTGGAACTCCCGCGACAGGACGTCGTCGATGTCCTCTTTCGGCTCCGTGACCTGCATCAGCTCCGTCGGGAGTTTCCCGCTCAGGTCGCGGTTGTAGTTGTCCGTCGGGTACATCCCGTCGTACGAGGACGTCCCCGGTTGCAGGTAGTACTCGATTTCCCGCTTGTACGGGTCGTCGAGGTGCTTCAGCAGGTCCCGTTGAATCTCCTCGTTTCTGAAGGACGTGTGGACGTCCATGTCGATGACCGGCACTTCCTTGAGCTGGTCTGCGAGGGGGTTTGACCTGGCTTGCTCACTACGTTCGGCGAGTCGCTTGCGTTGGTCAGCCATACGATTCCAATGTTGGATACAATCGTTATAAATGTTCTCCTCAGACAGAGTGCCGGAGATGAATCGAAATATTTTGTCACACGAAACAGAACTGATTCCGGGTGATTAGTACGTTCCCTCGGTTCGCGTGATGTTGAGACTGATAACGTTCGCCGCACTCTTGACGGCCTCCGCGAGGGTTTCGCGGTAGTACTCTCCGGTGAATTTCATCGCCGGCCCGGAGACGCTGATTGCACCGAGCGCGCGGTCGTCCTTGTCGAGAATCGGGGACGCAACGCACCGAAGCCCCTTTTCGTACTCCTCGAGGTCCAACGCGAGTTGGCGTTCGCGAACCGTTTCGAGGCTTTCTTCGAGCTCCGCGCGGTCCGTGATAGTGTTTTGAGTGTATCTCGTCAGGCCGTGGACGTCCTCGAATTCGTCTAACACCGAGTCCGGCGAAAAGGCGAGTATCGCCTTTCCCGTCGCGGAGCAGTGGAGGTCGTGGTACTCGCCGGCGGCCGTCGAAAATCGCACTTCATGTTCGCTCTGTGTCCGATAGAGATAGACGCCGCGGCCGTGTTCTACGGTCGATAAGTTGGTTAACTCCCCCGTCTCGTTGGCGACTTTGTCCGCTTCCGGGCGACCGAACGAGAACAGCGGCCCGCGGTTTCGTGCGACCTCCCCGAGTCTGAGGAACCGTAGCCCCAGATAGTACCGGTCTCCGTCCTTAACGATGAACCCCTGCTGACGGAGCGTACTGAGGTGGTTGTGGACCGTGCTTTTGGTGATTCCCGTCTCGTCGGCGATGTCTTGGATGCGCCCTCCGCCCAGTTCCTCCAGTCCGTTGAGGATTTCGAGCAACGTCAGATCGGAGTTGATGGGATTCTTGGCTTTGTGTGTCATATGCTAGCGTCGGTTTCGTGGGGACTTTATTGTTTCGCATCACGAAATCGAACGTATCGTGTTCTGAGACACCGGCTCGAACTACGCTTGCGTACGACTGTGTTCGTCCTGAGGCGAGCAATCTAAGCGGGGTCCGGTTTGAAGTTTCTGTAAATCGTCCCGCCTGCCAGCGCGCCCGTTTTATCTCACGAAACGCGGGTTCGCTATCCACTCTCGACACCTTCCGACGAGTGCTGTCGGACCGAAGTCGCGTTACGAGTTACTGCCGCGGTGGATAACCGCGTGGCTACTCGCAGCAGCCGAGATTTAGATTACAGTAGTACTGGTGTAATCTCTGACCACCGTCTATCTCGCACACGTCCTGTACTGCCCCGATACCATGGCGCGAGACTTCACGGGTCGTTGCGTGATTCCTCACTGGTGTACCGAGGTTCTCGTAATATATAGGAAATAAATTCATTCTGCAAAATTTATAGATTCTCCGTGTGACGAGTTCTTCGTACTGAGATTTCAGAACTATTCAGTCTTCAATAACGATTTACAAATCGTCTATAACAGGTTAGAATTCTCTAACTTAACATTTTTCTACAGTATTGTAGACAAATATTGTTTGAATAGAGGACATATACTTCTGTAACAAAGTTGACTCTCATCTACTACTTGTTCGCTCGCTATTCGATTTAACTCGCAAAGATAGCAGCGAGCGTCCTGTTTGCGTGCGCTCATTGCTAATCTCTCACTGTTGTTCGAGTTCGGAGTCTCGTCGGCGACCTACTGGTGAGTTATTATTGATATCTTATATATCTTAGTTCATTTCAATATTGTATACTTATCTACTCAGCCAGTGATTCGCATCACGGTCGGCGTCTCGCCGTGTGAAAATTAAGTCGTGACGGCCGCCGGCTGACCGCCGTCGATTTCAGAGCCGAGTACCACTTCATTTATATCACGCGGAAGGCACTTACAACGTATCTCCGACCGACGCATGACGCTCTCTACTTCCTCCCATCTCACTCGGACTCGACAGGCGCTCGTCGTACTCGTCGTCGCGGCGCTTTTCGTCCCCCTCGTCGGCCCGGTCGCGGCCGTCGAAAACGAGACCAGCACGACGTTCGTGGAATCGGACATCACCGCGGATACGACGTGGACGCCGGAGGATGGCCCCTACCGGATCATCCAGAGCGTCCACGTAGACCCCGGGACGACGCTGACGATACGACCCGGAACCGACGTTCAGCTCGCCGAGGGAATCACACTCTCCGTCGACGGCTCGCTCGTCGTCGACGGCACAGCGGACCGACCGGTAACGGTTTCACGGTCCGCGGGTGCCGCGGCCGACCGCCGGTGGGCGAGCATCCGCTACAACGGGACGAGCGAGTCCCGGCTCGTCGTGCGCAATACGACCCTGCAGGGCGGGACGAGCGGCATCACCGTGGCCCGCGCAGACGGTTCGATTACGATTACCGACTCGACGTTCCGGGACTTCTCGAACGCCGGGCTGTCGGTCGGCGACACCGCGTCGACGCCCCGGATTACCATCGAGCGGTCGACGTTCCGACGCATCGACGGGCACGCGGTTCGGGCGACGCCCCTGACGGGCGCGACCGGCGAGACCTCGATTACGGCGTCACCCGCGGAGCGCGATGAGCGGTCGAACCACACGCTGTCGCTCGATGCCGGCGTCGGCGTGACCTTCGACACGATAGAACTCCGGTACGCCGACGCCGGATCCGTCGACGACGTCGACGCGGAGAGCATCGCCCGCATCGGTCTCGACAGCAACCGAAACGGAACGATAGAGCGGTCGTTCGACTCGTTCGTCACGGACGTCTCGGCGCGGGACGGTCGCGTGCGAATCTCGCTGTCGAGGCCGGTCAACATTCCGAGCGACGGCCGACTCCTCGTGGAGTACGGCGACGTGGTCAACCCGGAGACGCGCGGAATCTACCCCGTTGCGGTCGACCTCCGGAACTCGGGGATTCCGCAACTCTCGGACGGCGTTCGGGGCTCGCTCGTCGTCGGAAACGTCACGTCGCCGGTCGACGAGCGCGCCGCGTCCACGACGCGCGTGCGACAACTCACCGTTCGCGAGTCGACGTTCCGCGATATCAACGGGAGCGGTGTCTTCGCCGCCGCCGACAGCGTCGACCGGCTCTGGGTGTTGAACAGCGATATCTCGGCGACTGCGGGGAGCGGAATTGCGGTTCGCGCGGCTCGGAGCGATTCGACGTTGTTGAACAACGAAATCACCGCGGATGACGCCGGCATCCAACTCGACGCTCGCGACGAGACGACGGCGAGCGTGGTCGGAAACGAGGTTCGCGGCGCTCAGACTGGCATCCGTATCCGCCAGTCGGGGACCCAACTCCCCCGGCCGGGTGCGGTTACCATCCGTGACAACACGCTCGCGGACAACGTCGGTCACGGCGTCGACCTCACCGCTCGCAGTCTCGAACTGAATCTGCAACTCACCGACAACGCGATTCGCGGTAACGGCGGGGACGCCGTCCACGTCAACAACTGGCTGACGAGGGGGAGCGACGTTCGCGGGAACCGCCTCGTCGAGAACGGCGGCGACGGCTTCGCCCTCGATGGGACCGTCGTGTCGGGTCTCACACTGGCGGACAACGCTGTCCGGGACAACGGAGGAGCGGGACTGGAGCTCCGGACGGGAGCGGCGGCACGCGAGGTCGCCGTCCGGAATAACACCGTCCGCGATAACGGGGGTCACGCCGTTTCGGTCCGCTCGGACCTGATTATTCACCGGACGAACGTCAGCGAGAACCGACTGGCGAACAACGCCGGCGCGGGGCTGCTCGTCGCCAGCCCGATAACGCACCGCGGCGAGCTTTCGGTCGCCAACAACACTATCGCCGCCAACTCCTACGGCGT
This sequence comes from Haloferax gibbonsii ATCC 33959, assembly GCF_000336775.1. Classification (GTDB taxonomy): domain Archaea; phylum Halobacteriota; class Halobacteria; order Halobacteriales; family Haloferacaceae; genus Haloferax; species Haloferax gibbonsii. The sequence goes on along the minus strand of NZ_AOLJ01000005.1, from coordinate 38,523 downwards.
CGTCGTCCGCGGGGTCGTCGAGACCGACGTCCGGGACAACGACATCGTGTTCAACACGAACGCCTTTGCGGACCCGGTTCCCGTTTCGAGGGTGACGCCGGGAACGGGGGTGTACGTCGCGGAGGGGGCGTCCGGTGCGATCATCAACCAGGCTGAGTCGACGGTTCCGCTGGAAGAACTCGTCGCCAATCCCGAGTTGACACAGCGGCTCACGGTCGCTCGGCTCTGGGACGACACGGTCGTCGTCCTACGGACGGACGGCGAGAGCGAGACGCGGAGCGCGGAAGCCAGCGCCCTGACGATTCGTCGCGTGAGCGGCGCGCTTCCGACCGGCATCGGGGTCCAAACGGCCGGCGAGGGAACCAGGACCCACCACGTCGTCAACAACAGTATCTACGGCCAAGACCGCGGTCTGACGGTCGATATCGAGCGGCTGATCAGCGCGAACGCGACCGCCCGAATCGTGGTGGACCCGATTCGCACCGTCGACGCCGAGTCCAACTACTGGGGCGCTGCCAGCGGTCCGTATCACTCGTCGATTCTCCCGTCCGGAGAGGGGAACCCCGTCGTCACCGAGCGCGGCTGGGTCGATTTCACTCCGTTCCGAACCGCGGCACCCGAGGAGTTGTACACTCGGCCGACTGCCCGAATCGACGCCCCGGCGACAGCGACCGCCGCGGACGACCTCCGACTGTCCGGGGCCGGCTCGACGAGCGACACCTCCCCAGTCGGTCGCTATCACTTCTTCGTGAACGGGACCGAGCGGGTGCAATCGACCCCCGAACTCAGCGTCACGATGAGCGAGCAGCCCCTCGACGTCGGGTTAGCCGTCGAGAGCCGACTCGGTATCGACAGCGACACCGTCACGGCGACGATTGGTGTCGCGGCGCCCGAAGCGACTCCATCGGTGACGACGGCGGCCTCGCCGAACACGGCGGGGGCGACGACCACGTCTCAGTCGCCGACGAACGATTCGACCGACGACGGGTTCCTCGGCGGACTGGCCTCGATGTGGGGGCTTCTCGGAAGCGGGCTCTACGTGGGTGCGCTGGGTCTCGGCGGCTACGGGATGGCGCTGACGCTTCAGCGTCGGTCGCCCCCGGTGAGCGGCCTTCGAATACAACTGTTGGCGGGCGCGGCCGTCCTCGTCTGGCTCGTCGGCGGCCTCGTCGGTACCGCTTCGCTGATCGGCGTCGGTCTCGCCGCGGGTGTCGCGTGGGCCGGACTCACCGGCGTCGCGTACGTCTTGGCGATGCGAGGATGAACGCGGCCAACGCGCCCCACGACGACCGCGGCGGGGAGAGTCCCACCACGCGACGGCGTATCGTGACGTTCGGCCCCGCGGCAGCAGGCGTGTCACGCTGTGGTTCTGTCGCGTGTCCTACCTCAATCAGTGCAAAACCGGAATAGAAGCGGTCGTTTTAGTGTGTGAATTGAACAATCTCGTCGGCCGAACTCTCGATGTGTTGTTGTGGATAATAATATTCGAATGTAATCTGTGCCCATTTGTGATTTCTAACCCCACAAACCCGGAGTATACTATTGGTAATGTAAATAATCCGAATATTTTAGATTATTCTGAGCTCGTAGTAGTGCTCACACATAGAACTATGCTAAGATTAGTCTGAATCAGTCACCAATCCTCTAAGAGAGCGAGCCCACCGGCCGAACGTGGTGAATACACTCCACGCCATCGACCATCGTGACCCACACGGCAAAAGGAATATAACCGTAATTCTCTTCGGTACAAGCATGCGAACCTGCGAGCTCACAGCTGTTAGTGAATTCACACTTGTCGAGCGAGACCTCCCGACAATCGCCCCCGACGAAGTCCTGGTTCGAATCGACCGCGTCGGCATCTGCGGGTCCGACTTACACTACTACCAACACGGGGAAAACGGGGGCAACGTCGTCGAGTTCCCACACGTCCTCGGTCACGAGGCCGCCGGTACCGTCGTCGAGGTAGGCGACGAGGTCTCCCGCGTCGGTCCCGACGACCGCGTGGCAATCGAACCCGGTCTCCCGTGCGGAGAGTGCGAGTACTGCGCCGGCGACGACACCTACCACCTCTGTGAGGATATGGAGTACATGTCTTCGCCGCCGGTCGAGGGCGCGCTGACCGAGTACGTCGCGTGGCCCGCCGAGTACCTGTACGCGCTTCCGGACTCGGTGTCGCTCCGGGAGGGCGCGCTCGCGGAGCCCCTGAGCGTCGCGATGCACGCGTGTCAGCGCGGCGGCGTCTCCGACGGTGACACGGTGTTGGTCACCGGCGGCGGCCCCATCGGTCAGCTCGTCTCGGAAGTCGCGATGGCCCGCGGGGCCGAGACGGTCGTCCTGACCGACGTCGTCCCCGAAAAGCTCGAACTGGCCGAGTCCCGCGGCGTCGACTACGCGGTCGACGTGACGGAGTCCGACCCCGTCGAGACGATTCACGAACACGTCGACGAACGCGGCGTCGACGTGGTCCTCGAGAGCTCCGGCTTCGGCGGCGCCATCGAGACGACGACCGAGGCCGTCAAACGCGGCGGCACCGTCGTCTTCGTCGGCATCCCCCTCGAACCCGAGTTCCCCACCGACATCGTCGAGACCATCGGCCAAGAGTACGACCTGAAGGGGTCGTTCAGGTTCAGTAACACGTACCCGAAGGCCATCGAAGGAATCGAGACGGGCCGGTTCGACGTGGACAGTATCGTGACCTTCGAGTCGTCGTTCGAGGACACGCAGGCCGCCTTCGACCGCGCGGCCGAGCCCGAGGAAGTAAAAGGCGTAATCCGCGTCAGCGACGAGTTATAACGCGTTGTCGTTGTAGCCGCCGTCGACCGTGATGACCGCGCCCGTCGTGAACGACGCCGCGTCGCTGGCGAGGTAGACGGCCGCGCCCGCGATTTCGTCCGGCGTCGCGACGCGCTCCATCGGCGTTCCCTCGTCTATCTTCTCTCGCAGTTCGGTTCCCTCGTTGAAGCCGTCGCCCGCGAGCGGAGTCTTGACGAACCCCGGTTCGATGGCGTTGACGCGAACGTCGGGCGCGAGGTCGGCCGACGCGGCGCGCGTGAGCCCGTTCACGCCGCTCTTCGCGGCGCAGTAGGCCGGGCGCTCCTCGCGGGCCTGCCGTGCGGACATCGAGGAGATGTTCACGATACTTCCGGACTCCATCTCGCGGCCGAAGACGCGGCACGCCCGAAAGACGCCCGTCAGGTTCACGTCGATGTCTTGGTTCCACTGGTCGTCGCTCATCTCCGAGACGGACGCTCTCGCGACCGACCCCGCCGAGTTCACGAGGATGTCGATGTCGCCGATGGCGTCGCTGGCGACCTCGTAGAGGTTCTCTATCGACTCGTTGTCTCGAACGTCGCACGTCACTTCGGCCGTCTTCGCGCCGCGGTCGCGGAGCTCCTCGGCGGTCTCCTCGACGGCGTCCGCGCTGCGACTCGTCGCCACAACGTCGGCACCGTCGTCGGCGAAGGCGAGCGCGATGGCCCGACCGATGCCGCTCGTGCCGCCGATGACGACCGCAGCGCTATCCGATACGGTAACCGTGGGTGATGTCTCCACCATATCCGATTCCACCGACTACGGCATGCTAACTCTTGCGGTCGGCAGACGAACTCACGAACCGAACCGCTTCCGTTCCGTCGTCTACGCGCCGGCGGTGGCCGCTGTAAAAAGAAATTGGAGCGCCGCTCAGGCGAGCCCTATCGCGCGGGGCAGCCAGAGGACGAGCTCCGGGAAGACGATAATCGACAGGAGGGTCAACAGAAGCGGCAGGTAGAACGGGACCATGTGCCGAGTAATCCGTTCGAGCGAGACGCCGGTGACGGCGTTGAGCACGAACAGGATGACGCCGAACGGCGGCGTGAGCAGGCCGATCATCAGCGTGACGATCATCACGACGCCGAAGTGAATCGGGCTGATTGCGGTCTGCTCGACGATGGGGAGGAACACCGGCGTGAGGATGGTTATCGCCGCAATCGTCTCCAGCATCAGCCCGACGATGAACAGGACGCCCGCGATGAGCAACATGAGCACGAGCGGGTCCGTCGAGACGCCCGTGATGGCCTGTGCGAGAATCTCCGGGAGCTGTGCGCGCCGGATGAGAAAGCCGTACAGGGACGCCGCCGCGACGATGAACGTGAGCGTCGCGGTGTGGGTCATCCCCTCGTCGAACGACGCGACGAGTTCCTCACGGGAGAGGCCGTCGTAGAAGACGGTCCCAATGATGAGCGTGTAGAACAGCGCGACTGCGCCCGCCTCGGTCGCGGTGAACCAGCCGCCCAGAATCCCGCCGATGATGAGCGCCGGAGTGCCGAGCGCGGGCAGCGCCCGGTAACAGGTCCGGCCGATTTCGCCGAGCGACCACCAGTCGCCCTTCTCGTAGCCGTTCCGATGGGCGTAGAAACTACACAGCGCCATCAGTCCGACGCCCATCACCAGCCCCGGGACGAGTCCGGCGATGAACAGCGTGCCAATGGAGACCTGCGCGAGAATCCCGTAGATGATGAGCGGGACGCTCGGCGGGATAATCGGGCCGATGATGGACGACGACCCGGTGACGGCGACGCTGAATCCCTGGTCGTATCCTTCCTCGCGCATCGCGCGGTACTCGATGGCGCCGAGGCCCGCGGCGTCCGCCGCGGCGGTCCCCGTCATTCCGGAGAAGATGATACTGGCGACGATGTTGACGTGGGCGAGCCCGCCGCGAATCGGGCCGACGATGGCCTTCGCGAAGTCGAAGATGACGTCCGTCAGACCGAGCTTGTTCATCAACAGCCCCGTCTGGAGGAACAGCGGAATCGCCAACAGCACGAACGAGTTGGTCCCCGAGACCATCGTCTGGGCGACCAGAAGCGGCTCGAACGGAATCGACGTGGTCCACATGAGGATGAGACTCGTCAGCCCCAGCGCGTACACGACGGGAACCTCGAACAGGTACAGGACGAGGAGAACGCCGATGAACAGCCCGAGCAGAACGACATCGGCCATTATCGGGTCCCTCCCTGAAGCGGGCGCGTCTCGGCGCGGAGGCGGTGCTCACTCTGCATTTTCGTCTTCTCCTTTGATGTCCTCGATGATCGTTTCTGGCGCGACGGCGACGAGCCACAGGTCGCGAAGCGCGTAGATACCGATACAGACACCGCCGACGACGGCGGGAACGTACAGCCACGCTTCGGTGAACGGCGGGTGCGACGGGAGCGCTCCCATCCCGAATCCCCGGTTCTGTAGGTACAGCGGGTACGCTCCCGAGACCATGACGCCGACGAACGCGAGGATGAGGAGCGTCCGAAGACCGGTCAGCACCCGGATGACGCCGTCGGAGAGCCGCGAGACGAGGAGGTCGAGCGAGATGTGCTGTCGCTTTCGACTGGCGACCGCCGCGCCGAAGAACGTGATGTACACGAGCAGCATCTGCGAGAGATTGACCGTCCACGGGAGACTCGACCCGAGTATCGAACCCAGGACCCAGCGGGTCAGAATCTGTAACCCGACGACGAGTATCATCAGCACGTAGAGTGCTAACGCGATGGATGTGACCAACCCGTCGAAAAGCCGGCCGAGTTTCGTTGCGAGATTTACTTCTTCCATGGGTGCTCTACGAGTAAGCGTCCGCTCAAATGTTTCGCACTTCTTCGAGCGACGGTTCCCAGTTCTCCTCGAACTGCGTTTGGAGCGGTTCTTTCGCCGCCTCTAACCACGCGTCTCGGTCGGGTTCGACCACGTTCATTCCCTGTTCTTTCAGCGCTTCGATGGCCTGCGACTCCGATTCAGCGATGCTGCTGCTGAGCTCTTGGATGCTCGACGTCAACGAGTCGACCATCGTCGTCTGGTCCTCGTCGGAGATGTCCGACAGCGCCTGGGTGCCGAGCGTGAACCACCCCGTCGACGCGAGGTGCTTGGTCAGCGTGTAGTAGTCCTGCACCTCGTACAGCGAGGACGACCGGACGGTCTCGGCGGGGTTCTCTTGGGCGTCGACGACGCCCTGCTGCAGCGCGCTGTAGAGTTCGTCGAAGGCGACGGTGGTCGGACTCGCGCCGATGCCGCTCCAGATGTTCACCCACGGAGTGAGGTCGGGCACCCGCAGGTTGGTTCCCTGAATGTCCTCGGGCGTCTCGAAGGCCTTGTTCCCGGACGTGTGTCGGTAGCCGCGGTACACCGGCTCGTTCACGAGCATCTGTTTACCCTGCTCGCGGAGACGCTGTCGGCCGTCGTCGAAGAACTCCGTCTGGAAGGCGCGTCGCTGCTGTTCCCAGCCCTCGAAGACGAACGGCGACTCGACCCAGAAGTTCTTGGGGTCGTAGTCGATGACCCAGCGCGTCCCGATGATGGTCCCGTCGATGGAGCCGATTTGCGTCTGTTCCATGACCTCCTTTTCGCCACCGAAGGACTCTTCGATGGTGATCGCCACTCGCCCCTCGGTCTCCGATTCGACGGAAGAGGCCCACTCCTTGGCCATCTCGTTGATGACGTGCCCGCTGGGGAAGACGCTCCCGATGATGAGCGACTGGCTCTGACCGCCGCCACCGCTCTCCGTCGTATCGGTGTCTGAGTCATCCGAACCGGTCGTGCCGTCGGTTCCGGAGCCGGAACCGCCGCCCATGCAGCCAGCCATCGATGCGATTGCCCCGGTGCCAGTGAGTAGCCCGAGCTGTTCCATGAAGCTCCGTCGGCTTTGTCTACGCATACCATTCACAACGATTCTACACTGGTACTTATATCTATCGCAATAATTCATTTTAATAATATATCATAGGATAGATGTCAACTGCTCTGGATAGTGCGACTCGCTACTCGCCGCAGTCGCCGGCAGTCACCGGTCGAGTCGAGGCGAGGCCGACGGTCGGGCTACGGCGTTACTGTCCGCGTTCGATGAGGCCCTTCATGTAGCCGATTGCGAACAGCCGGCCCATGTCGGTGTACCCCGCGTGGGCTTCCGCTCGGTCCTCCTCGCCGAGCATCTTGGGGACGTGGTCGGGGCGAATCGCCCCGTCGAAGCCGATGTCTTGGTACGCTTCCATCGCCGCCGCCATGTCGGTGGGCCCGTCGTCGTGCCACGTCTCCACGAACGACTCGGGCGTCCCTTCGACGTCGCGGAAGTGGACGAAGTGAATCCGCTCTCCGAGGCGTCGAATCGCCGACGGGACGTCTTCGCCCATCGCGGCGAAGTTCCCCTGGCAGAACGTGACGCCGTGGTTGGGGCTCTCGTGGAGTTCCAAGACGCGCTCGTACCGTTCGAGCGACGTGACGAGGCGGGGAACCCCCCGAAGCTCCTCGACCGGCGGGTCGTCCGGGTGGAGCGCCATCTTGACGCCCGCCTCCTCGGCAACCGGAACGACCTCGTCCAGGAAGTACTGGAGGTTGTCCCACAGTTCTTCCTCGGTGATGCCCGCCGCGGGGTGGTCCTCGGCGCGCTCCATCCACTCGTGGTCGTACCCGGTGACGAGCGAGTCACCGCGGTCCGGAATCGAATCGGAGGTTCTGAGGACGCCGACGGGGTTTTCGGTCCACACCCAACAGTACACGTCGATGCCGAGGCGTCCCATGTTCCGAAGCAGTCGTTTCACCGTCTCGATCTCCTCGTCTCGACCCTCCTGACCGAGGACCGTTCGCTCCATGGGCGGGCGGTCCTCGACGACGTCCAGTGAGAATCCGTGGTCTGCGAACCGATTTCGGGTTTCGAGTAACGTCTCGTACTCCCACCAGTCGTCGACGCCCCAGAACCGTACGACGGCGCTTTCGACGCCGAGTTGCTTGGCGAGGGTCCACCGTCTGTCCGGGGAGGGAGGCAGCATCACTGCTGGATTCATACACTCACATCCCAGACTCACTCCAAGTAAAAGCGTTTCGCACAGATGTCGGCGTCGTCGTCCGGTGAACCACCGAATCGTCCCCTAGAGCCACTCTACAGCCAGTTTCGAAACCATAACGTATCTTCGTGAGATTCCAATCCACTCATGGTGGACCGACTTCGTCCGAATCGATGAAACGACCGGGAGACGGCGCTCAGTCGTACGCGTACTTGACCTCGATGACGTTCTTCCGGTCTCTGAGCGCCGGGAACAGTTCGTCCACGATTCGGTCGTCGTTGAACCGCTCTTTCGGTCCGGAAAGCGACACCGCGCCGATGACCGACCCGTCGCTGACCAGCGGAACCGCGATGGACCGAATCCCGTCTCTCCGCTCTTCGTCTTCGAGCGCGTACCCCCGCTCCCGTATCGTCTCGAGTTCTTCGAGGAGCGCGTCCCGGTCGCTGATCGTGTGGTCGGTCTTCGTCGGGAGCCCGTACTCGTCGACGATTTCGGTCACCCGCTCGCCGGGGAGTTCCGCGAGAATCGCCTTTCCGAGCGCGGTCCAATGCATGTGGGTGAACTCGCCGATCGGCGCGTTGTCGTACACCGCCTTGTCGCCCTCGGCCTGGTAGACGATGACCCGCTGTCCGTTCTCCTCGACGCCGAGATTCGCCACCTCGCCGGTCGACTCCGCGAGGTCCTTGATTTCGGACCGCGACGCGCCGTACACGTCCAAGCGCCCCCGGGTGATGCTTCCGTCGCGGAGGAACCGAAGGCCGAGTCGGTACCCGTGTTCGTCCTTGACGACGTACCCCGCCGCCTCGAGGGTTTTCAGATGCACGTGCGCGGTACTGGTCGGCACCCCGAGCGCGTCCGCGACGTCGTTAATCCGCACCGTTCCTTGCTCTCGCAGAACGCCGATTACCCGGTACGAGCGCATGACCGCCTTCACGCGCTTGCCGCCGCCTTCGCTTTCGTTAGGTGCCATAGTTCGCCTTTCGGAGCGGGACAGATAAATTCTACTGATGGTGGAAACGTCCCACGGAGTCGGGAGCTACCGCGGCCGACGCCGTCGCACGCGGGTTTGCCCTCGCTTCCGTCGTACCGATACCGTGGGGTGGCTCTCTGGTGATTGACGAATGTTCATAATTAATCCGAATCGCTGAGTGATTCGCCACGAAAGATTCGATTCCCGTTCAACTAGACACGTGTGCTCACGCGGCACACCGAGAACAGAGGCGCTCGTTCACGTCACTTGACTCTACTATTAGTAGAATCGCAGTCCGTCGCGAACAACCCGGCTCCGTCGACGATTCCGGTTTCGGACGGGTTCACCAGCACGAAACGAGCCGACGGGACACGCGAACTCCGCCGCTCGCGTCCCGGCCACACGTCCGTCTCTGCGACGTCACTTCGACTGGAATCTGTCGTGCATAACAGGCCTACCCGTGTAACCCCGGGGTGGGTTCGGGCATCTCCTCGAACAATTCGGTTTCAGCGGTTGCGATTACAGAGCTACGTCTGTCACGGGAGGGTCGTTTCGGACCGCAACTCGGGGTCACGGTGCCCGAAGTCGTCGGTACGAGTCCGGGAGGCCCCGCTCGTTCTCGCCGGACAGGCCGACGACGACGTAGTCGGCATCCCGACCGACGTAGGCGAGGAGCCTGCGAACGTGCTCGGCGTCGATGGCCTCGACCGAGTCGAGAACGAAGAACGGGACCTCGTCGGACACCTCGTGGACGAGGTAGCCGGCGACGGCGAACACGAGACCGATAAGCTCGCGCTCGGAGGTCGGGAGGTGGTCGATAACGTCCTCGTAGACGGTGCCATCGTCCGTCCGGCGCTCGATGTGCGGGACGAACCGCCCCGCGGGAGTCGCGCCCGCGTCATCGAGGGAATCTCCGTCGCTCCGTCGCTCGATCCAGAAACGGGCGAGGCGGTCGTATTCGAGGGCGTCGAGAACGTCCGCCATTCGGTCGTTGAACGCCGAGACGGCCGCGCGTTCGAGCCGTTCGATACGACCGCGAAGCTCGCCGATTCGGTCGTCGATTCCGTCCTGCCGCGCTTCGAGGTCCGCCCGCCGGTCGAGTTGGGCTTCGAGGGAATCGAGGTCGTCGACGACGGCGGCGCGCTCCTCGCGTCGCCGTTCCAACTCGAACTCGACCCGGTTGACCTCCCGGTGGGCGGCGAGGACCGCGGCGCGGTCGTCCGCCTCCGCGGTCCCGGCGTCGCGTCTCAGGTCGGCGATGCCCGATTCGAGGTCGTCGCGTCGGGCTTCGAGGTCCTCGACTCGCGCCCGGCGCTCGGCGCGCTCGCGGCGTAACTCCTCGCGCCGTGTTTCGAGGTCGCGTCGCCGTCGTCGCTGGTCTTCGAGTTCCGACCGGCGTTCTTGCAGTCGTTCGAGACGCTCGGTGAGTTCGGCGCGCTCCTCGCGACGGTCGTCGCGGAGCGTCCGGAGTTGGTCGAGCGTCGATTCGATGCTCGCTTCGGGGACCGAGGTCCCGCACGTCCAGCAGACGACCCGGTCGGCGTCGTCGGGCCCGCCCTCTTCGCCCGCGCTCGCGGCGACGGGCGATACCCCCGACGTGAGGAACTGCTCGTTGAACCGTAACGTTCGCTGAACGTCGGTGATGTCCGCGTCTAACCGTCGTTTTCTCTCGCGCGACTCGGAGAGCTCGTCGGTCAGGTCGTCGAGTTCGCCGGCGGGGTCGGTGGGGCACGACGCGAGTTCCGATTCGACTTCGTCGAGTTCGGCGTCGAGCGCGTCGAGCGACTCCCGCTCGGCTTCGAGTTCGAACTTGGCGTCGTCGAGCGCCGCGTTCAACTCCCGTAATCGGTCCGCTCGCGCCTCCGCGTCCGGCGCGTCGGTGTCGGTTTCCCTCCGCGCGTCAGCGTCGGGGTCGACCGCCGACGGCTCGATGCGAGCGAGCGCTTCTCGTCGGTCCGCCAACTCGGCTTCCAAGCGCTCGACGGCCGCGTCGAGTTCGTCGCGGCGCTCGCGGAGTTGCGGGCGCTCGGATTCGAGCGCGGACAGCTCCGCGATTCGGTCGTCTAACTCGGCGCGCTCGGCGCGGAGGTCGGCGATTTCCTCGCTGACGGCGTCGGTATCGACCGAGTGCGTGACGAACTCCCGCAGGTCGCGGTCGCCGGTCACCGCCTGCCGGGCCTCGTTGGAGCCGAGCAGGAACGCGAACAGGTCCGCGGTCGTCGAGTCTTCGAGATACGGGTCGCCGGACGCGACGACGCGGTCTCCCTCCCTCACGAACGCCCGCGTGTACACCTCGCTCTCGACGGCGAGTTCGACCCGGCCGCCGTCAGCGCTCTCCTCAAACGGGGGTTCATCGCTTCCCAGCGCGGCCGCGAGACCCCACAGGAGCGGTGTTCGGTCGGCCTCGTTCCGTCCCGCGACGACGGAGACGCCGGGCTCGAACTCGACGGTCGCGTCGTCGAGACCGGCGAATCGCGCGACGGTCAGGCGGGCTGGTCCGTTCGTCGTGGCCATACGATGTTCGACACGGGGGTCCGTGAAAACAGTTGGTGACGCTTCCAAAACTCGTTCCAACGCTATCATTGGAACGTGTTTCTTGTCCCGAGCGCCACGAACTCGTTCCACAGCTGTCGATGGAACGCTTTTCGACCCGAGGACTCGCGAGAGTTCGGTCGTCACCGGTCGCTCGATACCGCGGTTCGGAGCGCGCGAACCGGACTACTCGCAGTCGCAGCCGCCCCGGTCGATGAGGTCTTCGACCGTGTACTGGGAGTTACAGCCCGGGCAGTGGACGCGAACGTCGACGTACACCTCGGCGGCGTCGGGAGCGAAGTCGAGTTCGTCGGCGGCCGCGAGGTCGGACAGCGACTTGTCGGTGACGCGCTCGACGCGACCCAGCAGGCGTCGAATGGTCTGGGACCGGCGCGCGCGGAGATTACCGTCGTCGCGGTCGGTCCCCGACGGCGGCGTCACGCCGCGGTACGAGGTGAGATACGTCCGCATCGCCCGGTGCGAGACGAAATCGGCTTCGAGTCGCTCTACGTCGACGCCGGCGCGTTCGAGTCGGCGGACCGCCTCCGTTCGCGCCCCACTCGAAACGCCGTCGTCGGTGAGCACACGGTACAGGTTCTCGACCTCGCCGTCGATGACGCGCTCGTTCCGTTCGTCGAGCGCCGCGCGGAGGAACCGTCGGTTGAACGCGTCGGCGAGGTCACGGAGACTCGACCGCGCGTCCGCCTCGGCGGTCCAGCGCCGTTCGAGCTCCGCGCCGAACCCGTCGAGACCGCGCTCGCGGAGCAGTCGGCTGACCTTGCTCTCGGGGCCGCGCTTTCCACCCGGGGAGTCGTGTGGGTCGCTCACTACCGACTGCTATTCGGGGAGTACACATATGCTTGACGCGCTGTGAGACGCGATACCGGGGAAGGTCAAAGAGGGTACAAAGGCGAAGTCGAGACGGGGCGTCAGTAGTTAGCGGCGTCGCCGCGGCCGGTCGACGCCCCCCGACCGGCCGGCGATTCGCGGTCCGAGTGCACGGCGGCGAAGTCGTCTCGGTCGTCCGCGTCGACGCCCGCCACCGGGTGCGACGCCGAGGGAGACGACTCGGTGTCACTGAGCCCCTCGGCGACTCGGTCGGCGGGGGAGGTCGCGGCGTGTCCGGCGAGCTTGAGCCTGACGGCGACGGTGACACCGCCATCGGGGTCGTTTTCGACCGCGACGGTTCCGTCGAACTGCTCGACGAGCGCGGCGACGAGCGAGAGACCGGACCGAGACTCGGGAGAGCCCGCGACGGTCTCGCCCGCGTCCGGGAAGGTGCCTTCCGGGAACGGCGGGCCGTCGTCGGAGATGCGGACGGTCACGGTCTCCGCGCCGCGCTCGGCGCGCAAGCGGATTCGCGGAGGTTCGGCGTCCGCCCGCTCGACGGCCGTGACGAGGAGGTTTCGGAAGACCGCGGAGAGCATGCTGTGGGCGAGGACGTCCACCTCGGGAAGGTCTCCGGAGACGACCACGTCGGCGTCGTGCGCGGCGCGGACCTTCCGAAGCTCCGTCTCGATGGTCTCGGCCAGCGGCTTCGGTTCGAGGTCGGCGGTCCGCTCCGAGGTGAGCACGTCGGTGAACTGCGCCGTGCTCTCGGTGAGGTCGATGATGCCGTTGCTCGCGGCGACGATGTTCTCCAGTCGCTCGTCGGCCGCCGACCCCGCCTCCTTCCGCACGACCGACGCCCACCCGCGGATGACCAGCGCGTCGTTTCGGATGTCGTGGTGGAGGACGCGGTTGAGGACGGCGAGCTGCTCGCGCTGTTGGCGGAGTTCGGTCTCCCGTCGCTGTCGCGCGACGGTCCACCGGTAGAGGCCGAACACGAGGAGCGCCGCGCCGACCGCCTGCGCGCCGTCTTCGAACAGATAGCTGAACCAGACGGGCTGTTCGACGAACTCGTCGAGGAAGTCGGTTAGCGCGAACAAGTACGAGGCCGCGACGCCGCCCGCAAGCGGGTAGAAGACGGACGGGTCGCGTACTCGTCGGACCACGAACAGGCACGCGAAGAGGACGGCGACGACGACGCCCTCGCCGACGAGGTCGAGCGCCGTCGTCGTCGGGTCCGGCGGGAGCGCCACGACCTGCGCGCCGACCGGGATAACCGACCCGACGGCGACTACCCACGGGAGGTATCGCTGTGCTGCTCCGGTGGGTTCCTCGCCCGTCGATTCCGGTTCGTCGGCGGATACGCTCTCCGCCCGAGCTTCGGAGTTCATCTCGGGACACCTCGCCCCGAGCGTCTCCCGCGGACGACCGCCGGCTTCTGTCTCGTTCGCATACTCTCGTTGACGGCGATGACCGACGAAGTGGTTGCTATGTGGATTGTCTGCCTCACTTTCCGTTCGGTAGCTGCACCCTGTGTCCGGTAGTCGTACGGAGCCGTACAGAGTCGAACATAGTCCGGGGTCGCCGGGCGTCGGTCAGGTAAACACCCAGACCGCGGCGACGAACAGCAGCGACCCGAAGACGAAGGTGACGTCTCGCGTCCGAACCATCATGCCCTCGGTCCGGAGGGCCTGACTCCGTTCGTCGCCCAGCGAGCGCGAGAACCCCTTCGTCTCCATCGCCTCCACGGTGACCCGCGCGCGCTTCGCCACGTTGAAAATCAGCGGGTAGAACGCCTTGACGGAGAGCGTCAGCAGGTAGTAGAAGTAGCGCCACCTGAACAGCCCCTGTTTTTCGGGTACCTTACTCCGGAGGCGGAAGGAGTTGATGAGCGCGTGATACTCCTCGACGAGAAGCGGCATCATCCGGTAGCCGTACGCGATTGCGAACGTGAGCTGTCGGGGGACGCCCAAGCGCAACATCCCCTTGCTGAGTTTCTGCGGGCTCATCGCCGAGAAGACGGCGAGGCTGATGACCGAGATAATCGTGAGCTTGAGGAAGAACGGGACGAGCGCCCCGACGGCGTCGATGCCGACTTCCTGGCTGGTCGTGGCGGTATGGATACCCCGGCCGACCGCGGCCGCGACGATGCTTCCGGTTTCGGCGAACACGCTCGCGTCGCCCGCCATGACGCCCGCGACGACCCGACCGGCGTTCTCGCCCAAGTGACCGACCGCTCGAACCGTCCCGCCGATGAGCGGGACCAACACCACGAAAAAGCCGACGTTGGTGACTTGGCCGAACAGGAGCAACGCGAGCAGGTACTTGCTGACCTGCGAGAGCGCGGCGAGCGCGAAGGCCGCCGCGAGCAGGATGGCCAGCGGAAGCGTGTCGTAGAACAGCCACGGGATAATCATGAACAGCACGGTCCACAGCAGGACGACTCGCGGGTCGAAGCTGTTCAACAGCGCGTCCTCGTTGTCGTAGGCCGTCCGCATCAAATCGACCTTGATGTCGGCGACCGAGATGTCGGTGAGCGCGTCGACGTACTTCATCGCGACCCTCCGTTCGACTCAACGTCGCCCCCGACGTCTCCGACATCGGCGACACCGCCGTCGGCGAACGCGTCGTCCTCGAACGAACGAGCCAGCGTCTCGCACATCGCGTCGGTGCTGAGCGCGGGGGATTCCAGCCCGAGTCGCCGGCTCAGTTCGACCACCTGCGGCTGTCGCAAATCGGTCTCCGCGAGGAGGTCCGGGTCGGAGAACACGGCCGCCGGCGGCGCGTCCGCGAGCACCTCGCCCTCGCCCATGACGAGGACGCGGTTGGCCCACGCCGCGACCAGTTGCAGGTCGTGCGAGGCGACGACGACGGTCTCGACGCGGCTCTCGGCCTTTCGGAGCATTCCGGTCACTTCGCGGCGGCTCTGGAGGTCGAGACTGCCCGTGGGCTCGTCCAAGAGGACGACCGTCGGGTCGGTCGCGAGTCCGATGCCCAGCGACGCGCGGCGCTGCTGGCCGAGGCTCATCAGTCGACCGTCGCGGTCGGCGAGGTGTTCGAGGTCCAGATACGCGAGAATCTCGTCGACGCGTTCGTCCGCGTTCGGGGCGTCGCGGTTCTCGAGGTAGTAGGCGACGTCCTTGCGGACGGTGTCCTCGACGAACATCTCCTCGGGGTTCTGGTGGATGTAGACGGTGTCGTCGGCCAACTGCTCGGGAAGCGTCTCGCTCGTATCGCGGCCGAGGACCGTCACCGCCCCCTGGTCCGGGGACTCTAACCCCGTAATCAACCGCAACAGCGTCGACTTCCCGGACCCGTTGGCACCGACCAGTGCGACCCGGTCGCCCTCGTACAGTTCGAGGTCCAGGCCGTCGAGCACGCGATTGTACCCCTCGCGAAGCGTCGGGTAGCCGTGACCGACGTCCCGCATCGTCACTACCGCGTCCCCGTCCCGCTCGCGCTCGGTCAGCCCGGCGGCGTCTGCACCTGTTGCCACCGCGCCGCCGTCGACGGCGGCCCGAGAGCCGCGCGTCGCCGCGGGCTGAAACGCCGTTGCCGCCTCGTCGACGGTCACGGGATACCGACCGCTGGGCAGGGTTCCCACCTCGGTCGGGAGCCCGTCGGCAATCTGCGTGACCTGCGGCGGGTGGATGTCGTGGGCGAGCAGGTCGTCGAGCCTGTTGAGCCCGACTTCGACCGGCTCTTTCCAGGCGACTCCGCCGTCGGAGACGAGCACCATCTCGTCGCAGTAGTCGGCGATGAACTCGGAGTGGTGTTCGATGACGATTATCGTCTTGTCCCGCTCCTCGTTGAGTCGTCGGAGCTGTTCGTACGTCTCGCGGGCGTTTCGGGGGTCGAGCTGCGCGGCGGGCTCGTCGACGAAGATGAACTCGGGGTCCATCGCGAGCACCCCCGCGAGCGCGACGAGGTGTTGTTGGCCGCCGCTCAACTCCCAGATGAATCGGTCCGCGAGGTGGTCGAGACCGAGGGTTTCGAGGGCGCGGGTCGCCCGTTCGGCGTAGTCGTCGAGGCCGTAGTTGAGCGGTGCGAACTCCACGTCGCCCCGGACGGTCTCCTGAACGAGCTGGTTCTCGAAGTCCTGGAAGACGTAGCCGACGGTCTTCGAAAGCTCGGCGACGTCCGACTCGCGGGTGTCGGTGCCGGCGACGGTGACGCCCCCGTCGAACGTCCCCTCGAAGAAGTGCGGGATGAGGCCGTTGAACGTCTTACACAGGGTCGTCTTGCCGCTGCCGTTGCCACCGACGACGGCCGTGAACTCGCCCGGCTCGATGGTCACGCTCGCGTCGCGCAATACCGCCTCGTCGCCGCCGGGGTACCGAAACGTCAGGTTCTCCACGACGATGTTGTTGCTGCTCATAAAAAACAAAGAATGGGTTCAGTCCTGCAGGCCGTCGACCTTGCGCTGGCGGTAGGCGACGAGCCCGAACGAGATGACCGCCGCGATGGCGATCGGCACGAACAGGAACGCTTGGCCGTACGTTTCGACGAACTCCGGCGTGAACGTGATGAGCCCGCCGCTGGTCTCGCTCAGCGTCTCGAACGCGAACGCGACGGGTATCAGCGCCACCCACGCTATCAGTCGCTTCAGGGACGTGCGCGTGAACATCGGGCCGTCGCGCCCCTCGACGGGACTCATGCCGAGTAACGGTTCGATCTTCCCGCGGAGCCGCGGGTAGAGGAACAGGGTCGGAATCGCCCCGAAGACGACGCCGGCGATGATAATCTGAAGCAGGGCACCGATTCCTTCGGTGGCCCACACGGTCTCGGGGAGCCACGAAATCGCTTCGAGCTCTTCGACGCCGATGTAGAACTTCCCGACGTCGATGAACCACGCCGCGGTCTCTTCCATCGCCTTCGCGAGGAAGCCCAGCGCCGCGATCTGCTTGACGTCTTTCGGGTCCGTGATGAGCGACATCACGAAGAACCACGACAGCGTGACGACGATTAGCCCCTCGACCGCTCCGAGCGCGCTGAAGTCACCGATGAGAATCTCTCCGAAGACGATGCCGCCGACCGGAATCGCGAGACAGGCCCAAAACGAGCGGAACAGAAGGACGACCGACATCGCAACGAACCAGAACGGTCCGATAGAGAGGCCTAACCCGCCTATCGAGAACTCCGGGAGAAGTTCCGTAATCATGCTCTGCAGACCGTGTAGCGACATGACGAGGATGAACGCCATCATGTCCCTATGGTCGAAACTGAACGCACTACTCGAGTTGTTGGACGTTGTCACCATCCGGGTGGTGGTGGTTAAGCAACCTGTTTAACGCTTGGTATGAGTACGACGTACGACTGTATATCCGACTGTACTCTGTAGAGTTATCGGTGGCAGTACATAGCAACCTCGTCAGTATGTCGTTCGGCCGGACTCCCTTCGTTCCCTGCGCTCGCAGGCCGGTTCGGATGCTATCGAAGTGGCTGTGTCTGTTCGCGTCGAAAAAGAACCGAGTGGCGGCGACGCCGACCGTCAGGCGTCGGTCGCGCCCACGCAGCGCTCGACGTCCGCGCGGGACTTCATCTCCAAGACGTTGTACGGGGCGTCGATGTCCGCGGCCACCGACCGGAAGGACGGAAGCGGCTCGTGTGCGTCCTCGGTGCCGTCGTTGTCGTGGAGGTGCGCGACGTGGATGCGGTCGCCGAACCGGTCGACGAACCGCCGGTAATCGACGCCCGTCGCCTTCGCGTGCCCCACGTCGAGAGTCAGTTTCAGGAACTCGTCGTCGACGCCGACGTCATCGAGAAACGAGGCGAGGCGGTCCGGCGTCGCCGTGTGCCGACGCGTTCCCGGTTTGTCGCGCTGGTTTTCGAGACAGACCGGAACGCCCGCCTCGGCGGCGAACTCGGCGCACTCGCGGAGCGTCTGGACCGCCTGCGCGCGGGTGTGTTCGCGGACGTGTTCGGGGTACCGAGTCCGAACCGAGCCCCCGTGGACGATGACGCCGCCGGCGTCGATTGCCGCGGCGAGTTCGATTGCCTCTTCGGTCGCCGCGACCGCGGCCTCTCGAAGGTGCTCGTTGACGTTACCGGGCGCGACGTCGAGGTGCGGGCCGTGGACCGTGTAGCTCACGTCGAGTTCGTCTGCGACCGCGCGCAGGCGCTCGGCGTCTCGCTCGTCCGCCCGAACGTCCAGATAGCCCGCGCGGAGTTCGACGTGGTTCAGGTCGAACCCGCGGAGGAACTCGGCGAACGACGCGACGTCGGCCGCGTAGCGGATGTCCATCGACGCGCCGAACCGCGGTCGCTGGACGGGCGTCGCCTCAGACATCGACTTGGCTCGCGGGAACGAGGCGGTCGCCGCGGAGGACGGGTACGACCGAGCGAGAGTCGATGGCCGTCTCGAACTCGTGGAGGTCGCGCCGCCGAATCTCGTGTTTCTGTTCGTATCGCGGCCCTTTCGCCGTCACGAGGAGGCGCGCGTACCGCTCGCGGTCGCGGTCGGTGAGGCCGTCGCCGTGGAGGTAGTCGTCGATGAGCGCCGCGCCGAGCGTGTCGTCGGGCGTCGGCTGACCGCTCGACCCGCTGGCGACGATCGTTATCGGTCGCCCGCGGTCTTCCAAGAGGTCCGCGACCGCCGCGGCGTTCGTGTAGCCGCCGACGAACACCTCGACACCGGGACCCCCGCGCTCGCGGAGCGTCGAGACCGCCCGCCCGCCGTTCGTGGAAGTCATCGCGGTCGGCCGCCCGGCGAGGTCCAGTCGCTGGACGTAGCTCGGCGAGTTGAAGAAGTCGTAGCCGGGGTTCGGCTCGTAGTCGTCGGTCTTGCCGCCGCCGATGAGACACTCGGGGTGGTCCTCCCGATACGCCGGTTCGTCGCCGCGCTCGTCGGTCACGTGGACGTACTCCGCACCGAGCGCGAGCAGTTCCGCCACGGTCGCCGAGAAGTGGGTCACGTCGACCACGACGTAGTCGCCCGGAGCCGGTTCTGCCGGGATGTTCTCACAGCCCTCTATCAATGTCTCTGCGAACACCGCTGTCTGTCGTCCATCTGCGGACATAGCCCACGTTCTCTACAACACCTACAAGTCAATTGCTAGTAGCGATATATATCGAACCGTACTGTCCGTAGTTATCTTCGCCCGCCGGCAGGTCCCCGGCGGTACGACTCGTCACTCGCGCGTACCGCGTCGTCCGGTCGTGTGAACCACCTCGGGATCAAGCCCCGAGACACTCGTCTCGATTCATCTGTAGAAACGTGTTCGGCTCAATGGCTATCGGGCGCTCGACTATCGCCTTCGACGAGAGAATAGTCAGGAAGTTATACTAAAATAAGTATGAAATATTATATATCTACCACCGAGTTCTCTCTCGAAATCAGGCACCGACCGCGCCGTCGCTCGCGGGATACCCGAGCCGCTTCGACTGCGTTCTCGCACCACGACTGCGAGTTCGGCTCGCTCGACAGTATCCGCGGAAAACGGCTTAACTACGGCTCAAGAATCCGTTTTCAAGTGCAAGCGTCGTCGGTAGGTTAATCGCACCCGGTAGCGCGGTTTTTCGGGGCGAGCGTTACACACATTCTCTTGGTTAAACGTGTGAAACTGCTGAAAAGACCGGATACGACGAATGGGACGAGTTCGATTACGAACGTCTCGCGTCCGTCACGGCGGGTCGGAAAGAACGTTCGAGTGGGGTCGCAATCTCACAACGGCAGTCTTCAATTTTAGTGGAAATATTTCATATTTCATATATTATTACTATACGACTATTGATTTTCGAAAGCTGCGGTTTCGGTCTCCGGTTCGGTATCGACGCCGGGTCGCCGACGCCGACAGCGTCTTTGACCGCCGGTCCAACGTCGATTCGAAATGGCTCTCGCCGCCGAACGACTCCGCCGATTCAAGACGCCGCTCCGCTACGTGATGGGCGCGCTCTACGTCCTCGCGGGAGTGATGCACTTCGTCGTGCCGAACGCGTACGCGCAGGTCGTCCCGCCGGTCTTCCCGGCGGCGCTCGCGCTCGTGTACATCTCGGGCGTCGCCGAAATCGCCCTCGGCGTCGGCGTCGTCTTCCGCCGCACCCAACGCATCGCCGCGTGGGGACTCATCGCGCTACTGGTCGCGGTCTTCCCCGCGAACGTCTACATGGCGACGAGCGACATCGTCCTCGAAGGTGTTCCGGCGGCACTTCGGGAGCCCTCCGACGCCGCGCTGTGGCTCCGACTGCCGCTTCAGGGCGTGCTCGTCGCGTGGGCGTGGTGGTACACTCGCCCGGAGTCCGACGGCGGTGTCGACTCGTCGTCGAACTGGTGACCGTCGCCGAGCGGATTGGTGTCCACCCCCACGCAGTCCGGCTGTTTTCGGAACCGAACGGAACTGATTCAAGCGCGCCGGTGCGAGCCGTAGCCGATGACCGAAGACGACACTCACGACCACGTCGTCCCCGGAAGCGACGAGGCCATCGATTCGGCCGACGTTCGGGGCTACGACTTCGACGGCGCGTTCGACTTCGACGAGTTCCTCGACGCGTACGCGACGACCGGCTTTCAGGCGACGCAGCTCGCCGAAGCCATCGACATCGCCGAGGAGATGCAGGAGGCGGACGCGACCGTCTACCTGACGTTCACCTCGAACATCATCTCGTCGGGGCTGCGCGAGGCCGTCGCCTACCTCGTCCGCGAGGGCTTCGTCGACGTGCTCATCACCACCTCCGGCTCGCTGACCGAGGACGTCATCAAGACCGCGAAACCGTTCAAGATGGGCTCGTGGGACGCCGACGAGGGCGAACTCCGCGAGCGCGGCATCAACCGCCTCGGCAACATCTACGTCCCCTCCGACCGGTACGTCTGGCTCGAACAGTACCTCTATGACTTCTTCGAGGACTTCTTCGCCGAAGAGAAGGTGCGGACGCCGACGGCGTTCGCCCGCGAGCTGGGCGAGACGCTCGACGACGAGCACTCGGTGTTGAAGCAGGCGGCCGACAACGACGTGCCGGTCTACTGCCCGGCGCTCACCGACGCCGAGGTGGGCAACTTCCTGTACTACTACCGACAGGGCTACGACAAGGACGTCGGCATCGAGATTCTCGACGACTACGACTCGCTCATCCAGAACGGGCTACTCGCCGACGAAACCGGTCTCATCGCCGTCGGCGGGGGCGTCCCCAAGCACCACGCCATCATGACGAACCTCTTCCGCGGCGGCGCGGACTACGTCGTCTACATCTCGACGGGGATGGAGGGCGACGGCTCGCTGTCGGGCGCGCCCCCGAACGAGGCCGTGTCGTGGGGGAAAATCAAGGACCACGACACGAACTACACGCAAATCGAAGCCGAGGCGACGCTCGTCTTCCCGCTTCTCGTCGCCGGCGCGTTCAAGAACTAGCGGGACTCCGTATCCTATTGTTCCCTTTGTAGCACTATGTTGGAGTCTCAGCCGTCGAAACGGCTACGTTAGACTCATAGCAATTTCCTTTAGCGGCCGGTCGTGTTGCCCGAGTGATGGTATCAACCAGGAGAAATTTCATCGGGGGTTCTGCCGCGGCGTTGGCGGGTCTCGCCGGCTGTCTGACGACGAGTAATTCCGAACGTGACGCCGCTTCGACTGGCTCCGGCGGCGGCGACGCGGAGACGTACGAGGTCGGGTATCAGGACTTCCAGACGAACATCGAGGCCACCGCGTTCCCCGATACGCTGTACTTCTACTGCGTGCAGTCCGGGTGGATGAACTGGCCGTCGCTGATGCAGTCGTTCGAGGATTCCTACGGCGTGGCGGTCCACGACGACGACCGCTCGTCGGGCGAGGCGCTCCAGCACATGCGCTCGCACTCGAACAACATGACTCACTCCGGGTACAACGGCGGCTACACCTACGGCATCGTCGCCCGGAACGAGGGCTTCACGCAGGCGTACAAGCCGCAGGGATGGGACAGAGTGCCGGACTCGCTCAAGACCGACGACGGGCACGTCACGGCGACCCGCCGGGTGACGACGGCCGTGACCTACCGGAAGGACATCTACGAGGAACGCGGCCTCGACGAGCCGACCACGTGGGAGGACCTGCTCCAGCCCGAAATCATGCAGGACCTGGCGCTCCAGACCCCGCAGGCGGCGGTCGGGCTCGCGGCGGCGCTCTCCATCAACAACGCCCGCGGCGGCAGCATGGACGACCTTCAGCCCGTCATCGACTACTACGAGCGGATTCAGGAGGGCGGCGCGGAGTTCACCGACAACTTCCTCGCGCAGTTCTCCCGCGGGGAGTACGCGACGTTCGTCCGGTACGACTACTCCGGCCTTGACCTCAAGTACAACAACGACGAGGTCGCAGAGGAGAACGTCGGCGTCGCGCTCTTGGGCGGCGAAAACGGCAATAAGGGCGCGCTCAACATGCCGTACGGCTACGCGCTCTTGGAGGGCGCGCCGAATCCGGCGGCGGGCAAGCTGTTCATGGACTACGTCCTCTCGCTGGAGGGCCAACAGCAGTTCCTCGACGCCTACGTCAGGCCGATTCGCTCCTCGGAGCTGGAGCTTCCCGACGAGTTCATCGACCCTGCCGAGTACGACCGGACGGAGTTCCAAGTCGACTACGGTCAGTTGGTCGACCGGCAGGAGGACATCATCCGAGAGATAACGCGCGGCGCGAACATCTGAGGATGTCCGACCGACACGCCGAGAACAGTCCGCTCTCGACGCTCCGGGCGCTCACGGCGCGGGTGGTCGGCGCGTTCGAAACCGTCGCGAACCCCGTCACCGAGCGAGAGCGCGAGTACCGCCGCATCGTCGCGCTGTGCGCGCCGTTTTCGGTGCTGTTGCTCGTCGCGGGTCTGTATCCCCTCTCCGAGGTCGTTCGCATCAGCGTCTCGACGGCCCAGTACGAGTCGGTCGGGTTCTCGCTCGACGCCTACGCGACGCTGTTCGGGGACCCCTACTACCGCCGGGTAGCGTTCAACTCCCTGTGGCTGACCACCGGGACGACGCTCGTCTCGGTCGGGCTCGCCGTCCCCATCGCGCACGCCCTCGAGAAGTACGACCTCCCCGGCGAGGACCTCCTCGTCACGCTCGTCTCGTTCCCCATCAGCCTCCCCGGCATCGTCGCCGCGTTCATGATTCTGGTGCTGTTCGGGAACAACGGCGTCGTCACCGCGGTCGCGGCCGCCCTCACCGGGAGCCGCCCCACCGACCTCGCCTTTGCGGTCAGCGTCCCGGGGCTGTTCGTCGCCTTCGTGTACTCGATGGTGCCGCGCGCGACGCTCATCCTCCGCGGGACGTACGCCGAGGTCGACTCGGCCGCCGAGGAGGCCGCACAGGCGCTCGGCGCGACGCCGTTCGAGACGTTCCGGCACGTCACGCTCCCGCAGATTCGACCGGGCATCACCGGCGCGCTGATTCTCACGTTCCGGACGGGACTGGCGATTTTCGGGACGCTCGTCGTCATCCAGACGCTCGTCGTCTGGACGCTCCAGCTCTCGCGGGAACTCGGCGTCGGCTACGACGTGCAGGTCGCCGGCGCGATGGCGACCGTCTACTTCGCGTTCACCTTCCTGTTCACCGTTCTCGGACTTCGGTACACCAGCGCGGAGGTCGGCATATGACGCCGTCCCTCTCGCGTCGGTTCGGGCGGTCTGTCGTGACGCTGACCTTGTTCGCGACGGTCGCGTTCCTCATCGCACCCATCGTCCTCACGGTCGTCGCCTCGTTCGCTACGAGTTGGACCGGTGTCCTCCCATCGGGGTTCGTCACCTTCGAGAACTGGCGGGCGGTGCTGGGGCTCGCGGACACGATCGGCTCACAGCGCAGCATGGGATGGAGCCCCCTGTTCAGCCTCCCGCTCGGCGGCGAGACGCTTTCGGTGTTGGTCCCGGCGGAGTTGGCGTTCAGCATCGGGCTGGCGCTCGGCGGCGTCCTCATCAACCTCGTCGTCGGCGTTCCCATCGCGTACGCGGTCTCCCGCTACGAGTTCCCGGGCAAAGAGTGGGTCAACGCCGTCTCCGTGCTCCCGCTCGTTCCGGGCGTCATCTTGGGCGTCGCGTTCCTTCGAGCGTACCCGGACCTCTCGGCGACGAGCTTCGGGCTCATCGTCGGCTACTCGCTATTGAAAGCACCGTTCATGGTGATGGCAGTCCAAAGCGAGTTCGAGTCGATGCCGCTGCGGCAACTGGAGGAATCGGCTCGCTCGCTGGGCGCGTCGTGGCCGCGGGCGTTCCTGACGGTCATCGTGCCGAACGCCCGCTCGGGCATCGTCTCGGGGGCCATCATCTGTTGGGCGCTCGCGGCCGCGGAGTTCAACTTCTCGTACATCGTCTGGGCGAAAGGCACCCAGCCGCTGGCGCTCTTCTTGCAGCGACACATCTCGAACAGCTCGTTCACCAAGGCGGCGGCCGCCGTGTCGATGTTCTTTTTCATCATCGTCGCGGTCACCCTCCTCCTACAGCGGGTCGGTCGCCGCGGATTCGACACCAGAGGTAGCTAATGGCAGACGTGACACTAGACGCGGTTCGGAAAGACTACGACGACACGACGGCGCTGGACGGCGTTTCGCTCACCGTCTCGGACGGCGAGATTCTGGGCGTGCTCGGCCCCTCGGGGTGCGGGAAGACGACGACGCTCCGGACCGTCGCCGGCTTCGAGACGCCGACCGACGGGACGGTCAGGTTCGACGACGAGGACGTGACGAACGTTCCCCCGGAGAACCGCAACGTCGGGTTGGTCTTCCAGGAGTACGCCCTGTTCGACAACATGACCGTCGCCGAGAACGTCGCGTTCGGGCTGAAGATGCGGGGCGTCGGAAAGCGCGAGCGACGGACGCGGGCCCGAGAGTTGCTCGAAATGCTCGATATCGGCGAGATGGGCGACCGCGACCCGACGACCCTCTCGGGCGGCCAACAACAGCGCGTCGGGCTGGCGCGCGCGCTCGCCATCGAGCCGAACGTCCTCCTGTTGGACGAGCCGATGACGGGGCTCGACGCCCAACTGAAGGCGCGCCTGCGGACGGAAATCGGCGCGCTACTGGCGGAGTTGGACGTCACCGGCCTCTACGTCACCCACGACCAGGAGGAGGCGATGGTGATGTGCGACCGCGTCGCCGTGCTGAACGAGGGTCGCGTCGAGCAGGTCGGCACGCCCCGAGAGATATACGAGTCGCCGGCGAACGAGTTCGTCTCGGAGTTCGTCGCGCTCGACGCGCCTGACCTCCCGTTCGTTAGGTGGTGATTCGCCCGCAGCCGATTTACGCGCCCGTCGTCGCCCCCCTCGCGGCCGCCGCCGACCGGCCACTGGTTTCGGCGGCGTCCAGCGGGAGGTGGGGAAGTCGGTATACCCTGCCATCGCATTCCACCCGGAGCGTCTCGGTTCCGAACAGTCGGTCGGTGACAGTCCGAGCGCGCTCCATCTCGGCGCGGGACTCGCGGGAGAGTCGCCATTGCGGCCCGAGCAGTCGGTCGTAGCCGACGAGTTTCCCATCCCCGGTTTCTTCGCTGGCGATGCGGTACTCCATCGCCAGATACCGAAACGACCGGTCGAAGACGCCCAGCGCGGTGAACACCCCGGCGACTACCATGGCTCCCCCGAACAGTTCGACCGCGACGCCGTCTGTCGTCGCGGTGCTGAGCAGGCCGACCAGCGTCAATCCGGCCACCAGCAGGACCGAAAGCGGGGAGCGAAGCCCGCGGACGACCCCGCCAACGACGACCGCCGACGGCTTCGGTCGGACGATGTCTGAGCCGTCCCGCGAGCTCTCGATTCGCTCCCACTCGGGGACGTCGGGAGCGAGTCCGAGTTCGACCGACGTGCGCTCGTCGTACGCTTCCAGTCGGTCGCGGTAGACGTCGACGATATCGGCGAGCAGTTTCACCGCGAGGACGAACGCCAGCACGAACGGCGGCGGGGCACCCGCGATGACGAATCCCCCGCCGATGAGGAGCGCCGAGCCGGTTCCCGCCATCGACACGAGCGCCGACTGAAGCGGTTGCTGTGGCGGGACCGACGCGTGGGTCCCGCCGAGGAGGTAGCGGCCCACGTCCACGGCCCGGCCGACGACGACGGCGAGCACGCCCAACCCGACGGAGACCGACTCGGCGTCGGTGAGCGTCGCGCCCGTTGTCTCGCCGACGCCGCCGACCCCGATTGCACCGAAGAGGGCCCAACCCACGCTTCCGATGGCGAGGGCCATCAGGATGGCCGGGAGGTTCGCGACCTGAATCGACAGCGGCAGGACGGGCAGTCCGACGCGCCCGCGCTTTTCCGACAGGGCACCGAACACGAGCCACGAAAAGCCGTTCGCGTCGTAGGTCGGTTTGCCCTCCGCGAACAGCGCCTTCACCGCGGCACCGACGAGACACGCGCCGAGTTCGACCCAGTAGACCGCCAACAGCGCCACGAGCGACCAGTCGAGCGCGAGCACGCCGACGAGCGGGACGGCGTTGACCGCCATCAACACCGCCACCTTCGCCCGCCGCTTCTCCCTGGGGGTGAACTGCATTGCAGACGGCGAGGCGTTCCGACTCGAGATAGTTAGGTGGTCTGGCTCACGTCGGGCGGTTGGAGCCGACTTCCCGCGACCGGTAAACAAGGTTGATGCTGTCAACAAATTATATAGAACGTATGCGTCCCTCCATTCGATACCTCGCCTCCCTCGTCGTCGGTCTCGTCGTCGCCGGTGTGGCCGTCTCGGCCGCCGACGCGCCGGGATTGCTTCCCGTGGCAATCGCTCCGCTGTACGCGGCGACGACCGCGCTCGTCCTCCGCCACCGCGACGGGTGGGTGCGACTCTTCCGCTTCGGAGACAACCGCTGGAGCGACCGAAAGCGGGGTGCGCTCGGGGGCGGCATCGGCGCACTCAGTTTCTCGCTGCTACTCTCTCTCTCGGTCCCCGCCGGCATCACCGGAATCGGACTGATGTTCTTCGGACAGGCGCTCGCGGTCGCCGACTACGAGTCGCTCCCCGAGTAGTCGCGTGCCGCCGAGACGCTTCGAGAGCGGGTTTCATCAGATATATGACCGGATGAGCGAAACGACCACTCCGATGGCCCCTCCACGGTACGGCGACGTCCCGACTTCGTCTCTCCCCGCCGGCATCGGGTTCCTCCCGGTGCTCTCGGCGAACCTCCTCCCGCTCGCCGGCGTGCTGTGGTTCGGCTGGAACCCGGGGACGCTCCTCGCGGTCTACGTCCTCGAACTGCTGTTTTTGTTCCCGCTTTCGGGCGTGAAGGCGCTGTTCGCCGGCCGGCCGCCGACCTCGTCCCGCGAGGACGGCGTCTTCAGCCTGTCCGACAACGACCTCGTCGACAAGCGCGGAAGCGTCACCGTTCACGACCGACTCCCACCGGTGTACCCGCGAAACGTCCCGTTTGCGACCGCCGTCGTCGGCGGCGGCGCGTGGGTCGGCGTCTTCCTCCTCGCGCCGCTCTCGGAGGTCGTCTCGGTGCTCGACGTGCTCGCCCGGCCGGAGGCGGTCGTCAGCGTCGCCGCGCTCGTCGTCGGGCAGGTCGGCGAGACCGCCGCCGAGTTCCTCCGGCGCGACCGATACGCCGAGCGCTCGCCGTACGCCCTCGTCGAGATTCCCGCCCGGCAAGCGATGTTTCTCGCGTGTTTCCTGTTCGTCGTCATCCTCGGCGGCGCGACGGTCGCGCTCGCGGGGTTCGTGTTCGTGAAACTGCTCTTCGAGTGGTCCGGCTTCCGCGCAGAGCAGGGCGGCGGCGGCCGGCTGACGAGTTGGCTTTCCGGGCCCGACGGCGACGCGACCCGCGGCGAAATCGACGTTCCCGACGGCCGACCCTCGGTCGCAATCGACGCGGACCGTCGCGCGGTGGTCGCGGCCGCGGTCTGGCGCGCAGCCACCACGACGGGACCGTTCTACGTCACCATGGCCGCGATGGTCTGGATCGGCGGGACCGCGTTCGTCGTCGAGGAGTCCTCGCTCGCGGTCTGGGTCGGGTTCGGTCTCTTTGCGCTCGCCCTCCTCGCGTTCATGCTCGTCGGCGACATCGTCGAGAGCGTGCTCGCGAGCGGGTGGCTGACCTACCGACGTTTCGGCGACCGCCTCGTCGTTCACGACCGCCTGACGAACGAGTCGCAGTGGGCGGCGGCGGTCGGCGACCTGCGCGACGCCGAAGTCGTGGCGACTCGGCCCACCGACCGCTACCTCGGAACGCGGACCATCGCGGCGACGGTCGGCTGGGGCGACGACGAGACGGAACACACGCTCGGACCTGTCGCGGACGCCGAGGCGTTCGTCGACTCGTTCGACCTCCCGGTCGGCTCAACCGACCTCCTGCCGCTCGACCGCCGGTTCGTCGGGGCCGCCATCGCTTCGGTCGTCCTCACCGCGGTCGGCGTCGTCACCGTGGTTTTCACTCCGCTCGGGCCCTCCACGAGTTGGCTGCTCGCGCTGTTCCTGTTCCCGGTTTTCGCCATCGTCCCCAAGGGGTTCTGGAAGCTCGCGCACTCGTGAGGCGGGACGACCAGAGCGGTTTGTGAGCGAACGAAAAGTGAGGAAAAACAGGCGCGTGAGTGAACGAGTAGAGTCCCGACGAGGCCACCCGAGACGACCCGGGGACGGACTACCCTCGCGAATGTAACGAGTAGGCGATGAGCACGACGCCACAGAACTGAAACAGCCGCGTGACGAGCGTGAGCGGCTGTTGGTACTGGAGGCCGATGTAG
Organism: Haloferax gibbonsii ATCC 33959; assembly: GCF_000336775.1. GTDB lineage: Archaea > Halobacteriota > Halobacteria > Halobacteriales > Haloferacaceae > Haloferax > Haloferax gibbonsii. The sequence goes on along the minus strand of NZ_AOLJ01000005.1, from coordinate 9,776 downwards.
CCCTCGCGCAGGAGCACCGACCCGACGAAGGCGACGCCGAACGCGACGGCCGTGAGGAGGAACAGACCTGCGGAGAGCGCCCGCATCGTCCGGCTGTCGTGGCGGCGGTAGCCGCGATAGGCCTGATAGCCGACGTAGCTCCCGACGAGCGTCGACCCGAGAGCGAGCGAGACGATGAGCCAGTCGAGGACCGCGGATAGCGACGTCATCTCAGAGGTCCTCCCACATCCGTTTGAACCGGTCTGCGGTGTCGGCCTCCCCCTCGCCGGGGAACGACTCGTCGCCGGTGCGCGTCAGCGACGCCTCGAACGAGCCGTCGTCTAATTCGACGGAGAACTCGGAGAGCGTGGCGGCGTAGACGCTGTAGTGGTTGTTACTGGTTCGAATCTCGGTCTGCTCGTCGAGGAGTCCGTACGCTTGTAATCGTTCCACCCGACGGTAGACCGTCGGTTTGGACATCTCACACTCGTCGGCAAGCTCTTGTGCGGACATTGGTTTGATACTCGTCGCTGCGAGGATGTCCCGGGCGTACTCGTCGCTGAGGAGGTCGAGAATATCACCCAGCGCCGGTTCCTCACTCACGGTGGTCGAATGACTGCTCGTCGGACTAATAGGCCCACGGGTTTCCACCCCTGTTGGTCGCGGCGACCGATTCGGGACGGGTGTACGATGGGGCTGTCGGGATAGCACGGTGGGGCTGCGGGTTAGCGCGGGGATACTGCGGGGCAGTACGGCGATGCTGTGGAGGGGCTGTCGCGTCAGCGATGACCGCGATGGGTGCCGGGGTGCTGTCAGAGGGCACAGAACGGTACTGCTCGGGAGGGCAGTACGGTGTTGGTTCGGCGGGGCCCATCGCAGTTCAACCGATGCGCCGGGAGATAATATAAAAAGGGGGCCAGTTTCTGACCCAGAAACTCGCGCGGTTTCAGGCGGGACAGCCGACCGAGCGACCGACTTCGACGAGGCGGTCCGTCTCGACGCCGGTCCCGCGAACGGTGTAGCCGTAGCCGTCGCAGTTCCACGACACCGAGGTGGTCGGTCCGTAGTCGATAGTCGCCGGCCGGCCGTCCACCGTCGCGTCGCGCTCGTCGGCGTCGATATCCAGCGTGTAGTTGAACTTCGCGACCGTGAGTTCGCGGCCGCCGGCGGCGTAACGGAGTCCGACCCCGTCGATGCGGCCGGTGGTCCGCGTGGCGTAGACCAGTTCGAACGCGGGCGGGACCGTCGGCTCGGGGACCGAAACCGAACTCCGCGCTTCCAGGTCGGCCCTGCTCCGGAACCACTCCGTGTTCGGCGTGTTCGGTCGCTCGACGGTCGTGTTCGCACCGATTTCCGGCCGGAACGCGTCCGCCGACACAGCCGCATCGAACGTGACGTTCGTGTACGTGGTCGTCACAGAGCGTCGGGACCCGTCTGCCGTCCACGCCGTCTGTTTGCGAAGCGGGTAGAACCGCTCGGCGTCGAGCCACAGCCGCTGGTGGTAGCCCGCCTCGCTTCGATTCGTGTCGGGCGCGATATCGATGACGTACGCTTCGCGCCCGTCGACGGTGTCGGTCTCGACGAATTCGACGACGTAGCTGTGATTCGCGTCGGCCCGCGGGGCGGCACCGGCATGTCGCGGCACGACGGGCAGCGGCGACACGCCGATAGACTGCGGGCGACCGGCGTCGTCGGTCAGCCCCGCGGCCGCGACGAGGAGTTGGAGTCGCTCGGCCGTCCGCGACTCGGTCGGCGGGCCCGTCAGCTCGATGGCGGTCACGGTGTCCCGGTCAGTGTCGTGAAGCCAGAGCGTCGAGCCGTTCGAGACCTGCCGGTCGTACTGTCGGTTCGCCGCGTTCCGAAAGTGAACGCGCTTCCGCTCCGTCTCCGGGACGAGCGTCACGTCGGCGACGGTGCGAGACGTGACCGTTCCATCGGTTCGAATCTCGACCGTCTGCGTTCCGGCGAGCGCGTCGACTGCGCGGTAGCGCTCGGTTACGTTCGCGTCGACCGAGGGGCTCGCGTCGCCTATCGCGCCGCCCGTCGTCCAGAGGACCGCGGGGAGCGCGACGGCGACGAGCACGAACACGGCGAGTGTACGTCGGTTGGGTCGGAGTGGAGGGCGAGTCATACTGGGAGCACTCTGACAGGGAGTTCGACTGCGTGTCGGGGGGCCGACGGCTAAATACTTCTGGACGACGGGGGCGGTCGAAACCCGACCGGACCCATAGCTACTCCCTTCGCGGCTGAGATGACCGGGCCATGTCGCCCTCCACTATAGTAGCGTTTGCAGCTGGTTACACATCCAATCGCACGACAGCGTGCGATTGAGTGTGGATTGACTTGCAAACGCTACTATAGCTCCGCAACCCGAAGGCGGGCGTGGCTCTGCGCCCCTCCAGTGAGGACTCGTCCAAGCGTTCGTCCTCGACACGCTCGGCCTCCTCGTCGGCGGCTTCGGCGACTATCGCTGGGTGACGAGCGGACGCGCGACCGCGTCGGCGTCGGCACACCGCAAGCGGGTCGTTTTCGTCGGGGCGCTGTTCGTCGGCTGGGCGCTGGCTATCGTCCCGACCGCTGTGTTTCAGTTGGTCCTCGACGAGCGTCTGTCTACGGTCCCGTACTTCGTCCTCCCGACGCTCACGGCGCTTTCGGTCTTCGCGGGCGCGTCGCTCCTCGCCTACCGCGCCGACGCTGGGTGGTACCGAAAGCGACGAAACAGACTCGTCGGCGGGGCCGCGGGCGGCTGTACCGGCGTGCTGGCCGGGGTGTTCGGCTTCGTCGTCTACTCGTGGTATCTTCTGGCGACGCAGACGAACTACAGTCTCAATGGCGGAGCCGGAATCGTCGCGGCCGCGTGCGTCGGTGCCGCCGCCGGCTACGCCCGAACTGAAAGCGACCGAGCGCGCGAGTACCTCGTCTTGCTACTGGTGTCGGCGCTCTCGCTGTCGCTCGCGGTTGGACTTGTGACGCTCGCGCTTGCTGGCTATCTGGCGTTCGTCGCCGAGACGACGCTCGTCGGTCGGTTCGTTGACGGATGATTCACCGCCCGAGCAGCGACGCGCTCTAGTCCGTTCGCCGCCCGAATCGCCGAGCAGTTTATGAGCATGTGGATGGTACTCAACCAGTAATGTCAAGCGAGCGGAGCGAATTGTTCGAACACATCGAGTCCGACCTCATTCTTCGAGAGTTCTTTCAGGAGGTGACCGAATACGCGATATTTCTCCTCGATGCGGACGGGTTCGTGGCGACGTGGAACGAGGGTGCGAGACGGATAAAGGGCTACGAGCGAGACGAGATTATCGGTCGTCACCTGTCTGTCTTTTATCCCACCGACGGGGACGGCGCGTCCCCCGAGACGGTGCTCTCAATCGCCGAGTCCGAGGGAAGCTACGAGGAGCAGGGGTGGCGGGTCCGGAAGGACGGGTCGCGCATCCTCGCGCACGTAATCGTCCGCGCGCTGAGCGACGACGACGGGGAGCTCAGAGGCTTCACGAAAATCGTCCGAGACGTCACCGAGACCTACGAGTACCGACAGGAGTTAGAGCGGAACCGCGACCGCCTCGAACGCACCGAACAACTGGCCGACATCGGCGGATGGGAGGTCGACTACGAGACCGGCGAGCTGCGACTGACCGACGGGACCAAGCGGCTGGTCGACATCCCGCCCGACGCGGAGGTGACGCTCGACGGACTCGGAGACTTCTTTCACGAGGACGACCGCGCTGTCATCGACGAGGCCATCGAGAACGCGCGGGTCGACGGCGAGCCCTTCGACGTCGAAATGCGGGTGGTAACGGCCACCGGGCGAACGCGATGGGTGCAAGTTCGCGGTGAGCCGACGGACAGCGGCGCCAACGTCCGCGGCGCGGTGCGCGACATCTCGGACAGGAAAGAACGCGAAGAGCGGCTCATGGTGTTGAACCGAGTGCTTCGCCACAACCTTCGGAACAACCTCAACGTCGTCAGCGGGTACGCGAGCGAGCTGAAACGGGACCTCGAGGCGCTCGACAGCCCGTCGATAGACGAAGACGACTACGAGCGGTTGCACGAGACGCTGGCGAAACTCAGCGAGACGAGCAGGGGCATCGATTCGGAACTGCGGACGCTCGACACGCTGGTCGCCGCGGCGAGCCGATTCTCGACGGAGGCGATGGTCTCGAAGACGGACCGAATCATCGAGAACGCCGACAGCCTCGTGTCGACCGGCGAGAAAGCCCGGCAGTTCGAGAACGCCGTGGAGGGGAGCACGGACAGACACCCGGTCGGCGTCGGCGACGTCTTCGCCGACCTCAAACGGACGTACGAACGGAAGCACCCCGAGGCGGAGGTTCGAATCGGACCGAGCGAACAGACCGTGCTCGCGAGCACGCACTCGCTGTACCTCGCGCTCGACGAACTCGTACAGAACGCCATCGTCCACAACGACAGGGACCGCCCCGTCGTCGCGGTCTGGTCGCGACGCCTCTCGGGAGAGCGGGTCGCAATCGCGGTCGAGGACAACGGTCCCGGTATCCCGCAGACCGAGCGGGAGATTCTGAAACGCGGGAAAGAGACGCCCCTGACGCACGGAAGCGGAATGGGGCTGTGGACCGTCCACTGGTTCGTCACGCAGTTCGACGGCGAGGTGTCCATCTCTGACCGCGCCGAGGGCGGGTCGACGGTCGAAGTCAGACTCCCCGCGCCGGAGAACTGACTCGGCGTATTAGATATTAATTGAACTATCCAGATAGTTCAGATAATTCGGATTATCCGAATTCTTCTGATAGTGGAAATCCGTCAGGATACCCACAGTATTCTAACAATGCCGGTACTGCGAAGATGGCCGTCGAGAAGCACGGCCCAGAACGGCATCATACTTCGAGGAATTCAGGTTAGGTGGATTATTCACCGTGTCCGGTTCGAGCCCCGGAGCGGTCGAAGACGGGCAGTCTCACTCGCATCCGACGGAGAGGCGCGGTCAGAAGAGCACCGTCACCGCAGTACTGAGAACTCCAGTTAGTCGAAGAATCGTCGTTATCGTGGCTACCCGCGTAGTTCCAGTTATCCACATATGCGCCGAACCCGAGTCGTGCGGGTCGCTTAGATTTTCGTGGTTATCTGAATAATCCGCATCTCGCGTAGAATCTCCGTGAGGCCGGTAACGTGCGGTGGTGACGACGTGTGAGCAGTCTAAATTATCTGGATTAGTTGGGTAGTCGGAGAAACGCACATTGTTTGAGCTACCCGGCTACTCCGCGTGGTGCACATGAGAGCGCGACCGCGAACAACCCGCGTAGTTGGAAGAACCCACATTCCCTGGTGAATCCGAAATATTCAACACACCCACATAATCAGACAAACTTGGAAAATCTGAATTATCCAAAGTAGCCAAAGTTGCGATGGTAAGATAGCGAACGCCTTTGTCAACGGGGGTTCGGTCTCTAGCCATGGCCGGTGTCCCCGATTCTGGCAGCGTGCTGGTCGTCGGCGAGAGCGACTGGGTGACGCGGTTCGCCGAGGGACTCGATTCGCGACCCGGCGTCGCCGTGTTGAAAGCCGAGACGAAGGCGGCGGCACTCCGCGCAGTCGAAGCGGACGAGGTCGACTGCGTCGTTGTCGACGCCGACCTCGCGGACGCGACCGCCGTCGACCTCCTCACAGACGTTCGCTCGGCGGTCGCGACCCTTCCCGTGGTCGTCGCCACGGACGGCGGGAGCGACGTCCTCGCTAGCGAGGTCCTCGGTGCGGGCGCGACTGACTACGTCGCGCTTGACGCCGACTCGCCGGACGTCGAAACACTCCTCGCGCGGACCGGACGGGCGCTCCGGTCGGCGCGGCAGACGGCCGGCGAGCGCGAACGCGCCAGGCAGTTCGACGCGACGTTCGACGACGAACGGACGGCGACGTGGGTGCTCGACGGGGAGGGGTCGTTGACTCGGGCGAACCGGACGGCGCGGGAACTCCTCGACGCGCCGGTCGACCCGCTCGTCGGCGGGGCCTTCTGGTCACTCCCGTGGTGGTCGAAAGGAGACGACCCGACGAGCGACGACGTGCGACGGCTCACCGAGGACGCGCTCGAAGGGACGGCCGGGAACGCGGTGGTCCCACAGCCGTCGGAGGCCGGAAGGCGACGCATCGTCGAGCTATCGGTCCGCCCCGTGACCGACGAGCGCGGGGAGGTCGCATCGGTCGTGGTCGAGGGTATCGACATCACAGCGCGGGTGTCCCTCGAACGAGACCTCCGCCGCTCCGAGGAACTCCACCGCGTCACGCTCAACAACATGACCGATACGGTCCTCATCACCGACGAGTCGGGGGCCTACACCTACGTCTGCCCGAACGTCCACTTCATCTTCGGCTACACCGCAGACGAGTTGCGCGAACGGGTCCCCATCGACGAACTGCTGGGGGAGGACCTCTTCGACCGCGACGAACTCGCGGAGCGCGGCGTCCTGAAAAACATCGAGAGCACGGTGACCGACAAAGCCGGCCGCGAACACACGCTCCTCGTCAACGTCCGCGAGGTCTCGATTCGGGACGGGACGCTGCTTTTCAGTTGCCGCGATATCACGAAGCGCAAGCAGCGCGAGGACGCGCTGACGACGCTCCACGAGACGGCTCGCGAGTTCCTCTACACGGGGACTCACCGACAAATCGCCCAGCGCGTCGTCGACGATACGCCCGGCGTGCTCGCGCTCGATGCCAGCGCCGTCTACCTCTTCGACGCCGACGCCAACGCGCTCAGGCCGGCGGCGTACTCGCCGGCGATGCGGGAGGCCCACGGCCCGCTCCCGACAGTGCCCGCGGACGGGGAGACGCTCCCGAGCCACAGTTTCGTCGAGGACAGTCCGCTGTACTTCGACGACGTGCACGAGGCCGACCGGTTGGAGAACTCCGTGACCGGCCTCCGGAGCGTCGCGTACGTCCCACTCGGAGACCACGGCGTGTTCGTCGCCGGCTCGACCGAGGTCGGAGCCTTCGACGCGGTGGCGCGGGAGCTGACCGACCTGCTCGCGGTGACCGCCGAGGCGGCGCTCGACCGCGTCACGCGCGAATCCCGGCTCCGCGAACAAGACCGGACGCTCCAGCGACAGAACGACCGGCTCACCGAGCTAAACCGAATCAACGAGACCATCCGCGAAATCGACCAAGCGCTCGTCGGAGCCCAGACGCGAGAGGAGATAGACTACACCGTCTGCGAGCTGCTGACCGCCGCCGACCGATTCGCGTTCGCGTGGGTCGGCTCCGTCGACCCCATCGGCGAGACCGTCGAGCCCCGCGCGTGGGCCGGCGACGAGCGGGGCTATCTCGACAGCACTACGTTCGAAGTCGCGGCGTCGTCGGTCGAGCCGGCGGGACGCACGGCGGCGACCGGAGAGGTGACCACCGTTCCCAACGTCGCGTCCGGTTTCCGGGACGAACCATGGCGGAAGGGCGCGCTCACCCGAGACTACCTGTCGGTGCTCAGCATCCCGCTCGTCTATAACGACCTCTCGCACGGCGTGTTGACGGTGTACGCGACGACGCACGACGCCTTCGACGAGACGGCGACCGCCGTCTTGGCCGAGCTCGGCGAGACCATCGCGTCGGCGCTGAGCGCCCTCGAACGAAAGAACGCACTGCTCACCACGGCCGTCACCCGCGTCGGGTTCGCCGTCGACGACCCCACGTTCGTCCTCTCGCGACTCGCCCGCGACACGGGGTGCACGCTCACCTACCGCGGAGGGGTCCAACAGTCCGCCGAAGGAAACTACGTGTTCGTCACCGTCGAAGACGGGGCGGTCGAATCCGTCGCGGCCGCGGCCGACGAACTGGTCGCCGTCGCCGACGTGCGACGGATAAGCACCGACGGGGACGCCGGCGTCCTGCGCCTGCGCTTGACGCAGCCGTTTCTCGCACCGGAGCTCGCGGACCACGGTGCCGTCCTCGGAGAGGTGCGAGCGACCCCCGAGGAGACGACGCTCGTCGTCGACGTCCCCGAGAGCATCGACGTTCGGAACGTCACGCACCTCGTTGACGAAGCGTTCGCCGGCGTCGAACTCCGCACCAAACAGACGCTCGACCGCTCGACCGAGCGCGACCTCTTCTCGCGGTTCCTCGACAAGCTGACAGAGCGACAGCTCGAGGTGCTTCAGACGGCCTACTACAGCGGCTACTTCGAATCGCCGAGGGAGAACACGGGCGAAGACGTCGCCGCGACGCTCGGCATCTCACCGCCGGCGTTCTACAAACACGTCCGGACCGTCCAGCGGAAACTGTTCTCGACGCTGTTCGACGAGCACTCCGGGTCCGTCTCCGGAAGGTCCGGGTAGGTTCGTTATCTAGCCGGTGTTCCCTCGACTGGTTTGGTATGTAACTGCTTCATATTCCCTTGTACGCCGATTACGCATGGGCAGAGCGTCCGGGACACGACCGGCGCTCGCGAACCATGAGAGATGTCGAATCCACCCCCGGCGAGGAAGGAACGTACGAATGCTTCGAGTGCGGCGGTATCGTCCTCACCGAACACAACCCGCTGCGCTGTCCGGACTGTGGCGGGGCGATGCGCAACCGGCGGACGGCGATCGAGTAACCGCGCGAGGGCGCGGCCGTCGTTCGATTTAAGCCGCTCGGCGTGGAGACCGTAGGCGACGTGACGACTCACCTCGACGACTTCGACCACGAGGCGCACATGCGCGAGAGTTTCGAACTCGCCCGCGAGGCCGCCGCCCGCGGCGACGAACCGTTCGGCTCCGTCCTCGTCCGCGACGACGAGGTCGTCATGCGCGACTCGAACCGCATCGTGACGGAGTCCGACATTCGTCGGCATCCCGAGTTACAGCTCGCCTATCGGGCGTGCCGAGAGTACGACCCCGACGAGCGGGCGGAGACGGTGATGTACACCAGCACGGAGCCCTGCCCGATGTGCGCCGGCGGGATGGCGACCGCCGGCTTCGCGCGCGTCGTGTACGGCGTCGGCGGCGACGAAATCGGAGCGTTCACGGGGTCGAGTCCCGGCGTCCGGTCGGCGGCGATTCTCGACGGCGTCACCGAGGTAGTCGGCCCGGTACTGAACGAGGAGGCCCGCCGAGTTCACCGAGAGTACGAGTGGTAGCCGACGGTTCGGAGGCCCCGACCGGCCGCGGCCGAACGTCGGTACAGCCACGCGCGGACGCCGCGACTGCAGTGACCCAGAATTGTCAGGTATTAGTAAGTTCTATCGAATGTCCTCGATACTAACTTATTTTTGTCGGTCGATGAGCGGAACGTGCTAATACAGATTCTATCAATATCAGCCCTAAGCCGCGTATAAGGCGGGAGTGTGGATGTCTCTCAGGAACACCGCCGGGTGAATCCATACATTCCCACTCATCTTAGAATTTCTAAACGGGATAGACAAGAGAATACAAAGTTTTCGCAGATAAAAGTCATATTCGACCACAGAACAGGAGGTAACGAGTGAAAAGAGAGCCGCCAACTAAATACCAATTTCTATACTATCATTTCTTTCTGAGATAATTGACCACGGGGCACTGTCTAGTTAGTGACCTCCTCAACCGGCGTTCGTCCGTCGAGCGATTGATGCGGTCGGTGGAAGTTATAGTATTGCGCAAATTGTATAAACCNGGCACTGTCTAGTTAGTGACCTCCTCAACCGGCGTTCGTCCGTCGAGCGATTGATGCGGTCGGTGGAAGTTATAGTATTGCGCAAATTGTATAAACCACTCGCGGACGCTCCCATGACTGCCCACCCACGAATTATGGAAGCGGTCGACTCGCACTTTGAGGGTGTGAAACCACGTTTCGATGAGGTTTCGCTCGACGTAGTCAAGCCG
>NZ_AOLJ01000004.1 GCF_000336775.1 Haloferax gibbonsii ATCC 33959 | reverse complement strand
GCAAAGCACTCGCTGAGCAGGTCTGCGAGCATCTTGACCAACTAACTCAACGACCTGCTCGTTCCTCAAACTGGCTTAACTAGACAGTGCCGACCACGGTATCCATCCGAACTCGTCGAACCGAGTAACACCGAAGGACTTCGGGGCGCTGCCGGACGACGGTCGACGCTCGTGAGTTTCCGATATCGAGGGGACCGTGGGAACCGAGAGGCGGCGAACTCATTTACATAATACGAACAGCACGCGTTGCTGCGGGTGATACCCGACCAGAATTACAGAACTATGTCTGTAACACAAATCGAATTAAGTCCACATATCTGTATAATGTGAACACATGACATTGCAGTCGTTTACATAATGTAAGTTAGTGACATCCGGAGCGTCTCTCCATCGGTGGGGACGTTCGCCGACCGCGGTCGGCGAGACGGCTTCCGAGATCTAAACCGCCGGCGACCGTCGAATCGCAAGCCTCCGATTGGGCGAGTCTAAATATTTAATATGTTTCGGAAGAGACGTTTCCACTGTCGATATGAGTAGCGACAGAAACTACGAACGAGAGTTCGTACGTACGTTCTTCACCTCGCCGACCGCGGTCGGCGGCGAGAACTCGGCGAAGATGTTGCAGAGCGCGGCACAACTGCGGGGGATGCAGGCCCCCGACACCTGGATTCCGGACAACGAAGACGCCACCGCGCCGTCGATGCGGGCCGAGGGCGTCCAGAACCTCGTCGAGGTCGTCTCCGAGCACGGAGCCGACTTCCCCGGCGAGATTCACCCCCGCGTCGTGTGGCACCGCGACGACCCCTCGACTCGTTACGAGGGCTTCAAGCAGATGCTCGAAATCACCGACCCCGAAAACGGTGCGGTCGAGCACATCGACGGCTTCGTCATCCCCGAGGTCGGCGACCTCGACGACTGGAAGAAGGCCGACGAGTTCTTCACCATCATCGAGAACGAACACGGTCTCGAAGAGGGAAGCCTGTCGATGTCGGTCATCATCGAGAGCGGTGAAGCCGAACTCGCGATGAGCGACCTCCGCGCGGAGAAGGGCAAGCCGTCCAACAACCTCGAACGGCTGTTCCTCCTCGTCGACGGGCAGGTCGACTACACGAAGGACATGCGCGCCATGACGCCGACCGGCGAGCTTCCGGCGTGGGCCGAACTGCGACACAACACCTCCCGCGGCGCGAGCGCCGCCAACTGCATCGCTGTCGACGGCCCCTACGACGACATCCGCGACGTCGAAGGCTACCGCGAGCGCATGACCGAGAACCGCGCCATGGGGATGACGGGCATCTGGTCGCTCACGCCCGGACAGGTCGTCACCGCCAACGAGGCCCCCCTGCCGCCGAAGAGCGGCAGTTGGCTCCTCGAACTCGACGACGACGAAATCGAACTCGACGACGAGGACGGTCGCCAGGTGTACGACGGCGACGAACTCTCGCTCGAACAGGTCGGCGACGACAGCTACGTGCTCCGCGTCGACGGCGAAGAACAGGAACTCGACGGCGAGGAACTCCACGAGGAGCTCCTCGACCTGACCACCTACGTCCCGAGCATGGACGACATCGTCGACTCCATGGAGGAGTTCGAGGCGGCCAAGGAAGCCGGCAAGGGCGCGATTGCGATGACGCAAGCGACGACGCTCGTCATCGACGGCGTCGAAGTCGACATCGCCAAGGACCGCATGTGGGACGAGGCGACCTATCAGGCCGCGATGACGCCCGTCGCCCTGTTCCAGGACGTGTACGAGCACCGCCCGGACCAACACGACGCACTCGAAGAGATGTACGGCACCGACATCGTCGAGCGCGCGATGGCAGTCGGGACAGACGACTAACGCACCCGGTCAGTCAGCCACCCAGACAAGTCCAACCAACCGCGTCTGTCCTTTTCGCGCGAGTCCGACCCGACCGCGAGCGAAGCTACGGTAATCGTGAGGCCTGCGAGATCCGCGAGACCCGCGAGACCCGCGAGACGGTCTCGGTCACGTGAGCGCCGATTCCAGCGACTCGACGGCGTTCAGTAGCTCGTCGGCGAACTCGCGTTCGAGTCGCGTCATGTCCACCTGATACTTCGGTCCGCCGACGCTGAGCCCGCCGACGATGCGCCCGTCACCGTCGTGGACCGGCGCACCGATGGCGATGAGGTTCGGCGCGAACTCCTCGTCGACGACGGCGTACTTCTTGGTCGCGATTTCGTCCAGCGCGTCGAACAGTTGGTCGGGGTTCGTAATCGTGCCCTCCGACTCCCGCGGCAGGCCCCAGTAGTCGATTATCGACTCGACCTCGTCGCGGTCCAGTTCCGCGAGGATGGCTTTCCCCGCGGCCGTGTTGTGCAGGTGATACTCCGACCGGTACCGGGTGCCGTTCGCGTCTCTCCCCTCCTCGGTCGACGACCCGTAACACATGAGCAGCCGACCGTGTTCGAAAATCGTGAAGTTCGCCTCTTGGTCGGTCGCGCGAGCCAGTTCGTCGACGACCCGCTCGACGACCTCGTCGTTCGGATAGCGGTGTCGTGCGCGTTCGCCCAACAGCGCCACCCTGAAACTGACGTGGTACACGCCGTCGTGCTTGACCAAGTATCGGCTCTCCAAGAGCGTGTTGAGGTGACTGCAGATGGAGCTCTTCGAACTGTCGACCATGGAGTCCAGTTCGGCGAGCGTGAGACCGTCGTGCTCGAGAATAAGGCTGAGAATCTCCAACGAGGCTTGGGTCGTCTTGAGCCGTCGCCCGGTCACGTTCTCAATCATACCTCAACTATTATGTTGATGGTTGATAACTGTTGCCATAATGTAAATCACCTGAACTGGCGAGCCAGCCCTGTCAATTCGGACATGTTTCTATCCGACTGCTCCGGGAACAAACAGAGCGTCGCGAACTCACGGTTCGCCTCTGGCAGCGTCGAGCGTCGTGACGAGGAGAGCGTTCAGTGTGCGTCAAATCGCCCGCGACCGTTTCACCCAACCGATGCGCGTGATGGCCTCCGCGCCGAGTTGGCCGAGGAGACTCGCGGCTTCGAGGTCGTGTTCTTCGAACGCGTTGACGACGACGTCGCCGGCGCTGAGCACGCCGTGGCTTCCGATGGGGACGTACAGCCCGGACTGGAGAGCCCCTCGACTGTGGTCGTCTTCGGTGTGTTCGTGGTTCGCGTGGATGACCGGTTCGCCCGTCCGGTACGTCCGTGCCGCCGGCGTGTCCTCGCTGACCGAGTAGTTCGGTCGGTCGCCGGCGCGTTCCAGACACTCTTCGGTCGCCTCGATAGTCTGGAGCATGCTCCGGTTCTCGTCGACCAGCCGAACGGTCGTGTTGACGAGGCCGAGGACGTTCTTCGCCGCGTCGGCGAGTATCTCGGCGACTTCCGCCTTCGAACTCGCGTTCCGAAGTTCCTGGCTCGTCCGTCGGAGAATCTCGATGCGCTGTTCCTGACGCTTGGTGTCGGTGACGTCCTGTACGACGCCGTGGAGGTCGACCGTCCGCCCGTCTTCGACCAGCGGTTCGCAGGCCAGCCGTATCGACCGCTCGGTCGTCCGCTCGCTCGCGTACCGCACGTCGACGGAGAAGGACTCGCCGTGTTCGATTGCGTCGGCGAGGCGGACGAGCACCTCGTCTTGGTCGCCTTCGGCGTACTGTTCGACGACGTCCGAGACGGTCGGCATCGCCGACGCGTCGAAGCCGTGTATCCGCTTTGCCTCGTCGCTCCACCACAGTTCCTCGCGCGAGACGTCGTACGACCACACGCCGATACCGGTCAGCCGCTGGAGGCTCGCGAGTAGTTGGTCGACCTCCGTTTCCGATGCTGTCGGGACAGCGCGTGCCACGTCAGTTTGATTCCAGTTCGGTGACCTGACCATGAATGTCGTTACGTACCGAGGACGTGAATATAAATCCCCACGTCGGTCGTGACGGGCTATTCGGGGGCGGAGACGTGTCGCAACACCAGAGCATTTAATCCGTGCGTATGTGTATCAATGATGATGGCAGTCGAAGACACGCTCGATTCCCCTCGGGGAAGAGAGACATCGGCAACGACGTTAGACCTCGACCGGCCGGACGCCGCGGAGTATTCGGCGTTGGCGACAGAGTTACGCTCCCGCGTCGACGGAGAGGTGAAGTTCGACGAGTACGCGCAGGTGCTGTACGCGACCGACGGCAGTATCTACCAGGCGCGACCCGCGGGGGTCGTCTTGCCGAGGGACGTAAACGACGTCCGCGCCGCCGTCGAGACCGCGACGAGCCACGGCGTCCCCGTTCTGCCACGCGGAACGGGTTCCTCGTTGGGCGGCCAGACCGTCGGACGGGGCTGCGTCGTCATCGACTTCACGAAGTACATGGACGATATCGTCGATATCGACCCGTCAGCGAAGCGCGCGACCGTCCAACCGGGGTGCGTCCAGGACCACCTCGACGCCGCGCTCGCGGAGCACGGACTGAAGTTCGCGCCGGACCCCGCGTCGTCGAATCGCTCGACCGTCGGCGGCGGCATCGGCAACAATTCGACCGGTGCGCACTCGGTCCGCTACGGCATCACCGACGCCTACACCGAGGAATTGCAGGTGATTCTGGCCGACGGGTCGCTGATACACACCCGCGAGGTCGTCCTCGACAGCGACGAGTACGAATCCATCCTCGCCCAAGACGACCTGGAGGCGAACATCTACCGGACGGTTCGGGAACTCGTCGAGAGCCACGAGTCAGAAATAGAGAACAAGTATCCGTCGCTCAAGCGCTCGGTGTCCGGGTATAACCTCCAGAAAGTCATCTACGAGAACGACGACGGCGAGGAGGTCATCAACCTCTCGAAGCTGTTCGTCGGTGCGGAGGGCACCCTCGGCGTCATCGTCGAGGCGACCGTCTCGCTCGTCACCAAGCCGGACGAGACAGCGCTCGCGCTGTACTGCTTCGACGACCTCGTGGACGCGATGGAGGCCGTTCCGGAGGCGCTCGAATTCCCCGTCAGCGCCGTCGAACTCATGGACGACGAGGTGTTCCGCCTCGCCCGCGAGTCGGAGGGCTACGCCGAGTACGCCGAACCCATCCCCGAGGGGGCGAAGGCGGCGCTGATGCTGGAGTGGGACGACGAACTCGTCGACGACTTCGAAGCCGCGGTCGCCGACACGAACGCCCACTTCGTCGACTCGGGCGCGGCGTTCGACGTGCTCGAAGCCTACTCCGAAGAGAGCCAGGGCCGACTGTGGAAGCTCCGCAAGGCGGCGATTCCGCTGTTGATGAGCCTCGAAGGCGACCCGAAACCGTACCCGTTCATCGAGGACGCGACCGTCCCGCCCGAGGAACTCGCCGAGTACGTCCAGAAGTTCGAGGAGGTGCTGGAGGACCACGGCACCTCGGCCGCGTACTTCGCCCACGCCGGGTCGGGAACGCTCCACATCCGCCCGATTCTGAACCTCAAAGAGAACGAGGGCATCGAGAAGATGCACTCCATCACCGACGACGTGACCGACCTCGTCGTCGAGCACCACGGCGCGTTCTCCGGCGAACACGGCGACGGGATGGCCCGAACCGAGTTCAATCCGAAGATGTACGGCCCCGAACTCTGGGGCGCGTTCAAGGAGCTGAAAACGGCGTTCGACCCCGACTGGATGTTCAACCCCGGGAACGTCGTCTACCGAGACGGTCCCTCGGACCCGGGGCCGGACAGCGACCGCGGCGTCGGCGCGGACATGCGCGAGAACCTCCGGTACGGCCCGGACTACCAGTCCGTCGAGCCCCAGACCGCCATCGACTTCGACGACGAGGGCGGCTTCTCGCACCTCGTCGAACTCTGTAACGGCTGTGGCACCTGCCGGCAGACCGACTCGAACACCATGTGCCCGACTTACCGCGCGTCGAAGGAGGAAGTCCAGACGACTCGCGGACGCGCGAACATGCTTCGGGCCGCCATCTCGGGCGAACTCCCCGAGGACGAACTGTACTCCGAGCGCTTCCAGACCGAGGTGCTGGACCTCTGTGTCGGCTGTAAGGGCTGTAAGAGTGACTGCCCGACCGGCGTCGACATGGCGAAGCTGAAGTCCGAGGTGAAACACCAGTACCACCAGAAGGAGGGCACCAGCCTCCGCTCGCGGGTGTTCGGCAACATCGACACCCTATCGAAAATCGGGAGCAAACTCGCCCCGCTTTCGAACGCCGCCGCGGAGCTTCCGGGAAGCCGCCTCGTGATGGAGAAGGTCCTCGGTATCTCCAGCGAGCGCGAGCTTCCGAGCTTCAGCAGCGAGTCGCTCGAGGAGTGGTTCGAGGCTCGGGGTGGGTCGTCCGTGTCGCCCGCCGACGCCCGAGGGAAGGTGCTTCTGTTCCCCGACACCTACACCAACTACAACTACCCCGAACCCGGCAAAGCCGCCGTGGAGGTCCTCGAAGCCGCGAACGTCCACGTGCGGATTCCGAGCGACCTCGAAGCGAGCGGCCGCGCCGCGTTCTCGATGGGGATGCTCGACACGGCCCGCGACCGAGCGCAGCACAACGTCGGGCGGCTTCGCCCCTACGTGGACGACGGTTGGAGCGTCGTCTTCGTCGAGCCCTCGGACGCGGTGATGTTCCAAGACGAGTACCTCGACCTCCTCGACGGGACGGGCGTCGAACTCGTCTCGGGGTCGGCCTACGGCATCATGGAGTACCTCGACGTCGTGCGCGCCGACGACCACCTCGACTTCGACGCTCCCGCCGAGACGTTGACGTACCACGGCCACTGCAACCAGAAGGCGACGAACAAGGACCACCACGCGGTGGGCGTCCTGCGTCGCTCCGGTTACGCCGTCGACCCGCTCGACTCCAGTTGTTGCGGGATGGCCGGGTCGTTCGGCTACGAAGAAGAGCACTACGAACTCTCGAAGGGTATCGGCGAAATCCTGTTCGGTCAGGTCGACGAGAGCCCCGGCGACGTCGTCACGGCACCCGGCGCGTCGTGTCGCTCCCAACTCGGCGACAGACCCGGCGAGTCCCGCCCGCCGCACCCCATCGAGAAGATGGCCGAAGCCCTCGACTGACCCGGTAGCCGACAGCCGATAGCCGATAGCCTGACGCGACTCGCGAACCAGCCGACCTGACGCGACCCGCGAGCCACCACCGAACCCGCCGCTTTGCACCCGCGGCGACTCTTCGTTTCGCAGCCTCCCGCTCGCGGAGTCGGTGTTCACGAACAGCGATAATTATTACTGACAGTAGCGGCTGCGTAGAGACGACGATGCTAGACGTACTGGAGACTGTCGAACTATCGACCGCGTTTTTCGCCTCGCTCGGCGCGCCGGGGCTGCTGCTCGTGGCGTTCCTGGAATTCTTCTTGCTACCCGTCCCGCCGGACTTGGTGCTCGTCCCACTGTCGGCGGCGAACCCCGAGTTCGCGCTCCTGTACGCGGCCGTCGCGACCGTCGGGTCGGTGTCGGCGGGGCTGGTCGGCTTCCTCATGGGCAAGAAGGGGGGCCGGCGCGCGCTGGACTCGCGGTTCGCCGGCGAGCGGGTTCACAAGGTCGAGCGATACTTCGAGCGCTCCGGGTTCGTGACGGTCGCGTTCGGGGCGTTCGCGCCGATTCCCGAGGGGTACGAACTGCTCTCTATCGGGTCCGGCGTGTTCGACCTCGACCTCCGGACGTATCTGGCGGCGTCGGTGCTCGGCCGCGGCGGTCGGTACACCATCGAAGCGCTGCTCGCGGTCTATCTCGGCGAGGCCGCCCGGTCGCTCACCGAGGTCGACGTGTACTCGATCATCGGCGTCGCCACCGCGGTCGTCCTCGTGGCGTACGTCGTTCGGAGTCGGTGGTTCTCGGACCGCTCGGCCGAACCGGTGCAGTAACTCGGCGACAGTCGGTCAGGCGACCTCGTCGCCGCTTCGCCACTGGTCGATGACCTCGAGGAGGACCTCGGTTTCGAGGTCGTCGTTCCGCCAGTCGCCGACCGCGTCGGTCAGCCCCGTCGCGTCCACGATGTCGCTTTCGTTCGCGTAGTCCGCGATGGGGTTCTCGACGACGAACGGAATCATCATCTTGTTGTCCTCGTGTTCGAGCATGTGGCAGTGCCACGGGAACTGTCCGGTGTACCCCTCGAACTTGGCGATTATCCGCACGCGCTCGTCGGGGTCGACGCGGACGGTGTCTTTCGGCCCCAGCTCGTTGGGGTCCGGTGGCTGCGTCCCGTCGGGGCCGCGACCGATGACCCTGAAGGTGACCAGGTGCAGGTGAATCGGGTGTCTCCCGCCCGACTCGTTCTGGAGTTCCCATATCTCGGTCGACCCGAGTTGCGGGTAGACGGGCGCGTCCTCGTCGCCGAAGACGTACCCGTTCAGCGTGTGCGTGATGAGGTTGTTTTCCACGTCGACCTTGGTACCCAGCGTCATCTCGCGGGTCACCCGCGCGTCGCTCTCGTCGTACGAAGTCGGCTCGGGAAGCGACAGGTCCGCCGGGGCGGTGCTCGTATCTTCGGGCGACGTGTCGGGGTCCGAGACGCGGAACTGGACGAGGTCGGTCAGCTCGGGGCCCATGTCGGCCCCGTTGGTGAGCGTGAGCGTCTCGCCCGCGTGGTCGGAGAAGTCGACGATGAGTTCGCCGCGCTCGAAGGGCGTGAGCAAGAGCGAGTCGAGGTCGCCGCCCGGACCGATGGGAACGACTGATTCGAGGAAACCGTGACCGGGGGCGAACTGATACATCGTCGGGGCGCCCGACCCGCTTTCGCTCTCCAGTTGGAGGTCGAACGAGCGGTGGTTGGCGCCGTTCAGGATGCGGAAGCGGTACCGACGCGGTTCGACCTCGACGTACGGCCACACGGCCCCGTTGACGACGGCGGTGTCGCCGAGGAACGCCGAGACGAACTCGTCGGGGTAGTGCAGCGAGCCGTCGTCGTTGAACTCCTTGTCCTGCAGCAACAGCGGGATGTCGTAGTCGCCGGACGGGAGGCCGAGTTCTCGCTCGGCGTCGGTCGTAATCGAGTAGAGGCCGAGCAGCCCGGCGTAGGCGTTGAGCCGGGTGATGCCCAGCGTGTGGTCGTGGTACGTCGAGGTCGTCCGACCCTGCTCCATCGGTAGCTCCTGCCACTCCGAGTCGAACCGCGGCCCCTCGACCCCGCTCGGCGAGGTCCACATGTCGGACTGCCCGTCGTTCGCGGGGTCGATTTCCAGGCCGTGGAAGTGGGTGACGGTCCGAACCTCCGGGACCGGGCCGTCGTAGCCGGCGTGGTTCTCCGTGGTCGTGCCGCCGATTCGCTCGTCGACGGTGAACAGGTGGTCGCTCGGGAGTTCGCTGTTGTCGAAGCGAACGTGGACCGGACTCCCGGCGTCCGCCTCGATGGTCGGGCCGGGATACGACCCGTCGAACCCCCAGACCGTCGTCTCCGGGAGGTCCGGATGGAGCTGTTGGGTGAATTCGGTGACCGATATCTCGTAGGCGTCCGCGCCATCTCGCTGCCCGTCCGGTTCCCGGACCGACGGAACCGGAAGCGGTTGCACGAACTTATCCAACGCCGGTGACGCCGCGGACACGTTCGTCGTCGTCTGCGGGAGCGTTCCGGCGATGCCGAGGGCTGCGCCTGTCTGTAGAAACCGCCGCCTAGACCAGTCTGTCATGATGGACCCTGAACTACGACTTGGGAGTTGTTATATTAAATCTTCTGAATGACCGAGTTAGAGCCGAAAGCGGGAGCGGAGGGGATTCGAGGACGTTCGAGGGCGCGGGAAGACGAGTCGCCTCGTTAGGTCGTTCGCCGGCGCGCGAGGAGGACCGAGCCCATCACGAGCGCGGCGAGCGCGACCGAGACACCGAACCCGGGGACGGGCGTGTCAGTCGTGGTCGTCGCGGGCGTGTTGGGGTCGGCGGTCGTCGTCTCGGTCGTTCCGTCGTCCGAGTCGTCGCCGTCGTTGTCATCACCATCGTCACCGTCGTTGTCGTCACCATCGTCGCCGTCGTCGCCGTCGTTGTCATCACCATCGTCACCGTCGTTGTCGTCACCATCGTCGCCGTCGTTGTCGTCACCATCGTCACCGTCGTCACCGTCGTCGCCGTCGTTGTCATCACCATCGCCACCGTCGTTGTCGTCACCACCGTCGCCGTCGTTACTGTCGTCTCCGTCATCTCCGTCGTCGGAGGACCCGTCGTCGCCGCTGTCACCGTCAGCGCCGACAGAGAGCGATTCGAGGCCGTCGACGCTCATCTCCTTGTCGTCGGCGTCGAACTGCGCGAACCCGCTGAGTTCGTACGAGGCGTCCTCGTCCATGTCCTCACCGGCGGTCACGCGGTACTGGAGGGTGACGTTCTCGCGGTCGCCGTAGGTCGCGAACAGTTCGTCGTTGGCGTTCCGCACGCCCGAGAAGTCCGCGCCGTCGTCATCGACGATTTCGACCGATGCGAATCCGGGGTTGAACTCCTCGATGACGGTGAAGTTCGTCGCCTCGCTGCCGGTGATTTCCACCGAGACGACGGTCGATTCACCGGGTTCGAGCGTCGTGTCGTCGGCCGACCGGGTGAGGTCCCAGTTGTCGTCGTCGGACTCGCTCTGAACGTCGAGTTCGTCGGTGCCGCCGGTCGTCACCTCCGAGCCGTCCACGTCGGTGAAGCCGTCGAACTGATAGGCCGTTCCGGCGTCCACGTCGTCACCGGCGGTCACGCGGTACTGGAGGGTGACGCTCTCGCGGTCACCGTAAGTCGCGAACAGTTCGTCGTTGGCGTTCCGCACGCCCGAGAAGTCAGCGCCGTCGTCGTCGACGATTTCGACCGACGCGAACGCGGGGTTGAACTCCTCGATGAGCGTGAAGTTCGCCGCCTCGTCTCGGTCGACCTCGACCGTGACGGTGGTGGATTCGCCCGGGGCGAGCGTCTCGTCGTCGACCGAGCGAACCGCGCCGGAGTCATCGTCGTCCGACGCCTGAACGCTGATTTCGCCGGAACCACCGGTCGCCGACTGCGAGCCGTTCACGTCCGAGAAGCCGTCGAACTCGTAGACCGTGCTGGTCGTCGCGTCGTTGTCGGCGGTCACCTCGTAGACGAGCGTGGCCAACTCGCGGTCGCCGTAGGTGGCGAACAGCTCGTCGTTGGCGTCGCGTACGGCCGAGAAGTCCGCGCCGTCAGCGTCCACGATTTCGACCGAGCCGAAGGCGGGGCTGAACTCCTCGACGAGCGTGAAGTTCGTCGCCCGGTCGCGGTCGAAGGCGACCCGGACCGTGGTCGATTCACCCGGCGCGAGGGTCGCGTCGTCGACCGACCGGACGGCCGCGAGGTCGTCGTCGCTCGACTCCTGCACGCTGAGTTCGCTGGTCCCGTCAGTCGCCGACTGCGAGCCGTTCACGTCCGAGAAACCGTCGAGCTCGTAGACCGTGCCGGTCGTCGCGTCGTCGGCCGCGGTCACCTCGTAGACGAGTGTGGCGAGCTTCCGGTCGCCGTAGGTCGCGAACAGCTCGTCGTTGGCGTCACGGACGCCCGAGAAGTCCGCACCGTCGGCGTCCACGATTTCGACCGAGCCGAAGGCGGGGCTGAACTCCTCGACGAGCGTGAAGTTCGTCGCCTCGTCCCGTTCGACGGCGACCCAGACCGTCGCCGACTCGCCGGGCGCGAGGGTCGCGTCGTCGACCGAGCGGACCACGCTCGCCCCGTCGTCGGTCGAGACGTTGATTTCACCGTCACCGGTCGTCGAGGCCCGAATGTCTTCGAGGCCGAAGTCGCCGTATCCGGTGAGTTCGTGGGTCGTCGCGTTCGCGTCGTCGGCCGCGGTCACCTCGTAGACGAGCGTGACGCTCTCGCGGTCGCCGTAGGTCGCGAACAGCTCGTCGTCTGCGTTCCGCACGCCAGAGAAGTCCGCGCCGTCGGCGTCCACGATTTCGACCGACTCGAAGCCCGGACTCAGCTCTTCGACCACGGTGAAGTTCCCCCGCTCGGAGGCGTTTACCTCGACCGTGACCGTGGTTGACTCGCCGGGTGCGAGCGTCGTGTCATCGACCGTCCGGGTGAGCGTCCCGCCGTGGGCGTCCGCGGCGACCGGCGCGATAGCCGCGCCCAGACCGAGCGAGCCGAGCACCAAGAGGACCGCCATCGCGACGACCGGGAGCGCGTTCCGGAGTTCCGTCGACCGCCCCGGACGTGGTATGCTCGGTCTCATGACGCGGTGGTCAGGTCGATGTTCGATGGAGCAGTCGTTCCGCGAGCGGAATGCGAAGCGGCGGTCGGCCGCTTCGCCTCGCCTCGGCGGGACGCGACCGCCGGCGGTGTCTGTTCGACTCGTCGGACAGGAGACTGACGTCTCGTGCGCGCGCTACCTCTGGATGGGGATAGCTCGCTCTCGCTGGAAAGCATGCAATCAGCGTGTGAATCGAAAGCTCCATGCAAATAGTTAACGATTATCTGAGAACCGTTTCCGAGCGCGCGGACCGCGACGCCACTCACGCGACGTGGCTCGCGGGAATCGATGCCGTCAGCGGCGGTGTTCGGTGCGTCTCTCGCCGCGAATTGCTGCCGAACCGCGGCGCTTCAGCGGGCGTATTCGGCCAGTTCTTCTCGCGCGCGCCGGGCCGCGTCGTCGGGTTCGTCGGGGTACGTGTACAGTTCGAACGTCGCGAAGCCGTCGTAGCCGATGTCGTCGAGCGCGCCGAAGACGGGCTCGAAGTCGATGTCGCCCTCGCCGGGGATGAGGTGATAGTGTTTCCCGCGGCGGCCGCCCTCGATGTCTTCGAGGTGGATGCCGGTGATGTGGCCGGCGCACTGCCGGATGCTCTCGGCGGGGTCCTCGCCGTAGACGGCCGAGTGGCCGACGTCGAAGTTGACGCCGAGCGCGTCGCTCCCCACGTCGTCGATGAGCGTCAACACCTCCTCGGTGCACTCGACGAGGAGTTCCGGTTCGAACTCGATGCCGAGGTCGACCCCGGCGTCCTCGGCGTACGCCGTGAGTTCGTCGAGCGATTCGAGCAGGTACTCGTAAGCCTCGCTCGGCGGCGTCCCGGGAAGCGACGACCCGCTGGCGACGCACGCCGCGGGCGCGTCGACCAGCGCGGCGAAGTCGATGGCGGCCTTCGTGTACTCGATGCGCCACCGGCGGTCTTCCTCGTCGGCCGAGATGAGCGTCGGGTCGAAGAACGCCGACGGCGGCGCGTCGTCGTAGTAGCCGCAGGTCGTGTTCGCGTTGATGTTCGACACGGAGAGTCCCGTCTCGTCCAGCGCCGTCAGGACGCGCTCGCGGTCGGTCTCGTCGAAGTCGGCGAGAAACGCGTGCGGCACGTCCGCCAGTAGCTCGACCCCGTCGTAGCCGTGGTCGGCGATTCGCCTGATCGCCTCTGGCAGGTCGAAACGCGTGTACGCGTTCGTAGAGAAGGCTAACTGTACCATACGTCGTGGTACAGTCACACATGAATAATTGTTTTGGTACTGCCAATCGTTCGGGACGGAACCCGACGCGCCGACGGACCGACGCGCCGCGTCGGTTCACGACACGTCGAACGCGGACGAGAGGCCGACCGCGGGGGCGACGAACGCCGCCGCGACGACGCCCCACGCGGGACTCAGAAGCCCGGCGACCGCCGCGTTCAACACGACGAGCGCGAGGACGCACGTGCCGACCGCGGGGCCGATGGTGCCCGGACGGGGGTCGGCGTAGGCGGTCAGGAGGTCGCGGCCGGTCCACGCCGCGAACCAGACGAGGAGTCCGCCGGCCACGACGACCGTCGCGGAGTCGGTCGAGTCGACGCCGACGGCCGCGCCGGCCGCGACGACCGACCCGACGGCGAGTCCGACGCCGGCCATCCCGACCAGCACCGAGCCCGAGTCGCCCGGACCGGTCTCCCGCTCGGCCATGTACGTGACGCCGGCGATGTAGAGCGCGACGACGACCGGCACGACGTAGACCCACGTCGGAGCCGACAGCGACGGGGGAGCCCCCGCCACGGCCGCCATGCCGAGGGCGACGTTCGCTCCCCGGCAACCGCCCATCGCCGCGAAGCCGAGCGGCGTCCCCTTGAGCGCGCCGTCGTAGAGCGCGATGAACGAACCGAGGACGACGGCGACGACGCCGGCGGTCGGTCCCCCGGCGGCCGCGGCGACGACCACGCCGGCACAGAGGAGCGCGACCCCGAGGTTCCGCGCTCGCGTGCGCGACACGTCTCCCGACGGAATCGGGCGCTCCGGACGGAACTGCGCGTCCTCGTCGGCGTCGACGTAGTCGTTGAGCGTCGTGCCGGCCGCGTACAACAGCACCGAGGCGAGTGCGACGCCGGCGAGCGACGACAGCGGAACCGACGGGCGGCCGCCGCTGACCAACACCGCCCCGAGGATGACGTCGGGCGGCGCGGTGAACAGGTTCGGGACGCGGACGAGTCTGGCGAGACTCGCGAGCGAGCGTCGAAGGCCGCCGGTCGAGGCTGTCGCGTTCGTTCGGTTCATCGTCGGTTCGTCGGTCGGTCCGGCTCTCGTTTCCGACCCGCGCGGTCAGGCCCACCCATGGGCTTCGAGGTACTCCATCGCGGTTCGGGCCGTCTCCGCCGCGGTCTCCTGGTAGGGGTACAGTTCGACCGTGACGTAGCCGTCGTAGCCGGTCGCTTCGACCGCTTCGAGGAAGCCGTCGATGTCCATCGCACCCTCGCCGAGTTGGGTGTGTTCGTGGGTGCGGTCGCCCGGGATGTCTTCGAGGTGGTAGTGCGGCGTGTGGGGCGCGAGCGGCTCCACCAGTTCGACCGGGTCCTCGCCGACCGAGTAGAAGTGTCCCGCGTCGAAGTTACAGCCGATTCGGGGCGAGTCCACGCGGTCGAGGAGGTCGAGGAAGTCCTCGGAGGTCTCGATGAGCAGGTGCGGTTCGGGTTCGACCAGCACGTCGACGCCGAGTTTCTCCGCGGCGTCGGCGACGTCGCGGAGCCCCCGGACGAACGCGTCGAGCGCGTCCGCCCGCGACATGCGCTCGGGAACCGGGCCGCCCGGCGGAATCGAGATGCTCTCCGAACCGAGCGCGGCCGCGGTGGCGAGCGCGTTCTTCGTGTGGTCGACCCGCGCCTGTCGGTCCTCGGCCGCGAGTTCGACGAACGAGGGGTGGTGGAACGCCTCGGTGTCGCGGTTGAACGTCGCCGCCCGACTCTCCGCGGAGGGCTCGATGGCGCTGAGCATGAAGGCGTTACAGTTGCTGACGTCGATGCCGCAGTCGTCGAGGAGCGAGCGAGCTCGTTCGAGGTCGTCGCCGTCGGCCGTCCCCGGGAACAGGTGCGGGTCGTCGAGCAGGATTTCGACGCCGTCGTAGCCGGCGTCGGCTATCGCCTCGACGCCTTCGGTGAGAGTTCGCTGCCGGAACGCGTTCATCGAGAAGCCAAACTCCATCGGTCACACCTCGTAGTGGAAGTTCGGCGACTGGCCGAAGAACTCCCGGGGGTTGTCGTAGACGACCTTCCGGACCTCGTCTCGGTCCCAGCCGCGGTCGAGCATCTTGTCTCGGGCCTTCGGGACCGCGAGCGGGTCAGACGGGTCCCAGTCGGCGGCGCTGTTGAGCAGCATCTTGTCGGTGCCGTACTCCTCGAGGATGTCGATAGTCGTCTCGGCGTCTATCTTTCCGGGGTAGAGGGTGAAGCCGAGCCAACAGTCGGTCTGCAGCGAGATATCGACCGTGTTCTCGGTGTTGTGGTCGATGACGATTCGCTCTTCGGTCACGTCTTCGTCCTGAATCATCTCGACGAGTCGCTCGGTCCCCTCGGGCTTCTGGGTGTGCGGGGTGTGGATGATGACCGGCAGTTCGCGTTCTTCCGCCATTCTGAGTTGGCGTCTGAACGCGTACTCCTCGGCTTCGGTCCCCTGGTCGAGTCCGATTTCGCCGAGTCCGACGACGTGCTCGCGGTCGAGGTACTCGGGGAGCCCGTCCATCACGGCCTCCGCCATCTCGGGGTAGTTCGCCTCCTTCGGTTCGAGGCCGACGGTGACGTAGTGGTCGATGCCCGCCGCCCGCTCGGCCCGGTCGGTCTCGAACTCGATTATCTGTTCGAAGTAGTCGAAGAACGACGCCGCGTGCTGCTTGTCCGTCCCGCTCCAGAACGCGGGTTCGACGCAACATTCCACGCCCGCGAGCCGGGCGCGCTCGTAGTCGCTCGTCGAGCGAGACACCATGTGCATGTGCGGGTCGATAATTGGTATCGACATGTGACCTACCTCTCTGATGGTAGTTAATCATTGTTTCGGTGGATTCGGTGACGGCCGCGGGACGAGGGCGCAACGACCGGGCGAAGCGACCGACTGAAGCGACCGCAAGCGACGGCGGAGACAGCTATTTACTCGTCCGCGCCGACCCCGTAGTCGCATGCCGGAACACTGCCCGTTCTGCGGCGAGCCGATAGAATCGAACCGCGTCACGCCCGAGGACGGTCGCCCCTACGAGGAGTGGCGCTGCGTCGACTGCGACGAGACGTGGCGACACCCCGAGGAGACGGTCCTCGACCGAAGCCTCGACTTCAGCAAACACGGCGACCAACTCGACAGGCGGGACGCCGACACCTCCCTCGACTGGTGAGCGGTCGCCCGCCGGCACCGACGCGGAAACAATCATGATTGACGGACAAGGTTATGTATCGGCCACCGCAATCGTGAGTCGATGACAGTCGGAGTTTGGATAATCGGAGCCAGAGGTAACGTCGCGAGCGTCTCGATGACCGGCGCGCGCGCAATCGCCCGCGGCGTCGCGGACACGACCGGGATGGTGACGGCCCGCGAACCGGTGGCCGCGCTCGACCTTCCCGCCCTCGACGACCTCGTGTTCGGGGGTCACGACATCCGTTCTCAGCGAATCGAGGAGACCGCCGAGGAGATGGCGGGCCACGGCGGCGTCGTGGCACCCGACACCCTCGACGCGGTCCGCGAGGACCTCCGCGAAATCGACGAGCGCGTCGAACTCGGAACCGCGCGTCGGTGCGGCGAGGCGGTCGAGGGGATGTCCTCGGGGACGGAGAGCGACGACGTGGCCGTCGCCGACATCGTCGAGGAGATACGGGCCGACTACGCCGCCTTCGCCGACTCGCAGGACGTCGACCGGCTGGTCGTCGTGAACGCCGCGTCGACCGAGCCGCCGATTCCGACGCCCGGCGACTACGACACGCTGGCGGCGTTCGAGACGGCGGTCGAGCGCGACGACCCGAACCTCCCCGCGAGCGCCCTGTACGCGTACGCGGCGCTCCTCGACGGCCACCCGTACATCAACTTCACTCCCAGTACCGGCTCCTCGCTCGGCGGGCTGTGCGAACTCGCGGAGCGAAACGAGGTGCCGCACATGGGCCGCGACGGGAAGACCGGCGAGACGCTGATGAAGTCCGCGCTCGGACCGATGTTCGCGGGGCGGAACCTGCGCGTTCTCTCGTGGGAAGGCCACAACATCCTCGGCAACAGCGACGGACTCGTCCTCGAAGACGACGCGAACAAGGCGGGGAAGATAGAGAGCAAGGGCAGCCTGCTGGACGACATCCTCGGGTACGAGACCCACAACGCGGTCCGCATCGACTACACGCCGTCGCTCGGCGACTGGAAGACCGCGTGGGACCACGTCCACTTCGAGGGCTTCCTCGGGACGAAGATGAAGATGCAGTTCACGTGGGAGGGCGCCGACTCGGCGCTCGCCGCCCCGCTCGTCCTCGACATGGTCCGGCTGGCCGCCTTCGCCGACGAGCGCGGCGAGGGCGGGACGATGCCGCACCTCGCGTCCTTCTTCAAGTCCCCCGAGGGCGTCGACAGACACGAACTGTCCGAGCAGTTCCGACTCCTCTACGACTACGCGGAGCGCCACGCGGAGGGAACGTGACGGCTCGAAGGACCTCGGACGCGACCGCGTCCGGTGCCGGGCGCGTCGTCGTCCTCGACGTCGTCGGACTCCAACAAGAACATCTCGACGGGGGATTGGCACCGAATATCGCCGACCTACTTGCCGGAAAGCCGTCCGGGGCGCTCGAACCGCCGTTTCCGAGCGTCACGGTGCCCGCACAGACGACCCTCTCGACCGGGCAGTCGCCCGCCGCCCACGGCGACGTGTCCAGCGGCGAGTTCGACCGCGACCGGCAGGTCGCCGAGTTCTGGGAGCGCGACCGGGGGACGCGAACGCGCCTGTGGGAAGCCGCGAGCGACGAGGCGGGCCTCACGACGGGCGCGCTGTTCTTCCAACACCTCATCGGCACGAGCGCCGACGTGGCCGTCACGCCGTCGCCCATCGAAGACGAGGACAACAACCTCATGGAGATGGACTGCTGGACGAACCCCGACGAGTTCTACGACGCCCTCCGCGAGGAGTACGGCCACTTCCCCTTACACAACTACTGGGGGCCGGTCGCCGACGAGCGCAGCAGCGAGTGGATTCTCGCGGCCGCGCGGGAGTCGCTAGCGCGGTACGACCCTGACCTGCTGTGGGTGTACGTGCCGCACCTCGACTACGACGCCCAGCGGCACGGCCCCGACTCCCCGGAACTTCGGGAGGCCGTGGGCGTCGTCGACGACCTCGTCGGCGAGTTCCTCGACTGGCTCGAAGCGACGTCCCGCTGGTCCGAGACGGCGGTCGGCGTCGTCAACGAGTACGGCTTCAACGCGGTCGACACGCCGGTGTTCCCGAACCGGGCGCTCCGCGACGCGGGGCTGCTCTCGGTTCGCGACGACGGCGAGGGCGGCGAGGAAGTCGACGTCGCCGCGTCGTCGGCGTTCGCG
Source organism: Haloferax gibbonsii ATCC 33959 (assembly GCF_000336775.1). Taxonomy (GTDB): domain Archaea; phylum Halobacteriota; class Halobacteria; order Halobacteriales; family Haloferacaceae; genus Haloferax; species Haloferax gibbonsii. Next base: position 20,106 of record NZ_AOLJ01000004.1, on the reverse strand, counting down.
ATGGTCGACCACCAAATCGCGCACGTGTACACCGACCGGCCGGCGGCCGCCCGAGAGGTTCTCGAATCGCTCCCCGGCGTCGACGCCGTGGTCGAAGGCGAAGCGCGGGGCGACGCGAACCACCCGAACGCCGGCGACCTCGTCGCCGTCGCCGACGCGGACGCGTGGTTCCAGTACTACTGGTGGACCGACGACGCCGACGCGCCGTCGTACGCGACGGAGATGGACATCCACGCCAAGCCCGGCTTCGACCCGTGCGAACTGTTTCTCGGCGACGAAGGGCTCGTGACGCTCGACCCGACGAAGGTGTCCGGGTCGCACGGTCGCGTCGACCCCGAGACGCGCGGCTTCTACGGCTTCGGCGGGCCGGCGGCCCCCGACGGCTCGTCCGACCGAATCGTCGACGCCCGGCGGTTCGCCCCGACGGTCGCGGACCTGCTCGGCATCGCTGACGACGTGTCGCTCGCGTTCGAGCGCCCGTCGCTGTTCGCCGGCCCGCAGGTGTAGGTGTAGTCCAGGCATCGCCGCGACGCGCCCGAAGTGCTGATTTTCCGCGTCGCTCGGCTCAAGTTCGATACGAAAGAAAAGACGCCACGGACCGCGGTCGGAACGCGTCTCGCCCGCTCAGTTACCTCCCGAGCTCGCGATTTCGATGGTGCCGCGCATCCGGAAGCTGTGGGCGCGACAGACGTACTCCGCCATCGAGTCGGTGACGGTGAACGTGACGCTCTGTGACTCGCCCTGCGTCGCGAGGTACGACGTGGAGATGTCGTTCACGACGGTGTCGTCGCCGTTGACGACCTCGAAGTTGTGAGGCGCGCCGTTGCGGTTCGTCCACGTGACCGTGTACTCGCCGCCGGCTTCGAGGGTGAGCGTCGGGTTCGTCGCGTCCGCGATACCGGACGGCGAGACGCCGGTCCAGCCCTCGTTGCTCTCGGCTTCGAGTTCGATGGTCGACCCCGACGGGATGACGTCGCTGCCGCCGTCGTCGCTGCCGCCGTCGTCGCTCCCGTCACCACTGGTCGCCTCGACGTGTTCGGTGACGCGGTCGTAGACGAGTTCCAGCCCGTTGCCGGAGCCGCCGATGCGCTTGAGTTCGGTGTCGTCGAACCACGCGGTACCGGTGGCGTTGCCCCAGCCGCCGAACAACAGGTTGAACTGGAACTCACCGGGCGACGCGCCGGTCGAGAACGTCGTTTCGAGCAGTTGCCAGTCCTCGACGGGGTCCGTGTAGTAGTCCGTGACGGAGCCCTGTCCGAGTGAGTGGACGTTGATGGTGACCCCGTAGGAGCTTCCGATTTCACCGAAGCCGTCCTCGGAGTTGCTGAAGTCGTCCGAGGTCTTGACCCACGCGCGGAAGCGGTACTCGGAGTTCGGTTCGAGGTCGTCGCGGAACTGCGTCCACGACGCGTCCGCTCCCTCCGTGGAGTCGACGCGGACGCTGTAATCACCCGTCCGCGCCACGTCTGAGGTGTAGGTGAACTCGGCCGTGCCGCCGTAAGTGGTACTCTCCCAGTTCGCCGGGCCCTCGGGCTCGGACGACGAGTCGGTGTCCGAACTCTCCTCGAACGACGCGTTCGGCAGGAGATTATTCCCGTCGGGGTCGGTCAGCGAGACGTTGTCGAACCACGCCGTGCCGGTCGCGTTGCCGTAGCCGCCGAACAGGCAGTTGATCTGGACCGTCGTGGTGTCGGCACCCGTCGTGAACGTGGTGCTCACTTCCGTCCAGTCGTTGGTTCCGGTCAGCGGGTCCGTCTCGAAGTCCGTCGTGTGGACGTTGAACAGCGCGCCGCGAGCTGAGTCGCTCGTCTGGACGTTCTCGGTCTTTATCCAGCCGCTGAGCGTGTACTCCGTCTCGGGCTGGACCGAGATGCCGTCGGTGAGCCAGACCGCGTCCGCGCCCTCCGCGGACGAGATTTGGACGCTCTGGCTGCCGTCTTGACCCGCGTCCGCGTAGGTGTACTCGGCGGTGCCCGCGAACGTGTTCGTCGTCCAGTCGGCGGGCATCGCGGGTTCGTTGCTGCCGGTGCTCTCTTCGAAGGAACCGTTCGAGAGCACGTCGGTGCCGTCCGGGTCGGTCAGCGAGACGCTGTCGAACCACGCCGTGCCGGTCGCCTCGCCGTAGCCGCCGAACAGGCAGTTGATCTGGAGTTCTTCGAGGTCGCCGCTGTTGATGGTGATGCTCACCTCCGTCCAGTCGTTGGTGCCGGTCAGTCCGGACGGAATCGTGTCCCACTGCGTTCCCGAGTCCGTGTTCGCTAGCTGCTCGACGCTGATAGTCGCCCCGAGCGGGCCCTCGCCGATCGAGGTACCGTCGACGAGTTGGACGCTGTCGGTCTTGACGTACGCGGAGAGGGTGTACTCGGTGTTCGGGTCGACGGCGACCGTCGTGTTCCACGAGGCGTCCGCGCCCTCGGTGGACGACACCTGGACGCTCCGGTCGCCCTCGTAGCCCGTCTCGGCGTACGTGAATTCGGGCGAGCCGGTGTACGGGGTGGTCGACCAGCCGGCCGGCATCGGGTCGGAGTCGCCGCCGGTGTCGCCGCCGACGGGCGTCTCGAACGAGGGGTTTTCGAGGAGGTTCGGCAGCTCGTCGGTGTCGTCCCCGCCGTCACTCGTGTCCTCGTTGGCCTCGTACGCCGGGATGAAGCCGTCGGCGTGGGTCGCGCCGGCGAGCGACGCCGCGTCCACGAGGACCGTGTCGCGGTAGTTCGATTCGGCGCTGATCATCTGGTAGACCGCCTCGCCGGACGCGTCGTCCGACGGTGTCTGCGCGAGCGCGACGAGCGCCCACATGGCGACCCGACCGTCCTCGTCGTTGAGGAGGTCGTTGTCGAGAATCGCCTGTCGCGTGTCCGTCGTCGACGGCAGGACGCGGAGCGCGGTGAGCCTGACGCCCGGCGAAGAGTGCGTCAGCGCGCCGAGCGCGGCCTGAATCGCGGTGCTGTTTCCGGTGTCGGCGTCGAGCGCGCCGAGGCCGTGCATCGTCCACAGCGCGTGAATCGCCGCCGGGTCGAGGTTGATCTCGTCGAGCGTCTCCGTCGTGACGAGGTCGACGAGCGACGAGAGCGCGCCCGTCTCGTTCCGTTCGACCAACAGCCGCTGGGCCGTCCGCCGCCAGAACATGTTCGAACTCGACAGCGTGTCGACGCTGTCTCTTATACACATCTCNCGCCATCAGAGATGTGTATAAGAGACAGGTCGCGTACCTCGGTCATGTACGCGTTGCCGGGGCCGTTCTCGAAGCCGCCGGGCGTCGGGTTGTGCTGGTAGATGTAGTTGTACCAGTCGATGAACCACAGCATGCCGTCCGGGCCGACGGAGGAGTACGACGGCGCGAACCACGCGTCGGTGCCGCCGGCGATGTTGTGGGCGTAGTGGGTGTTGTAGCCCGCACCGTCCTGCGAGAGGAAGAACGACCCGAGGATGTGACCCGTGCCGTCGCCGACGAAGCCGGTGTTGTTCCAGTACTTCTCGGGATATTCACGCGCCGTGTAGATGGTGTGGCCGGTCGCCGCGGTGTACCCGCCGTGGAGGTCGACCTGCCGGACGCGGTCGGTGACCGGGAGGAACCGGTTCGAATCAGACGCCGCGCCGAAGTCGTTCGGCCCGGTTCCCTCGATGAGGTCGTAGTACTGATGCGGGATTGCGAAGTAGTTGCTCGGTCGCCCGGAGGTCGCGGCCGAACCGAAGGCGAGACCCTCCTCGGTGAAACCGAGGCCCGCCTGGTTCCCCGGCAGCGCGCCGACGATTTCGAAGTCGGTGACCGAGCCGTCTTCTAACTTGAATCGGTAGACCGAGGAACTGAAGTTTCGCTCCTCGCCGGCGATGGTGCCGCTGAAGCCGCCGTACCCGACCTGTCCCCAAATCCAGTTGTCGATGCCGTGGGCCAGTTCGTTGGGGCCGGCGTGGGTGTCGCCGTTACCGAACCCGGAGAACAGGACGTTTCGCTCGTCGGCCTGGCCGTCTCCGTCCGTGTCGACGAGGTGGACCATCTTCCCGCTCTCGCTGGGGTCGTCGAGGTCGGCGACGATGACGCCGTCTTCGACGACAACCATGCTGACCGGCACCGAGAGGCCGTCCGCGAAGACGGTGAACTCGTCGGCCTGTCCGTCGCCGTCCGTGTCTTCGCAGACGACGATTTTGTCGCGGCCCTGGCCTAGCTCGTTCGGATAGTCGCGGGTGACCGACAGCCAGACGCGACCCTGCGCGTCGAACTTCGCGTCGAGGATGTTCCCCTTCACGTCGTCCGGCAGGTCGGACTCGGTGACGAACGGCTTGAGGTCGAAGCCTTCCGGCGTAATCGTCCGTCTGACCGTCTCGCTGGGGTTCAACGCCCGCTGCATCTTGTTCCAGCTCGTTCCGCTGCCGACTTCCTCGGGGACCTCAGTCGGCAGGAGGCTACCCTCCGGCGGCGGATAGTACGGGATGTCGGCGTCGATGAACTCCAGGTCGTTGAGGACCTTGGTATCGTCGGCGATGGTGTCTTCGTTCTTCGTGACCCAGCGAATCGCGTTCTCGATGAGGGCCTTGAAGCCGTCCGTCGCCCACGGAGCTCTCCCGTGACCCCACGCGGTGTAGAAGACGCGCCCGTCGCCCTGCGTACGAGTCCACGACCACGGTTCGCCCTGGTCGCGTCCCTCGTCGTACTCGGGGATGCTGTCGCCGTCGGGGAACTGCCCGTAGGCGAGCACGTTGATATCGTCGTTGAGGTTCATGTGGCGGTACGTCTCGTCTTCGACCGTGATGGGGTCGAGGGTCGACAGAATCGGATGGCTCGGCTGGGCGAAGCTCGTCGTCATCTCGCCGAAGTTGTGAGCGGCGAACTGACCGCCGACGAGGTTCATGTAGGCGTCCGACCCGGTGAAACACGCCGAAGCGCTGTGTATCGGGATGAAGCCGCCGCCGTTCTCGACGAACTCGACGATGGACTCCTCCTGTTCCGGAGTCAGCTCTTGGCCGTAGTTCGCGCCGCGGTTGTCCATCATGATCCACGCGTCGTAGCGGTGGAGCACGTCGGGTTCGAGGTCGGCGAGTCGGTCGGTGTACTGGACCTCGATGCCCCGGTCCAGCATGTACTCGGTGAGCTGGACCTGCCGGGCCGGCGCGTTGTGACTGCCGCCCTGCGGGCCGCCCATCATGAGGACGCTGATGTTGTCTTCGGCCGGAGGCGGCGTTATCTCGACGCTCCCCCGCATCTCCTCGGGGTGCTCTTCGGCGTAGTACATCGCCATCGACGACTCGGCGGTGAAGCTGACCGTCTGTGAGTCGCCAGACCCCTGCATCGTCGAGAACGACTCCATCACCTCGCCGGTCGGGTCCGCGAGCATGAACGTGATGTCCTCGTCCATGGCGTTCGAGAGCTCGATTTCGTACTCCTCGCCCTCGTGCATGACGAGCGTCGGGTTGGCCGTGTCCTCCATCTCGTCGGGCGCGGTCGCGACCCACGAGAACGAGTCCGCCGAGGTCTCTATCTCCGTCCCGTTGCGCCAACTGTTGATCCCCTTCAGCAGGGAGTTCGTCGTCAGGTCGCCCTGACGCCAGTCGGATATCGCGTCGGCGAGGCCCGAACCCTCGATAACCGACTCCTCGTTCGTGTACGCCGCGAGAATGTCTCCCTCCGTCGCGACGAGGCGAATCGTGTCGTCGGTGGTGAGCTGTTTCGCCTGTGCGACGCCGCTGGCCCCGAGGAAGTTCGCCGCCCCGACGCCGCTCACTTTCATGAAGTTGCGTCGGTTGATGTTCAGTCCCTCGCTGTCGCCGTCGTCGGGATTCGATTCCCGTGTCGTGTCGTCGTCGTGTGTCATAGTGTGTTGCGTCGGTCGCTGTCGTCGTTGGTTACCGTGCGATTACAGGACTGCGCTGCTCTCGCGAACCGCAACCCAGCCGTGTACCCGGCCAATTCGCCGAACGGGTGGCTCTCACTCCCGCGTTCCCACCCAACTGACAGGCGAGGTGTAACGGAAGTATAGCCATTATTTCCGTCGGCTCATTGATTTGGGCTACCAAATCTCATGAACTAACATTACTTGAATGTACTGTCCAGCGGCAAGTCGTGTCCGGATGTCTCGATGCGTCACTAGCCGGTGAACGTTGGACTGACCCCAATATTGATTACAGTCTGTAGTGTTCCCACGATTGCAAGTATGAACCGCGCATGCACACAATCAGTCGCACCGGCGGCGACGCCGCGCGGCGTCGAGGTTTCGAACGACGGGTGCGGACCGACCCGACGCGAGCGGTCCACCACGGGTGACCGATGAGCGTCGTCATCGTCGGCACGCTCGATACCAAGGGCGAGGAGATAGGGTTCGCCCGCGACGTGCTCGAAGGGCAGGGACTCGAGGTTCATCTCGTCGACGTCGGCGTGATGGGAGCGCCCGAAATCGAACCGGACACCGACGCCGCGGCCGTGGCCGAGGCGGGCGGCAGCACCCTCGAAGCGCTTCGGGAGGCCGGCGACCGCGGCAAGGCCATCGAAACCATGGGCGACGGTGCGGCCGTCGTCGCGGCGCGACTCCACGCGGAGGGCCGACTCGACGGCGTCCTCGGTCTGGGCGGCGGCGGGAACACGTCGGTCGCGACGGCCGCGATGCGCGCGCTTCCGATGGGGGTCCCCAAACTGATGCTCTCGACGATGGCCTCGGGGGACACGGAGCCGTACATCGGCTACCACGACATCGCGATGATGTACTCGGTCGCCGACATCGAGGGGCTCAACCAACTCTCGCGGACCGTCATCTCCAACGCGGCGCTCGCGATGGTCGGCATGGTGTCGAACGAACCGGACGTCGAGACCGAGGACAAACCGACCATCGGAATCACGATGTTCGGCGTCACCACGCCGTGCGTCCAGACGGCGCGCGACTGGCTCGAAGCAGAGGGTTACGAGACCATCGTCTTCCACGCGACCGGGACCGGCGGTCGGGCGATGGAGTCGCTCATCGAGGAGGGCGTCATCGACGGCGTGCTCGACGTCACGACGACCGAGTGGGCCGACGAACTGGTCGGCGGCGTCCTGGCGGCGGGTCCGAACCGGCTCGACGCCGCGGCCGAGCGCGGCATCCCGCAGGTCGTCTCGACCGGCGCGCTCGACATGGTCAACTTCGGGCCGAAAGACTCCATCTCCGACGAGTTCGACGGCCGGCAGTTCCACGTCCACAACCCGCAGGTGACGCTGATGCGGACGACCCCGGAGGAGAACGCCGAACTCGGCCGAATCATCGCGGAGAAGCTCAACGCCGCGACCGGGCCGACCACGCTCGCGCTCCCGCTCGGCGGCGTCTCGATGCTCGACGCCGAAGGCGAGGAGTTCTACGACCCCGAGGCCGACGAGGCGCTGTTCGACGCGCTGCGCGAGCACCTCGACGACCACGTGGAAGTCATCGAGTCGTCGGCCAACATCAACGACGAGGAGTTCGCGCTCACGCTCGCGAAGGCAATCGACCGCCGCATGCGGGCGGCGGCCTAACCCGGGCGTTTCCGAATCGAGAACGGGACTCGGGGGGCGCCCCCGCTGCCGACGACGTGCTGAGCGCCGACGAGGATGATTTCGCGCTCGCGGACCGGCCGGGTGACCTGTTTTCTACCCGGATAATCACAAAGTTTAACTATACCATGACACCATGTCACTACCAGCGTTCCGAAGAAACATGACTGATCAACCAGCGCTAACTGACGAATCCAGGCGACGCTATCTGAAAGCAATCGGGACGGCCGGACTCACGGCCGGCCTCGCGGGCTGTACCGGTGGGGGTGGTTCCGAGACCGAGAACACCGACGGCGGCGGTGGCGACGACTCCTCTGGCGGGGACACGTCCGGCGGCGACGACAGCGGCGAGGACTACGAGGCTATCGGGAACTTCCCACCCGAGGGGAACTCCGTGAGCATCGGATTCAACGGGCCGACCTCCGGCGCGTTGGGTCCCGACGGCCAAGACCAAGAGAAGGGCTTCGACCTCGCGGTCAAACACCTGAACGAGGGCGGCGGCCTCGTCGACTACTGGGACCAACTGAGCGGCGACGGCATCATGGGCTACCAGGTCGAGCCGACGAAGGCCGACACCGCCGGCAGCGCCGACACGGCACAGGACAACATCGAGCGGATGATTCAGCGGGACAACATCCAGTTCTGGACGGGCGGCATGTCCAGTACGGTGACGATGGCGATGCAGAACGTCGCCCAGCGAGAGAAGGTTCCGTTCATGGGCGGTAACTCCACGTCCGCCGGCATCTCCGGCGAGAACTGCTCGCGATACTACTTCCACCCGACGTTCCACGCGGAGATTATCGGGATGGCGATGGGCGAGGCCGCGCCCTCGGTCCTCGGCGAGGACCGCTCGCTGTTCCACATCTACATGGACTACTCCTACGGGCAGTCGAACCGCGACGCCGCCCGCAAGTACCTCACCGAACAGGGTCCGTGGGAGGACGCCGGCGGTGCCGCCATCGCGGAGGGCGAGACCGACCACAGCTCCCAGATTCAGGCGCTCGAAGACTCCGGTGCCGACACGCTGTACTTCTCCAGCTTCGGCAACTTCGCCGCCAGCGGCCTCGCGCAACTGCGAGACGCCGGCCTGACCGACGACATCGACGTCATCATCCCGCACGTCAGCGCGTTCACCCTCGACCCGCTCGGCGCGGACGCGGAGGGCGTCCTCGGTATGGAGCCGTGGAACCCGAACGCCGACAACGAACCGAGCCAGGTGTTCGTCGAGTCCTACAGAGAGGAGTACGACGAGACGCCCAACCAGAGTTCGCTGCACACCTACGAGTCGATGATGGTGTACGCGGCCGCCGTCGAGGAGGCCGGCACGTTCCACCCGCCGACGGTGGTTCGAACGCTCGAAGAGTTCGAGTGGAGCCTCGCGTGGGGCGACTCCGCGTACCGGACCTGCGACCACCAGGTCGAGCGCCCGTGGTACATGGTCCGCGGCGTCGGCGACGACCGCGCCGAGGAACTCGGTATCCGGACGGAAATCGTCGAGACGACCGACCCGCTCGTCTACGAGTGCAGCGAGTTCCCGGCGTCGAACTGCGCCATGGGCGACAACGAGTACGGAGACGAGTAACGGCCGGACCAAGCCTCGATACGACGTACCTTACTCCCATTTTCTGCAGTCGATAATCCGCGAGCGGCCATCGGCGTTCTCGGCCGCGCGCACGCCATTCTCCCGCTCGACTGCATTCGCGCCGCGCCGACATCCGGGACCGCCCCCGACGAACCCGGAGAGCGGCCCGCTGGCATGCCAGAAGTCAGCGAAACACAAGATTAACATACTGAAGAATTCATGAATAATCGTGCACACCATGAAGTGCTTACTCACATCTGTACCGAGGTGGAAACGATGAATATCGACAGCATCGTCGGGTTCCTCTTCATCGCGCTGAGCGTCGCATCGCTGTACCTGCTCGTCGCGGTCGGCCTGTCCATCGTGTTCGGGTCGCTCAAATACGTGAATATGGCTCACGGCGTCCTCTACTTGAGCGGCGCGTACATCGGGCTCCTCATCGCGTCGAGCGAGCAGTACGGCGGACTGTTGAGCGACTTCGGACAGGTCGGACTCGATTGGGGGTTCATACCCGCGCTCGTGTTGACGCCGGTCGTCATCTTCGTCCTCGGCGTCGCGATGGAGCGTTGGATCGCAAAACCGTTCTACGAGCGAGAACTTCTCGACCAGCTGTTGGTGACATTCGGAATCCTCATCGCCGCTCAAGAGTTGGTCGCCATCCTCTTCGGCCGGACGGGGACCATCTACCCCCGGCCCGAGTGGCTCACGGGCGCGATTTCGCTTCCCGTCATCGGCACGCCGCCGGGGATGAGCGCGGCCTCGACGATACGCGTCCTCGTCGTCGCGCTCACGCTGTTGCTCGTCGCCGGCATCTTCGCGTTCTTCAAATACACCGACTACGGGCTGGCCGTGCGGGCGGGGACCGAAGACTCCGAGATGACGCAGATGCTCGGCATCCGCGTCGGTAGGCCGTTCCTCCTGATATTCGCCGTCGGTGCCGCCTACGCGGGACTCGCCGGCGTCCTCGGCGGGTCGCTGTTCAACGTGACTTCCGAAATCGGCATGGAGATAATCATCCCGTCGCTGGTCATCGTCATCATGGGCGGCGTCGGCAGTTTGCGCGGGACCGTCGTCGGCGCGCTGCTCGCCGGGCTCACCTTCGCGGTGGCGACGGAACTCGAACCGAGCATGACGCAGGCCAGTATCTATCTGCTGGCCATCGTGGTGCTGACGATTAGGCCGAGCGGTATCTTCCCCTCGGCGGAGATTGGACAATGAGCACGGACAACATCCACAAGACCGTAGACGAAGAATCGTCGTTGATTAGCTGGGACACCTGGGACGGAATCAAGCACACCGAGTCGTTCGTCCTCCTGTCGTCGGTGCTGTTCGTCCTGACGTTCTCGTACGCGTTCGGCCGGGCACCGGTCGTCTCGGATATCTTCCAGGGGTATCACGGACTCGCGGTTACGATTCTCATCTGGTCGATATTCGCGCTCGGGTTCAACCTCCTGTTGGGCCAGACCGGCCTCCTCTCGTTCGGGCACGCCATGTTCTTCGGGACCGCGAGCTACGCCTCGGCGCTGTTCGCGATTCACGTGTACAACGACCCGCTGGCGGTCATCGTCGTCGGGACGCTGGCGGCGGTCGCCCTCGGGGCGGTCGCGGCGCTGATTCTCCTGCGCCTCCACACGGTGTACTTCTCCATCGTGGCGCTGGCTATCGGCCAGTTCCTCTACTTCCTCGCCCGAGAACCGCTCGTGGAGATAACCAAGGGCATAAACGGGCTCGAAGTGCCGCGGTCGCCCGTTCTCGGGTTCTTCGAACTGGAACACCAGTACGGCGGCCTCCTCGGCGAACTCATCGTGAACAACCTCTACCTCTTCGTCGGCGTCTTCTTCGTCGCCGTCGTCGCCTCCATCACGCGCATCCGCAAGTCGCCCTACGGGCTCATCTTCAAGGCGATTCGCGAGAACGAGACGCGGACGGCGTTCGTCGGTCTCGACGTCTGGCGCTACAAGTTCGCGGCGTTCCTCCTCTCTGCGTCCATCGTCGGCCTCGCCGGCGGCCTGATGGCCGTCAACACCCAGTTCGCGGGCGTCGAGCGACTCTACTGGTCCGTCAGCGGCGACGTCGTCGTCATGACCGTCCTCGGCGGCCTCGGCACGCTCGCCGGGCCGGTCATCGGGACGTTCGTGTTCTTCTACTTCAAGGGCATCGTCAACGGCTTCCCGACGCTCGGCAACTACTGGCTGCTCCTGCTCTCGCTTTCGTTTACCACGGTCGTGTGGGTCTACCGCGACGGTATCTGGGGGATGACGACCGCCTTCACCGGCGCGCTCCGCGAACCCAGAGAACTGCTTGACTCCCTCACGGGTGGCGACTCGACCGGCGACTCCTCGGGAGGTGAGAACTGATGGCGCTGCTCGAAACCCACGGGCTCACCAAGGAGTTCGGCGGGCTCACGGCGCTCGACGGCGTCGACATCGAAGTCGAAGAGGGCGAACTCGTCTCCCTCATCGGCCCGAACGGCGCTGGCAAATCCACGCTCATCAACACCATCACCGGTCGGCTGCGCCCGACCGAGGGCGAGGTGTTCTACGCCGGGAACGAACTCGTCGGCATGAAGCCGTTCGAAATCGCACAGCTCGGCGTCGGCCGGTCGTTCCAGACGGCGTCGATTCTCCCGGAACTCACGGTGCGCGAGAACGTGCAGGTCGCGTCGTTCGCGGCCGAACACGGCTCGTTCCGGGTCAACTTCTTCCGCCGGCGGGACTCGTTCGACGAGGTCCAAGCGCGGACGAACGACATCCTGGAGACCATCGGCCTCGACTCGAAGGCCCGCATGGAAGCCGGTTCGCTCCCGTACGGGGACAAGCGGCGCTTAGAGGTCGCCATCGGGCTCGCGACCGACCCGGACCTGCTGTTCATGGACGAGCCGACCGCCGGCATGTCGCCGACGGAGACCGAGATAACGGTCGACCTCATCCACGACCTCCTCGCCGACTGGGGGATGACCATCTTCCTCGTCGAACACGACATGGACATCGTCTTCGACGTGTCCGACCGCATCTTCACGCTCCACCAGGGACGGCTCATCGCGCAGGGCACCCCCGAGGAGATTCGGGAGAATCCGGCCGTTCGCGAGGCCTACCTCGGAGGTGGGGAACAATGAGCCTGCTCGAACTCGACGACGTGCACGCCTACTACGGACCGAGCCACATCCTCCGCGGCGTCTCGCTCGGCATCGACGAGGGCGAGGTCGTCACGCTCCTCGGCCGCAACGGCGCGGGGAAGACGACGACGGTCCGCAGCATCGCCGGGACCGAACCGCCGGCGATTCGGTCCGGTTCGATTCGGTTCGACGGCGACGACATCACGGACTGGCCGGCCGACAACATCGCCATGGGCGGCATCGGCGTCGTTCCCGAGGGTCGCCGGCTGTTCTCCGAACTGACGGTCGAAGAGAACCTCGAGATGTCGAAAATCACCCGCGGCTGGTGGAACACCATCCGCCGGGGCGGCCTCGGCGGCGGCGAGAGCACGATGTCGATAGACGAGCTGTACGACCTGTTCCCGCGGCTCGACGAGCGGCGGACCCAACAGGCCGGGACGCTCTCGGGCGGCGAACAGCAGATGCTCTCCATCGCGCGGACGCTCAGGCTCCCGAACCTGAAGCTGCTGTTGCTGGACGAACCGACCGAGGGACTGGCCCCGCAAATCGTCAAGGCGGTGGGCGACTCGGTCGCCGAAATCGCCGACCAGGGGCTGACGGTGCTCCTCATCGAGCAGAACGTCCGTGAGGCGCTCCGCATCGCGGACCGCGGCTACGTGCTCGACCAGGGCGACATCGTCTACAGGGGTACCGTAGACGAACTCGAATCCGAAGACCTCGACGAGTACCTCGTCGTCTGACCGCGCCGAACGCGCGCCCCTCGGCGCGACGGACGCGCTCTTTCTCTCCCACCTCGCTTCCGTTTCGGTCCGTTCTCGTTCCGATGTTCTCCGCGGCTCTCGTTCGGCTCTCGTTCCGGTTCCTGCCCCGGCGCTCAGTCTCGCAGTTCGAGGTCGCTTTTTCACCCCGGTCGCCGTCAGTCAGTCGACAATATTATTTCGTGACACTCGAACACACGGGACATGAAACGGACCAACCGACGACGATTTCTCGCCGCGTTCTCCTCGTCCGCGCTCACGTTCGCCGCGGGCTGTCAGCGACCTCCGGTCGCGTCTACGTCGCAGAGTCACCCCGTGTCCGAGCCGGTCACCTCGTGGCCGACGTTCCGCGGGGGGCGGTACAACACCGGCTACATCGGCGACGTGTCCCCGCTCGACTCGGAGCCCTCGGTCGAGTGGACGTTCGAGGCCGACGGGGCGTTCTGGGGAAGCCCAATCGTCGCCGACGGCACCGTCTACATCGGGAGCGCCGATAGCTCCCTGTACGCGCTCGACGCGGAGACCGGCGAGGACCGTTGGTCCTTCGAAGCGGACCATCGAATCGAGGGGACGCCGGCCTACGCCGACGGTATCGTCTACATCGGGTCGTACGACAAACACCTGTACGCCATCGACGCCGAGACCGGCGAGGAGCGCTGGTCCCGGGCGTTCGACGGGTTGATCCGAGGGAGCCCGACCGTCTGGGACGGGACGGTCTACACCGGCGTCGGCTGTCACAATCTCGCGTGCGCGTGGTACGCGGAGGAAGCTAACGTCTCGGAGTCCGGGTGGGTGTACGCGCTCGACGCGGAGACCGGCGAGACGGAGTGGCAGTACGAGGTCGGCGACGAGGTCGTCAGCAGTCCGGCGGTCACGGACGACCGCGTGTACGTCGGCTCCTCGGACGAGGCGCTGTACGCGCTGTCGCGCTCGACCGGCGAGGTCGAGTGGCGGTACGAGACCCGCGACATGATATGGTCGAGCCCGGCGGTCGCCTACGGCTCCGTGTACTTCACCGACTGGAACGGCAACGTCCACGCCGCCGACGCGGCGACGGGCGAGCGAGAGTGGCTCGCCGACACGGCGGGCCGATACATCTCGGGCTCCGTCGCGGTCGGCGAGGAGGCCGTCTACGTCGGTCACACGCCGTACAACACGCTCGACGACCCGACGACGAACCACGCGAAGGTGTTCCGCTTCGACCGCGAGAGCGGCGCCGAGAACTGGAGCTTCGAGACGCCCGCGCTGGAGGTCGGGAGCAGTCCCGTCCTGACGGAGGACACGCTCTACGTCGGGACGCACCGACAGTCGGACGGCGACGGCGTCGGCGTCCACGCCATCACGACCGACGGGCAAGAAGAGTGGTTCATGGAAATCGACGGGCGGGGCGTCGGGTCCAGCCCGGCGCTCGTCGACGGGCGGCTGTACTTCGGTGGAACCGACGCGAAGGTGTACGCGGTCGAGTAGTCCGACTGTACGCGAGACCGCCTCCGCGACGACCCAGTCACCGCAGCGGTAGCAATCGCTCGAACGAGAACGTCTCGAAAGCCCTCAGAAGTCGATTTCCTTGAACTTGCGCGCTTGATTCTCGATGGCCTCCTCCGTGGCGAGGCGCTCGATGCTCGACGCGCCGAAGAAGCCGACGACGCCCTCGGTGTTGTTGAGGACGTACTCCGCGTCGTCGGGCCACGCGATGGGGCCGCCGTGGCAGATGACGTGAACGTCGTCACGGACCGACTTGGCGGCGTCGTGGTGCGCCTGCACGCGCTCGGCCGCGTCGTCGAGGTCGAGCGCCGTCTCCGCGCCGATGTCGCCGGAGGTCGTCAGCCCCATGTGGGAGACGATGACGTCGGCACCGGCCTCGGTCATCGCTTCGGCCTGCTCTTCGGTGAAGACGTACGGGCACGTCAGCATACCCTGCTCGCTCGCCTCGCGAATCATCTCGACTTCCTTGTCGTAGCCCATACCGGTCTCTTCGAGGTTCTTCCGGTAGCTGCTGTCCTCGTCGATGAGTCCGACGGTCGGGAAGTTCTGGACGCCGGAGAAGCCGCGACGGCGCAGGTCTTCGATGAACACGCTCATCTCGCGGAAGGGGTCGGTCCCGTTGACGCCGGCGAGCACCGGCGTGTCTTCGACGACCGGGATGACCTCGTGGCCCATCTCGACGACGATTTCGTTGGCGTCGCCGTACGGCAGGAGACCGGCCAGCGAGCCCCGACCGTTCATCCGGTAGCGTCCCGAGTTGTAAATGATGAGCAGGTCGACGCCGCCGCGTTCCGCGAACTTCGCGGAGATGCCGGTTCCGGCACCGGCGCCGATGACGGGGTCGCCGGATTCGATCGTGGATTCGATACGGTCGAGTGATTCAGCACGAGTATACTTCATCCGAGTTGACAGGCCATCGCATACGACTTTAATATTTCGGAAGAATCGACCGGCGGCCGGGCGTCGGGCGAGCGACGCGACCGAAACGGCGTCGATACGAAGGCGCTCGTCCGCGCGAATCAGTTGTCCGGGAACTCGCCGGGCGGGAAGACCGTCGCGTCGTCGTCCTCGCGAATCACGGCTTCCGGGCCGGGCGGGCAGTACACCGCGAGGAACCGAAGCGGCTCCCACGACGTGTTGATGGTGCTGTGTTCGACGCCGCTGGGGATGTGAACCATGTCGCCCGCGCTGACCGTCCGCGTCTCGTCCTCGATGGTCTGTTCGCCCTCGCCGCCGAGGATGTACAGTATCTCCTCGCTATCGGGGTGGGTGTGTCGCTCGTGGCCCTTCCCGGGTTCGAGCAACACGACGCCGGCACTGAACCCCTCGGAACCGGTGACCTCGGGTGTGTTCATCCACTTCAGCGTGCCCCAGTCCAATTGAATCGTCTCTACGTCGTCCGCCTGGACGAACCGCTTTTCGGATACCATGACGTGTTGAGTCAAACAGTATCAATTATTAAATATTTTGGTGGTCGGAACGCGGTCAGAGAACCCGCCGACGCCAACGAGGGCGCTCAAGCATTTTCGAGAGGAAAACGACGATGTCGAGCCGAAATGAGCGAGGTTCGCCACAGAACCGGCAACAGATAGCCTCAAACGCCGGTTCACTCCGGTTCGAACCGTCAGTACCCGCGCGGACGGAGCACTCCGTTTGCGTGTTGTAAATTATTAATACACCAATATAATCGCCGAGCAAAGCGTGAACGTCCCCACCGGTGACCAAGCCATGAACGCCCCGAGACCGAGCGTAATCAGACCGACGTACGGGAGATTATCCACCTCGTCGAGCCCGGGAGACTGTTCGCCTCACGCGGGCGACGCGGATGACGACCGGCAACACGACCGTCGTTCTCGTATCGAGAGCGAGTCGCGGGGTGACGAACGGGACGGCCGCTAAACGCTCATTTTCATATCGAGAATGGGGGCGTACAAACGCGAGTGCGGTGTCCCTCGGAGTCGACGCTCGATCCCCATATTCAGTCGAGATTACAGGCATATATCTGTAACAAATCCATTACAAGCATATGATTGTAATTCCATGTGACGTCATTCGCGGTTTACGAGACGTGGAGAAGACCGCAGTGGAGCCACCAGTCGGTTCTACGCTGTACCGTCCCGTGGAGTGTCGAGCGGCTTCGTGGCGCTGGCGCTCTCTTGACTTCCGCCTGAGAAGCCACTGCCGCTACGGCTCGCCGCGTTTACGAGACAACAACCAGCGCGACTCCGTGGCGCGCCGCGAGACCCTCGTTCGAGGTTCACGCGAGAAGTGGACGGGGCGTCCGAAACGGTGCTTTCGAAATGTGAATCTAGAGCGTTCGTCGATAGCGGGCCCGAATACCGCCGTCCCGAGGTTACTCAGAACAGCGCGCCCGCCTGCAAGACCGCCACGAGAACGGTCAGGACGGCGACGCTGGCGACGGTGGTCGTGAAGATGGTCGTGCTGAGGTACTCGGGGGCGGTGATGCCGTCGACCGCCGTCTCGTCGGCGTACTCGATGGTGAGCGCCAGCGGGATGACCGCGGCGGGAGTGGCACACTCAAGGACGAACACCTTCGCGACGGTCGGGTCGCTGAACCCCAGCGCGAGCGCGAGTCCGAACCCGACGAGCGGCGCGACGACGAGTTTCAGCGCCGTCGGTGCGAGCGACCGCGATATCACGGACACGTTGGTCTCAGCCAGCTGGATGCCGAGGATGAGCAACATGACCGGAATCGACGCGTCGCCGACGAGTCCGACGGTCTCCATGAGCGCCGAATCGGCCGGCGGGACGAGACCGAGCGCGCGGGCGATGACGCCGGCGATGATGGCGTACAGAAGAGGGAGACGAAATATCTCCGTGACTGCGTCGAGAACTCCGCTGTCGGAGCCGTTGGACGCGATGTAGACGCCGAGGGTGTAGACCACGAGGTTCTGGATGGTGAGGTAGATGACGGCGGTCGTTCGTCCGACTTCGCCGAACGCGAACCCGGACAGCGGGATACCGACGAAGCCCGAGTTCGGGAACGCCGCCGCCAGCATGAGCGCGCCGAGGAGCGGCCCCGACTCGCCCGCGAGCCGGCCGACACCCCACGCGATAGCAATCATGAGGAGCGCGTAGCCGACGACGCCGACGCCGAGTTTGAGCACTTCACCGCCGTCGAGGGTCGTCGTGGCGATGCTGTGGAACGCCAACGCCGGGATGAGCACGTACAATCCGAGCGTGTTTATCGGCCCGACGTCGATGTCCGTCGTTCGTGCTAGGAGATAGCCGACGACGGCGACGCCGAGAATCGGGAGAATCGCGTTCGTGAACGCCCCCGTCAACGACATAGTTGGCCCCCCGAGGAGGGTCGGTTCGGCGGTCGGACGGGGTCGACTGAGACTCTGCGCTGTCGCTGTCGGCTCATGTCACTTCCATATTGCTTCTGGTATAAATAGTATCGGAGACGGTTACGTGCGGGGTCGGAGACCGTTGCCGACGAGGACGACCGACGTCAGAATTTGGACGGTCGCTTCCGAAGACACGCAGTCGGTTGTGCTTAAAATATACAACTGCAGTTCGAATAAAAGTCCTAATCAGATGGCGAATGGCATCGGTTGGTTCGCACCAGTTTCCAAGAAGTAATCCACATCCTCAAATAAAATATAGAAAACAAATAATAACCCCACAGACCCAGATATTCCACAAAATACAAGATTATTTATAATATTCAGATTATTCAGAATTTTCAAATTCTTCTAGGTAGACCAACGATATTTCTACAAATATACAATTCAAATGGGAGCTGAGACCCATCGGGAGCCCTCCCTGCACCCCGGACACACCAACTTACTTGGTTCGGGCGGCCTCGACGGCCGCGCTGAACGCGCGGGCGTTCGCTTCGATACCGTCGAACTCGCCGCGAGCGATGGCCTCGGTGTCGACGATGGAGCTCCCGACGCCGACGGCCGTCGCGCCCGCGTCGAAGAACTCGTCCACGTTGTCCAGTCCGACCCCGCCGGTCGGAACGGTCGGGATGTGGCCGAGGGAGCCATCGAGCGCCGAGACGAACCCCGGACCGAGCGTGCCGGCGGGGAACACTTTCACCATGTCCGCGCCGGCTTCAAAGGCGTCGACGGCTTCGGTCGGCGTCGCGATTCCGACGAGCGAGGGCGCGCCGTAGCGGTTCGCGGTTTCGACGACGCCCTCGTCGAACGACGGCGTGACGATGAACTCCGCACCGGCGAGGGTCGCCGCCCGCGCCGTCGCCGCGTCGAGGACGGTCCCCGCGCCGACGGTGACCTCGTCGGCCGCGAACGACTCAGACACGTCTCGAATCATGTCGAGGACGCCCTCGGTGTTCGCGGTTATCTCGACCGTCGAGACACCGCCGCGGCGGAGCGCATCGACCGTCTCAACTGCTGTCTCAGGGTCGGTCCCGCGGATGATTGCGACGATGCCCGACTCCGCGATTCGCTGAGCGGTGGAAGCGACCATGCTCGTAGCAGGACGGCCCACCGCTTAGCCTTCGGGGTTCGAGGGTGTACTGCAGCAAACACCGTCGGATGCAGAGGGCAAGCCGCGGCGGCCGCCCCCAAGTGGGCCGTAACTCAACGACACGGGCACACAGTTCGGACCGCGCACTTCGCTACCGACTTCGGCCCCGCGTCCTTCGTCGCCGAATTTGCTCACGCGACCACTGGCTCTCAAGTGGAACGTCCCCTTCGGGGCACGTAGGGCGATCCGTGATCCGATCGTCGACAGACAGACACCGATATTCGAGACTATGTTCCAAACTAGAGAACGTCGTTTAAAAGATGGCGTCGTCGGTCCTCTATAGGCGCTTCACGGCCAGTTGTGAGTTCGAACGAGGTTTCTCAGACAATACTACGATTGTAATGGTTTGGTTCAGAAACGGGGTTATTCAGACCTGACACGGAGGAGGTCAGCGTGGTTTCGGGACACGTCATTCTGAAATCAAGAATGCCTTATTAATTTCTAACCACCGGTGTTCGGTTCGATAAACGGCTCGAACCAATGATACCCGAACACAGACACGGCTGACAGCACCACGCCATCCGATGGGAGGGGAAGAGTGTATACTCGTTCTAACATCCATATCAGAGTTCACGTTTACGGATGTACAACGTAACTACATTTTTCAGCATCAACCGACATCTTCTGCCAGTTCGTTGCAGGTGGTTCCGCCGAGTCGACGACCCGGGACGAATCTATTCTGTGATTCAGAACGTGATCGTTCGTCACCCGGACTGCGGAGACAACGTGTGGTGTGGGGTACCACAGAACATAATTTTATTAGATTTGGTTATAAACCAGGGTTCGAATGCAGTACCACCAGCTTGAGGTGTCGGGAGAGCGCTGTCTCACGGCAACTCGCGACTCCACGACGTACGACCTCACGAGCGCCGACNCAGTACCACCAGCTTGAGGTGTCGGGAGAGCGCTGTCTCACGGCAACTCGCGACTCCACGACGTACGACCTCACGAGCGCCGACGAGGACCTCCGGACGTTCGGGGATTTGGCTCGGGTGGCCGGTATCGCCCGAATCCCAATCGACCGACTCGCCGCCGAACTCACCGAAAACGCCGACGTCGTCGACCAAGAGTTCGTCGACCAGCACACGACCGTCCCAGTTGACGCCGAAGAAGTCTGGGCGGCGGGCGTCACCTACCAGATCAGCGAGCAGGCGCGCGA
>NZ_AOLJ01000003.1 GCF_000336775.1 Haloferax gibbonsii ATCC 33959 | reverse complement strand
CGAACTTGCGGTCATCCTCACGGGTACCTCGCTCGTCCCCGAACAGCCGTTCGACCTCCAAGAAGGCGACCGCGTCGACATCACCGTCGAAGATATCGGCACCCTCTCGAACGGCGTCACCACCGTATGAACTCCACACCCACCGACAGCCTCGAAGAGTTCAGTCTGCCGACGGGGTGGACCGACGGAGGTCGATAGAGGCATCGATGGCGTCGCCGCTCCCCGTCGGAGTCGAACCGTAGTTCCGACTCCCGCCTTCACCGACGAATCTCACCGACGCGTCGCTCGCGTCTCGCTCCGCGAAAACACTACTACTGTTCAGCCGCCGCCGCCTCTAACGACGGTTCCTCTTGAGCGAGAATGTTGATGCCGTCCGATTGCCGAAAGAGATGCAGCCGCTCCTCGTCGAAGGCGAGCGATAGCTCCTGGTTCGTGTCGGGTTTGACGTCTCCGGGCACGCGGACCCAACACTCCTCGCCCTCGATGTCGAAGTGGAGATAGTTGTCCGACCCCACCGGCTCGCGGACGTCGAGGTACGCTCGAACCGCGTTGGGTTCGTCGCTGTCTGTGAGGGTGATGTTCTCGGGGCGGATACCGAGCACGAACTCGTCCACTCCGTCGGCGTACTGTTCGATGTGTTCGAGGACCCTCTCGGAGAGGTCGTAACTGAAGCCGTCGGCGACCAGCGACGTGCCCGACAGCCGCACTTCGAACTGGTTCATCGGCGGGTTCCCGACGAAGTCGCCCACGAACAGGTTCCGAGGTTCGTTGTATATCTCCTCGGGCGTCCCTATCTGCTGGAGTTCGCCGCCGTCGACGACAGCGATGCGGTCGGACATCGTCATCGCCTCCTCCTGGTCGTGCGTGACGTACACCGTCGTCGTCCCGAGCGTGTCCTGTAACTGCTGAAGTTCCGTCCGCATGTGCAGTCTGAGCTTGGCGTCCAAGTTCGAGAGCGGCTCGTCGAACAGGAAGACGGACGGCTCGCGCACGATGGCGCGGCCCGTGGCGATGCGCTGTTGCTGACCGCCAGAGAGGTTCCCGGGATGCTTGTCCAGTTGGTCCGTGACACCCATCATCTCCGCCGCCTCCATCACCCGTCGGTTGATCTCGTCTTCGGGGAGGTCGGTCGTCAACTGCAACCCGTAGCTCATGTTCTTCCGCGCGGTCATGTGCGGGTACAGCGCGTAGTTCTGAAACACCATTGCGACGTCGCGGTCCTGCGGCTGTACGCCGTTGACGACCCGGTCTCCGATACGTATCGTCCCCTCTGTGATATCTTCCAGACCCGCAATCATACGGAGCAACGTCGACTTGCCCGAACCCGAGGGACCGACGATAGTCAGAAACTCCCCGTCTTCTATCTCGAAGCTGATGTCGTCGACAGCGACGATATCCGAGTCGCCGCCGTAGACTTTCCGCACGTTTTCGATGCTAACAGTACCCATAGTGCGTGGGTTGCCAAGAGAACTAATAATAGTTGTGGTTACTTCCGGTCAAGGCTGCATCATTGGGGTACGCGAGCGCATTCTGAACGGAACTCTCCGCGCCGCCACGACGGGCAGACGAACGGGTGATGTGTCCGGCTTCATCTACCGGCAGTATTAGTCACGGAAAATAGTTTAATCCATACCCCAGCATGTACATGTGACACATGGTTCGAGAAGCTATCACTAGCAGTACCCGTCGGAAGTTTATCAAATCTGCCGGAGTCGCGGGGACCGTCGCACTCGCAGGCTGTGCCGGCAACGGCGACAACGGTGGAGACAGCGGAAGCGGCAGCGGTAACGGTGACAACAGCGACGGCGGCAGTACCGGCAACACGGGAAGCGAGTCCTACGAAATCACCTTCTGGGAGCTGTTCAGCGGTGGCGAAGGGCCGATCATGGAGAGCATCGTCAACAAGTTCAACGAGGAACAGCCGCTCGACACGGACGCGGAGGTGACCATCAATCGACAACGAACGCCGTGGAACGAGTACTACAACAAGCTGTTCACCGCCCTCTCCGGTGGGGAGGCACCCGACATGGCCATCATGCACGCCGCGTATCTGCGGGCGTGGAGCGGAGGTGTCGACTCGATCGGTACCTACGCCGATACGGCGTCGATCAAGAGCGATTACACCGCGAGCCACTGGGACCTCGTCACCGTCGACGGCAACGTGAACGCGCTGCCGATGGACATGCATCCCCTCGGCGTGTACTACAACAAGGACCTGTTCGAGCAGGCCGGCCTGGACCCAGAGAGCCCACCGACGAACTGGGAGGAGTTCCAGCAAGCGGGTAACGCGGTCGTCGAGAATACTGACGCCCACGCGTTCACGCAGTCGCCGTACAACGACGGGTTCGGTTCGTACCGCGTGTGGAGTAGTTGGGTCAAACAGCAGGGTGGGAGCCTGTACGACGAGGAGTGGAACCCGACGTTCGACAACGAGGCCGGCCAGAACGTCGCCCAGTTGTTCTCCGACATGACGGGCGAGATGGGCTGGTCGAAGCCTACGAGCGAGGCCAACTGGGGGAACAACGCCTTCCAGAACGGGACGTGCGCGATGGCGATGAACGGGACATGGTACGTGGCGGCCTTAGCGAACGTCGACGGACTCAACTGGGGCTTCTTCGAGCCGACCGTCGGCCCGAACAAACAGCAGGATAAAGTCTGGGCGGACGGCCACTCCATCGTCCTCCCGAAGAAGCAGGGTCGGAGTGACGCCAAGTCCGAGATCGCCGCTGAAGTCGCCCACTGGATGACGACGCAGAACCCCTCGTGGGGTGCCGAAGCCGGTCACCTGCCCGCCGCGAACAGCATCTACGAGTCCGACGCCTTCCAGAACAGCCCGTACTACGACAAGACGCTCAACAAGTACGTCGAGATGGCCGAAGACGGCGACTACTTCTACCACCCGAAGGTCCCGAACGGCGACCCGAACGCGCAGAACTGGTACACGTGGCTCGTCGACATCTGGGCGCAGAACTCTGAGCCACAGGAAGCCATCGATTCCGGAATCCAGACGGTCTCCAACGGCATCTCGGAGTAATCGAAGATGGGGATAACAGAACGCATTATGGGAGGTGAGAACGCGACGAACAGCAAGACAGTCATGGGTCTCCGCAAGGAGACCATCGAGGGCGTCCTGTGGTCGATTCCGTACCTCGCCGTGTTCACGGTGTTCCTCATCTGGCCGGCCCTGAAGGGGCTCTACATGAGCTTCCACACGTACCCGAACAAGTTCGACCTCACCCAGACGGAGTGGGTCGGCCTCCAGAACTACGTGGAACTGTTCCGCGACCCGGTGTTTTACAACGCCATGGAGGGCACGCTCCTCTTCGTCGCCATCTCGGTTCCAGCGCTGGTCATCCTCGGGCTGATAATGGCGCTCGGCGTGAACCGAGACGTAGCCGGAAAGCGTACGCTCCGGGCCATCTACTTCAGCCCGTACGTCCTCACCGTCGCCGTCGTGACGCTGGTCTGGGGACAGATGTACTCCCAGAGCTACGGCCTGATAAACTACTATCTCGGCTTCTTCATCGACAACCCGCCGGGATGGCTCACGTCGCCGGACCTCGTCATGGCGGCGCTCGCGTTCATGACCGTCTGGTGGCTGGTCGGGTTCAACTTCGTCATCTTCCTGGCGGCCCGACAGAGCATCCCCGAACGGCTCTACGAGGCCGCACGCCTCGACGGTGCGACCGGCTGGCGGGCCTTCAAGGATATCACGCTCCCCCAGATGCGAAACTCGGTCGTGTTCGTGGTCATGGTACAGTTCATCCTCCAGTTCCAGGTGTTCGCACAGCCGTACGTGATGACGCAGGGCGGCCCGAAGGACACCTCGGACACGCTCGTCTACTATCTGTACCGGAGCGCCTTCTCCCAACAGCAGTTCGGCTACGGCGCGGCGATGGGGTACGTGCTGGTCGCAATCCTCATCATTATCGCAATCGTGAACTTCAAAGTAATCGGTGACTCAAATGACTGAAACGACATCGCAGAGCTCGATACGCGCGCGGCTCAACGGCGACACGGTTCGGAACGTGTTGCTTCACGCGTTCCTCTACGGCCTCGCCGTTCTCATGGCGGTCCCGTACCTGTACACGCTCTCTCGGTCCTTCCAGCCGACCGAGCTGTTGCGCGACCCGCGACCCTACTGGATACCGCCGCTCGCGGGCGAGCCGATAACGCTCGAACACTACCAGTACCTACTGAACAACACGCTCGTCGTGGAGTGGACCATCAACACCTTCATCATCGCCGCCGGTGCGACGCTGCTCATCGTCGTCATCGACTCGATGGTCGCGTTCTCGCTCACGCGGCTCGACTGGCCCGGACAGGGGCTAGTTATGGGGGTTATCCTCGCGAGCTTCATGGTTCCGTACTACATGAACATCGTTCCGCTGTACCAAATCGTCTCGGACCTCGGCCTCATCAACTCCTACTGGGGTGTGATACTGCCGGCCGTGGCCAGTCCGCTCGGCGTGTTCCTCCTCTACCAGTTCTTCAAGGACATTCCGGTCGAGTACGAGGAGGCGGCGAGGCTCGACGGGTTCACCACGTTCCAGGTGTACACCCGCATCATCCTCCCGCTCGCGAAGCCGATTCTCTCGGCGCTGGCGCTGTTCATGTTCGTCTACAACTGGAACGCGTTCCTCTGGCCGCTGCTCGTGCTGTCGAACGAGACGGCGTACACGCTTCCCATCGGACTGGTGAACCTCTATCAGGGGAACATCGACACGCCCGGACTCCACATGGCCGTCGCGATTCTGGGGTCCTTGCCGCTGTTCATCATCTACCTCATCTTCCAGGGACAGATCGTGCGAGCAGTGCAGATGCAGGGCGCGACGGGATGAGCGAGTCAGCGGACGGCACCGTCGGCGTCCACCGCGCGCTCGTCGCCGCGGTCCGAACGGTGTTCCATCACCCGGTTCAGATGGTCGCCATCAGCGTCGGCTGGGTACTCGCATCGATCCCCCTGGTCACGCTCGGCCCGGCGACGTTGGGCGTCTACAGGGCCGTCGCCTCCGTCCGCGAACAGGGTCACATCGACCGCGACGCCGTCAGAGCGACGCTCTCGAACTACTGGCTCGACGCGTTCCTCTTCAGCGGGCTCATGGTCGCGTTCCCGGCTCTCGCCGTCTTCTATCTCGGCCGGTTCGCTGCCTCCGGGTCGGCGCTCGCGGGCGTTCTCGGGATGGTCGGGTTCTATCTCGCGTACCACGCGTGGGTCGTCTTCGCGCTGGCATTCGTCGCGCTCGCGCAGGGTGACGACGCGTTCGACGCTGTCACCGACGGATACCGGTGGTCCGTCGAGCGGCCGGTGGCGACGGTGCTGGTCGGTGTCGTGACCGCGACGCTACTCGTCGTGTGTTCGGTGTTGACGGTCGCACTCCCGCTCGTGTTTCCCGCGCTCGTGGCCGCGTTTCACACGGAACTGGCCGCCCAGACGCGCGACCGAAAAGAGGACGCGGCCGACGCAGCGGACTCGACCGCTCCGACCGACCGCCCAGTCTCCGGTGAGAGTCTGCGAAACGATTTCTCCGCGACGTTTCGACGGTGACGCTACGTCCCGTCGTCGAGTTTTAGCGACTGGACGCCGTAACTGATCTCACAGAGGTTCGGCCCGTCCGCGACCGACGTGAGCTGCAGTAGCTCATCTCCGTGGCGTGAGGGCAGCAGCGGTGTCGTCCAACCGACGAACGCCCGACCACCGAGGTCGCCCTCCGTCTCGAACGACAGCGGGGCGTCGACCGCCTCCCAGTCGCCGCTCCCGTCGAGGTTCGAGTTCGCGAGCACGACCTCGCCGTTCCCCTCCGCGAGCTCGCGGTTCCCGTCGACGAGCTGTTTTCCGGACACGAGTATCGTCCCGTCTTTGCCGCCGGCGCGGGTCCACGTCACGTACGGGCCGTTGATGAACCGCCGGCCGTCGGCGGTCGAGACGAGGGTTCCCGCGTCCGTCGGGTCGCCCCAGTCGCGCCCGTCGGGCGAGGTCTTGACGTGGACC
Organism: Haloferax gibbonsii ATCC 33959; assembly: GCF_000336775.1. Taxonomy (GTDB): domain Archaea; phylum Halobacteriota; class Halobacteria; order Halobacteriales; family Haloferacaceae; genus Haloferax; species Haloferax gibbonsii. The sequence goes on along the minus strand of NZ_AOLJ01000003.1, from coordinate 151,078 downwards.
TCGCCGTACAGGTAGTCCGGCCCGATGACCTCGTAGCTCATCATGTACGTGCCGTTGGGCAGCGGGGTGACGGTGGGCATCCCCGGGCGCGTCGTCTCGTCCGGGATGGCCGCGACGAACTGCTCGTCGCCCCACGACCGGCCGCCGTCCTCGGAGGCCTTGTACGCGACCAGCTGATTGTAGTCGTCGTCGCTCCCCATCCGCTCGTCGGCGAAGTAACAGACGAGATTCCCGTCGTCGTCCAGCCCAAGCTCCGGCTCCCAGACGGGGCTGTTCCCGTCGTAGGGGACGGCCTTGCCGCCCGTGACGACGGTGCTCACGAACTCCCAAGACGCCCCGCGGTCGGTGCTGGCGTACAGGTCGATGCTCGTCTCGCCGAGTTCGCCGACCTCGCCCTCGGGGACGTCTTCGGGGTCGTCGAGGATCGGGATGGAGTTCCCGGCGGCGAGGACCGTTCCGGCCGGCCACGGACCGACCGCGTGCGGGAGTTCGAACAGGGTCGGCTGGTATCGAAGCCCCCAGTCCTTCCCGCTCGTGTCGTGAATCTCGGAGAACTTCGACCAGGTTCGTCCCCCGTCAGTACTCCGGTAGACGGGGAAATACGGCTCCGACCCGCCGCTCATCGACGGGTAGAACTCGAACGTCGCGAGCAACTGCTTCTCGCCGCCCTTTCCCGACCCGTGTTTCAGTCGCGTGACTCGGGGATACAGCGACCCGGGAACGGGCGCGTCCGACGGGGGTGAGTACAGCGTTCCTTCGACGTCTGTCTGTTCGTCGTCGCGGCCGCTGCCCGCGATAACGCCGGTGGACCCGACTGCTGCGGCCCCCACGGCTCCGACCGCGGCGAGGTACTTCCGGCGGCTGTGCTGGCGGATGGAATCGCGTTCGCTCATGACGCTGCTATGTGTTCACACGACACCATAATAACTGTATCCCCGCTGTCAACTCGAAAAAGAACGACGGCGGCTCCGTTACTCCGTCAGGGTCAGGCCGACGACGGACGCCGGCGGCGCTTCGAACGTGATAGTTCCGTCGCCCTCGTCGGTGACTGCCAGGTTGCTGGCCTCGAACGACTCCGCGTTCTCCTTCGTCGAGTACTCCCGGATGTCGTTCCCCTCGAACAGGACGGTGGCCGAGGACACCGAGTACGCCGACGACCCGACGTCGACGGTGAGCAGTTCGGCCTCGTCGTGGCGGCGGTTCGAGGCCGTGACGAACAGCTCTCCGTCGCCTTCAGAAGCCGACGCCGAGACCATCGGGACGTCGTGGTCCTCGCCGTCGATTTCGCGTTGCTCCGTGTCGACGCTCGTTTCGAGCGCCGTCTGGCCGACGTGGTTCTCGTACAGGTCGAAGACGTGGTACGTCGGCGTCCGCCAGGCGTCCTCCTCGTCGGTCTGGACGAGGCACTGCAGGACGTTGACGAGCTGTGCGATGTTCGCCATCGAGACGACGTCGGCCCGCGCGTGGATGAGGTCGAGCACGCCGGCGGTCGTCAGCGCGTCTCGGACCGTGTTTTCCTGCTCCAGTCCGTTGTCGCTTCTCGCCTCGGGATGCCACACGCCCCACTCGTCGACGATGATTCCGATTTCTCCCTCCGGAACGTACTCCGAAATCGTCTCGGCGGCTCGGTCGATGTCGCCACCGACCTTCTGTGCGCGCGCGAAAATCTTGTAGTACTGCTCGTCGGTGAAGTCGGTGTCACCGCCCGCCTGATAGTAGCGGTGGACGGAGAAGTGGTCCATCAGGTTGAACGGCGACCCCATGCCGAGGAACGAACCGGGGCCGAACTCCATCCCGCCGTTGAGGCTGTCGAAGAAGACCTTGTTCCAGTCGTCCGTGAGGTGCCCGCAGGCGATGAATTCGGTCGAGTCCTCGTTCATCAGCTTGTCGAAGCCGTTGAAGTAGTTCGCGAACCGGCGGTACTCGTCGGCGTACTCGTCCGGCGCGAACCGACCGCCACAGCCCCAGTTCTCGTTCCCGATGCCCCAGTACTTCACCCCGTACGGCTCTTCTTGCCCGTTCTCTCGCCGCCTGTCGGCGAGTTCCGTGTCGCCGCCGGAGTTGCAGTATTCGATCCAGTCGAGCGCCTCCTGCGGCGTCGACGACCCGACGTTGACCGCGATGTACGGGTCCGTGTCGAGGAGTTGGCAGAGTCGGAGGAACTCGTCCGTCCCGAACTCGTTGGACTCCTCGGGGACGTTTTCTCGCCCCTGCGTCCACCACAGGTTCCGCCGGCGAGGACGGTCCTCTCGCGGGCCGACACCGTCTTCCCAGTGGTAATCGTCGGCGAAGCAGCCACCCGGCCAACGGAGCACCGGCATGTTCAGTCCGCGGAGCAGCGAGACGGTGTCCATTCGGATGCCGTCCTCGGTCTCGACTCTATCGTCGTCGCCGACCCAGAGACCGCCGTAGATACACCGTCCGAGGTGTTCGGCGAAGTGACCGTAGATGTTCTCCGAGATATGGTCTATCGGCTCCTGACTGCTAACGCGTACTTCACTCTGCATACGTTCTCTCATCAGTACCCGGTTAAATAACTATTGTGCCTTGTTCCCTGTTTGCACGAGGTCAGATGCCGAACCATCCAGTTAAGCGATGGGCGCAGGTCGAAGCGCTGGTGCCTCAAGTCCGTCAGTAACGCGTTCATTTCGATCCCTCAAAGGTTCCCTATTTCAGAACGAGTGAATATCGTTCCGCGCACAATGATTACAAACCTAAATGTGTAATCTACATCAGGGTAGCAGCGGATACTCTACGAAACCGGTCTCTCCGGGCGGGTTCGAGGAATCCGGCATGTTGTTCCGGCATACTGAACAGCATCAAATAACTCGTGGGCATAGTAGTGAATAGTTAGTTCCGTTAGCTCGGCGACGTTGGCCGTATCCGGCACTCCGTCCGGAGAGTTCCCCGTGAAATCTATCGCCGCTGGCGCGACCGGCCGACGCCGAAATACGACCCGTTCCCAGAACACTATCGGGCCGATTTAACAGAGAGTTCGATACGGCGGGCCTTCCGGGCGTTCGTCCTCGATCGCGCATCCGAGTTCACGGAGACAGTAGTTCCGTCCCTGTAATTGTCTCCAGACTGCAACACGGACTGTGTTCCTGGAGCGTCGTCAGACGGGGTCAGTCTGCGCTTTTGCTTACGGAGAGGGAGGTGGCCGACTCAGTGACACTACACTCCTGCGTTTCAACCCGTACACCTGAGCAAGTTTTGCTAATTTTTCTGGTATTGAGAACAATATCTCGGTTGGGGGAAACGCGAAAGCGGGGTCATCGCGTAAGCTCAGGTAGAAGTCGGAATGTCCAACTGGTCGGTGACCCGTGGCTTCCAAGCGTACACAAGAGTTCTAACTCGGGAGGCGAGATTCGCGGTTAAAGCTATCAAAGCTAGATGAAAAATGATGGCAGCGGGTGGTGTGTTGAGCTCGACGTAGTAGTGCTGTCAGGTGTTCATGAGCGTCGACCGGGACAGACCTACTCCGCCCATAACGCCACGTCTATGACATGACTGATACGTTAGCCTCGTTGGTCGGTTACGCTATCGACCATATGACTCGACGATTGATCCCCACATTACGTTTTCTTTCTCTGCAAATCTTAACAGCGGAACTAAACGCGACCGCTCTCCGAGTGGTATCGACAATCGTCGTAGTAAGGGTTAAGTGACTATCGAATGGCTAAGGAAATGCATGCGTTGCCCAAAGTGTAGTCACAGCCTCGCCGTCTACGATTCGTTTTACGACGTCGCCTTCGTCTGCGACTCGTGTGGATACGTCCTCCCGCGCGGAGCAGATTGAGAAGACGGGTGAACCGATAGAGAATCAACAATACGAGCGTCTGTTGGGAGAATCAAACTCGACCGCCGGTGGCGCGTTCACAGCCCCGGAGGATGGGTGGGACACCACCGCTCGGGAATAGATATAGCGCTATACACTTTATTGGAAGCTTCGGGCCGCCCGTGAGCCGAGAACGGCAGTACAGGCGCGAAGTCCACCTCACCACAAATCCCAGCGTTCAGCGGGAGTCAGCAAGCCGCCAGGTGATGTAAAGTAGTCCGGCGAAACGAAGCGACCCCCGCAATCAGTCGCTGCCGCTGTCGGCGCTGCCAGCGCCTGCGTCCGGAGTCCGCAGCACGTCCGGGTCGGCATCCGGTCCGAGCGGTTCGACGCGCACGCTCGACACTTTGTACTCCGGGATTCCGGCCTGCGGGTCGAAGGTCTCCTGAGTGAGTTTGTTGACCGCACCGGCCGCGAAGTGCATCGGGATGAAGAGCGTCCCGTCGCCGACGCGGTCGGTCACCACGGCTTTGACGACGATGTCACCACGGCGGGACTCGACCTTGACGTACTCGTCGTCCGCGACGCCGAGTTCCGCGGCGGTCGTCGGATTGATTTCGACGAAGCTCTCGCCGACGTGGCTCATAAGCCCCTCGACACGTCGGGTGATCTGTCCGGTGTGCCAGTGGTAGAGGACCCGCCCGGACGTGAGCGTGAGGGGGTACTCCTCGTCCGGTAGTTCACCGGGATGGCCGCCGTCTGCCGGCACGAAGCGGGCGAGGCCGTCGTCGAAGTTGAACGCTCCCTCCTCGTAGTCGTAGAGATACGGCGTGCCGGGATGGTCTTCGTCCCAGCAGGGCCACTGGAGCCCGTGCTCGTCGCCCGATTCGAGACGCTCGTAACTGACGCCACCATAGATGGGAGTCAGGTCGCTGATCTCGTCCATGACTTCCCGCGGGTGGTCGTAGCCCCAGTCGTAGCCCAGCCTGGCCGCCAGCTCCTGCGTTATCACCCAGTCCTGGCGTGCCTTTCCGGGCGGCTCCGCGGACGCTCGAACCCGCTGCACCCGACGTTCGGTGTTGGTGAAGGTGCCGTGTTTCTCCGGCGAGGTCGCCGCCGGGAGAACCACGTCCGCGTGCTCTGCGGTCTCCGTCATGAAGATGTCCTGTACGACGAGGAAGTCCAAGCTATCGAGCGCCTCACCGGCGTGCTGGATATCGGGTTCCGAGAGCGCGGGGTTCTCCCCGACGATGTACATTCCGCGGAGATTGCCTTCGTGGGCCTCGCTGAGCATCTCCGGGACTTTGAGTCCGGGTTCTGCCGGCGGACGTTCGCCCCACACCTCGGCGAACTTCTCGCCGACCTCGTCGTCGGCCGGGTCTTGGTACCCGGGGAGACTGCCGGGCAGGGTACCCATGTCGCCGCCGCCGCCCTGCACGTTGTTCTGGCCCCGGAAGGGAGAGAGTCCGGCACCCGGTTTCCCGACCTGCCCGAGCGTGAGCGCGAGGTCGGCCATCGCGAGGAGGTTTTCCGTCCCGTGGCTAGATTGGGTCATGCCCATCGCCCAGCCGAAGACGACGTTCTCGGCGTCGGCGAGCGTCTCGGCGGCCGACTGCAGTTCTGCCGGTGGGACGCCGGCCAGTTCCTCGACTTTCTCGGGTGTGAACGCCTGGACCTTCCGCTTGACCTCCTCGAACCCTTTCGTATTCCGTTCGATGAACGTCTCGTCGTGCAGGTCGTGTTCGATGAGGTATCGGATGAGCCCGTTGAGCCACGCCACGTCGTAGCCGGGCCTCGTTCTCGTGTACTGGTCGGCGTGCTCGGCGATCCCGATCTTCCGGGGGTCGAACACCACGAGGTCGGCCCCGTCCCGGACGTTCTGCTTGATGCGGGTCGCCAGCACCGGATGCGATTCGGTCGTGTTCGACCCGCTGATGAGGTAGGCGTCGGCCTCGCCGATATCCTCGTTGATGCGGTTCGTCATCGCACCGTACCCGAGCGTCTGTTGGAGTGCCGCCACCGTCGACGAGTGACAGAGTCGGGCGCAGTTGTCGATGTTCTTCGTGCCGAGCACCTGTCGCGCGAACTTCTGGACGAGATACGCCTCCTCGTTGCTCCCCTTCGACGACGCGAGGCAACTAACCGCGTCGACGCCGTGTTCGTCCTGAATCCCGCGGAGTTCGCTGGCGACGTGGTCGAGCGCCTCGTCCCACGAGGCCGCCTCGAACTCGCCGTCCTCGTTTCGAATCAGTGGCTTCGTGAGCCGCTTCTTGCTGTTGGCGAACTCGTGTCCGAACTTCCCCTTCACGCACGTCGAGAAGTTGTTGGCCGGTGCGTCGTCCGGGTCGTCGACGGGTTGGACGCCGAGGGCGTTGCCGTCTTTGCCCCACATCTCGAACCGACAGCCGACCGCACAGAACCCACACGTCGTCTCCGCTTTGTCGACCTTGCTCAACCGGTAGTCGCTGACGAGCGACGCGATGTCGAATAGCCGGCCCTCTGGCAGCGTCTGCGCCGCGATGTTCTCGGCGGTGTGTTCGCCCGCGAGTACGGCCTTCCGACCGTATTTTCCGAGGAAGTCGGACGCCCGGCGTTTGCTCTGAGCCATATAGCGGGCGACACCGCTTTGCACCTCCTGTCTTGCGTTGGCTTCGTCCCCAACGCTCCCTGCACCGCCGGGAGCGGGCGAACGGTTCGGTGCCGTCGTGTCGTCGAGCGTCTCTACCTCCTCGTGTTCGATGACGGTCCCGACGGAGTTCCGCTGTGTGAATCCCGGCAGCGGGAGCGTTCCGGCACCGCCGATATCCTTCTCGGTCAGCGCGCCGGTCGGACAGACCGTCGCACAGTGCCCGCAGGAGACGCAGTCGGAGTCAGCCATCGTCTCGGCGTCGGACTGGAACCCGATTCGGGTGTCCGCTCCGGAGCCCTCGATACGGAGCACTCCTTCGACCTGAACGTCGTTACAGCCCTCGACGCACCGGTTACAGAGGATGCACTTGTTGCGGTCGATCTGAATGAACGAGGAGCTGTCGTCGAGCGGTTCGTATTCGCTGCGCTCGTCGAAGACGCCGTAGCGCGGGTGGTCGACCCCCTCGCTGATGGCCGTCTCCTGTAGTTCACAGCGCCCGTTCCCGTTACAGGTGGTACAGCGCAGATTGTGATTAGAGAGGACGAGGTCGAGGTTGACGCTCCGGCACTCCTCGGCGGTCGCCGTGTCGGTCTCGACCGTCAGCCCGTCCTCAGCCGGGAACGAACAGGAGGGGACAACCCCGTGTTCGTCCGTTTCGACCATGCAGGTTCGGCACTCGCTCCGAGGGCCGATTTCGTCGCTCGCGTCGCCTTCGCGGTCGTAGTAGCAGAGCGCCGGAACGTCGGCGTCCTCGTCGAGGCTGTCGGCACCGGGGTCCACGCTCACTATCTCGTCGTCGACGGCCTGCATGGCGTCGATGACGGTCGATCCCGGTGGAACGGTGACCTGCGCTCCGTTAACCGTGATTGTCGTCGGATTCTCGCCGTCGGTTCCGACGGGTGGGTCGTTCGCGGTCCCGGTCTCGAACTCCGCCGTGACCGGTGTCTCGTGCTGCGGGTCGTCTATCTCCGGGACGCCCGGGAGTGGGTCGTCAGTACTCATAGTTTGTCAGTACAGGTGCCGCTCGGACAGCGGCCGTCAGCATGTGCTTCGAAACTCGATTCGAACTCGTCCATCGCAGTCAGTACCGGACGCGGTGCGTGGGCACCGAGCAGGCAGTTGCTCGACTGAGCCATGACCCGGCCGAGTTCGCGTATCTTCCCCCGGTCGAACGAGCCTTGGTAGACCGCTCGCAACAGCTCGGTGAGTTGAACGGTCCCTTCCCGTCCCGGAACGCACCGCCCGCTGTTGGCTTCCGAGGCAAAGCGCGCTCGGTCTCCGGCAGTCGCAACCGCACACCGCTCATCGTTCAACAGTTCGACGACGCCCTCCGTTCCGAGGCCAGCCGCAGTCAGTCCGGCGACGGTTGGCGCGGTGTCCAGCGTCCGGGTGACTCCGCCAAAAACCCCGCCGACGCAGGCCATCTTGAACGAACCCTCCAGTTCGACGGCGTTCCGAACCGCCGAGAGGTGGGCGTCAGAGTCCAACTCTATCGTCGCGGGAGCAGTCACGTCGCCGGTGACAGTCAGCAGTCGCGTCGCCGATTCAGACTCGTCTCGATTGGTATCCTCCGAGTCCGAGAGCGCGAGATGGATATGGGCGAAGGTCCGCGGCGTGTGGATGACCGTGGGGCGACCGTAGAGCCCGTACTCGGCCGGCGACGGTGGCTGGAGACGGGGCTCGATTCTATCCGCACCCTCTATCGCTTCGAGCGCCGCCGTCGGTTCGCCGGCACGGTATTCGTCCGGGCCTTCGACGAGTACCGGAACGACCGGTAGTTCGTCCGCGGCGGCCGCAATGGCCTGCTGAAGACGTTCCCGGAGTTCGGTGTCGGTCTCTGCGAGGTGGATGACCGCATCGGTCGTATCGAGGTACTCGGCGACGGCCGCCACGCCGTCGAGCACCGACATCGGCGACCCGGCGAGGAGCGTTTGGTCCGCCCGCTGCCGGTCGTCCGCGTCGTTTGCGTTCACGACGACGACTGGGTCGCCGTCGGTCTCTCGTGCGCGTCGCCAGGCGTCCGCGACCGGTTCGTCGGCGGTGGCATCTCCTCTGCCTCGACCGACGAGCCCAGCGTTCGCGATTGCGCCCGCGTCCCTGTCGAGCGAGTGAAACTGACACGCCGTCGGGTCCAGCGGGTCGACCCACCCACAGGGACCGAGGACGCTCCGTTGCCCCACCGCGAGCGGCCCGTCCGTCGGAACCGGAAGCGTCGTCGTCTCGACGTCGTGTTCGACGACTGCCGCGGCACCGTCCGTCGGTAACTCGCCTTCCTCCATGTCGGCAACGAGGTCTCGGACCCTCGGTCCCTCCGGAGCCGGGAAGAACGCGGTCCGCCCCGCGCCGGTCGCGAGAACCAACGGGTCGTACTCGCTGATTCCGGTGGGGCCCGTTCGGAGGACCGAGACGGAGTCAGCGGTAGTGCGTGCGGTACTCAAGACACGCTCTCCGTGCTCCGTTTGCCCGGCTCCCGAGACCCGGAGTACCGGCGTTTGGAGTCCGTTTCCTGTGCGATTCATTCTCACGGATGAAGAGACACGGTAGGGTTAAAAAATCACCTCAACCCGCCCTCGTTGGAGCGTGGCCTCGACACGTTCAGTAAGCCGAACGCGAAGTCGGCTCTCGCACGGTTGGACTGGGGCAGTTTCACGGCGGGTGGTTGTTCCAGACGCAACAGCGAGCGGAGCAAAGAGCTAAGGCGGCGACGTGCCGTCTACCGTGATGATGACGAACCCACGGTTCGACGACGTTCGAGAGAAGGCGGCCGATGCGACTCGCGAAGACGACGTCCTGTCCGTGTACACCGGACTCGTCCACCACGACGGTCGACACGAGTACTACTTCGCCAACGATACCGAAGAGGCGTCGGAGTTACGCGAGACTGCGGCCGTCCAACTCGGGATGCTGGTTCGGGTCCTCGCGGACCGCTCCGATAGCGACGTCGAGGAGATTACCGACCTCGCGGCGGAGCGAGCCGAGAACATGCGATTGAGGTAGTCACGGGCTCTGGTACCGGGTTCGAACGCCCCGCACATCATGTAAGAAAGCAGAGTTCTTGTGGGATATCTCGGCTCGCACGTGAGATGCAGACCGCCGGCGCAGTTGGTTGTGGTACGGTCCTGCGACAGTTGGTCGGACAGATAGTGCCGAGTTCGGCCGCGACCGTCGAATTCGAACTCGAGTTCCTGTGAGCGAGCGATCGAACCGGGTTCAACATAGAAAACACATATAATAATTTTTCTGATATTTTGAGAATGCGCTACTAAACCCTCCTCAAGCGTGAAGTGTCCGATATCAAGAAGACCGAATCGACCCGAGATATAAATAGCAACCGTTCGCAGAGGCCGAGTGGAGTCCGCACAATGTCTATGAACGCAGTCGTCTACAAAGGCGAACGAGAAGTCGCAGTCGAAGAAGTCGAAGAGCCCCAGATCGAACATCCAAACGACGTCGTCATCGACATCACGACGACCTGTATCTGCGGGTCCGACCTCCACATGTACGAGGGACGGACGGCCGCGGAGCCGGGAATCGTGTTCGGCCACGAGAATATGGGTATCGTCGAAGAGGTCGGCGAGGCCGTCAGTAGCCTCGAAGTCGGCGACCGCGTCGTCGCACCGTTCAACGTCGCCTGTGGCTTCTGTGAGAACTGTGAGAACGGCTACACCGGCTTCTGTACGAACGTTAATCCGGGGTTCGCCGGGGGAGCGTACGGGTACGTCGCCATGGGACCCTATCAAGGAGGGCAGGCCGAGAAGCTCCGCATTCCGTACGCCGACTTCAACGCGCTCAAGCTACCGGACGGACGGGAGCACGAGGACTCGTTCGCGCTGCTCGCGGACATCTTCCCGACGGGCTGGCACGGCACGGAACTCGCCAATCTCGAGGCCGGTGACTCCGTCGCTATCTACGGTGCCGGACCGGTCGGCCTGATGGCCGCCTACAGCGCCAAGCTCAAGGGCGCTGCCGAGATTTACGTCGTCGACCGCGTTCCCAGTCGCCTCGCGCTCGCCGAGGAACACTGCGACGCCACTCCCATCAACTTCGAGGAGGGCGACCCCGTCGAACAGATCAAAGAGATTCACGGCGGCGGCGTCGACAAGGGCGTCGACGCGGTCGGCTATCAGGCTATCGACCCGGACAAGGAAGCCGACTCCGCGTACGACCCCGCCCGCGAGAACCCGGCGGTCGTCATCAACAACCTCATTCGGACGGTCCGCCCGACCGGCGAACTCGGTATCCCCGGTCTCTACGTGCCCGACGACCCCGGCGCTCCCGACGAGATGGCCGCTCAGGGCCGCCTCGGCATCGACTTCGGCCTCCTCTTCGAGAAGGGCCAAGCCCTCGGAACCGGCCAGTGTAACGTCAAGGAGTACAACCGTAAACTCCGGGACATGATAATCGAAGGCCGCGCCGACCCGAGTTGGGTCGTCTCCCACCGCGTCGGCCTCGACGACGCGCCCGAGATGTACGAGAAGTTCGACAACCGCGAAGAGGGAGTCACGAAGGTACTGCTGGAGCCCTGACGTAGCGGAGTCTCTCAACCGCCCCCCTCACCGACACTCCTTTGCCGGGGAGTCCGGTAACGTGTTCTATGTGTCAGTACTGTAGTTACCGATACCACGACGGCTGGACCCAGTTGCTGGAGTACGACGAGGTGTACCAGACGGACGTCAGCAGTGAGTCGGAATCTACCTACGGCTTCCACGAATCGTGGGACGAACTGCGAAAAGAGGTCGATTTCGGCGCGACCTGATCAGGCGGGGCCGCGAGGAAACGGGTCGTCGGGATACTCCGCCGCTCGCTCGTCCGTCGTCGTCAGACACTCGTCGAGTTCTCGGGTCAGTGTGCCCTCGTCGAGGTCGCGGCCGATGAACACGAGTCGCGTCTCGGGGTCCTCGTCTTCCCACCGGCCGATGGGACCGGCCTGTACCGACGGCCCCGCCTGACTCACGCCGAGAACCGTCTCGGGGCGACTCGCAACCCACGCGAACCCTTTCGCACGGACGACGTTCCCCTGCCAGTCATCGAGCCACGCGTCGAGGCGGTGCGGATGAAACGGACGGTCCCGACGGTAGACGAAAGACTCGACGCCGTGGGTCGTCGCGGCCGAGACGTCTCCGTCGTGAGTATGCTCGTGGTCGTGGCCGTGGTCGTGCTCGTGGTCCGCCTCCGCCTCGGTCCCGTCCCCCGTGAGGGCTTGTTTCCAGCCCTGGTGGCGCTTCGCCGCTTCGAAATCGAAGCGCCCCGTATCGAGAACCCGCGTCGGGTCGACTTCGCTGTAGGTCGTCCGGTGGAGGGTCGCACGCGGCTGGAGTTCTCGAACCTCCGCTTCGACGGCGTCCAACGCATCATCGGGGACCATATCACATTTGTTCAGCAACAGCACGTCACAGAATTCGACCTGCTCTACGAGCACCTCCGTCAACGGCCGTTCCGGGTCGGGGGCGGCGTCCGGAAGCGATTCTTCCGGGTCGAACGCCTTCCAAAACCCGTAGGCGTCGATGACCGAGACCGTGGTATCCAACCGGAGTCGTTCCGGCAGACCGCCCTCGTTCGACTCGCCCGTCAGCGCCCGCGCAATCGGGAGCGGTTCGCTGATTCCCGAGGCTTCGATGAGGAGATAGTCGAACGAGCGCTTCTCCGCCAACCGCGTCACCTCAGTCACGAGGTCGTCCTGCAACCGGCAGCAGATACAGCCGTTCGAGAGGTCGACGACCCCATCGTCAGCCTCTGACGCGACTAACTCCGCGTCGACGTTCAATTCGCCCATGTCGTTGACGACGACGGCGATGTCTCTGTCACCGGGGTCGTTCAGGAGTCGATTGACCAACGTCGTTTTACCCGCCCCGAGTGGACCGCTAACGACCGTAATCGGTATTTCCGCTGTGGACATATCGATGATGTATGACGCCTCGCGGGTGGTCGTATTGAAGACTGGGCCGACCGACCCAAACAGGCTATAGAACCCGCCGTTCTCCGAACTACCGTCGGTGAAACACATCATAACCCATAATTGACATTTTTGGGTTCCTGTCCGGTCGTGTTGGACACCTCGAACACCGAACAAACCGAGCCGTGCGTCTTTGTCGGAGGCGTTCGCTCCTCGAAATCGCTCAACGGCCCGCGAGAACGGCAGCATCTTTTTGGTCGCCGGTACTGACGAACGACCAGATGGCACCTCCGATCTCTGACCGACTCCTCACAGTCGACTTGTCCGCCGGCTCGGTCGAGAGTACGCCGATTCCGGACGAGTGGCGACAGCGATACGTCGGCGGAAAAGGGTTGGGTGCCCGCTATCTCTACGACGAACTCGACGCCGGCGTCGACCCGCTCGGCGAAGAAAACGCGATTCTGTTCATGCTCGGCCCGCTCTCGGGCTATCTGCCGGGCGAGTCGAGATACGCCGCCATCACGAAATCCCCGTTGACGGGGTGTTTTCTCGACTCGTACGCGGGAGGTGAGTTCCCCGACTCTCTGGCCGGCGCGCTCGGGTCGCACATGGGCCTGTTCGTCACGGGCATCGCGTCCGACCCCGTGCACCTCGTCATCGAAGACGGCGGCGCTACAATCGTACCTGCCGAGACGTGGGGTGCCAGTACGGTCGAAACGGCCCGAGCGTTCCCGGATGCGTCCGTCGCGTGTATCGGCCCCGCGGGAGAACGACAGGTCGCATATGCCACGGTCGCCTCCGACGCCGGCGACCACCACGCGGGCCGAGGGGGAGCGGGAGCGGTGATGGGTTCGAAGCGGCTGAAGGCGATCATCGCGAAAGGAGACCCACCTGACGGGTTAGACGACCTGCGAGAGGCCTACGCGACGAAGTACCGAGAGACCTCTACCGGACAGTGGCTACGGGCCAGCGGGACCGTCGAGACGATCGACTTCGCGAACGAAATCGGCGCGCTCTCGACGCGAGGCTGGAGCGACGGACAGTTCGAATCGGCGGACGAGTTAGGCATCACGACAGTCGAAGACCGAGCCGTCGGTCGCGAATACGCCGACGCGGCGACTCCGGGAGGGTATCGCGTGGCCACGGAGGAAGGAGACTACGTCCCACGCGGCGCCACCGCGATGTCGCTCGGGGCGGGACTCGACATCGACGACTTCGACGCCGTCGCTGTATTGGGACAGACCTGCGACCGCCTCGGGATGGACCTCATTAGCGCGGGCAGTGCAGTCGCGTGGACGATTAAGGCTAACGCCACCGACGTACTCGACCGCTCGCTCTCGTTCGGTGAGCCCGACGGAGCACGCGCCCTCTTGCAGGAGATTGCGGAACGCGAGTCAGCCCTCGGCGACGCGCTCGCGGACGGGGTCGAAGCGGCGGCGACGCGGTTCGGCGGGCGAGACCTCGTCCCCACGGTGAAGTCGATGGCGCTCCCGGCCTACGATCCGCGCGGCGCGCAGAGCATGGCGCTCGCGTACGCGACCAGCGACCGGGGTGCGTGCCACCGGCGGGCGCGCCCCATCGAGCGCGAGGTGTTCGACGGGAACTGGGGAGCCGACCGGACCGCGGCGGAGGTCATTCGCGAACAGGACCAGCGGTCGGTACTCTGGAGTCTTATCGCCGATGACTTTTTCGGCGACGCGCTCGACGACCTCGGCCGGGAATGGCTCGAATCGGTCGGTCTCGAAACCGCCGGGGAACTCGCCACAGTCGGCGAACGGGTTTGGAACGTGACGCGCCTGTTCAACGTCCGTGAAGGTATCTCCCGCGAGGACGACACGCTGCCGGCCGCGCTCCAAGAGCCGCTTGCGACGGGACCGCGCGCTGGTGCAGTCGTCGAGCGCGACGAGTTCGACTCGATGCTCGACGCGTACTACCGCCGCCGCGGCTGGAACGAAAACGGCGTGCCGACGACTCGGACTATCGACCGCCTCGACCTTACTGAACTCACCGAGGACTTCGACCCACTCCATGATTGAATACCACGCGAACGGCTGGACGACGAACTGTGTACTCCCCGTGGAACGAATATGAAGCTCTCTGATGCGCTCCGCGCTCGAAGCGGCGTGGTCTGCGTCGTCGGCGCGGGCGGGAAGAAGTCCACGCTGTACGCGCTTGCGCGTCGGCTCGACCGCGCCGTCGTGACGGCCACGGTCCGCATCCCCATCTTCGACCAGCACGTCGCCGACGTGGTCGTGACCGAGCGCCCGGTCGCCGCGCTCGAACGCACGACGGACTGGCCGGTGGGCGTCGTTCCCGACCGCGACCGCGACAACCGTTACCGCGGGTACGACCCCGGCGTAGTCGACGCCATCGGAGAATCGGACGCCACCGACACCGTGCTGGTGAAGGCCGACGGTGCACGGATGCGCGAGTTCAAGGCCCCGGGAGACCGCGAACCACGGCTCCCGACGACCGCCGACACCGTCCTTCCCATCGCCAGCGTCCACGCCGTCGGTGAGCCACTCACCGAAGCGTGCGTCCACCGCCCGGAACGGGTCGCCGCTCTCACCGACCTCGAACTCGGCGACACGATCCGCCCGTCCGACGTCGCAACAGTACTCACCAGCGAACGCGGCGGCCACGCGGGCGTCCCCGACGGTGCGACAGTGATTCCCGTGCTGAACAAGGTTGACGACGCGGCCCTCGAGGCTGTCGCACGGGAAATCGCTTCGGCCGTTCTGGCACAGTCGGACGTCCCACGCGTCGTACTGACGCAGTTAACGGCCTCCGAACCCGTCGTCCGCCTCGTGGAGCGCTAGCGCAACCGCTCCGCCGCGTGAGCGAGCTCTTCGGGGGTGTTGATGTTCTCGAAGGTATCGAGGCTCGCGTACTCGCGCACCTCGTCCTCCCCAACGACGACGTAGTCGAGCGTGAACAGCGGGTCGATGATTTTGTGGCTCCCTTCAGCTAGCGCGGTTTCACAAGCGTCGGCCATCGCCGAGGCTCGGTACACCGCGTGAGTAGGCTGGAACCAGCCGTCACCGACCCGCGGCACGGCGGCGTCGTGGCCGGCCGCCCGCTCGAACAGTCCGTCGATGAGCGCGGGTTCGAGAAAGGGCATATCGCATGCGGCGACGAACGCGTACTCCGTCTCCACGGCCCGCAGCCCGGTCATGATTCCCGACATCGGACCCTCGTCGCACGCTGCGTCTTCTGCAATCGTTATCGGGCGGTCGTAACCGTCGAGCGCGGTTCGGAGTGCAGCGGTCTGTTCCGGTCGGCAGTTGACGACGAGGCTATCGATTACATCGACCATCTGGTCGGCGACGCGACGGATGAGAGGGGTCCCAGCGAGAGACGCCACTGCTTTGTCCTCCGCACCGAACCGCGTCGAGTACCCTCCGGCGATGATGACACCGGTTCGCATACTAAGCGTGTTCATCTTCGTTGTGCAAAGCAGTTGTGCTACGAACCGGATATCGATCTGGTCAGTTCGTACTGGTTTCAGCATCGTACCGCGCTGTATTCCATGCTACCGTCGCTCGAATCCGGTCCATTCTGTGTGTTTGATACCTCTTGAGGAGTCTGAACGTTTGATTTCGGGACATGTGAGGGGGCGAGAACGTACTGGAACCATTACACAGATAGCTGTGTTATTCTATGTTTTAATTCATTTAAAATTGGCTGAGAATCCAGAACGGATTCCGAATCAGCGGTCAGGGAGACAGACGATATTGCGCTATACAATTTATGAAATCCGCGACTATCGTATTGCGGTACAAGACGAGTGAAAACAGGAGATGGGCACACACCAAACCCCGCAGAATAGAACTGTGAGAGCCGAAGAAGCTATTTCCAGAACTAACCGCCCGATAGTTCAACATCGAGTCGCATACTCTGGCGACGCACTGGAACAGATCGTCACTACATTCGTGTCTCACCTGCGAGTTGCTCGTTCGGTCCACAACCCCCGGGTCGGAGCACCCAAACCGGGGCTCCGCCGACCAATCCGAATCTGAATCCGTGATTTTCGAGACAATCAGCGATTGTGAAATATATTTGAATTGAATACTAGCGTCGTTGTCTGTAGTAGACAATGAGCTTTAGTAGCATTGGCGGGGAAGTCGGTGGCGAGCAAATGAATCATATACCGCTATATAAAATCAGATATCGGTTCGGCCACGCAGTTTCGGGGAGTGAGAATTTTTGCGCGGCTTTGTCGAGAGGTTCGACGTTATTACGGGCGAAACAGGGTCAAAAAATGGGTTACACGAGGTAGTTCTCTGCGATTGTCAGAGGTCGACTGAGACAGTTCACCAATAGACGGCGCCACCACTCACGAAAAGCGAACTGGATGGTCCACAAATTAGTCTGTGGAACCAGTACCGGAAATTAGCTCAACGCACCCTCCAGCAGATGACCGGTGACAGTCCCTCTCTCCATCAGTCCCAGCTTTCAGCGGGAACTCAGTGAGCCGCGAAATATTGTAGCGTAGTAAGTGAACACGGGAGAGGAGGGAAAACCGATTCCAGTTCGAACGGAGAAACGGCGCGTCGGTGCAGCGACGATGCGCCGAATTGCGAGCCACACTAAGCGGCAGTCATTGCAACGCGGGGTCGAAGGCTGCAGTGCTGGATCGCTGTCGTCGTGACGTAGCGGTGCCGATCACCACGGGCGGCCGTCCCAGAGCGGTTGGACGCCGCCGATGAAGTTGAAGTTCCACCGCTGCTGGTCCCCACCGTTCCACGGCCACTGGACGACGTCGTCTCCGTCAGTAGTCCCGGCGTTGTACACCTCAGCAACGTCATCAGTAGCGATATTTTTGATGCGGTAGGTCCCGTCACCGTTGTCGATAATGTTCCACTTCTGGGGTGCACCGGTGTACCACGGCCACTGCTGGAGACTCGCGCCGTCCGTGGTCGTCCCGTCCGGCACGTCGAGTGCGCGGTTGCTGTTCTCGTTGACGATGCGGTACTCGCCGCCGCCGATGTACTCGACCCACCACCGCTGGCAGGTGCAGTCGTTCGCGGTCCACTGCCGAACGTTCGCACCGTCGCTCGTACTGGCATCTGCGACTTCCATCACTTTCCCGCTGTTGACGTTCTGAATCTCGTAAATCCCGTCGGCGAGGATGCCGCTGTCGTTGGTGTTCGGTTCGACCGACTGAAGACTGGGCGTCTTATCGCCGGCGATGACGGGCCAGTCGTCGTCTGTCCACTCGACGCGGTCGATGAAGAACTGCCGGGCCGGAACGCCGTCTACGTACTCCGGACCAGTACGGTCGTAGGCGTGATATACGAACCAGTCCTGCCCGTTGTCGTCCGTCGTGATGTCTCCGTGGGCGGGCGCGACGAACCGACCGTTCGAGGTGAGTTGCGCGATGCCGGCGTTGTCGCTGTTGTAGTTCATCATGTCCGTTCCGGACACGTCGGTGTACGGTCCGAAGAAGTTCGTCGAGCGCCCGACTTCCACCTCGTAGGTGCTGCTGTAGCCGTTACAGCAGGTCCCGGTTGCGACAAACAGGTACCAGTAGCCGTTGCGGTAGAAGACTGTCGACCCCTCGTAGGCGTCACCGGCGACCTGTTGGAGCGTCCCCGGCTTCCAGTCCTGTAGGTCCGAGGTGAGCTCCACCAGATAGATTCCCTGGAAGCTCCCCCAGAACAGATACGGCGTGCCGTTGTAGTCGACGAAATACCCGTCGATGGACCCGCCGCCGGCGTGGTCGTTGTCACCGATAATCTGGCCGTAGTCAGTGAAGGGCCCGTCCGGCGTGTCGGACTTCGCGAGGCCGATACCGAACTCACCGCTCTCCCACGGGCGGGGTGAAAGCGAGTAGAACATCACCCACTCTCCGTCGTAGTAGTGGATGTCCGGTGCCCAGATGGACCCGTACGTCCAGCCCGGACGGGAGTCGAAGGCTTCGCCGACGTAGGTCCACTCGTGGAGGTTGTCAGAGCGCAGAATCGGGACGAGCAACTCGTCGGAGTCGTTGTTCCGATTCATGTTCGTTCCGTAGGCCCACCAGGTTCCGTTTCCGTCCCGGTGAATCGTCGGGTCGGGGAAGTGAGGACCGTACAGTGCGTTGTGGTAGTGTGTCGAATCGTCCGTCGTCGCAGAGACTGACCCGCTCCCCGCCACTGCAAGAGTCGAACCGAGAGCGCCGATACCGATGCTTTTCAAGACGTTCCGCCTGTTCATGCCACTGTCATCATCTGCCATGCAACTGCTAAACTATAGACACACATACATAATGCTTTTTACTGTTATTGTCTGGCTCGTTTCTTCTCACTCCGGGTGAACACGATAGTGGAACCGGCTTCTCGACCGACAGGCGCGGAGAGGCCACATCATGAGCCACGAGGCGAGAGTGGCTTCGAAATAGCAGTTATCTAACACGGCGTGATTGCGAGCCGAGTCGGCTATTCAGTGACAAGTAGTCATCAACCAGATAATACTTCGCACATTTTCTATTGGTTCTATGTGATACTGCCATTAGAATTAAGTTAACTGTATATGATTATAGTTTGACGGTCGTAGTTCCTCAACTGCGCGTCAGGAAGGCGGTTGACGAGCGCTCTAGACCTCCTACCGCACATCGAAGCACCATGACACACTCAAATCGGCGGAAGACACAACCCGAACAGTCACCCGATAGTCGGCTCACGCCGACGCGACGGAAGTTCTTGCAGGCGACCGGAATGGCCGCGGTAGCCATGGGAGCCGGTTCGCAATCCGGTGCCGCGGCGGAGACGGACGCGCCGGGGTCGCCCGGCCGAGTCCCGAATCTCGCGGCGTACCTCGAAGACCCCGAGATAGTCGCCGAGAACGTCGAGCCGACGCACGTTACGACCGCCGTTCCCTACGGGTCCGTGCACGCGGCCCGGACGGCGGACGAACCGTTTACCGAACTCGAATCGCGATTCGCGGAGTCGGAGTACGTCCGGCTACTCGACGGGGAGTGGCAGTTCGCGTTCCACGAGAGGCCTGCCGACCTTCCCGATTCGTACGACGGCCTTACGAGCGACGAGTGGGAGTCGATAGCCGTTCCCGGCGTTTGGCAGACCCAGGGCTACGGTCAGCGGATTTACGCGAACAATGCCATCACCTGGGAGGCCTACGAGCCGGGTCAAGATGGCGATTTAGTGCCCGACGGGAACGGCACCGTCGACGTTCCGGGCATCGACGACGACGGCCTCAACCCCGTGGGCACGTACCGACGGTCGTTCGCAGTGCCAGAGGCGTGGGACGGACGCGAGACGTTCCTCCACTTCGAAGGCGTCAAGCAGGCCTTCTTCGTGTGGGTCGACGGCGAGTACGTCGGCTTCCGGACGGGGTCGATGACGCCCGCCGAGTTCGACGTCAGCAGCCACGTCGAGGCCGGCGGAGACCACCAGGTCACGGTGCAGGTGTATCACTGGTCCGACAGCGAGGCGCTGGAGACGATCGACATGTTCCGGTACGCCGGCATCTTCCGAAGCGTCTACTTGTTCGCGACGCCGACGGTACACCTCAGGGACTTTTACGCGCGCACCGACCTCGACGACGACTACGAAGACGGCGAACTTCGTATCGACGCCGAAATCGCGAACTACGGCGATGCGCCCGCGGGAGAGTACGAGGTCCGCGCGCACCTCTACGAGACCGCCCGCACGAAACCGGGGCGCGGACCACCGCGCGGGAACGGTACGAACGCGGCAGGTCGAGACAACGGGAAGGGGAAGGGGCGCGACGAACCGGAGGGTCGCGGCCCGCCGGACAACGCCGGGTCCGGCCGCGGGCCGCCGCGCGGGCGCAAGGTTACGACCCTCTCGTCGACCGCGGCCGTGGACGAAGACGGCGCGGTAGTCACGCTCGATGCCGACGTAACGGACCCCGCGAAGTGGTCGGCCGAGCATCCGAACCTCTACCAACTCGCGCTGGAGCTCGCGCCCGTCGGCAGCGAGCCGACGGAGGCGATGCTGGAGAAAGTCGGCTTCCGGACCTACGAGACGACCCGCGGACGACACGGTGCCGAGGTTCTGGTCAACGGTGAGTCGGTCGATATTCAGGGCGTGAACCGCCACGAGACCGACCCCGACTTCGGGCGAACGGTCCCGATCGAGCGCGTTCGGGAGGACATCGAGACGATGCGGCGGTTCAACATCAACGCGGTCCGGACCTCCCACTACCCGAACGACCCGTCGCTGTACCGGCTCGCAGACGAGTACGGACTCTACCTGCAAGACGAAGTCTGCGTCGAGAGCCACTGGTGGCAGGAACTGCTCGCGAACACGGAGGTCTACCACGACCAGGCGGTCGCGCAGTTCCGCCGAATGGTGCTTCGAGACCGAAATCACGCCTCGATTTTCAGTTGGTCGACCGGCAACGAGGCCGGAACGGGTGCCGAACACCTCGAGATGGCGTCGCTAGCGGCCGACTCTGACGAGTACATCCCCGAGGATACCGCCGACGTGAGCGGCGTCGGAACCGTCGAGTCATTCGACGGAACTCCGGAGGGGCTAGCGTCCGACCGCCTGCTCTATCACCAACCCAACGGCGGCGGCTGGAACGTCGAGTACAGCGACATGCTCGGACCACGGTACGCCGACATCGAGACGCTGCTGTCGGTCGGCGACGGGTCGTACATCGGTGACGGACTCCGTCCCGTGGTGATGGGTGAGTACAACCACGCGATGGGCAACAGCCTGGGACTCGTCCACGAGATGTGGAACGAGCACATAAAGCCGCCAGTCCGGGAAGCGACCGACCGGGCAGGGTCCGACACCCCCGGCGTGCTCGTCGGGTCGCCGGACGTCGTCCCCGGGCCGGACGCGGCACCGGGTGGGAACACCGACGGGGCGGTCGAACTCGGCGCGGGCGACGCGATTGAAATCCGACGAAACTCCGGGCTCGAACACGACGGCGAGTTCACGGTCGGCGCGACGATTTCCGTCGCCGATAGTGCCGGGATGGGCGACGTCCCCATCGTCGTCGACGAAGGCAGGTACGCGCTGACGCTTTCGAACGGTGAAATCGAATTCTCGGTCGGAGCCGGCGAGGGCACGGCCACGTCCCCGATTCCCGACGGCGGCCTCGGCGACTGGACGACCATCGTCGGCGTCGCTGACTCGAACGCGCTCGCGATTTACGTCGACGGCGAGCGCGCAGGCACGTCGAATCGCTCCGGCTCGGGACTTCCCGCCGGTTCGGAACCAGTCCGAGTCGGCGGCGAGGGCGACCTCGCGGTCGACGGCGTCGGCATCTACGACCGCGCCGTGAACCCCGACGAGACGAGCGATGCCGACGGCGAGCGAAGGGACGGCGCGCTCGTCGCGTACGACTTCGCCGACCTGCTGCGAGACAAGAGCCTCGTCGGCGGGTTCATCTGGGACTGGGTCAACCAGGACCTGAACGACACCACGGCGGACGGCGAGCCGTTCCAGTTCTACCATAGCGACGGCCCCGACGGTGCGTTCTGTCTCAACGGATTGGTCTGGTCCGACCGAGACCCGCAGCCCGAACTGTGGCAACTCAAACACAGCCACCAGCCGGTCGGCGTCGCCGACGCCGACGTTGCGGCGGGCGAGATTTACATCTCGAACCGCTACAACTTCACGTCCCTCGACGCCGTCGAGGGGCGGTGGGAACTGACCGCCGACGGCGAAACGCTCCGCACCGGTGGCTTCGACGTGGACATCGGTCCGGGTGAGACCCGTCGCGTCGGCCTCCCCGTCCAAGCGCCGTCCGCTCCCGGGGCGGGCGTCGAGTACCGACTAACGGTGCGATTCACGCTGGCCGAAAGCACCGCCTACGCCGACGCAGGTCACGAAGTCGCGTTCGAGCAGTTAGAAGTCCCCGTCGGCGCGCCAGAACCGGAATCCGCGTCGCTCGATTCGATGGGACCGCTATCGGTCGACGAAGCCGGCGATATCACCATCTCCGGTGACGGCTTCGAGTACGTGGTTGCCGACGACGCGGGGACGCTGTCTTCGATGGCGTACGAGGGAACCGAACTGCTCGAACGCGGCCCGCTGTTCAATTCGTGGCGCGCCCCGGTGATGAACGAGATTCAGCAGTGGGGGAGCGCCCCCGCGCTCTCGTGGTACGAGGCGGGTCTCGACGAACTGACGCACTCCGTGGAGTCTGTCGACGTCGAGCGTCTCGACGAGTCGCTGGTCGAGGTCGCAGTCGAGGGCTTCGCCGAGGGCGCCGAGCCGTCCCGTCGGCTTGAGACGCCGGACCGTTCCGAACACGGCAACGACGGCGTGCTCACGGGTGAGGCCCGAATCGTCACCGGTGCTTCCGGGCAGGCCGTCGAGTTCACGAACGACAGCACGCTCTCGCTCGGACAGTCGGAGAGCCTCGACATCACCGACGCGGGGCTCACAATCGAGTTCTGGGTCCACCCCGGCGAGCCACAGGACGGTGGCGCGGCGCAGGTCTACGTCTCCAAGGGCGGACGACAGTATCTGCTCAAGCGCCGCGAGAGCGGTCGTGACGGGTATCTGGAGTTCGTGTTCAACGCCGACGGCTGGCACGTCGCCGACGGACCGGTCCCAGACGACTGGACGGAGGGCTGGCATCACGTCGCGGGCGTCTGGGACGGCAGCGAGATGACGCTGTTCGTCGACGGGGAACGCCTCGGAACCGGGTCCTACGAAGGGACGCTGCAACACATCGACGCGCCGGCGCAGGTCGGTTCGAGCGTCGCCGACGGGACCGCACTCGACGAGGTTCGCATCTACGACCGCGCGCTCTCCGAAGACGAACTCGGGGGGCTCGCCGCGGACACGCCGCTCGACGGCGCGGTGGCGTGGTTGCCGCTCGACGAGTTCAGTAGCGTCGAAGATGCGAACGGTCCGGGCTTCGCCACCAGCTATCACTACCGCGTCTACGGGAGCGGCGATGTCGCTGTCGACGTGGAGGCCCGCCCCAACGAGGGGCTTCGCGAGACGGTCGAGGGCTGGCTGCCGAAGGTCGGCGTCCAACTCGAACTCCCCGAGCGATTCGGCGACTTCGAGTGGTACGGTCGCGGCGAGCTGGAGACCTACCCCGACCGCAAGTGGGGCGTCCCAATCGGGCGCTACGAGGGAACCGTGGACGAGCAGTACGTCCCCTACCTCCCCCCGACCGACAACGGGAACAAGGCCCAGACGCGGTGGGCGACGCTCTCGGACGGCGAGGTGTCTCTCCTCGGGACGTTCGGAGCCGAGGACGCGAACGTCAGCCTCGAACAGTGGGCGAATCTCGCGGCGGCCGAACACCAATCCGAACTGGAGGAACGCGGGTCCGTCGGGTTCAACCTCGACCACCGGGTGACCGGCCTCGGGGGAACCCCGACCGAACCACTCGACCGGTATCAGGTTCCGGTCGAGTCGACTTCGTTCGGCGTCGTCCTTCGGCCCTTCGACCCCGACAGCGACGACCCGATGGCGCTTGCGAACCGACGGCTCCCCGACGCTCAGGAGTAGCGTTCGGGCCTCGGTCTTCGGTCCTCGTTCTGCCCGCTCGTAACAGAACGGGGCGCAGCAGACGCGAACTCGGTGTCGAGAACCGAACCGGAGCCAGAGATCGGCCCGAGAGTCGCAGGGCGAAGAGCGTCGTCGGTATCGCAGGAGGATCAACCCGATATCGTTCGTAGCTTCCCTTCCGAACTGCTGTTCAGTCTGCCGTGCTGCCGTCGGTCCTCTCATCGCGGTTCCGACCGAGCTAGCATGTGTGTTATCAACAAACATTATATACGTACAACCTGTGCGCTAGAAGACATGACGAAACGTCATGGCGACAACAACATCGATAGACGGACAGTACTCAAATCGCTCGGAGCGGGAGCGGTGGCGACCGTCGGCGGCCTCGGACTGAGCGGGACGGCCAGTGCGGACGAGAGTTCCACGCACTACCACAACCCGGTCGGGCCGATCGGGTTCGGCGACGTGTCGATCATCGAGGACAACGGAACCTACTACGCGTACGGAACGGAGACGCCCCAAGACATCATCCCCATCGCGGAGTCGACGGACATGTACAACTGGTCGTACATCGCGCCGGCGCTCACGGAGACGCCGGGCTGGCACCCCACGGAGTCGGACCCGGGCTGCTGGGCACCCGACGTCCGATACCACGACGGCCAGTATCACCTGTACTATTCGCTGTCGGTCTGGGGGAGCGACAACGCCGGAATCGGCCTGGCCACCTCGGACACGCCCGACGGCCCCTTCACCGACCGGGGACCGGTCATCGAGAGCGGCGACCTCGACCTGACGAACTGCATCGACGCGGACACGGTGATCGTCGACGGCCAGCCGTGGCTGGTCTGGGGCAGCTACGAAGGCATCTACGCCGTCCAGATGAACGGCGCGATGGACGATATCGTCCCCGGCACCGAGTTCCAAATGGCGGGCCAGATGATCGAGGGGCCGGTGATGCTCCAGGACAACGGGTACTGGTACCTCTTTTACTCCTCGGGGCAGTGCTGTGAGGGTTACGACAGCACCTACCGCCTCGAATGCGGCCGCGCGACGTCGTTCACGGGACCGTACTACNGATGCTCCAGGACAACGGGTACTGGTACCTCTTTTACTCCTCGGGGCAGTGCTGTGAGGGTTACGACAGCACCTACCGCCTCGAATGCGGCCGCGCGACGTCGTTCACGGGACCGTACTACAACCAGAACGGCACGGACCTGCGGGACCTCACCGAGACCCACCAGGGAGTCCCCATCCTCCAGGGCAACAGCGAATTCACGGGTCCGGGGCACAACGACGTCTTCCGGGGCCCCGACGGCGACTGGTGGTGCTTCTACCACGTGGAGGCGACCGCCGACGACGGGACGCGCTACATGATGCAAGACCGCATCGAGTGGGACAACAACGACTGGCCGGTCATCGCCTGCAACGGCGTGCCGAGCAGCGAGGCCCCCGTACCCGGCGAGCCCTCGGGCTGTGAGAGCGGCCCCATCGCCGACGGCACCTACCACATCGCGAACGTCAACAGCGGCAAACTGCTCGAAGTCGCCAACGCCGGGACGACCGACGGCGACAACGTCCGCCAGTACGCCGACACCGGGAACGCGTGTCAGGACTGGGACGTCACGGCGAACGGTGACGGTACCTACGCGATCACGAACGTCAACAGTGGCCTCTGGTTGGAGGTCGCGAACGCCGGCACGGCGGAGGGCGACAACATCCAGCAGTACAGCAACAGCACCCACCCGTGTCAGGCCTGGACTATCGAGGACGCGGGCGGCGGCGAGTACCGCCTCGTCAACGCGAACAGCGGGCTACTCGCCGAGGTGGCGAGCGCGGGCACCGCCGACGGCGACAACGTCCAGCAGTGGAGCGACAACGGCGGCGAACACCAGCTGTGGACGTTCACCTCGGTCTGACCGAGCGACCGACCGGGGTCACAGCACGGCGTAGCCGCCGTCGACGTACAGCAAGTGGTCGGTGACGACCGACGCGTCGTCGCTGGCGGAAAAGAGAGAGGACCCGACCACGTCCTCGGGCGGCGCGGACCGTCCATCGGCCACGAAAAGAGTACGCGACTGCGGTCTCGGTGCGTGCGTCGCTTCCGTGTGACGCTCGGTTTCGACGGCCGAGATTCACGCGAGCGGGACGACAGTCGAGAAGACGAGAATCGAGACGATTCCCGTAACCGAGATAATCGTCGTCAGCGTCGTCCACGTTTTCAGCGTCTCCATCTGTGTCAGACCGCCGATTTCCTTCATCAGCCAGAAGCCGGAGTCGTTGTACCACGAACAGATGATGCCGCCCGAGCCGATCGCCATGACGAGGTACGCGGGGTGTACGTTGAGCTGACTCGTCAGCGGTGCCATGATACCCGCGGTCGTCAGCATCGCGGCGGTTGCTGACCCCTGTGCGATTCGGACGATGGCGGCGATAAGCCACGCGGTCACCAGCAGTCCGATACCGATGCCACGGAGGCTATCGGCGATGTACGGGCCGATTCCCGACGCGGCGAGCAGCGCGCCGAACGCGCCACCCATCGCGGTGATTGCGGCGATGTTCCCGCCGCTCTTCAGGGCCTCGGTGAGTTCGTCTTCCCACAGCGAACGCGAAAGGTCGGACCAGCGGAGGTACGTGAGCGCCGCTGTAAGCCCAGCGATAGTCATGGCGACGTTCTTGTCTCCGATGAACGCGATTCCCGGTCTGACAGCCGCGAGCGACGGGTAAATCGGTTCGAGCGTGTTGAGAATCGTCAGCGAACTCACTAACGCGACCGCGAGGAGTATCGGGAGCGCGGCTTCGAACGTCCCCGGAAGCGAGCTACTGCTCTGCTGTGCCCGTTCTTCGAGTTCTTCGGTCGTCGTCCCCATCGAGTCTCGGAGCGGGATATCCATCCGAGCGTTGGCCCAGTGGCCGAAGACGAGACCGGACATCGTCGCCGAGGGAATCGCGACGGCCACACCGACAGCCATCGTCATGCCGAGGTCGACGCCCACTTCGCTGGCGACTGCCAGCGGACCGGGAGTCGGTGGAATGAACACGTGCGCCGCAGAGCCGCCGGCGCCCACGGCGATGAGGTACAACACGTAGTTCTTTCCGCGGCGTGCTCGCATCGAGCGGGCGAGCGGCGCCAGAAGGAACAGGACGCTGTCGAAGAACACCGGAATCGAGAGGACCGTGCTACTTCCCCACAGCGCGAATTCCGAGTTATCCCTTCCGACGAGCGATTGGAACGTCCGCACGACACGTTGAGCGGACCCGCTTTCGAGCATCGACTTGCCGATGATCGCCGCCATGAGGATCGGGATACCGATACCTTCCATCCCGTTTCCGAACGCCGCCGCCGTTCTCGTCGCCGCATCGACGAGAGCGAAGTCCGAGACGAACACCGAGTTGACGATGCCGACGGAGAACGCGGCGAGGCCCAACCCCACGAACGCGGGGAGGTCCCACACGACGAGGAACAGTACAACTAGTATGAGCCCGACTACGAACGTGAGTAGCGGACTATGGACAAACTCCACCGTCATGATCCGTCTGTCATTCAATCATGTTAGTTAATAATCGTTACTATATGTCAATGAATAACTTCGTTTGCGGCCTTCGGAACTGCGTGGCCTTCGGAAGGCGTCTGTACGTCAACAGCCCGTAGTTTCTTCAAAGAGGGCTCGCGTGTAGGCGACATGGAACGAGTACTAGCCGTCGTAGACCCATCGGAAACCTCGAAGAAGGTCGTCCGCGAGGCCGGTTCGATTGCCGAGGGGATGAGCGCCGACGTCGTCCTCATTCACGTGACGACGGAAGACGAGTACAAAGCCCGACGCGGGACGATGGAGACGCTCCTGAGGTCCTCGGGGAGTTACACACACGACGACGCGCGGGCGGGGGCGACGGAGTTCGCTCGAGACCTCGGTCGCGAAGTGCTCGCTGATTTCGAGGTGGAGTATCAGGCGGTCGGTTCCCTCGGCGACAAAGCCACCGAAGTACTCGATGCGGCAGCGGAAAACGAGTGCGACCACATCTTCCTCTCCGGACGTCAACGGTCGCCGGCGGGTAAGGCCATCTTCGGTGACACCACGCAGCGAGTCATCCTCGAGTTCGACGGATTCGTCACCGTCGCCACTCGGTGAACCTCGCCTCCCGGAACCGTCAGTGAGTATCTCTCGCTCGGTGAGGGAGCTCAATCGCGGACTGTTCGGTTGGTGAAGCGCGCACGTGAACAGGCGAATTACAGCGATTCCGTTCTCCTTCGGGACCTCCGCTAGCCGACTCACGCGAAAGCGAAAGCGACCCTCGACCAGCGGCACCGATTGCCAACATCACGTTTGCTATCTGAGAATTTTTATCGCCCACACACGAGTAAACGTTACAAAATTATATGTGTAATAGAATGGGCCAGATTCATTCGAGTATCGACATTTTAGGCGCTGAAGAGACCGCTGCGTCGGGAGTCGCGAGACGCGCAAGAAGACAGAATGTATCGAATCCTTCGGCCTCACCTGTCGGCACGCCCCCCACGAGCAGCGACCTCACTTGGAGATTCATCACAGAGATGGTGGAGTCGCGAATGAGGCGCTACAGAGGCCGGTTTCGGCCGCGAGCTAACGCGTGGCCTCGGACGAAGGGCCACGGTTGGGCGCAGAGCCCCGCTCTTGGGGGTGCCGTACTCGTGTCAAATCGCGGATGATCGTTCTGAGAGGAAGAACGGTCGAGATACCGCGAGTCGGCGTGTTGTGACCCTCAGAACGCGTACACTCGCCCGGAGAGAAACTACCCGACAGCTAACTCCCGTCGCGTATTCGCCGAAAGACCGCGAAGACTTGACCGCTGTCCGAGGCTTTTTCTCGCCGTGTAGTACATAGTCGCTATGGACACGGACCCCCGCGAGGAAGTCGCAATCGACGCCGCGGAGAGAGGTGCCGACCACGCGTCGGCGCGTTTCAGAACCAAACTCGATATCGAGCAGAAAGGCGACGCGATAGACCTCGTCACGGAAGTCGACCGCGAGACACAACGGCGGGTCATCTCGACGATTCGAGAGCGGTTCCCCGACGACGCGGTCGTCGGCGAGGAAGAAGACGAACTGAAGACCGTCCCCGAGTCGGGATACGCCTGGATTATCGACCCGATAGACGGGACGCAAAACTACACCCGAGGTGCCCGCGAGTGGGTGACGAGCGTCGCCGTCGTCAGAGACCAGACGCCGATTGCGGCGGTGAACGTCTCCCCCGAGACGGGAGATACCTACATCGCCACGGAGGAGAGAGTCGAGCGAAACGGGCGCCCGATCACCGTCAACGACGAGTCGAACACCAGCGCGTTTCTCGTCTCCTCGACGCTCCGGTATCAGGACGGTGACCGACCGGGAATCGAGCGACTCGCTGGAGACATCTTCGGCACGTTCGGCGAGATGCGGAAGCTCGGGACGACGCAACTGACGCTTTCGCGACTCGCCGACGGGTCGATAGACGCGGTCGTCGGGCTCGACGAACAGCCGAACGCGTGGGACACCGTGGCCGGGGTCTACCTCGTCGAACGCGCGGGCGGAACGGTAACCGACCTCGACGGAAACAGGTGGGGGCCGGGACAGCCGGGTCTCGTCGCGTCGAACGGGCACGCACACGACGAGGTACTCGAAGCGGCGCAGGCGGCGTTCGAGGCGACGCGATAGCAGCGCCGCCCACCACCGCCCGACCGGACAGACTTCGTGACGGGTGGCCGGGGGCGTCAGAATTACACGGTTATGTCTGTAATGAAAATGGGTAGAAACCCCGTCGGCGAGAGACGTAACCCCCGAGAGACTCCACGAACATAATAATCCTGTCACGAGGCTACGGACGGGAGTTCGCCGTGAACCGACCGAGAACGAACGCCGAGACCGCGGACCGCCGACGCGGGGTGCGAGTGGTAGTTCGGTGGCATCGCCCCGGTCCGCGCCCTCACTTAAACGTTCACGCGTCCGAAAGCCGTGACGAGCGAAGCGGTCTCAAGCCTTCAATCGCCCGTAAATCCGAAGCTCACGCGTCTCGGGAGACTCGACGTTCCTAACTTCCGAATACGTATATAGAGGCAAGTCGGTTCCCCGTCGAAAAACGGATAATTCCAATCTGTATCCTTCGTAAGCATCGTTAAGGCGTGTGTTAACTATTATCAACCTCAGAGAGCACGTATAAACGTTCGACTGTCCGGAACCGACTGCGTCGCCGAGCAGAAAGGACCGGTCGCCTACCCCCCGGGTGTTCAGCATCGAGTCTCAGTCGCTGGTCGGTATGACTGGCCCCAACAAACGGAGGTACATCTTTAACCCCTGACCGTGGATTCCCCTCCATGAATAGACACGACCCGTCCGGCGTGCTCAAGACGACCGCCGCCTCGCTGGCGCTCGTCGACCACATCCTCGAACTGGAGGGAGCGACGATGGGCGAGTTGGTCGAGGCGACGGACCTCGCGAAGAGCACCGTCCATGCCCACCTCAAAACGCTCGCGGAGTACGGCTACGTCGTGAACGTCGACAACGAGTACCACCTCGGGGCGAAGTTCTGTCACCTCGGCGACTACGTCAGGACGCGCAAGGACTACTACAGGGTCGCCCAAGAGACCGTCTCGTGGCTCGACAGCGAGTCGTCGATGGACGCGGACTTCGCGGTCGAAGAACACGGCCGAATCGTCTCGTTGTACGGCGACCTCGAGTTCGCGAACTCGCCGCGCTTTCTCATCGACGGCAGTCCGTTTCACGTCCACACGACGTGTTCGGGGAAGGCGATTATCGCCGAGTACCCGGAGACGCGGGTGCGGGAAATCATCGACCGCTGGGGACTGCCGGCGGCGACGGACGACTCCATCACGACCGAAGAGGAACTGTTCGCGGAGCTGGCGACGGTCCGCGAGCAAGGGTACGCCGAGAACAGCAGCGAGGCGGTCGAGGGCTTTTGGGCCATCGGAAAGGCCGTGAAGTCGCCGCGGGGCGAGGTGTACGGGTCGCTAAATCTGAGCGGTCCCGCCTACGTCATCGACGAGGAGACGCGGGCGACGCAGGTGGAACTGCTCGAACGCGCCGCCGAGCGGTTCGAACAGGGCGTCGCGGAACTATATCGGACTCAAGCGGACGAGGCGAACGAAGCGTGAGTGTGAGAAGCGAAAAGTGAGACGTGAGAAACGTTCGTCGGACCGACCGAGTCGGTCAGTCGAGCGCGTTACGCCGGGACGTTGCCCGACGGGACGACGCCGTCGTCAGTCCACCCGCGACGCTCGTAGTACGCTTCGAGCGCCGCTTCGAACCCGTCTAACTCGTCGGCGTACGGGAGCGTGTCGTCGCCGCGGTCGAAGCCGCGCTGGTTGTTGAAGTGCCGTTCGAGCGTGACGATGCGGTCGCCGACGGCCAGCAGGTCCTCGAAGTCGGCGCCGAACAGCATCTCGTAGCGCTCGGGGGTCATGAAGTCCCGCGAGAACTTGCAGACGATGCCGCTGTCGTTGAGCGCCATCTGGTTTTCCTTCTCGATGAGGCGCTTGGGCTTGCCCTCGAACCCCTCCGGCGGGTAGGCGTCGTCCTTGCCGACGAGCGGGTACTCCTGGGAGTAGAACACCGCGTACATGTGGTCCGCGCCGCGGTTGGCGACGGCGTACGACAGACCCTGTCCGTGGAGGACGCGCCCCTCGTGGGCGGCGAAGTCCATCCCCTTGACCGTCCAGTTCTCGACGCCGAGGTCGTCGTGGACGCGGGCGATGCCCTCGGCGAGGTCGTCGCCGATTCCCTCCCGGAGCGCGATTTTCTCCACGAGGTCGTGGATGAGGTCGGTGTTGCCGAACTCGTCTTCGCTGGCGAGGTAGGCCGCGACGGTGTTGCCGGCCGAGATGGCGTCGAGGCCGTAGCGGTCGCACAGCTCGTTCGACTTCATCACCTCGACGATGTCGTCGACGCCGGAGTTCGACCCGAACGCCATGGTGACTTCGAACTCGGGGCCCTCGGTTTCCACGCCCGCCTCCTCGTCTCTCGTGGGGAGTTTGCACGCGAACGCGCAGGCGGAACAGGTGCCCTTCTTGTACTTCTTCTTCTCGACGGCGTCGCCGTTGATTCCCTCCGCGCCCTCGAAGTGGCGCTCGGAGAAGTAGTACGACGGGAGGCCGTCCATCTCGTTGGCGAGGTCCAGCACGGCGACGGTCCCCTGCCGCTTCATGATGTGGTCGTCGGTGGCGGCCTCGCGGTGAATCTCCATCTGCGACGACGGAATCTCGATGTCGGGCGCGGAGTCGCCGCCGAAGGTGAGCGCCTTCACGTTCTTCGACCCGAGGACGGCACCGAGACCGCCGCGGCCGAACGCGCGCTCCTCGCTCGTCATGATGGAGGCGAAGCGCACGAGGTTCTCGCCGGCGGGACCGACGACCATCGTCCGGTCGGCTTCGATGCCGTGTTCGTCGTCGAGGTACGCGACCGTCTCGGGGACCGTCGCGCCGGCGAGGTCCGGGACGGACTCGAACTCGACGCCCTCGTCTGTGACGTGGAGGACGACCAACTCGTCGCTCGCGCCCGTGAGTTCGACCGCCGAGTAGCCCGCGTCCGCGAAGTTCCGCGAGACGAACCCGCCCGCGTTCGACGAGCAGAGGCCGCCGGTCAGCGGCGAGACGCTGGTGCAGTTCGTGCGGCCGGTGAAACTCATGTTCGAGGACTGCATGGGACCGGTGCTGAAGTAAACCCGGTTCTCCGGGCTGAAGGGGTCAACGTCGAATGAGACGCGCTCGTGGGCGAGGCGGGTGGCCACCCCGCGGCCGCCGACGTAGGATTCGAGAATCTCGTCGATGTCTTCCGTCCGACTGGTCTCGTCCCCTAAGTCGACCGTGAGCAGCGGACCTTTTGCGTGTAACATTAGAAAAAGAAGGACTTGCCTCGCACAAATCCATTGTGGTTATTGTTACGTCGCTAACCAAATCACCGTGGAATACCAGTCCCGAAACCGAATACTGTGTACGTCATCAATAGGAAGCGTGGACAAATTATTTATGACTGTTCTACATGGGTTGAGGTATGGTCGCAGGTCCGCCGATTCACGAGTTGCACTTCGACGACGCGCCGAACGTGGGCGACGTTCCGGGGCCGAAATCGACGCGACTCCTCGAAAAACAGCAGCGAATCGACAGTAGTGCCGTCTCGTATCCCGAGGACATTCCCATCGCGTTCGAAAGCGGGAAGGGAGCGACGGTGCGTGACGCCGACGGCAACACCTTCATCGACATGTTCGCCGGCATCGGCGTGCTCAACGTGGGTCACTCGAACCCGTACGTGTTGGAGGCCGTCCACGAGCAGACCGACAAGTTCGTCCACACCGTCGACTTCCCGACGGAGGCCCGACTCGACCTCATCGAGAAGTTGGACGAAATCGCGCCCGGGGGACTGCGCGGCAACAACCGCGTCGTCTTCGGCGGGCCGACCGGGAGCGACGCCATCGAGGCGTCCATCAAACTCGCCAAGTACAACACCGAGGGGACCGGGCTCGTCGCCTTCCGCGGCGCGTACCACGGCGCGACGAGCGGCGCGATGAGTCTCACCGGCAACAAGAAGTTCAAGGGCGACTACTCGCCGCTGCTCCCCGACGTGGTCCACGCGCCCTACCCGAACACTATCGAGATGGGCAAGGGACCGCAGGAGGCGGTAGACCACTGTCTCGAAGAGGTCAAGGCCATCTTCGAGGACCCCTACGGCGGCCTCGCCAACCCGGCGGGTATCTTCGTCGAACCGATTCAGGGCGAAGGCGGCGTCGTCACCCCGCCGAAGGGCTTCCTGAAGGGCCTCCGCGACATCGCCGACGACAACGACGTGCCGCTCGTGTTCGACGAGATTCAAAGCGGCCTCGGTCGCTCCGGTAAGTGGTGGGCCAGCGAGTGGTACGGCGTCACGCCGGACGTGATGACCTCGGCGAAGGCGCTCGGCGGGACCGGCTTCCCGCTGTCGGCGACCATCTACCACGAGGACCTCGACACGTGGGGGTCGGGCGACCACGCGGGCACGTACCGCGGCCACGTCGTCGGGATGCGCGCCGGCACCCGCGCCATCGAGTACATCCAGCAACACGACCTCCTCGCGCACGCCCGCGACCTCGGCCAGTACATCCGCGGCCGGCTCTCGGAGGTCGCGGAGGACAACCCCCGAATCGTGGACGTTCGCGGGAAGGGGCTGTTCATCGGCGCGGAGTTCGTCGACGCCGAGGGCAAGCCCGACGGCGACGCGGCCGACGCGCTCCAACAGTACTGCTTCGAGCGCGGCGTGTTAGTCTGGAAGGCCGGCCGGCACGGGAACGTCCTGCGACTGCTCCCGCCGCTCGTGCTCACCCGCGACCTCGCGGAGACGGCGCTCGACGTCATCACCGACGGCATCGAAGCGGTCACGGCCGAAACGCAACGAGTCTAATCACGGTCGAACACCACGATGCCACCCGAACGAGTCATCACGGACGACGCCCCGCGCACGGACAACCCCTACTCGCAGGGCGTCGTCGCCGGCGACACGCTCTACGTCTCGGGCTACGGCCCGGTCGACCCCGAGACGAACGAGGAGGTCGACGGCGACATCGAGGAACAGACCGACCGCGTGCTCGACAACATCGCGGCCGTCGTCTCCGAGGCCGGCGGCGACGGCCTCGACGACGCGGTGAAACTGACGGTGTACGTCACCGACCTCGACGACTACGAGCGGGTCAACGAGGCGTACGGCGCGCGGTTCGACGAGGTGCCGCCGGCCCGCGTCTGCGTCGAGGTCGCGCGCCTGCCCGGCGACGTTCGCGTCGAGATGGACGCGATAGCGTATCTCGGATAGGCCGCGGCTCGCGGGGGCGCAACCGCGCGACCCCGGGTTTATTCAGGGGTGGCGGACCGCGGTTCAGTCGTTCAGTTCGTCGACCCGGCGGTCGCGCCGCTCGTTCGCGGCGTCGATTCGCTCGAGGAACGCCGACATCTGCGCTTTCATGTCGGCGCGCAGGTCGGTCGCAGAGAAGTCGTCGGACTCCGCGAGGAGCCTGACGAACGCCTGTAGCTCCTCGTCCGTGAGCTGGTCGAACGCGCCGCGTTCGAGTTTGTCGATGACGGCGTCGACGTCGATTTGGCCGACCGGTTCGACGTTGAAGTCGACCGTGACCATCCGGTAGTCGGAGCCGGCGAGTTCCTGTTCGGCCTTGTTGACGCCCTCGGAGAGCATGTCCTTGAACGGGGTGTAGTAGCCCATCGTCCCGAGGTGGAGGAACGCGAGCATGTCGGTGATGCCCCGGGTGTACGCCTCGCGGTCGGC
Source organism: Haloferax gibbonsii ATCC 33959 (assembly GCF_000336775.1). Taxonomy (GTDB): domain Archaea; phylum Halobacteriota; class Halobacteria; order Halobacteriales; family Haloferacaceae; genus Haloferax; species Haloferax gibbonsii. Next base: position 116,062 of record NZ_AOLJ01000003.1, on the reverse strand, counting down.
GGCGTCGGGGTTGAACACCGTCTCGCGGTCGCGGTCTTCGAGCGACTCGAAGAGGATGGTGAAATCGAGTATCGCGTTGCGGAGGCGGCGTCGAATCCGGTTGCGCTTCTGCTTTTTCGAGTGGTCGGTGTAGTCGGTCTTCCGACCGAGCAGGAACTCGCGGTCGCTCGGCGTCAGGATGCCGCGGCCGCGGTCGGCGGCGTAGGCGAGGTCGTCGGTGCCGTCCGTTCCGTCGGCGTCGTTTGCCATATACAGAACGCGTGTACGAATTCGATTAAGCGTTACGAACGGACCGAATATCCGGACGTATCGGGCCGATAGCCGAGGTATTCCGAAGTCTCGTCTACAGTTCGTGTGAACGCACCGGTCGAGGGCGGTGGGAGGCGCTACGCAGCGAGGAAAGCGCACGACTGCAGCGGGTCGACGTCCGACTTTCCGACCGTTTGTAAACGGATTTCGTTCTCGGCGTCACCGATAACCACAAATTTTATTGGTAATGTTTGCACTTGTCGTGATGTGGGACATCACGTAGCATGGTGTCCGTCGGAGCGAGAGTATGTCAGACCACAACATAGCACACGCGTGCAACGGTCGTCGTGACGCACAGTTCGGGGCGCGGGCCCCGGCCAGTCAGTCGGGAGGTGACGGCCCCGGTCGGACGGGGTCGAACGGAGCGGTCGCACAGGGGGGGTGTCAGCCGTGAGTTCCGCTGACGGCGCGGTCGGGCGCTTCCTCGACGAAATCGAGCCGGTGGTGTTCGCGTTCGGCGCGGCGATAACGCTGCTCTTCGTCGGCGCGTTCAGCCTCAATCCCGAGGCTTCCTACGACTTCGTCCTCGGGATTCGCCGGTGGATTCTCGCCACGTTCAACTGGTTCTTCCTGTTGGCGATGCTCGGGTTCGTCCTGTTCTTGGGCTTCGTGATATTCGGGCCGTGGGGGAACCTGAAGCTCGGTGACGAGGACCCAGAGTACGGGTTCCTCTCCTACTTCGCGATGATGTACTCCGCCGGGCTCGCGGCGGGTATCGTCTTCTGGGGGCCCGCTGAGGCGCTGTTCCACTACTCGACGGTCCCGCCGCTGTACGGGGCCGAGGCCCAGTCCGCGGCGGCGATGCCGCTGGCGGTCCAGTACTCCATCTTCCATTGGAGTCTGACCCAGTGGTCGTGTTTCACCGTGATGGGGCTCGCCATCGGCTACTTCGTCTACAACTACGACGCGCCGCTTCGCGTGTCGGCGGTCCTGACGCCGGTGCTCGGCGCGGACAACGTCGACGGCGCGATAGGGAAAACCGTCGATATTCTCGCCGTGTTCGCGACCCTCGGCGGCGTCGCGACCTCGCTGGGCTTCATCGGGAGCCAGTTCATCACCGGACTGAACTTCCAGTGGGGCATCCAACTCGGCGACGTGGGGACCATCCTCGTCATCACGGGCATGGTCGTCATCTTCACCATCTCGTTGGTGCTGGGCGTCGACAAGGGGATTCGCCGGCTCTCGAACTTCAACATGGTCGTGTTCTCCCTGTTGATGGTCGCGACGCTGGTGTTCGGGCCGACCTTCCGCATCCTCGAACTCGGCACGCAGGCGACCGGCGGCTTCATCGGCGACTTCTTCCAGATGAGCCTGTTCACGCAGGCCACCACGGCCAGCGCAGGGAAGTGGGTCAACGCGTGGACCGTCTTCTACTGGCTCTGGCCGCTGGCGTGGTCGCCCTTCGCGGGCCTGTTCATCGCCCGCATCTCGCGCGGTCGGAGCGTCCGTGAGGTCGCGTTCGCCGGTATCGGCGCGACCTCGCTCGCGACGGTCCCGTGGTTCGCCATCGTCGGCGGCGCGGGCGTCATCATGCAGCACACGGGCGCGGCGAACGTCCTCGGGCCGGTCTCCGAGTACGGCGAAGCGGTCTCGGGGTACGTCCTCTTCGGCAATCTCCCCATCGTCGGACCGCTGCTCCTGTTCGGGTTCCTCGTGCTCGTGACGACGTTCTTCGTCACCTCCGCCGACTCGTCGACGCTGGCGGTGTCGATGATGACGACCGGCGGCAAAAAGGAACCCTCCGCGCTCAACCGCATCTTCTGGGCCGTCCTCCAGGGCGCGGTGGCGTCCATCCTGATGGTCGTCGGCGGCGTGAACGCCCTGCAGTCCGCGGCGATTATCACGGGCGCGCCGTTCGCGGTCATCTGCGTGATAGCGACGCTCGGGCTCATCCGGACCTTCCAAGACGACTACGGAAGCCTGCTCCTCCAAGACGAGACGAACCTCTGGGGGAAGTCGGAGTCGACCGGCGGGCAGGCACCGGCCGCGAACGTCTCCAGCCACGACGACGACTGACGCCGACTCCAGCCGAACGCGGTTCCGTCCCCGTCTCTGTCCCCGTCGCCGTCCATCTCCATTCTCTGAAGACCGGTACCGACCGAGAGCGCCGCCGGCGCGGTCGCCGAGGCGGACCGCGAGCCGTGACGCGTGGTAGCCTCTATGATACCAAGTTTTAATGTACGGTATCAACAAATCCTGTGTATGGATCGGGATACCGCAGAACCGGACGCAGCAGCGCTGCCCGGACCCAACGCGAAGCAGTGGGTCGAGTTCCATCACAAGCACGCCGCGCCCAGCGAGTACTCCCACGAGTTCGTCTGGGACGTGACCGCCGAGGCCGACGGCCCGTTCGTCACCGACGTGGACGGCAACGTCCTCTTGGACTTCACCTGCCACATCGGGGCCGCGCCGCTCGGCTACAACAACGAGAAGGTGCTGTCGAAGCTCCGGGAGTTCGACCTCGTCGAACCGATGAAAATCGCCGGACAGGACATGTACTTCGGCGCGGGACCGGACCCCGAAACCGCCGAGTTCCCCGGGTCGAGCCACCTGATGGACAAGCTCACCGACGTCTCCTCTCACTACGGGATGGACACGGTGTTCCTGTCGAACTCCGGGGCCGAGGCCGTCGAGAACGCGATGAAGATAACGCACGACCACAAGGCCCCCGCGAAGTACGGCTACGCCTTCGAGGGGAGCTTCCACGGCCGGACCCTCGGGACGCTCTCGCTCACGAAATCGAAAGAGGTCTACACCCGCCACTACCCGCAAGTCGCGGGCATCGAGACGGTTCCGTTCTGCGCGGACTCGGGCTGTTCGGCGGACTCTTGCGACTGCGGTTTCTTCGCGGGCGGCGGGTCGCAGTTGCGGAACTCGCTCTCGCCGGAGGGCGGCCACGTCAACCCCGACGAGGTCGCGTTCGCGATTCTCGAACCGATTCAGGGCGTCGGCGGCTACCGCTTCCCGAGCGAGGAGTTCATGGCCGAGGTGGGCGACGTCTGCGACACCTACGACATCCCGCTCGTCGTGGACGAGATTCAGTCGGGCGTCGGGCGGACGGGCGAGATGTGGGCCGCCGACCACTACCCCATCGAACCCGACGTCATCGCCAGCGCGAAGGGGCTCCGCGTCGGCGCGACCGTCTCGCGGTCCGACGTCTTCCCGACCGAGAAGAACCGCCTCGGGTCGACGTTCGGCGGCGGCGACCTGCTCGCGTCGATGCAGGGCGCGCTCACGCTCGACGCCATCGAGGAGTACGACCTGCTCGACAACGCGACCGAGCGCGGCCGGCAGGCGAAGGAGCTCCTCGCCGACGACGCGCCCGACCACGTGGTCGACGTGCGCGGCAAGGGCCTCATGCTCGCCGTCGAGTTCGACACCAAACAGCGCCGCGACGCCGTCGTCGAAGCGGCGCTCGACCGCGGCCTGCTCACCCTCGGCTGCGGGAAGAAGACGATTCGCCTCCTGCCCCCGCTCGACTCCAGCGAGCGCGAAATCGAGATGGGCGTGGGCATCTTCTGCGAGGCGATGGACGCCGTGGCGACCGAAGCGGTCGCGTGAGCGTGGGTTTCGCCGGACGGACAGCGTGAGAAAGAACGGACCCGAGACGCGGTCTGTCCCGTTTTTCCGGACTACTCAGGCCGAGTCACCGGACTCGCCGACGCGCTCGTCCAGCGAGTGTGAGACGACTTCGACGCCGTCGAGCGCGGCCAGCGAATCGAGCGCGTCCGCGAGGTGGTCCGGACCGCTCCCGTCGAGACGAACCTCGACCGGAACCCGATTCGGTTCGTCGGCGGCGGTTCGGGCGGCGCGCTCGACGCTATCGAGTTCGGCCCCGGACGCGGCGACGGCCTCGGAGAGGTCGCCGAGAACCGCCGGCCAGCCGTCGGTTTCGAGGCGCGCTTCGGCGGCGCGGCCGAGCGCCTCCATCCCGACGCGGGTCAGTTCGGCGTGTTCCGAGAGGCCGACGTTGCCGCCGGAGACGACGGCCGCGACGCGCTCGCCCTCGACGTCGACCGCGCCCGACAGCAGCGCGGCGACCGGGGCCGCGCCGGCCGGTTCGGCGACCGTCTTCGCCCGCTCGGCGAGGACCGCCGTGGCGACCGCGAGGTCCGCGTCGTCGACCGAGACCACGTCGTCGACGCGGTCGCGGACGACCGCGAACGTCCGCTCTAACAGCCGCGCATCGGCGATACCCTCGGCGACGGTATCGACCTCCGAGAGCATGCGAATCTCGTCGGCCTCCAGCGAGGGTTTGGCGTGGGCCGCCCCCTCGGGTTGGACGCCGACGACGCGCACGTCGGGGTCCCGCGCCTTCAGCGCGGTGGCGATGCCGGAGATGAGGCCGCCGCCGCCGATGGAGACGAGAACCGTGTCCACGTCGGGCGCGTCAGCCGCGAGTTCCCGCCCGACGGTCCCCTGTCCGGCGATGACGGCCGCGTCGTCGAAGGGGTGGACGAACTCCAGTCCCTCCTCGTCGGCGAGTCGCAGGGCGTGTTCGTACGACTCCTCGTACAGGTCGCCCTCGACGACGACGTCCGCGCCGTAGCCGCGGGTCGCGTCGATTTTGACCGCCGGCGTGATTTCGGGGACGACGATGGTCGTGTCGATGCCGAGCAGGTCGCCGGCGAGCGCGACGCCCTGCGCGTGGTTGCCGGCGCTGGAGGCGACGACCCCCCGCTCGCGCACCGACTCGGGGAGCTGCGCCATCGCGTTGTACGCGCCGCGAATCTTGAACGACCCCGTCCGCTGGACGTTCTCCAGTTTGAGGTCGACCCGCTCGGCCCCGCAGCGGCCGGCGATGGTCCGCGAGCTATCGAGCGGTGTCCGGTGGACCACGCCGTCGAGTCGCTCGTGGGCGTCCGCCACGTCCTCGGCGGTGACGATTTCGGACGCCGGGGGAGCCGACTCGCCGGTGACGCGGCCGTCGCTCATCGGTTCTCTCCCGCGAGTTCCGGTGCCGACTCGACTCCCGCGACCGAGAGAATCGACCGCGTGAGCACCTCGACGCCGGTTTCGAGACTGCGCTCGTCCACGTCGAACGTCGCGGTGTGGTGGCTCGTCGGATGGTCGGTGCCGACGATGGAGTAGCACGCGAGGCCGCCGTCGCGTTGGACGCGCTCCATGAGGAACGTGGCGTCCTCGCTCGCGCCGAAGTCGGCGGTCGGCACGACGCGGTCGACGCCGCGCACGCCCTCGGCGGCGTCGGCGACCGCCTCCACGAGCTCGGGGTCGCTGTCGGCCCGCGGGCTCTCGCTGACCACGTCGACCGTCGCCTCGCAGTCGTGCAGTTCGGCGGCCTTCTCGAACCGCCGGCGGAGTTCGGCCTTGGCGTACTCCATGAGTTCGGTCGTCTCACCGCGCGCCTCGGCGACGGCCTCAACCTCGTCGGCGATGACGTTGCTCGCGGTGCCGCCTTCGACCCGGCCGACGTTGACGCGGGTCATCCCGTCGGAGTGCCGCGGAATCCCGTAGACGCTCTCGATGGCGGTGCCGAGCGCGTGGATGGCGTTCGCGCCGGCCTCCGGCGCTTTCCCGGCGTGGGCGGTCGTCCCCTCGATTTCCGCGTCGATGTGGCACATGGCGAGCGGTTTCTCGATGCCGGCGACGACCTCGCCCGTCGGGTGGTCGAGGCCGACGTGGACCGCGAAGAGGTAGTCGATGCCGGCGGCGTACTCGCTTTTCGCCATGGGCGCGCCGCCCCCCGAAATCTCCTCCGCGGGCTGGAAGAACACGACGAGGCGGCCGGAGAAGTCGCTTTCCGTGACGGCTTCGAGCGTCGCCAGTCCCCACGTCATGTGAGTGTCGTGGCCGCAGGCGTGCATCGTCTCGCCCGTCTCCGAGCGGAAGCCCTCGGCCGCGGGGTCGTGACCCGCGTCGTCCGACTCCTCGATGAACAGCCCGTCGATGTCGACGCGGAGACCGACCGTCGGCCCCTCGCCGCGGTCGAGGACGGCGACGCAGCCGGTCGTCCCGCCGCGGAGCGGTTCGAGGAGGTCCGGGTCGACCCCGCTGTCGAGCGCCCGCTCGTACCACTCGTCGAGTCGGTCGTCGCTCGGGACCGCCATCCGGTCGTCGGGGTCGTAGGCGTCCGCGCCGACGGCGAGTTCGTCCACGCCGATGGCGCGCAGTTCCTCGACGAGCCGCGCGGTCGTCCGGAACTCGCACCAGCCGGGTTCGGGGTGGCGGTGGAGGTCTCTGCGAAGCTCCGCTAGTCGCGCTCGAACGGCGTCGGCCATGCGTACACGTACCACTCGCCACCCACTTAAGCATAAACGGTATCCGTGGACACCGGCTACACAAAAAGACTAAGGGAACGTCACCCAATCGATGTAGCAACCGCGCCCGCGACGCGCGCGACTCACACCATGACCGAGACAGACATCGTCGTCCTCCGCGAGGGGACCGAGGGCCTTTCGATGGAATCGTACGCCGACGCGCTCCGCGAGCGCCTCCCGGACCGGACCGTGACGCTCGCCCGGACGCCGAAACAGGAACGCGAACTCGTCGCCGACGCCCGCGTGGTCACGGGCATCACGATAGACGAGGACCTGCTGGACCGCGCCGACCGCCTCGAACTGTTCGCCTGCACGTTCGCCGGGACCGACCACGTCCCGATGGACGCGCTCGCGGAACACGGCGTCGCCGTCACCAACGCCGGCGGCATCCACGCGCCCGGAATCGCCGAGCAGGCCATCGGCAACATGCTCGTGTTCGCCCGCCGCCTCCACGAGGGCTGGCGGCGCAAAGAGCGCGCCGAGTGGCGGCACTTCCAGTCCGGCGAGTTCACCGACAGCACGGTGACGATTATCGGCCTCGGCTCCATCGGGCAGGCCGTCGCCCAGCGGTTGCAGGGCTTCGAAGTCGAGACTATCGGCATCCGCTACACCCCGTCGAAGGGCGGCCCGACCGACGAGGTCGCCGGCTTCGAACCCGACGCGATTCACGACGCGCTCTCCCGGAGCGAGTACGTCGTGGTCGCGTGTCCGCTGAACGACCTGACCCGCGGGCTCATCGGCGAGGCGGAGTTCGCCACGATGCCGGCCGACGCGGTGCTCGTCAACGCCGCCCGCGGCGGCATCGTCGACACCGACGCGCTCGTATCGGCGCTTCGGTCGAACAAGATTCGCGGGGCCGCGCTGGACGTGACCGACCCCGAGCCGCTTCCCGCCGACCACCCGCTGTGGGGGCTGGAGAACTGCCTCATCACGCCCCACACGGGCGGCCACACGCCGAAACACTGGGACCGCCTCGCCGACATCGTCGCCGGGAACCTCGGGCGACTCGACGAGGGCGAGGAGTTGGAGAACCAAGTGCTGGCCGCCGAGTCGAACTGACTCCCGATGGCGACGCAGGAACGTCCCGACGACTCTCGCGCCGACCAGCAGACCGACCCGGCAGTCGACCCCGGCGACGACCCGCGCGCCGACTACGACTACGTCGGCGGCGACACCGACCGCGAGGCGCTCGTGAGCGACCTCGAACGCCTCGTCGACGGCGGCGTGCGGTTCGACGAGTACACCCGACAGCTGTACGCGACCGACGCCTCGGCGTACGAGGTGCTCCCCGTCGGCGTCGTCATGCCGACCTCGACCGCCGACGTGGCGGCCGTCGTGGAGTACTGCGCCGACCGCGAGATTCCCGTCCTCCCCCGCGGCGGCGGCACGAGCCTCGCCGGACAGGCCGTCAACGAGGCGGTCGTCCTCGACCTCTCGCGGCACATGGACGGGGTCAAGTCGGTGGACGCCGAGGCGGCGACGGCGACCGCGCAGGCCGGGGTCACGCTCGCGGACCTCAATAACTCCGCGGCCGACCATGGTCTCACGTTCGGCCCGGACCCCGCCGCGGGCGACCGGAGCGTCCTCGGGGGCGCTATCGGTAACAACTCCACCGGCGCGCACTCCCTGAAGTACGGTAAGACCGACTACTACGTCGAGGAGTGCGAGGTCGTCCTCGCCGACGGGAGCGTCCACCGCTTCGGCGAGGTGCGCGTGGCCGAACTCCGGGAGAAGGCCGACGCCGAGAGCGACGCGTGGGGGGCCGACGGCCCGGAGAGTCCGCTTCTCCCTCGAATCTACGCCGAGGTCGTCCGCGTGCTCGACGAGGAACGCGAGGAGATAGACGCCCGCTACCCGGACCTCAAGCGCAACGTCTCCGGCTACAACCTCGACGCGCTGGTCGATGAGGCCCGCGGGGAGCGCCCGCTGGCCGACGGGACCGGAACCGACCCGGACTGCGAGTCGGGGACCGTGAACCTCGCGCGTCTGCTCGCCGGGAGCGAGGGGACCCTCGCCGTCGTGACCGAGGCGACCGTCTCGCTCGAACCGCTCCCGGAGACGAAGGCCGTCGCGCTCCTCACCTACGAGGACGTGTTCGACGCCGCCGCCGACGTGGCCCCCATCCTCGACCACGACCCGGCGGCGGTCGAACTCATCGACGACGTGCTCATCGACCTCGCGCTCGACACCGCTGAGTTCCACGACGTGGCCGCGTCGCTCCCCGACGGGACCCGCGCGGCCCTGCTGGTCGAGTTCTACGCCGACTCCGACGCGGACGGCCGGCGGAAAGTCGCCGACCTGCTGACGGCCCGCGCACCCTCGGTGACGCCGGAAACGACCCCATCCGACGGCGTCGGCGTCGCCGACGACGCCCGCGCGTTCGACGCGCTGGAAGCCCACGACGAGGCGGCCCGCGCGGGGCTCTGGGAGATGCGCAAGGCCGCCGCACCCATCCTGCTCTCGCGGACGACCGACGAGAAACACATCTCCTTCATCGAGGACTGCGCCGTGCCGGCCGACGAACTGCCGGGCTACGTCGAGCGGTTCCGCGAGGTCATCGACGACCACGACGCCAACACGAGTTTCTACGCCCACGCGGGCCCGGGCGTGCTGCACGTCCGCCCGCTCGTCAACACGAAGACGCTCGACGGCCTCGACTCGTTCGAGACCATCGCCGACGAGGTGACGGACTTCGTCGTCGAGGCCGGCGGGTCGGTGTCGGGCGAACACGGCGACGGCCGCGCGCGGACCCAGTGGAACCGCAAACTGTACGGCGACCGCCTCTGGAACGCCTTCCGCGACCTCAAGACCGCGTTCGACCCCGACTGGCTCCTCAATCCGGGGCAGGTCTGCGGCGACGTGTCGATGACCGAGAATCTCCGGTTCGACCCCGACTACGAGTTCGACGCCGGCTTCGACCCCGAACTCGAGTGGGACACCGAAAACGGCTTTCAGGGGATGGCGGAACTCTGCCACGGCTGCGGCGGCTGTCGGGGCGCCCAGTCGACCACCGGCGGCGTGATGTGTCCGACCTACCGCGCCACGGAGGAAGAGGGGCTGTCGACCCGCGGTCGCGCCAACATGCTCCGGCAGGCCATGAGCGGCGACCTCGACGCCGACGCGACGGACACCGAGTTCATGCGCGAGGTGCTGGACCTCTGTGTCGGCTGTAAGGGCTGCGCCCGCGACTGCCCCAGCGAGGTGGACATGGCGAAGCTCAAAGCCGAGGTCGAACACGCCCACCACCAGTCTCACGGCGCGACTCTCCGAGACCGCCTGTTCGCCGAGGTGGACCGGCTGAACGCGTTGGGCTCGCGGCTCGCTCCGCTTTCGAACTGGGCGGCGAAGGTGCCGGGCGCGCGGACGGTCATGGAGAAGACCGTCGGCATCGCCAGAGAGCGGTCGCTCCCGACGTTCCACCGCGAATCGCTGGAAGACTGGTTCGAGGCGCGGGGCGGCGCTCGCGTCCCCGAGGCCGAGGCCACCGACAAGGTGCTCGTGTTCCCCGACAGCTACACCAACTACAACCACCCCGACGCGGGGAAGGCCGCGATTCGCGTGCTCGAAGCCGCGAACGTCCACGTCTCGATTCCGGACGACGTGACCGCCACCGGCCGCCCGGCCCACTCGAAGGGCTTCCTCGACCGGTCGCGGGCGCGCGCCGAGACGAACGTCGACGCGCTCGCGCCCCGCGTCGAAGCCGGCTGGAGCGTCGTGCTCGTCGAGCCCTCGGACGCGGTCATGTTCCAGTCGGACTACCTCGACCTGCTTTCGAGCGACGCGGCCGAGACCGTCGCCGCCGAGACCTACGGCATCATGGAGTACCTCGACGCGAAGTGCCTCGTGGAAAACATCGACGCCTCAGCGTCGGCCGAGACGCTGACGTACCACGGCCACTGTCACCAGAAGGCGACGCGCAAGGACCACCACGCGGTGGGCGTCCTCCGGCGCGCCGGCTACGACGTGGACCCGCTCGATTCCGGCTGTTGCGGCATGGCCGGGAGCTTCGGCTACGAGGCCGAACACCACTCGCTGTCGAAGGCCATCGGCGACATCCTCTCGGACCAAATCGGCGAGAGCCGCGGCGACACGGTCGTCGCGCCCGGCGCGTCCTGTCGGACCCAACTCGAAGACATGGACGGCGCGGCCGACGACCCGCCGCACCCGATAGAGAAGGTCGCCGAAGCGGTCGCTGACTGAGAAGCGCGCCGAAAAAGAAAACGGGCCGCGCCGCGGCCCTCAGGTCGCGGGTCGCTTCGAATTTCGCTCGACGCTCAGCCGTTCAGGGCCAGAGGCCCCGCGTCTCCTTCGCGCCGCCGATGCGGGAGAGCGCGACGACGTACGCCGCGTCGCGCCACGTCAGGTCGCGCTCTTCGACGTGTTCGCGGACCGCGTTCCACGCCTTGAGCATCTCGGCTTCGAGTTCCTCGTGGACGCGTTCGAGCGACCACTGGCGGCGGTTGATGTCCTGCAGCCACTCGAAGTACGAGACCGTCACGCCGCCGGCGTTGGCGAGGATGTCGGGGACCACGGGAATCTCGCGCTCTTCGAGGACGGCGTCGGCCGCGAACGTCGTCGGCCCGTTCGCGCCCTCGACGACCATGTCCGCCGAGATGGCGTCGACGTTTTCGGTCGTGATGACGTTCCCGATGGCCGCCGGGATGAGCACGTCCACGTCGAGTTCGAGCAGTTCCTCGTTCGTGAGCGACTCGGGGGCGTCGTAGCCCGACACCATGCCGGGGCGCTCGTCGTGACCCTCGACGTCCTGCGTGTCGAGGCCGTCGGGGTCGTAAATCGCGCCGTCCACGTCGGAGACGGCGACCACCTTCGCGCCCCACTCGTCGAGGAGGCGGGCGGCGTTCGCGCCGACGGACCCGAACCCTTGGACCGCGACGGTGGTGTCTTCGATGTCCCAGTCGTAGAAGTCGATGGCTTCGCGGGTGACGATGGCGACGGAGCGACCGGGGGCCTCCTCGCGGCCGTAGGAGCCGCCGATGACCGGCGGCTTGCCCGTCACGACGCCGGGCGTCGTCTCGCCCTGCTGCATCGAGTAGGCGTCCATGAACCACGCCATCTCCTGCGGACCGGTTCCCATGTCGGGCGCGGGAACGTCCTTCTTCGGCCCGACGACGTTCCGAATCTCCTCGGCGAACCGTCGCGTGAGTCGCTCGCGCTCCTCGTCGGAGAGCGTCTTGGGGTCGACCGCGACGCCGCCCTTGCCGCCGCCGAACGGGAGGTCCATCACGGCGCACTTCCAGGTCATCCACATCGAGAGCCCGATGCACTCGTCGGCGGTCACTTCCGGGTGGTAGCGGAGGCCGCCCTTGTACGGCCCGCGCACGTCGTCGTGCTGGGCGCGGAAGCCGGTGAACACGTCGAGCGAGCCGTCGTCGCGGCGGAGCGGGACCGAGACCTGCTGGACCCGCGTCGGGTGCTTCAGGCGCGCGACGACGCCGTCGTCGACGTCGGCGTGGCTCGCCGCGCGTTCGAGCTGTCTGCGCGCCGTCGCCAGCGCCGATTCGGGTTCTGACTCCGAGCCGCCGTCGGCGACCGCTTCGCCGTTTCGATTTTTGCCATCTTCGGTCATCATATGAGGGCTGTGACCCGGAGTCATAATTAAGTTGTGAATAGCCGGCGGGGGAAGTCGGCCAGCGGCTCCGCCCCGTCGGCCGTGACGACGAACGTCTCGCTGAGTTCGACGCCGAAGTCGTCGAACCAGAGGCCGGGGATGGTGTGGAACGTCATGTTCTCTTCGAGGACGGTCTCGTCGCCGGGGCGGAGGCTCGCGGTGTGCTCGCCCCAGTCCGGCGGGTAGCCGAGGCCCATCGAGTAGCCGATGCGGTCTTTCTTCTCGATGCCGTACTCGGCGATGGTGTCGCGCCACGCCTTCTCGACGGCCTCGCAGGTCACGCCGGGTTCGACCGCGTCGAGGGCGGCTTCCATCCCCTCGACGACGATGTCGGCCCGCCGGGACAGCTCTTCCGGGGGGTCGCCGACGAACGTCGTCCGGGCGAGCGGCGAGTGGTAGCGGTGCCGACAGCCGGAGAGTTCGATGATGACCGGGTCGCCGTCCTCGAACTCGCGGTCGGTCCACGTGAGGTGCGGCGTCCCCGTGTGGTCGCCCGAGGGCATCAGCGGGACGATAGACGGGTAGTCGCCGCCGTAGTCGTCGGTTCCCTCGATGAGCGCCGAGTAGATGGCCTCTGCGGCCTCGTACTCGGGGACGCCCTCCTCGATGACGTCGAGGCCGGCCTGCATCGCGTTCTCGGAGATGCGGGCCGCCTCGCGCATGTAGTCGAGTTCGGCGTCGGACTTCTTGATGCGCACGCGGTTCACGAGGAGCGTCGTGTCCTCGAAACTCGCCTCGGGGAGGTTCTGCTGCAGGCGCGTGTAGGACTTCGCGGTGAAGTAGTAGGCGTCCATCTCGAGGCCGACGCGCGCGTCGCCGACGCCGAGGTCCTCCAGCACGGCCGCGACGAAGTCCATCGGGTGGAGGTCGTGGGGCGACTGCACGTGGTCGTCGCTGTACGGCCGGATGCTCTCCTCGCTCAACGTGGTTGTCGCGCGAGCGCCGTTGGCGTCCATGTCGCGACCGACCCACACGGGTTCGTCGCGGTCCCGCGTGACCACGACCCCCTGATGGACGTAGAACGACCACCCGTCGTAGCCGGTGAGATAGTTCATGTTCGCGGGGTCGCTCACGAAGAGCGCGTCCAGCCCGCGTTCGGCCATCCGCTCTTTGGTCCGGGCGATGCGTCTGTCGTACTCGGCGCTGTCGAATACGGCTCTTGGCATGGGAACCTCTATCGAACCATCGGATAGGGCCCGTAAAAATTTTTTGTGGACAATGGTCACGGATTCTGTGTACGCCGACGGCGTAGGAGACGAGGATAGTGTATAGATAAAACAAGATTGGTTGTCGGCTCAAATGACCGCAGACACCATTTTCACAGATATACTAAGTAGAACGCTCTAGAGCATTCAATTTCCTAGATAATCTAGATTATTCAAAATTACCAGAATATTCAAACAGTCAGTGAAGTGTTAGACAAGCAATACTAATGTGCCTCCGACTCACCGAGAACAGTACGCATCTGCTGGGAGCCCAATCGTTATTCCTCGCAGTCTCGGAGGCGGGGTATGGACCTCTCTATCGTCGACCTCTCCCCGGTTCCGCGAGGCGGGACCGCGACCGACGCCTACGCGAACACCGTCGAGGCCGCCGCGCAAGCCGAGCGACTGGGTTACTCGCGCTTCTGGGTCGCCGAGCACCACGGCATGGCGAGCACCCTCGCGGGAACGACGCCCGAGGTGTTGCTCGGCCACCTCGCCGCGGAGACCGACTCGATTCGGCTCGGCTCCGGCGCGGTGTTGCTCAACCACTACAGCCCGTTCAAGGTCGCAGAGCAGTTCGGCGCGCTCGACGGACTCGCCCCCGGCCGCATCGACGCTGGGCTCGGCCGGGCGAACGGGTCGCCCGCATCGGACCAGGCGCTCGGGACGGACCGGCACGTCGAGGACCCCGACGGCGACCACGCCGAGAAGGTCGAGGCCGTCGTCAACCACCTCTACGACGACTACCCCGACGAGCACCCCTACGCCGACCTCGAAATTCCGCGAGGCAACGGCGACCCGCCGGTCCCGTGGGTGCTCGGGTCGAGTCCGTCGAGCGCGACCATCGCGGGCGAACTCGGATTGCCCTACTGCTTCGCGGGCTTCATCAGACCGCAGTTCGCCGTCCACTCCTTCGAGGAGTACCGAGAGAGCTTCCGGGCGTCGCCACTGGACGGCGGCATCGACGAACCCCACGGGATGGTCGCGGTGAACGCCGTCTGCGCCGAGACCGACGAGGAGGCGGCGCGACTCCGCGCGGTGGCCGAGGCGACGTACAAGCGGATGCGTCGCGGCGAGGTCGGCACGAGACCGACCGTCGAGGAGGCGATAGACGAACTCGGCGGCGTCCCCGAACCCACGCCCGCGACCCTCGGGGCGAAGGAGTGGCCGCGGGCGATCTCCGGCAGTCCCGAGACGGTTTCGGGGCTGTTGGACCAGCTCGCCGAGCGCGTCGGGGCCGACGAGATGATGATTCAGCACGTCGTCGGCGACCACGAAGACGGCCTCCGCTCGCACGAACTGCTCGCCGAGGGCGTCGGACTCGTCTGACGCGTCAGCTTCCGCGACAGTCTATCGCCCCGGACGATTCATATTGCGGTCCCCGAAATGGAGGGTGTGTCACGCGTACGGTATCTTCGACTCACGGACACGCCCTTCGACGCGAGGGAGTTCTCACTCCTCTGGCTCATCGCGCTCGCGACCTACGGCGTCGGCGACATCGTCACGACGCTGACGATTCTCTACTACGAGCGCCGCTTCGACGAGGCGAACGCCCTCCTCGTGGCGAGCACGGACGCCCTCGGCCATTGGGGGCTCGTCCTCCCGAAGCTCGCGGTCTTCTTCCTCTGTCTCGGAATCTGCGTCTACGGCGCTCGCGTGGGCGATAAGGTGCTGTACTACCTGCCGCCGGTCACGCTCTCCGTCATCGGGGCGTTCGCCACGGCGTTCAACCTCAGACTCTTCGTCGGGTGAACAGCTGAAAACGGGTTGAGGAGCGCTCAGTCGGTCGCCTGTTCGAGCGTGAAGACGAACTCCACGTCGACGCTGTCGGTCTGTATCTCGTTGCCTGCCGACTCCCGAATCCGCCACTCGACGACGAGCGACAGGGATTCCCCGCCGTCGAGTCGGCCGAGCGCGACGGACTCGTTCCACACCTCGGCGAAGTCGAGATACGTCGTCTCGTCGCCGAGTACGTAGGTGCTCGACCCGTTCGCCCGCTCGACGCGAAGCCGGACGGCGAGCGCCTCGTGGAGTTCGCCCTCGTCGGCTCCACCCGTCGAATCGACCGACAGTTCGGGGCCTGAGCGGCCGTTTTCAGCGGATTCGAAGGGCATCGACGCCAGCGTCAGCGTGCCGGGGTCGCGGCCGCGGTTAGCGAGCGTCCCCGTCGAGTTGCCCGCGGTGCCGGGCGCGACCGACTGCGTGTCGAGAAGCGAGACGCCGGCCCCGCCGGAGCCGAGTTCGAGGTCGACGCCCTCCGGGGCGCTCCCGGCGGTGTTCTCGACGGTCACGTCGAACGACGCGGTCTCCTCGGTTCGGGCGACCTCGGTCGAGCCGCGGAAGAACACCGCCGTCACGGAGACGTAGCCAGTCGTGACGGCTGTCTCGCCGTCGTCGCTGGCGGCGAAGCCCGCGGTTCGGTCGCCGTCGGCGTAGGTCACGTCGGAGCCGAGCGCGTCGGCGACGTCCACGGGACTCGACCCCCGGATGGTGACGCGTCGCTCCTCCTGCCAGCCGTCGTCCGGTGCCCACGTGTTCACCACGAGAACCACGCTGTCGACCGCACCGGTCCACGAGAGCGACCCGGTCACGGGGCCGCTGAGCGTCCCGGCCGTTCCGTCGGCGCTTCGGACCGTCGGCGGGTCGGCGGCCTCGACCGTCAGCGTCGGGTCGGGCGCGGGCGACGATACGGCCGTGGTCGTGGTCGTCGTTTGGCTGGCGCCACCGGAGCCGCCACCGCCTCCACCCCCGCCGCCCGTAGAGCGCGCCGTAGTGGTCGGCTCGGGAGTATTCGTCGGCGTGGGCGTGGGCGTCTCCGTCGATTCGGGGTCCGTCGTCGTGGTCGGCGTGGGCGTCGCACTCGTGGTCGGCGTGGGTGTTGGTGTCGGCGTGTCGCCGGACTGGTTCGTCTCGTCGGGCGGGGCGTCCGGCGTCGGCGAGGGAGGCGTCACGGTAACCTCCGGCGGCGACGGCTCGGGGTCACCGTCACCTCGGAGGTCGGAGAGCGCGTCGTTGATGCCGCTGTCGTCGAGGAAGCGGTCGATGCTTCCGGGGGCGGCCAAGCCGGTTCCGACCAGCACGATGCCGACAACCACGAAGACGATGACCAGTCGGCCGAGGACGTGAGAGAGTCGCGGCGAGAGCGTGCCGAGAAGTTTCGCCGAAAAGAGCGAGGCGAGCGACAGCGGAATCGGGAGCAGACCCGCTCGCGGCGGGCGGTACTCGACCACCAGCGCCGTCTCGGTGGGTCGGTCGCCGGCTTCGACCTCGTCGCCGACGGCGACCGGGCGCTCGTCGGTTCGCGGGCCGTCGTCCTCGTCGATTGAAGTACGCTCGATGGTCGCCGGGGCGGCGTCATCGAGGAACGACGCCGACCGCGAGTCCCAGCGGCGAACCTCTCGGACGACCCCGTGAACGGGCAGGCGCTCGCCGGGGAGACAGAGGACGCGGTCGCCGCGTTCGAGGCGCTCGAAGTCGACCTCGTCGAAGTCGTCCGTGTCACAGTCGTTCGCGTCGCGGTCGGCTTCCGCCTCGTCGACGAGGCGGCGGCACCGGGTCGCGTCGGCGAGAATCAGTTCGGGCGACCGCTCCGGAGTCCAGTCGAGCGCGTCCGCGTCGTCCGGGCCGCTCACGAGGGAATCACCGCCCGTCCTCGGATGCGGGCGTCTCGTCGGCCGCCGTCGCCGCCGCATCGCGGTCGGCAGGGTCGGTCACCCACTCGATATCGTCGGTCGAGGGGTCGGAGACCGAAGACGAGGGAGACGATTCGACGACGGCGACGGGGTCCGAGAGGCGGACCCCCGTCCGCTCCGGGTAGAGCGTGACGCCGCCGTCCGAGGCGCTGACGTAGCCGGCGTCGATACCGGCCCCTTCGCCGGGCGAACCGTCGTGGCCGGCGCGCTCGTCGGCGTCGGACTCGTCGCCGTCGACCTCGACCAGCGCGTCAGTGTACAGCGAGTAGAGTTCGGTCACGACGAGGAGCGCGCCGGGGAGGATGACGAACAGGACCAAGCCGAGTTTCGACTGGGCGAACTGCGAGGCGAGTCCGAGGTACGGCACGTGGAACCAGACGCTCCCGACCACGCGGTCGGCCGCGACGGGGTCCGAGTCGACGTCCTCGTTGGCGTCGCCCTTCGTCCGGAACACCGGACTGTCGCCGCTTCGGTCCACCGCGACGACCCGGTGGGTCACGCGGTCGGTCCGCTCGTCGGTGATGGCGCTACCGGCCTCCCGGTAGGTGATGATATCACCCTCCGAGATGTCCGTGGGCGGAACGTCGCGGACGACCACCACGTCGCCGGCGTCGAACGTCGGCGACATGCTCCCCGAGAGGACGGTGTAGCTGGCCTCAGCGCCGAATACCTGCGGGGCGGCGAGCACGACGACGAGGGCGACGGCGACGAGGAGGACGACGCCGCCGAGAACGCGAGCCGCCGCGGCGAGACGGGACCAGTTCATCGGTCAGTCGTCTCCATCGTCGTCTCCGTCGTCATCATCCGCTTCATCGTCAACACCATCACTGTCTTCGTCGTTCTCGTCGTCCTCGTCGTCATCGCTGTCGGAGCCACCGTCACCGTCGTGACCGTGATCGTCATCGTCGCCATCTCCGTCGTCGTGGTGACCGTCGTCGCCGTCATCGTCGCCCGTCTTGACGTCGACCCGAACCACGAGGTCGTCGGGGTCGATATCCTCGTCAGCGTCCCACGAGAACCGGAGCGTCCCCGTGAGCGAGAACGAGCCGTCAATCTCGCGGTCGATGCGGACGTGGCTCGTGCCGGTCGCGTCGACCGAGACGTCGGCGAGGGCGCTCGTCTCTCCGTCCGCGGAGAGTTCGAGGTCCGAGACCGCGACCGACGACCCGGCGGCCGAGGCGGAGACCGTGACGCCGAGCGCGACCACGTCGTCCGCGCCGACGCCCTGCGCCTTCCGCCCGTTCTTGTCCGGGTACTCGGTGCCGCCGACGGTCATCGTCACCTTGCTGCCGTCGAAGTCGACGCGGAACGACTCGGTCCGTCCCGAGGTCCACGCGTGCTGCCAGTGGCCGTTCTGCTTGTGGACGCGGGTCTCGGAGCTTCCGGCGCGCTTCAGCACCGCGACTTCGTAGTTCTCGGGCTCCGAGTTGCCGTGAACGGAGCCGTCGTCGGGGTCGCCGTAGCGGGCGAGCGTCGCCCAGTCCCACCCGCCCATCGCGGTTCGGGCGTCGCCGGAGCCGGACGCCGAGTCGTCGTCATCGTCGTCATCGTCGTCATCGTCGTCATCGTCGTCGACCTCGCAAGTCGCGTCGCCGTCGTCGTCGGCCCGCTGGTCGAGCGCGAACCGGAGGTCGACGCCCGCGACGTCCGAGGCGACCTCGTTGCCGGCGCTCGCCGGGAGCCGCCACGCGATGACGAACTCGACGGACTCGCCGGGGCCGAGTTCGTAGTCGAGGTCGAACGTCTCGTCCGCGACGAAAATCGAGTCGAGGGTCGCGTAGTCGGAACTGCCGCAGAGGAACGTCTTCGACCCGTCTGGGGCTTCGAGCCACGCGCGGACTTCGAGCGTCTGCGCGAGTTCGCCGTCGCCGACGCGGGGGTCGTTCTGCGACGGGGGCTCCGACTGGCCGTTCTCGTCGTCGGTGACGCCGAGCACGTCGATGTCGAGGAAGCCCGCGAGCGACCCGCGGTTGCGGAGCGTCACCGACGCGGTGCCGCTGTCGCCGGGTGCGAGACCGGACTCTTCGAGGAACGTGAGTCGCTCGTCGTCGCCGTCGACCGTCAGGTCGAGCGTGCCGACGCCGAACGACGCGTCGGCGCGCTCGGAGTCGGAAAACGCCGAGTACGTGCCGACGCCCGCCGCGGCGCTCCCGGCGCTAATCGTGAAGAGGCCGCCGAGGAACCGGCGTCGGGTGAGCGTCAGCGTTGGTGTCTGTTTCGGCATCGAGTGGCGTCGGTGAGTGCGTCCGGCGGGTCGGGACGAAAGAGGTGAACTCGGTCGGCTGCGACCGGGTCGCGTCGTCTGCGTCGCCCGCGAACGCGGGTGTGGTTACTGGCTGTCCCGCTGGTTCAGCTCGAAGTCGAACTGGACGTCGAGGCCGTCGGCCTGGAACTCGTTGCCGGCGCTCTCCTGCATCTCCAGCGCGAACGAGAACGTCTTGGTCTCGCCGGACGCGAGCGCGATGTCTCGGACGTTGGAGTCGTCGTCCTCGCCGCTGTTGTTGTCGACGACGTCCGCGAGGGTGGCCGACCCGCCGAAGCGGTCGGCGAGCACGTCGAGGCTCCCGACTTCGAACGTCGTCACGTCGAGGACGCCCGCGAGGTCCGCCACCGAGGCGTCCGCGTCGCCGTCGTCGCCGGCCGTGGCGTCGCTGTCGTTTTCGGTCAGCGCGAGGTCGATGTCGAGGCTCCCGTCGAGCGTCCCGTCGTTTTCGAGGTCCACCTCGAAGGTGTCGGTCTCGTCGCCGGGCGCGAGGCCCGTGGCGCTGAAGCTCGCGGAACTGGCTCCGTCGGCGAGGCTCAGCGTCCCCGCCTGGAGCGTGTTCTCGGTGCTCGATTCGGTGTCGTTGAAGAGGGCGAACGTGCCCACTCCGGCTGCGGCGCTTCCCGCACCAATCGTGAGGAGTCCCCCGAGGGCGCGGCGTCGTGTGAGTTTGAATACTTTCTCTGGCATCGGTTTCTCCGTGCGGCCCACCATACACCCACTCCCTTCCGTGACGTTCTGGGTGGGGTGACCTTCAGAGATAGCTACTCGATTAGGCGGGAATAATCCGATACCACCACTATGCGGTATCCGGCAAAAACCGGGTGACGTGATAGCCCTCGACACGGGGTCGTCCGGCCGAGGTCGACTGTGATGCTCGACTCGACTCGGCTCGACTCGGCTCAGCTCGGCTCGGCTACGCGTCGCCGGGCTCGCCGTCGAACAGCTCGGCGAAGACCTTCCGCTGGGCCGCCCTGAGGTGTTGGGTGAACGTCGACCGCGAGACGCCGATGGCCTCGGCGACCTCGGCGGCGCTGCGGCGCTTCGGACGTTCGAAGTAGCCCGTTCGGTACGCGACTTCGAGCGACTCGCGCTGTCGGTCGGTGAGTCCGGCCAACACGCTGGCCCCGATATCGGACTCGACGGAGCGGTGGTTCCGCGCGGTCATGACGACGCTGTCGAACCCGGCCGCGAGCGCCTCGACGAACGGGCCGGCCGGTCGCCGCCGGGGGAGGTCGACGACGACCGTCGCCTCGCCGTCGGCCACGACGACGCGATGGAGGACGCCGCCCGCGTCGGCGATAGCCGTCCCGAGAGAGGGCGCGGCCGTGTCGAACTGCGCCCTGACAACCTCGTCCTCGGCCGCCACGCCGCCGGGCGTCACGCCGTCGAGGCTCGCCAGCGCGTCGGTCACCGCGGCCTCGGTCGCCCCGCGAACCGTCACGAAGTAGCGCTCGCTGTCGCCGCGGGGCAACACCGTGTGGACGACGAGTTCCGCGTCCCGACCGAGGGCGTCGCCGACCGCCAGAACCCCCGCGCCGTCGTCGCGGACGCTGAGTCGGACGCGGACGACCTCGTCGGCCACGAGCGCCTCCCGGCTCTCGGCGGTGCTGAGGGCGTACCCGAGCGTCTCCGCCAGTTCTTCGAGCCGTCGGCGCTCGCGGTCGTCGTCGTCACCGCGGCGGTAGACGCCGAGGACGCCGTAGTCGACGCCGCCGTGTCGGAGCGAGACTGCGACCGCGGTTTCGATTCCGGCCGCGGACGCGGCCTCGACCCAGCGCCGGTCGGAATCGGCGTCGGGGGTCCCGGGGCGTGACGCTTCTGCGCCGACTGTGCGAACGGCTGTTCCTCCCTCGCGGAAGGCGGTCAGGCTCGGTTCGGTCGAGTCGCGCCGCGCGGCCGCGTCGGCGTCGAGAACGCCGGCGGCCCGGAGGTACGACCCGTCACCTTCGACCGCGAGCGGGTCGAGTCCGCCGCCGGCGGTCCGCTCGCCAACCCACGCCACGGCGGTGTCGGGGTCGCTCCCGATGTACCGGCAGAACGCCTCCGCGACCTCCACCCGCGAGGACTGTCGGACGAGAATCTCGCGAATCGCCTCCTTCGTGTCGCGCTCGCGTTCGAGTCGGCGCTGATGGTGGACCTGCGCCGTGATGTCGCGGAGGACGCCGATACTGCCGGGCAGGCCGTCGTCGACGACGTGATCCACGTCGAGGATGCAGTGGCGGGTCTCGCCGTTTCGGGTGCGGATGCGGATGTCGAGCGACTGCGGGGCCGACAGGTCGAGCGCGTCGCGGACGCGGACCCGGTCGTCCGGGTGGACGACCGTCTCGACGATGTCGCCGGCGAGGAGCGCCGCGCGGTCGTAGCCGGTGAGCGTCGTCGCCGCATCGTTGACGAGGACGACGCCGCCGTCGCGGGCGACGAAGATGGCGTCGCGGACGTTCTCGACGAGCGTCCGGTAGCGCGCTTCGCTCTCCGCGAGCGCGCGCTCCGTCCGGTGCTTGTCGACGGCCGTTCGGACGCGCGTGGTGAGCGCCGCGGCGCTCTCGGCGACGCTCGTCTTGACGATGTAGTCGTCCGCGCCGGCCGACAGCGCGCTGCTGGCGAGCCCCTCGTTTCCGGCGCCGGTAAAGAGGAGAAACGGGAGGTCCGGTCGGTCTTCGCGGACCGCCGCCAGCAGTTCGATGCCAGTTCGTCCGGGCATGTAGTAGTCGCTGACGACGCACTCGACGTCGTCGGTGAGGCGGTCGAGCGCCCCGTCGACGCTGTTGGCCGCCCGAACGTCGAAGTCGGGCGCCTCCTCGCGGAGTCGCTGCACGACGAGCGTCAGCCAGTCGCGGTTGTCGTCGACGAGGAGGACCGTTGCGGGGTCCGCGCTCGTCTCGTCTGTCGTCTCGGTCACGGCGGTTCGGCCGTCCGTGACGCATCGACCGGCATAAACAGTTCGGGTGACGAGCCCGAGGAAATCGAAGAAACTGGGAACAAAAAGACCGTTTACGCAGACATCGAGGCGGGAACCGGCTTCCGAACAAGTACATCTAAATACCAGAGCGGGAACAGAACACGCACCGATGGACGCGAGCGGCGCTTGGGGGCGGTGAGAGATGGGGTGGCAATACACCGTCTTCGCGCTGCCGACCCTCTTTGCGATGATTACCTCGGCCCTGTTGGGAGTCTACAGCCTTCGGCACATGCGGCACCACGGGCGGTCGTCCGACCTCGGCGCGTTCTTCGCCGTGAACGTCGGGCTCGTCCTCTGGACCGGGTTTTCGGCACTCAAACTCCTACAGACCGACCCGTCGCTGAAGCTGCTTTTCTACCGGTTTCTCTACTTCGGCGTCGCGCCGCTCGGCGCGCTCGCGCTCCTCTTTACGCTCCTTCACACCGACCGGATTCGCCGAGTCACGCCCGGGGTGGTCGCGGCGCTCATGGCCGTTCCGGTGGTCTTTCTGGCGCTCCTGTTCGCGAATCCCCACGACCTCGCCATCGAGGGGACGCGCCTCGTCGAGACGAACGGCGTCGTCGTCATGCGGGTCGACGTCGGCCTCGGCCACGTGGTGTTGCAGTTGCTCTACAACGCGGTGCTCTCCGTGCTGGCCATCGCGCTCATCCTCTACGAGGCGGTTCGGCTCGGCCGGCCGTACATCCCGCAGGCGGTGCTGGTGAGCGTCGGCCTCGTCGCCCCGTTCGCTTTCGTGGCCTGCGCCACGCTCGGAGTTCCCCCGTTCAGTAGCGACGGCGTGAACCTCGTGCCAACTTCGGCGGCCGTCACGTCGGCCGCCATCGGCGTCGCGCTCTTCCGCTACCGGTTTCTCGACCTGCCGCCCATCGCCTACACGACCGCGATGGAGGAGTCGCCCGACGGGGTGTTCGTCCTCGACGCCGACGAGCGAATCGTCCACGTCAACGACCGCGGCGCGGCGCTGTTGGAGCGCTTCGGCGCGGCCGTCGGCGACCCGCTCACGGGGGTCTCGCCGGACCTCGACCTGACGACCGAGAGCAACGACAGCGTGGAAACCACGCGAGCGGACGGCGAGACGGTGTACCTCAGCGCCCGGTCCCAGCGGCTCGAACGGGGCGACCAGACCATCGGGTGGGTCATCGTCCTCCGCGACGTGACCGAGCTACACCGACAAAAGCAGACGATTCTCTCCCAGAACGAGAAGCTCACCCTGCTCAACCAGATAATCCGCCACGACATCCGAAACGACATGGCCGTCATCCTCGGCAACGCCCAGTTGGTCGAGGAGTCGGTCGACGACGACGTGGTTCGCGAGCGCCTCGACACGATAATCAGGAACGGCGAGCACGCAACCGAACTCACCGAGAACGCCCGGAACCTCATGGCGACGATGCTCGACGACGAGGAGACGAACCGGCCGACGACGCTCGCCGGGCCGCTGTGGGCCGAGGCGAGCGCGGTTCGCGACGGAACGTCCGAGGCCGCGGTCTCGCTCCCCGGCGAGCCGCCGGACGTGACCGTCGTGGCCGACGACATGCTGGGGACCGTCTTCCGCAATCTCCTCACGAACGCGGTGCGGCACAACGACGCCGACCCGACCGAAATCGACGTGTCGGTCGAGGTCCGGGACGGCGAGGCGCTCGTCCGAATCGCCGACAACGGACCGGGCATCCCCGACGCCCGAAAAGAGGTGGTGTTCGGCCGCGGCGAGAAGGGCCTCGAAAGCCCCGGAACCGGCCTCGGACTCTACCTCGTCGACACCATCGTGAGCGGCTACGGCGGCGACGTGTGGGTCGAGGACAACGACCCCCGCGGCGCGGTTTTCGTCGTCCGCCTGCGGAGGGCCTGAGAGCGGGACGACCGCACAGTCCCAACACTCAAAAGGTCAGCAGAGAGATATGAGTGGAATGCCCTCCGCCGTTCTCCACGTCGGTGTCAGCCGGTGGCGACTGGCCGTTTTCGCGGTCGTCGCCGTCGTGCTCGTCGCTCTACTGTCTCTCACCGACGAGTCGGTCAGTCCGGCGCTCGCGGTCATGGGACTGCTCACGCTCGTCTACATGTTCGCCGGCGCAGTCGACGCCGTCCGCGAGCATCCAATCTTCCCGCTCGCCTCCGCGGTGTACACGACGCTCCTGTTCGCCGGCGGGTACGCCAGCGGCGCGCTGTCGAATCTCCTGTGGGGCGTCCTCGCCGTCCTCTCGGCGCTCGGCGTCGTCGTCGAGGCGTACAACTACCGACACGGAACGAGCCATCTCCGGCTCGATTTCGAATGGCGAGGCTGAGCGAGACGACCGTGTCAGGGGCGATAGCCGTCGCGTCGCTCGTCGTGGGACTCGTCGTCGCCTTCGACGACCCGCAGGTCGACCTCGCGGGCGGGGCCGTCTGGACCAGCGCGACCGGCATGGTGCTTCTGCACCTTCGCGGGAAAGTCCGCGACGCTCGGAGCGACGAGCCGCCCGAGCCGGGACCGCTCCTGCGTCTGGCCGAAATCGACTACGACCCGCGGTACGACCGCTATCTCGGGGGTGTCCTGTTCGTCCTCGCTATCGCGGCGTTTGCGGCGTTCGTCGTCGTCGACACGTCCAGTTCGAACGCGTTGTTCCTCGTCGGCGTCGGACACTTCTGTCTGATTTCCGCGCTCGGAGCGGTCGCGCTCTCGTATCGATAGCACGGACGGACGGGTGAAAGCCGACGCAGTCGGCCGTTTTTGAGAACCGGGCCAGAAAGACTACTTAGGTGGCAGACAACTCTCACGTGTCCGCTCGACGCTGTCTGGTCGACGGACAGGTGACATAACATCTCAGGCAGGCGGCCCATCCCGTGCCAACGGTACTCCGACCCTGCCCCCTCGGACTGCCGCCCGATGGGTCCGCCCCTACATCTCTACCCCTCTCAGTCCTACTTCCGCGAGTGACCCGTCCGCGACTCAGTCGCGTCCCGGAGCCCCGTGCCCGACGAGACTGACCACGCGAGACTCGATTTTCCCGTAGACGCGCGCGACCTCGCCGAGGAGCGATTCCGTCGCGAGGACGGCGAAACCGGTGAAGATGGTCGCGAAGCCGACGACGGTGAGCGTCGAAATCGACTCGCCGAGGAGCACCGTCCCCCCGAGCGTCGCGACGATGGGCACGGCGTAGAAGACGAGGTTGCCGCGAATCGGGCCCACATCGTCGAGGAAGCCGAAGTAGGTGAGGTAGGCCACCGCGCCGGCGAAGACGCCGACGTAGGCGAGCGCGAGGAGGGCCGTCGGCGACCACGTGGCCGCGGCGAACGACTCGCCGGAGGCGACGCTCATGCCGTGGGTGAGCGCCGCGCTGACGGGGAGCGCCCACGCCGTGCGGACGGTGCTCGAAAGCGACGTGTCGGCCCACCGGATGAGGACCGTCCCGAGCGCGCCGCTGACCGCGCCGAGGAAGACGACGCCCTTCCAGAGCGCCTCGCCGCCGAGCAGGTTCGCGGGGTCGACGCCGACGACGAGGCCGACGCCGAGGAGGCCGATGAGCATCCCGAACGCGCCCCGGGTGGAGAGTCGTTCGTCGGCGAGGAGCGCCATGGCGAACACGGGCGTCAGAATCGGGTTGAGGCTGAAGATAATCGAGCCGACGCCGCTGGAGACGTGCTCCTGTCCGACGAACAGGAGTGCGTTGGCGAGGCCGATGACGAACACGCCGGTGGCGAGGATGCCGACCACGTCGCGGACGGACCGCGGGAGCAGTTCGGCGCGCGGCCGGGTCGCGACGACGTAGCCGACGAGCAACACCGCCGCGATGTCGAACCGGAGGGCGACGAACAGGAGCGGCGGGAGGTAGTCGAGGCCCGCCTTCGCGGCGACGAACGTCCCGCCGAAGAAGAGCGCCGTCAACGCGAACAGGACGAATCGCCGGCGCGCCGCCGTCACCATTCCGCACCTCCGACCGAGAGACCGAACGCAGAGTGAAGTGAACGCATCTTGGATACACGTACGACTTCACCACGTATATTTTGATTCAGAAATCAATTCACGGCAAGAAAAGTCCGCGGCCGGCGAGCGTGATTCAGGATATGAAATTCTTTCACGACGCGAAAGAGGTTTACCGAGGCGAGTACAACCCCGTCGCATGGAGTCGGCACTGGACGAAATAGAGTTCCTCGCGCTCTCGCAGAACCGCGTCGACGCGCTCAGATACCTCGCCGAGCGGCCGCACTCCCGGCGCGAGTTGGTCGAGCGGACCGGGGCGTCGCAGCCGACGATGGGCCGGATTCTCAGCGACTTCGAAGACCGGTCGTGGCTCGTCCGCGAGGACGGCGCGTACCGGGCGACGGTGACCGGCGAACTCGTCTCGCGGGGATTCGACGGCCTCGTCGACATCCTCGACACCGACGCCAAACTCCGGCCGGTCGTCGAGTGGCTCCCGACCGACGCCATCACGTTCGACCTCGAACACCTCACCGGGGCCACGATTACCACGCCGAGTCAGGTCCGGCCGAACGCGCCCGTCAAGCGCGCGGTGTCCCTCCTGAGCGAGGCCGAGGACGTGCGCATCTTCTCCTACGCGTTCAACGAGCAGAACCTCGACATCGTCAGGGAGCGGACCGCCGCCGGCGACCAGCGGTTCGAGGGCGTCTTCTCGGCGGACGCCATCGACGCGCTCGCCCACGACTCCCAACTGCGCGAACAGCTCCGCGACCTCCTCGACGCCGACGCGGCCGCCGTCCGCATCACCGACGAGCCGATTCCGATGGCCGCGACCATCGCCGACGCGACCGTCCACCTGTTCCTCCGCGACGACAACGGCATCCTCCAAGCCTCTATCGACGTGACCGAACCCGAAGTGCTCGCGTGGGCCGACGAGCTGTTCGAGCGCTACTGGGAGGCGGCGGAGCCGCTCGACCTCGACCGCCTGTAACAACCGGTACGCACGCCGATTCGAAGTCCACCAGCGGTCACGATTCGTCGGACGAGGACGCGTTGGGCTCCCGAACGGGTCGAGGCAGTGACTGGACGCCTCGGACGACGAACCTCGCGCCACCGGTCTGGCCGTCCTCGTAGGCGACCGTCCAATCGTGAGCTTCGGCGACAGCGCGGACGATTGCGAGGCCGAAGCCGGTCCCGTTCGTGGTCGTCGTGTAGCCGGACTCGAAGAGTCTGGGACGTGTTTCGGGTGGGACGCCGGGGCCGTCGTCCTCGACGTAGAACCCATCGGCAGTTGCGCCGACGGTGACAGTCACCCCGTCACCGCCGTGTTCCACGGCGTTGCGGAACAAGTTCTCTAGCAACTGAAGAAGCCGAGTCCGGTCGGCCTCGAACGACGTGTCTCCCACGACTTCGAGCGATCCCGACTTGGTGTCGACGTTCGTCCACGCCGCCGATGCCACCGTGTCGAGAGACACCGGTTCGAGTGCTTCGACCTTCTTACTGCCCCGAGCGACCGCGAGAACGTCCGTGATTATCTCGTTCATTCTCTCGTGGGCCCGTTCGATGCGCTCGATATCTTCTGGGTTCGGTTCGCCCGCTGACTCTTTGACGATGTCGAGGAACCCGTTCGCAACGTTCAACGGATTTCGGAGGTCGTGAGAGACGACCGACGCGAACTCCTCTAGTTGCTGTTCGTGCTTCTTCCGTTCCGCGATGTCGTGGGCGTTCACGACGACACCCCCCACAACCGAATCATCGAGGAGGTTCCGGCACCGGACGCTAAAGGCGCGCCACCCGCGGGCCGCGCTGTGGAACCGAAGCTCGACGGTGGTATCCGCCGTGGGCTGTTCGCGAACCCTCTCAAACGCCTCGCGAGCGAGGTCGCAGTCCGCAGGATGCAGGTAGTCGTAGAGGGTTTCCGGTTCGGACGCGTCGGTGCCGACGCGCAGCGTCTGTCTGGCAGAGTCACTCATGTAACTGATAGACCCGTCGGCGTCGGTCACGAAGATGAGGTCAGACGCGTTTTCCGTGAGGGCGCGGAACCACCGTTCGCGAACGCGCCGCTCGGTAATATCGTGAAGGATGTGGAGCGTCCCCCGGACGATTCCCCGTCCGTCGGTTACGGTGGCGGTGTCCACTTCGAAGTGATGCGGTTCGTCGTGTTGGTCGGTGACGCGGAGTTCTCGGCCGTCACAGAGCGCACGAGCAGTCTCCGAGCCGAGCGCCTCACGCACCGACGACCCAACCACCGACGGCGAGGTGGAGAACAGCGCCCTCGCGGCCGGGTTCAGGTCGACGAGTCTGTCTTGTCGGTCGACCACGAGGACCGGGTCGGCCATCCGTTCGATGACGAGGTGGCGAGCAATCGGAACGATATCGAGGATTCGATAGCGGGACAGCCCGATTGCGAACAGCACCGAAGTCGCGGCGAACGAAATCGGAACCGGAGTCGTGGGCCAGAACGGAACCAACAGATAAACCACCTCGACGGCGGCGGGGATGGCGATTCCCACGAGTAGAACGAGTGCCTGTTTTCGGTATATTTGACTGCTTCGAACGGCGTGAATACCGAGGAGAGATATCAGGAGTCCGATTACGAGGAGGGCATACGTCAAGTCACCCCAGAACCAGGGTCCGTAGGAGACGTCTCTCAAAGTGCCGCCAGCGAAACCAGTGACCGAGAAGGAGTGCCAGATGAGCGAGTGTACTCCCAGTCCGTTGGTCACCGCTCCGACGATGGTGAACGCGGGCCAGACCCCGAACAAAACCGCAGTTCGTCGAGAGACCCACTGCTCGTAGCCCGCGATTTCGAAGACGAACAACGCCGTAAAGAAAATCGTGAACTCGTAGGCTATCCAGATGAGAGTGTACCAGGCGGTCAACATGGGACGTGAGTGAGAGAGGAGAAATGCGGCTTCGAACAGCGACCACAACCCGGCGCTCAGCGTCATGCCGATGAACCACTTCCCGATAAACTCACTGCGGAACTTCCACCCGATACTTGCGATACCGATAGACATCGCCCCCGCCAAGAGGAGGACAAGCACCGGAGGGGATGCGATAGTATCCACAGTTATTCAGTTATAATACTATATTTGAATACTTAGAAGCTTTCCATATATTATATGATATATGGATTGTAAAATCCGGAAATAAGCGCATTCAGATGCTCAGAGAGGAGATTACACAATCACCACAGAAGTTATCGAAGCGGTGGAGTCGCTCGACCTCGGCCAGTTGTAGAGACGCATCGCCGGGATGCTGCCCTGTCGTCGCCCCATCAGCCGACCCACAATACCTATCGGCGACCTGCGAGAAGCCGACGTATGCCCTCGCCTTCGTCACCTCCATCTCGTGTTTCCTCCGATTCCGGCTCCTCGTCGCGTCGCGCGTTTCTCGCCGCCGCTGGCACCGCCCTCGCAAGTGGACTCGCCGGCTGTTCGTCGCTCCGACAGTTCCGGTCGCCCGACGGGACGGACTGGTCCGCCTCCGTGCCCGAACCGAGCGTCCTCTCGCCGCCGGCAACCACCGACGGGGTCGTCGCCGTCATCGGCCATCGGGACGGCGACATCGACGAGGGGCGAGTCGTCGCGTTCGACCGAGAGAGCGGCGAGCGCCTGTGGGACATCGATTTCGGCCGGCCGACGGGCTTGCTCGCCGACGGCGGGTCGGTGTACGCGGGCGAGCGACTCGGGTCGGGCCGCGGGCGAATCTACGCGTTCGACGCCGCGGACGGGAATCAACGGTGGTCCCAGACCGTCGGGAACATCGGCTCTGCGATGGCCATCGCGGGCGACACTCTCTACGCGGCGAACGGGACGCTCGCGGCGCTTGCGACCGACGACGGCGCGGTCCGCTGGGAACAATCGGCGGTCGACGGCGTCGGCTTCACCGTCGTCGTCGCCCCGCAGGACCAACTGTTCGCCGACGAGCGAGCGGTCTACTACGGCGACGACGAGGGCGTCTTCGCGATGGCCCCCGAGGACGGGAGCCTCCGGTGGGCGTGGCGACCGGACCGCTGGGGCTGGGCCGACGTGGGGCCGATTCCGGCCGGCGATAGCGTCTACGCCGGTGGCGGCGGCGACATCGCCATGCTCGACGCGGCCGACGGGTCGCTCCGGTGGCGCACCTCGTTCGGGGCCGGCGCGCAGGTGGTCGGCGTCCACGAGCGGGGCTCGACGGTTCTGGTCGCCGAGGGGACGGACGAACCGCCGTCGGACACCTTCGGGACGCTGTACGAACTCGCGGTTCGGGACGGCTCGGAGCGGTACGAAGTCCGCTTCGACAGCCCGGTCGAGCGAACCGCCTCGACCGACGAGGCGTTCGTCGTCGGGACCCGCGCGGGCCGGATTCGGTGGTCTCGCGGCGCGTCGTTTTTCCACCCGTTCGAGACGACGCTCTCGGCGGACGGCTATCTCCTCGGCGCGGCCGGGACGCAGGCGTTTGCACAGACGGTCGAGGGGACGCTCTGGGCGCTCTCGCCGGACTCGTGACTCACAGGAACCGTCGCCGTCAAAACGAGCCCCGCCGAGCGCGCGGTGCGTCGGCGTCCGAAACCACGACCGAACGATGCCCTCGCGCCCCGGCCGTCACTCGAGTTCGTCGAACGAGTCGAACTCGTCCCAGCAGGAACACGGCAGGTCGTCCAGAGAGGTGACTTCGTCCGGGAGGCTGGTGATTGGAATCCCGGAGCCGGCCTCGTCGCAGTCGCGCAGGTGAACGCTGAAGTCGTCGCTGGACATCGTGTACATGGTCAGCACGCTCAGTTCGCCGGCTTCATTGAAACAATTTGTGAGTGCGACAAGAGC
Organism: Haloferax gibbonsii ATCC 33959; assembly: GCF_000336775.1. Classification (GTDB taxonomy): domain Archaea; phylum Halobacteriota; class Halobacteria; order Halobacteriales; family Haloferacaceae; genus Haloferax; species Haloferax gibbonsii. The sequence continues at coordinate 85,021 of NZ_AOLJ01000003.1, read as the reverse complement.
GAGAGGAGGGCTGTCGATGGCGCGGTATCGGCCGCTGAGACGGGGGCGACGGCGACAGTGTTAGAGAACCCGAAAGACGCGAACCGTGTCGCGCTTGCCCGGTTCGCAGAGGAGCTGCGCGAGGCCGAGGTCGGAGAACTCGTCTTTCCAGTTGCGGTGATACAGCGGGAAGTCGTCGTTGACGTAGCTCACCTCCGAGCCGGAGCGTCCGCGAGTCGGTCCGTTACCCTCGTTCTCGGCGGTTATCACGAGGTCCGACGAGACGCGGGCGATTTCCTCGAACACCCACGTGTCGTCGGGGTGGACGTGCTGGAGCGTCTCGACGGAGTAGATAACGTCGAACTTGTCGTCGGGGAAGTCGGGGAGCAGGTCCTCGATTGCGCCGGTGAGGAACGTGCCGGTGTCGACGAGTTCGGGGAAGTACTCGGCCATCACCTCGAAGGAGTCGTCGTTGATGTCGATGCCGGTGAGGTCCTCGTAGCCGCGGTCGCGGAGGTGTGCGAGGTGGCGACCGGAACTACAGCCGAGTTCGAGAACCGACGCGTCTTCCGCCGCGTAGTGCTCGAACACGGTCGCGAGCGTCTCGCTGACCTCGTTCGGGCCGATTTGGGCGTAGTACTCCGGCGAGAAGTCGCCGGAGCGCTCGGCCCATCCGCGGTGGTTGTCGTCTGCGTCCATACCCCGAGTAGCGAACGGGCGGGTAAATGTTCCGCGGAGTGCGCGCCGCCGTGTACGACGTGTGAGGGACGTTCCGAAAATCGGGTGACTCCGACTGGGTTGGGTGCGCTGGAGGGCGCGGTGAAGGCGTGCTGGAGGGCGCGGTGAAGGCGTGCTGGAGGGCACGGGCGAAGGGCTGCGTCAGGGGGACCGAGTTTGGGGGGTGCGTCAGGGGGATTCGGATGTCCCGCGGGGGGACCGGGTCCGAGTGTGCCGTGGAGGGCTGGAGAGGGTGAGCGCCGGTGCGGGCACGAGCAGTCGGGTGTACCAGTCGAGCGTGCCGTGCCTCGGTCGCGACGCGGGCGTCAGCGGGTCATCGGGTCGACCGCGGCCGTCACGCCGAGTCGTCGGTCGTCGTTTCGTTTTCGGTCGTCTCGTTCGTCGATGTCTCGTTCGCCGTGGTCTCGTTTTCGGCCGTCTCGTTCGCCGTCGTCGAGTTGTCGAGCGACGAGTCGGTCGTCTCCATCGTCGTCGTCTCGGTGGTTTCCATCGTCGTTTCTTCCGTCGTGGTCTCGTCTTCGGTTGTCGCTTCGACACCACCGGTCTCTGCGGTCGTCTCGGTGCCGCCGACCGCGGGTTCGGCGTCCGTACCGTTCGTCCCGTTCACCGGGCCGCCGCTCCCGCCCGTGTCCGTACAGCCGGCGAGGGCGACGGTCGCCGCGGCGACTCCGGCACCGAACTGCCGTCGAGTGAGGGTTTCGCGCATCGCAGTCAGCAGTATCGCTCGGCGGATGATAATGGGGAAGAGTCGTCCCGACCGTTCTCTCCCGAGCAACCGTTTCGCCTGACCGTTTCGACCGTTTCAGTCGGATTAACGGAACGTTTTCCGGCGCGGCGAGCGCCGACGAAAGCGGTTCTGTACGTCGGTTACCTCACGTCAGAGGGGCGACCGGGCGAGAGACGACAAGGCGCGAGTGCGAGCGGCGACAAGCGGCGACCGAGGCCCGTCGAGAGGCGAGAGACGCGCCCGTGAATCTCAGCGACGACGGCCGAGACCGACGCCGCGTCCGCACCGCGACGACCGGCACATAATTCACTATTTGGGAACATTCTCGGCAAATTGACTTTCAAAAGAGTTGCAAAAATACCCAATGAACAGATAAACAAAACATTATACACTAGCAGAGTCGACAGATAAGGAACGAACACATGCCAGTCAAACGCGTCTCGCGGGTCGGGTGGGCGCTCGTCGCGACGTTGCTCGTCGTCGCGGCAGGCCTCTCACCGGTCGCCGTCGCCGCGGCGGACGGCGTCGAGGTGGGTGCGGTCGACCACGCCGGCGCGGGCGTCGTCGCGACCGAGAACGGCCGGACGTACGTCGCCTCGTGGCAGCCGTCGACGGTTTCGGTGGCCGTCGCATCCGACAGCGACGACTACGAGGTCTGCCTACAGACCGACCTCGACGACGGCTCGACGATGCTGTTGGCGTGCGAACCGCTCGGGAGCGCGGGGGCGAACGCGAGCGACGAGCGGCGCGTCGAGTTCGGCTTCACGACGTGGCCGGTGAACGCGACCGGCGACCGAACTTTGACCGCCGTCGTCAGACCCGGCGGGGGCGGCGAGCCGGTCGCGCAGGCGAGCCACGGCATCACGGTGCTCGCGCCGGCCGGGGACGCCGACGGCGACGGCCTCGGCAACCGGGACGAACTCGACCGCGGTACGGACGTGCTCGTCGCCGACACCGATACCGACGGCGTGCCCGACGGCGAGGAGGTGAACCGCTACGAGACCGACCCGACGAACACGGACACCGACGGGGACGAACTCAGCGACGGCGTCGAGGTCAACGAGCAGGGGAGCAATCCGACCGAAACCGACACCGACGGCGACGGCCTCGACGACGGCGCGGAAGTGACGACCCACGGCACGGACCCGACGACCGCCGACACCGACGGCGACGGACTCGACGACGGCGCGGAAGTCAACGATTACGAGACGAATCCGACCGAGGCCGACACCGACGGCGACGGCCTCGAAGACGGGCCCGAGGTCAACGTCCACGAGACGGACCCGACCGCCGCCGACACCGACGGCGACGGACTCGAAGACGGCCCCGAAGTCAACCGATACGAGACGAACCCGACCGAGGCCGACACCGACGGCGACGGTCTCGACGACGGCCGCGAGGTCAACGTCCTCGGGACCGACCCGAACCGCGGCGACACCGACGGCGACGGGCGCGGAGACGGCGCGGAGGTCGAAGCGGGGTCGGACCCGAACGCCGCGCCGGGGTCGGTCGTCGGGTCGCTGGGGCTCGGCGGCGACGGCTGGCTACTCGTCCTCGCGGTCGCGGCCGTCGCGGTCGTCCTGGTCGCCGTCGGCGCGCGAGTCCGCGGAAGCGACGTGCGGGCGCTGCTGTCGGACGTTCGCTCGCGCGCGACCGACCGCACCGGCGGCCGGCGCGACGGGGCGGCGGCGGACGCAGTCCAAACGGGCGGGAGCGACGGCCCGGTTCGCCCGGAGCCGACCGCCGACGCCTATCCCGGCCCGGAGGAACTCCTCGACGACGAGACGCGCATTCTCAAACTCCTCGACGACAACGGCGGTCAACTCCGGCAGTCGAAGGTCGTCGAGGGAACGGGCTGGTCGAAGTCGAAAGTGAGCCGCGTCCTCTCGCGGATGGCCGACGAGGGCAGCGTCGCCAAGATAAACCTCGGCCGGGAGAACCTCATCGCCCGCCCCGAGAACGTGCCCGAACACGCCCGGTCGCCGTTCGACGAGTCCTGATTCGAGAGTCCTGAGCGGGGCGAGCGACCGAAGTTCGGGCCCCGAGCCCGCGGTCCCGGGCGGCGAACTGAGGTTGGAACATACCAACCAAGGCTATAGGTCTTCGGCGACTACCTCGAATCCAATGCGCGAATTCGTCTTCACCGTCGAGTACGAGCGGGGTGCCGACGAGGTGATGGACCTCTTCATCGAGAACCCGGACTTACACTCCAAGACCATGGCGATACACGCCACGAGCGAGTCGATGTGGCGACTCGACCGCCTCACCGGGCCGACGGAGGCGCTCGAAGCGTTCGACGAGGTCATCGAACAGGCCACCCGGTGCAACGGCGTCCTCGGGATGTGCGGCGCGCCGGTCGTCGAGTGGGACTACGAGGTGCTCTCGGAGACGCCCAACGGGCGCATCGTCTACTCCTGCCGCGAGGAGGGCGACGGGATTCAGTCGATTCCGCACGTCGCCGCGAAGCACATCGGCGACGGTCTCCTGATGCAGGCCGAGCGCCGAGGGGCCCAAAACCAGTGGCGACTGCTCATCTCCGACGACGACACGGTGAGCGAGATTTACGAGGAGGTCAAAGACAGCCTCAGCGACGGCCTCTCGCTGAGCGTCCAGCGCATCAGCGAACCCGAATGCTGGCTCGAAGAGGGCGTCTCCGCCGACGGCCTCCCACCGGAACAGCAGGCGGCGCTCGAAGCCGCCGTCGAGTTCGGCTACTACGAGACGCCGCGCCAGCACACCGTCCAAGAGATTTCCGAGGAACTCGACATCCCGAACTCGACGCTCCAGTACCGCCTGACCCGCGCCGAGGCGTGGCTGGCCCGGCAGTTCGTCACCGGCACGCTCGGCACCGAGGTCGAAGAGCGCGTCGACCCCGAAAAGCTCGAAGCGAGCGCGTGACCGACGAATCGGGGCGACCACCTCGCGGGACGCGCTCACAGAGGAGTTGGAACATTCCAACCACACCCTGATACGCCGCGGACGCGTACTCGAATACGTGGGAAAGGACACTTTCAGCGACATCACCGGCCTGCCGGACGACCTCGGAATCGGCGACGACCTCGCGCGGGCGGACCAGCGCGCGTCGATTCGCGTCGACACCCGACGGTACGGTAAGCCCGTGACGGTGGTCGACGGCCTCGACCTCCCGACCGACGAACTGGACGCCCTCGCGTCGACCCTGAAGCGACGGCTCGCGGTCGGCGGGACCGTGACCGACGACGGGCGCATCGAGCTACAGGGCGAACACGGCGAGCGCCTCGAAGCCGCGCTCCGCGACGAGGGCTTCGGCGTCGAGACCTGATTCCGAGCGTCGCCCGTCGAAGTCGCCACCACCTTACCTGACCTTACTGCACCTCACTGCACCTCACCTCGCGCCACCCCGGCCGCGTTTTTCTCGGGAAGCGACCGAGTGTCAACCCAGCAGGAAGACTGGTTCGGCAACAGACATGTAAACCAAGGAACTTATGTGGGGCTGGTCAGTCCGACTAGCCAATGGTGGCAACAAAACAACATTATCGTGTGAGGAGAAACGGATGAGTCCGCGGGAACCGAACGACGGCGTCGGCTCGGTTCTCTCGTGGCTCTTCGTCGCGGTCGTCGTGCTCTCTGCGGTCACGGTTCCGCTGGCGACGGGGCCGGCGAAGGCGGCCGAGGCGCACATCGGAATCTCCGACGTGGCGGTCGCGCCGGCGGAGCCGACGCCCGGCGAACAGACCGACCTCGAAGTGACGATTCGGAACGGCGAGAACAGCCCGAGCGTCGTCGACGTCACCGACGTCTACGTCCGCCGACAGGGAAGCCCCACCGACATCGCGCGCATCGAAGACGTGGGAACGATAACCATCGGGTCGAGCATCACCATCCCGGTCGCCGTCTCGTTCGACGAGCCCGGGTCGAAAAACCTCCGCGTCGTGCTCGTCGGCAGACAGAACGACGGCTCGCACGTCCGGGTTCGGTACCCGGTGACCGTCGACGTGAAGGAGGTCTCCCGCCCGCAGATCGAGCTCTCGACCGAGGAGGCCGTTCCCGGTGCCACTCGCTCCGTGAACGTCACCGTCTCGAACGGACTCACCGAGGACATTCGACAACTGCGGGTCGTCTCCTCGTCGTCGGAGGTGAACTTCAGCGTCACCGAGCGCGTGAATCCGCGGCTGGAGGCGGGCAACGCCACGACGTTCACCTTCCCCGCGCGGGTCGACGAGGCCGGGTCGTACCCGGTGAACGTGACGCTCCAGTACTCGAACCGCGGCGAGAAACACGAACTCACCCGCACGTATCTCCCCGCGTTTAGCTCTCCGACGAACCCCGGACAGGTCATCCTGACCGACGTGCAGGCGACGCAGGCCGGGGGCGCGCTCGAAATCTCGGCGACCGCCGGGAACGTCGGCTCTGACGCCGTCGAGGGAGTCGTCGTCTCCGTCGCGGACTCGTCGAGCGTCGAGCGAAGCAACTACTTCATCGGGAGCATCGACGGGAGCGACTTCTCGTCGTTCACCCTCCGAACCGCCGCACAGGGCAACGTCTCTTCGGTTCCCGTCGAGGTTCGGTACAGCGTCGGCGGCGTCGAGAAGTCGGTCACCACGTCGGTCAGCGTCGACCGTCAGATGATGCGTCGCCCCGTGCCGGACTCGGGGTCCGGCGGGTTCCCGCTCCTCCCGGTGGGCGGCGCCGCCGCGGTCCTCCTCGTGGGTGCGGTCGTCTATCGCTGGCGGAGCTGACGACAGATGACATGGGAAACCTCCGACTCCGAGGGGGCGAAGCCGACGGAGACCGCCCGCGGGGACCGACCGGGTGACGCCGCGGGCGGCGGCGACCTGATACTCCGCGGCGAAGACGTCACGAAGGAGTACCAGACGGGGACCCAGACCGTCCGGGCGCTGAAAGGCATCGATTTCGGCATCGCGCCGTCCGATTTCGTCGCCATCGTCGGCCCCTCGGGGAGCGGGAAGTCCACGCTCCTCAACCTGCTGGGCCTCCTCGACGTGCCGACCGACGGCGCGGTCAGCCTTCGGGGACAGGACGTGTCGACGTTCTCCGACGCGGACCGAACCCGAAAGCGGAAGCGCGCCATCGGCTTCGTGTTCCAGAGCTTCTACCTGATTCCGACGCTGACGGCGCTGGAGAACGTCGAGATGCCGCGGATGCTCGACAAGACCCCGGTGAAGACGCGCGAGCGAGCGAAAACACTGCTTCGGCGGGTCGGTCTCGGCGACCGGCTCGACCACTACCCCGACGAGCTGTCGGGGGGACAGAAACAGCGCGTCGCCATCGCGCGGTCGCTCATCAACGACCCCGCGCTCCTGTTGGCCGACGAGCCGACGGGGAACCTCGACCGCGACACCGGCGACGAAATTCTCGCCCTGTTCGACGAACTCCGAGCCGAGGAGGACGTGGCCATCGTCACGGTCACCCACGACGCCTACGTCGCCGAGGAGGCCGACCGCGTGGTGAACCTCGTCGACGGCGTCATCGAGGACGCGGGCGAGACGGCTGCTGACGGGGGGCACGGAGCGTGAGCGTCTCGAAGCGGCGGCCGCGAGCCGTTCTTGTTCGAGGTGCGTCCCCGTGAGTTGGCTCCGCCGGGTGACCGCCCGGTTCCCGACGGTCGTACTGGCCCGCCGGAACCTGTCGCGCGCCAGCGCGCGAACCACGCTGGCCGTCGTCGCCATCGTCATCGGCGTCGTCGCCATCGGGACCATCGGCGCGGGCGGCGAGGCGTTCAAACAGGACCAGATGGAGGCGTACGAGGGGTTCGGCGGGACCGCCACCGTCAGCCCCGTCTACTACCAGAACGACGACGGAGACATCGTCGGCGGCATCTCGGACAAGGACGTCAGTCGAATGCGACAGGTGACCTCGGGCGCGACGGTACACCCCGTCATCCAGCGCTGGGACACCGTCGTCCGCACGTCGTCGGGAGAGACCTCCCCCTCGGCGCAGGTGAAGGGACTGGCGGCCCTCGGGACGTTCTACGAGGCGCAATCGGGGTCGATACCCGATAGCTGGCGACAGCAGGTCGTCGTCGGCTCCCGGTTCGCCGACAACAACGACGTGGAGACGGGCGACCAGCTGACGGTGACGATAAACGGGAGCTTCGAGCGGACGTTCCGCGTCGCTGCGGTGCTCGAACCGCAGGGGTTCGCCGACCAGCTACAGGCCGACCGCTCGGTGTTCCTCCCGTTCGACCGCCTCAGCCAGCTCGAAGACTCCGAGTCGGAGTACGGTTCGGTCATCGTCAGAGTCGACCCGCAGACGGCGTCGATAGACGAGGCGGCCGAGAGCCTCGAAACGGAGTTCAACACCCGGCGGCGGACCATCGCCGTCTCGGAGGTCCAAGAACAGCGGGAGCGCTTCGGGCAGACGTTCGAGATGATAAACCAGTTCCTCATCGGCGTCGGCTCGATTTCGCTCCTCGTCGCCGCGGTCACCATCGCGAACACGATGTTGATGACGGCGATAGAGCGCGAGCGCGAAATCGGCGTCATGCGGGCGGTCGGCTATCCCAAGCGGGCGGTCGTGAGCCTGCTTCTCGCCGAGGCGACCATCCTCGGGCTCGTCGGTGCCGCAATCGGCGTCCCGCTCGCGCTCGGCATCGGGATGGGGCTCAACCAGTTCCTCGTCGGGGACCCGCTGGCGTTCACGGCCGCGGGGCTTCGATACGTCGGTCTCGGGGCGCTGTTCGGCGTCCTCACGTCGCTTTTCGCCGGCGTCTACCCCGCGTGGAAATCCGCGAACAAGCGGCCCGTGGAGGCGTTAGAATGACGCGAACGTGGGGCGAGAGACGATGAGCCTGCGCCACCGAATCGCCGGGCGGTTCCCGCGGCTCGTCATCGCCCGTCGGAACATCTCGCGGGCGAAGGTCCGGTCGATACTCGCGGCGGCCTCGATACTCATCGGCGTCGTCGCAATCGGCGCAATCGGCGCGGGCGGCGCGGCGTTCAAGCAGAGCCAACTGCAGAGCATCCAAGCCCAGGGCGCGACGAGCGTCTACGTCTCGCCGGGGGCCGACATGGAAGCGTCGCACTTCGACAGAGAGGACGTCAAAGCGATAGACGAGACGGTCGGGGCGGCCGCGGTCGTGGCGACGGAACCCGGCAGCATGGAGCTGATAACGAGCGACGGCACCCGCGACGGGGTGTCAGTCACCTACATCGACGACCCCAGACAGTTACACGAGGTCGAACGGGGCGGAATCCCCGACAACTGGCGGCAGAGCGTCGTCGTCTCCCACGAGTTCGCGGCCGACCGCGGCGTCGAACTCGGCGAGCGCCTCAAACTCGTCTCCGAGACGGAGACGGCGAGCGGAACCGTCGAGACCGAACACACCTACCGCGTCGTCGCGGTACTCGTCGAGAGCCAGTCGTTCGGAGGGGGCGGGCTGTTCCTCCCCATCGAGGAGACCGGGGACCGACAGTACAGCCGTGTCGAGGTGATGACGGAGTCGACGGACAGGGCCGAAGCCGTCGCCGAGGCGCTCCGGGACCGCTTCAACGACCGGAAAGACAGGCTGTTGGTGTTCGAACTCACCTCGCTCGTCCGCCTGCTCAAGACGCTCGTGAACGGTATCAACGCGTTCCTCGCGGGCCTCGGCTCCATCTCGCTTCTCGTCGCCGGCGTCTCGATTGCGAACACGATGCTGATGGCCGTCATCAAGCGCCGCGAGGAGATCGGCGTCCTGCGGGCGGTCGGCTACGGCAAGGTCGATATCGTCCGGATTCTCCTCGTCGAGGCGGTGCTTCTGGGCGCGCTCGGCTCGGCGGTCGGACTCGCCATCGCCGTTGTCGTGGCGATGGTGGCGAACGCGCTGTTCCTCGGCGACCCCTTCGCCTTCACGCAGTCGGCGCTCCTGTACTTGGCCGGGGCGGTCGGGTTCGGCATCCTGACCAGCCTGCTCGCCGGCGCGTACCCCGCATGGCGGGCGGCGAACGAGCGGCCTATCGACGCGCTCCGGGGCTGAGCGGTCGGAATCGTTTCCGGCCGCAGTGCCTCGAATCGACGGTGTTTGGCACATTCCAACCGAGGGCCCATTACCCTCGATACGGAATAGACCGATACTCAATGGACACGAAACACGTCGACTGGCGTTCGATGCGGGACGAGTCGGCACCGACGGCGGAGCCAGAGGCCCGACGGTCCGGCGACGAGCGCGACGAAGACGAGGCCGAGTCGTCCGAGGCGGCGGTCGCAGACCGGACCGACCTCGTCTACGACGAGCAACACGGCGAGTGGGTCGACCCCGAGACGGGCGAAATCCTCCGCGAGGACGAAATCGACCGCGGCCCGGAGTGGCGCGCGTTCGACGCCGCGGAGCGCGACCAGAAGTCCCGCGTCGGGTCGCCGACGACGAACATGATGCACGACAAGGGGCTGTCGACCAACATCGGCTGGCAGAACAAAGACGCCTACGGCAACTCCCTGTCGTCGGGACAGCGCCAGAAGATGCAGCGACTGCGCACGTGGAACGAGCGGTTCCGCACCCGAGATTCGAAGGAGCGCAATCTCAAGCAGGCGCTCGGTGAGGTCGAGCGGATGGGCTCGGCGCTCGGGCTTCCGGACACCGTCCGCGAGACCGCCTCGGTCATCTACCGCCGCGCGCTCGACGACGACCTGCTCCCCGGCCGCTCCATCGAGGGCGTCGCCACGGCCGCCATCTACGCCGCGGCCCGACAGGCCGGCGTTCCGCGCTCCCTCGACGAGGTCCGGCGCGTCTCCCGCGTCGACAAGATGGAGCTCACGCGGACGTACCGCTACGTCTCCCGCGAACTGGGCCTGGACATGAAGCCGGCGGACCCGGCGCAGTACCTCCCGCGGTTCGTCTCCGAACTCGACGTGACCGACGACGTGGAGCGCCGCGCTCGGTCGCTCCTCGACAACGCGAAGCGACAGGGCATCCACAGCGGCAAGAGCCCCGTCGGCCTCGCGGCGGCGGCCATCTACGCCGGCGGACTGCTCGCCGACGAGGAACTGACGCAGTCCGAGGTGAGCGACGTGACCGACATCAGCGAGGTGACCATCAGGAACCGCTACCGCGAGCTCCTCGAAGCGACCCAGAAGTCGGGCGAGATGACCGTGGGTTCGACCGCGTAACGCGGAGTTTCGGGCGCTAAAAGCCGCTTTTCTCTTCGATTCGATTCGGTCCGGTTCGTTTTCAGCCGGCGCGTTCGGACCGTTGGGGCTCGACCGCGAGGACGCGGTAACGTTCTCGGACCCGTCAGCGATTGCACGGACACGACGAGCGAGTCGCACCGCGACGTCCCGGCAGGGCGCAGCGGGCGCGGGCGGCGAACGCGCGTGCGACCTCACGGAAGGTTACGGCGTTCGACTCGGCGCGTCGCTCTCGGAAGTCGAAGTAGAGCGCCGTCGGCAGGAGAAACGAGGCGTATACGCCGCTGACGGCGATAGCAATCTGCACCGGGTGGTCGGCAGGGAGAATCACCCAGCCGACCGCGATGAGCGCCCACAGCGCGATTCCCTGTCGGACGGTCGAGCGCCATCGGTTCGCGGGCGTCGACTGCGCCCGCGCGTCTGGGCCGCCGTCAGCGTCGGCGTCGGCGTCGCCGCTCGCGCTCGATTCGAACGCCGGGCGGTCGGCTCGGGGGGACTCGGTTCGTGTGTCGTCACANCCCAGCCGACCGCGATGAGCGCCCACAGCGCGATTCCCTGTCGGACGGTCGAGCGCCATCGGTTCGCGGGCGTCGACTGCGCCCGCGCGTCTGGGCCGCCGTCAGCGTCGGCGTCGGCGTCGCCGCTCGATTCGAACGCCGGGCGGTCGGCTCGGGGGGACTCGGTTCGTGTGTCGTCACGTGGAGAAGAGGCGTGACGGAGCGTTCGTTCGGACATGTGGCGGTACCGACGGCTACGGCTCAGAACCTAATGGGAGCCCGGTTGGAATATGCCAACGTCGCGGGGCGAAAGCCGCGGTCGGTCTCGACGGGTCAGTTGGCGCCCGCGCCGTCGACCGGTTCCGCGAACGCGACGGTCTGTTTCACGTCGGTGATTTCGACCTCGACGCGGTCGCCGGGCTCCGTGCCGGGGACGATGATGACGAATCCGCGTTCGACCTTCGCGATGCCGTCGCCCTGGTCGCCGAGCGTGTCGATGATGACGGCTCGGACGTCGCCCTCCGCGACGGGCGGTTTTCGCGGCTGTGAACGCGCCTCGCGGGAATCCGACGCCGAGGCCTCCGGTTCCCGCTCGCCGTCCGAACTGATGCCGCGGCCGTCGGTCGTCTTCGCTGCCGTCGGTTCGGCCGAAACCTCGGCCGTCGACGCGGTGCCCGGACTCGTCAACAGCGCGACGCGGTACAGTTCCTCCGTCGAAATCGACCCGCTTTCGACGAGTTCGCTCGGAATCGACACCACGTAACGGTCGCCGTCTCGCTCGACCGAAGTCTCGAAAAGGAGCCGAAGAGAATCTGAGATATCAGTCACTTCCCCCTACTTCGCGTCAAACCAAATAAAAGGTGGTGAAAATACCGCACTCGTATCGGGCAACAGAGACCAGTGGAACCGACCGAGACCCGGCTTGTGACGGACCTCGGGCGCGCCCGAAGACACATGACAACGTGGTTTGAATTTCGAGTATGGCACGCGACACGCTCGTTTCGTGGCAGACGTTCGCGCTGTTCGTCCTGTTCCCGCCGGCCGCGCTCGTCGCCCTCGTGTTCTTTCCACTGACGCTGCTCGTCTTCGGGTGGCTGTACTACCGCGGCAAGCACGAGGCGATGCTGGCGTCCGACGACGAGCAGACGGCTATGGAGCCGAGCGACGCCGCTCCGTGAGCCGGCGCGCGAGCCCGCCAGTTCAGTCGGCGCACTCGTCGAGGTCGGCGAGGGCGTCGATTCCCTCGTGGGTCAGTTCGAGCGACTCCGTCGCCACGGCGGCCGCGTCGGCGACGAGGTGCGGCCCGGTCCACCTGACCGGCGTCGCCGCCCGGCAGACCCACCCGCGAACCGGCTCGCCGGTCGCATCGAGCAGGCAGATGCGAACGTCCTGCGGGGTCGTCTCGCCGTCGACCCAGGCTCGGAACCACGCCCACAGCGACCGGTCGTCGGTGACGCCTCGGCAGAGTTCGAGCGGCGGTGAACTGGTCGCTCGGTTCGGCGGCGACCGTGGCCGCGGTCGCGGAGTCGGTCGCTTCCGCGGGTGTCGGCCCCGGCGGTCGAGGCGGTCGGTCTCGGACGGCGGCGATTCGGACCGCGGCTCACCACTGGTCGGCTGCTCGACCGCCACCGAGAGCCCGCGCACCTCCGAGAACCCCAGTTTCGGGAGCGCGTCGCACCGAACCCGAAAGCGGTGTGCGCCGTAGGGGTTCGACTCGGCCGCGGTCACGTCTCGTCGGGCCCCTCGTCGCCGGCGCGGCTCGTCTTCAGTCGCGGTTCGTCGATTCCCTGCGGCAGTCCCTCGCCGACCGGGAAGTCGAGGTCCGGGAGCGACGGGGTCGAGCTGCCGTCGCTCTCGGTACCGCCGTCGCTCTCACTCTCTTCGTCCTCGTCGTCACCGGTTTCGACCGCGATGCGAGCGAACCCCTCGTGGACGACGACGAGGCGCTCGACGGCGACTTCGGAGGTCATCGCGTCCAACCGGGGCGCGTCGTACCGCGAGGGCCACGCCTCGCGGAAAACCCAGCGAGCGGCGGGGTTCCCGGTCGCGTCCAGCAGCACGACCGCGGCGTCGCGCCGGGCTTCGGCCATCTTGCCCTGCTCGACGAGCGTCCGCCACTCGGACAGTTCGAGCGACCGGTCGGTCACACCGACTTCGAGCACGAGCGGCCCGTACTCGTTCAGACCGGGGAGTTTCCGCGGCGTCGGCGGGTCCACCCCCTCGCGGTACTCGACGACCGCGGAGGTCGCCGACGGGAGGTCACAGCGGCTGAAGCCGGAGGTCACGAGTCCACCAATTTCGAGGATGAACCGTAGCTGTCGGTACGGGTCTGTCCGAGTGGCCATCGTCAGCGACCTCCGAGGAAAACGAGCGCCGACGACCGGGCCGCGGCGGTCCGCAAGGTATTGGCACGTGAGAACATAGCAATCGAGACTCGTGGGGGCGGCTAATGAACGTGTACCCTACGTGCGAAAACCCACGGGACAGCGCACAAGAGCCACTCAACGGGGACGAACGCTCCACGGGAGTTCGCCGCCGAGTGCCGACGGCCTACCGCGACACCGTCGTCTCGGCTCGGACATCGCGGGACGAGCGACCGACCTCCACGACGTACTCACCCGCATCGACGGTCCACCCTTCGGAGTCGTCGTATCTGCGGAACGCGTGCTCGGACAGCGAGAGTTCGACCGTCTCGGTCACGTCGGCGGCGAGTTCGACGGCCGCGTAGCCGGCGAGTTCTCGCGTCGGGCGCTCGACGCCCGCGACGGTCGGCGGCCGGACGTACGCCTGCACGACCTCTCTCCCGTCGCGGTCGGACGCGTTCGTCACCTCGACCGCGACCGCGTCGTCGCCGCGCACCTCCGCCTCGCCGTACTCGAAGGTCGCATACGAGAGCCCGTGGCCGAAGGGGTAGGTCGGCTCGCCGTCCGAGCCAGCGGCGTCGAAGTGCCGGTAGCCGACGAAGACGCCCTCGTCGTACCGCGCCTCGTCGTCGACGCCCGGGAATCGTTCCTCGGCGTTCGTGGGGTACGAGTCCTCGGGTGCGAACGTGACCGGGAGACGGCCCGAGGGGTCGGCGTCACCGTAGAGGACCGACGCAAGCGCGTCGCCGTCGGCCTGTCCGGGGTACCACGACTCGACGACGGCGTCGACCGAGTCGCGCCACGGCAGTTCGACCGGGCCGCCGGACTGGACGACGACGACGGTTCGGTCGGCGGCGTCGGCGACGGCCTCGACGAGTTCGTCCTGTCCGCCGGGGAGTCGGAGCGTCTCGCGGTCCGCGCCCTCCGTGGTCGCGTCCCTGACGACGACGACCGCGACGTCGGCCTCGCGGGCGCAGTCGGCCGCCGCGTCGATGTCGGGCGTCTTCCCGCCGGGGAAGTCGTCGGTGTCACCCGCGGCGTCCGCGCTCTCGTCGTCGAAGAACGAAGGCGTGACGACGCGTTCGACGCCGGGTTCGAACGCGACCGCGCCGTCGGTTCGGGCGCGGATTCCTTCGAGCGCCGAGACCTCGCGGGCGGGGGTGACTTCGGAGGAGCCGCCGCCGCCGAGCATCGCCTCCGCGACGCCGGGGCCGACGAGCGCGACGTCGGCGTCGTCAGAGAGCGGGAGCGCCCCGTCGTCGTTCTTCAGGAGGACGGTCCCGCGGGCGGCGAGCGTCTCGGCGAGGTCGCGGTGGTCGGGCGTGTCGAGCGCGCCGCCGTCGCCCCACTCGCCGTCGAAGAGGCCGATGCGGGCCATCTGCCCGAGGATTCTCGCGACCATGTCGTCGAGGCGGTCGGCCGGGACCGCGCCGGACTCGACCGCGGATTTCAGTTCGGTCGCGAACTTGGGCGTCGTGGTCTCGCCGGCCGGGATGCTCTCGTCGTCTCCCTCCTCAAGCATCTCGGTGTCGGGGTCGATCCCGAACGCCTCGTGGAGCGCTTCGAGCGAGATGCCCGGCATTTCGAGGTCGAGGCCGGCGGTGGCCGCGCCGACGGCGCTCGCGGTGCCGAACCAGTCGGAGACGACGTAGCCGTCGAAGCCCCACTCGTCTTTCAGTACCTCGGTGACGAGCCGCCGGTGGTCGCTCATGTGCGTCCCGTTGACGCGGTTGTACGCGGTCATGACCGAGCCCGCGCCCGCCTCGACGGCCGCCTCGAACCCGGGGAGATAGAGCTCTCGGAGCGCCCGCTCGCCGACCTCGGCGCTGACGACGAGTCGCTTCGTCTCCTGGTTGTTGGCGACGTAGTGCTTCGGCGTGGCGATGACGTCCTCCGACTGGAGTCCCTCCACGGCCGCGGCGGCGAAATCGGCCGTCACGACCGGGTCCTCGGAGTAGTACTCGAAGTTGCGCCCGCAGTTGGGGACGCGAACGAGGTTCAGTCCGGGGCCGAGAACCGCGTGCTGGCCGCTGGCTTTGGCCTCGCGGGCCATCGCGACGCCCTGTCGCCGCGCGAGTTCGGGGTCGAACGTCGACGCCACGGCGATGGAAGCCGGAAACGCGGTCGACGAGCGACCGGGGATGCGAATCCCGAGCGGCCCGTCGGCGAGGCGAAGTTCGGGGATGTCGAGTCGGGGGACGCCGGGGACGTAGCCCGTCGCCGTCCCCTCGGGGTCGACCGCACCGTAAACGAGCGAGCACTTCTCGTCGAGGGAGAGCGAGTCGACCACGTCGGCGACGTCGGTGTCCGAGAGAGCCATAGAACTAGTACGAGTTTCGTCAGTGGCTCGAATAGTGTTATGATGCCAGCGGGGCAGGCACCTCGTCGGGGAGCCGACGACCGGGGGGTGAATGTCGACGAGGCAACGGGTTTTTGAACTCGTCAACTTAGAAATAAGATATGGTTTACGAGACTGGGAACCCGACTGTCGACGACGCGGTGCGGCGAGTGCTCGGCGGCGAGGAACTCGACCGGACCGACGGGGTAGCGCTCATCGCGCAGCCGGTCGAGCCCCTCGCGGCGGGGGCCGACTACGTCCGTTCCGTCCGCTCCGACGGGACCGTCGACGCCTGCTCCATCGTCAACGCGAAGGCCGGCGACTGCGCCGAGGACTGCGGCTTCTGCGCGCAGTCGGCGCACTTCGACACCGGCGTCGAAACGCACGGCTTTCTCGGGCCGGAGGCGGTGTTGGACGCCGCGCGGCGGGCCGAACGCGACGGCGCACAGCGGTTCGGCATCGTCGTCGCCGAGAAGGGCGTCTCGAAGGAACGCCGGCCCGACGAGTGGGCGGAGGTGCTGGAGGCGATTCGACTCGTCCGCGACGAGACGAGCGTCGAAGTCGACGCCTCGCTCGGCCTGCTCACCGAGGAGGAAGCGCGAATCCTCGCCGACGAGGGCGTGAATCACTACAACCACAACATCGAAACCTCGCCGCGGTACTTCGACGAGGTGGTCGGGACCCACGACTTCGAGGACCGACTCGTGACGCTCCGCCGGGCCAAAGACGCGGGGATGGACCTCTGTGCCGGCGTCATCCTCGGGATGGGCGAGACGCCGGCCGACCGCGTCGACGCCGCTATCGAACTCCAGAAAGTCGGCGTCGAATCGCTCCCGGTGAACGTGCTCAATCCCGTCTCCGGGACGCCGCTCGGCGACGCCGACCACGCCGACATCACGACGACGGAACTCGTCAAGACCGTCGCGGTCTACCGACTGCTCCACCCCGACGCGCGCGTCCGCTTGACCGGCGGGCGAGAGGTCAACCTCGCGCCCGACGAGCAACACCTGCCGTTCGAGGCCGGGGCGGACGGCATCCTCACCGGCGACTACCTCACGACCGACGGGCAATCGCCGGCGGCCGACATCGAAGTGGTCGAGCGGGCGGGCCTCGAACCGAACCGCGCGGTCAACGACTTCGACCCGGAGACAGTCAAGCGCCGGGAGTCGGGAGACGACTGAGGGGGCGGACGAACCGCCGAATCGCCAAACTGCCGGGCTGCCAAACGTCCAGACCACCAGTCCGAGACGCGTCGCTCACCCGAGGGCGCTGTGCCGAGACATGAGCGAGATGACCTGCCGGTGGAGGTCCTGATTGGACGCGACGACGGTGTCGCCGGTCACGTCGTCTATCGCTTCGACGTGCGTCACCTCGCCGCCGGCCTCGCGGACGAGGAGCGGGCCGGTCCGCGTGTCCCACATATCGAGGTTCTGCTCGAAGTACACGTCGAAGCGGCCGGCGGCGACGAGCGCCAACTCCGCGGCGGCCGACCCCATCCGGCGAACGCCCTGCGTCGACTCGCAGAGCGCTTCGAGATACGCGCCGTCGCCGTTCGCTCGGGCCAGCGAGTCGAATCCGGTCACGACGAGCGCGTCCGACAGCTCCGCGGCGTTCGAGACCGAGAGTTCCCGTCCGTTGACGAACGCGCCTTCGCCCTCGACCGCGACGTACAGCTGGTCCGCCGGGACGTAGTTGACGACGCCGACGTCGGGCCGTGTCGCACCCTCGTACATGACGGAGACGGAGAAGTGCGGCACGCCGTTGTGGAAATTGACCGTCCCGTCGAGCGGGTCGATGACCCAACGCGGCTTCGGGCGGAACTCCGGAGAGCACTCCTCGGAGACGACGTTGTCGTCCGGAAACGCGGTTGATATCACTTCGATGATGCGCTCTTCGGCGGCCTCGTCCGCCGGGGGGCCGCGGGACCGCTCGCGTGAACCCGACTCGAATCGGGCCCGTAGCTCGTCGCCGGCGACCTCAGCCGCCCGAATCGCGGTCCACAGGTAGCGGTCGTCACCCATACACCGGTTTGGTCGGGGCTCGTATATTGTGGCTGCTATGTTGTCTCAATAGTGATCTGTTCAGTACGGGGATATCATAGCATGGTTGATAAGTAACTGTCGGCGACGTGTCGTATGCTCACTATCGGGCATCGAGGCTGTGCGGGCCAGTATCCAGAGAACACAATTCCCGCGGTCAAGCAGTCCGCACCCCACGTCGACCTCGTCGAGGTGGACGTGATGCGCTGTGGCTCGGGGGAGCTGGTGGCGTTTCACGACGACGACCTGTCGCGGCTGACGACGGTCGCGGGGAAACTCGCCGAAACCGCCGTCGACGACCTCACGGCGCTTCGAGTCGGCGGGTCGGAAGCGACGATTCCGCGCTTCGAGCGGGTGGTCGACGAGTGGCCCGCGGGCACCGGCATGAACCTCGATACCCGCGACCCGGGGCTCGTCGAAGACGCCTTAGCGGCCGTCGAGCGACTCGACGAGCGGGTCGTCTTTTCGTCCCCGTCGCGCGAAGCGGTCGGCGTCGCCCTGGGGACGCCGTCAGCGGCTGATATCGGCTACTCGTTCCACGACGACGTTTCCGCGGAGTTGGCGTGGGCGACCGAGCGGGGCTGCGAGTTCGTTCACGTCGAACACGAGCTCTGCACCTCGTCGGACCTCGTCGAGCGCGCGCACGACGCCGGGCTGCTCGTCGACGCGTGGACCGTCGACGACGAACCGACTGCGACGACCCTCCGGTCGGTCGGCGTCGACGCCCTCACCGTCGACCGATGGGACGTCGTCACCACGGAGCCGCGTCCGTGATTCCGACTCGACGCTCGGTGCCGCCGAGATTTTTATACCCCAATCAGAGCGGTACGAGCCACACCAGAGAACAACATATGTCTAATTATTTGGGATATAATGGTAAAATTTAAATTATGTGTTCGGATATGTTCCGGTACATGCCTGGAAATGGCCCTGACGGCGGGCGAGCCGAAATGACGAACCGAGCTATCGGACGCACAACCAGTCGGCGCGGATTCCTCGCAACGGCGGGGGCCGTCGGCGTCGCGGGACTCGCGGGCTGTTCCGGCGGAGGCGACTCACCCACCCAGACCGGGGGCGGGAGCGCCGAACAGTCGGGAACGACGGCCGGCTCGTCCGGCGCACAAGACGTGAGCGTCTCGTTCTGGCATATCTTCGGGGGTGAACTCGGCCAGACGCTGGAAGACATGGCCAGCGAGTTCTCACAACAGCACGACGGAATCACCATCGAGGCGGTCAACAACGGCGGTTACCGACAGAACCTCAATCAGTCGCTGCAAGCGTCGCGGGCCGGCGACCCGCCGGGAATCGTCCAGATATTCGAGGTCGGGACGCGACTCGCGCTCGACAGCGGTTCGTTCACGCCGGTCGAGGAGATTCTCCCGGAAGACAAAATCGACCTCGACGACTTCCTGCCGTCGGTCTTGAACTACTACCGCATGGACGGGACGCTGAACTCGATGCCGTTCAACTCCTCGAACACCATCATGCTGTACAACAAGAGCGCGTTCGAGGCGGCCGGACTCGACCCCGAAAGCCCGCCGCGGAGCCTCGCGGAAGTCCGGCAGGCCGCACAGACCATCGTCGACCAGACCGCCATGGAAAGCGGAATCAGCTGGCCGAACCACACGTGGATGCAGATCGAACAGCAGTTCGCGAAGCAGGACCAGGTGCTCGTGAACCAGGAAAACGGCCGCGCCGGTCGCCCCGACCAGACGTTCTTCAACTCCGAGGCGGGGCGTAGCGTCTACTCCTGGTGGAAGCAGATGGCCCAAGACGGGCTCTATCTCAACCCCGGTATCGAGGCGTGGGGAGAGGCGCGGCAGGCGTTTCTCACCCAGAAGGTGCCGATGCTGTGGGACTCCACGTCGAACATCGTCTCGATGCAGTCCGGGGCGAAGGAGAACGGCTTCGAACTCGGTTCCGGCTACCTTCCGACCCCCGACGGCGCGAACACCGGCGTCGTCATCGGCGGGGGGTCGCTGTGGGTTCCCGACGCCCTCGCCGACGAGAAGAAGCAGGCCGCGGGCGAGTTCATCGCCTACGTCACGCAGACCGAACAACAGGCGCGCTGGCACCGCAACAGCGGCTATTTCCCGGTTCGGCAGAGCGCCATCGACCAGCTCACGAACGACGGCTGGTTCGAGAACAACCCCAACTTCAGCACGGCGTTCGACCAGCTTCAGGACACCGAGGATACGCCCGCGACGCGCGGCGCGGTGATGGGCGTCTTCCCCAAGACCCGGTCCATCAACGAGGAGATATCGGTCAGCATCATCAACGACCAACTCGGCGTCGAGGAGGGGCTGTCGCGGATGGACACGCAGGTCGGCGAGGCGCTCGCCGGCTACAACGGCAACTACGACGGGAGCGAGTAGGCTCCCCCGACACGTTATTTACATGTCTACTGCCACAAAACCGTACGATTCGACGCTTCAGGCGGCGCTGTTGTTACTCCCGACGGCGGCGGTCCTCGTCGCGTTCCTGTACTACCCCGCGCTCGAGACGTTCCGGCTCAGCCTCTACGAGACGCTGTTTCTCGGACAGCGACAGACGTGGACCGGGCTCGGGAACTTCGTCAGCCTGCTCACCTCGGACGTCTACCGGTACAGCTTCCTCATCACGGTCGCGTTCGCGGCGGTCGTCGTCTTCGGAACGCTCGGCGTCTCGCTGCTGATAGGCTACCTGATATTCTCCGTCGACGTCCGGTCGTCCGTGTATCTCGTCGCCGCGATTTGGCCGTACGCGCTCCCGCCGGCGGTCGCCGCGATTCTCCTGAACTTCATCCTGCACCCGAACCTCGGCATCTTCACCCACTACCTCGAACTTCTGACGCCCTTTACGCTGGACTGGTTCAACGACGGCCCGCAGGCGTTTGCGATACTCGCGGTCGTCGCGGTCTGGAAGCAGCTCGGCTACAACATCATCTTCATCGTCGCCGCGCTGAACAACATCCCCGAGATACTGACTGAGAACGCCCGTATCGACGGTGTCGGTCGGTTCAGGATGCTGTACAAGGTGTACGTGCCGATGATCGCACCGACCATGACGTTCCTCGTCATCATGAACACGATATACGCGTTCTTCTCGACGTTCCCGCTCGTGGACCTGATGACGAGCGGCGGTCCCAGCGACGCCACGAACTTCCTGATATTCAAGCTCTACCGCGACGCCTTCCAGTTCAACAGCCTCGGGCTGGCGTCCGCGCAGTCCGTGATTCTGTTCGTCGTCGTGTCGATTCTGATGTACCTCCAGCTTCGGTTCGCGTCGGGGTACGGGCGGTACGGAGGATAACGAGATGGCAACAGAAACAGACACCACGAACATCGACGCGAGACGGCTCGTCCACCGACTACCCGACGACGTGCTGCTGCACGGCGGCATCGTCTTCTCGATTCTCCTGATGGCGTCGCCGCTGTTGCTCGCGGTTATCATGAGCACGCAGTCGACGACGGAGGTGTATCAGGTGACGAACCTCGGCCTCGGGTCGAAGGGGCTTTCGAACTACTCGGACGCGCTCGTGAACTACGACTTCAGCACGTACATGCTGAACTCGTTCGTGATGAGCGTCATCGTCGTCGTCGGCAAGGTCACGCTCTCGTTGTTCGCGGCGCTCGCGCTCGTCTACTACCGCTTCCCGTACGAGCGGGCGGTGTTCATGTTCATCCTGCTGACGCTGTTGTTGCCGGTGCCGGTTCGAATCGTCCCGCTGTTCCAGTTGATGGCCGACCTCGGCTGGACGAACTCTCTCCTGGCGTTGACCGGGCCGTACGTCGCGAGCGCGACGGCCGTCTTCCTCTTTCGCCAGCAGTTCATGGGAATCTCGGCCTCGCTCGTCGAGGTCGCACGCCTCGACGGCGTCGGGCCGCTCACCTTCCTGTTCAGGGTGCTCATCCCGATGTCGAGGGGGATGATAGCCGGGGTGTGCGTTATCACGTTCATCTACACGTGGAACCAGTTCCTCTGGCCGCTGGTCGTCGTGACCGACAAGAGCAGTCAGGTCGTCCAGGTCGGGATTCGGTACCTCCAGGGTTCCGCGCAGGCGGGGCTGACGCAGTGGGGGCTCATCATGGCTGGCGCGGTCCTCGCGTTGCTCCCGCCGCTCGTCGTGCTCATCGTGCTTCACCGGCCGCTCCTGCGGACACTCACCATCCAACAGAAATAGCGAACTCACCATGTCAGACATCACGATTCAGAACCTGCGGAAGACGTACGACGACGTGCGCGCCGTGAAGGGTATCGACCTCGAAATAGACGACGGCGAGTTCCTCGTCGTCGTCGGCCCCTCGGGGTGCGGGAAATCGACGACGCTCCGGATGCTCGCCGGCCTCGAATCGGTGACGGACGGCTCTATCGCCATCGGCGACCGCGTCGTCAACGAGGTACCGCCGAAGGACCGAAGCATCGCAATGGTGTTTCAGAACTACGCGCTGTACCCCCATATGACGGCGGCCGAGAACATGAAGTTCGGCATGAAGTCTGCGAGCGAGTTCTCCGGCGACGAAATCGAGCGACGCGTCGAAGAGGCCACCGAGACGCTCGACATCGCGCATCTCCGCGACCGGAAACCGAAGGAACTCTCGGGCGGGGAGCGACAGCGAGTCGCTATCGGCCGCGCGCTCGTCCGCGAACCGGACGTGTTCCTGATGGACGAGCCGCTTTCGAACCTCGACGCGAAACTGCGGGTCCAGATGCGCGCCGAGTTGCTCAAGCTCCACCGCGACCTCGAAACGACGACCGTCTACGTCACCCACGACCAGACGGAGGCGATGACGCTCGGCGACAGGGTCGCCGTGCTCGAAGACGGGAGGCTCCAGCAGGTCGCTGCCCCCCAGGAGCTGTACGACTACCCGTCGAACCAGTTCGTCGCGGGGTTCGTCGGCGAGCCCGCGATGAACTTTATCCCCGCGTCGGTCCGACAGCGAGGAGATGAACACGTCGCAACGGCACCGGGGCTTTCGCTCACACTTCCCGCCGGCTCCGGACTCGACGGCATCGACGACGACGGACTCACGCTCGGGGTCAGGCCCGAAGACGTGTCCCTCGTCTCGAACCGTGCCGCGGCGTCAGAGTCGTTCACCGCCGAGGTGACGGTCACCGAACCGCTCGGAGAGCTACTGCTTTTGCACTGTCGCCTCGGCGACGAGGAGATTCGAGTCAAGGTCGAGCCGCGGAGCCGAATTGCGGCCGGCGACATCGTCGAACTCGCCGTCGATACGGACCGACTCCACCTGTTCGATTCGGACGGAGACGCCGTGTACCACTCGTCAGTACCCGAGCAGGTGACTGAGAGCGCCCTAGCTGATTGACGAGGGCGAGGCAGGCACGGGCCCCGTCACTACCGTCCGTCGAAGGAGTCAGGCGACAGGTCCAGCCCCGTCCGCTCCTCGTCGGTGAGCTCTTCGAGGACGCTCGTCCCGGAGCCCGGTTTCGAGTCCCACGACCAGTCCTCGTGGAGACGGAGGCGACCGTCGTCCAGTCGCTCGATGCGGTCGGTCGAGTGGCCGGTCGCGGTCGTCCCGTCCTCGGTGACGTGGGAGTACCGGAAGTCGAGCGTGTCGTCGAGGCGGAGGCCGACGAGGTGGCCCAACCTGACGGTTCCGCCGCGGTACGTCGCGTGAATCAGGTCGTCGGACTGGTCGAACCAGAAGTAGGTGTCGCCGCCGACGTCGCCGCCCTCGGCGTTGGCGACCGATTTGAAGACTCGTCCGTCGAGCGACGGCGTGCGAGATTCGGGCATAACCCGTGTGTGCGGCCGAACGGTATGAGTGGTTCGCCGAAACGCGTGCAGGTGCGGGCACCCTCCCGGCCGGCCGCCCATCACGGCTCGTCACGCCACCGTCGGTCAGTAGCTACTCCGGTCTCCCGAGCCGCCGTCAGAACCGCTTTCGACCGCGTCAGTCGCCTTCTCGATGCCTTTCTTCGCCTTCTCCTCGCTCACCTTCGTTCGCTTTCCGATCTGTTTGGCGACGTCGTCTTCGTGTCCCTCTACGAGGCCGAGCAGCCGTCGAAGCTTGCTCATCACGCCCATAGCATCGGTGGTAACGACTCCTCGGAAGAAAAGGTGGCGGCCGTCGAGCGAACACGGCGGATTCCGAGAGCGGACACCGAAATAATAGTAAAATATTCGATATACATATAGAAGTGTTATTTCACGAGACGATATCTCGAACCTCGATTCGTGGTTCCGAAGTACAGGGAGACAACGAAGAGAGACGAACGAGCCGTAATGACCGTTTATTCGGCGTTCACGGATTGTTCTCGGTGGCGAGCCGAGCCGTGGCGGTTCGGGGCAGTGTCGACCGGTGCCGAGAGCCCGAGCCGAAAATCGGTCCGGGCGGGTTATCTGCTAGCCTTCGCCGTTTCAGCGACCGAGTAGTGGTTTCTCGGATGCCGTCGGACGCGAGTCGATAGATAACGCCTCGGTGTTCAGAAATTACTGGATTCTGATAGGAATATTAATAAGTAAATTATCCGATAGTGAAATTGCGCCGGGCGTAATCGAGCACGTGCAGTCACTGCGTCCGAACGCTCGCTCAGCACGGCGGCGCGTTACGAAAATATATTACAGACGTACGAGCGTAATTTGTTGATTCGCAGTAATAATCCAGCGGGGAGAGCGGCTGTAACTATCGCGAGTATATAATGTTCGACAGTCCCGAACGGCCGGAGAGCGGTCGGCGGCGGCGAGCGACCCGGGTCGGTCCCGCCCGAGTCACGCGAGCGCGAGTTCCAGTTCGAACTCGCTGACGATGTCTTTGACCGTGTGCGCGAGCTCGGCTTTCCTGTCCTCGCCGGTCACCGAGTGGGCCGGCCCCGTGACGCTGAACCCGCCGATAACGTCGCCCGAGCGGCGCGTCGCGGCGACGCCGATAGCGTAGAGTTCGTTGAAGTTCTCGGCGCGGTTGACGGCGTAGCCCTGGTCGCGGACGCGCTCTAACTCCTCGAACAGCGCCTCGCGGTCGGTGGTGGTGTTTTCCGTCTCCTGCGGGAGGCCCCACCGGTCGACTATCTGTTCGATGCGCGGCTCCGGGAGTTCCGCGAGAATCGCCTTTCCGACGGCGGTGTTGTGCAGGAACAGTCGGTTGCCGAGTTGCTCGTGGGACCACCCCATCTTACTCCCCGACGCGGTGTGCAGGAAGACGGCCTTTCCCCCCATCTCGACGGTGAAAATCGACCGGAGGCGGGTCTCTTCGAACAGTCGCTCCGTGAACTGCCGCGCGAGAACGAACGCCGGCTCCCGCGTCCGGACTTGGTTCCCCAGTCGGAGCAGTTCCGGGCCGATGAAGTAGAAATCACCCTCCTTGATGACGAACTGCTCCTGCTTGAGCGTCGCGAGGTGGCCGTGAATCGTGCTCTTGGGCTTGTCCATCCGCTCGGCGATTTCGGAGACTCGCGCGCCGTCTATCGCTTCGAGTTGCTTCAGAATCTCTATCGAGGTGGCGGTCGTCCGGAGCGTCTTGGGCGAGTCATCCGTTGGCATGACTCAATATTTTCGGCTATATATTTAAAGTTCAGGATAGCCGAACGGCTGGTCGACCCCGCGGCGCAGGGTGGCCCGGCGGGCGCGGCGGCGTCGAGCGCGTTCACCCCTCGACTTCGACCCAGCCGCCGCGCTCGCCGGACTCGTAGGCCGCATCGAGGACGCGCAGCAGTTGCACGGCGTCGTCGACCGTCGCGGGCACGTCGCCGGTCTCGTAGCCCGCGAAGTAGTCCTCGAAGTAGTCCTGCACGAAGTCGCCCCACGCCGGGAACCGGTCGTAGGTGAACTCGAACTCGACGGTCCGCTTGGGCGCGGCGGTCCAGTCGGGGTGTTCCGAGGTGATGTCGAGGGGGACCGTCGGTTCGTGCTGCAGCGAGTCGTGGTGCAGCGGCGTCAGCGCCTGTCCCTCGGTGCCGTAGAGCCCGAGGTGCGTGTCCTTGCCGCGGTCGCTCAGGTAGTAGCCGGTGTGGTACGTCCCGAGCGTCCCGCTTTCGGTCTCGAACTGGAGGACGGCCCCCGCTTCCACGTCCGCCTCGACCGCGTCGTGGAACCGGGCGTTCACCCGCGCGATGGGGTCGTCGAGAATCCACGGCATCACGTCGACCCAGTGCGGGCCGATCCACTGGAGCGCGCCGCCGCGACTCGTCTCCCGGTCGTAGAGGTAGTGGTCGGTGTCCCGGTAGGAGAGCTGGCTGGCGTTGAAGCGGCCGTCCAGCGTCCACACGTCGCCGAAGAAGCCCTCCGAAACTCGGTCGCGGAGCGCCATCGCGACGGGGTTGCGCCGGTAGTACATCGTC
The DNA here is from genome assembly GCF_000336775.1 of Haloferax gibbonsii ATCC 33959. Taxonomy (GTDB): domain Archaea; phylum Halobacteriota; class Halobacteria; order Halobacteriales; family Haloferacaceae; genus Haloferax; species Haloferax gibbonsii. The sequence continues at coordinate 58,958 of NZ_AOLJ01000003.1, read as the reverse complement.
GGCGAGACGGTGACGCCGAGCTCGTTGGCCCGCTCGGCGATGTCTTCGAGGTCCGCGGCGGTCCGAGCGATGGGTTTCTCGCTGACGACGTGAACGCCGTTCTCGACGGCGCTCTCGATGATTGCCGGCGTCTCGTCGCTCCGGTAGGTTATCCACGCCACGTCGACGTCGGCGTCGGAGACGAGTTCGTGCGGGTCCTCGTAGACCGCCGCGCCGCCGACGAGGTCCGCCATGTCCTGTCCCTCGGTCGTGATTTCGTCGGGCCGGTCGTCCATCGCCGCGATGTTCTCCACGTCGACCCGCCGGCCGGGCTCGCAGACCGCGGTAATCGTCGCGTCCAACTCGCTCGCGACCGCGAAGTAGGGGTCCCGGTGGTGGTGGTCGATACCGATGTATCCGATATTCGTACCCATACACGTAGTTCACCGAAAATGATTTAAAAATGTGCGGATACAAGCAAGATAGTCGTCGGCGGACGATGCGGTGACAGACGGTGCGTCGGCCCCGTGCGGTTAGTGTGACGGTGTCTCGACCCGACGAGACCACGACCGGAGCCACGGGCGAGTCCCGCCGTTGGGGACGTTCAGCTCGTGGCTGTTGACCGGAAGGTCCGGGTAGCCGCCGACCTGTTCCTGACTGTCGACGAGGTAGCTCTCCCCGGCTTCGACGTTTTCGAGGATTCGCTCGTCGGTCGCCGTCCGGTCGGCCGGGCGCGCGCCGACGTTCGCGAGGTCGTGGTCGAGCGTCCGGGCCGACGACATCGCCGTCAGTCCGTCGGGCCACAGCGGCCGTTCATCGACGACAGTCACGTTCTCGTCGACCATCGGCACGTCGCCGTCGGTGAGGTTGTCTTCGAGGTACGCCACGGCGGTGTCCACGTCGTCCTCGGTGAAGACGTTCGCCTTGTCCGAGTTGGGTCGAAGGTAGGCGTTGCCGACGATGCTCGCCTCGGTGTCGGGGTCAAGCCAGGTGCCGTCTTCGAAGTCGTACATCACGTTGTTGACGACGACGCTCTCGGTTCCCTCCTTGAGTCTGGGATGGCGGTCGGTGTTGAACGCCCAGACGTTCCCCAGCATGGCGACGTTCTTCGCGTCGTTACCGATGAGCGACCCGTAGCCGTGTTCGCCCTTCGGGTGGACCGAGTCGTCGAGCGCCTCGGCGACGAGACAGTTCGAGACGGTCGTCTCCGCGGTCTCGTAGCCGACCGAGAGGCACTCGTCGACGCTCCACGAGGCGGAGACGTGGTCGATGACGTTGTTCGTCGTCTCGTCGGCCGTGTTGACCGTGTCGAGCGCCCAGTCCTCGGTCGCGTCCTCGATGCCCGCGTCGCCGAGTCGGACTCGAACGTGCTGGAGGACGCAGTCGCTCGCCCCGATATTCACCCGACCCTTGACTAACGTGACCCCCGGCGAGGGCGCGGTCTGGCCCGCGATGTAGCACTTGTCGTACGGAATCGGGAGGTCGCGCACGCCGAGGTCGATCGTTCCGCTGGTCTCGAAGACGACCAGTCGCTCGCCATCGATGGTGACCGCCTTTTCGAGTTGGCGGCGGGTCGGCTCGGTTATCACGATGACCGGGGTGTCGTCGTCGAGCCACGGTGCGGCCTCGGCGAACCCGTCGCTCGGACCGAAGTGGGACGCGCTGTCCGGGCCGGCGTGGGCCGGAACCTTGCTGTTCGACGGGTTCGGCGTGTTGAACGTGGACACCGAGCCCCGAGCGGTGTCGCCGTCGGCCGTGTCCGCCACCGCGCGAACCTCGTAGTAGCGACGCCGCGTCAGGTCGTCGGCGTCGACGCTGAACGCGCCCGACGAGGTGAGCACCGTCGAATCCGTGGTCTTCCACGACTCGGTGGGTACCTCCCGGTACTCGAAGTAACACTCTGCGGAGTCGGCACCGCCGAGGTCGCCGAGGTCGCCGGTGAGCGTGGCGGACCCGGGGCCGATGTCGGTCACGTCGCCGGTCGAGACGAGCGGGACGCCCGTCGTGTTCTCCACGCTCCCCGCGACTTCGACGTCGCCGATATCGCGGTTCCGGTCGGGGTCGACCCCCGAGAGGCTCTGGAACGTCGCCGTCGCGAGCGTCCCCGAGAGGTGGCTGGTGACCGCCAGTCCGACGTAGACGCTGTCGCCCAGCGAGATGTCGGCGGCGTCGAGCGTGTTAATCGACGTCCACGTCTCGCCGTCCGTGGAGTGGTAGGTCTCTATCGCGTCTCCGCTTCGCTTGAGGCGGAGCCAGTCGGCCGGTGTGCCGCCGACGCTGTCCGTCTCAGCGCCGTCTTCGGGTCGATACTGCATCGACGCCTCTCCGTTGGGCCGGCGACGGACCATGACGTTCTTCGAGTCGGGGTCGAGCGACTCGCGGACCATCGGCCCCACCTTCGTCCAGCTTTCGACGTTGTCGATGCCGGTGTTCTGGACGGCGACGTCGAAATCGCCGCTCAGTTCCGTGTAGTAGTAGTGGAACGCGTCGGCGGTGCCCCAGATGTCGTCGCCGCCGCCCCGCATCGAAATCACGGTCGCGGCCGCGGCGCTGCCACCGAAGAGGCCAGTCGTCGCCGCACCGATACTTCCTGCTCCGAGCACGCGGAGGAACGTCCGTCTGTCGGGTTTCATGAGTGCATCACTCGAACAGACAACATATTCAACGATTGTTATAATTTATGGCAGCCTGAATCTGAGGTCGACCAGCATATAAAGTTCGAGAGTGCCGAACGAATGACGCCGACGCCGGTTCGAAATGACGAGATGAGATATAATCTATTACACTCATATGTTTGTAACACATCTCCGATTCCTTATAAAGTTCGAGATGTTCGAATAGATGCGCTCAATCACACGCGTCCTCGGTTACGCGCTGTCGGACATCGTCGTAATCGACGGCTCGCGGGTGCAGGCGACGGTCAGGCGCGCGAATCGTTCCGGCGGAAACCGAAACCATGCAAAAGGTTATTACACTCCGACCAGCAGATTGGTGCAACGAGTCAGCACATGCAAGAGCTAGGTATCATCATGAACGGCGTGACCGGCCGGATGGGAACGAATCAGCATCTCATCCGCTCCATCGTCGCGCTGCGCGAGGAGGGCGGCGTGGAACTTCCCAGCGGGGAACGAGTAATGCCCGACCCGCTTCTCGTCGGCCGTAACGAACGCAAACTCCGCGAACTGAGCGAGGAACACGGTATCGACCGCTGGACCGTCGACCCCGACCTCGAGACGTGTCTCGACGGCGACGACGAGGTGTACTTCGACTCGCAGATAACCCCCCGCCGCCCGGACAGCGTCATGAAGGCTATCGACGCCGGGAAGCACGTCTACTGCGAGAAACCGCTCGCGAGCGACCTCAGCGCCGCGCTCGACGTGGCCGGGATGGCCGAAGAGAGCGACGTGAAACACGGTATCGTCCAGGACAAACTCTGGTTGCCCGGGCTGTTGAAGCTCCAGCGGCTCATCGAACAGGACTTCTTCGGCGACATCCTCTCGGTGCGCGTCGAGTTCGGCTACTGGGTGTTCACCGGTCACGGCCAGGAGGCGCAGCGCCCCTCGTGGAACTACCGCGCCGAGGACGGCGGCGGCATCGTCGACGACATGTTCTCCCATTGGAGCTACGTGCTGGAGAACCTCTTCGGCGAGGTGGAGTCCGTCCGCTGTCTCCAGAAGACCCACATCGACGAGCGAATCGACGAGGACGGCGAGTCCTACGAGGCGACCGCGGACGACGCCGCTTACGCCATCATGGAGCTGGAAGACGACATCGTCGCCCAGCTCAACTCCTCGTGGACCGTCCGCGTCAACCGCGACGACCTCCTCGAGATTCAGGTCGACGGGACCGAGGGAAGCGCGGTCGCCGGCCTGCGCGACTGCAAGACGCAGGGGCACGCGAACACGCCGAAACCGGAGTGGAACCCCGACACGCCGAAGGAACACGACTTCTACGAGGACTGGACGGGCGTCCCGAACAATCAGGTGTTCGAGAACGCGTTCAAGCTCCAGTGGGAGAAGTTCATCCGGCACGTCGTCGCCGACGAACCGTTCCCGTGGGACTTCACCGCCGGGGCTCGGGGCGTCCAGCTCACAGAGGCGAGCTATCGGTCCTCAGAGGAGGGCCGCCGCGTCGTCCTCGACGACCTCAGCGTGTAGAGAGGCCCCCCGACGAACAGTTTTATGTCGAACTCGGCCGTCGAGTTCCGCATGCACACAGATGGCGACGAGAACCCCGTAGACTGGCTCTCAGTCCCGGAAGACGTTATCCTCGAAGCGTGCGGTAACCCCTCGCTCCCCGAGTTAGGTATCATCGAACAAGTCTGGGAGACGAATCCCATTCCGGCGGCCGACGTGCCGGAGGCAGCCGCGAAGGCCGTCGCCGCGCTGTCGTTCGCGGACGTTCCCGAGGGCGGCGAGGTCGCGCTCGGCGTCGGGAGCCGCGGTATCGCGAACATACCCGACATCGTCGCGGGCGTCGTCGACGCCGTCTCCGAGGCGGGCTACGAGCCGTTCGTCTTCCCCGCGATGGGGAGCCACGGCGGCGCGACCGGCGAGGGACAGCGGGAGATGCTGAACGAACTCGGCATCACCGAGGAGCGAATCGGCTGCGAGATTCGGTCCAGCATGGAGGTCGTGGAGGTCGGGCGCACGCCGGACCGCGACGTGCCCGTGGTCGCCGACGCCAACGCCGCGGGCGCGGACGCCATCGTCCCCATCAACCGCGTCAAGCCACACACGGATTTCGACGGCGAGGTCGAAAGCGGGCTGTCGAAGATGCTCGTCATCGGCATGGGCAAACAGCGCGGCGCGCAAATCGCCCACAAGTGGGCCGTCGACTGGTCGTTCCGACGGATGATTCCCGAAATCACCGAGCAACTGCTGGACTCGCTTCCCATCGTGGGCGGCGTCGCCGTCGTGGAAGACCAGCACGACGACACCACGCTCATCGAGGGCGTCCCCCCGTCGGGCTTCCTCGACCGCGAGCGCGAACTGCTCGAAACCGCGTACGAACTGATGCCGAAGCTCCCGTTCGAGGAGCTCGATTTGGTCGTCTTCGACCGGCAGGGCAAGGAGATTAGCGGGCAGGGGATGGACACGAACGTCATCGGCCGCCGGCCGTTTTCCATCAACGAGCCCGCGCCCGAGAAGCCGAACATCAAGCGCATCTACACCCACGGGCTGACCGAGAAGACCCACGGCAACGCGATGGGCGTCGGGTCGGCCGACGTGATTCACGAGGACATCGTCGCCGAGTTGGACGCGCAGACGACGCTCATCAACGCGCTCACCGCGAGCACCATCCGCGGCGTGAAGCTCCCGCCCGTCGTCGAGACCGACCGCGCGGGCGTGGTCGCCGCGCTGTCGACAATCGGCGTCGTCGACCCCGACACGGTCCGCGTCGTCCGCGCGGCCGACACCATGCACCTCCACCGGCTGTACGCCTCGCCGGCGCTCGTCGAGGAAGCCCGCGAGCGAGACGACCTGCGCGTGGTCGAGGAACCCTCGCCGATAGCGTTCGAGGCCGGTCAGTTCGCCGCGCCGTCGCTCCGGGACTGAAGAACGCGAGCGCGTCTTTTTCGGAAAAACGAGTGCGTCGGGCGTCGCCTACTGCTCGACCGTCTCTGGCTGCACCGAGACGACGGCCTCGTCCATGTCGCCGTAGTTGCCGGCGAGGAGTACCGAGGGCTCGTCGGCCTCGCCGTCGCGGACGCGGGCGAACGGCTCGCCGTCGTCGGGGGCGACGCAGCCGCCGATTCGGAGGTTCTCGACGCCGGCTGCCTCGACGGCAGGTCCCTCGTCGGACTCGGCTTCGAAGCCGTCGAGGACGACGGTCGAACTCGCTTCCGCGGTCAGCGGGGTCCCGCTCCCGTCGGGGACCGTCACGCGAACGTCTCGGAACGAGACGCTGCCGAGCGACTTACAGAAGACGCCGTGTCGCTGGTCGTACCCCTTCGCCATCGCCGGCGAGAGGTCCGAGGCGTCGAACGGGCGGGTCGCGTCGATGTCCACGTCGGTAAAGGAGATGCCCTCGAAGCGCTGTTCGGGGAGGCCGGCGAGGAACGCCGCCGACTCGACCTCCTCGGCGGTGATGTGGTGGAAGTCGACGTTTCGGACGTTCGGCGTCGCCTCGGTGACGGGCTCGGGCTCGCTGTCGATGTCCGTCTGGTAGTAGCCGTTGATGACGAACGGGCAGGCGACGCGGCGCATGACGATGGTGTCGAACCGGAGGTCCTCGACCGTCCCGCCGCGGCCGCGCTTGGACTTGATGCGGATACCGCGGTCGGTGTCGGTGAAGGTGCAGTTCGTGACGGTGACGTGCCGCACGTCGCCGGCCGTCTCGCTCCCGATGACGACGCCGCCGTGGCCGTGTTCGACCGTGCAGTTGGTCACGACGACGTTCTCGGTCGGGCGTCCGACCTCGCGACCCTGCTCGTCCTTGCCCGACTTCAGGCAGATGGCGTCGTCGCCGGCGTCGATGTGGGTGTCGCTGACCCTGACAAAGCGCGAGGAGTCGATGTCGATGCCGTCGCCGTTCGGGGCGTCCGGCGGGTTCTGAATCGACACGTCGTGAATCGTCACGTCGTCGGAGTAGACGACGTGCGTGTTCCAAAACGGGGAGTTCCGGAGCGTCACGCCGGAGACGGTCACGTTCTCACAGCCGTCTATCTGGAGCAGCGGCGGACGCACCGTGAACGTGCTCACCTCGTCCTGTTGGTTGCCGCGTCGAATCTCCTCGAGTCGCTCGGCGAGCTCGGCCGGGTACTCTTCGGGCGGTAACGACACGAACTCCCACCAGTACGAACCGCCGCCGTCGATGACGCCCTCGCCGGTGATGGTGACGTTCGAGGCGTCGGCCACGTGGAGACACGGGTGGAAGCCGTCTTGGTCCCACCCTTCCCAGCGGCTCTCGACCGTCGGGAACTCGGTGAAGTCCTGGACGAACCGGAGTTCCGCCCCGTTTGCCAGTCTGAAGGTCGTGTCGTCGCCGACGCGGAGCGGGGCGCTTCGGTACGTCCCCGGCGGGAGATACACCTCGCCGCCCTCGCCGGCGCAGTCGTCGAGCGCCGCCTGAATCGCCGCCGTGTCGAGCGAATCGTCGTCGTCGATACCGTAGTCGCGAACGTTCCGCTGTTCGAGAGTCACGCCTGAAGCATCCGCGAGCGCGTTGATAAACGTTGTGCCGAGGTACCACGAGGCACCGGTATCGGCGACGCGAGGCGAGAGACGGAAGCGGGGTCGGGGACAGCGCGCCGGCTCAGAGTCGGTCGCGCAGGAAGGGCCACGCGCCCGCCTCGAAGAAGCGGTGGCCACCGTCGCCGACGAAGAGACTGCACTTCCCCTCAGCATCCGCGGCGCAGTACCGACCCTGGATGCGGTCGAACGCCCGTCTCGTCCCGGCTATCGGGAAGATGGGGTCGGATTCGCCCGCGACGATGCGGAGCGACCGCGGGGCGACGAGGCCGGCGATGTCCCACGCCTCGCCGAGTCGTCGGAGGCCGGGGACGTAGTTGCACAGACAGTGGTCGATGGGGACGATGGAGTCCTCGAACGGACAGACCGACGCGCAGGCGACGACGTGCCCGATTCGGTCGTCGAGCGCGCCCGCGAGCAGCGCGACGGTCCCGCCGCCGGAGTGGCCGCAGACGGCCAGTCGGCCGGCGTCGAGCGCGGAGTGTCCCTCGACGAAGTCGACCAGACGGCGCACGTCCCACACGCGCTCGCCGACGAGCGACCGGCCGAGGAGTTGGGCGCGCTTCTGCCAGCGCGTACACGCGCTGACGGCGTCGGGCGAATCCGAGTCGTCGGATGTGTCGGGTGATAACTCGCCGAAGGCGCGCATGTCGGGAGCGACGACGGCGAAGCCCCGCCGGACCGCCTGTCGGGCCATGTCTCGTCGGTCGTCGGTGATGTGACGGCCGGCCGCCTCGCCCTCGGCGACGCCGGCGGCGAGGTCTTTACCGTGTTCGGTGTGGCCGTGAAGCGCGACGACGACGGGGTACGGCGGGTCCACCGAGTCGGGGAGAAGCAGGTAGAACGGGACGCGGAACCCCCGTTCGGTGCGGACGCTCCACGTCTGTCGCTCGTAACTCCGGTGTCGAACCGTCGCTTCCGGACGCTCCCGTCGCCGCGGGTCGATGTCCTCGACGGCGCTGTCGCGCATCGCCGGAAATCCGAGCACGTCGCGCAGTTCGGCGCGGAACGACTTCTGCCACGCCTCGAATTCCTGTCCTGTCTCGCCCGCGTACGCGGCCGAGCTGTCGGGCGCTCGGAGGACGCCGTCGAACCAGTCGTCGTAGTCGAAGCCAGTCATTCGGTGTCGTTCCGACGAACGCGACGGGTTCACAAGTGCGTGTCGACGTCGCGGACCGGCAGATTGTTCCCCGTGGGCGAACATGGCCGAATTCGAGGAAAACCGGGCGTAAAACCCATATCCCGCCGATTTTCGGTCGTTTTCGATGGAGCTCGAACCGACCTGAAACCGGGGGAATGAGCATTACGGTTGTAGCGTCGTCACGGCGCGTACCGAACCGAATCGAGCCCAATTTCACCTAGTAGAGACCTCAAAAACCGCGATTCTGATGTTCGCGGCGGTGACTGGGACGCCACTCGGCGAGGACGCCCAACCGAATTCGGATATCGAGTTCCCCATACGCGAACAAAAACTAACATCTCGATTACAAATTAGGTACGGAAATCGGAAGACTGCGGCGAGGTAGCGATGAAAGTGATACTATGATATGAAGAACAGCGGTGAGCCGAGTCGGGGGAGACGACGGGAGAAAACAGAGAGCCGAGAGCGTTCAGTCGAGGGCATCACTCAGGTAGCCGCACCGCCAGAAGACGACGCCGACGGTCGCGAGGAGCACGCCGGCGAGGGCGAAGTCCATCATGAGGACGACGTACGACGCGGTCCCGCGCTCGATGCCCGTCATCGCGAGAAGGCCGAGGACGACGATGAGCAGCGTAAACGAGAGCACGCTCGTCCACAGCATCTTCTTTCGGCAGATCCAACATTTGAAGTACGACCGTTCTGAGGTTCCCATTACCGGCGATTTCGCAAAACGGGATAATAGTCCTTTGGGGGACCGCCCCGCGCGTCGCGAGAGCCACGGGCGCGACCGCGTAATCAAATAGTGTCATTGGATAATTACCATTATCGATGGGTATATATGGGATAGTCATAATGGGTACTGTGTGATGGATTCGCAAAGCAGCGCTGAGTCCGACAAGTGGATCAGCGACGACGAGTGGGAAGACGTATCGCCACAGACGCGCCGTCGTCTGCTTCGAAACGCGTTCGGTGCTACGGCCGGCGCCGCCGCGCTAGCCGGTTGTAGTAGTGGTGGTAACGAAGACACGCCGACGCCGCTCGAGAACGAGGGTGGTGGCGGCGGGAGCACGACGACGGACGGTGAATCGAACGGTCAGTCGTCGGGCCGAACGCTCGACCACATCATCTCGCTCGCGCCGACGAACGCCCGGTTCAATCCGTACGGCAACGCCGCGAACTTCTCGTTCCGGTGGTACTGGGCGATGTTCGACCAACTGGCCGTCCACGACAAGGTGTCGAACAAGACGAAAGGGATGGTCATCGAGGACTGGGAGTACGCCGACAGCGGACAGGTCGCGTGGAACGTCCGCGACTCCTACACGTGGCACAACGGCGACGACCTGACCGCGGAGGACGTGGCGACCCAGCTCAAAATCGGCAAGCTGATGCAGACCGTCCACAAGGGCTACGGCGCGCAACCGCTGTACGAGAACGTGGAGACGACCGGGAAGTACGAACTCACGTTCGACCTGGTCGAGCCCGACATCAGCCGAGAGATATTCGAGTTCGGTCACATGAAGCGCCGCGCGTGGCTCTGGGCGCACCGAGACATCTGGGGGAAGTACGCCGAGATGTTCGACGACGCCACCACCGAGTCGGAGCGGACCTCCGCCCAACAGGAGCTGATGCAGGCGGTCCAACAGAACGTCTGGGACAACGCGAACGTCCCGGGGAACTCCGTCTGGGAGTTCGTCAGCGGAGAGGAGAACGTCGCGCACTTCGAACCCTACGACGACTACGTCAGTCCCTTCAGCGACGCCGAGTGGTCGAACGGCGAGATTACGGGCGACATGATAGACTACAGCCTCGACTGGCACCGCTACCCGAACCAGCAACAGCGGACCAAGGCGATGCAGGAGGGCGTCATCGACGTGAGCTACCCGCCGGAGTCGCAGTCCGCTCGTGACCGACTCAAGGAGAACGGGTGGGGGCCGGCCGACAGCCTCTCCGAGGACCAGATTACGCCGCAGATGCGCAGCGGGGCGATGGGCGTCCTGCTCAACTGTCAGAGCGACATCACCGGCGACCCGCGCGTCCGGAAGGCGATTCACCACATCGTCCCCCGGAAGCCGCTCGTCGAGTGGGTTCCGGACTACGGCACCTACTGGGTCGAAGACCGCATTCCGTCCGGCATCGGGCAGGACAAGGAAGTGCCATGGTTCGGCGGGAACTCGAACTGGCCGAGCGGCGACCTCGCGAAGCTCGAGCGGTACGCCCACACGGAAGACGACGTGGACGAACAGCGGGCGACCGAACTCCTCGAGGCCGCCGGCTTCTCGAAGTCGGGCAACCGCTGGAAGGACCCGAACGGGGAGAACGTCACCCTTCGGTTCTACACGGCGACGTCCGACGAGGAGCCGATGGCCCTGCGGTTCGCACAGATCGCGAAGTCCTACCTGGACAGTTTCGGTCTGCAGACGGAAGTGACCGCACAGGAGGCGACTATCCGCGCCGGCAAGACCATGGAATCCGGCGACTGGGAGCTGCTGTTCGACAACTGGGGCGGCGCGAAGTCCGGCCCGCCGTTCCTCGGCTTCTCGAACTCCTTCAGAGTCCAGGAGTCGCTGTCCGGACAGCCGCTTCCGAGCAACGACAGCTGGGCGATGGACCGCGTCGTCGAGGTGCCGTACCCCATCGGCGACCCGGCCGGCGACCTCCAGGAAGTCGACGTCATCGACAAGCTCAACGAGCTTCGGACGCAGATGTCGGACGAAGAGCGCAGACAGAAGGTCGCGGAAGTCTCGTGGATATTCAACCAGTCGCTCCCGATGATGCTCATCAACGAGGAGGGCGGCACGGGCGGCTACTGGCTGAATCACGACAACTGGGCGACGAAGCCGCCGAACAACAACCTGAACCCGGCGTACCGCTACGAGATCGTCGAGATCGGGCAGTACTCCTACTGCCAGTACATGGCCAAGATGGGAACGGAATACTTCCACCCGGCGGAGGGAGGGGAGTAACCGCGTCGGGCGCCGCCACCTGAACGAGAAACCGTCGTCTCACCAAATCAGCCAGAACGTATCAGCCATACGGTGAACTCCCCGTCCGGAGGCGCAACGCGCCGCCTCCGGACGCGACGACGGCGAGGTCGGTTCGGACGAGTGCGGACGAAAGTAGCCCTATTCATAATGATTAAGTACCCACATGAGAGGTAAGAACTAGCAAGGATGGTCGAGAAAAATTACTACGTGCGCCGGATAGCGCAGGCCCTGATAACGGTCTGGGCGGCGATCACGTTCTCGTTCGTGACGGTTCGGCTCATACCGGGCGGACCGATGGACTACATCGCCGCGCAGATCAGACAGCGGTCCGGAGGGGCGGTTTCGTCGACCCGCCTCAACCAGATGGTCGAGATGTACTCGAACGTCAACCCGGACAAGCCGATGCTGCAGGCGTACGTCGAGTACATCGTATCGGTCGCGCAACTGGACTTCGGACGGTCTATCTTCTACGCGGACCCGGTCTGGAGCGTGCTCGGACCGGCGATCCCGTGGACGATGTTCGTCTCGCTTTTCGCCCTCGTCATCGGCACCATCATGGTGTTTCTCATCGGCGGCTTCCTCGCCGTCCACGAGGGCGACACCTGGGACGTGGTCGGGAGTTACTTCGTCATCTTCTCCGACGCCGTCCCGTACTACATCGTCGGGCTCGTACTGCTTTTCACGCTCGGATTCGGTACCGAGTTCTTCCCCAACGGGGGGCGGTACGACAACGCGCTCACGCCGGGGTTCAACATCGAGTTCATGGCCAGCGTGCTGCGGCACGCGGCGCTGCCTATCATGTCGTTCGCGCTGACCTCGTGGGGCGGCCTCGAGTTCCGCGCGCACTGTACCCGCATCATCGGTGAGGACTACGTCGACGTGGCGGAGCTCAGGGGACTGCCCGACAGCCGGATTCAACTTCGGTACATCGGGTGGAACTCGATGCTGCCGATGTACACCGGCCTCATGGCCGGCCTCGCCAGCCTGTTCGGCGGGTCGGTCATCATGGAGCAGATATTCCGCTACCGCGGCATGGGCTTCTACTTCTACGAAGCCACGATGGCGCGGGACTACACGACGGTCATGGCGGCGGTCATCCTGTTTACCATCGTCACCGTCGTCGGCCTGCTCATCGCCGACTTCACCTACGGCTTCATCGACCCCCGCGCCGGGCACACCCAGCGCGAGTCCTACTCGCGGTCGTACCGCGAGACGCTCCAGCGGTTCGTCAACCGCCTGCGGGGCGGCGGCGCGGACGAGACGGAAACCATCGACGACCGCATCGAAGGGAACCGCATCTCGGCCAGCGGCGCGATGAGCTTCGACGTCGATAGCTCCGACTTCTCGCGCGGAGAATACATCAGAGAGCGAATCGACCAGAGCCTCCTGACCCCGTTCCGCATCATCTGGACCTCCCCGCGGGCGCGGGTCGGCGCGATAATCCTCGGCATCTTCGGCTTCCTCGGGCTGTTCGGGCCGTACATCGTCCCCGAAGTCAGGCCGATGCAGGGGCCGATTCTCCTGCAACCGCTGGAGAACATGCGCTACCCGCTCGGCACCGACGACATCGGCCGCGACCTCCTCGCACAGCAGGTGCTCGCGACCCGCCCGATGCTCATCATGATGCTGTCGGGCGCGGCGGTGACGCTCGGCCTGGCCATCCTTCTCGGAGTCACGGCCGGCTACCTCGGCGGCGTCATCGACAAGGTGCTCATGACGGTGACGGACGTGATGATGAACATTCCCGGCCTGGCGCTGGTCATCGTCCTCGCCGTGATTCTCGAACCGAAGAGCCCGGTGTTCGTCGGGTTCGTGCTGGCCATCGACAACTGGCCACGGTTGGCCCGACAGCTCCGCTCGCAGGTGCTCACTATCCGCAGTGAGTCCCACGTCGAGGCCTCGCGCGTGCTCGGACTGCCAACGTCGAGCATCCTCTCGAAGAACGTCATGTCCCGGCTCATGCCGATGCTGACGATGGGGACCGTCGGCTCCATGCGGAACATCCTGATGGAGTCCGTCGGCCTGTACTTCATCGGCGTGCTGCCGTTCACGACGAGCAACTGGGGCGTCGTCCTCAACATCGCCCGCAACGGCGGCGCGCTGTCCGGCATGGACCGCTTCCACTGGCTGCTCGCGCCGATACTGTTCATCGTCACGATGACGTACGGCCTCCAGCTGTTCGCGCAGGGGACGGACCGACTGTTCAACCCCCGCCTCCGCGCGCGGCACGCGGCCACCGTCTCGACCGACGACATGGAAGGCGGTCGCGGCGGCTCGGAAGGCGGCGACGGTGCCGCACCGGCCGCGGACTGACCGACCGGACCAGCCGGTCCGTTTCGCGTCGCTGTTTTTTTCGATTATCTCGACCCGAGAGCGGTCGTGCCACGCTGTCTCAGGGAAAAGGTTAACACACGCGCTATCGACCTACGAAACGGACTTCAACCATGAAAGTGGAGAAAGAAGGAAATACGACGCGGTACCTGCTCGGCCTCGTGATACTCGTAATCCTGCTCGTCGGGGTGTACTACGGATTCACCATGATGTGATCAGAACAGCCGGTACGCCCAGAGCAGTACCCGGAACGCGACGGCAACGAACACCAGCAATCCACCGATTATTCCGAACATTCCCGCCCAGACGCCGGTCTGAAGTGCGGCACCGAAGAGAATCAACAGCGCGCCGAGGAAGACCACCGTCGAGGTGATACCGCCGATTTTGGAGCGAACTGTCCACAGCACGTTCTGTCGCGTTTGCGCTTGCGCCATGTCAGCACGGACATCGCGGACGAACTTATAGTTTGCCGGTATCGGCAGCCGAACCCGGCGAAGACTCCGATATCGGCGCTCCTCGACTGCGGCGGCGGAAAGTATTAAGTAGTATTGAACGTGATAGATTCCTACTACGGTCACATGTTGACGATAGGCACGCGTGACGGGTGGGGTCGCTCGCCCGCCGTACGAACCGACGAGAGGGACTGACCATGGCGACACAACACACCAAACAGAAGATGCCAGACGAACCGACGGCCGAGCACAACGTGCTAGAGATAACGAACGCGAGCGTCGCGTTCGCGATGGAACGCGGGGACGCCCGAGTCCTCGACGACGTGTCGATAAACGTCCGGCGGGGAGAAGTCCTCGGCGTCGTCGGCGAGTCGGGCTCCGGCAAGTCGATGCTGGCGGACTCCATGCTCGACGCCATCGACTCGCCGGGGACGCTCACCGGCGACGTGGTGTTCAACCCGCCGGAGGGCGGCGAGCCCATCAAGGTCAACGACCTGAGCAAGGAGGAGCTTCGCCGGTTCCGCTGGGAGCGCGTCTCGATGGTGGTCCAAGGGGCGCTCGACTCGTTCAATCCGACGCTCAGCATCGGCGACCACTTCGTCGAGACGCTCCGCGCGCACGACTACGACATCCAAGAGGGGATGGAGCGCGCCCGACAGCTCATCTCCGACGTGCACCTCGAACCCGACCGCGTCCTCGACGCGTACCCCCACGAGCTGTCCGGCGGGATGAAACAGCGCGCGCTCATCGCGCTGAGCCTCATCCTCGACCCCGACGTGCTCGTGATGGACGAGCCGACCGCCGCGCTCGACCTCCTGATGCAGCAGTCGATTCTGAAGCTCCTCTCGGAGCTGAAAACCGAGTACGACCTCACCATCGTCATCGTGACGCACGACCTGAGCCACGTCGCGCGCATCTCCGACCGCCTCGCGGTGATGTACGCCTTCGAACTGCTCGAACTCGGCCCGGTCCAAGACATCGTCATGGACCCCGCCCACCCCTACACGCGGGAGCTACTCAACTCGATACCCGACATCGACGCCGACCTCGACGAGATGGCGTCCATCGAGGGGACGAGTCCCGACCCGCTGAACGTCCCGAAGGGCTGTTCGTACCACACCCGATGCCCGCTCGCCGACGAGCAGTGCCGAACGACGAACCCGGACCTCATCGAGGTGTCCGAGGACCACGGGGCCGCCTGCTTCTACACCGACGAAGCCCGCGAGACGATTCCCCTCAAGAAGGAGGTGTCGAAATGAGCGACGACCCCCTGCTCCGCGTCGACGACCTGAGCGTCCACTTCGGCGGCAACAATGGCATCCTCGACCGCTTCCTCGGCGACGACAAGGGCGTCGTCCGCGCCGTCGACAACGTCTCGCTCGACATCGGCGAGAACGACGTGGTCGCGCTCGTCGGCGAGTCCGGTTGTGGCAAGACGACGCTCGGAAAGGCCATGATCGGCCTCCAGCGCCCCACCTCGGGGACGGTCCGCTTCCGCGGACAGGACATCTGGAAGTCCGACCTCGAACCCGGCGACATCCCGTACAAGGAGATTCGGAAGTCGCTCCAGATGGTCCACCAGGACGCCGGGAACTCGCTGGACCCCAACCGGACGATATTCAAGAACCTCAACCCGGCGCTCAAGAAGTGGCGGCCGGAGCTCAACCTCGTCGAGCGCCGGGAGCTCGTCCACCAGATGCTCGACACGGTCGGGCTCACGCCCGCGGACGACTACGCCTCTCGGTACCCCCACCAACTGAGCGGCGGGGAGGCCCAGCGGACCGTCATCGTCCGGTCGATGCTCCTCGAACCGGACCTCATCCTCGCCGACGAGGCCGTGAGCGCCCTCGACGTGTCGCTGCGGGTGAACCTGATGGACCTCCTCCTCGAACTGCAGGAGATGTTCAGCACCTCGTTCGTCTTCATCTCGCACAACATGGCGAACGCCCGGTACCTCGCCGGTCGCGCCGACGGCCGCATCGCCGTCATGTACCTCGGCCGTATCGTCGAAATCGGCCCGGCGGACGAGATTATCAAGAACCCCCAGCACCCGTACACCAAGAGCCTCCTGTGGGCGACCTCCGGCCTCTCGGAGATAAACGACCCCATCGAGACGCCGCCGGTCAGGAAAATCGACATCCCGGATCCGGAGAACCCGCCGAGCGGCTGTCGGTTCCACACCCGCTGTCCCGAAGCGCGCGAGTACTGCACGTCGAACACGCCGGACCTCTCCGGCATGAGCGGCCCGTCTGACCGCCACGAGGCGGCCTGCTTCGACGCGCACGACAGAATCGACTACCGGAACAGCGAGCCGCTCACCGACGACCTCGACATCGACGTCGCGGACGACGCGGAACAACCGGCCGACTGAAAGAAAAGCCTCGATTGAGACTGCTGTTCAGACGCCGTCGCCAACACCGAAACCGGTACCGGCACCGATGCCTGTTTTCGCTCCCGCACCGATTCCTGCGTTCACTCCCGAATTCACTCCGCGTCGCCCGCGGGTCCGACCTCAGTCGGGAAGCCGTCGGGAACCGACGGGGGACGCCCGCACTGCGCCGAGAGTTCGACGTACGCGCCCTCCTCGGCGGACTCGCGGATGCCGTCCATCGCTTCGAGGACGTGGAACCCGAGGTCGCCGCTGGTCCGGTGGTCCCAGTCGGAGTCGAGCGAGTACGCGAGGTCGACGAGGCCGAGGCCGCGCTGTTGGCCGGGGTGGTCGCGCTCGACGGAAATCTCTCGCCACTCGCCGTCTTCGTCGTCGCTGAGGTGGACGCGGGGCGTCCCGTCGAACCGATTGGGGTCGGTGACGCTCAGCGTCCCCTCGGTCCCGTAAATCTCGAACCCCGGTAGTTCGGACTCCCACACGTCGAAACTCGTCAGAAGCGTCCCCGTCGCGCCGTTCTCGAAGGTCACGACGGCCGTCTCGTGGGTCGGCACCGACACCGGAATCCGCTCGCCGCGGCGCGGCTCGCTCGTTATCTCGCGCTCTGCGAACGGCGTGTTCGCGGTCCCGGCGACCGACCGAATCGGGCCGAGGAGCGTCACGAGCGACGTGAGATAGTACGGCCCCATGTCGAAAAGCGGGCCGCCGCCCTCCGCGTAGAAGCCGTCGGGGTCCGGGTGCCAGTGCTCGTGGCCGTGGTTCGACCAGAACGCCGTCGCGCCGACGGGGTCGCCGATGCGGCCCTCGTCGATGAGGTCGCGACAGGTCTGGATACCGGTGCCGAGAACGGTGTCGGGCGCGACGCCGACGGTCAGTCCGCGCTCGGCGGCGGTCTCCAGAATCGCCTCGCCCTCGGCCTTGGTCGCCGCGAGCGGCTTTTCTGTGTAGGCGTGCTTGCCCGCTCGGAGGGCGGCGGACACGAGGTCGCCGTGGGTTCCCGCCGGCGTGAGCACGACCGCAACGTCGATTTCGGGGTCTGCGAGCAGGTCCTCAGTCGGGAGGACGCGGGGGACGCCGTACTCGTCCGCCTTCGATTCCGCGCGGTCCGCATCGAGGTCGGCGCAGGCGACGATGTCGAGGGCGTCGAAGCGGTTCCCCGCCTCGAAGTACACGTCGCTGATGGCTCCACAACCGATGATACCGAGAGTCACACTCTCCATACCGGGGCGACGCGGGAGAAGTCCTAATAGTTGTTGACGGGGCGAGCGCGACGGTTGTCAAGTGCGTCAGCGAATTCAGTCGTCCGCGTCGCGGAGGTCGCCGACCGACGACACCGATACCCACTCGCCGCGACTGTCCGAGCGCTCGGCGGCGAAGATGATGTCCACTCCCTTTCTCGCCTCGTCCGGCGGCACCATCGGCGGTCGGCCCGCGGAGACGGCCTCGACGAAGTCACGTATCTGGGCGACGTGCGGGCCGTCGGGGCGCGGGTCGGGGAGGTCGACGGGCTGTTTCTCCCCGTTCACCTCGAACAGTTCGACGCCCGTCTCGGTGACGCGAAGCGTTCCCTCCGTCCCGTTGAATTCGAGGCTGATGGGCTGTTGGGGCCGCGTCGCCGTCGTCGCCGACACCTGCCCGAGCGCGCCGTCTTCGAACCGCAGCGAGAGCGCGGCCGTGTCGGGAGCTTCGATGTCGTGATACAGCGCGTCGCCGGTGCCGGCAACCCGTGACACGTCGCCGGCGACCCACTGGAGCAGGTCGATACCGTGGAGCGCCTGCGTGAACAAGACGCCGCCGTCGAGGTCCGCGCTGCCGTGCCACGACGAGTCGTCGTAGTACGACCGGTCGCGGTGCCACTTCACCCGCACGTCGGCGAACACGAGCCGTCCGAGCCGACCGTCGCCGACCACCTCGCGGGCGAACTGCATCGTGGGAAACAGCCGTCGCTGAAGGATGCAAGCGAGGGTGACGCCGGCGTCGCGGCAGGCGGCGACCATGTCGTCGACGCGGCCGGGCGTGATTTCCAGCGGTTTCTCGCAGAGTACGTCGATGCCCGCCGCCGCGGCGTCGACGACGATGTCTCGGTGGGCCCCGTTGGGCGTGCAGACGCAGACGGCGTCGAGCGCGGCGTCGGCGAACAGGTCCGCGTGGCTGGTGTACGACGGACAGCCGTGCGTCTCGCCGAACGAACGAGCGGTCTCCGGGGTGTGGTCCGCACAGCCCACGAGTTCGGCACCGTCGGTGTCTGCGAGCGCTTCGGCGTGGGACCGCCCCATGCTCGCACAGCCGACGATGCCGACCCGAACCGGCGTCTCGGTCATCGGCGCTCACCGTCGGGCGAAAGCGTGACTGTGACTGTAGGCGTCATCGACTGGAACGTCAGCGGGCGGCGTGATAAGCGTTTACGAGCGGGGGTCGCGGCCGGGCGGTCGTACGGTGTGGCGCGGCTCACTCGGGTGAGAAGCTCTCCGTGAGCGTCCGCCCGACCAGCCCGGCGGCGACGAACGCGAGGACGCTGGTACAGACGAACGCCGTGGCGTAGTCGAACCGGGTGGCGAGCACGCCGACGAGGAGCGGTCCGAGGACGCCGCCGAGGCCGCGGGCGGTCGACCGGAGCCCCATCAGTTCCGACTCGCGGTCGACGGGGGCCACGTCGGCGACGAAGGCGATGGTGCCCACGGTGAGCATCGAGAACGTGACCGCGTGGACGACGAAGGCGGTGCTGCTGATACCGATGCGGGCGAGTTGCCCGTCGGGGAGGAGCGCGAGAACGACGACGAGCGCCTGCACGCCGCTGCCGGCGAGTCCGCCCACGATGAGCTTCTTCCGGCCGATGCTGTCGCTCAGGCGGCCGAAGCCGTACATCGAGACGACTCGGACCGCGGGACTGACCGCGAGCACGGCGCCCATGACGACGTTCGAGAGCCCCACGTCGGCGACGAGGAACACCGGGACGACCGAGATGAAGCCCTTCTCGGTCATGTTCCGGAGGACGATACCGACGTACAGCCAGCCGAGTCCGGTCCGCTCGAACAGTTCCCGCCGCGCGCCGCCGGGGAGGAGTCGCCCGCGGACTTCCCCCAGGAGTCGACCCGTGGTCAGCGTCTCTTCGGACGGCGGCGTCGGGTCGGCGATGCGGAGCGTGAGGAGCGTCGCCACGAGGCCGAGGCCGACGACGACGAGATAGAGGTCGGTCGGCACGAGCAGGCCGACGAGGTAGCCGACGAACAGCCGACCGCTGATGGCTCCGGTAGAGCGGGCGCTGCTGTAGAAACCGATGGACCGCCCGCGCTCCGACTCGCCGCCCGACTCGCTCACGATGGTGAGAATCACCGACTGGAAGCCGGCGGTGAACACCGCGAAGAGGCCCCGACAGACGATTTGGAGCGGGACCGACGCTGTCACGGTCAGCGGGACGATGGCGAGCGTCGAGAGGAACGCGGTCCCGATGAGTATCGCCCGCCGCCGCCCCGTGATGTCGGCGATTGCGCCCCAGACCGGGGCGAACACGAACAGTCCGAAGGAGAACGCCGCGTACGCGAGGCTCACCGCGAACGGCGACCCCTGTTCTCCGATGTAGAGCGCCATCGCCGTGCCGAAGAGCGACCCACACGCGACGCGAGAGATGCCGATGAGTGCGAGTGCGCTCCGCTGTCCACGACCCGCTGGTCGAGCCTGCTGATTGACTACCACTACGACCGGGTGTGACACTACCACCCAATAAAGATTGGCGAGCCGGAAGACGATGCGACGAGGGCGGCGGTGTGGGACTCGATACGACCGTCAGGTCGACGGGCCGGCACGGGCGATTGCGAACTCCGTGAGCCCGTGTCGCTCGGCGCACGTCCGGTCGCCGTCGGCGACGCCGAGAAGGAGCGATTCGAGGTCGTCCGCGTCGGCGTCGCGGGCGTCGAGGTCGATATCGTCGGGGACGGCCGCGAGCGTGTCCGCGTCGCCCGAGAGTTTCACCACCGGAACGACGGGATGGCCGGCGGGCGTTCCCTGTCCGGTGACGTGGAGAACGAGGTGCGCGCCCGCGGCGGCGAGACCGGTCGCGGCCTCCTCGACCCGAGAGGGCGCGTCGAGCAGCGTCACCGCGCCGGCGGCGGCATCGGCGGCGTCAGCTTCATCGACTCGTTGGCCGTACGCCGCGACACCCGCGACCGGCGCGTCGCCGATGAATCCCGTCGCGGCCGCAAAGCCTCGGGCCGCCGCCTCCGTTCCGACGCGCGTCGCCCTCGCGGGGCGACCGGCCGCGTCGAGCAGTCGGTCGGCGGCCGCGTCGCCGACGAGCGACCGGGTCTCCTCGGGGTGCGCGGCGAACCGCTCGTTGCCGGCGACGACGACCCGTCCGCCGGCTGACGCGACCCGCTCGACCAACTCGGCGACGAGCGGGTAGGCGTGCCGTCTGGTCGAGTCCGCGAGGTCGTCGACGACGACGCCGACCGTGAGGTCGCCGAGAGTCGCCGCCGGTTCGTCGGCTGTTGCGGTCGAGTCGTCCGTCCCCCGAGCGGCGGCCGACTCCCGGAGGTCGGCGACGGCGTCCGTGCCGCGGTCGACGCAGGCGTCGGTCCCGCCGGCGTCCTGTATCGTGAGTTCGCGGACCGGAAGCCCGCGTTCTTCGACCGCCGCGGCGACGACGTCGCTCCGGACCGTCTCGCAGCCGAGACCGACGACGACCGTACCCGCGACGTTCGGGTTCCCGGCGAGGCCGACGAGCGTCCGTTCGGTCTGCTCGGCGTCCGCGCCCAACTGCCCGCAGCCGTGGTCGTGGGGCGCGGCCACCGCACCGGGCGAGCCGGCGGCTATCTCCTCGGCGACGACGTGCGAGCAGATGACCGACGGGAGGACGAGTACCCGGTTTCGGATTCCGAGGTGGCCGTCTGGTCGACGGTAGCCCGCGAACGAGTCTGTGGTGACTGGGCGGGGGTCCGGGTGTGGATTCCGGGTCATCGCTCCACCTCCGCCGCCGCCACGTCGCCGCGGCCGCGGGTGCTCTCGCAGTTGTGCGTGTGGACCCACTCGCCGGCCGCGACGGCCTCCGTGGTCCGCCCGATGACCTCGCCGTACTTACGGACCGTCTCGCCCGCGGACAGCGGTTCGAGGGCGAACTTGTGGCCGAACGGAACGTCGTCTGCGAGCGTCACGGCGCGGTCTCCGTCGCGAACCTCACGCCCGGCGTCGAGGTCTTCGAGCGCCGTCGCCACGCTGTCGCCGTCGGCCAACACGAGAGCGGCCCCGTCGAGGACGCGGCCCTTCATCTACCCCGCACCTCCGCGAGTTCGCGCGGGTGGATCTCCGTGATGGCGAACTCCTCCATCCGGCGCGTCTCGGCCCCGGTTCGCTTCCCGTCGGCGACGGCGAGCACTTCGTCGAAGATGCGCTCACCAACCTCGGAAATCGTCGCGTCACCCTCGACCACCGCCCCGGCGTTCACGTCCATGTTCGACCGCATGCGCTCCCACGTCCGGGGGTTGCCCGTGACCTTCACCACGGGCGCGACGGGGTTGCCGGTGGTACTCCCGCGCCCGGTGGTGAAGACGATAATCTGCGCCCCGCCGGCGACCTTGCCGACGACGCTCTCCACGTCGTAGCCCGGCGTGTCCATCAGAACGAGGCCGCCGCCGACCGGCAGGCGCTCGGCGTAGTCGACGATGCCGCGCACGGGGGTCGTCCCGCCCTTCGAAATCGCCCCGAGGCTCTTTTCCTCGATGGTCGTGAGGCCGCCCTCCTGATTGCCGGGCGAGGGCTGTGCGCCCCGGAGGTCGACGCCCATCAGGTCGGCCGTCGCCTCGCGGCGCTCGACACGGTCGAGCAGTCGGCGGCGGGTCTCCTCGTCGGCGCATCGCTCCGCGAGGACGTGCTCCGCGCCGATGAACTCCGGCGTCTCGCTGAACGAGGCGGTTCCCCCGGCCGCGACGAGGCGGTCGCAGGCGTCGCCGACGGCGGGGTTGGCTGCGATGCCCGAGGTGGCGTCGCTCCCGCCGCACTCGACGCCGACGACGAGTTCGCTCGCGTCGGCCGACTCGTGGCGGGCGTCCGCGGCCGCCTCGTTCAGCGAGTCGAGGGCGGTTCGCCCGCGCTGGAGGGCCGCCGCCGTCCCGCCGACCTCGCGGACCGAGAGCGTCTCGACCGGCTTACCGTCCCGGGCGATTCGGTCCGCGAGGTCGGCGGCGTCGATGTCCTCGGTCCCGAACTCGACGACGAGCGCCGCGCCGACGTTCGGGTTGCGCCCGACGCCGACCAGCACCCGCTCGGTCTGCGCTCGCGCCTCGTCCGGTTGATTCGCCCCCATCTGGTGCGGCGTCGCGCGCGCCCACGCCCCCGCCTCGGCCGCGATGCCGCGGGCGACGCAGGACGACGCGACCGAGGTCGGAAGGACGGCGACGTGGTTTCTGACCCCGATGCGGCCGCTCTCCCGGCGGTAGCCGGTGAACTCTCGTCTCATACCACGCGATTCGGTAGCGCCCGACAAAGTGGTTTCGTCGGGCGCGGGCGGAACGCTCTTGCGGGCGGGTCGAGTGAGTGAGTCGTATGCGAACCTACGAAGTCAGCCGCATCGACGCGGACAGAGCGGTCCCGCTGACCGGTGCGGTCGACGGGACGGTGTGGGAGCGGGCGAACGTCGCCCGACTGGACGAGTACGCGTGGGGCGACGAGCCCGGTCCGGAGACGACGGTCAGGGCGCTGTTCGACGCGGAGGCGCTCTACCTGCAGTTCCACGTCGAGGACGACGAGATAACCGCCGACGTGACGGAGCTGAACGGACCGACGTTCGAGGACAGTTCGGTCGAACTGTTCGCCACGCCGGCCCCGCCCGAGGACGGCTCGCCGGGGCGGTACTTCAACTTCGAGGCGAACTGCTGCGGCACGTTCAAACTCGCGTGGCAGGAGCCGAACTGGCGCGAGCGCGACGTCGGCCGCGACCTCGTCTCGCCGACCGACGCGGCGGCCGTCGAGGTGGAGACGTCCGTCCCCGGCCCCACGAAGACCGCGTCCCCGGACGACGACTCGTGGTGGCTCGCGGCGCGGCTCCCGCGGTCGACGCTCCGGTCGCTGACCGACCTCCCGCTCGAACTCGACTCGGGGACGGTCTGGCGCGGGAACTTCTACCGGAGCGGTCTACCCGACGCGCAGAAGGGGACGTGGAACCGCATCGAGCTGCCGGAGCCGACGTACCACTCGCCGGCGTACTTCGGGCGCATCGAGTTCGAGTGAGCGGTCGCCTCGGGCGGGTGCCCCGGCCGGTCGTGCCGAGCAAGCCGCGGTGGCACCGAAACGACTTTTCGCGCGGGAACTGAACGACAGCCCATGCAGCAGCCGTCCGCGTTAGTCATCGGAGAGACGACCTTCTCGTTCCACGACTTCGAGGAGATGCGACCGCACATCGAGTCCGCCATCGGCGACGCCGCCGAGGTGACCGCGACGACCGACAAAGACGCCCTCGCCGACCTCACAGGCTACGACCTCGTCGTGGACTACCTAACGGACGCCACCCTGACACCCGAGCAGTTAGACGGTCTCCTCGGGTTCGTCCGCGACGGCGGAGCCTATCTGGGCCTCCACTGCGCCGCCGACCTCATCAACGTCCACGACGGCGACGGCGGCCTCGACAAGCGCGACGAGCCGTTTCCCGACCTCCGCGACCTCCTCGGCGGCCACTTCCTCACCCACCCCGAGCAATCGACGTTCGGCGTCGAAATCGTCTCCGACCACGCCGTGACCGACGGCGTCGGCGACTTCGAGGTGTTCGACGAGCCGTATCAGGTCGACGTTGACGACGACGTGACCGTACTTGCGCGCATGGCCCACCCCGACCTGACCGACTACCCGGTCGCGTGGGTCCGCGAGTACGGCGCGGGGCGAGTCTGTTACGCGTCGCTCGGACACACCGCCGAGGCCTTCGAGAACGACGACTACCGGCGGCTGCTCCGCAACGCCGTCGGCTGGCTGGTCCGCGACTGAGCGAGGCGCTCGCGCGTCGCCGTGTGAACGTTTATCCCGGTCGGTTCCGAACGTCGGTACATGAATCTTCGAACCGCCGACCTGACCGTGTTCGTGTTCGTCCTCGGCGTCATGCTCTCGGGAATGTGGCTGGCCCAGCAGCTCGGCATGGAGTGGTCGCCGACGCTGTTCGCCATCGTCGCCGTCGTAGCGGCCGTCTGGACGGCGTACTACCGGTTCGGCGTGGAGCCGCGAATCGAAGCGAGCAGAGGAGACGACGACGACAACCGGCAGGAACCCGGCGTCAGCGACGGCGCACGGGAGTGACCGACTGACCGCATCGGCCGGTGTCGGCGACCGGCGCACCCATTCGCCCGGCCGCGCTACCGCTCGCCGAAGTACGGAATAATCTCGTTTTCGTAGTGCCGCATCGTCTCCTCGTAGTCTCCGACGGGGATGAGAACGAGGTTGTCGACGCCCGCGTCGCGGAACGCCTCGATTCGCTCGATGGCGCGCTCGGGGTCGCCGGCGACGCAGATGTCGTCGACTGCCTCGTCCGGGATGCGCTCGGCCGCCGCCGACAGCTGACGCTCCTGTTCCTCGTCGAACGCCATCTGCCACATGATGGGCGTCGACTCCGCGATGTCCTCGTAGCCCATGTCGGCGAGGAGCGGCGGTCGGAGCGCGAGGTTCACGCGGTTGCGCTCGATACCGGCCGCACGGGCCTCGTCGCCGTCCTCGGAGACTGTCGTCGGGATCATGACCGCGCGGTCGATGGCGTCGGGGTCGCGGCCGCGGTCCGCGGCCACGTCGAGGACTTTCCGAAGGTCGGCCGCGTACTCGTCGGGCGAGTAAATCCACGGGAACCAGCCGTCGGCGACCGCGCCCGTCAGGCCGCGCATGCTCTCGCCGTAACCGCCTATCCAGAGCGGCGGACGCGGCTCCTGTGCGGGCTTCAGCCCCATGTGCGCCTCGTCGAGGTCGAAGTAGTCGCCCGCGAACGAGAACGGCTCGTCGACCGTCGAGTTCCACAGGCCGTCGATGACGGCGACGCACTCCCTGAACCGGGTGTACGGGTCGTCCCAGTCGATGTCCGAAATCGGGGCGAAGTTGAACGCCTCGCCGGCCCCGATACCGAGACCGGCGCGGCCGTCCGTCATCCGGTCGAGCGTGGCCGTGACGTGCGCGAGTTCGGTCGGGTGACGGCGCACCGAGTCCGCGACGCCGGGCATGAGGGTCACCTCCTCGGTGCGCTGGGCTATCGCCCCGAGGACGGAGAACGCCTCCCACGGCGGGTCCACCAGATACTCCTCGGAGCCGGTCGGGTGAAACAGGTGGTCCGGGACGGTGACGGTGTCGAACCCGGCCGTCTCGGCTCGGACCGCTCGCTCGATGGTTTCCTCGACGTTTCCGTAGCTGACAACTTGACAGCCGAAGCTCAGACCGCGGCTATTGGCGCTCGACATCGCGTGTACCGACAGTACGGCGGAATAAATAGCTGGCCCCGAAAGCGGGGGAGTGGCGCGTTCGCGAGGGTTCGAAACGCCGGCTTACGCCCGCAGGACCGACGCGTCGAGGTCGTAGTCGGCGAAGTACCCGCGCTCCAGTTCGACGAGTTTGGCGAACAGCTCCTGGGCCTCGTCGCGCGAGACGGTGACGAGCGGTTCGTTGAGGAACGCCTGAAACGCGAGGTCGAGGTCTCCCTCGAAGCCCGCGCGCACGAGCGTCTCCTGATTCGTGACGTGGGTTTCGACCATGCTCTCGACCTCGTCGGGCAGGCCGCCCGCACAGAGGGGCGTCACGTCGTCGCCGGAGAGGAGCGCGTTCGTCTCCACGACCGCGCCCTCGGGGATGCCGTCGACCTGCCCCTCGTTGGGATAGTTGAGGTGCGTGACGAACGTCCCCTCGCCAGAGAGCGCCCGCATGATGTCGACCGCCTCCTCTCCGGACTCGTGGAACTCGAACTCCGCGTCGCCTTCGAGGTAGCGCTCCATCTCGTCTGGCCCCTCGTCGTCGGAGACGCGGGCCGAACTCGGCGTGAGCCGGATCCCGTAGCGCTGGATTTCCTCCGGCTCGTCGATGCTCAGATACCACGGGACGAACTCCACGAGGTGGCGGTCGCCCGCCGCGCCGAGGACGCCGAAGCGGTCGTAGAGGTCGAGCGCGACTTCCTCGTTGTTCACCCAGTAGGACTCGGCGTCGAGGT
The DNA here is from genome assembly GCF_000336775.1 of Haloferax gibbonsii ATCC 33959. GTDB lineage: Archaea > Halobacteriota > Halobacteria > Halobacteriales > Haloferacaceae > Haloferax > Haloferax gibbonsii. The sequence goes on along the minus strand of NZ_AOLJ01000003.1, from coordinate 32,342 downwards.
CGCCCGGCTCGCGGTCGAAAAGCGGTTTCCGACGCTCGAGTTCCTCGTCGAGGTACTGGAACACGTCGCGGTCGCGCCACCGCGCCTCGTCGACCCACGTGAAGTGGTTGACGCCCTTGACGTTGACCCGAACCTCGTCGCGGGCGACGTCCTCGGCCTCGTCAATGTAGCGCTCCGCCATCTCGGCGAACAGCTTCTGGGTCTTGAACACCTCGTGGCAGAGCCCGATGGCCTTGATGTCGGGGAACTCCTCGTAGAGCGTCCGCGTGCAGACCGTCATCGGGTTGGTGTAGTTGATGACCCACGCGTCCGGGCAGCGCTCGCGGACCGTCGCGGCGATTTCGCGGTACTGCGGAATCGCTCGCAGCGCCCGAATCGCCCCGCCGGGGCCGACGGTGTCGGCGACCGTCTGGTAGATACCGTACTCCTGGGGCACGTCGATGTCGTGGACGAACGTCTCACCCGGCGGGTCCTGAATCGAGCAGATGACGAAGTCGGCCCCGTCGAGCGCCTTGTCCATGCTCCGGGTCGCCTCGAACGACCAGTCGCCGACCGCCTCCTCGCGGTCCATCACGCGGTTGCCGAGGAGGGCGTTCTTCGACGCCATCTCGTAGTTCACGTCGTACAGCGTGACGCTCCCCACGAGGTCCGGACACTGCGCGAGGTCGTTGATGAGCGTGTGGGCCCACCCCTGACTCCCGCCGCCGATGTAGCCGATGTCGATGGTTCGGGACGAACCCGACGGTACAGGCTCCGCTTGCTCCGACAGCTGATACATGTGATAACACGTGACGAGTCGCGGTCGCAAATAGCTGTCGTTTCGGGGGGTTCCGGCCGCTCCGTCACTCGGTCAGGATGGTGACCGGCCCGTCGAAGTTGAGGACGACGCGCTGTGCGGTGTCGCCGAACAGCGCCTTCCCGGTCGGCGAGCGCTGTCGACCGGCGACGTAGACGTGGTCACAGCCGCGCTCGTCGGCGACGCGAATCACCTCGTCCGCGAACTCGCCCTCGTCGGCGACGACGGTGACGGCGTCGTATTCCACGGTTCCGTCCACCGACTCGAACGCCTCGTCGGCGGCCTGCGACGCGAATCGCGTGGCGACTTCCCGCGCCGAGTTCGACTCCAGCGGCGTGTTGGCGGCGTCGCTCATCGCCTGCAACGTCTCGGCGTTCTCGACGATTTCGTCCTCGGTGATACGCGTGAGGAGCACGAGCGGCGTGTCCGTGCCGGCCGCGATTTGCCCCGCCTCGGTGAGGAGGCGCTCGTTGGAGTCCGTACTGTCGACTACCACTAGCGATGACTGCATACCGGTGCCACGGTGCTTCAACGCATAAAACTATCCCGCGAGTCGGGACGGAGCGGGGTCGATTCGGCGGTGCGGCGCCGGGGAGACGACCGAGCGACCCGCGCTCAGCGGTCGGCGCGGTACCGTTCGACGGCGTCCTCGTCGATTTCGACGCCCAGGCCGGGGGCCTGCGGCACGTCCACCTCGCCGCCGGTCGGGTCGAACGGGGTCTGCAGAATCTCGTCGCGGAGCGGGTTCTCGCTCCGGTCGAACTCGACCATCATCGGGTCCGGGACGTGCCGCGTGTGCGGGTAGTCCGAGACCGACGCCGCGAACTGGACCGCCGCGGCGAGGCCGACCGCACTGTTCCAGATGTGCGGCCTGACCGCCACGTTCTCCGTGCTGGCGAGGTCGGCGATTCGGCTCGCCTCCGAGAGCCCGCCGCACCGACCGAGATTGGGCTGGACCACGTCGACCGTCCGGTCGTCCACGAGGCGCTTGAACTCGAAGCGGCCGTAGTGCGCCTCACCGGCCGCGAGGGGCACGTCGACGCCGCGTTTGACCTCGCGGTAGCCCGAGAGGTTCTCCGGCGGGACCGGCTCTTCCATCCACGTGATGTCGAACTCCTCGATGGCCTTCGCGGTTCGAATCGCCTGTCGCGGCCGGTAGTTCCCGTTGATGTCGACCATCAGCCGCGCGTCGTCGCCGAGGAGTTGGCGAGCGGTCCGAACCCGCTCCACGTCGGAGTCCGTGCCGTTGCCGATTTTTATCTTGGCCGCCGAGAACCCCTCGTCGACGGCGTCTCGAATCGGCTCGGCGATGTCGCGGTCCGCCTCGGTGAAGTACATCGTCGAGGCGTAGGCGGTGAGCGTCTCCCGTGGCGTCCCGCCGAGGAGCCGGTGAACGGGCTTGCCGGTGGCCTTGCCGACGAGGTCCCACAGGGCCACGTCGATGCCGCTGAGGGCGCTCTGGACGAAGACGCTCCCGCCGAAGTGGTACGGGTCTGTGTACGACTCCTCCGCGAGGCGTCGCACGTCGAAGGGGTCCATGCCGACCACGTCGTCGCGGAAGAACTCGTCGACGACGGGCGCGATGACGCTCCCCGGGGCGAACGCCTCGCCCCAGCCGACGTCGCCGGTGTCGGTGTCGACGCGGATGAGCGTCGTCGCCCTGTCGTGGCCGAACCCGCGGGCGTCGCCGAGGCCCTCGCCGTCGGGGAGGCGGTGCGATATCGGGATGACTTCGATGTCGGTTACGTGCATGAAAAATGTACCACGGAGAGACGCATTATAGCTTGTGCAGACGGCGAACGCGGCGAGACAGACGGGACGAAGGCGCCGAGGCGGTTCGAACCGTCGACTCAGTCGTCGTCGTAGTGGAACTCGGTCCACGGCCCGTCACGGAACGGGTAGTCGTCGAGCACGTCGAGGTTCACCTCGATTCCCAGTCCCGGCTCGTCGGACAGCGAGAGGACGCCGTCCTCGACGGCGGGTTGGCCCTCGATGATGTCGAACGCGAGGTCGAAGGGGTACATGCCTGGGTCGGTCTCGGTGTCGAGGAGCGGGTCGTCCTCGAAGACCGGGTATTCGAGGAGCGACACCTCGGGCGCGGCCGCGACGAGGTGCGCGTTGGCGAGCAGGCCGACCCACGTCCCGAAGTTGTGCGGGACGAACTCCACGTCGCGGCCGACGCAGGACTCGACCGCGGGGCGACAGCCGGTGTAGCCGCAGTGGTGGCGAACGTCGCCCTGCAGGAAGTCGACCGCGCCCGTCTCGCCGAGCGCGACGAGGCCCTCTGGCGTCGGTTCGCTCTCGCCGCCGGCCAGCGGCGCGCCCGTCTCCGCGAGTTCGACGTAGCCCGCGTGGTCGTCGGGCGAGACGGGCTCTTCGACCCAGTAGCAGTCCCGCTCGGCGGCGAAGGTGACGAGGTCTTCGACCGTCTCGCGGTCGTAGCCGTCGCGAATCTTCCACCACGTGTGCACGTCGAGCATCACTTCCATGTCGCCCGCGACGTCGGCGAGCAGTTCGACGGTGCGGCGGTCCCCGTCGGGGCCGATGCCCGGTCGGTACTTGTAGCCGAAGAAGCCGAGGTCGCGGATGGTCGCCGCCTGTTCGGCGTACCCCTCGGGTTCCATGTACATCCCGGCGCTCGCGTACAGGGGCATCTCCGTCGTCGGGTCGGTGCCGTACTCGTCGGCGAGCAGTTCGTAGATGGGCGCGCCGACCTCCTTCCCGCGGATGTCGTACAGGGCCACGTCGAGCGCCGAGATGGCCTGATGGCGGAGCCGGTCGGGGAGGTCGGTGTCGCGGAGCATCGCGTGCGCGTCCTCGACTTCCTCGACGGTCTCGCCTTCGAGCGCGTCGGCGACCGCGCCGTTGACGACGTCCGCGAAGGTGCCCTGCGATTCGCCCTCGAAGTACTCCCGCATCGCGGAACTGCTCGCGCCGGCGGTGGCGATACCGCGGGTTCCGTCGGCCGATTCGACGACGACGAGCACCACGTCGCGTTTGAGGAGGCGACGGACGCCGCCGTGGAAGGGGCGGTCCTGCGGCGGTTCGATGGGTGACGAGAGAGCGTATCCGCTGATAGTCGCGATTCGCATACCTCTACAGAATCGGCCACCACGATAAAACTCCGCCTCGCGCGGGAGAACAAGCGGGGACAGCCGAGAGAAAACGATGGCGCGCTACTGGAAGACGTCGGACGCGAACGGGTAGAGTTCGTCGAGGGCGACGCGTTCGTTCCGCCGACCCGACTCGTAGGCCGCCATCGTGATGAGCACCGCCTTGAGGCCGTCGCGGGCGGTCGCGGGCGGCGTCTCGCCGGTCTCTATCGCGTCGAGGAACGCGGTACCCTTGCTCAGCCACCGCTCGTAGCCGTCGTAGGGGTGGTGTTCGGTCCCCTCGTCGTCGATGACGTAGCCGGTCCGGTCGTCCCACTCGTGGCCTTCGAGGTATATCGCCCCCTCGTCGTCCCAGATGTGGACGTGCTCGCGGGTCCGCGCGACGACGCCCGTGTCGGAGACGTTCGCTATCGCGCCCTCCGCGAACTCGATGTTGATAGAGGACTGCCGGTCGAACACCTGCTCGTCGTCGTGGAAGTCGACGTAGGCGTTGACGTGGGTCGGCGTGAGACCGGTCGTCCAGAGGATGGCGTCGATGACGTGCGTGCCGACGTTCAGGAGGTGGCCGCCGCCGCTCAGTTCGGGGTTCATCCGCCAGTCGTCTTCCTTCTCGTAGTAGGACTGCCAGTCGTGGGTCACCTCACCGGTGATAAACCGCGGGACGCGGTCGCCGTCGGCCCACTCGTCGCGGGCGCGCTTGTAGGCCGGGTTGAAGTGTCGCTGGTAGCCGACCATCACGGTTTGGTCGCTCGCCTCGGCGCGGGTCGTGAGTTCGTAGGCCTCCTCGGCGTCGGTCGCGAGCGGCTTCTCGCAGAGGACGTGCAGGCCGCGGTCCAACACGGCCGAGGTCTGCTCGTAGTGCAGGCCGTTGGGCGTCGCGACGGCGACGGCGTCCATCGGGGCCGAATCGAGGAACGCCTCGAACGACCGGTAGCGGTGCGCCTCGGGAACGTCGAAGGAGTCGCCGACCTCGGCGAGGCCGTCCGGGTCCACGTCGGAGATGGCGACGAGTTCCGACCGGGGGAGTTCGACGAACTGTTGACAGAGCCGACGACCGAGGCTTCCGAGGCCGACGACTCCGACGGCGATTGGAGACGAGTCTGTCTGACGCGGCATGGGTTCGACTACAGAGATGGGGCAGATAACTGTTTTGACGGTCCTCGGGCGCTCGTGGTCGCTCGCGACCCCCCTGTCCGAAGATTTTATGCGCGAGTGCACGGTGGTTCGGGTATGCCACTCGCAGAGAGCGGTGTGCGCGAGCACCTGCGCGGCGTCGCCGCCGGGCTCCTCACCCCGTTCGACGACGACCTCGACATCGAACACGACGAACTGGCAGCGAACGCGACGACCCTCTACGACGAGGGAATCCGCACGTTCCTCGCGTCGGCGAACATCAGCGAGTATCACTCGCTGTCCCAGCAGGAACGCGTCGACGTGACGGAGACGGCCGTCGATGCGCTCCCGTCCGACGTGTGCGTCCTCGCCGGCGTCGGCGGGAGCACGGCGGGCGCGCGGGAACTCATCGAAGCCTACGACCGCATCGGCGTCGACGCGATGATGATAATGCCGCCGGACCACACGTACGTCCACGAGCGCGGGCTGCTTCGCTACTACGAAAAGCTCGCCGAAGCCTCGTCGGCCCCGCTGGTGCCGTACGTCAAGGGGTTCGACCCGTCAATCGGCTACCTCCGCGACCTCGCGGGGCTCGACGGCGTGGTCGGCATCAAGTACGCCATCGAAGACGCCGTGAAACTCGGCGCGGCCGCCAGCGCCACCGGCGACGACGTGGTCTGGGTGGACGGCCTCGCCGAACCCTTCGCCGTCTCGTTCTGGAACGAGGGCATCGAGGGATTCTCGGCGGGCGTGAGCAACTTCCGGCCGGAGGTCGGGCTCGAACTCTTCGACGCACTCACCGAAGAGAACTGGGAGCGCGCCCGCGAGCTTCGGAACATCTGTCTGCCCTACCAGAACTTCCGTGACCGGACCGGACAGAACAACAGCCTCGACGGCGCCATCAGCGTCCCGGCGGTGAAAAAGGGCCTCGAACTGGCCGGCCTGCACGGCGGGGGAGTCCGCGAGCCGATTCGCCCGCTGTCGGCCGAAGACGAGCGCCAGGCGGAGGAGCTGTACGACCAGCTCGACGACGACATCAAGCGCCTCATCGACTGAACGAGACTCACAGAAGACGCCGACCGACGACAACCAACGACCGACGACAACCAGCGACCGACCGAGGGCCGCGAGAGCGACTGGCATAACCGCGGTAGCGACGAGGTCGAGCCGCGCGGTGTCGGCACGGTGAGTGACGACTGAATCGGGAGGTTCGCCGACGACGCGGTCGGACGGAGCGTCGTCGCCCGAACCGACCGGAGCGCCGCGACTCGCGCGACCCAAATATTCATCACCCGAGACGCGGGGTATGTTGGCATGCGCGAGTTCGAAGCGACCGCCGAGGCGACTCGACCGCCGACGTGGGCGCACAAACAGCGAGCACTGTTCGACCTGACGGCCGACGCGGTCGACCGATTCGTCGACGACTACACCGGCCCCGACGGGGAGCCGTTCTGGCCGCCGGACGACCACGTGGGCGTCGACGGCTTCGACGACGTGGTCGAGGGGTTCTACAACTGGCCGCTCGTGTACGCGATGGGCGGCGACGAACGCCTGCTCGACCACGCCCGTCGCGTGTACGAGTCCGCGTTGGAACGCGGCGCGGCGACGGAGACGCCGTTCGGCCATCCGATGGTCGTCGACGAGTTCGAACAGTGTCGCGACTGGTTCCACCTCGGGGAGGGCAACCTCTACACGTACAACATGGGCCTCGCCGCGCCCGACGACGACGCGGTCGTCGACCGAGCGACGAAGTTCGCCGACCTCTACACCGCCGACTCGGAGACGGGGAACTACGACGCCGAAAATCGGGTGGTCCGCGGGCCGATGAACGGGAGCATGGGCCCGGAGTTCTGCGACTTCTCCGCCTACGAACACCACCCCTACGGCGCGGACTACCGCTGGGCCAGACACGGCCTCCCGTGGCGGGATTTAGAGTTCGACGAGGCCGCGGACCTCCTCGACCGGGCGAACGAAGAGCGCCTGTTCGAGGTGCTGAACGAGCGCTGCGCGAAGGGCGATATCCCGCTGAACCTCAACATCACGAGCCTGATGACGAACGCCTATCTCCACACGGGCGACGACGACTACCGGGAGTGGGTGACCGACTACCTCGACGCGTGGCGGGAGCGGACGGCCGAAAACGGCGGTATCATCCCCGACAACGTCGGGCGCTCCGGCGAAATCGGCGAGTACACAGACGGGTCGTGGTACGGTGGCTACTACGGCTGGTCGTGGGGCGGGTGGCACTACATCGGCATCGGGCCGACGGTCGCCGCCGAGAACGCGGTCCTGCTCGAAGGCGACCGGGAGTACCTCGACTTCCCGCGGTCGCAACTCGACGTACTCATCGAAAACGGCATCGAGGTCGCCGAAGACGACGTACACAGCACCCTCCACATCCCGCACAAGTACGGCGGCGAGGGCGACTACCACTACGACGCCTCGGGCGTCCTCACGGAGGACGACGGGGAGGTACTGTGGCGGGACGGCTGGTACGAGTTCCAGCCGCCCACGGACGACCCCTACGCGGTTCACCTCTGGTACATGTCGATGCGCGACGAGGACCGAAATCGGGTCCGTCGGCTCCGCGACTGGGGCGAACAGGACTGGCGACGCGTCGACCCGCGGGCGAAGACGAAACACGACGACGGTCACGAGTACGCGTGGCTGGCCTACCTCGACGGGGAGTTCTCGGACTACCCGGACCGAATCCTCGAAGCGACGCGCGAGCACGTCGACGAGCGACTGCGACTGTTCGACGCCGAGGGGAACGAGCCGACGACCGTGGACGAAGACTACCTCAGAGACCGAAACCCGGCGTTCCACAAGGCGCTGCTCCAACTCACCATGGGAGCGCCACAGCCAGTCTACTACGGCGGCCTCGTCATGGCTCAAGTGCGGCACTTCGACGCCCGCAGGGAGCGGCCGGGACTGCCGACGGGCGTCGCCGCGCTCGTGGAGTCGGTGACGAAACAGGGAATCGAACTGACGCTCGTCAACACCGGGGCGAGACAGGAGGAGGTCGTCGTCCAAGCGGGCGCGTACGGCGAACACCGATTTACGACGGTCGAGACCGACGGCGCGGAGCGTGGCGAGGAGGACTCCGACAGCGCAAGTGACGGCGACGAAGGGACGGGCGCGCTCCGGGTGCGGCTCCCTGCCGGAAGTCGGATGTCGATTCGCGCCGGTCTCGACCGCTTCGCGGACGACCCGAGTTACGAACACCCGTGGTCGGAAACGGCGTCGTAAGGTCCCGCGGCGGCGACGCGCGGGGTTCGGGAGAAGCGCACGAAAAATCGATATAGTAGTTTTCGTTCCCCTCGGGGGAACGACGATATTCGGGGTGTGCCGACAGACATTCAAGAGAGCGATTGGTGAGGCACGAGGCGGGCGATTCGACGTGGAAGTGACTCACGAGAGCTGGGATCGAGTCGAGAGACGTTCCCCTGTTGGGAATTATTAACCGAGAACTATTCTCGAAGCCGTCTCGGGAACGTCGAAGAGACGTTTCGGCAGTCAGATTACAACCATATAACCGTAATGCTTGTCGGCCGGGAAGACGAGGATATTCCCTCGGTACGCGGCATTCAAAACTACAAGGTTCCATATTCTGCAGCGACAGCCCATGTGTCGACAATTGGCAGTGAGTTCCCATTAGGGGAACAGTCCGGAGCGGCGAGTGGTAGCCAATATCTCGCTCGGGAGGAGAATTTATCAACGGGGGCGAACACTATGGCGCATGCCGACACGAGTCACCGTCTGGAACGAGAACGTCCACGAACGGGAAGAACCAGAGGTCGCAGAGCGGTATCCGAAGGGAATCCACGGCACCATCGCGGAACATCTGGAGGGGCCGAACCGCGAGGTTCGGACGGCGACGTTGCAGGAGCCCGAACACGGCTTAGACGAGGAGACGCTGGACGCGACGGACGTACTGGTCTGGTGGTCCCACTGCGCCAACGACGAGGTGAAAGACGCCGTCGCGGAGCGCGTCGTCGACCGCGTCCACGAGGGGATGGGCTTCATCCCGCTGCACTCGGGCAAGAACTCGAAACCGTTCACGCGGCTGATGGGCACGACCTGCAACATCAAGTACCGCCACGGCGGCGAGCGCGAGCGCGTGTGGGTCGCAGACCCCGGCCACCCCATCGCCGACGGCCTCGACGAGCAGTTCGTCATCCCGGAGACAGAGACCTACGGCGAGCCGTACGACATCCCGGAACCCGACAGAACCGTCTTCATCTCGTGGTTCGAAGGCGGAGACGTGTTCCGCTCGGGCGTCTGCTATCGCCGCGGCCGCGGGCGAATCTTCGCCTTCCGACCGGGCCACGAGGAGTATCCCATCTTCCACCAAGACGAGGTCAAACGGGTCATCGACAACGCCGTCGAGTGGGCGACGCCGACCGAGGGCGCGTCGGCGCGGTGGGGGAAGACCGACCCGCTCGAACCCGTCGACGAGTGAGCACGAGAACGCGCGTCACGATGGGTCCGTTCCCTACAAAGGAACAAACGCGACTATTGTTGCTGAACGAGTTCGAAATCACTTCGCTGTGAGAACGGAGGCGATGTTCGAACCCAAAAGCGAGTGTCATGACTCAAACATCAGTTTTCAATATATCTTTATTATTTGGTAATTCTGCGAAAAGTGTCACAAGGAATCTACGACGTACTCGCAGTGGGATTCCACCGTGAGGCGACGGTACGCACCGTCCATCCGCCGACTCGACCGCATCCCAGACCGAACATGGAGGCGAGACAGAGGACGACCCCGCCGGCGAGCCCGAAGAACGCGATTCTGGACGGCGGCCACGCCGCCGTCGTGCCCGCGGTCGCTGCGAACACCAACAACTCCAGAACGCCACCGAGAAGGCCGGCGCGGAGTCCGGCGGCGTCCGGGTCCGCCGAGCTGAGCGCGGCGACGGCCCCCGCGATGAACGCGCCGAATACCATCATACCGGCACCGACGGTCGACTCCGACTCCGGCAGCCAGTTGACAACCGCAATGACGGGGAGCGAGGCTATCACCCCGATAAGTGCGGATTTCCATGCTGGAGGGAGGGTTCTGAAACGGGGGGTCGAGACCATAGTCGCGTATGTAAAATTGCTAAGGATTCATATATCTTGGCAGGGCTGGACCTCGAGATTTCGAGTTGCGAATCGGCTTCCGGGTCGCTCGTGTGACGACTCGCAGACAGCGGACCCGCCGAGCCAACGAGCCCTCGCGAACGATATTGTCTGTAATAGTATATGAACTCGTTTTACAAATTTTTCTTACAGGAGATAGTTACGTCGTCGGCACCGACGTAAGAGCTACTACCGTCCCCGGATAACGTGTTTTATGGCAGACAGTACCGAAGTCGACGAGCTAGTCGTCACGGAGCTTTCCGACGCGGAATCCACAGCGCTCGAAGCCGGCCGCACGGAGTCGGTCGACCTAAGCGACGTGGCGGTCACGCGGGCGACGTTGGAACCGGGATGGGGAACAGAGGACGGCCACGGTGAGACAGAGCTCGACTACTGCCAGAACGCACACGACATCTACGTCGTTTCGGGGACGCTCGGCCTCGAACTGGACGACGGGACGCAGACTGAGGTTGCCGCCGGCTGCGCCGCGACCATCCCGCCGGGACACCGCGGATGGACGGTCGGCGACGAGCGACTGGTCTACCTCGAGTTCGACCCGAGCGAGTAACCGTGACTACCATATCGTCGGTCCACGTAGCCTCCCGACGAGATGTCCCGATTCGTGGCGGCCGCGTGCCAGCTAGACTCGCGAGACGACAAGGCGGCGAACGTCGAGCGGGCGCTCGGCCTCCTCGACGAGGCCGCGTCCGACGGCGCGGACTTCGTGGCGTTCCCGGAGATGACGACCTTCATCGGCCCGGAAGAGCGGTTCGCCGAGGTCGCAGAGCCGCTCGACGGACCCACCGTACGACGGTTCTCGGAGAAGGCCCGCGAACACGGCGTCTTCGTCCACACGGGGAGTTTCTTCGAACGGATTCCGGACGGCGACCGCGTCTACAACACGTCGGCGCTCATCGGCCCGAGCGGCGAGGTGCTCGACACCTACCGGAAGGTCCACCTGTTCGACATCGAAATCGGCGGGAGCGTCGAACACCGCGAGTCCGACCACGTCGCCCCCGGCGACCGGGCGGTGACGGTCGACACCGACCTCGCGACGTTCGGCCTCTCTATCTGCTACGACCTCCGGTTTCCGGAGCTCTACCGAACGATGGCGCAGTCCGGCGCGAGCGTCCTTCTCGTCCCCGCGGCGTTCACGATGCACACCGGAAAAGACCACTGGGAACCGCTCCTTCGCGCCCGAGCCATCGAGAACCAGGCGTACGTCATCGCGCCCGGCCAAATCGGCGACAAGCCGTCGTGGGTCGAGACCTACGGCCGCACGCTCGTAGTCGACCCGTGGGGGAACGTGATTTCGAAGGCGCAGGACCGCGAGGAAGTCGTCACGGCGACTATCGACCTGTCGCATCTGAACGACATCCGCCGCGACATGCAGACGCTCCAGCACGCGCGACCGGACGTGTACGAGCGGTCGGACGAGTGAGGAGGGGACGCGGGCGACTCGGCTCGATTAGCTCCCGCCGAGCACGCGCTTGAACAGCGTGAACGTGAGCAGGGTGAAAAACAGCCCGTTCAACATCCCCTGGCTCGCCGCGAGCACGCGCGCCGCCGGCCCGAGCGGGTTGATATCGCCGTAGCCGACCGTGCTGAAGCTGATGTAGCTGTAGTAGACGTTGTCGAAGAGGACCTCCATCGTCGTCTTGTCGACCGCGGCGGGGTCGAAGACGCTCCCCGCCTGCGTCAGAAACGGCCCGCCGAGGGCGTAACACAGCCCGAACAGCGCCGGGAGGAGGAACGTGAACGCCGCGATTCGCGGGAGGCGGTTACCGTAGCCGCAGGTGACTTGCATGAGCGTGTTCAGTCCCACGCTTGCGACCTTCTTGCCGCGGGCCCACGTGTTCAGCGAGTACTCGTTGAGGATGATGTCGAAGTTCTTCTGGCGGTTGTAGTAGTAGCGCTTGAACTCGAACTCGCGGCTCGCGGGGGTGTCACCGACGGCGTTGGCGCTGTCCTGCGCCTTCCGGTACGTTTCTTCGATTATATCGGGCGTCAGTTCCACGGCGAACTGGCCGGTCGCGCCGTTACCCACGAAGTCGTGGATGGTCCAGTCGTTGCGTTCGAGGTAGCCGTGGTGGTCGCTGAAGTCGAAGCGGTCGAACTCGGTGAGACAGAAGCGGAAGTGGTCAAGAAGCTGGTGTTCGTTGCCGTCGCCCTCCAGCGTCAGGTCGCCGATGGTCGCGCGGGTGAGGTCGTACGGCGTCGGCTCGCCGGAGCCCTGCGAAATCGTGCCGCCGGAGAGCGTCGCGTCGGTGAAGTCGAGGTAGGTGTCGCGGTCGCCGACGAGCACGCGGAAGCGCGCCGTCTCGAAGTCAGACTGCCGGAAGTCCGCCCGGTCGTGGAACGTCGTCTCCCAGAACGACGCGCTCGTGAAGTTCGCGGCCTCGAACTCCGCGCCGGCTTCGAAGGTCGCCTCGTTGAACGAGGCGTTGGCTTCGAGGTGCTGCAGTTCGCCCTCGAAGAACGCCCCGCGGAAGGTGGCGAGACCGTGGAACGCCGCGGTCTTGAAGCTCACGTCCTCTTCGAACCGCGCCTCGCCGAACCGAGCGTTAGCTTCGAACTCGACCCCCTCGAACGAGGCGTCGCACCCGAACGTCGCCTCCTCGGCGACGACGGCGTCGCGGAACTCGCTCTCGTCGAAGTTCGCCTGCCCGTCGAACGACGCCAAAGAGAGGTCGAACGCGCCATCGACGCGGAGGCGATAGCAGTCGGTGCGGGCGGTGAACGTCGCGCGGTCGAAGTTGACCGCGCCCTTGAACACGGCGTCCTTGAAGTCCGAATAGCGGAATCGAGCGAGCTTGTAGTCCGCTTCGCCCTCGAACGTCGCGCCCTCGAACGTCACGTCGTCGTGGGTCGTCCGGCTCCCGCCGTTGAACTCGACGCCGCGGAACTCGGCCAACTGCATGAACCGGGCGTCGGCGAAGCTCGCGTCGTCGTCGAACCGCGCCTCGTCGAAGTCGGCCATCTCGTCGAAGCGGACGCCGTCGAACCGGGCGTCGCCCTCGAACTCGACGTGTTCGAAGTCCGACCCCGCGGTGAACCGCGCGCCCTCGAACGTCACGTAATTGAAAATCGCCTGTCTGAAACTCGCGTCGTCGCGGAACGTCGCGTTCGCGAAGGTGATGTTGTCGTCGAGGACGTGGCTGCTCCCGCTGGTCTCGACGTTGCGGAAGCGCGCCGTGCCGTGGAACGTCGCGTCTGCGAAACTGGTGTCCCCCTGGAACACCGTCTCGTCGCAGCGGACCTCGCCGCGGAAGGTCGCCTCCGAAAAGCGGACGTCCTGTTCGAACGTCGCCTCGTTGGTCGTCACCGCGTCGGTCACGGTGACCTCCCGTGCGTCCACGTCGCCGGTGACCACCGCCTCGTCGAGTTTGAGGCGGCCGACCGTCGCCTCGCGGAGAATCAACCCCTGGTCGAGGCGGCCGTGGGTGAGGTCCAAGCCCTCGATGTCGGCGTGCTGGAAGTTGAGGACGTGGTTCGTCGCGCCGTTGATGTCCTGATAGGTGAGCGAGAGGTGCGGGAGGTCCGCGCCGACGTACTCGTTGACGCGGGTGTCGGGCGACTGGAGGTTCGCCCGGAGTTCGCCGACGATGTCGTCGCCGGTCACGTCGAGCGAGGCGCGCTCGTCGCGGCTCATGTGGAACACGCAGAACTCGCTTTCGGGGTGGGCTTCGTGCGGACACTCCCACGTCGTCTGGAGGTGGGCGTCGGTCTGGACCGACGGGTCGAACGTGTACCGGCACGACGAGGAGGACATCAAGGCCGGCGTGGACTCATTTCTCGACATGGCTGGGGAGGGGCGGACGGATGTGCCGGGGACAGCGGGCGTGGCGGGTGCGGCTGAGGGTGCAGACCCGGCGAGCGCGTTCGAACACGGGTGCGACGTTCGAACGCGGGGACAGTCGTATGTGCAACATTGTCTGGTGTTTTGATATATATCTTCGGACCGCCGACGAGGTCAGTCGAATATCTCGCGGCGCTCGGACGCCGAGAGTTCGGCGTGAATCGCGTTGGGCGAGCAGTGTTCGCACTCGCGGGCGGGGTTGGTGCTCTGCTCGAAGGTCCAAAGCGGCCAGCCGAAGAGGAAAAACGCCTCCATCTGATGGCGCTCGATGATGGCCTCGGCGGGCTTGCCGCAGTTCGGACACCACTCGTCGCCGTCGGCCGGCTCTTGGAACGTCACCTTACGGCGGCCGAACCCGGCGTTCGAGTAGGCCTCGCTTCGGGACATCTCGACGAGGTCCTCGGCGGGGTAGGGGTCGGCGTCGACCGCGTTGTCGAATCCGGTGTCGGTCTCGACGCTCGACGCGAGGTACGGCCCGACGCTGACGGTGTTGTCGTAGCCGACGAAGTGGACGGAGACTGCCGCACCTCGACCCTCGACCCGCACCTCGTGGCCGTGGCCGACGAGGTAGAGTTCCACGTCCGAGTTGACGTTCGTGAGGTCGACGTCGTGGGCCATGCCGACGGCGTAGACGCCGGTATCGGGGTCGGTCGCGCTCCCCGACTGCTTCCAGCCGAAGGTGGACACGTCGTAGTCGTCGGGGGCGGCGCCGGGCGTCCCCTCGCCCGCGTAGACGTTCTCCGCCCCGGGTGCCGAGACCGCGCCGTCGGCGGCGTCGGCCGCGATGAACACGTCTTCGGCGTCGCCGAGGAGCACGTCGCCGTCGACCGACTGGACGTAGCCGTCTTCGAGGCTGCCGCGGATTTCGGTCTCGACGGCCGCGTCGCCGGCCGTCGCGTCGCCGACGGCCGCGTCGTCGGTCACCGGCGCGTGGGTGAAGACGTACTCGGCGTTCTGCACGGTGAGGTCGCCGGCGACGCTCGCGCCGCCGACGAACACGTCCGCGGGGTCGCGCAGTTCGACCGGGGGTCGTTCGGAGCCGTTGAGCGTCACGTCGCCGTCGTAGGTGGTGGCGTTTCGAGTCATCGTTGGGTAGTTCGTTCGGGAGTCATCGCTGAGCCTCTCGTTCGGGCGTCATCGTCGTCTCGGTGTACAGCGCGAGGTCGTGCTCCGGGTAGGTGTGGTACGTCTCGTAGCCGCCGTCGCCGACGCGGATGGTGGTCCACGCCTCCGGGCCGAACCGATAGGCGACGGTCGCGTCGTCCGGGCCGGGGAAGGCGTCGAGCGAGCGCCCCTCCACGACCGTCCGGGCGTCGAGTCGGTCGCTCTCGAAGCTGAACTCGCGTTCCGCGCCGACGGAAAGCGGCGTCTCGTGGGTTCGTTCGTGCGGCAGCGGCTTGCACGAACACAGCTCGTGGAAGTCGAGCGCCGGCAGGCCGACGTAGTGGGACTCGCCGATGACGGTGAGGACCGCCGGTTCGCCCGCGAGCGTCGCCGGGGAGACCGTCTTCACGTCCACGGTCGTCAGGTCCGGCGCGTCGGCGCTGTAGCCGAAGTACAGCTCGGTCGGTGTCTCGACCGGCTGAGACGGGTCGGAGGCGGCGGGCGGTTCGGTGGTGGAAGGTGGTTGGGAGGGCATTGGTAATCAGGTGTCGACGAGGATGTCGTAGTTCGGGTGGAAGATGGAGTTCTCGCGGACGCCGCGGTAGTGCGGGACCGCGTGCCACTCGGGGGAGCCGTAGTGCTCCTCGCGGGCGCGGACGTACCGGGTCGCGCCGTCGCCGGTGAGCCGGGGCCGGTCGCCGGGCGCGAGCACGTAGAACTGCTCGACGCGCTCGGTCTCGCCGTCGTCGTCGAGGTCCTCGCGCACCCAGTAGGAAAGTTCTTGGGTGAAACCCGCGGCCCCGACGGTGTTGACGAACGCCTTGTGGTGTTCGGGGTAGGCGTCGGGCGAGTAGCCCCACGTCACCGCGACGCCGTCCTCGGAGAGGTGGGTCCGGACGGAGCGGTAGAACTCGGTCGAGTAGAGCGTGAGCAGGTCGTCGTCGGTCGCGCCGGGCACGTCGAGCAACACGAGGTCGTACGTCTCGTTCGTCTCTTGGAGGTACCGGTAGCCGTCGGCGACCGTCGTGTTCAGCCGGTCGTACTCGTGGGCGTCGTCGTGCCAGCGGCGGAAGAAGGGGTCCGTCTTCGCGTCGCGCATGAACTCGCCGTCGAGGTCGACGTGGTCGACGGTGACGCCGTACTCCCGCAGGTGGTCGATAGCAATCCAGTCGCCGCCGCCGACGACGAGTACCTTGGTCTCCGGGCCGGGTTCGACCAGCGACATCGGCACGTCGACTAGCCCCCGATGGTAGCTGTCGGCCCAACTCTCGCAGAGTTGGACGGCCGCGCCGAGGCGGAGGCACTGTTCCGTCCGCCCGTCGAAGTGCGGGTTCGGGCCGGTGCCGGTCCACGTGCGGTTGTATCTGATGACGTGCTGGTAGGCGGTCGTCTCCTGTGAGGTGACCGTCGCGCGCATCGCGCCCGGCGGATACTCGTTTTCTATCTGCTGTTCGAGGTAGAGTTGCGACAGGCGCTCGTCGGCGACGTCGTGCTTGGCGACGACGCCCGCGTAGGTCGCCGTCAAGAGGAGACAGACCACGAGGAGCGTCTTCGAGACCCGGGCGGCCGAGAGCGACCGGTCGGCTCGGGCGCTGTCGGTCGCGTTCCCGCCGTGTGCGGCGCTGGCGGACGAGGCGGGGCTTGCGGACGGGGCGGCGTCGCTGAAGGGCCACCACGACCACTCGCCGAAGTGGGCGACGAAGACGAGCGCGGCGACCCCGTTGAGGAGCGCCAGCACGAATATCGTCGGGATGAGGCCGAGACCCGGGTAGAGGACGCGGGCGTAGACGACGGCACCGGCGAGGCCGCCGACGTAGTCCATCGCGAGGATGACAGACAGCCCGCTTCTGCGGCCCTCGGTCCGCTCGACGGTCCAGAGGGTACCGACAGCGGCGACGACGAAATCGTGGATTCGCGCGCCTGCGGTTCGGAGCCACGAGGGCGTCGCCGACCCGTCGTCGCCGAGTTCGTCGAACATGCGGGTCAAAAGCGGGAGTTCGAACCCCGAGAGGAACCCGACGACGACGACGGGGAGGCGGGCGACGGTCCAGATGACCTCCGCGGGCACCGCCTGCGGGATGCGGACGCTGTTGAGACCGACGATGAGCAGGAAGCCCGCGGGCGCGGCCGCGGCCAGGAGCACCTCGGTGCGGAAGAAGTTCCCGCCGAGGGTCGCGCCGTCGAGGTCGTCCGAGAGCGCCGCGCCGATGCCGAGGCTGAAGAAGTACAGCCCGACCGTGATGACGTACTGGGTGACCGTCCCGCCGTACATCACCGTCAGCAGTTCCGAGTAGACGAACTCGTAGGCGAAGCTACAGAACGACACCACGAAGGTGAGCGTCAGGAGCGTCGCCGTGTCGGTTCGCGTGTTGGACATCGATGGAGGGCGAGTGGGTGAGTTATAGAGGGCGAGGGAAAGCGCGCGTCATCCGCGCTCAGATGCGCGGAGAGACTTTCCACTCTTCCTCGATGGAGTACCCCGCATCACCGATACCGTCGGTGACTTCGAGGTCGTAACACTCCCAGCGGAAGTCGTGGTTCACGTCGTCGCCGACGACGTGCGCGCCGACGCGGTACCAGCCGTCCTGTCCAAACTGGCTGCCGTCGTCGATGTCGTACTGGACGGTGTCGTTCGGGTCCTGTATCTCGCGGTCCCACGGCACCGGGCCGGCGTCGGGCGCGTCGTCTCGCATCGCCGCGGTCGACCCGAGGTAGGCGATGCCGAGCGCGGCGACGCCGACGGGGAATCGACTCACTTTGCCGGCGTTGTTCTCGTACCAGTCGTCGGCGTAGTCGCCGCCGTGGTACCACGCGTGGCCGTGGACCGTCCGCGGGGCGGAGGCGTAGCCGCCCGTGCCGCGGCCGGTCGCGCCGCGGCCGCCACCGCCGCCGCCCTTGCCTTTCGCGCTCGCAACCCCGACGGGGCTGAGCGCGGCCAGCGACTGCGGGTCGAACCCTGACAGCGACGACTGGTCGGCGGCTTCGTAGCGGGACATCACCCACGTCTGGTCGGCGAGGTCGACGACGAGCGAGCCGTCGGAGACCTCGAATTCGGAGACGACGCTCGACTTTCGCGGGGGAGGGGAGTTCGAACCGAGACAGCCGGCGAGTCCGCCGACGGCCCCGAGGCCGGTCAGTTGGAGGAACGTACGACGCTTCATGGGGACTCTCGTCTCTGTCAATCAGAAAACTAGGATAACAGTCTTGTGGTTCGATACGTCTCGTCGGAGAGAACGTCGTGTCCGCTGACGGGTTTACGGGCGGACCGTCGCGAACGCGGTCCTGACGCTCCCGATGACCACCCTGTCGAGCGAGTGCGTCGCCGCGCCGAACGAGACGAAGAAGACGACCATGACGAGGAACTCGACGAGCGGGACCGCGCCGAACGGGAATACGCCGGCACCGAGGCCCGTGACGAGCCGGATGAACGCGATGCCCGCGTCGACGGCGCGGTCGAACGTGAGCACGGCGATAGAGCCGCCGACGACGGTGACGACGCCGTACAGGAGAAGTCGCGGGACGCTGGGGACGGCCCGTCCCGACGCTACGCGGTCGAGTCGGCCGGCGTCCCCGGCGACGACCCCGAGCGCCGCGAGTTGCCGGCGGAGTTGGTCGAGCGTCGTCACGACGAAGATGAACCACAGGAACGCCGCGAGTCCGAAGCCGACCGCCGACGCCGAGAGCCCGGGAACGACACCCGTCACGGTGTCGACGATAGTCGGCGTGGCGCGCTCGACGAACAGGTAGAAGACGACGAACCCGAGCGCCGCGTCCACGGGTCCGTACGCCGGGAAGGGCTCGTGTTTGCGAGCGCGGTCGGGACCGGTGTTCGCGTGCGCGTTCATACGCGAGCAGACGTGCCGTGAGCGCATCAAACGGTGGCTCGATTGTCACGGCGCGGGAGTCAGCCCCAGGAGAGTGGTCACCGGATGCCGATCGGGAATGGTTCGGCACGCAACCGCCGCGGTCAATCGTCAAAGACGTGAACAGACTCCCGGAGCCCGCTCGTGAGTCGATTCACGTCCAGCCGCTCGGGTAAGTCGTTCCGCCCGTCGTGTTTCGTGAGCGAGCCGGGCTCGAACGCGGGGTTGCGCTTTTCGACCGTCTCCAGCGGCACCTTGGTCGTGACGGCGAAGTGCTCGACCGGGGAGACGAACCCCCAGAGCGCGCCCGCCGTGTTGAGAACGACGAGAATCGGTGTCCACGGGACCGCGAGGAGCGTGAGTTTCGACTCCGACCAGTAACTTGCCACGCCGGCCCCCGTCACGACGAACAGCGTGGCGAACTCGAGAAGGGAGCCGACCCGATAGAGCATCAGATCCGGGAGCGCGCCGGGGACGAGGAACGTGATGAACGTTATCACCGGGATGAGCGGCGAAAAGCCCCACGCGACGAGGCGGAACTGCAGGAACATCTGATAGTGCAGCGGTAGGAGGTCCGAATCCTGTCGCGTCCCGGAGAACCACCGGCGACGCTGCTTGAGCATCGTCATCACCGACGGCGGGGCCTGATTGCGGAACTTGCAGTTCAGCACGCTGAAATCGAGGTCGGCGGCGGCGGCGGCGCGCCACGCGAAGTCCGTGTCCTCGGTGATGGTCTTCGAGTCCCACGTGATGCGGTTTTCGAGGCTCGTCCGAATCGCGATGCCGCCGCCCCACGCGTACAGCGGGAAGCTGAAGCGGCCAAACGCCCGCTGTTCGCGCTGGTAACCGATGCGGAACACCTCCGAGAGGTACGTCACCCACGACCCGGTGTACACCGGCAGTTCGGTTATCTGGATGATGTCGCCCTCCGGCAACCCCTCGAAGTTCGCCATCAGCGTGTCCTCGTCGAGGTAGAGGACGAACTCCTTGTCGCAGGGGACCTCGCGGCGCGCCCATTCGAGCGCGCGGCCCTTGTGAGACGCCGTGCAGGTGAACTCCTCGGGAACGGCGTGGACCGTCGCGCCGTCGACCGAAATCGGTTTCTCCGCGATGACTCGAACGTCGGCGAGGTCGTCGGGAACCGCGTTGACCGTCGATTGGACGATGTTCGCCGCGTCGATAGTGATGATGCGCACTTGGATGTCGTCGTAGCCGTAGGCGACGTCGTCTGCGGGAACGGTCTGTCGCCACGCGAGGACGAGCACCTCGACGAACCACGTGAACACCGAGGCCGAATACAGCACGAAGACGGTCCAGACGAGCATCAGGAGGATGAACACCGCCAGTTCGGACTGGACCTCGAACATGTAGATTAAACGTGTATTCTCGGAACAATGAATGTACGGACTTCGGAATCGACCGACGCGGCGTAGTTCGAGGGGCTGAGAGTCGTCGATGGAAGGGGAATTCCGGAATTCGAGAACCGACACGACCGCCCCCGACGTTGACCGACCGACTCGTAATCGGGTCGAAACCGCCCACGCGGGCTCCGACAACCGCCCACCCAGCACGTCGGGGAATTCATTTTCAGATGTTTATAAACCCTTAATTGTTGGAGGTTACACACACCGTTAGAGTCAACCAATATCGGACTAGTGAATACACATGCACGCACAACACGACCGGTCGCGTCCGGCGACCGCCCCGTCCGAGCCGATTCTCCTCCGCGGCGACGGCCGAGCGTCGCTGTCGGGCGCGGAGTTACTCGACTTCCCCGCCGAGGACCGAACGGTGACGGTCGCGTGCGCGTCGGGGACGCGACACACCGCGACGTGGACCGGGATTCCGGTCTTCGACCTCTTCGCTGACGTCGGCCTCGACGACGAGACGACGCACCTCGTCGTCGAGAGTGCCGACGGTTATCGCGTCTGTATCGACGTGTACGACGCTCTCGACGCCGTGCTCGCCTACGCCCGCGACGGGACGCCGATAGGCGAGGAGCACGGCTACGAGACGCGCTTTATCGCGCCCGACATTGACGGGTCGCGGACGGTGAAAGGCGTCCGCGCCGTCGAGGCGCGCGCGCTCGACCCGTCTACCGACCCCGAATCGCTCGAAGACATCTCCAAGAAACCCTGACCAGATGACGCGAGAGAGACGGAATCGGCCGGCCCGAACGGGCGCGGCGGAGAACACCGGCGAGTCCGCCAGTGGGTCGGGCAGGCGGGCGTTTCTCGCGTCCGTCGGCGGGGTCGCCGCGACCGGCCTCACCGCGACAGCGGGCTGTCTCGGTCGAGCAGGGTCGACGCCGACAGTGTCGGTTCTCGCCGCCGGAAGCCTCCAGCGGGCGCTCACCGCCGAGTTCGAGCCCCCGGAGGGAACCCGCGTGGAGGTCGAGGCACACGGTTCCGCCCGCGTGGCGCGGATGGTCGCCGACGACCAGCGCGACCCCGACATCGTCGCCCTCGCGGACACGACGCTGTTCGACGCGCCGCTTTCTGTCCCGTGGTACGCGACGTTCGCCAACAACGCGCTCGTCGTCGCGTACAACCCCCAGACCGACGGCGGCGAGCGAGTCGCCGACGCCGCGTCGTGGCCCGACGCCCTCCTCGACGACGACGTCAGCCTCGGCCGAACCGACCCCGACCTCGACCCGCTGGGCTACCGGACGCGGTTCGCGCTCGCGCTCGCCGCCGACTACTACGACCGGCCGGCACTCGCCACCGACCTGCTTCGCCGCGACCAGATATACCCCGAGACGCAACTGCTCGCGCAGTTCGACGCCGGCGGCGTCGACGCGGCGTTCGTCTACCGGAGCATGGCCGTCGAGCGCGACTACCCGTACCTCGAACTCCCGGCCGAAATCAACCTGAGCGACCCCGAACACGCGTCGGCGTACGCGACGGTCTCCTACACGCTCCCGGAGGGTATCACCGTCCGCGGCGGCCCAATCCGGTACGCCGCGACGCGACGAACCGACACGGCGGCGTCGAAATCGGTGTTCGAGGCGCTCGTCGGGACCGCCGGCGAGTTCCTCGAACCCTCCGGGTTCGCCGTGCGCGCGAGCCACCCGCACTACTTCGGAGATGTCCCACCGAGAGCCTAACAGCCGCGAGAGCGGCGTCACGCGGCTCCTGCCCGAGACGTGGCGAGGCTTGACGCTGCTTCTCGCGGGGATGCTCCTCGTCTACTACCTGCTTCCCATCGGCGCGCTCGTCCTCGCGCAGTCGCCGGCGTCGCTGGTCGGCGACGTGACGAGCGACGTCGTCGTGACCGCCGCCACCAACTCCGTCGTCGCGGCGACGCTGAGCACGCTGGTCGCCGTCGCCTTCGGCCTCCCCTTGGCCTACTGGCTCTCGCGCACGTCGTTCCGCGGCCGCGACGTGATTCTGGCGATGGTCATGCTCCCGCTCGTCCTCCCGCCGGTCGTCAGCGGGATGTTACTGCTCAAGCTGGTCGGCCCCGCGGGCCTCGGTCAGCTGACGAGCGTCCCGCTGACGCGCTCGCTGGTCGGGGTCGTCCTCGCGCAGACCTACGTCGCCTCGCCGTTTCTGGTCGTGACCGCGAAGACGGCCTTCGACGGCGTGGACAGGCAACTCGAAGCGGCGGCCCGTTCGCTCGGCGAGGACCGCATCGGGAGCGTCCGGCGCGTGACGCTCCCGCTGGCGAAGCAGGGCATCCTCGCCGGGGTGACCCTGACGTTCGCGCGGGCGATGGGCGAGTTCGGCGCGACGCTCATGCTGGCGTACTACCCGCGGACGCTCCCGGTGCAGATCTGGGTGTCGTACCTCTCGACCGGCCTCGACGCCGCGTTCCCGGTCGCGCTCGTCCTCGTCGGCATCGCCGTCGGGGCGATTCTGTTGGTCCACGCGCTGGGGACGAACCCGTGGGAGTGAGGGCGAACGGACCGCAGGAGTCGTCAGGAGACGGAACGTAACCAACACCAGTCGTCCAACCGAGAGGTAGGTTCGCTCATCCACCAGACGGCCGGTTCGCGTTAAACGATGCGAGACAAGCGACCGGTGCGACGTCCAGCCGCGCTATTCAGCACGCCGCTCCTGTTGCTCTCAGAGTGACTCACAGATTCGAGCCCGGGGCGGTATCCGAGCTTCCGTCGATTCGCTCGTACAGGTAGTACGAGTAGACGACGGTAACGCCGGCTGTCAAAAGCGCAGGAACGAGGAGGAAGTAGAGCGCGTAGTCACCGAACAACAGACCGACGAGCGTGAGGACGGCGGTGAGTTTGAAGAGTCGGCCGCCGAGTGCGTGAGTCCGTGCCCAGACCTCCTCGCTACTGAGAGTCCACGGCGTCCGGATACCGACGAACCAGTTCTGCTCGGCGTGCGCGAGTACGACGCCGCTATAATAAAACAGCCCAGCCACGGCGACGAGAATCAGGGAGGTGAAGTCGAACTCGTAGCCGAGATTGAAGGCGACGATGCCGACGTGAACGACGGACATGTAGACGGTGAAGATGACGACGAACCAGTCGTAGTAGGACCGGAACTCGGCGATGTTCTCTCGGAGCGGGTCGATTCGCGGGATGGCGGCGAACGTGAGGAGGAGCCCCGCGGTCAGAGCGGGAATGAGCCAGAGGGCAAGCAGCTTCGGCATCGTCCCGTTGGGCTCGCCACCCGACCCCCAGTTCGTGACGAGCTCAGCGGGGAGCGATGGCGCGGCAAGCAAGCTCACGATACCGGACAGCGCGACGAAGCCCGCAGCCGCGAGGAACCGGTGAATCGTCTTCATACTGGAACGTACGGCCTGCGTGTAGATGAACGGGCGGGTGGGAAAGTCCGCCGGCCTCTCGTCATCGCGACAGGCCGGCGGTCCTCCGAGCGACCGGGGGGAGTTCGCCTCCGTCGCCCGTGACGTGCTCACCCACGAAAGCCGAGCAGCCGAAGACCGTTCAGTGAGACGATGACCGTCGAGCCCTCGTGGCCGACTACTGCGAGCGGGAGCGGGATTCCTCGGAGGAGGATCGCACCGACCATGAGTGCAATCGCGCCGAAGGCGATTGCGAGGTTGATGGTGAGCGTCCGGCGAGTCCTGCGTCCGAGACCGAGCACGTAGGGAATCTTGCTGAGGTCGTCGCCCATCAGCACCACGTCGGCGGTGTCGAGCGCGACGTCGGTTCCCGCGCCGCCCATCGCGATGCCGAGGGTCGCCGTGGCGAGCGCCGGCGCGTCGTTGACGCCGTCGCCGACCATCGCCACGTTCTCGAATCGCCCGACCAGGTCCTCGATGGTCGCCACTTTCTCCTCCGGGAGCAGTTCGGCCTGTACCTCGTCGATTCCGACTTCGTCGGCGATGCGCTGTGCGACGCGCTCGTTGTCGCCCGTCAGCATGACGATGTGCTCCACGCCGAGCGAGCGGAGGTCGTCGATCATCTCGGCCGCGCCGGGGCGAACGGTGTCGGTGAAGGCGAGCCACCCCGACACGCTGACGTCGCCGTGGCGCTCTCGGGCGACGAGGACGCTCGTTTTCCCCTCTTCCTCTAACGTCTGGAGACGGTCGAGGCCCGGTTCGAGACCGTCGATCGCCGCGTCCCCGAGGACGGTCTCGAAGTAACTGCGGTTCCCGATGTGCGTCGTCGTGCCGTCGACGTCCGCTTTGACCCCTTTCCCGGCGACCGACTGGAACCGCTCCGCGTCGGGGACGTCGAGTGATCGAGCATCTGCCGCCCGCACCGTCGCGCGGGCGAGGTGGTGCTCCGAACGGGCCTGCACCGCGGCCACGACAGAGCGGAGTTCGTCCTCGGTCAGCGTCTCGTCTGCCGTGCCGTCACGGACGAACACGTCGGTCAACTGCGTGTCCCCCTGCGTGAGCGTCCCGGTCTTGTCGAAGGCGACCGCATCGATGCGCGCGGCGGTCTCGACGTGCTCGCCGCCCTTGAACAGGACGCCCTGTCTGCCTCCGGAGGCGATAGCTGAGAGGACTGCCGCGGGCGTCGAGATGATGACCGCACACGGCGAGGCGGCGACCATGAGCGTCATCGCGCGGTAGAACGTCCCGGTGAACTCGTTCCCGAGCGCGACCGGAACGGCGATAGCTGCAATCGTGAGCCCGAACACGCCGAGGACGTACGGTTGTTCGAGACGGTCGATGAGCCGCTGTGTCGGGGCCTTCTCGCTTTGGGCGCGTTCGACCATGTGGATGAGGCGGCTGATCGCCGATTCGTGTGCCTGCCGCGTGACTTCGATTTCGAGGCTCCCGCTCTCGTTTATCGTGCCGCCGAACACCTCGTCACCGGGCACCTTGGGTACGGGAACTGATTCGCCGGTGAGCGAGGCTTGGTCCACCGTTCCCTCGCCGGACGTGACGACGCCGTCGAGCGGGATTCTGTCGCCGGGGCGGACGACGAACACGTCGCCGACGGCGACCTCCTCGATGGGAACCGTAACCTCCTCACCATCGCGGAGGACTTGCGCCTCGTCCGGCCGCATCTCGACGAGGGACTTGATCGCCCGGCGCGAGCGGCCGATCGCGTAGTGTTGGAGCGTGTTCGACAGCGAAAACAGGAAGAGGAGCATCGCTCCCTCGAACGGTGCGCCGATAGAGAGCGCCCCGAGCGCGGCGACGATCATCAACAGGTCGATGTCGACAGCGCCGTGACGGAGCGTCTCGATCGCCCCCTTGAGCCCGTACCAGCCACCGAAGGCGTACGCGACGCCGTAGCCGGCCCACATGAGGAGTGACGGTCCACCGAGCCATCCCGTCGCCAGGCCGGTCACCATGCCGACCAGCGTCAGCCCGACGAACACGGCCTCCCGCCTGAGGTCCGAGCGGGTGGTCGCCTCGTCGGGCGTCGTNTCGCGCCATCAGAGATGTGTATAAGAGACAGAAGCTGTTCCTCCGAGGTGACGCTCTCGTCGTAGGTGATTCGAACGCTCCCCGTTCGGAACGAGACGTCGACGTCGTGGACGCCGGGCGTGTCCCGGAGGTATCGTTCGAGGGCTCGCGCTCCCGCTTCGCCGCGACCGCCTCGTCGCTCGATCTGGACAGCGCACGTCGAGAGCGGGGACGATTCAGTAACGGTCACGCGGTCTCTCCATACACTGCATCCTGATTCTGTATTGTCGGTCTGTCATCGTGTCCCTGTCTGAGTGCAGACGAAGCGGGCCCCCACTGTCGACCGCCCTCGCGCCCTTCTGGTCCGAATGGTTCAACTGACGATCGTCACCGGAATCCGCGCTCGGCGGGTAACCGTCTCGGCAACGCTCCCGAGGAGCGCACGGTCGATTCCCGAGCGACCGTGGCTGCCCATGACGATCTGATCGATGTCGTGGTCGTCGGCGTATTCCAAGATTGCTCGTGCCGGTTTGCCGACCTCCGTGACGGTAACGAGTTCGGTATTCCGGTCCGCCGCGAGGTCCGTGGCCGTCGTGTGGATTTCGGTTGCGACTTCTTTCGCGTTCTCGTGCCAGTCTTCGGCGACTGGTAAGCCGCCGGCCTCCACGTCGATAACCGAGTCGAGCGGATTAATCACGTACATCGACGTGATGGACGCGTCCGGGAAGGTCTCGATGGCGTATGCGAGCGCGCGCGCTGAAAGCGGAGAGCCATCGAAGGCGACGAGAACGGTGACCGGCATGAGAGAACACTTCGTGGTGAGTAGGGATGAACGTACTGCCGCGCGGGTGGCGCACCGACGATTCGCGAAGGAGGGGCGTTCGCACAGACCGAGTCGCGGACATCACTCGGCCGGATTCGGCGGTTGAACGCACTCACCTGCCTCGCGTGGCGACGTGAGTGTGCTAGCGATAGGCGTCGTCGCCGTCGGGTGTAGCCTTCTCGTCGGACTGCCGGCGTTCTCCGTCGCCCTAACCTCGCCATTCGGACGCCTCTACCACTCAACGAAAGGGTGGGACAGGCATAACCGTCCTGCACCGCTCTGTCTAGAGAGTTACTCATGAATATCTCTGAAATTCTCTCCACGAAGTTCACCGAGTTCGATATCGGGACGCCGCTGTCGAAGGTCGCCGGCGCATTCGAGAATCAAGAACTCGATGCCGTCGTGGTGACCGACGGTGACGAGTATCGTGGTGTTGTCAGCCGCCGACAGTTGGCCTCCTCGTCCAATCAGCCCTCCGCAAAGGTCGGCTCGCAGGTCCAGCACGTCCCGACCGTCGAGCGCACAGAGGACGTTCGAGAGGTCGCACGACTCATGATCGGGAGCGACGCTAAAACGCTTCCCGTACTCGATGAAGACCGTATCTTCGGTGTGGTGACCGCAGATGCTATCCTCGAAGCCGTGCGTCCGTTTCTCGATGCCGTGACCGTCGAAGACGCGTATTCGACGAAACTCGTCAGCACGACGCCCGAGGCGACGATCGGAAAAACGCTTAACCTGCTTCGGGAGTCCGGTATCGCCCATCTTCCCGTTATCGACGGGGACGAACTCGTGGGGATCGTAAGCCTGTACGACGTTATCGAATTCACGACGCGAGGTGGAAGCAAGAGCCAGGGAGGGTCGTCGGGCAGTTTCGGTGGCCGCGGACGCTCTGGGGGGTCTCACGGCGGGTTCGGTGCTCGCGAGGGCGACTCCGACCGGATGCTCGACCTTCCGGTCCGAAACCTGATGTCCGATGTCGTTGTGACGGTCCGCCGAAGCGCCCCGCTCGACGAGGTCGTCGAAACGATGTTCGAACACGAGGTCTCGTCGCTCGTCGTCACGGCCGACCAAACGGGCGAGCCAGTCGGAATCATCACCAAGACGGACGTTATTGAGGCGCTCACCTGGGAACGCGACGACCGGAATGCCGTGCAGGTGTTCGGACTCGACTTGCTAGAGGGGATGGACTACGACGACGTCTCCGCGTTGATCGAGAGCGTCACCTCGAAGTACGGCGAGATGAGCGTCATCAAGGCCAGTATCGAACTACAGGAACACAAAGAACAGAGCCGGGGCGTACCACTCGTGTTGGCACGGATTCGACTGGTTACTGACCGCGGGTACTTCACGGCCGACGGCGAAGGGTACGGCGCCACCCACGCACTCCGACTCGCCGCAAACGCGGTCGAACGCCAACTCCTCAAGGGGAAGACGTACGGTCAATCGAAGAAGCAATCCGACGCCGAGTCTCAAGAGCACCTCTACGGGTGGTGGCTCAGCGGGTGACGAACTCACCCTCCCACGAGAAGGCTGGTCGGCGTCGATCGACGGACTACCAGTGTGGTCGGTCGACCGTCACGGGACGAAATCGTTCATCGAGTTCGTGAGCACATATCTCCCGGACCATCCCGAACACCGTCCAGTATGCGGGAACGAAGCCCGCGCTCAGTCGGAGTGTCGGAGCGAAAAGCGCGATGAGGACGGATTCCACTTCATGCACGACTGTCCGGAGTGCGGGGCTGAGGAAGACGTATTTTTAAATCTCGCACCGGAACGCGGACGAACCAGACGGTAGTCGCACACCGACGGCAGTGTAGTAAAAGCGGCGAGACGAACCTCAGCTCTGTGTTCGACGGGTGAACTCGTGGAGTTTCTCTTCGATGAGCGTCGCAACCCGTTCACTATATCGCCAGAGTGCCGCGTTGAGTCGCTCTTCGGCCTCGTCGTCGAGGTCGTCTGCCCCACGGAGGACGGAGTCTTTGGTGATCTGTGGGTGGTACACGCAGACGACGCCGAGTGAGGTGTCCGAACTCGAGGTTCCCGCCGTGTGGATTCCGTACTGATCGGTTCCCCAGACACCATCGCCTCCCTCTCGTTCCAGTTCGGAGTCGAGCGCATCGAGCAGTTGCACTTCTTCGAGGGAGAGGATGGGGTCGTCACCCTCGAACAGTTCAGTGTACGCCTCCATCCTGGCACTTCTCGTCCACTGGTCCAACTGGGAACGCGCCCGTAGTACGAGTTGTCGTTCGTCTGGGAACTCGGCCATGCTTCTAGAAGGTGTGCAAGGCGAATGAGTGTTTGTACAGCGTCCACGGATGGTAGGTGCGTCAGTAGCGGTGGTGTACCTCAGGCGTCTCTATCACGGGCAGAGCATTCAAACAGAGTCTCCCCGTACATCGAGTATGTCGGTGAGAGAGCTATCGTAAAAGCCAACGACGGTCAGGCGGAGTACGCCACAATCCCGGAGACTATCGACATCCTCAGATATGTCGCGGAGAGTTTGAGTCTCTCTTTCAGCCGGTGGGACGAGCCGTACGTGACCGGACCGAGTCTCTATTTTATTGTCGTCGCTGACATCGATTTCGGAAGATACACCGATCCACTGGGAGACAACACGTGGCCCGTCGAACAGTGCCGGTCAGTCGGTATCACATCCAACGAGTTCATCGACGCAGCCCGCAACGTGGCATTCAGCTGCGATGGAGCAGTCGTCATTGCCGCGGATAAGACAATCCAAGAACAGATGGTTCGCGTTCGGACTCCAAATACTACTGAAGCGGTCGAAGAGACACCCATCGCCTCTGCCGCTTGGATGGGAACCAAACATCTCAGTGCGTTGGAAGTGTCTCTCCGGGAAGAAGTCCTTGCCAGTGTAACGCTGAGCGAAGAGAACGGCCGTGTGACCGTCTTTCGGAGTGGAGAGTATACTGACCGCGAACGTGAGGAGCTTGGGGGACGCTGGCGGACCGCACACTGAGGCTGCGCGTCTCTTCCGGCGGCGGATGTTCCGCGAACTCAGTTCTCGAATCCGTCGTCGTATTGTTCGTAGGTGATGGTTAGCTTGCCTGCCGTTGGACGTTTCGCTGCGTCTCGAAGCGTTTTGAACGATTCGAGGAGTTCGCTCGTGTCGGTCGAGTCCCCTCGGCCGCTCGATGACTCTTCCCGTATCGTATCGTAGACGCGCTCCAGGATGCGTCGAGCGGCGTACGAATCGGTCTTTGAGTCGATGTCGAAGGAAGCCACGTGACGAGACATACGCAGATATCGTGCTCCACGATGTTAACAGCCATCATGGTTCAGCCGGTAGCGTGTCATCGCCCACCGTCGGAGGTGATTCTCGTCCACTCGGGGTCACCGGTTCGGACAGCGGTGAGGATACACTCTGGCTCGGTTGTACCGAGAACTACCGTTTCGCAGTGTGCACGGTGAGCTCCCTTCGCGGCGAGAAGGTCGGCTGGTACACCGTTTCCGGCAGCACCGCCGATATGGAGAACGGGGCCAATGGGTTGGCTCGGGCGGGGCTACCCAACGAGTCGAAAACGGAGAGGGAAGCACGTCGGAACCCGGCCACCCCGCAGACCGAATCGGCACCCACCTTCTTTACGGAGCGTTCCGTGGTCGCGAATAGAGGACTCGATGACATCGAAACAGGGCGGACACACGCCGCTTTCTCCTCGCGCGACGCGAGCGTTCGAACACCTTCGGCCTCTCGTCGCCGACCGCGACTCGGGGATGCCCGTGGCGGACGCGCGCCGTCGGGTGCGCTCGGCGGGCGAAGACCCCGAAACCGTCGACGAACTCCTGAACAAGGGCTACCTCTACGAAGTCGAAGGCGACGTGTACGTGACGTGAGGCGTGTCGCGCTGGGCTGTGAGGCGCGCGAGTGCGGACCGTCGACAAAAAAGCCGAAGCGAGACGAACTCATCGCGATGACGGCGACTTATTGTCCCGGTGGTGACGTCGGCCGGGTGACCTGATTACCGACGCCGGAGACGACGTACGTCTGGTACTCCCAGTCGCCGCCGAACGCGGGCGGACGGTCGCCCGTGTACCGCGGGTCCGTCTCGTGGACGATGTTGTAGTTGTAGTTCCCGTTGTCGTCGTAGCCGCGGCAGTTGATCTGGTTTCTGACCCAGCCAGTGTCCAAGAACGGGTCGTTCGCGTACGTTCCCCGGTACTGGACTTTGTACTCACAGACGGTGAGACGGTCCTGGTCAAGCTCGTCGATGCTGTCGACCGTCCCGCTGACCCGACCGTCGCCGAGGTCCCAGTACCAGTCTTCCTGCGGATACGCTCCCGAACCGTACTCGCCCTCGTACGCCAAGACCGACTTGTACGCGCCGGTAACGACCTCCCCCTCGTCAGGGATACCGTTGCCGTCTTCGTCGTCGAACTGGCTTTTCGCGGTCGAACTCGCGGTGCCGACGCCGGCGAACGCGACGAGACCCACAAGTCCCGCCGCGTTCCGAAGGACGGCTCGTCGAGTTCGTGGTTTTGTTGTCACTTCTGAACACCTCGGGTGATAGACAATGTCGGCGGGTAAATAGATATTTATCTGTCATATCTGGGCACTATCAAAATCACCTGAGGGAACTGGTTCGGTGGCTATTATACAATTTTGAATTTCTCACCCGTCACAAAATTCATAATTCTTACATTTTTTGAGGCGGGTCAACAAGTCCCGATCCGGAGACAAGTCCATATCCTCTGGAGGCTCGACGCGTGTGCATCAACGAATCGGTCGCACAGGAGATCAACTGTCGCTCGGAAAGTAGCGAGCCACGAGATACTTACACCGCGAACGAGACGGTCGGTGTGCATCATGAAGAAGGTCCTCGCACGAATCGGAATCGGCAACGCGACCGTCGATACCGTTCTCCCCTCCGACACCGTCCGCGCCGGCGAGACGGTCGATGCAGAAGTGCGCATCGAAGGGGGTTCGACAGAACAGGAAATCGGGAAGATTCGGTTCGAACTGGAGACCCGCTACCGGACCGAAGAGGGCTACCGAGAGGTGGATATCGCGCAGTACACCCTCGCGGAAAGCCTCACTATCCAACCGGACGAGCGGGAGACGCGATCGGTCTCGCTCGACATCCCTCGCGGAACGCCCGTCACTCTCGGGAACGTCGACGTGTGGGTCGAAACCGAACTCGACATCGAGTTGGCCGTCGACCCCGAAGACAAAGACTACCTGAACGTCCAGCCGACGCCGCGGCTTCAGGCCGTCTTCGACGCGCTCGACGACCTCGGCTTCTCGCTGCACAGCGCCGAGTGCGAGGCCGACCCCCACGGCGTGTTCACCGCGAGCAGGCGCTTCGTCCAGGAGTTCGAGTTCCGACCCACGTCGGGGCCGTTCGCCGGCGAGTTGGACGAACTCGAAGTCGTGCCGCGACCGGGCGAAGACGCGCTCGAACTGCACCTCGAAGTCGACCGTCGCGGCGGCGTGCTGAGCGAGCTTAGCGACTTGGACGAGCGGACGGTCCAGACGACGGTCCGGACCACCGACGCGAGCCAGGTGCGCGACGAACTGGAATCGCTGATTCGCGCGAACGCCTGACGGCGGAACGCGGGGCGACTCACCCCAATCGCCTTCCGGCTACCCAACGCTTTTGCGTCGATTCGGCGTATCTGTGCGGGCATGACGACACCCGAAGACATCGACCTGGACTTCGTGCCGTTCGGCGAGACGGGCCTCCAGACGAGCGAACTCCAGTTCCTGTCTCTTATACACATCTCTGAGCGGGCTGGCAAG
>NZ_AOLJ01000002.1 GCF_000336775.1 Haloferax gibbonsii ATCC 33959 | reverse complement strand
GGTCCCACCGCGAGGTGAGAGGTGCCGGGTGGGGTCCCCCTAGACACCGTTATAGGTCCCTGTGGTGGGTGGTGGGGTCGGTTCGATTTTCGGCGACCCTTGCGCCGTCCTGCGATTAGGGAGCGGAGGGGCGAGTGATTGTGGTGGGAGAATCGCAAGACGGCGGTAAGTTGTGGCGGTTCAGACAGGGGTATCCTTACGCCGTCCTGCGATTGTACGGATAGGGCCGGGATTCGACAGGGGGAAGAATCGCAAGACGGCGGTAAGTTGTGATGGGTGATACTCCGGGGCGATCGGCGACCCCTGCGCTGTCATGCGGTTTCGGGTTCTGTCTGGCTATGGTTAGAACTGCTAATAACAATATGTGGGCGTGTTGGTAGTATCGGGATAGGTAGATGTTCTGCCGGGGTGAAAGGTCAGTATTCTTTAAGGGGCTAGTCGTTCTCGTCGCAGTCAAAGCTACGCAACGTGAGTGAATGCCCGGAGAAGGCCCGGGCGACGGACGATTCCACCGGACGCGATTTGTGGCAGAATCGCCCGGTGGAAACCTCTTGGCCGGAGGGTTCGTCCTCGCTCTGTCCTCTCTCAGCCGAGTCAGTAAGTGTTTCGACGGTTCACGGAAACGCTCGGTCTGGACGACTAAGCGCCGATCCACCGCAAGGATCGGGCGATCTTGATTTGCCCGAGAGCCGGCGTACCCGGCTCGAGGGCCGCCCGATCCGCACGCCCCCGACCGGCGGGAGGGGGCTATCTTGTGCGGTGGCGGTGCGGCGGCGGTGCGGTCTTTACTCGACGCTAGTTAGAACAACTCAAGAGCCGCTATGCTTCGCCAATTCAGGCGTTCCACCGTGCGGTGCGGTAGAAGACGTGCCGGTGGCTATGGTGCGGTGCGGTGCCACCGGCTCGTCTTCGTCGCGGTCGTCGGATAGTGCCGCCCCAGCTGGGCCGGACGTGCTGTCGGGCCACTCGTGGAGCAGCTCGCGATCGCGTCGGTCGGGGTGGTCGGAGTGAGCGCGGATCCCGTCGACGGCGAGGTCGAGTTGGATGAGCAGTCACGGCTCGGTCGGGACTGGGATTGCGGGCCGGATCGGGAGCGGCCGGACTGCCGGAAGGACTTGGCGCACCTGAAGTACCAGACAGAATCGGGGGAACAGGCGTCGTACCGTTGCGGTTCGTGGGACTGCGAGTGTTGCGGCCACCGGCTGAGGATGGGACTGATCGAGGAGATAGAACGGATCACGGAGGAGCGCCCGGAGATGCGTCGGTTCCTGACGCTCACAGTGGACCGCAGAGCGCCCGCGTCGAAGGAGGAGAAGCACGAGTACATCACCGATCGGTGGAACGCGCTGAGGACGGAACTGAGGGACCGCTATCCAAACCTGTCGTATCTGTGGGTGCGGCACGAGGGAGACGAGCGGGACCGGCCGCACCTGCACCTGCTCGTGGATCGGTTCCTGCCGCAGCGGGAACTGTCGCAGTTGGCCGAGCGCGTCGGCCTCGGCCGGGTGGTGGACATCCGGCGGGTGGACGCACGGAACGCGGCGCACTACATCAGTGCGTACCTCGGTCGTGGCTCGCTGTCGTTCCTGCCGTCGGGGTCGCGGCGGTACGGATCTAGCGCCGACGTCGATCTCGATCCACGCGATCCGGGCGGCGACGATCGTGACGGCAGTGCGCTCGAGGAGGACTGGTCACTGATGGCGTGGGATCCGATCGTCGAGGACTGGGTGTCGGCTGCGTCGGGAGACTTCCGGCGCGACGAGGATAGAGGACCGCCACCAGACTAGATCGGTCGGTCCCACCGCGAGGTGAGAGGTGCCGGGTGGGGTCCCCCTAGACACCGTTATAGGTCCCTGTGGTGGGTGGTGGGGTCGGTTCGATTTTCGGCGACCCTTGCGCCTGTCTCTTATACACATCTCTGATGGCGCGAGGGAGGC
>NZ_AOLJ01000001.1 GCF_000336775.1 Haloferax gibbonsii ATCC 33959 | reverse complement strand
CTCGTGCGCGGTTGGGTCAGCATAGCTCTCGTTGCGTACACGGACATCGCCATCAAGGAGTTCGAACGCGAACGCCTCGTACTGCGCTCGCTTGAGGACGCGCGTAGGTGGATCGAACTCTGGTAGTACAGGAGTCATGGTAGCCAGCGCGCAATGCGCGCACCCCTTCGGGCGCATGAAAAACTACGCTGTCGAACGGAGTGACAGGTGACACAGAATCAGGTCGGATTCTTTGTGCTGTCCTGTCCTGATTGTCCTGCAGTCAATACACCCTCTATATTCAGCATACCTCACTACTCAATTCTCAATCATTTCAACAAGTCCAGAATTTCACAATCGGATATGCGAAAAGCCAAACATCGCTTCCCTGTACCATCAGTTAATGAGCGAGTCAAAAGACGCGGACGCGAGGCCAAAAATATCAGTTGCAGTTGTAGATAAGACGCACGCGAACGAGATCCCGGACAATATTGACTCTGAACTATATACGACAACAAGGCCTGAGTCATCGTTGGTTGAGTTTGCGGCTGACCCTGATGGGGAACTAGCAGAGGCACTCAGGCGAAACGGATTCGACGTCTGAGTTAATCCACTCGCTTTCTCGATGTCTCAGGTGATTCACCGCTGAACCTGCGAAAACAACACCCTGTAAAGTGTTCCTCAACACCCTCTGTCGCAGGGCAAGATATAGCTGACAAAGAGGCATCAACAGAGCCGCGACAGCAGAACCACAGATGAGAGTTCTCAGACCGCGTCGAGTGTTGAGAGAATCTCTTCGGCCGTCCCGCTAATCCGACCCAGTCGCTCTTGGAGGACATCTGTCTCGTCACCCTGCCACGCCGCGAGATAGAACGCCGACCCACTCGTATCCAAGCCGAGATAGCGACCGACGACGTATGCGACGGCCTCTGCTTCGACCTCGCGTTTCGCCCGCTCGGTCGCGTCAGTAATGTCGAAATGCANCTCGTATCCAAGCCGAGATAGCGACCGACGACGTATGCGACGGCCTCTGCTTCGACCTCGCGTTTCGCCCGCTCGGTCGCGTCAGTAATGTCGAAATGCAAAATCGCGTGGGCGTACTCGTGGATGATCGTCGATGCGAGATCCGCGCGGTTCGACCGATTCTTCACTTCCACGAGTGGGGTGAGGTCTTGGACACTCCGCGACTGGCAGACGCCCTTTGCCTCCCCATGACGCCACTCGTCGGGATCGACGATGCGGATGGTCACGCCGAGGTCCGACGCGATGTGAGTGAGGTCATCGACGAGCGTATCAGGCTCACCGGTCGCCGCTGTATCCAGCTCCGGGAGTGGCTCACCCTCGGTCTGCGAAATGTCGAAGACTGGTGCAGGCTTGAAGCCCACGAGGCCCTCTGACCATTCCTCGGGTGGCGTCTCGTCGTACTCACACTCGCTGGTCTCGTGGTAGCTCGGTGCGTTCCCACACTCGGGGCATTGGGTCGTGATGATCGGCGCCCAGATCCAGATGGCTGACTCGCCCTCCTGGACGTGGCGGTCGAACTCTGCTTGCCACGTCCGGTAGCCAGCGACCTTCGTCGCCGCAGGACACTGGAGGGTGATGAGGAGTGTGTTGCGGTGAGAGTAGTCGTGGAACCGGCTCTGGACGTCCAGCCACGCTTGGAACTGCTCGCTCGCCTGAGCGTCGTCGACGTCGTCAGCGAGCTCCGCAAGCCATTGTTCGATCGTGCGATGCATCTCATCGTGTCGCGTGTCGGTCTCGTCGAACGACACCGACGGGGAACTCGTTGTTGCCATTAGTTTCAGTTCACGGTGACACGTCGCTCTATGACGCGCCGCACCCCTCTGGGGCGCACAAAAAACAGGCGAGACGACCTACTGGTCGGTGTCCTCGCACTCGAGGCTACGAAGGTACTGTCGACACTCGCCGAACAGGCCGCTCGCAGTCGCCTCGCCGGTCGTGAGGTGTCGAACCCACTCAATCGCCCAGCAGTACACGGGGGCGGACTCACCTGCCCCGTGGATGTACCACCAGCGAGCGGCTTTGAGCACGACGAGTGGGTTTGTCGGCGGTTGTTCGCTCAGAAGGTCCCACGTAATCGACTCGATTTCATCGGGAATGTCGGCTCGGGTGAACTCCGAACGATGCACGAGGTCGAGGTCGACCGGAATCTCGTCGATAGAGACGTCTGACTCTGTCTGTTGGTGACTCATGGAGATCACGTCACACGGACTGTGTCTTCAGCCCGCACCCATCTCGGGCGCAAAAAATCACGACGGCGCGCTAGTACCGACGGGACTCTCGACCGAGGCTATGCGAGATGCGATACCTCCTCGGGTTCGGAGTCGTCAGCGAACTCGTTGCGCTCGACTGGCGTCCAGTCTTCGGTCGTGGTTGGTGCCCACCAATCGACGTGGTAGTCACCCGGAGCACCGAGAATCTTAACTTGTGCTTCGTCGTCGGGAAGCGGCCGGCGAAGTTTCTCGTCGACGTGGAGATTCCACGTCGTCGTCGCGTCGAATGTGATGATGGCCGCCTCATCGTAGCCACGCGACTCAGGCGACTCACGGCACGTCACGCTGGTATTGCACTCTGTGCAGAACACCCCCTCGAAGGGAATGTGCGTGAACGCCTCGGTGCCACACACCGGACACCACAGAAACTCGAACAGCGCCTCGTCGTGACGGGACACGCGCTCGAGACTCATCGATCATTCACCACCGGAGCAGGTATCACGAGCGGGTGGTGTGAGGAGTGAGACAACTCGACTGCCAGCGTTGGAATTGGCATCTGTTACTACGCCTCCGCCCCTTTGGGCGGCGCAAAAACAACGCCGTAGTGGAGATCTGCTGAACGCGCAATAGAGCTGAATGAGGTACCCTGTCATAGGAGTTCGGTAANCGCCTCCGCCCCTTTGGGCGGCGCAAAAACAACGCCGTAGTGGAGATCTGCTGAACGCGCAATAGAGCTGAATGAGGTACCCTGTCATAGGAGTTCGGTAATCCGCCGACTGTGAGGTTGCGAGTTCACGAATACAATCTGAAAGTGGCAGAGTGAGAGTACATTTCGTCTGTCTTCCTGTGGAGATTGAGAAGTAGTAACCCAATATGTGCCCGGTTCGACACACCACAGGAGGACTTACTCTGTGTCTACTGCTAACTCCGCGAGGACATCATCGTGTGAGGTCGTTCGAACGCGCTCGACAAACGCATGTGCAGCAGTGTCAGTCGCAAACACCGACGCATCATAGCCGACGGAGCCACCGAACACAGTCCACTCGTCGGTCACCACACCACCGGACAGCGGCGTGTACTCGACACGATAGGTGTCAGCCACGTCGTCGATGACGATTCGAACAGCGATACCACGATCAGAAAGTGTCTCTCTCAGGAGTGCCATTGGCCACAGCGTCGACTCAGTAGTGGACATCAGCGGGAACGATCCATAGGTAGTCGTTCGACCCGACCAGTTGCTCGAGTCGTTCGCGATACCGAACCCCATCAGCGAACTCGTCGTAGAGGTACACCGCCGGTCCGCGGTACGCCCCGAGATTATGGCACGCATGTCTGACGAGGTCCTCATCGCGCATAATCGCCGCGGCGTCAAGCTCGTCAACGCCCTCTCGAACACGCTCGAGATTCCGCTCGAACTCGCGTGTCGTCGCCTGCCACCCACGCTCAAGGAGTTCCTGGCCGTCTTCTGAATCAACAGGCTCTGCAACCGGGAGGTCACCCCACCGGGCGCTGCCGGCAACCGTTGTTGAGTCGTCATCGAACGTCACATAATAGTCGAACACCGCCTCAGCGTGGGGGGCAGCTCCCACCAGTTGGTCGAATACGTCAGCGGCCCGCGAGAGGGCTTCGTCTGTTGCCGATGCAGTCACGAGAGCGTAGATTACCTGGTGCATTCGTCGTCACCTCGCCAACTCAGGAGTCGAAGTCTGTCCGACCCCCTGCGCCGGCGCCCATCGCCGGCGCACACAAACACAACCCACTACGACGCACCGGTGTTCACGTGTGCTGTTGCTCTGGAGGGGGTGGTGGACGCTTCGCTCTGTTGAACTACCAGTCGCTGACAGTCGTTAGAACCGTGCTGAACTCAGGGTGCAAGTCGGACCCTGACATGAGATCTCGCCTGAGAGAGTCGAACCGCTCAAAGCTGAGTTTGTAGATATTGCTGGCCAGACCCCGTTTGATGGACAAAAGTGCGAGATCGTGCCATTTGATGCACAGCACAGAATTTTCAATAAGAAGGTCATAGACCGACCCTCTCATCATAATCTATAGTAATCTCCAGAAGTATTTGCTCATCTCTCTTGACGCAAGGGTGAAAAGCGATGGATAGCAGCAGATTACGTCGTCATAGGGTGCAAAGACTTCCAAATTCTACTATAGATGCTCGGACTGGGAGGGATTTTGATCGGGCCGTAGAGCTGAACCAAGTTCCAACGGTTCGTGCTCGGCGAATTCGTATTCTGTGGAACCCCTTCTATCAGCATCCAACCCACTCCGAATCTGGCGGCACAGTGAATTCTAAACCGATCACAATGGATATCGAGAAGGGTGCTTTTGTTATCTACCGGGTTTATCTTACTCGAAGGTCGCGAGTGATCTTGCCAGAGAAGGGAGCGTATATTATTGAGGCAGATGTTCGAGATGGGTTTGGATGGATTGGAGCGGGTTTCTATAGGGATTCAACAGAATGGGATGTCAGATACTCTACTGAGGAGGATGATTGTCTTCGTATGTATGTTCCGACACCGACTAAATTTAACGAAGGCTGGGAGCCTATGGATCCGTTAGATTAGATGAATGGGGCTTGGGGTAGTAGAAATCGTTAGAACTGGTTTGTTAGCCGATGTGGCCTTCTTTTGTTTCGAGGCCCACGTTTTCGAGTATTTGTCTTATGTCGTTGACTTGGTTGTGTGCGTCTTCCATTGTGTATGGAGGCATTGTTTCTGAAGTTCCGATGGTGAAGTAGTCGTCCGGGTCTTGTGGTGTGTAGTGGATGATGGTTCCGAACGCGGGGGCTTCTCCAGTCCATTCTTCTTTTGTGACTGTGGGTTCGTCGATTGAGATTCCGCCGTTTACTGTTTGGTAGAGTGCTTGGCTGAGGTCTCCTTGGCTTCTTGCCATTTCTGCGAGGTCTGCCCCGTCGATGTTCATAACTATTTTTTCTCCTGTGATCTCGTCCAGTGTATCGTTTAGTGCTTGTTTGGGGTTGTCGGCGTGGTTGGCGTAGCTTATTCCTGAGTTGTGTTCTCGGATGAATGCGTGGTAGTCGACTACATCGTAGCCGTTTTCTTCCAGAGTTTTTCCAGCCAGCCTCATATTTTCCGCGAATCTTTCTTCAAAATCAGATGACATATATAACTACCAATAGGTAATAAATTTTAATATGTTTTTCCTGATTGATGTGATCGTCGTAGTTCCGCATCCAGGCCTGCGGTGATATTCTACAAGATAGGTAGTAGAGGGGAAGGCTCGTTGGTGCTATAGTAGCGTTTGGAACTCTTTGCAGCCGGTGACGTCAGTCTGTCCCTCTCAGCCGAGTTCTGCGCGTGCCTCACATCCGAGTGAGCAGTTTCTTTCAAACGCTACTATAGTAGGGAACAATGAGTCAGCTGATCAGAGAACTAAGGCTCAGAAAATCATAAGAGGAGAGTATACGCCGATGGATGCTGTAAGGGACAGCTGGTTTGATGGAAACGCTGTATGTAGCGGAGGTTCAACATGTAATGTGCCTCCGGCTGAGTTAATACCGCAGAAAGATGAACTTGATCAGCTAGAAATGATCAGTTCACAGGTACAGTATATGGGAGATATGTGGAGTCAGAACTTATCCGCCAGTGTGAATGACCTGAGCTCAAGTTCAGCTTCCAATTATCTTAAGAATGGAAATTAGAGAATTTAGGCTCCGGCCAGTACTTGCTGGCTGAAGTCATCCATTTCTTCTCCTTCTAAAGAAGCATCGACGTCGTCAACACTCATGCTGTACTCTGGGTTGTCCCTAAGGAACTGGTTGAAGTCATCATATTCCCTGCTGCTATCCTCCCAGACCTCCTCAATCAGGGAGTCATCTTCTACAACAGCATACTGCGGATTTTCTGTTGTACCATAGATAATGTGATTCTCGTCTTGTTTTCTAACCATTTTTTCCAGTACTTTTGACTGGTTGTATAATGTCTCGAACTCAGTATCGTTCTGGTTGAAGTTTCTGAGCTTTTCGATAAAGTCAACTACATATTCTGTAGTTGGCGCTACTGTTTCACCACCGCCGGGGCGAGGCGCATCTTCAGGATAGAGCGAATTAGAAATCTCTCCGATTGTACGGATCGCCTTGGTTTTTTTATCTACAGGCCCCAGCGAAGAAGTATTTTCATCTTTTTCCCAGCCGAATCTTAGTGGGTGCCAGTACTCTTGGAATCCATCGTTTCCGGGTTCCAAGTAGCCAGAGTCTTCGATTAATGGGTGAAGTTGTTGGTCATCTGCGGTCGCTGTTACTGGAGCTGAGACAGTCTCCATGAATCTGAGTTCTTCTGAGCCATCTGCGTTTTTACCGTAGATAAGGCCTGTCCCGTGACCTAAAGTTGCAACGTCCCAGGCATGTACTTCGAGACCCTTGTTAGTATTCTGTTCTATTGCTCTTTCTAAGGCGGGAGCATATAGTGCATCTTCTGTAGATACTGGTCCGTCATCTGTTATTTTTGCGTTCCAGTTGAATAGGTATGGGTGGACCCAGTCTAGTGCTTCTCCTACTGTTTCGGCGTTGGAGAATTGTTCGAAGTCGAAGTTTCCTCCTCTTCTTTCTTCCATGCTTCCGTTTGGGTAGATTGCTGCGGGTACTTCGTCACCGCTTTTAATTGCTTGAATATCGGGGTCTCCTGTATCTGTTCCGATGCTGTCTACGAAGTTTTTTACTTCTGTGGGTTGGGCTTCTGCCAAATCGATGTAGTCGTTGTCGTGTCGCCATTCGTAGGCTGCGAGGTCTATTCCGAATTTGTTGAATCCTAGTTGTTCGTGGCTGTTGTAGTTATCTATTACTGGGTCTGATGTAATGAATCCGCCGCGCTTCTCCAGGTAGTTGTCTTCTAGAGAGTTCTGGCTTATCTGGCTTCTTAGTTCTTCATTCCTCTGAGGAACTACATCCAGTTTGTAGTTGCTTGGTGTTGATTTAACAGCTGGTGCTGTATCCTGGACCTGGTTATTTTCTGAAGATGCTGTTGCAGTGAATTCCTGTTCTCCCTTCTTCATCTGACCTGGTTGCACAGTAACTGTATTATCATTCCACTGGCTGGAATCCGGGCCTATCTGTACTTTCTCGTTGGATACATTGACTGATTCCACGTTGCCTGAAGTTTCTACCGTGAACTGAGCCTGAAAGTCCTCTATACTATGATTTCTCCATATCGGCGGTAGCTGACCTGGCTGCGAAGAAGTAGATATGTTGACCGAAATATCTGCACTGTTGGTAGGGGTTGTTTCCGTGGTGTTGTTGGGGCTATCTGTGTCTTTGTTGTTTCCAGTAATGGTGTTGCAGCCGGCGAGTGTGGTGAGGAGTCCGGTGGTTCCGAGGATGAGTTGTCGTCGTTTCAAAGAGAGTTGCCACCTGGTTGTTGTGTCTACTTAGTAGTGTCACTGTTTTATAGGTTAAGGGAGAGTGAAGAGCTCATCTGAAATTGGGTGTGTGGTCAGGTACCTACCCGTTCTCCGGCAACGATCTGATAGAAGAGGTGGTACTTGATGAACTCTGTATCTGCGTCACACGATTTCTGTTAGTTCTACGGAACTCAACAGAGCCCCCTGATTCATTCTCGTACCAATATCAGGAATCTGGATCAGGTCCGTACTGTGGTGTTCGACACACGGAACACTGCCAGACAGGCTCACCAGCCCACGCTGCGGGTGGGCTGTCGTCGCGTGAGTCGAACCGATGCGATGTCTGCTCGCCACACGACTGACAGCGGAGCAATTGCCGTGTTGGCGAGGCTGACGACGACTGTGACGACGAGACATCAGCAGACGCTCGCCGAAGCGCAATCGCCGGGACAACCCACGTCTCTGAATCCGAGAGCAACTGCTCACGACGGGAGTCCTCAGTAATCTGCGTCCCAGCAGCGTCGTACCACCGGGAGCACCAAGAAGGTTTCAACAGGTTCAAGAAAATCGTAACCACGAATCTCCGGCTACGCTGATGCG
The DNA here is from genome assembly GCF_000336775.1 of Haloferax gibbonsii ATCC 33959. Taxonomy (GTDB): domain Archaea; phylum Halobacteriota; class Halobacteria; order Halobacteriales; family Haloferacaceae; genus Haloferax; species Haloferax gibbonsii. The sequence goes on along the minus strand of NZ_AOLJ01000001.1, from coordinate 126,138 downwards.
GGCGACGAAGACCCCTCATCACGCGGCAGACCGAACTCAACCTCAATCCGGACCGTATCGTAGGGGACGTACGGCTTCTTTGCGCGACCATCCTTCTCGAAGTGGACGATGTCGTACTCGGCTAGTAGGTGTAGATCGTCGTGCACATCGTGGACGTCGCGCTCCAAGCGACTAGCCAGTGCGCGGATACTCTCGGGCGGGCGTTCCATCACCTCTTCGAGGAGTTCCATCCGCCGGTCGGTTAGCAGTTGGCGGAGCCGCGTCCGATCCTCGAAGTTGACGACATGCGGTACCTCTTCACCCTGCTCCCACCGTTCGGCCCGCTCAAGAGCCGCCGCCTGTGCCTGTTCTGCTGGGAGCGACGTGATACGGAGAGTCGAAGGGTACTCGACCTCGTCCGGGTCGGGAGTGAATTCGTCGTGCGTCGGTTCAGTATCAGTTGGTTCGTTGCTCATAGATCTCGTTCACCTCGGTTTGGAAATCGTTGACTAGGTCGGACAGCCCTGTGAACTCCAACTTCGTGATGTCGCCCTCGGGTGTATGTCGGTGGTGTCGACCAACATCCAAGTGGTACGGCGAGTTATCATACCGCAGGAGTGTGTCGCCGTCAGCGTCCATGTACTGAAAGCTGTATTTCAGTCCCTGTGGGAAGTCTTCGCTTGAGGGAACCTGCCACGCGACCATCTCATACCGACTTCCATCTGGCTTCTCGTTTTCGTCCCGGTACACAACCCTTGCAGGCATCGTTCTCCTATGTTGTGGTACAACCCCAACAATGTTAAAGCTTAGCGTTTGGGACGTCCCCCAACAGTCAGATTCCGTACACTCAGCACCGCTTTGAGCTTTTTTAGCGATAGTACTTCGTCCGTACCCTTTCTTTGAACGGTATTCAACGCCATCTCACGCGGTGCTTAACTCTCGTGTGGGAAAGTTCGTCTCAAGCCCGTTTTCAATCGCAGCAGGACGTGGCCGAATGCTACTTGCACCTCACCAACGAGCGTCTTCGTTCAGTCGAAGTTCCGCGGCCGGGTCACGGGAGGGCGGCATACCGCGTCGTGGCTGTATCTTCCGATATAAACGTTCGTCCAGCGAGGTCACTCTGAAACCCGGCCGATGGCCAACAAATGTATATGTATTCTTAAACTAGCTGCGGACAGCAAAATGTACGACTTGACCGGGTTCCAACGCGACCTGCTGTACGTCACCGCCGGCTTGGATGAACCACACGGACTCGCAATCAAAGACCAACTCGAGGACTACTACGAAACCGAGATCCACCACGGCCGGCTGTATCCCAATCTCGATACACTCGTCGAGAAGGGACTGCTCGACAAAGGCGAAAAGGACCGCCGAACGAACGTCTACGCGATCACCGCTCGCGGTCGCCGGGAAATCGAAGCCCGCGACGACTGGGAACAACAGTATACAAGCGAACTCACCACCTAACTGTACGAGACGAGTGACTGTTTTCGTCGACTGTCCGTACGAGTGAGACTAGCGTCTCCTATTACGTTGGATCGACCCCGTTGAAATCCTCAGACTGTGACAGGAAGTGCGTGCAACATACAGAGAGTGAAGCCAGCATTCGAGAGTAGTAGATAGGTTACATCTCGGGAATTGAGACCGACAGAAGCAAGGAAGAAGCTCGACTCTCACATCGTTCACATTCTTGGGTACAGAAGACTACTCGCGCTCTTCGATGACGATCTTCCGGGCCTCAGCTACGATACCTTGAGTCTCCGCAAATGCCTCTGCGTCTAAAGCGACAGCTGCACCGACCCCATCTCGGAGGACGAAGTTCATCTCGATGACGTTCTCGAAGCACTGGACCAAGCACGTCAATTCGCCGTGGTCCTCTGCAAACGTGTCCTTGTAGACCGGTGCAGTCAACGAGTCCAGCCGTGACTCGTCAACCGCTTTTTTAATGTCGTCCTCTGTGTATCGGACAGCCACGTCATCTCGCAAGTAAACGACGTCGTGACTGTCTTGGTTGTACTTCACGATGCTCCGAAGATTGCCGTTTGTCCTTTCCTCGAAATATTCTTCGAGCCGAGACGCCATCTTGGTAGCCATTGTCAGTATGTTGTCTGTGAAGAATCATATAACCACGGTCAAATCCACCTCAATTCGCTAATTTAGCGGAATCAATGGCTGGGTTGCTAGTTGTCTGGGCCACTGTAAGGTGTGGCAGTTGCGTGACCGACTTGCGCCCTCTATTCAGCACGCCTTCGACAAACCATCAGGGGCTTAGGATTTCAACAGAGCCCACTAGACGTAAACGACCACGGGCACGGTGGCCCGTGGCTTTTGTTGTTCCCTCAGCCTACGTTGTAAGCACTCCACGCGAAGCGATTTCGCGGGATGAGGATGGGCGGTTTACAGAGCGCCCCGACCCAGACAGGCTCACCTTCCGAACACTTGGTTGGGTTTTGCGAGTCCGGTAATTAACCGATTCAACATCTACGCCAGCGTGTTTCGCCCACACTCGCCACGCCACATTCACACTCGCGTTCCGGTCAGCATGGTCTTGATGAACCGCACACGAATCATTTGTACACCGGAACCGTCGTCCTTGACGGTATCCCCGATGACCACAGCACGAACATGACTTCGAGTTGTACGGAGACTCGACCGTCTCACACGGAATCTGGTTCCACGTCGCTTTGTAACGAACCTGTTGCTCGAACTTGTGGAACGGGAGTTTGTGCAGACGCCGATTCATGTACGTGCCGTACTTGATGGCGTCTCGAATTCCACTCAAGTCCTCGAACACCATAACGGGGTTCGGGAACTGTTGGGCGAATTCTACCACGACTCGGGACATTCGGTGAAGAACCCACTCTGTATAGTGTTCTTCTTTCTCCCCGAGTTGGTAGTGGATGGAGTGTTGGCCGTGTTCTTGACAGCGTTTTGTGATGGTGTGGTAGCGTTGGCGTTCGGCTTTCACCGAACCGTAGTCAAGCACGAGTGTTCCGAGCGTTTCCATCGTCTCACGGTTAAGAGCGGTGAGAGCGATGTTGCGCTCGTTAATATCGACGCCGACGAGTGTGTCCGCGTCTTCGGGTTCTGGCACCTCAACTTCTGTTTTGACCGTGACGTGTAGGTAGTACACGCCATCTCGGTACAGAAGCTCGGCCTGCCCCAACGACCACTCATCTTCAGTCAAGGCTGACTCGATGAGGTTGAAGTCTTCTGGTCGTCCTCGAAGGTGTCCTTTCACCTTCTTGTACGGCTTCGGACTCACACGGAACGCTACGCGGTCGTCATCGTCGTTGTAGGTAAGTCGGTAGCCTTCGGTGTGCGCCATGACGAGCGGATAGGCTCCGTTCTTGTCCGTGTCTGGTAGCGATGGTTTCCCGACGTTGGTGTCGTCTTGGTCGTGCCACCAGTTGAGGAGTTCTTTGTAGGAGTCCCACGCTTGCAGGGCTTTCCCGACGACCGCGCACTTGTTGTTCCGAAGGAAGTCCTCGCGGTCAACTTCCTTCTGAATCTCGGTGCGGTTGTAGCCGTCTTGCTTGAGTCGGAGTGTGTCGTTGGCGATGTCTCGTGCGGTGAAGCGGGCATCTTTGAGCCACGACCGCTCACCAGACTCTATGCAGAGTCGAGTGCGTGCGGTCTTCGTGACTGGTTCGATACCCATACATTGACTATCGAATCAAATGATAATAAGCGTAGGGATTCGGATGGAAGAGTACTGGAGTCATGCACATTCGATTAGTTCGTGTAAGTATCACTTCGTGTGGTGTCCGAAGTACCGACACCCCATACTGGAACTCGTCAAAGACGAGGTGACAGGGTTGTTCACGGAGACAGCCGACCACTTCGGACACGAGATACTCGCCCTCGAAATTGCGGATGACCACGTACACTTGTTCGTCCAGACTGACCCCAAGCATAGTCCGGCTGATGTGGCTCGACAATTCAAGTCGTACTCTGGAAAGCACATCATTGAACGCCATCCTGCAATCCGAGAATCATATTTTTGGGGTGGTGGGTTCTGGAAAGTAGGCTACTACGTCGGGACTACCGGAGCGGTATCCGAAGAAGTGGTTCAACGGTACATCGAACAGACTGAACATTAAGCAGGGTGTCGGGCTTCACCCCCCGCGTCCGGTGACGCAGGGAACTCGCCCTTGAGACCAGTTTAGATCCCCCGAAGAAAATACCCCCATCACTCATCGCAAGTGATGTGATTCCAAAGCCGGTGTCGAGACTCCAGATAGCAGCCCCATCGGCTGCTGAAACCGCGTGAATAACCCCACCCGCGTCACTGAAATACACCACCCCATCAGCAACGACTGAATCATAATTAAGTATCGCACCAGCATCGTAGCGCCAGCGTTCACTCCCAGTGGTGCTATCGAATGCATAGAAGATATGCTCCCAATCGCCAATATAGACAACTCCGTTGGCTACTGTTGGTCTTGAGGGGGCGATTCGCCCGTTGGTTGGACTGTTCCAGACGATGCTCCCATCAGCGACATCGTAGGCGAAGAGACCTTTCGCGGCTGTCCCGTGATACAGCAGTTCTCCGGCGACGGCTGGACTGCTCGAGAATGATCCGTCGGTCGTTTCCCATACTTTTGTGAGTTTGCCTGTGGGACGTCTCCCGTGCGGGTTGTATCCGGACCGCCCATTGTCAAACTGGAACGTTGGCCATGACGGCTCTGCTGGCGCACGAGCAGTAACGGGGCGACCCGCGCGGAGAGCTGCAGTTCCAATCGCAAATGAGGTCCCGAAAATTCGGAGTGCCTGTCGTCGATTCAGTCCTTGTTGGTTCCCCCGAAGCATGCTAGTCGGTGGAGAGACAGGGTAATAGTCATGATAGTGATACCCCAGTTTAACAGTCACTTTCATTGGTGAATATCGAAGGCACCAATCCCCACCGTGACGTCAAAAAGAGTTCTAGAGGTCGTGGCTGCGCGCGCAGCGGCTGCGAGCACGGAGCGGAGGGTGGGGCGGCGGGGTCTGGGTCGGCCCGGCCACCAATAAAAAAGAGGGCCGCCGCGCGCCGTTAGGCGTCCCACCAAGCGTCGCGCTCGGGGAAGTGTACGGTCGTCCACCCCGTCAGGGCAATCGAGACACGCCCGTCGTACCAGTTCCGCGCCGCTCCGTGAATCCGCACACGTTCGCCCTCACGAATCCACGGCACGTCCGAGGCCTTCCAACTCGTCAGCTTCACCTGCCCGCTTTCGTCTTCGAGGAGCCCCGCTTGCTGAATCGCCGGCGACTCCGACTCCCACACTGTCGTCAGCGTCCCTTCAACGCACACCTCGCGTCGCGACACGCCCTCAAGCTTCCCGATTGGCACCATCGTCCCCGGTGCGCCTTCGAGTTCCTCGAACACGCTCACAGTTGCCGACATCATGTCCTTGCCACCCAACACCGCCTCGCTCAGCCGCCGACTGATCGCCGCTCGTGACCACCCATCCAGCTTCTCTGCCAGCCGTTTTGCCTGAGAGTTCACTGCGCCCAACTGTGCTTGGGTTAGCTCCGTCCGGGGATCCGCCCGGTCGGGGTCCGCCATCGGGTTCACACTCGCCGCCCGCTTCTGGAACTGCCGCCGTCGCGCAGCGCTCCGCTCGGCCGCAATCGTTCGCGACCGCACCTCACGACCCTCTTGCGAGCCCAGTTCCGCACGAGCACTAATCCGTTCGAGTTCAGCTTCCCGCGCTCGAATGCGCTCTTCTTGGGCCAACGTCACCCCGTCAATCCGCTCGTCGCTCGTGTCTGCGATCCCATCTGGGTGGTTCGCATCAACCTTTGCTTGGATCTCCTGTTGCACCGTCGCCTGGAACTGTGGCGTCTCGTCGACGACCTCAAACCCGTCTTCGTCGACCGCCGTCTCGTCCGCGTGTTCGAACGCCTGTTCAGCCACCGAAACTACCTTTCGACTGGGGTTGTTACTAGACATTGTAGTTCCTGAAGGCGCTGACGCGCCGACGCCCGCGACTCCACTCGCGGGATTCTCACGAACCAACACTTGAGCCACGGCTCCGACGTCGACCGGTGACGCCGTCACCGAGGTGCCCGCGCCGCGCCTTCACGCCGGACCCTGTCCGGCGCGGCGCGGCACCGACGGCACCCCCACAGACGAGTGCGGGGGGTGAACCTCGAGGTGAGCGCGCGGTCACCACCATATACCCAGCCGGTCACCGCGGGTCGGCGCCGCGCTGAGTCCGTCCGTCGCAGACGCAACGGCAGCGGTCGCGGCGCCGAGGCGGCACGGCCGGGGGGTATACGGTGGTGAACGGCGTCGCATACGGCCACAGCGAGGCCGCAGAGAGCGAGGACCCGCCGGACCAGCACCGCGCCCGGACCCGCACGAGCCTGTCCCGTCCGTCGCAGACGCAACGGAAACGCCTCGTGCGGCAGCCCGGCGCGGGCTGGACGCCCGCGGACCCACAGCTCGTCGCGGCCGAGTTTGAGCGCATGCCCGGCAGGCCGCACAGCCAGCCCTGAGTGAGCCCCGGACCGTGGCATACTGGGGGTGAGCACGGCGAGCCCCCAGTAGCCACCGCAGCCCGGGTGAACGAGGGGTGAGGGCAAGTGCCCGAACGGCGAGCAGCCCGCCCGGACCGCGCAAGCGGCCACGTCTGAGCCAGCCGGCCGGCGGCGCGACCGCATCGAGGGAGCGCCGACGCAACGGCTGGTGAAGATGCAGCCAGCCCGGTCTCGGTCACGGCCCGGATGCGGGTCGAGTGCTCGCAGACCCGCCCTCGGGGCTGACCGGTATCGGGTGGCTGCACGCGGCCCGACCCGGCCCCGCGACCGTGCACCGTCCGTCGGAGACGCAACGGAAGCGCGAAACGCCCGGGCCCGGCAGGAACGGGCTGCCCGCCGGAGCGCGCACAACCCGAGCAGTCGCCCCCCAAACGTACCGACACAACTCACCTCCCAAACACGTGAGATTGCTAGTTTCTACTCGCTAGCTTGCTATCCAGATCGTTGAGGACGTGACCCTCGTCTCCATCCCAAATGAAACACAACAACGGAGTATCTCACGCTTGCTTCGAATATGGCAGCAGTACGAGGCCGCCAGAGATGCTCTCGAAAAACTAACTCAGCAGACGTCGTCCAACTCTCACCACGTGATCTCAAATCGTGCGCCACCTTCAGAACCCGTTGTAACGGCAATATCCCAACCATGGCCCTCGACAATTTGAGAGACAATCGAGAGCCCATAGCCAGTTCCGTCAGCAGTTGTCGAATATCCATGGGTAAATATCTCTGACCGAATCGGCTCAGCGATCCCGGGGCCATCATCTTCGATATAGAGTCCCGTATCGTCAAGGAGGCTTCCAACAGTCACAGTCGCCCCAGCACCAGCATGTTCAACGGCATTGCGGAACAAGTTCTCTAGTAGTTCCTGAAAACGACTCTTATCCGCGGCGATCACTCCGAGATCATCGTCTAGTTGGAGCGTCGCTTGCTGTGTCTCAACGCTACTCCACGACGCATGGAGACACTCACGGATATCAACCGATTCGGTCTCACCAACGACTTCGCCTCTTTTTGAGAGGGCAAGAATGTCGCTGACGAGATCATCGATTCGAGTGAGTGATGCTAAGACCCGCTCCAATTCAGGACTCTCGTGCTGTTCATGGGCAATCTCAGTGTATCCGTACGCGATCGAGAGTGGGTTCCGAATATCATGTGTTAAGATGTCGGCGAACTCATTCAGCCGGTCCTTCTGCTCTTGAAGTTGGGACTCTCGCTGTCGCTGCTCGGTGACATCCCGAATGATGCCAGTAAAATACTGTTCACCATTGTGTTCGTGTTCACGAAGGCTGATAAGCGTCGGAACTTCGTGTCCGTCCTTGTGCAACGCCGGGAGCTCGATACCATCCCAGTCGATATTGCGCTCTCCTGTCGCCACATACGAGGCTAATGCAGCCACGTGGACTGGTTCTAAGCGCTCTGGGATGATTTTCATCTTTGAACTCCCAATTAACTCAGCGGGTGCATAGCCGAGGATGTCTTCAACCGCCGGGTTGGCATACACGATGTTGCTGTCCGAGTCGATCGTCAACATCCCCTCGGCTGCATTTTCGACAAGTGTCTGGTAGAAATCATCGGCGGAAATTGGTGGTGGCTGAGCGTCCTTCATATAAGATCACTATTACTAGTCAGTAGTTATGGGTTCTTCAGGATGTTGCTGCGAGACAGACTATGTCTCAGTTGAGGGTTGATTACGATCCGACTCCGGAGTGAAAGGGGAAGAGAGAACCTTCTGACGTGTATCAGACCGGGCACCCTGAGACACGCCACTGCTGGTGGGTGAGAGGCACTCAGCACGAGTCTGGTCGTTCACGGGCGTATGTAATTAATCTGTCAGTTCTATCCCTGAGATCTCGATAGGAGATTTTGATTGAGACTCGTATTACCAGTACACACCACAATTTCCAGTAAAGCACCTCGGTTTCGGTCTTCTGGCCTGGTCAAAGACGATCTCGGATTCAACTGGGGCCATATATTTTCATCGGGGGAGGCCACCATGCCGTCATTGCGAGTAGTAGCGGTTGTCGTTGATCTCGTTCACCGTAAGCATTGATTTCGACGGGACATCATCCGGACGGTCTGCTGGACCTTCGTTAGTCTCGGTGTGTGCTTTATTTTTGCAGGTCGTAGCGCTCACTCACGGGGGTTCGTGACTGCTGTTACGTGCGTTTCGACGTGTTGAGGGAGATTAACGAGTAGTCGTCAAGCGTGTCGACGACGTTAGCAGGAAACCCTGTGGGGCATTGGTGGTACGAAAACATCATAACTCGACTCGAGTTAACCAACAACGAAGGCCATCAACATCGACTTTGTTGGTTAAGCGAGCCTCGCGGCTCGTTACTCTCCGCAGTCGAAAGTTCACCCCAACACGTCGACGTACGTCGATGCTTCTACCAGCACACATCATGGCGGTCAATTCTCGGGATTCGCCCGCTCGTTCGACTGTAATGGTCAAGTCACCCGATTCGTAGTCGGCCTCGAAGTCGACGGTGTACGCGTCTGAGTCGTAGGCGGTGTGATAGGCACGATGGCGTTTGAGCGAGCCAGTCGGCTTGAAGTGGAAGAATGCAGCCGACGTGTAGGGTTTGCTCTGCGCCTCAATCTGTGTTTCGACAGACGCCAGTAGCGCGACCTGGGGCGTCTCCGTGTCGATACTCGCAGCGAACTCCGTCGCTTCCTCGACGGTTGCTTGCGAATGTGCCGGTGTCTCGCCGGTGAGCACGTTCACCGGGGTTCCCGTCTCGTCGGTGAACAGGACATCTTCGAAGGTGTGTGTCCCGAGGATCGCCTCGGGATCCAACTCGCAGTCGTGGAATGGGTCGTCGTCTGAGGTCATCGAATCACGAGCCTACAGTGGGGCTCACCCATTCCTGCCCCTGAAAAACAGTGCCTCAAACCGGGTTAGCCATTAGCGATTGACTTTGCTAGTCGAGTGCCGGATACCAACGTCAAGCAACACAATACATAGTACTCAAATGTCAATTACGGATATAGGTTATGGGGAGTTCGGCAACCTAATAGACGGTGCAGTTTCGTATATGTCTCGCAACTCGCCCTTGGAGCGAGCTTCGTGGTTCCGGAAGCAACGGCGCGCACGACCGTTTGAGTGCAGAATCTTATGGTATTTGTAGAACTCGCACAGGCAGTTCTGAATATTCGCTAACGACAGCTCTAGCCGCTCTCCGTCTTCCGTCTCAAGGTAGGGGAACTCCAGGCCCAAGCGGTCGAACTCCTGTCGCTGGTTCTGGCGGAGCCACCGCATCACGTCGAGGCGAGTAAACCCATTGAACTCAGTGACCAGCTGTTTCAGCCCCTTCTGTGCGCCTGGGCCGGGAGACGACCAATCGTCCGGAGAAAACGGGAGCACAGAGTCACTATCATAGTAGTCCACAGGATACAACAGGTCGACTAGGACCTGGTACGACAGGAAGTTCCCGAACCCCGGCTGCGACCGGATCAGATCGTACGCATCCGCCAGTGACTCGGCCGAGAGCATATCGTTGAAGAACGCCGGATTATCAGCAAGCTCCCCGAAAAGCGCAGCCACGTTCTCAACCTTATCGGACGACCCCATATGGTTGTAGCCGCTGACCATGTACGCCCCCGTGAACACGGTCTCCCCCAGGTCGTCCCGCCGATGCTTCAGCCGGTCCTCGAACTCTGCCGAGTCGAACGCCTCCAGCGACTGAAACCCGAGATACTCATGCGTTTCAAGCCGGCCGATCAACCGGTACAGCATCACGTTGAAGATCTTATCCCGGCGAGACGCATCCTCCTCCAAGATGTTCTGAATCACGTACTGCGTCCCGGGATCCAGCGCTCGATAGACGTTCGTGAACCGGTACTCTTGCAAAATGTCGTCATCCGTCCACGGCGCTGGTCGGCCCTCAACAACCCGACGATACCATACCTTCTGCCGTTCGGCGATGAACTGCCAGAACAGGTCCAGTGATTCCGTCTCGAGACTGTTTCGGATTTCATCGGGCTTCGTCAAGGACTCAGACATTATTCGTATGCATGGAAAGCCAGTCGTTGACTCATTGAATCTTACGACCCCACCCACCTCTCACCAACATTCGGCAGGAGAAACACTTTATGGGGCGAAAGCATCCACCAGAACGTAAAATGAGGTATGAGCCTGATGGAGCCCCCGATTACGCCCCACCTAACGATCCGTGGGAGGAGCATCAGGCATCAGACAATGCCAAAAGCTATCTAACACTCTACTACTGCGAGGACGAGATCAGCAAGTACCCTGTCCGGGAGGTGACCAAGGTCAACGACAACAAGAGCGACCCGAACCTCGAAACGATGAGTTACGGGCTATGCTCAACCTGTACCCGGGACATCCGATCCGGCCTGGTGAAGAACAACCGGCCCTATATCTTCTTCTGCACGAACTACAAGGGAGAACGGCATCTCGCCGGGTACTACCATATCGGTTGGTACTCGCTTGGCCCTCCGCTACTCACCAACTACAGGAACGGAAGCATCCGGGACGACTACCGTCTTGTGGCGGACGAAATGAAATGGCTCTACCCGCCGATTAGCTTCGACACGGTAGCCGACGAGACTGGATTTGGCGGCATCCTATCTGGGTTTAGAAAGAAACTCGTCTCCCCTGAGACGACTGACGCCCTCCTCAGCTTGTTCGAGGAGCGGGAGGACTGTTCGCAGCAGTACCTTAACGAGATTCGGCGATTGGAGCTGGTCAATAAGCGGTATCACGAGTACCGATACCCGACCTGGGAACGGGAAGCCGGATTCAGCTGGGGGTCTGTCCAGAACTACGTCGAGATGATGCAGTCGGGCGAGGAAGAGGACACCAAGGAGATCCTCGAAACGAAGGTGGAGGAGATGGACGTCGATCTATCCCTCGTCGCCTCAGAGAGCGTGTCCGACTGGTACTGTCTGATATGTGACCACGAGTTTGAAAATGAGGCACCGCTGAAATTGTGCCCTAACTGTGATAACGGTGGAGGAATTATTCCCGAAAGAGCGATCAACGCATGAGCGACTCCACAGGACTCCTGGATCTGCAGAAACAGCAACAAGAACACGACAAAGGGCATCACCGCGATATTTTCACACTCCCGTATCCTGATAGGATGAACCACTACGTCCTGCACTTCTCGAAGTACGTGGGCCGGATGTCCCGTGACTATGCCGATGATGATATGCGAATCCAGCAAATCGAGAAAACACTAGCGGACAGCTTCATCGTCGGACTGGCAGCGGCGAATACCCTCAACCTTGACCTGCAGAGCGAACTGGAGGAGATGTTCGGTCTGGAAGCCGATGGCGTAGACGAATGGGGGAAAGCACTGAATCCATCGGAGGAGGTGATGGACTCGGAGGAGTTGCAGGATTGGCTGTTCGAGCGGATGGCTTCACCTGCTGGCCGTATGGCGAACGCGATGGAGTCGTTGGACCNGATGGACTCGGAGGAGTTGCAGGATTGGCTGTTCGAGCGGATGGCTTCACCTGCTGGCCGTATGGCGAACGCGATGGAGTCGTTGGACCACATGGAGCCGATGAATACTCGTGAGGTCCTGGAAGAAGAAACGGTCGAGATCGTGTCCGATCTTCTCATCGCCGCGGAGAACCTGGGGACTGACATCGAGCAGATACTGGATGACAGATGGACCGAGATCGAAGAAGAGTCCATCCTGTAAACCGGGGCTTCGTACATGGTAGAGAACTTCGACGAATTCTACGAGGGCTTCTATAAGCAGCAGTTCGAGTGGTACGACTCGAAGGCGATCAGCAACAAGAAGTATCATCGGTGGATGAAGATATCCCAGATTGTCTTGGCCGCGATCCTACCGGTTGCCGTAACCTTGTTTCCAGTGACGTCCAGCGCGTTCTGGAAGTACGTGATTATCGTCGCCTCTGTGCTACTTATCATCCTCGAAGCTCTTGAGTCGTACTTGAACTACCAGAAGAAGTGGATGAACTATCGAACCACCGCCGAGGGACTGCGACGCGAGGAGCAGATGTTCAAAACGGGGACGAAGGAATACGAGGGCGCGGAGAATCCTGAAAAACTGTTCGTTGAGCGGGTGATGGCGCTCACAAGTCAAGAGAACCGGTACTGGGAGATTACTACGCGAAAGGCACAAGAGGCCTAGTCACGTTGTGTCATTAAGCACGGCTTACCAGGCCGCATGGAAGAATGACGACCCGTCGAGTATTCATCAGTTACGAGGGAAGCGACCGGATGAAAGCGAAGGGCTTCCGGCTACTTCGTTGGAACAAGAACGTCGATGTCGAGTTCCAGGACCGCCATCTTCTAGACCCAGTTGACAGCACGAACGACCAGTACATCCGGCAGTGTATCCGGGACGAAATCCATGGAACCTCCACCACAGTCGTCTTGGTAGGCGAGAACACGAAAGACAGCGATTGGGTGGACTACGAGATCGAACGGTCACTGAAGGACGGGAACGGCCTGGTCGCGATCAAAGTTGACGACAGCATTAGCGACGAGGATGTGCCAGACAAGTTGAAAGAGAACGGAGCCGAAATCATCGATTGGAACCCAGACGAGTTCGGCGATGCGATTGAACGCGCTTCGAGCCAGCGTAGCAAGGTCGGCCAATCGACCGTTAGAGGCCGTGTTGGAACCGGTTGTGGCCGCTAATGGCCTCTATCTGGACATATAATCGGTAGTGATTGTTCTCAGTCCTTCTAGTCGCATCAACTCGGACCATCCTTTCTGACCCACCATGAGCGGTTCAGACTCGCCTTCTCGAAGGGTAATTCTCCAGTCGGAATGAGCAGCACCTGTCGGTCTTCGACCCGCTCGGCCAGCTTCCGTTTCAGGTACTGCCTCGCCGTCGACGGCGTGAAGACCCCCTTGTCAAGCATGTCGCCGACGACGTCTTTGAGGGCCGCGAACTGTCCCTGCAGGTGGCCGTCGCCGACCGGCTCGCCGTCGTACCAGCGCACCGTCGCGAGCGCGCCGTTCCCGACTGTTTCTCCCTGTTCGACTGTCTCCGAGTCGTACTGGAGCCCGAACCACAGCGTCCGATAGGCGGTCACCTCGAACGTCGTCGACACCACGAAGAACGCCTCGTGGTGGAGGTAGTCGAGATGGTCAGCGACGATCTCGTCGAGGGTGAGCCCGGTGGCACGAGGCTTCGGTTCGACGACCGTCGACGGTCGATCCTCGTCAGCGAGGTAGCCGTCGACCGCATCTGCCTCGAGGCCATCGGCCAGTTCCGCCAGCAGCTGTTTCGCCCACTTTGAGTCGGTGTCGTCGCCACCGAACGGCGACTCAGCCGAGATGCGGCGCTTGAGCTTCAGGTTCGCTGCGCCCCAGTGGCTGTAGTGGAGCGTGTACTGTCCGTCCGTGCGTTCGTACGCAACGAGTGCGCGGTGTCCCATCGAGCAATCACCTCACGGGGCGACCGCGACTGGATCGCCCCGCACCCCTCCCGGGGGACGAAAACGCTACTCGTCGATCGGGTCGGGGGAACTGAGGTCCGCGTGGAGGACTTCGCCGTCGCGAACGACGTACCGCTTGGCCAGGACTGGGAAGCGGCATTTGGTGAATCCCGCTGTCTGGATATCGAACTCTTCGTTGGCTTCGAGGTGGTCGGCGAGTTCTCGCAGGAATTCGTGGGTCACGATGCCGCCTTCGTAGTCCGGCAGGCCGTTCTCCCGCGCCTCGTACACCTCGAAGTCGTCGTAACCCCAGATGGTGAACTCTCCGTCTTCGGTCACCTCCCAGTCGAGCGTCCCGAAGCAGTAGCTCTCACAGAGCTCGCGGACTGCCTGTGGATCCGATACGATCGCGCTGGTCGACGTCGTCGCAGCTTGCAGTGTGGCCATATCTGGATTTTACGGGGTCGCCCCCGCACCCCTCTTGGGGGCGATAAACAGACGCGAGAAGCCCCTCGCTTGGCGTGGTCGGGGACTCTAGTCAGGAGTCTGCGTGGGCGTCCGCCCCGGCTCCGTCGCCCGGCCACATGAGAAAGCTCACCTCTTCCAAGAGATCTCTCGCGGTCTCGACTCGCTCACGATCCGCCTCGTCCAACCGGTCGACGTCGAGCCGGTTGAGATTGCTGAGGACACGGTGCATCCGGTAGCCTTCCTTGAACTGTTGGTCCATCAGAAGCGCCTCACCGCTCGCCAGCGCGGAAAGACTCCCAACCGGGACTGGCGTCGGGGGTGGAGGAGGTAAGATCGTAACCAACAAAACTCGGTGATACTCGCAGGCTGTTGGTTAATCAATATCCAGTACTAATGCTACTCGAGACTAGGGCCGTAGCGATCAGAGCCACACACCCGGCACTTCCAGATCGGCTGTCCCGTCCACACCTCATCCGGGATCGACTCGTGGGCCTTGAACCGATACTTCGTGAACCCCGGTCGGNCCCGGCACTTCCAGATCGGCTGTCCCGTCCACACCTCATCCGGGATCGACTCGTGGGCCTTGAACCGATACTTCGTGAACCCCGGTCGGTTAACTAGATCAGCGAGCAGGCCGCGCCGCCTGGAGCACGACCAACGAGGAGCACCAGGCGCTCGTCGACCAGGGCCAATTGCGCTGCGTCGAGGCGGGCGAGACGACGCGCTATCAGCCGGACTACACGCGACTGCTCTTCGAAGAAATCTGCACGCTCATCGAGGAGAACACGCGCGAGGAGTTGCGGAACGAATTGGTCGCGATAACCGAGGAGACCGAGGAGTGGCAGGCGACCTACAACGTCGAGACATGGGAAGACTTCGAACAGTCGCTCGCCGACGGCGACCTCGCAAGTAGCGAACTTCGCGAACGCCGCGACGTTATTGGACGTTGGGAGGAGTACCAGGAAGACCGCCGACTCATCAAGCACGCGTTGGCACTCTACTCAGATGTCGAAGCCCCTCGCGAACAGATGATCGATGTGGCTGACCGTGACACAAACTAATTTTCGCGGTCGTCGAACCTGCGGGCGTCATAGGGCGACACAGCTATTCGTCGGACTGCTCGCCCAACTTCTCTCGAAGCTCGACCGCGGCCTTCTCGAAATGTTCCGCGAGGAGCGGCGTTCCCGATGTCGCCCGCTCGTCGAGGAATGCGACGGCGTCAGTGATTGCATCAGCGTCCCGTTCTGCGGTCATGACACAGTCGACATACCCGTCGAGTGCCCGACTGAACGCACGCGAGAAGTGGTCGTACGCGCCGTCGACGCGCTCCATGTTGTCGTCGAGCGACTCAACGAGTGCCCGGTAGACGGTCGCCGCCGACGCGTCCCGCTCCTGCTCGCGGTACTCGCTCGCGAGATCGAACCACTGCGTGAAGTTGATGGGCTCGAAGACGACGGGGTACTCAGGGTTCGTTTCTTCGAACCGCCGGTCGATCGCGGTGCGATGCTCGTCGACCGACTGGCTCGTCGGCTCGCCAACACGGGCGAGAAACCGATCACGGAGATCCGTATTGGTCGCGAGTTCGTCACGCAGGAACGCACGGAGTTGGTCGGCGTCGGCACCGTCAAGTGTGGCGTCAAGTCGATCGCCTTCGTCTGCAGGTGGTTCGTCGACACACCGAAGCAACACGGCGACGACGTGCTTGCATGCTCCCGGCCCGTCGTACGGACAGTCGCACCACGGGGCAAACCCGTTGGTGGCGAGGTCAACACGGACATCGTACTGACGGCTGCCGCTCACGACTGCGGTTACAGTAGTGTCGATGCGGTGAATCCCGTGGATACGGCCCTCCTCACGGTATCGTTCGCCGCGTTCGAAGACTGCGTCCGTGCAGATGTCCCGGACTGCGTCCTCGGTTACATCCATCTTTACGGTGGGTTTGACGAACTATTCAGCCGATCCAGTGCATCATCCTCGTACGCTGTTCGCCACATTGCATGGATGGCACGCGTCACGAGTGACGCCTCGGTCACGTCGATACAGGACGGTTCGGCGTCCGTCGTCGTGGCCTCGGGCGGCGGGTGGAAATGGATCTCGGGGGAGTGTGTGTTCGGATGGCGATCGAAGCGCCAGTTGACGTCGTTGCTATCGACGTAGTGGAACGAATACATCCCCAGTTCGCTCCACTGGATATCGAGCCGAGCATTCTCGGCGTCGCCCAATCCATCGCTGAGACTGATCTGCAGTTCCGTAGGGGCGACGACATCATCATACGCCGTTTCGTCGACGAGCGGCTCAAGTTCGAGCCAGAGGTCACGAATCCGCTGAAGTGCCGGAAGATAGATCGGCCCGAACTCGCCGGCGCGGTCGTTACCGTTCATACAGCGAGCTGGTGGCTGGCCTCGTCGTAGGCGAGTGCAGCTTGGGCGACGGCGAGATTCTGCCGCGTCGTGCGCCACGCGGTGAGGTCGTCCCAGCCGTCCGTCTCGCCGGCGTCGAGTTGCTGGGCGAGTTCCTCGGGTGAGACCACATCGTAGCGGTCCTCGTAGCGCCGGATCTCGGCCTTCATCTCCTGGATGCTGTCGAGCAACTCGGGTCGAGTAACTTCCTCACGTAGCTCACGGATTCGGGACATCAACACCCGGTCGCTGTTGCGCTTGTACAGCGTCGTTTGGCCGTCCAGTTCGGTTTCTGCGAACCCGGTGTTGACGAGCGCCTTGCAGTGGCGACGTGCTGTCGGCTCGCTCACGAGGGCCCGCTCGGCAATCTCGGCTGCCGATTGCCCATCGTGGGTTTGTTCGACGATTTCGTACACTCGCTCGAACGGAGTAGTGTCGTCTTTCCAGTCCGCCTTGACCTGCTCGTTGACGTCGTCCCACGTCTCGGTCATACTGGATGCTACGCAGTCTAGAAACAAATAGTTTTCTGGGAAAATTATCTAACGGTAGTAGGTGTGCAGGTGCGTTGTCAGGCTACCTGCTCCTCTAACGTCTCGTGATGCGTCCGGACAGTCGTTGGCGTGACGTTCCCTGTTTCCGCGACGTCACTTTGCGTCAGCCATTGCCCCTCCTCGCGACCGGCCTTGTAGAGGCAGGCCGCTGCAAACCCGGCTGGATGGACGCCGGTCGTGACGCCACGCTCCTCGGCCTCCTCCGCGAGGGTTCGGGCCCGCTGTCGGATTTCGTCTGGACACTCGAGGTCCGACGCAAGGCGGGGCACGAACATGCTGGGGGAGACGCGGTCAAAGCTGCTTCTGACCTGTTTTCTAAGCCCGTGGTGTTGTTGTTCGAAGCTGGTTCGTATCCCCTTGATTGACCTAACGCTGAAGAGAGTTGGTGTCGAAAACTGTGACAATAATGATTCGTGAGCGGTCTCCGGAAATAGATCTTCATTCAGTTTCTGAGGAATTGGAGTCGGTCTCTGAGGTACTATCTGCGACGCTTGATAGAGGCGGTTTAGTCGTCGAGCTGGAGGACCAGTCTCTCCGGGTGATCCCTACAGATCGTTTCCATTCGGCGGAGGGAGAGCCGGAAGACACGGACAATGTGCTGTATGCAACTAAAAACGGCTTTATCGAGCTCAGTGAGGAGGGATTCTTTCAGTACGAACTTTCGGACTCCACGGACCACAGCATACTGCTAACCCAGATCGTTACCGGAGAAGGAAGCTCCAGAGAGATAGATTCGTTTGAGATGATGGATTTGCTTGCTGATGCAGGCTATTTGCCGCCTTACACTCCGGAGCCTCTGAGAGAACTGATGGCGGGTTGGGCCGTTTCAGAGAAGGACTATTCAGTGCTCGATATCGCTGCGGGAACAGGATCTCTAATGCAAAAAGCCGCTGAATACACAGAAGGCTCGAAATTGGTAGGCATCGAAATCGAACCACTATACGCTGATTTAGCCCGTAACAGGCTAAAAGAGAATGAGAACGCCGAAATAGTTACTCAAGACTTCTTTGAATGGCAACTACCTGGGACATCTTCAGGTGACGAGGAGGCGGAGAAGTTTGATGCGGTCATTGGCGACCCGCCCATGGGAAGGCTGTTCCACGTCAGCCCAGAAAGACGTGAAAGGATCCAAAAATGGGCTCCTGGCAGAGGAAAGATCGCTTCAGCAGCCTTTGTCACTAAATCTGTTTCACACCTGAAAGAGGGTGGTAGAGGGGCGTTCTTGCTTCCGAAAAGTGCATTGAAGCAGGGCTTATTAGAGGAGTTGACTGAAAGCTGCGGGATCCACCGGGTAATTGAACTGCCTGTTGGTCCGATAGGCAGTGCTCGTTCCACGGAGTTGGTACTGCTCACGGTAATCAAGGAAGATAGACCACGAGATGTACGTGAGACAGGGATTGGGAAATTCAATCAGACGGAGTTACCTGAGAACGCTCGGGGATTGTTCGAGCAACCGCTCGACATGATACTCCAGAATCGCTACAACCCCTACAACGTGGAGTTGGTAAAGGCGTCCCACGAGGATTTGGAAGCTAGGAACGTGGTGCGGATCCTGTCGAACCCGCCTATCTATGATATCATCACTTCTGACGGCTTCACTCGTTTCGGCGATCTCTCAGGTGTCGAGGCAGGAAGCGGGCTCAGTACAGGAAACAACGACTTCTTCTATTTCAGCGAAGAGGAACGAGAGGACTCCGGTATCGATGACAAGTTCTTCCGACCGGTAATCAAGAACCCATCCAGCGAAATCAGGGCTATCACCTCTGATGACATTGATCTGTACCTTCTAGATCTCCAGTCCTACACGGACGAACTCGAATCAGAGGGAGTAGAGATTACTGAAGCTAATGTAGTAGAGGAATTGAGAGAGGATGGCCACAACGAATTGGCAGAGTATATCGAAAATGAACCAAGGCGCTACAACCAGGAGGGCCCGGTATTCGAAGTAGATTATCGGGGTGTGTTCGAGAATCCAGACCTGGTTATCCCTAAGATTTTCGATAACCAGCGTTGTTACAGAGTTGAGGTTGAGGATGCGTTGTTTGATACTGCTATGATCGGATTGCAGGCAGAGACCGATGAGATACGGGATTCTCTGGCTCGGCTATTGAATACGCCGTTGTATAAGGAATTCTTCCAGACGTATGCCGATCCGATAGACTTGGACTGGTACCGGCTCAATTTTGGATCTCTACGAGATATCCCCATTATCAAGGGTGCCCTGAGCCAGGACCTGTTCAACCGTATGGAGCCGTTCTTCCCTCCCGAGGATGACGGAGACCTGGTCAGTTTGAACCAGCTCTTGATAGAGAGCTGTGAGAGTGATAGTGAGAAGGAATCAATCCGCCGGTACCTTGCGTCCAGAGATGATTTCGCATGGTCCTGGTTTATGACTCCATCTGAGTTTGAAGAGTTTCAACAGTTACTGGAGTCAGATGAGGAAGCAGCCCGTGAGTTCATTGTTGAACGGTTTGAGGAAGAGCTTCTCGACAAGGCTCGGAATACATTCGAGAATATCGGGTTTTTTGAGGATCGGAGTGAGTTGTTGAACGACTTATTGATGGAGTTTGAGCAGGGGCATTACAGAGGTTTTCTTGCTGGTATTGTTCTCCAATTTGAGGGGGTGCTGGGAGATTTAGTGGAAGAAACAGGCGGGGAGATTATCGAGAAGGATCATGAGACGAAATTCAAGATGCCGGGAAGAGGCCGGACCCAGACGAAGAATCTGGGTAGTCTGATATCGCACTTCTTTGATGGCGTATTCAGCACTTTCTTAGATGAGACTGTAAGGCAGAGACGTAACAAGATCGCCCACGGCGACATTATCGAGAACAGCCGCGAGCTCTCGATCTACTTCTTCATATCATTCTATGCACTCTGCAACGCTTCTCTGAACGAATACGTGCGGCTAGCTGAGGAAGATCAAATCGGAGTATCCGTCTGATATCATCCGAGCTGAGCTATCCGTGACAGGAGACCCTTGTTTTGGTTGATGTTGAAGGGGAACCCGTTTTGGAGTGTTTCGTCGGCTTTGATTTGGATGTGGTTGCCGTCTTGTGTTGCGCGTGCTTCGCTGGGTAGTGTGCGGGCGTATTTTCTGACGCTGCTGTAGACGCCGAGTGAGTCGTCGAATTTGGCGATGAGGTTGCCGTTCCGTCTTTTGAATTCGTCGAAGCCAGTTTCGTAGATGTCTCTGGTTGCCATCGTTCTCACCGTGTTCAGGGAACTCGCCAGTACAGCGAGCCCCTCACCCATTGAGGGGACAATAGACTCTACGCGGGAGTGAAGTGCCTATACCGGGCGTAGAAGACCTCCCTCAACACGAGACACCATTTACAGCAAGCAGTCTGCTACTCAAGACATATGTCACTTTATTGGTTCAGGGATTAAGAATCCGGAGTCAGGTGTTAAACACCTACGGAAGATATAATGAGAATCAAGCGCTGATGTACGTCTACGTGCCTTCTATAGAGACTATACAGGAACATTGGGAGAAGGCTGAAAAAGAACCCAGAGAAGCCTTTAGCTTCACCTCCGACTTAGAGATCTTTATCCGGTTTATCGACGACAGCCCAGAGACAGCGAACGAGAAGATCCCAGAAAAATTAGGGCCGATAACCCATTTCCACCCTCTGATAGCAGCAATCGAAGCCCTGCGCCAGTGGAAGATCAACAATGGATCTTACGACCACGCACGAGCCGCGAAACACCTCCTCAGCAAATCGCTTCAGCAGGGACTAAGAGAGGAGCACGATTCGATCATCGTCAGATCTCTTCAGGAACTGGTCGATCTCCAGGCCAAACTATCTCACGACAACTCGTCTGAACTCTCCACCGCTGTCGACTTCTTAGACGACAGATACTACGAAGAGGAGAAAGGCACGAGAACCGGATTCGAGGAAACGATAGACCTCGTACTTGAACACACGGACCCTGACAAATCCTTCGACCGAGGTCTACTCCAACGGCTCTTTGTGATTTGTATCGTCCGTGCGAACCGGTATAGACAGGAAGACCACGAACTGGGGGAGAATGTCACCGACCAGAACGCCTGCCGCGATTTCCTGGGAAAAGCCATCGAGATCGGAAGAGCACTCGATATCGACGACGCCGGCCTCAAACGGAGATACACGGAAGAATACTGGCGATACGTCGAAACACAAGGCGAGCGAGACGCCTTGCTGAAAGGCAATATAATCGACGAGGCTCTTCGTGACCCGATCGTATCTGAAACGCTGGACGACGATGAAAAGGTGGAGTGGAAGAACGAGATGCAGGACTCGATCCGGGAAGGCGGACGAGAGCTGAAGAACTCCGGGAAGAAAATCCAGAAAGCAGCCCCAGGAACGCTGAAAGCACAGTCAGAAACTCTTCAGGATATCTTCAAAAATATCGCAGTCCACGACAACCCTACGAAGGCACTCTACTGGCTTGTAAACGAGTTCGAGCTGCTCCCACCGTTTGGAGAACAGGACCCGGAGCACTTCGCGCTAATTGATCACGTAGACAACCTTCACCCGCAGCTGTCAGGCCACCTCACTCAGGTCGGTCCTGACGACGACATCACTCAGGACTACGCTCAAGACCTACTCCAATCCCATGTAGTGATCTCCGGAGCGGTCATTAGACTGATCGAAGAAGGATGGCTTCGAGAACGGGACTTCTTCCGTCTACTGAACATGGTCTCCGGGCTTTCAAACCACACCATCTGGTACCTTACGGATGCCGTCAACCACCTTTTCGACAAAGAATATGCCGCCTCCATCCACATCAGCATCCCCCGACTCGAATCAACCCTCTACGAACTCCTGAACGATCTCGGAGACGACGTCGTCCGGCAAATGGACGGCGGCACCGGCACAAGAACACTCACACCACTCATCTCCCAGATCGACACCCACGCAGGAGAAGAATTTCAGGAATACATCGAGTACGCGTACAACGAGAAAACCGGAGAAACCGCCGACGGCAACATGAGAAACCGGACAGCGCACGGTCACCTTCGAATAGGACAGGACCACCACATCAACGCCGTCATGCCAATAGTAGACATCCTCCGGATCGGTTACCAGCTCAGACCTACCCCCTTCGTAGCGAAATTCGGCCATCCATGTAAATATCTCTACGTCAACGGTGGTCCGCTCCCGTAACCAAAGGTTCAGGAATCCGGTGACTATCACCGTCAGTTCGCTTAAATACAAGCTTCTCATATATATTTGCCAAGACGGTGCTACGTGGCCGTGTTCGGGAAAATACAGTCCGGGCTGACTCAACTCTACGCAAAGAACCTGGGAGGAGTTACCGACACCGGAGAATACTCTGCCAGCGGGATCTCACGGACCGTGTACTGGTTCCACGACGAGAGTAAACGGATGGGAGACTACTCTCCGCTCGGCACCCTCCTGATGAACGAGCAAGCCAAAGAAGACTTCTCAGAAGATGTCGTCGACTACGTTTTCCTCCATGAGGTTGGCCACGACCAGATGGGATTCATTGGGAGGGCCCTATTCTGGACGTTCTACCTAACGTTCGGCCTGCTCTTCCTCGCCGGGATAATGGCCTTACCACGCACACTCGTTGTAGCCTTCCAGTTCGCACCCTCCACGGTGATGCTGCCTGCCTACCTGATCATAGGGCTCGGAATCACTATCGCCGCCATACTTCCGTTCGTAGCCGTTTGCTGGATCGATGAGACACTGGCCGAACTCTTTGCTATCTCCAAGATCGGACGATCACAGTATCG
This sequence comes from Haloferax gibbonsii ATCC 33959, assembly GCF_000336775.1. GTDB lineage: Archaea > Halobacteriota > Halobacteria > Halobacteriales > Haloferacaceae > Haloferax > Haloferax gibbonsii. The sequence continues at coordinate 103,087 of NZ_AOLJ01000001.1, read as the reverse complement.
ATCCGTACTCGACGAGGTCAAGGAAGAATCCGATGCTGGACTCCTTCACAATATCCGCCTCCGAATCCAGTACCCGCCCGAACCACTGATTCTCTGGATCGCACGTAAGCGAGGGATCGGCGGCCAATAGAACCCTACACCCGTGAGAGAATTTATCCGACTCCGTCTGAAAGGGAACAGGTAAGGAATGGTGGGTGTCCTCGGGACAATTCGATACGTCATCAACACCTATCTCAGTAGTGCCGTCGGTAACTTCTTCCAGTTCGGCCGCCAGCAATTAGCTCTTCTCGTAGTATTCGCCCTCGCCGGATCAGCACTCCTCGGTGTCTCACCGGTAGAAGCCATCAAAACAGTGGGAGCGATAAGTCTACGCCGAACTACCGCTCTCTGGGGAATCACCTCTGTGCGGCGAGCTGTCACCACTGGCCTAATCGAGGTTCTAGTCTGGGAAGGAATTGCCTTCCTCGGGTGCGCTGTCAGCGGCCTCCGGCTATACCAAAACACGGACTGAACCACAACAATCCCTCCGAACTCATCTCCTTGACTGTCGAAGCATGGACAAGTTCTGACGTGATTGGCTGGTTACGAAGGTCGTGGCTGCGCGCGCAGCGAAGCGAGCACGGAGCGGTGGGTGGGGCGGTGGGGTCTGGGTTGGTCCGGCACACAGCAAAAAAGAGGGCAGCGTCAGCTGGCTATTCTTCCCACCACCGACCGCGCTCAGGGAAATGCAGGGTCGACCACCCAGTGACGGCCAGTGAGACGCGTCCCTCGTACCAGTTCCGTGCCGCCCCGTGAATGCGAACCTGCTCGCCTTCCTCGATCAACGGTGCATCCGACTTTTCCCAGATTGTCACCCGCGTTTGGCCACTGTCGTCCGTGATGAGTCCGACCTGAGCGATGCTCGGATGGGAGGGATCCCACAATTGCGTCACACGACCCTCGATGCTCACCTCTTTGCGATTGACGTCCTCGAGCTTTCCGATGGGAACCACCTGCCCCGGCGCAGTCTGCAACTCCTCGAACACCCCGACGACCGCGCTCATCAGGTCTTTCCCACCGACGACGGCTTCACCCAGCCGCCGACCAATCGCTGCTCGCGACCAGCCATCCAGCTTCTTTGCCAGCCGCATCGACTGCTTGTTCACCGCCGCCAACTGCTCCTGCGTGAGTTCTGCACGGGGATCACCTCGTTCCGGGTCAGCCATCGGGTTCACGCTCGCCGCCCGCTTCTGGAACTCTGCACGCCGCTCAGCGCTCCGCTTCGCCGCAATCTCTCGCGTCCGCTTCTCCCGACCGTCCTGCGTTCCCAGCTCGGCCTGGGCACTGATGCGCTCCAGTTCGGCTTCCCGCGCCCGAATGCGCTCTTCCTGTTCGAGGGTGACGCCGTGAATCCGCTCGTTGCTCGTGTCTGCGATCCCGTCTGGGTGGTTCGCATCCACCTTCGCCTGCGTCTCCTGCTCGACCGCCGCCTCGAACTCCGGCGTCTCGTCGACGACCGGGAAGCCGTCTTCATCGACCGCCTGACCGCCCGCTTTCTCGAATGCCTGTTCATCGACCGTAACGACCTTTCCGCTAGCGTTGTTACTAGACATTGGAGTTCACCAACTCCGAAGGCGCTCACGCGCCCGACACCGCGATGCCCTTACATCGCGGTTTTCCGACGACACCGACCGACAGAACCATCTGCGCGCTCTCGCTCGCGCCTTCGCGAGCGCCCTACCGGGCGCGAGCGAGAGCGCGCCTGCATGAGGTGGCCCCAACCAGCACCGCGCGCCGACCCGCCCGGAGCGAGCGACCAGCGGAGAAAGCGTGGGGGGTGAGCAGCCACGCCGCGCAGCCCCCCGCGCTTTCCCGCTGGCGTCGAGGGAACATGCACTTTAGCCCGGCAGTCCGCCCGCTACTGCAGGCAGACCGCCCGGAATGGTCGGTCGCGAGCGACGCGGAGGGCGGAACGCGGCGAGCGGTGCGAGCCGTATCGTACCACACTAGCCAATCGGTAGAGCGCGCTTGCCCAGCAATAGCCCCCAGGGCGGGACTGAAAGGGGCCGGGGGGCTCGACGTCCCCCGGCGACGCAAGCACCGCAGGAAGGAGGCGCGCAGCGAGTCGCGGTCGTCGAGCCCCCGGGGGCTTTCGAGGAGGTCCCATTTGACGCTAATAGCTGTTTGTCCCTCCAGAAGGGTTTACCCCAGCGCTAGCCAAAGCGTATATAGCCCGCTGACGCGTCGACAGCTCCTCCAACACACGACGGCCGGCGGAGGTATCCTGGCCCTCGCCCGCTGTACCACCCCGAACCTTCCCGAGCACTCAGATGGCGAGTCGGTTTCGAAACCGTTCACGAACGACGCGTACACCGGAGCTACACGACAGTCGATCGCTGGCTGCAGGAAGGTCACGATGGTGGCCGAACCGGGAACGCAGCCTCCAAACTCTTAAACGGCGACGTCGACGTCGCCTCTCTGGACGATGGACAAACAGGTGTTTGAGCGACCACAAGACCATTAGCTGTACTGAACAACAAGAACAGATATGCGCCGCCGTACCGTCCTCGCGACGACAGGTGGACTCCTCACGGGCGGCCTGGCTGGCTGTCTGGCTAGTCCGGGCAGTGGAACCGATACTCAGGGGGACCAAACGCCGTCGACTGACGACTCCATCCCCGCAGGGACATGGCCCCAGATCGGCTACGACGCCCGGAACACACGCCACACACCGGAAGCGCGTGGCCCCCGTGACGATGCGACGATTGCGTGGGAGCAGCTTGGCGATCGAGCAGTGTATCCCCCAGTGGTTGACGACGACCTCTATCTCACTGAGGCATGGACCGGTGGAACAGCGTTCGCGCTGGCGGCGGATGACGGGACAGAGCAATGGTCCAACAGTGACCTGCCCCCAATGCGCTGGGCACCGGCGCTTCACGAGAACCGGCTGATCGTCATCACCCGCACGGAGGAGAACGTCGTTCGACTCCACGCGCTGGATCGCACGACCGGTGATATGGACGTATGAGACCGACACGGGAGCTGTCCTATCGCCGACTGTCGCGGGGGATACAGTGTACTTCAGTCAGGGTGAGGAGCTTGCAGCTGTCGCACGGGCGGACGGGACACGTCGATGGCGACTGGACATCGGGGAGCGGACTGGCCCTCCGGTTGTCGTCGGGGAGACGGCATATATCCAGACGAATCCGGGGCATAATTACGAGAGCCGGCTACTCGCGGTTCGGGAGCCGTAATTTTGGCAAGTAGGCGCTTGCGGTGCGGCCCGGGTGTACACACCTGCATCAGTATAAGTTAGAAGAGATTTCGAAGCCGCTCTTTCAACGGTTTGTACTGCCACCCGCAGCGATGGCACGTGAGATAGTCATCCTCGTCGTATCGGCGGACATACGCCTGACAGTTGGGACACACTCCCTCTTCGGAGGTGGTTTCGTGGTACTCCGATTTCTGCTGTGAGAACACGTGAATGTCCCGCCCATGAACGGACGAAACTGCGAGATAAACATAGTTGTCTCCCTGATAGACCTCCCGAGCAGCGTCAAACCCAGCAGACTGGTCGACGCCATCTGCTGTCGCACTCTCGACGATCCAGTCTGGGGGATCAGCGTAATACTCCCACCCCTCATCTTCGACGGCGTCAATCAGTTCCTCCTCATCTGCCCGTCGTTGGTGCCCTCCATTTGGCATACTGAGGGGATATCTCAGTTGCTGGAGTTAGTTGTTGGTGGTAGACCCAGCTGCAGACCGAAATCTTACTATGCGAAATCGACTCTGGAGCAACCCGCCTCCTGGCGGACTCAGAAAGGGCGAGGCCGCCTCGGCCGTCCCCCGACCCCGCAAGCACCGCAGCCCCGAGGCGCGCAGCGGCGGTCGCGGGACGTCGAGCGGCCGAGGGCTTTCGAGGGTCCTCTCCCACCGAATCAGATTAGCAATCAGTCAGCTGTCACCGGCAATCAGATCCTCGATGAACCGAAACCCGTTCACGTACGTCACCGAGTCCCCGTACCCTTCACTCCCGAGTACGGTTTCAGCCCCCTCCCCAGCCGCAATATCGGTCGTGTAGATGTAGACCTCGGTTGCCGTTCCCGCGCTGAGGTGTTGGGCAGCCAGGGCGGCGAGGGCGGCGTCCGCACGCTCGACCTCGTCGGCAGGGCGGTCGTCGGCGTTCGCGATGTACCGCTGGACGCCGTCCATCACCCGCGAGACGACCGGCTCTGAAAACTCCAGCGGCGGCGCGACCGTCGCCCAGCCCTCGTCGATCGCGGTGTCAACTGGCACGTCCTCAACGTCCGGATCGTCGACGGTCAGCTCCTCGTACACTCGTTCGGGCAGGACGAAGGCGATGTCGTTCCGGCGAGCGAACCCCCGGACGGCCTGGTACCGACTGTTCGACGGTTGCCCCATCGCGACGAACAGGCCGGTGTCAGCGATGTGGAGCCGGCTCACGCGTCGTCAGCGCTGTCGCCGTCGATGTCCAACTCGTCGAGTCCCGCCCCTGTGTCCTCGATGGCGTAGTGCTCGTGGACGACGGGCCGGAGCGCCTGGAGAATCATCTCCGCAGCTAGCGGCGAGATGTCCAGATCCTCGGCCATCAGGCGGTGGGTTACTTCCCCACGCTCCCGAGCGACGGCGTAGGTGAGCGCGGTCGCGAGGCCGGCGACGCCGTGGCGGTCGATGTAGGTGTCGATGTCCGCGTCCGTCTCCCGGCGGCCGACGGCGTCGATCAGCGCCGGCGTGATCGTGTACTCGCGGTCACCGGCGGCCGTCGTCACGGTCAGGTCGATCTCACGGGCGGCGTACCGGCGCGGCTGCTCGTCGTCGGTGACGTCGACGACGCCGGCGTCGACGAGCCGGTTGACGTAGCTGTAGGCCGTCCCCTGGGCGAGTTCGAGGTCGTCCATCACGTCCTGGACGGTCGCCTCGCCCTCCCGAGCGAGGTACGCGTACAGCTGAGCCAGCTGTGGCTCCTCGAGGAGGTCCGCGACCGAGAGGAAGTCGCGAACGATGTCGCCGTCAGAGCGATTTGAAGTGCGTGACACGGATCGTTCTTGATTACAGTTTACAGCGAATCAGTAAAGAGTGTTTGGGGTCACTCCGCCGGCGTCGCGACGAGATGTTCCTCGAGGTCGCGCGTCCAGTACGTCGCGAGCCCGCCCGGACTACAGCGGGCGCACAACTGCAACGGGCCTTCCAGATGCCCCAGTTCGACCCGGAACCGGGTGAGGGCTGCGAGCGTGTCGACGACCAGTCCACAGCCGTCACAGGCGACGTGATCGTGCTCGTCGGGATCCGGCTCCGTCTGAATCGCGCAGTCGACGCAGATCGGGTGGGTGACCCGCTCGTCTTGCCCCCAGGTGTGGGCCTCGCCAGTCTCGGTACCGGGCGGGGCGTCGCAAAACGCACAGCCGACGAGGTTCTGCTGCATCACTCGCCCTCCCCGTCGGCGTCGCGGCCGGTCGTCCAGCCACGGTGGAAGACGGCCAGCTGTGTCGTCGAGTCGAACGTGGTGCCGCTCGGCTCGTGAACCAGAACTTGGTCCTCGGGAACCAAAGTGACGACGGCCGCGTCGACGAGGTCATTGACCAGGCGCTGGGCCGTCGCGTCGTCGACGTCCGCCGTGTCGACGCCGATGGCGTCGCGGTCCTGGGTGAGCTGTTCTTTCTCGAACTGTTCGTAGTCGCAACTCGTGTCGTCGTGCGGATCGGGACTAGGCATGGAGAGTCACGCAGCGCACCCTATTGCGCGCTGCACGCCTCACGGCGTGCACGAGAAACAGCCCAGTCGGAGAGTCAGTCCAGTTGCAGGTTGCGATAGCCGACAACGGCAACGCCGTCGATGAACAGAACAACCTTCGGAAAGTCGAGAACCGACAAATTAGCTCTCATCGAGGAGTGAGATACCGTGCTCAACCACAGCGTCAGTAACGAAGAGACTCGTTTCAGTCTGGAGCGCTCGCATCAGCTCAGCCGCCGCTGATTTCTCGAGTTCTCCCCGTGTAGACGCAAGCACGAGAATCCCAATCGAGCCATGGACTTCCACATCGCGATCGTTCGCAGCGTCTCGTGCTGCAAGGTCGTCAGTCAGGAGGACGGCAGCGCGTTCAGATGCGACGGCGAGTGCAGCTGTCTCACCGGGGTCCAACTCGACGCCAAGGCCGGTTGTATCACTCTCGACCAGTTCGTACTCAATGGTTTCGAGCGCAGGTGGGACCATCCCCGCCTCGAGTTCTTGGTAGACAGTCTGTGGAATCAGTAGCTCGTCGACGACTGAGAGCAATGCAAGCGCGTCAATCTCGTCGAGATGAATAATGGGGCCCGCATCAGCAACCGCGAGGATCACGCATTCAGTCCCCACCGAACATCGTCTTCGACGGCCTGTACCTCCTGCTCTGCTCGCTTGACACGATCTCGACCGACGAGGTTGATTGCGGTCTCGCGGTCGATGTCGTCGTCGATGTATCGCGAGAGGACGAGGTCAACCCAGAGATCTTCGACGCCGCGTTCCAACGCCTGTTCGAGGATCTCTGATTCGGGGATACCCCGCGCTTCGGCGATTTCTTGCACCCGTTCAGTGAGATCCGTGGCCATGGGTAAATGATTGCTCTGTGGTGACTTAAACATCTGTGGACCCCCTCTAGGGGTTCTCAGAAACGACCTTGGACAACCGTTTCGTTCATGCTCACATCGACAGCATCCGAACCACCACTCTTCGCGAGATGGAGGTTCCGTTGGCGCTCGCTGCCACGCCGTTAACCAACATCGCGGAAGTCTGCGGTTCTGTGTTGGTTAACAATATAGTGGGCTCAGAACTGATGAAGAGACATCNCGCTGCCACGCCGTTAACCAACATCGCGGAAGTCTGCGGTTCTGTGTTGGTTAACAATATAGTGGGCTCAGAACTGATGAAGAGACATCACGCGGAACGTATCTGGCTCAGCATTCGGCGGCTCGTCAATTCGGTCAAGGGATAACCGCGAGAGTCGGTTAACCAGCTCGTTACGAACTGTTCTACGGCTGACTATTGTTTCGTCCCAGCCGAGACGGTCGTCGAAATACCGCTTCTGGAACCGCTGGCCGGCGTCTTCGACGCCGATGAACTGCGTCCGCTTCACCCCCGCTAGGTTCGTCGAGACGAACTCAGCTCCGACGTCTTCGTGGGTAAGTTCGACGAGTACACGCTCGACAAATGAGACGATGCCAGTCGGACTTCTGTTGTGAGGGAGCGCCAGTTCGAGATCTGTCCACGGTTCGTCGCTCGGTTGTTCAGTATGCTCGCCAGAGAGTCGTGATCGCTGTTGCTCGTGGTCGGAAGACATAGATTGCATGGGGTGCTGACTCCTCCACCCCTCAATGGAGGATAAAAACAGCCACAGCAATTGTTCACGTACTAACGGAGTTCATTCAGACACCCCTACCGTGAGGAATATCTTCCAGACAAAGAAGACGATCAGGAATGCGGATCCGCGAGTACACAGCCCAGCGCCCGTGCCAAGGTTAGTTGAATCGGTCTCATTCAATGGATAGCAGAAGCTATAGACAGATTGGACAGCGAAGCAGAGACGTCATGTCGTGGTATATCCTCATACTCGCAGGCCTGTTTGAGATTGGTTGGGCAATTGGACTCGAATATTCGGACGGACTCTCAAAGCCAGTGCCAACAGTCGGTACTGTTGTCGCTCTCATCATCAGTATGGTACTCCTGGCTCAAGCCGTCAAAGATCTCCCTATCGGGACAGCATATGCTGTCTGGACAGGTATCGGGGCCGTTGGGACAGCCACGCTTGGAATTATTCTCTTTGATGAACCAGCCGCTCTCGCCCGAATACTCTTCATCGGCGTGATCGTCGTCGGTATCGTCGGTCTACACGCTGTCTCGGGTGGACACTAAACCACTAGTTGTCATTTGCATCGTCTGAACCCTGCCTAGACACAATTGTCGGGACACACGCACATTGACTGGCCGGCTGTTTCGCAGGACTGCTCGTCTGAAGGAGAGAGTTTCAACAGGGCCGCGTCGTCAGCAGAAGTATCTCACTATCAACCCATGTTGCGGTGACACGGTCTCACTTCAACCATGATCGTGTTCGCTCCCACATTGATGCAGATTCCGTGTCAGGATCTTCATCCTGGTCACGCGGTGCTACTGCCTCGACACGCTGCTCAAGCCGGTCAACAGTCGCTTCCAACTCCTCGATGTACGCCTGTTTTTCCGCGAGGGTTGCCTCGAGCGTTTCAACTCGCTCAGTCAACACCCGGTTCTTCTCGGCGAGATACGCTTTGTCCTGCGTTGATTGCGGTCCCACACTCTGTTTCGTCGTAGTTTCGTGGTCCTCACGAGGCTGCGTGTCTGGGTCGTAGAACTCCGACGTCTGCTGGACTGCTCGCTCAAGTGTCTTCTTACCGTATGTCGACCCGTCTGCATAGTGGACTTCGTCCCATTTCTCGCGGTACAGCCCCGAGTCCCGAAAGAGGCGGTCCATCTGTGGGTGGTTCCCGCCCGTCCAGAACGCGAGCAGACAGCAGAGTGCCATATCCGCCTCCGAGTGGCTCTCATACCCACTTGTCTGCCCTCGCCACAGTCGATCGAACTTCTCACCGTTCGCTGCCTCCCTCGCTTTTGTCAGCACAACCTCGTCATTGAGGGCAGGCTCACTCGCGTCATCACGTGCTGCTGCGGGTGGTGTTGTACTCGGTGGCTCCACTGTTGACTCAGTATCGGGCTGGACGTATTCACGATGAACATCGACAAGTGCGTCCTGTCGATGTGTGATCTCTGTCGGCGTCCCCGCAACGTGGGCACCGGTTACTGTGAAGAAGCGCGCCGTATCGTAGCACTCGACACTCCCGCGGCGATTCCGTCCTGCAGGAAGTTCACCCGCAACGAGGATGTGGAAACCCGTTCCCGATGGCGACACCTCCGTGTAGGAATCTAGCTGTGTGATTATCGCCTGTGCGTCGTCGTCAATCGTACCCGTCTCAGGGTCTCGACAGTCGTCTAAATCCACACCGACAAACGGGTCGTCATCGGTGAACACAAACCCAATCCCATCAGTGTCGTCTGACTCGACAGCCGCAACCGCAGTATTGAGATCAGCCCATGTCACGGAATCGGTTGCCGAACCGAAGCCGCCAGTCGCAGGGTTGACGGGGACCTTCGTCGCTTTGTCATCTCGCATCTCACTCCGCCAGCAAACCCACTGCTCACGCTCGCGAAGTTCGGGTGGCAGCTGGTCTATATCGAGGTCAATTTCATCACACATTCGTTGTTCCTCGCTGACTCGCAGTCATTTCAGAGTCCAAATACGTCTGCATTGTCTGCTCACTTTGACAATACCCAGTTCCGACGGGGTCCCCCCTGTCTATACTAGTCGGATTCTGTCGTAACCGACAATCCGAATCTGTCCAAAATACACCGTTCAATCCCGCTATTATCCGAATTCTATCGTAACGGCTGTCGTAACTCTGGATGGGACTATCGTAACCTGTCGTAACCATCCGTCTGAACACTCCTTTAACCGGTTTCTGGCTGAATCGGCCGTTGTTCGTCTGACCGGGGACAAACGCTGACAGACCAGTATCAGTCATTAGATAATTCCTCCTGAGTGAGGGCGAGCCCATCGTAATGACGAGTTGTGGCATTCCCGTCTTTCTTGACCGTGCTATCGAACTCGACGTGCTGTCTCAGCCGGCGTGTGAACCACCGCTTTGAGTCCGGTGAAAGCCCCTGTTCAGTCACCCACGACTGATAGCAGTTGTAAACCCGTTCAGAGGAGACAGATCCGTGGGCTGTCTCACGGAGGAACTCCTCTGCGAAGCAGCCCACAACAGCATCAGGGTCGTCTGCAAGCTCCGATACGTCGACCAGAGACTCGTCCGACTCGTCTGATGTGGGGGTTGCGGCTCTTTCGGCCGCTGCGGTATTGGATCGGGTTGGCTGTGCGACGAGATCCAGCTCCGAGAGGTCACTCAAGGGCCGTACTGTGCCGTCCCGATAAATCACTGCGTCACCGTCGTTCCGAAGAATGACGATAAGATACTGCTCACTACTGAATCCTGGATACAGCAGTTCATCTTCGGGGACGAATGGCCGCTTGAGCTTAGTCCAGTCAGCAGTAAACGCCTCTTTCGAGTCGTAGACATACTGCTCGCCCTCCGCGTAGACGACGTACTCATCGGCCACCGAATCATAGCTGTAAACCGCAGGCAGTCGGCTCTTCGAGAGTTCGTCTAATGACTCAACTCGAAGCAGTTCACCCCCAGCACCGTCTTCCAAAACAAGATCCCCATCGACTCGTGACCAGATCGTCTGTGCGCTCTCAGGCGACACGGGTCGAAGTGCCGTCAGACCACCCTCCTCGCTCGCACCACCATTGAACGAGATCGTTGTATCAGTCGTATAGAACCGCGTGTCTCCTGACTGGAGTTCGCGAAGCGGTGGCGACAGCACCTGTTCGACACGTTCTGCCCAGTAGGGTTCCGGCTCACCAGCCCGAACGACAAACATCGGGATTTCCCCCGCCTCCTGTGCTTTGCGGAGGTTCGTGAGGACTTTCGCAGGCTTCCCTGGCGTTGTCGTCTCGACCTCGATGGCAAACGGAGCGTCAAACGCAGGGTGCGTCGCACACCCATCCGGTTTCTCGCTCCCGTCTTGGCTGAGTATCGATACTGTACAGCCATGGGTCGTCAGCTCTGCTTCGATTTGCGCGAGAGCAGCGTCATGCTTCGAACTACCAGCAGATTGGACTGTCCCAGTATCAGGGGTAGCAACCGCTTCGCCCGCTTCAGTGAGACGAATCACGAGTTCGTCTTGATCGAGATGAACCGTCGTTTCAAGGAAGCGAGAGCGCTGGCGAATCGTCGATAGTTCGTCGTACGTCGGTGCATCACCACCCGATTCGTCACACAGACGGCGGAGTTCATCATCAACGGTTTCGACTGGAACCCAGCCGTTCGTCTCACGTTCGGACAGCCGAAGTTGCACCGCTCGAACGACTTTCGCAAGAGCCGTGTCGAGTTCCCCATCGGTAATGTCAAGCGTGGTACTGAGTTTGTCGGGGAGTTCTGCCGTCGGTGCCTCAGTCGTGGTCACGCCGTACGTCTCGTCAACGTGGCCCTGCATCCGACTGAGTGTCTCACTAAATCGAGACTCCTCACTCTCGGTAAGAGGGCGGTCGCTCTCAGGATGCCCATCCGGAATCGGAAGCGGAGCGAGACTGAACGGATACGGTCCAGTCTCACCGAAGATCGGACTTGGAAGATTCGCAATCCACTCACCACGCGGAAGTGACCGGATTCGGTTCGCGAACGCTGTTGGGTCCATTTCCTCGTGAGCCATCGCCCGGGCAAGCTCGCGGTCAACGTTGATTTTCCCCACAATCGGACTCCCGATATTGTTGAGAACGTTGAGGTAGGCGCGCCGTCCCCCTTCCGCTTTCATTTGCTCGGGGAACTGCATCGAGAGCCCGACTGACAGCCGGAAACTCCGCCCTTGTTCGAGCAACGTGTTCATCACGTCCGAAACAGCAACCGACGCTGCCTCATCAATCAGGAGATTAACCACGTAATCGTCCGGCCGCTTACCGACATCCTGATTCTCTTCTTTCAAGGCGTCCTCAAGGTTGGTCAGAATCACACCGGTCATGACGCGAGCGGCATCCTCACGGAGATCACCCAGATCAAAGAGGATCACCGTATCGTCGTCGATGACATCGCGGAAATCAAACCGTGGCTCAGTGTTGTTGAAGATTCGACGCAGATGTGTGTCGTCCGAAATAACTGAAAGACGATTACCGACACCACCCAACACATTCGAGAAGGTCGTCTTGTCTGCCTGTAACTGTCGTCGGAGTGACCGCGAGACAGCCTCGTCACTCGACTTCGGAGCAGCACTCAGATCTGGCTGGGGTGGCCCTGCCTGCCAAAGTTGATCAAGCACATACTCTAACTGCCGATGAGCGAAGTAGTCCGCTGACTCGCGATACTGGCCGTTTTCGCGACCATGCGTCTCATCGAACAACACTTTGATCAGCGACTTAATCAACCCAGGTGCGACTGTCGCCCGCTCGTAGCGGTCAACCCCCATAACGAGTTTCAGAATTTCCTCGTAGTGGTCGGCCTTGCGCTGGACAGCGTCTTCCCGCCGGAGTCCGTTTTCAAGCGACGGCTCGAGATTGAAAAACGAGAAGCCGGGGAGGACATCTGGGAGAGAGAAGTAGATAACATTCTCGCTGAGGTCGTCCAAGCCGAAACGCGCAGCATGCGCACGCATGTAGTTCTCCGCCATACCGTCGCCCTTCGGTTCGATGAGAATCGACGGCCCAGTCGTCGTCTCGTAGAGTGAGAGGAGTTCATTGATCTGTGCCTTGGACTTACCGGCCCCAGTCGTCCCAAACCGGCCATAGTGTGTCGGTAACAGTCCGGGAGGTATTCGAGTCGGTTGCTTCTCCGCTTCACCAGTCTCATCAAGCGCGTAGCCGATTGCCATGCCCTCACGGAACTCGGTCATGAGATCCGGATTCGGACGGGCAAGCGGGTTCCGGCTCTGTTGCTCAGCACGCGTCCCACGAGAACCCTCCATTGTCAATCGTTCCGACGAAGGGACAACCACGAAGTTCGCAAGCTCAGCCCCACAGAGAACCAACTCCGGCCGGGTCTTACCACGTCCAGTCGCTACCTCTCGCGAGAGGAGTCGCTGGAGCGCTGCTCGCGCGTTTTGTTCTTTCTTCGATTGTCGGAAGCCACGATCTCGAAGTCGCGTCGCTTCNGAGCGCTGCTCGCGCGTTTTGTTCTTTCTTCGATTGTCGGAAGCCACGATCTCGAAGTCGCGTCGCTTCGATCTCGTAGAACGGGCCGTCGAGTGGGTCAAAGACCGGCGCGAGTGATGACAGGCGGTCATCAAGGGCATCGCGACCAACCTCACTCGTTGGTACGCCAATCGCCCGGATATTCGTCGTGTACGAGCGCTTGGGATTGACCGCATCAATCGCGTCAAGCCGCTTGACGACGATGTCACTCAACTCATCACGAGTCCGCCGTTCGTACTCTAATTCGGGGTCAAGCAGGTCGCCAAGGATCTTCTGCGACAGCGTGTCCCGGCCATCATTCAAGTCCTCTTTGCGGAGTTCCGCATCCGCTTGCCAGCTCTTTCGGCGCTGAAACACGACTTGGAACGCGAGCGGTTCGCGTGCATCGTTCAGATGGTCGATCAGCGATGCGAGCACAGCCCCCGGTTCGTCGACCGCCGGCAGCGTGCTCTCGTCAGGCGTCGCCGTCAGCGGTGTCAACGACGACATCCAATCCTGTTTCCGAACTGCCGACCCACACCACCGCACGCCCTGTGGTGAAACGGTGTCGACCGCGGGGCGGGCGAGAATCGTCCCGTCTGCGGCGACTGTCGGCTTCTCGACCGACGTGGGCGAAACCTCGTCAGCGAGGGAGTCAGTCGTTTCGAGTTCGACAACTGTCTCTCCGACCGACACCAGTCCGTCCGCCGTTCTGCCACCCATCTCGTCGGCAGCGTCCGTCGGTGAATCCCCAGACTCACGTGTCATGGTTGTGTCGCCGTCGGGCGTCACGTCCGCGTCGCCATCTGCGGTCGAGTACTGTTCGTCGTCGGCGAACTCGTACTGCAGGTCACCCTGCTGGTAGCGTTCGACAAACTCCTCGTGAGACAATGCAACCGGATGAATCAACTTCGACGCGACATCCACCTCGACACGCTCGATGTCGAACGTTTTCGGATAGATCGACCGAAGCCGCTCTTCGAGTGTTCCGAGATAGTCGTCAGCACCATAATAGAACTCGACCGGCGCATCTTGTCCCGTGCTAAGCGCAAGGAACTCGAAGCGCGGTGGTGTCGCGGATGTAAACGGGTTGAGTTTCGACCACAGCCCCGAGCTGTCAGGGGTCAGTTTGTGGAGACTCTCGAGCGTTTTCGGGATGCCACGAGGAGTAAGTTCCTCTNCCCGAGCTGTCAGGGGTCAGTTTGTGGAGACTCTCGAGCGTTTTCGGGATGCCACGAGGAGTAAGTTCCTCTGAAGTGGGTGTCACGCGGAGATACTCACGCTCACGCATCGTCGGTACCTCCAAACTGGCCGTTGTCAGTTGCTGTTGAATCAGTCTGCATGTCTTGTGACTCTCCGTTTGCTTGCTGCGCTAACTCCGTCCGAAAGGCCTCAATCTCGGGTGAGACTGCCGTCTCACCAGCACCGGGCAGCGACGCCCGCCGCTGCTCGGTCGGGTCGAAGTCGATGACCTCCGTTTCCTTGGGCATCGCTTCGACTCTGATACCACGCCACTCGCCGTCGACGCCGACAAGTGCCTCGGAGAAACCAGCGTCTTCGTTCCCGGGCACCGCGTCCTGTACGTACCGCATCTGGGCGTGATTCAGGCCGAACTCGTCGGCCCATTCCTTGTCCATCCCATCCAAGCGATGGAACTGCTTAACGGCACACTGGTCAAGGATAGCCTCACTTTCAGCGTGCTCGAAGAACTCGTCGACGGTCTGGGTGACGAGACGAATCGAGAGGTCGTGGTGGCGGTGGTGTCGAAACACCGTTTCGAGGAACGCCAGACTCGCGGCGTCCTGCATGATGTACCGCGCTTCGTCGATGACAAACACGACCTCTTTGTCCGTCTCTTTCGCTCGCTCGTAGACGAGCGAGATGAGCAACTGCATCGTCAGNACCTCTTTGTCCGTCTCTTTCGCTCGCTCGTAGACGAGCGAGATGAGCAACTGCATCGTCAGCGCCGTACTGCTGTCGACGCTCCCCTCCTGCTGGGCGAGGTCGAGATAGATGACTTTCTCGTCGCGGATGTCGAACTCCGATTCTTTTCCGAGGTTCGCGTAGCGGCCCGCTTCTTCGAAGGGCCGCAGTTGGTCGATCAACCACGTCGCGTCGTCGCTAAGTTTCTCGGCTTCTGCGTCCGACCGAACGACGAACGATTCGGGGTCGTCAACCATCTCCTCAAAGACGTCTAACATTTCCCGAATCGTCGGGCTAGGGTTTCCGTGCGTCGTGATATCACCCGTAATGCCATGACGCTCGTAGGCGTGTCTGAGACCGAGTTCGAGTGTCGTTCGCCGGTCGCCGAGTGAGATGCCACGGAGAGCGAAGAAGTTCGTCAGGAAGCTCATCGCGTCGTCGAGTTTCTCGTTGAACGGGCTCGCGTCTTCACCCATTGCTCGTTGGACGTGTTCGGGCGTCTGGCGGATTTCGAGCGGGTTTAGTCCGAGTGTCCCACCGACGGTAATGCGCTTGGCATCGAGTGCTTCGGAGACGCCCGCCCAGTTGTTGAGCGGTTCGAGAATGATCCCGATGCGGTCCTTACTCTGCTCAATCGACCGGATGAAGTTCTCCTTCGCACCGAACGATTTGCCAGAGCCGGTATCTCCCACCGTAAACATCGCATAGCCGTTATCGCGGGCGAACGGGTCGATGACGACCGGGCTCTGGTTGTCCTTGTGGATCCCGAATTCGACGCCTCCTTCTTCGAGAATCGTCGCGTTGTGTGGCGACGCTAAGAGGGAACCAACAGCACCGCCGAGGGCAATCGACTCCCGACCAAAGACGTTGTCGCCNGCCTCCTTCTTCGAGAATCGTCGCGTTGTGTGGCGACGCTAAGAGGGAACCAACAGCACCGCCGAGGGCAATCGACTCCCGACCAAAGACGTTGTCGCCAATTGGCGCGGCGGACTGGAGTGCGAGGTCCTGCCGGCAGATAGCCGTCTTCGGCGTGAGATTCGCCGGTTCGTCACGGAGCGCGCTTTTGACTGCTCTGACGGCGTCTTGGAGGTCGTCCGTGTCGTCGGCGCGGACGGTGACGAACAGGCCTTGGTCGAACACACTCGCGCCGCTCTCGACGGCCTTGTACGTTGCCGCCGCCTCGTTCGCCCGCTCTTGGAGGTACTCACTCCGGACGCTCTGTTCTAAATCCGCGTCGACCTGCAGGTCGTCCGCGATATCCTGTAGTTCGTTTCGTGCGCGTTGCTGGTTCTTCGGCGTGATGTGCGCCGTGAGGTCGAACTCGACGTCGGTCAACTCGAAGAGGTCGCTCAGATAGCCGTCGTTCGGGTAGTCGGCGTAATCAGCGATGTACAGCGTCGTCGTCCATTGCTCACCGACACGGGCAGCTCGCGTCTCCCATTCGATTGCCGCCGGNATGTACAGCGTCGTCGTCCATTGCTCACCGACACGGGCAGCTCGCGTCTCCCATTCGATTGCCGCCGGTGCTGTCGCCGTCTTGTGTGACTCCGAAATGTCGTCGAGAAGTTGGCCTTCTGCCTCGCCGGCTTCAAGCGTCTCTTCGTCGAGGACATCCGAAAAGTCGACTTCCGGCTCGTCGTCGGTGCCGTACCGCTGCCAGAGGGCTGTCCCGCCGACGCCGAGCACCACGATAGTCCCCAGATAGAGTGCTGCACCTTCGGGGGAGGTTGGCTGTTGAGCCCACTGGGTGAGTTGTGAGAGAATATCACGACTCGACTGCAACGGGAGGTTACGCATTGAACGCCTCCTCCCGGCGTGAGCGGCCGAGAATCGGCTGTTCGCGAATTACGTCTGCTTCGGTCTCGAAATCGTGTTCCTCGCCGTTCCAGAAGTCCATATTCATGACGAACAACTCGACCGTGCTGAGTCGGTGGGCAGACCAGCCGGATGCCTGCTGGATGAACTCGGAACGGACATCCGCAATCCGGTCGTCCAGCTTCTCGAACATCTGGGCGCGGCGTTCGACGTCAGAGAGGTCCTCTCGTCGTGTGACGAAGGGGTTGAACAGGATGCCAATCACGGGGAACTGCGTCAGCTTTTCAGCCGGCGTTCCCTCGTCACGGTATCGGTCGTAGACTTCGAGTGGCGAAACTTCCACGCCGATGTAGTATCGAACCTGCTGAATGCCGCGGTCACGCATTTCTTTGGGCCGCGTCTCCCGATACTCCTCGAGTAGTTCCCGGAAGATCGGGTTCTGTGTGACGTCTTCGTCGGTGAGTCGCTCCTCGATTGTCTCAGTGATCTGTTCGACCGGGAATGACCGGGTTGTTGCGTGGAATTTGAGCTTCGAGTCGAGTTCTTTGTTGGCGAACTCGGTGCCTGCGTCCTGGAGNGTTGGGCCCAGTCGTCGGCCATCGCGAAGTCCATGTTCCCCGGGTCGATTTCGATGAACGCCTCCATCGCGCCGTCAGTCCGCTGAATCGCGCCGGCGCCGGGCCACGCTCGCTCGATATTCGTGAGGTCTTGGGTTCGTTCATCTGGTGTGAATGGCGTGTAGTTCGCGAGTCCACCCTCGTTGCGCACGGTCTCGTTCGTCTGGCTGTCTGGCTGGGCTGGCGCGCTCAACGTAACCCGGGGCCGTTTGGCGTAGCGATAGACGTCTTTCGTCCAGGTCCACGCGTTCAGATGGTCGGGGGTGACGTAGACGATGGCTGCGCCCATCCCGAGGCCGCTTGCGATAAGCGGGACGGCGAGTGATTCGATGCCCGTGAGGCCGGCGAGGAGCAACCCACAGATGGGGAGAGCGATGAGGACGCCAACGTCGCCCTCTTCGATGTTGAGGTAGGGGATGCGACTCGCTTCGCCGAACTGGTCCATGATACGCCGGGCGGCTGTGTCTTGATCTGTCGACATGGTTAGCGGGTGCGGGGTTCGTTTTCGGTCCGCCGGTACGACGGCAGTCCGTCGCTGTCATCAGTCGAGTCACGCTGTGCGGCTGCTCGCTGGGCGAGTGCTTGGCCGGCGGCGGCTTTCGGCCCCCAGCGGGCGGCCGTCGTCGCGACGCCAGCGCCGCCGACATACGCGCCGGCTGCGACGCCGCCGACCAGGGCTGCGCCTCGCGTTGCACCACCAATTACCTTCGCGGTGAGGGGTGTCGCGTACGTGAACGTCTTCCACGTGAGATAGAGCGCGATTAGTGGAAGTGACGTTGCTACAAGATACCTCAAGAATGGACTACTTGGAGCAAGAGCATTCTGTGAGAACAGTAGGTCGTACCCTTTGAATACGACTGCTGCAGGGAGAGGAAGTACTGCAAGAGGAACAAAACGTTTGCTGAACCCAACTGCGATATCAGAGATGACCGGGAGGTTACCGTAACCGAGGGCGAACGCAATCGGCATCCCATACACGTAGACATAGATGAGAACTTCACGGATGTAATAGAACGCCTCAAGAGACCACATTGACAGTCCGCCAGCAACACCGAATAAAAAGGCGAGAACGGGGTTAGTTAGCGACACCTCTAGAAGTTCGAACATCGTGTCTCCAAGTGAACTCAGACTCGGCATCAAGGCGATCGTGAAACCGTCAACGAGGTAGAGGGACAGAATACTAACCCAGTACCAAGATACGATGAGGAGCGCACCAACCCACGCAGTTTTCTTAGTGCGTCTTGCCTCGTACGCACTCCCGATATTGAAAATTCGGAGCGCATGACGCCCCTGAACACACATTACCAACAACAACAGCGAGATCAGCATAATCTCACCGCCAACTAAAGCGTCTTGTATCGCAGGCCACGGCCCATTAGACGCTGTTCCAAACACAATTGGCCCATCAGTACGTGGAGTCGGAGTTCCAAACATACCCTCCGTGAGAGACTGATATCCAGTTCTCAGACCCCGCATGAACAGGCCAGTCAACCAGCTAAGCGCCTCTTTGAATCCCTCAAGTACAACGTCAATTAGATCAACCATCGTGCTCTCCGATGGAGATACTGCAACCCTCAGTACTAGTCGAGTCTGTATACTGAACGTTGTAGGTCTTAGACACCTCAGAAGCAGCTACACGTGTTTTGAGGATGAGGTTGAACTCACCACTCTGCTCCCCGTCTTGACACGAGATATCTGAACCGGGAACAAAAGCGAACGGAGACCGAAAGCTGTAAATCGTGAGTTGCTTCCCGGCTGGAATAACAACTTCAGCTACTTCAGAGTCAGACTCGGGGTCATAGATCCCACTAACATCGTCATGGTTGGCGTAGTTCGTCCCCTCTTCATCGGAGGGATACGGAACGTCTCCGATGAAGAGTAATTTCGTGACTGCGTTTGGCCCCGTTCCACGGTTCTCAACAGTCACAAACGCCTCATCAGTAACTTCGTCACCCGAAGAGTTCCACATCTTCTCTGGCTGATTTCTCCCAATCCCCATCTCGACGATGCTGAGGTCCGGTTGAATCGAAAGTGAACTCTCAGCAACAGTTTCGTCACCATCCAACGCGACGACACGATACTCTCCGGGCTCGTAGGCAGTCCCGATTTCGAACGAAACCTGTCGTGCGCCGGCGGCAAGCCCACGCTTCCCGAACAGTTCCCCATTCGGTTGGATGAGGTTCACCTGTTCGACGGGTGCGTCAGCATCAACCTCAACAACGATGGCTTGCCCCTCGACAGCGATGCGTGAAAGCGGGCCAGCACGCTCGGTTGTCGTCGACGTCTGGTCAGATGTCGTTGTGCCCGAGTTACGGTTACCATCGAGGCAGCCGGCAACGCTGGCGAGGGCGGCCCCGCCGAGGGTTCGGAGGACGGTACGTCTATCAATCGGTGAATCGGTTGGAATCATTGGTTTCGGTAGTAGCTATCTGTCGGACCAAACATGCGGAGGAGTCGGCGACCAGCGTAGAACGTCACGACGAACGGAATCGCCTGCCAGCCGACCTCGAACACGAACGCAACCCACCCCTCGAGAGTTCCGAGTGGGTGCCAACGAACGGAGGCCGTATCACCCACATACGCCGGGTCGTGGCCAAGCCACGTGCCGGGGTGGTAACGGGCGGTGTAGATCCCCGGCTCGTCGAGGGTGACGACCGCGATGCCACTCTCGTTGGTCTCAACGCGCCGGTCACCAACGGTGATGTAGCCGCTGTGTGACGACCCGCCAATCGGGTACTGTCGATCGCTTCCATTCGACGCGATTGGCGCACCCGTCTGATTATCGCGCAACTCGACTCGGAGCGTCGCGTTCGACGTCGTCTGCGAAACGAGCTCAACAGAGAGGTTACTCTCNCCCGTCTGATTATCGCGCAACTCGACTCGGAGCGTCGCGTTCGACGTCGTCTGCGAAACGAGCTCAACAGAGAGGTTACTCTCGCGAAGCTGGCGCGCTGACCCGACTTGGGGGTCGACAATCGTGGCATTCACGCCGCGAACGATCCCACCCACCCGAAGCGCCTCCCGATCGACGGTCTCTGCGCGGACGGCCAATCCGTACGTGGGCGTGTACGACTCGTTGACGACCTCGACAGTCACGTTCTCGCCGATCGTCCCGCGAGGTGACGCTCGTTCAGCCCCCCACGTGTCGATGATATCCGGGCCATCGCGAACCGGCTCTGCTCGCGGCCCGATCTGTGAGGGATACGCGTGAACTCGGACGGGAATCGCATCCGACTGTGCCGTGGTTGTCGTTGACCCGGTCGATGTGACGAGGGTGTCCCAGTTCGTGTTGCGAGCGGTGTAGAACCGCCACACACCACGGACCCGAGAGTTCTCATCGTCGGTGAGCGTATAGCCCTGCCACGGCCGGGACTGGAAAATCGCGACGCCAGTATCCCCGTTCGGGTACTGCGCGTAGTAGGGGTACGCCGCGAGGTCGTAAATCTCGGTATCGAGTGTATCCGAGACGGTTCGTGTCTCCGTCCGGTAGTTGACTGTCGTCTTAGATTCGCCACCAACCGTTGTCTCGACGGTCTTCTTGAGCCGGACTGAGATGTTCGCTTCGAGCGTGAGATTCGCGCTCCACGAGTGAGTAGTCTGATACTGTAATTCTGGCGTGTGAGTGCCGCTCGCAGTTGCNGAGATGTTCGCTTCGAGCGTGAGATTCGCGCTCCACGAGTGAGTAGTCTGATACTGTAATTCTGGCGTGTGAGTGCCGCTCGCAGTTGCGACTGGAATGCCATCGATTTTCAGACGGATGTTCTCAATTTCGTGGGAGACGAGTGCCCAGTCGGTAGTCCGATTACCCGTTTCGGTCCCAGTTGGAACGCGAACACGATAATCGACGAGCCCGCGAACTGTCCCGTTAGGAGCGATATAGAGGGGTGTCTCACCTGCATCGAGATGGCCACGCGTCGAGGGTGTGACCGCGAAAATCGTCGCGTGCGCATCATCGATGAACGTCCCATCTTCGAGTGACGCGTGGGGTGGGTAGGTCGACGTGTCGGGCCCGCCGGCGTCGAGATCAGCGAAGTCGTTGCGCGTCCACGTCGCGGCCGTTGCCGGCGGGCGCGTGAACGTGATGTCAGTCCCGTTGGCGAGTTGGTGGAGCGCCGTTCGGTCATCGCCGTACTGCTGCTGGTAGGCCTGTTGGCTGACGTAGCGGTCGCTATCACGAGACCAGAGCGTTGCCGACTCGTTTTCCGTGAGGCCGTTTGTTTCAGTCCCTGGTCTCGGGGGCTGTGCCGTGGCGAGGCCGATAATGGAGCTCGACACGAGTAAAGCGGCTACCAGTACGGAGGGTACTCGATGCTCCATGGGAGGGCAAAGGTGGATTGGTGGGGCGCTTACCAGGGAGTGAGATTCATACAGTCCCCAAGTGGGAGGCCCATAATCGACGCCACAACGGAATACAGCGGGCCGAGCACTGCCAAGATGAGGGCGGATTTGAGTGCTGCGCGCTTGTGGACTTTGAGTCGCTTTTTCTGTTCGGGGCTGGCGGTGAAGATCTCAGCGAGGGAATCGGCCTGCCAGATGACTGCCAACCCAATGAAGCCGAGCGTCGTCGTGATCTGGAAGAAGCCCTCGACCATCTCCGGCAATTTCTCAGCGCTGCAGACCACGCTGTCTTGTGCGGCAACTGGCTGGACAGCAGCGATCGTGAACAGGACGCTCCCAATTGCGACGTGTCGGAGGATGGATCGGGAGGGCCATTGCTGGTCGGCGGAGCGAGCGTCAGCAGAGGACTGGTGTGAGTCAGACATGAGGTCACTCGGTGTGGTCGTACACGAGCGCTTGGAGGTCGGCGTAGCGACTCGTCATGGTTGCAATCTCATCGAGCNGTGTGAGTCAGACATGAGGTCACTCGGTGTGGTCGTACACGAGCGCTTGGAGGTCGGCGTAGCGACTCGTCATGGTTGCAATCTCATCGAGCGAGTAGCCCAACTCACGCGCTTCGGTGAGTTGTGCGCGGAGTTTGTGCGGCTCAACGTCGCGAAGTTGCATCTCGTCGCGGAGGGCTTGCCGATAGAGGGCCGATGCGTTGAGATGGTCGTTCCACCTGAGGAACAACTCATCGATGTCTTCGACGGTGACTGAGCGGGAGATCATGTGTTCGGTATCGTTCCNGGGCCGATGCGTTGAGATGGTCGTTCCACCTGAGGAACAACTCATCGATGTCTTCGACGGTGACTGAGCGGGAGATCATGTGTTCGGTATCGTTCCGCACCGATTGTCTTGCGGTGCGTACATGTCAATCAGATTGGTGGAATATTATATATTTACTGGCCGATACGAAGTGTGGTAGCATGCCAAACTAGGTACTATATTATCTGGCTGAATTAGAACACCGACGCTCCCGTACCTAACGATGCAGAGGGATGTCACTCGACATATCGTGTCTGTCGAGAGGAAGCGCTATCTGTGAACTCTGAAGTGACCTGAGCAACTGCACGCTCGATATCACTATCCATCAGCGAGACGATGGCCCACGGCGAAACAAACGACTCACAGTCTAGCGTTCCGGTCTTGTATGCGCCAGCAAGCGGAAGACTGTCCGAGTACTCCTTCGTCGAGATCCCGAGTGCAATATACTGGTTGCCGGCAAATGGATGACTCGAGTCGCTGAGGATGAGATACGGACGTCGAGGAGTATGCCCGAACGGATCTGTGGCGACGACAATTACCCCACGCCATACATCAGATCTACTCCGCACCCGAGTCTGCATCTTCATACTCATCGAGATCAGGGAGATTTGCATCCCAGTCCGGATTCTCGTCGTAGTAGTCGCCCTCAAACTGCTCGCTCACGGCGGCCAAGCCAATCAAGCTCGCAGTATGTGCATCGTAGGCGTCGGGATTGATCGCCCAATACTTGCCCTTGTGACGCACAAACCCCTGATTATGGAGTCTGCTGAGCGTCGTCCCAACACTTCCTCGTGGGATGTCGAGTGCCTCAGCAATCTCACCTGCTCGATAGCCTGTTTCTGGAGTCGCTGCGAGGAAGCGAAGAATGGTCCGCCCATTCGTATTCGGTCCTGGAAGATCCGATGGCTGGTAATTTTCGAAATCAACGGGCATATGTAACAGTATGTAACGGGGAGTAATAGACTTGGTGGAGTAGCTGTTCCAGAGTACTCTTCTGAGATGAGACCGACGGAACACACCGACAAATTACGACCGAAAACACACCTATTCACCAGTTTCGGGGGCGTTACAAACAGAGAAGAACAGGGGTTCAGAATTGCTATTAACCAACGAAATTTTTGATTAGTGTCTCTTGTTGGTTAACACGAGGTAGCAGCCGATGTCTGACGAACCACCGACACCGCCGACAAATCTCCCCAGCGAAGTCGTCAATGCTCTCAATGAATCACCACCGAACCGTCTTCGAGACGTTGCCCGCTATGCCGAAGAGTTGGCCGAACACAAGGAGCGCGAGGTTCGTCTCGAGGAAGAGCCACCGGAAAGGGAACTCGAAAAACGGCCCGACGATCTACCAGACGATGTCCCCACAAAGGCGACGATTACGATCAAGGAGATCAACGACAATCGGTACTACTACTGGCAGTGGCGAGAGGGTGACAAAATCAAATCCAAATATAAAGGCCCAGTCAACGACAACTGAGTTGGTTCTGGTTAGGCCTCCTCATTGGGGAGAGTTATTACTATAACTTTGAGATACAGGTGCAGACTATAGTTATGAATTGTAGTTGTAGTTCGCTTGCTACTGCTGAGCTATTCAGTTGATGCCTTTAATCTGACCGATTGACGTGTGCTGCTGGAAAGTACGCCTATTCTTTACGCCGTTCTCACACGACCACACACTTGATAATCTTCTCCAGAGCCTCATTTGAGCATGGAACTGCTCAGTGTCTATTAGAATACTGAACGACTATCGCTGAAGAGTATAGGTGGGAAATACAACTATAGTCTGCAACTGCTCTTGTCTATATCGCCCCTCAGGATGGCATTGATTGTAGAATTGGTATAGCTAGATAGTATAGTCATACACTATAGCTATAGCAGAAGTGGTGTCTGGCCTACACACTCGTCAACCCCCAGTCAAGAATCACAGGGATATAGTCAGGATATAGGGGTATAGGTGACCAGCGAATCCCTACTGTTAGGATTCTTAACGCCGAAATTCCGATTTAGTCCACAGATTATGGTTCGGATCATCAATGGTCAGCAAAACCAATAGGTATAGCCATACACTATAGCTATACAATATAGTTGGATGATGTCGCTACAATGTCTGACCTAGATTTATATTCATGTCTACTGTATACTCTTGTAATGCTCACTTATGCCCCCGTCTCGGAGGCTGGCGGCGTCGGCAAAACGACGACTACCGCGACGCTCGCAGCGAGTCACGCACGCGCAGGACACGAGGTCCTCGTAATCGATATGGATACACAAAACGGGAGCCTCACGTACTTCTTCGGCCCTGACTACGATCGCGGTGACCCAGAAGTCGACAACCTCGTCCGACATCTCGTCGGCCGTCCGAAAGGTAATTTCCACGACCTCACCATCGAAGTCGAGAGTGGGATCGACCTCATTCCCTCGCACAACATGCTCGAGGACCTCCATGAGTTCCTCCTCAACGAGAAACAGCAGGCCGAGAACTTCGGAGAGTCCTACAGTATGTACCACCAACTGCATCGTGTCCTCCGTGAAGCGAACGTCCGAGATGAATACGATGTAATCATCGTCGACTCTGCTGGTAAGGCAGGTCCCATCCTCTACAACGCTCTAGTTGCTGTCAGAAACGTCGTGATACCGTTTGAGGCGACTGCAAAAGGACAAGAGTCGATTGAAGGGCTCGATGACCTCGTCGACGGGTTGGAACAGAGCATCGACGTCGATGTGGGAGTTCTGTCAGTCCTCCCTATCGGATACAAAGACACACGTGACCAGCGGGAGATCCTCGAAGAACTTCGTGAAAGTGGCTTCCCTGTCCCGGTCGTGATCGGGGAACGTGGCTCTCTGATGGAAGGGTGCTGGAAACAGCAGTGTAGCCCATATAGATACGTGGAGGAACATCGCGACCGAAAGCGTGACTACGAACTCAAGACACTTGACCAATTCGATGAACTCGCCCGATATCTCGAGAAACAAGCCGAGCTTGAAGCTCCCGAGGTGACTGCGTGATGGGACTCAAATCTGGCTCACGAGATGCTGGTCTCGACGATTCTGAAGGTGATGTTGAGCAACCTGAAGAACAAGGAATCAACGAAACAGTAGACGACACCGCTACTGAACCCCTGTCCATCGACACCGAAGAGACCGAGACGGAGTCAAAAGATAAGTTAGACCACAAATCCGAATCTCAGCGGCCGACGATGGATTCACTCCCGTACAAGCTCCGCCGTGATAAGGTAAATGAGGGTCGCGAGCAGGTTCCGTACTTTCTTCGTGAAGAGGTAATTGATGGCGAGGCCGAGCTTCAGGATACACTCGAAGAGTTACTGGATGAGAAGGTCTACAAATCAGACTACCGAGAGGCTGCGATGGTTGTTGCCCAGCGGAACCCCGAGCTAATCGCAGAAGTTCTTCGTGAGTGGGGATACGACCTGAGATGACTTGTTGAGACGTAGTATCTCGTGATTCAGTAAACGGCCTTGGGTGGACACCACGTTGGTACTTGGCCAAACATCTTTGCTGTGACACCACGTGGTTACTACTGGAGACAATCTGTGTCACACACGTCTCCACAACTCCCCCATGACGACTGATTCAACGATACTTGGTCGGTGCCCTGACTGTGGTGACGAGCTTGCGCCGCATCAATTGCTGATTGAGTTTGAAGAAGCAGATGGTACAACCGGCGTGTTCGCGGAGTGCTACTCGTGTGATGACGTTGTTCGACCGGAGTGACCCCTTTTCTTTGTTGTATATCTGTACGCAGGAATCGACTGTTACACATCGATGATGGGGGGTGCCGTATATGCAGGAGAGTACCAGTCGAGGGCTGCAGGAGATGTTCGGTTTACACATCGATGACGGGGGGTGTGACTGACAAATTAATTGAATGACAACAACATAGTAGTATCCAAACTCAGTCGAACTGCCTGATTTTACACTTCGAACACGGGGTGTGGGTCGCTACAATATACTTCGTAGCCGGTACTCACCCAATAAAATCCAGAATGTCGAATTCAGGAGTTAGATCAAACAACGCGGAGAGATATACATCGACTGAGGTCAATCTTTTTAACCCCTCCGACACACAGCAGAAGTATGGCCGGCAGCAACCAGGGTGGTACTGATCAATCTACGTTGGAAGATGAAAGAACGCAATCACAGACAGAAGACGCGTCCAAGGTCACTCAGAGAGACACTGCTGTCGACAACGCGCCCCCCAAAGTTTCCGAAGGCGAGGCTGAGAGAAGCACACAGCAGTCGATCCGAGATATGCTCAACGAGGATGGTGGCGGGTCAGTCTTCGTCAACCGTGACCTCGTCGAGCCCGACACCATTATCGACGAAGAGCGAATCGTCGGCCGCGACGACCAACTCGAGTCCGTCGTGTCGTTCTTGAAACCAACACTCCAAGGAAACCGGCCGCCAAATATGCTTCTCTACGGCCCTGCCGGTACTGGTAAATCACTTATTATCGGCGCCGTGACGCAGCAGATCGTCGATCTCTGCAAATCGAGGGGTGAGAGCTTCGGGGTTGTCGATATCAACTGCCAGCCGATCAATACCCTCGACCAAGCCGTCTACGAACTCGTCCAGACAGTCGCAAAAGACGTCGGCGCAGAAGTGGGCGTGCCCGAAACTGGCGTGTCGACTAAACGGAAGTACCGACGTCTCTACGAACTTATCAACACCCACTACGACTCGGTCATCTTCATCCTCGATGAGATCGACCTCCTAGTTGGACGCCGTGCTAACGACGAACCCGCCTACTCGAAGTTGCTCTACCAGCTCTCGCGAGCCAGCAACACGAACGAGATTGAGGGACGAGTATCCGTCGCAGCGCTGACGAACGATCCGAAGTTCATGGAGGACATCGACGGCCGAGCCGAGAGTTCGTTCAACCCCCGAGACGTATACTTCCCGGACTACGACGCTAACCAGTTGCGCGAGATACTCCAGAATCGCCGCGACGCCTTCCGAACGGATGCGCTCTCTGATGACGTGATTCCACTCGTCGCTGCCTTCGCAGCACAAAGTCACGGCGATGCTCGGAAGGCCATCGACCTGTTCCGTGGCGCTGGCGACCTCGCCGATGAACGTGGTGACGATAGCGTTGAGGAACACCATGTCCGCGAGTCACAGGAAGAGATCGACAAGGATCGTTCACTAAAGCTCGTTGAGGGACTCACGACACAGAAAAAGATCTCCCTGTATGCTACTGCTGCCATCGCACATTACGCAAAGCGCTCAGGAAGTTCCGTTCCGAGCCCCGTCGGATTCAAAGTGTATCAGTGGGTAACGGACGAACTCGACGCGGATCAGATGACTCGGGAAACGTACGTCAAGTACATCAAAGAGCTGTCCACGTATGGATTGATTTCGACGTCAAGGAAGAGTCGAGGTCGCGGTGGCGGGATGTACATGGAGTTCACCTTCACGGGTGACCCCACGGGTATCATGAAACGGATCACGGAGGATACTCGTTTGGAGAGTATTGCCGAGCAAGAGGAACTCCTCCGAACGGTGGTCAATGCACAACTGAAGGACTTCCATTAGAGCTGAGGTGGACGCTTTTCGTGGAGGACGAGTGTAGACACACCCCCCGTCGTCGATGTGTAAGTTCCCAACCCCTCCCCCCGTCATCGAAGTGTAACTGATATCGACAGAGTGACTGGTTGTACGAAACCTATCAAGGCAGTCTAGTGTTACTGAACGAGGAGTTCAAGTCGCCAATACTGCAGGCCATTCTCGTGAGAGTCTACTGATTAGGAAGATCGCTCGCCCAAACGAGGGAGGAAGGCTTTGACGAGTTATCTCGAGTCAATAACGCAACCCCCTCCCCCCGCAATCGATGTGTAAATCACCGATAGACGATGGGTAGAGACGACAAAGCGAACGGACTCAATCAAGAAGAAAACGTCTAACACTAGTGTTACCAGGGAAGAGAGGGACCAAAACAACGGTCATTCAAACCAGCAGATCTTGTTTGGCCAGATAGAGTGTCTCTTATTCAATATTTAGTTTAGCTCCACTACGGATTTGGTTAACTCGGTAGATACATAAAACTTCGTCAGACAATAGTTATAAGTTCTAGAGAGGTTATTTCTGGACCGTTACAGCCTCTCGTGCGGATATACGGCTGTTACGTTCGGTTTACCCTCATTACGTCTCTTCCCCCCACTCCCATCTCACGGTTTTACACATCGATGACGGGGGGGGAGGGTCTTCAATCTCGACCTCGATGAACACGTCAGTCGTCGGGTTGAGTGTGCCAAATGGTTCGTTGCCCAAACCTACTTCCTGCGGCGAGATCCTGTCTTGGGTGGCGAACTAACGCTACTCAATCTCAACGTCCAGATGTCTCATTTTCGATGTACTTGTAATAAAGCACTACACCAGATATGAGACATCGACAACTATGTTAACCAACAACTGGGCGTATCTAGCCGGCCTGTTGGTTAATACAGCCTCTCGAATCATGCAAACGGAATAATCCGTGCCAGCAAGATTTATTCCTGTTAATCACGTGGTGTGAGTATGGAAGAACCGCGCTCTGAACTACAGGCCAATGCCGAGGAGCGAACTAAAGCGCCAGATTTCGACGTCCTGACCTCGCCAGAGGAACTTGTCCGTGGAGAGCGGACGCGAGACGACTTCTTTGACGCTGTGCTTGGGCTCAGCACTCCAGCGACCGCCAGCGAAGTTGCTGACCTCGCAGGCCACGGCGTTGACGCCGCGAGAGAGTATCTTGAGTGGTTCGAACAGATGGGTATCGTGAAGCAGGTTACCGAGTCGCCGGCCACGTATGTACGCAACCAATCATACTTGAACTGGCGACGGGTCCAAGCGCTCCAAGATGAATATTCAACGGCGGAGCTCCTTGACTTCTTGAAAGACGAAGCAGCACGGACAGAGGAGTTGTCCGAGGAGTTCGATGTCGCGTCGCCGGAAGCGGTCTCTCTCTCAAAGCATGCATCGACTACTGATCAATCGATAGAGGATGTTTGGGAGGCCGTTTCTGCGTGGAAGACCGCTCGCCACCGGGTTGTTCTGCTTGAGCGGGCATTAGCAACCGAGTCGGGTGACGCTGCTGATCAGCGAACGGCGGTATGACAGGGTGGGATGAGTGTAGTGGGTCCCATTCAGTTTCAGGTGCCCCAGTTGATTTTGACCGCTTGGACGTCATCCGAAACCGATTTGCTACCGACGAGCGGTTCGATCAGATAGTCGACCGACCTGAATTCGCCCCTGAGCGGCTGGTCTGCGTGTACGATACACGGTTCTACCCATCGAGTGTTCAAAATGCTCGAGTAGAGATTGTCTGGTTCGAGAACGGTGACTTCTCGCTCCACTACCACGAAGATCACGAGCAGGGAACATTCGATCATCGATGGGACCGCCACCCGTCGGAGCACAACGCTCGCGACCACATCCATCCCGGTCCAGATGCACCGACTCCTGGAGATGATTTACTGCATCCCAGCGATTGGCGCGATGTCCTCTCAATGGCTCTTGTCGAGATTGAAGCCAGGCAGCGTGCATTCTGGGAAGGCTGACCCACCCGTTATGGTGTCAATCAATCCGTCTGTTGTACGCTTCATCGAGGTCTGACCTGACTCGAAGGTCGAATTGGGGTTGAACTCGACTCACAGGGTACATGTCCGGATAACTCGCTTAGGTGGAAAAGTGCCAGTACAGGTTAAAGTGTGTTGGTTACTGAAATATAGGCCCTCTCGCGCCAGAAATGTTGAAAGAAGTACAGAAAGAAGTTATTGTTGAATTCACCATCCATGATGTCAAATGCAACCTAGCAGATGGGGGAACAGATCGAAACCACGGTTATTGATGAGCGAGTGAGTGGGGAAGTGATGGGTCCCTCTCAGAAAGGGTATATGGAAATGTCAATGATTGGTGCATTGAACGAGCATCTTTCAGATAAAAGAGAAGCAGACCCTGTGAGAATGTCAATAGACATACACAGAGTCATTCATGCTGATACTGGAGCGATCGACGAGTTTGATACTGATGGAACAGGCGACTCATCATCAGACACTAAAATTTACTAGCGATTTCTCTGTCTGAAATGTTAGCAGCAGACATTGTGTAGCGCTCTAATACCGCTCCAGAGACACTAATGCGAAAGCGTTCGCTATCCAATTCCAGTAGATATGAAGGGGAAGTTCACTACATCCTGTATCGCGTTTAGCGTGAAAACCTCTACGACACACTTTACCATCTGTCACTACTTATTTATGTCCCTAATCTCAAATAATGTAATATGTTTGGAAAAAGTGAGATTGAGAAAGCACAGGAGATGAAGAACCGAGTGAAACCAGGTGTTACTGGCGCCGGTGAAGCGTGTGAGACTTTTTCTGAAACACGTAAAGCGATTGATTTACTCCAGCATACTAATCCAAAAGTGCGCACGTGTGCTGCTCAAACGCTGTACTACGTATCCAACAGGAGCGAGACCTCGTATAAGAATGTGCGAGGATGGGAAGATCAACTTATCAAACACCTCGATGATGGCAATGAGGAGGTGACACGGCGGATTCTTGGAGCATTATGGAGTATCGGAGTACAGGAACCGGACCGGATACGTGATTACCTTCCAGCATTCGCCAGTAAGCTCGAGGCCCCATCGGAAAAGGTCCAGTATCAGGCAGTACTCGCTATGCAAGTAATTGCGTACACCCACCCACAGTATGTCGAAAAACACCGTGAGAAGCTAGGGCGCATTGCCGATCGCGGAAATAGTGCAAGTGCTGCTGCTGAGTTGGCTATTGAAATTATCAATGCATCGACTGTGAAAAAATGCCCCAAATGCGGGTCTTTAACGTTTGATTCCGAGGAGCAATACTGTTCTAAGTCTGGCAAGTATTCTTCAGGTTGTGGTGTTGCTTACGAAGTGATTAGGACTGAATCAACAGGAGGGAGTTCGAGTTCAAACACGGAAATTTGGTCAAACGATCCGGCTTCGGACACGGAAATTTATCGGAAAGAATGAAAAAAGAGTCTGATAAACAAGAACTCACGGTACCGTCTATTTAAGCCAGTTTGAGGAACGAGCAGGTCGTTGAGTGTGTTTGGGATGAAGCTCGCAGACCTGCTCAGCGGGTGCTTTGCGGCGGATTTAGAAGAAACTTGGGAGCGTGAGCGGACAGCGACGCCCGTCAGGGCGTTTGCTGTCCAGCTCCACGCGACCGGATGTTCGCTCAGAGAAATAAAATAGATTCTTCGATACCTCAGCGTTGAACGCTCGCACCAAGCTGTTTGGCAGTAGGTACATCGGCTTGCTGACAGCGGTCACAACCCGTCTGAGGCGAAGCCGAAGCGGGTTGCGGTCGATGAGACCGCTGTCAAAATCAATGGCGGGTGGTCTTGGTTG
Organism: Haloferax gibbonsii ATCC 33959; assembly: GCF_000336775.1. GTDB lineage: Archaea > Halobacteriota > Halobacteria > Halobacteriales > Haloferacaceae > Haloferax > Haloferax gibbonsii. Next base: position 71,421 of record NZ_AOLJ01000001.1, on the reverse strand, counting down.
TACGCCGCAATAAACATCGAGACAAAGCTGATTCTTGACGTCGAGTTGTTTGGACGGCATGGTTCCGACCCGGCTGCTGCGTTTCTCCACCGACTCTCGGAGAAACACGATCTCTCAGACGCTGTGTTTCCCGTTGATGGCTACGGTTATCAGACTGCCCTCTTTCGATTAGGATTGGGCGGTCGGCTTGACTACGTCGAGCGAAACCTCATCGAAAAGTGGTTTCACACCCTCAAAATGCGAGTCGACCGCTTCCATAATTCGTGGGTGGGCAGTCACGGGAGCGTCCGCGAGTGGCTTATACAATTTGTGCAATACTACAACTTTCAAAGACCGCATCAAGCGCTCGATGGACGAACCCCAGTCGAGGAGGTTACTAACTAGACAGTGCCGTTCGAAGTAATCAGACTAATTGTGGGGGAGATCACTAGGTTGAGCTCTGGTAGTTGTCGAGGTATTGGTACCTTTTCCTGACAACATTGTCCTACTCAGATTTAAATTACAAAGATATCCTTGTAATATGTCTAAGGAATTATATTCTAAAATTGCATATTGAAACTAGATACTATTGGTATATCTCTGTTGGCCATACCCAGGTTTCGGTCGTAGACGTCCGGATTGACTAGTTCACAGCAGCCGAGAGATTCTATACAGCGTCGAGTGCTGGTAGACGGTGAATCCGCATATGGAGGGGTAGCCGTGGCTGATTTTTTAACTCGAGAATCTGATTTTAGACTTCTGGCCGGACGAGATTGGAGAAATCCAGTTCGCCACTACTGTCGTACAGGTCTTCGAACGGCGGAAGGATGTGGGGCGAGGTTGCTGACCAATACGACGATGTGTCGGAACTACTCGTCGGCTGAATTCAGTTGTTTTCCGAAGCGGACCGCCCGGTATATCCAGCGCTGGATACATAGGCTTGGTCCGGTGCTCCGCTTGTGGGATTGAAGAACGAGCGGATGCGCTCGTATGTGCCCATCATGGTCACGTCAGTATCTTTAGGGAGGTGCTTGATGTACTCAGATCTGAAGTTGTCGGGTAAATATTATTTTCTCCACAATGGCTTTGTAACCCCCTTCACGTCTTACGATCTGCTGAGAGGCTAGCTTCAAACCGGATCGACGAAATCTGGTAGAAAGAGTAGCCCTTTACAATGTCAACGCTGAAGATTTCAACAGAGCCTCCACAGTATCAATCATCTCGTCCAGATCAACGTTTAGCGTTATAATTTTCGCCGCATTGGGACAGTAGCTCGATTTTTTGTTAGAATTTGTTCCCACAGTAACCACAAAAATGGAATTATTATTTTTACTTTCTGAATATCTCTGTGGTCCTATTGATCGCAGTGGACGAGGCGCTCGCTGTACCATCACTAGTTTTTCCCTCCTCCCCGTTTTTTCGCGTCTCACTTGTGCTCGAGTCTGGGACAGCAGGGAAATATATCACCGTCAGTATTGTACGCGTAGCGAACGCTACAATAACAGCAATAAAAATGATGGTCATAAAATTTGATAATAATCCTGCGAAAGCGAATAGGCCGAACGCAGGGAAGAGCGCAAACAGAAGGTTTCCATCGTAACCGGATGGTTGAGATGGACTAGAGACCTCATAGAGTCTTATTTCAGCACTTCCGACAGTCGAAGTTATATACTTTATCCTAGTATCTTTGCTTTGCATTAAAAGTAATATTATCAAAACAAACATAAATATAAAATATATTAGGTATTCAAAGCCTTTCAAGACGCCCGCCAGAACAGAAATATCTGTCATCTCTCCTCGTTCGATCTCAACTGCCGCTGAACTCGGTGAACGACCAACCAGTCCGAATCCATCAACGGCAGTGTACACATCCGAATATATTCCCTGTGCAGGAGTATCAGCAAGAACGAGAAGCAAAAAAATCCCCACAACAATATAGACAATCCGAATCGGTGAAATCCTGAGCGTAACCATAGTGAATCTATAATACTACTATAACTACATAAATTGGATGGACAGGTACTGTCTAGTTAAGCGAATTCGGTCGTGTGAGTCGCTCTCGGTGTCAGTCTCCTGCAGACGTCGCTCACGCTTTTCCGAATCGTCCGCGAGAACGAATCGCCTCTCCGTCTCGCCGATGTGATTCTCGAAGAATCGAGGCACGAACCCCCTGTTGGTTCCCGACGACTCGTATCGAACATCACCCGTTTCGAGGTTGAGAACCGCGTTTAGTCGGTCTGGCTGAGCGACTAACCACGGATGGCTCCGTGTAAAAGAAAGCGTCACCACCAACCGTATACTAGAGCACTTCGCGACCAGTCATGCGGTCGTACCCGATGACGCTGGTCTCGTCAAATATTCATATCCGATTCTCGGTCATCTCGTCGAGTGCAGCCGGTACATCAGCGAGTATGAGTGTTCTCACGTTTCGCCGCTCTCCACATCGATGTCCGGTTTCTGCGTGGGCGAGACTTCGGTGTTCGCTGGGTTCGAGATCACAGTAGAACTGAGCACAAAGAATATAGCTGGCAAGTGATAGAAACTATATATGGGTTCAGTTGAATGTGTGCGGCCCGACTGCGACGAGACGTTCGACGGAGCGAAACACGGGGGCTCTTGTCCGGAGTGTGGCACACCCCACCCCGACGTCACGCAGAACACTAACTCCGGTGACAGCAACGGCGGCGGCGGTGGCGGTGAACAGACCACACCCACGGCGCCGGAGATAGCCTGCCCTGACCCGAGCTGTGGCGGTGTCATCTCTCAGGGTGAAGGCTTCTGCTCTGACTGTGGGTCGGGCCGCGACGAGGAATTTTCCGACTCACTAACCTGTCCGAACGGGCACGAGGTCGACCAGTCCGACCAGTTCTGCTCAACGTGTGGGGAGCAGGTCGATACCGGAGGGTCGAACGGTGGCGACACGGCCCCGTCGGTCGCGCTCGCTATCGGGTCCAGCGAGTACGGCGTCATCACCGACGGACAGAACACCGTGAACGACGACCAGAAGAGCCCGGATGTCTTCGGCACGGATGCACGGCGTGCCGCCCAGCAACAGGGTGTGGACCAGAATACTGCCCTGCAGATCCACCGCGACTACCTCGCGTTCCGTGTCGACGGCGATACCTGCTACGTCGAGAACCAAGGACGCAACCCTACAAGATACAACGGGGATGACTTCCCGCAAGGCGAAGAACGAGAACTCGCTGACGGCGATACGATCGAACTCGGGGCGGGCGCTGTGACGGCCGAGGTTGTGATGAAGAACTAGCCGACCGACGCCTCGGTCTCTCCGTCTGTCCGCCCAAGAGTGCCCGCGGAACTCCTGGGTGGGTGACCTCGTGGCGCCCGCGACTTTCGATCTGTTTCTTCGTCTGCCATTCGAACCTGTCGAGCCAAAATGATTAAATAATTGGAATGATAAATCTGCGATAGAATGACGATCACAATGAACGTCGACCTTGACCGTCCGTACGTGCCAACCGACGAACGGTCGACCGTCTTCACCGAAGTCGATATCGACCCCGGGAATCAACCCGGGACTGCCGCCCGACAGATCGTCATCTGCATCGACCGTAGTGGCTCCATGGGCTCGGTTTTTACTAGTGGCACCACGGAGAAGATTGAGCAGGCGCGGGAGGGGGCCAAGAACGTGCTCGGCTTACTCAACGACAATGACCACCTCGGAATCATCTCCTTTTCGAGTACGGCAGAGGTGGAACAAGACATCGCGAAGTTCAGTAACCTTGACCTTGACGACGTCAGAGGCCGCATCGATCGGATCGACGCCTCAGGCGGGACGGACATTTACGGTGCACTTGAGAAGTCCCGAGATATGCTCCTCAACCTCCCAAGTGGGCAGACAACGACCAAGCGCATCCTGTTGCTGTCTGACGGTAGTGACAACGACAAGGAAGCACCCGACTTCGAACCCCTAGCTACTGAGATTGGGGACAAGGGCATCTCTGTCATCTCTGCGGGGCTGGGCGATGGTTACGACCAGCCGACGATAAAGACTATCGGCGAGGACTCGCAGGGCCGGTGGGACCATGTTAGTGGGGCCAGCGAGGTGCTGAACTTTTTCGGAAAGTCGATCGAGGACGCCGGCAAGACCCGGATCAGCAACCCGCAAGTTCGTATCGAGTCCGTAGCGGGCGTCGAGGTCATCAAGGCCTGCCGACGGCGCCCGCAGGTTCAGGAAGTCAATCTGCAGGGAGGGAACGGCACCTTCGCCGTGGCGCTCCCAGACCTACTGAACCGCCAGCAACAGCAAGTGATGTTCAAACTCGAAGTGCCAGCCCGGTCCGACGGAACGGTCAAACTCGGAGACGTCCATCTCGACGCAGGCCAGGAATCGGTGTCGTCAGACCTGGTTATCGATTACACCGGGGACACGTCGCTGTTGCAACAGCGCAACCTTGGCGTCTGGGCACGGTTCCAGGACGCCGACGCCCGCACCGTGTTAGCGGGTGCAGACACGCAGGCGGCAATCGACGAGGCGAGGCAGAAGACGGAACTCATCGAAACCGTCGCCGGCGACACGCAGATTGCCTCGAACCTCCGGACCAGCGTCACGAACGTCGAGAACGGACAGAACGACCCCGAACAAGCGAAGAGGTCCAAACAGAAAGCGACGGAAGTCCCCGACGAGAACCAGTTCAACTGACCACTACCGGCATCACACAATGGGCATCACTCCATCGAAAGGCTCCCGTCTCGGGAACTACGTACTGAAAGACCAACTCGGCGTGGGCGGGTTCGGTAACGTCTGGCTTGCCGAGGATACCACCACCGGTGACCAGGTGGCCATCAAGATCCCACGGTACGGCCAGGTCAACGAAACCATCCTAGACAAGTACGTCAGCCGGGAGGAGCAGGCGCTGTCCAAGATCCGTCAGGTCGGTGGTCACCCGAACCTGATGAACCTCATCGACACGGTGACACAGAACGGTAGTCTCTGTTTGGTCGTCGACTTCGTATCTGGTGACGAACTTGGCGACGTCGTCGAACGGAACGGCGGCCTCCCGGTGGAGAAGGCGCGACAGATCGGCATCGAAATCTGCGATGCGGTGTCGTTTCTCCACCAGCACGAGCTGGTCTACCGGGACCTCAAGCCGGACAACGTCATCCTGGACGGGCTGGACAACCCGACGGTCATCGACTTCACCACGGTCAAGGAGGTCGATCTGGCGGCCATCTCCCCGACGAAACAAAACGGAGGCTCCGGCGTGGTCGACCCGACCGACGTCGGCGGCTACGAACAGTTCAAGCCCCCGGAGATCGTCAACTCGGGACAGGGCGACCAGGGTCCCTGGAGCGACGTCTACTCCCTCGGGAAGACGATCTTCTTCATGCTCACGAACCAGGATTTCGGCACGGACGGGTTACGACCCAGCGACGTGGGGTCGACCTCCTGTCCGGACTACATGGACGAGATCGTCGCCCGGGCCACGGCCACGGACCCGGACGACCGGTACAGCAGCGCGACGGGGCTGAAACACGCTCTGGAACGGCAGGACCCGAGTCCGCCAATCACCGCCAAACTGTTTGAGGTGGGCAACGGCACGTACGACATAAAGGACGGACACACCATCGGCCGTGACGAGGATCCGCCGACGAACACCACCGTCTCCGCGGAGTACGTCTCGCGCGTCCACTGTCGGCTCTCGCGGGACGCCTCGGGGAACTGGTGGCTCGAAGACGAGAGCACGAACGGGACCTACCTCAACCCCTCCGGCGACTCGTCCGACGGCGACTGGGAGTGGCTATTGTCGCCCGACGGGCAACAGCGGTATCGGAGCAAAGGTCGGACCGTTGAGGCGACGACGGATTCGAAGCGCCTGACCCCCGGCGACACCTTCGTTCTGGTCGACCCGAACTACGACGAGAGCCCGTGGTTCATTTTCCAAGGTGAGAACTAACATGTACTACACGAGCAGCTGTGACATCGGCAAGCGCAAGAGCGAGCAAAACGAACGGCTCCCACCGGCCGAAGCATACGTCAACGAGGACAGCGTGTCGGTCCTCTCGTTTACGGACAACCACCGGGACACTAACCGCGAGGTTGGCCTGTTCGTTTTGGCCGACGGTGCCGGCGGTGAAGACGCAGGTGACGTCGCGTCGTACCTAGCGACGTCGACCATCAGCAAACACCTCTCTGAGTACGTCGTCGACCGACTCGCCGGCAATCCTGACGGGGTTGGCGTCGACTTTCCGGAGAGGATCCTCGACACGGGCGACGAGCGGTCTCCGACCGCGGCGATCGACGACGCCGTCCAGGCCGCACAGCGACGGATCATCGAATACGCGCGGGCGTCGGAACCGGACGATGTCGACCCGAACAACCCGTTCCGCGCGTACACGACGGTCGTGGCGGGGATCTACGACGGAAATCGCCTCCACTACGGCTGGGTGGGCGACAGTCGGGCGTACGTGGTCAATACGGCCGCGGAGCGCATCTCACCGCTGACGAAAGACCACTCAGAGGTCCAGCAGCTCCTGGACGCAGGAGCCATCTCCGAGGTCGAAGGGATGGTTCACACGAACAGCAACCTGATCCAGCGAGCGGTCGGCGGCACGTCACTGAGCGACCCGACGGACGGCGTCGAAGTCGACACCGACTCGGTGTCGCTCTACGAGGACGACGTCGTTCTGTTCACCAGCGACGGCCTGATAGACGCCTATCCCGACATCGACTCCCTCAACCGCCAGTATCAGGCGGCGTACGGCGACCAGGTCGAGGACGTCGCCCAGACGATCCGCGAGACGGTCGTCACCGACGACGACATCCGGGAGATTGTGGTCTCCAGTGACTCCCTCGACGCGGCCGCCGAGCGGTTCATCGAGTTCTCCAACGAGAAGGGCGGGAAGGACAACATCGCCGTGATCCTCGCGTCAGGGTCGGACCTCCCGCCAACGCCGGAGGACCTGCCCGCGCGGGGATTCGAGGAGTCCGCCGAGGCCGACCCCGCGGCCGACGTGGCCCAACGGGAGACGACCATCCTCACCGCAGAGGACGAGACCGCCGGCGCGACGGAGAGTCAGTCGGATCCGGCGCCCGACTCCGCCGGTGATTCGACCGGGGAGAGCGGTGGCTCCGACGAGGCCCCACAGGGAAACGGCTCGCTCGTGCGCTTGGCCTCTGTCTCCGAGTCGTACGTCGTCGCCGACGGTGAGACCATCGGCCGGAGCAGACGCGCCGACGTCGAAGTCGGCGCCTTGACCGATGCATCGCGGGTGCACGCGCAGGTCTCCGTCACGGACGACGGCGTGGTGTTTCTCGACCGATCGATGAACGGCACCTACTACTGCCACTCGTCGAACGACGAGTGGGAACGGGTACGGGAGACGGAGACGCCTGTGTTGCGCGACGGCGACGTCATCGCTCTCGGCGACGTGGCCGAAGAGAACGTCTTTACGATCGAGTTGTGACTCCGCTCCCGAGTCCGCACATCGATGGACACCGAGCCAATCCACGTTGAGACGCTGGTTCACCACTTCGTCAACGAGGTTCGGACGGACCACGGACTCTCCGAACTCGCGTACGACAAGGACCTCGAGCGCATCGCCCGCGCCCACAGCGAGGCCATGGCGGACCGTAGGTTCTTCTCACACACGACGCCCGACGGCCGTAGCGCCTTCGACCGATACGTCTCTCACGGCTACTGGTCGTCCACTCAGCGGCGACGCCGGTGTGGCGAGAACATCTCCCGCCGAACCTTCCGTCTCTCCCGGATCGAAGGCGTCTCCGAACGACGCCGAGCGAGGGCCGTGACCGAACTGGCCCGAACCGTGGTCGACGGCTGGATGGGCTCCGCGGGACACCGGCGGAACGTCCTGGGACAGAAGTGGGAACGCGAGGGTGTCGGTGCTGCCATCGACGCGTCGGGGTCCGGGTCGGACACGGTCCGGCTGTACGTCACCCAGAACTTCGCCTGAGCGGGCTTCGCGGCCATCGTCTATCCAGGCGCGCCCGGTGGTCGGTGGTACGCACACCGCCGGTGGACAGGTCTCCGGGGCGCCCGTGCCGCCCCCGAAAGCCGACCCGTCTCCGGCGTCAATCAGGAGACTCGGACGACCACGGTGGCCGTGCCGGCGAGTTCTAGCTCCGCGCCGTTGCTTACCTCCCGCGGTTCGCCGTCGGAAATGTCCACGCCGTTCACCGTGGTTCCGTTCGAACTGTTCAAGCCCTCACCTCGACGGTTCCCGGGGATGGCACGCTGACGTCCAGGTGGGTTCCCGAGATGTACTGCCGGTCTTGGTCCGACACCTGGCCGGCGAAGTCGTTCCGACCGACCTGCGCCGACTGCCCGACGGTGAGGTGTTCGGTGACCGACTCGCCGCCGACGACGTCGAGTTCGACGGTGGTCGTCGGCAGCCCGGTTTCGCTCGACTGTCCGGGCGCGGGCGTCGTCCCCATGCCCGCGTCGTCGTCTTTGATCACCGTCCCCCCCCTGCTGGACGCTCGTATCGCCGGTGATGGTCGTGTAGGTCTGCTTGATGCTCGTTCCGGTGGACTCCGCTATCGGGACCATGACGAGCAACCGGAGGAGGGCACGTTCCAGCTCCGTCGTCTGTGCGTGATTGTGGAATGCCGTGTACACGACAGTTCCCCTAGACACGGGGAACTTGTACGCAAGTATGTCCCCAGTCACTTGGTTTCGAATGAGCGGCTGGCTCCCAGACGGCATTGAGGTGGGCTTGTACCACCCATCGAGGTCGAATTCGAGGTCGATGGTCTGTCGGCCGAGCAGCTCGACCAGTTCGTCGTCTTCGACACTCGCCGTGATGATCTTGCTCTGGGTGTTGGTATCGAAGTTTGCCGATGTGAACTCGGTCAACAGTTCGCCGGCGTAGTCCGATATGAGCGCCGCGCTCCCCTCAGAAATGAACTCTTCGAAGGCGGCCAGCGAACCACCGCTGACCCCGGAAGCCAGCCCCTTCACAACGTCACCGAGGGACGACCCGGAGCCCGCTCCGAGTTCCTGGAGCACACTCATTGCCGTGCTTGCGGCGTCGTTTCGCCACTTCTGGTGGCAGTTCACCATGAGGATGGATTGCTCCGCGTTGCTCAGGTCGACCGCGGAGAGAGACGAGTGGTTCACCCCGAGATTGGTCAGTATCTCACCCATGTCGTCGTACCCGGCCTCACTCACGTATACTGGTGGAAGGTCGGCTCTGTTTAGTCAACTAGGCACGGGCGAGAGTTGTCGACGTGTGGATAAATAAGGCTCTGTTGAAATCCTCAGAGAATTACAGATTCGAGCGGTAGTTTGACCGAATGCAGGCCCTCCCAAAGTCGCAGTTGCTTCGGTTCGTTGAGCAGGCGTATCACTTGGCTCGTCGTGCGGTTGCTCGCTACTCGTCGAAGTTCTCGAAGCAGCGGTACACACTTCACCAGCACATCGTTTTGCTCTGTCTCAAGGTACGAAAGAATACGACGTACCGGATGCTTCTCGACGAGCTGATCGAGATGCCTCGGATTCGAAGCGCCATCGATCTTGAGGAACTCCCATCCCCCTCGACGTTGTGTAAGGCGTTCAATCGCCTCGATATGGCGGTTTGGCGCGTCCTGCTCAACCTCTCAGTCGCACTCCTTCCGACCAACGGTGTCGTCGGGATTGATGCCTCGGGGTTCGACCGGAGTCACGCCTCGAAACACTATACAAAGCGAGCGAAGCTGACGATTCAGCAGTTGAAAGTCACGCTTCCTGTGGACACAAGGTCGAACGCGATTCTCGACGTACACGTAACGACGACACGAAAACACGACTCGAAGATCGCGCCGTCGCTCATCAAGCGGAATACCGACGAAGTAGCGATTCTCCTCGGTGACAAGGGGTACGATGACCAGAAGATTCGTGCATTAGCTCGTGAAGATGATATTCGTCCGGTCATCAAGCATCGAGAATTTTCGCCGCTCCACAAGGCGTGGAACTCCCGGCTTGACGCTGACCTCTACGGGCAACGTAGTCAGAACGAGACGGTGAACTCTCGTCTCAAACGGAAATACGGCGCATTCGTCCGCTTACGACGCTGGTGGAAGCAGTTCCGTGAACTCGTTATTGGCTGTCTCACCCACAACATCGACAAGACACTCTGAACATTCTACAGAGCTGGCACACTAATCAGGCCGTCGAGATTGTACGACTGTTTCGACTCCAGAGATAACGAGAAGGAGGCTACCACCAACTGCAACCAAATTAACTGGTCTGTTTTGTATCTCTGGCCCAAGTGGGTTCTGAAATGCACCAGTAATTCCGAGAAGAGTAAGACCGACTGCGCCAAGAATGAGAGTCCCAATCCCCCACTTGAGTTGGTCGTTCATACTCGGAAGATGCTATCGGATAAATAAAAAACTGTGCCAGAATCGGCGATTGGTTCGCAGTTCTACCCAACAACTGCTTCAGAGAGAAAGGTGTCGATCCAATAGGACTTCAACAGAGCCAATTTTTCAAAACCGCAGCGGAACCTCTCATGGGAGTTGGCCGTGAGACACTTTTCGGCTTCGACGACGCAATGGGACGTCCACAATGGAAATTTACCGGTAGTGGCTTCTCACGCATGATGACTGGAAGCGAACGGGTCATCTACGGCAACTACCTCCTAGACAGAGATACCGGATCAGTCGAGAAGTATCTAGACGACGGAACGCTCCATGTCACGTCTGCCGGTGCGCTGTACGCCGCCGGACCGACGCTCACTGCCTACGCGCTGGGGCCGGAGTCGACGTTCGGATCCGGACAGAGCAGGCAATCCAGTGACACGCAAGTGTACAGGGGCGGAGCGACCGACCCGCCCAAGACGAACGTCTACGACGGTACGCCTACCGAAACGGCACCGTCGGATAGTGGCGTCGACATCTCATTCTGCCCGTCCTGTGGAATCAGCCTGGAGGAGTTCACCTCGGTTTCCTTCTGCCCAAGTTGTGGAACCGAAATCTGACGCCACTGGTGCTGCGTAGTCTCCCGCAGAAGGGGGCGTTACATGGGCCGCTGGCGGCTACCAACACTGGACTGCCGCAATCTTTGGCCATACTCACAGCGTGGTCCGGGCAGCACTCGACAGAGTGTGGTGGTCTCGAGTCGAGAGCGACCGGCAATCAGTCTCTAGTAATAGACTGGTGACCCCCCGCCGTTCAACGTTCCACCGCTTACACGCACGTCTACTGGTGCGTCTCCGCCTCCCGACTTGGGCGAGGAACGGAGTCTGTGTGTTCGCTTCTGAGCGTACCGCGTCCCGATGTCGCGACGTTGTAGTCCGCATTCACTTCGTGCCCACACTTCTGGCATTGGAAGTGTTCTTCATGGAGCTTGGCCTCATGTGTGAACCCGCAATCCATCCGAGAACAGCATTGAGAGGTGTAATTTGGGCAGACCTGCTTCACGGAAACACCCTGTTCAGGGGCTTTCTACTCGACGTACTTGAACAGGCGTCGGAACGCCCAGACGTGGTGCCACTTCGCCTGTAGGAATTGTTCACGGATTTCAGTCAACTCCTCGAACACCGTTACGTCGCAGTCGTGTTCAACGGCTTCGGTGACGGGTTCGTTGGCGACGGTGTGGATGTACTGTTTCCGCCATGTCTCTTCGCGCTTGCCGAAGTGAATCATTGTGCGCGGCTTGCGTGCCGCGCTATTGTATCTCACCGCGTCACTTCTCGAACTCACGACACCAGTGGTGGTAGTCGTCTCCTTGCCAGAAGCGTTCAGTAGAAGAGACGGTGAGACTGTTAACGCCGAGGTCGATACCGAAGACTCTTTGATGCTCAGTATCTTCTGAATCCTCTGCTTCGTCACCGTCGTCCTCTTCAGATTCGCACTTCCGTGTGGTGATATGGATGTAGAATACGTCGGCAACTGCGTCCTACTGGAGCGTGCTCGCACGGAGCTTGAACTCTTCTGACAGCACGTACCGCTCGTATGATGTTGGACTGTCAGAGAGAAGTTCGAAGTCACACTCGACACGCCCGTTGACAGTCGAGAGTGAGACTTCGTGCTGGTAGAATGTGGCGCTCCGTATGTCATAAAGCATACTCTACGACGTAAAATCCGGCTATCTGGCTCTGTTGAAATCCTTCAGCGTTGACATTGCAGAGAGCGCTCTTTCTGGCTAGTTTCCGTGAATCACAGTGAAAACTAGTCTCTCAACAAATCGCAAGACGGCAAGAGGGTTTCAACAGAGCCGGCTATCTCACTCGCTTCTCGTTCTTTCACCGTTCGACACATCCTTTGACGGGACAGTGCCCACAGTTGTCGTGCTGGCTTCCCCCCAGATATTATATCCACTGCAGAGATTATTTGTGCCTATATGGTAGCGCCAATTACACAGTGGGACCCAGCACTCTTGCGACAAATTGGTCTCGCCCTCTGTGTCGTCGCAATGACTGTCTTGGGGACGCACCATATCCCGAATCTCAGACAGAATCAGCGGCTTCGATTCCTCCTTAGTGCGTCAATCGTATTGATGCTCTTCGAAGGAATGGATCGGTTTCCCGTTATTACCGAACTCACGACCATTGCCATCGCCGCTGGTGCGGTAGTGATACCGTTGGTAGTGTGTGCACGAACGTTCTGGCTAATCGTTTCAACAGAATAACATATGATTTTCCAAATTAGTGCCATTACAGACCCGGTGCCGAGTACCCTGCCAGTCTGGTTGATTACGCTGGGCATCGAGTCGATGTTCTTGGGAGTCGTCATCAACGCTGTGAAGCAGCAAGGGCTCTACTCACAGTATACTCGGCGTGAACGGCTTGTCGGCGTTCTTGGGCTGGGTTTAGGCTACTTTTTTATTGCGCTATCACTGATCCAAGGCAACTTTGGCCTGTACGGAACCTATCTGTTCATCCTGTTTCGAGCGGTCGAAGGAGCAGCGGCCGTACTCATCTTCGTCCGGTTACTCACGTTCTTCCGCGGTGGGTACTATTCATCAAGTGTATTCACGAAAGTTCGCCACATTCTCGTGGTATTCTTTATAACAACTCTGGGGGTCTCACTCCTCCTCAAAATCCTCATTGACGGGCCCTTCATTGGGAGCCTCTGGTACAATCTCTCGCTTGTGTATACGGTGCTCGTCGTGGTGTTAACGCTCATTTCTGTCCGGTGGCGGCTTCGCAAGGTCCAAGCAGACACGAATCTCGGTGTTACTGGCGGAATCGCGCTTGGAGTCGCCGGCGGCCAAATCTATAGTTTCAGTCTTGCCAGCGAAATTGCGATACTCCTCCTCGGATCGCTGGTGTACACGATTGGATTCTGGAGTGCAGCCAGTCTGCTGTTTTCCTCAGGAATCTGGGGCTTGTTCAGCAGTTCAACCTGCTCACAGTGTGACGCCGACTTGTCACAATACAATGACCCGGAGTTCTGCCCGCAATGTGGAAACTCAACGTGAGGGTGGTGACAGAAATGGGATTACACTAAAGATGCCGCACATGTCTACTGATAGAATGAGCTAGTTATCGGTATGAAATCCGCGAAGTCACTCAAGAAAATAGCTGTGAAGAGTCCACGACAGGTTGGTAAGCCAAAACATCTGAAAGCGGTGAAATGTCATCTCCTTAGCGGGGACGATACTGAACAGATCTATGCGTCCGACGCCGCAGTCAAGCTCGCATATGCTGAGCCACACACAGCTCTCAAGATTCGCGACGCGCTCGAATCTGTGGTAAATATGCGCCCGAATAAAACAGTTGTCGACCGAATCCAACGTGCAATGAGACATATTGATTCGAGTATAACCATGCCCGAATCGGAGTATCCAGCAACTATCGAAGACAATATCGATACTACGAACGAGGACACCAAGCTTTACCGAGGTTTCCGGTCGTCATCCAACATAAACTACTGTTCTGCCTGTGGCACGGAACTGCCCACCTCTGGGCCAGTGAATTATTGTCCGGGGTGCGGGAATCAGATCTCATAGAAAATGTCCGAGAATGTCTACATCGGTCGATCATTTCAGTATGTAACTTCCGTTGGCTGTTCTACCACGGTCTCATAATTGCCATGACATGGAATCTCAGTCATGGTGATATAGTTGACTCCCGATTTGAGCTTCTTACACAAGTCGGGAGTGGGGGGTTTGCAACGGTGTGGAAAGCCCATGATGATTACACTGGCGAGTCTATCGCGCTCAAACTCCCTGATGACTCCTCACATGATCGTTCGGTGGTCGAAACACGGTTTGAGCAAGAAAAGAGCATTCTTAGGTACCTGTCGGGGTCCATGACGGCGTCATGTATCGCCCATCTTGTCAACGCACAATTCACTCGAACAGGCCCGTATATCGCATTGGAGTACATCTCCGGAGGAGACCTCGACGACCTGCGCTCATCGCAGAGCGGAGAAGTGGATACGCGATCCGAGTCGCATCCTCTCTTTGCTGTAGCACAGATGATGGCGTTCATCCACCTGAATCAGATCCTCCACCTCGATGTCAAGCCCAAAAACATCCGTCATCGAGAGGATGGGACGCTTGCCCTAGTTGATTTCAACACCAGTGTCCGAAGCTTCACAGGCGATTCAACGCTGTTTTATGCCGATCGATATACACCGCCTGAGCTGGCACCAACTGACCTTCGCAATGCCGAGACAGGTGCTTGGTCAGATGTCTACAGTGCTGGTAAGACGATTCACTATTTGTTAACGGGGCAGTCATACGACTTGGACGAGACGCCCGCAAGTGGACTTGATCCCCGAAGCGATGGTGCGTCCTGTACGCAGTCAGTCTCTAAGGTGATTCAGTCGGCAACAAAACGTGACCCTGCTGCACGCCCATCAGATGGCGGTGAACTTCTCCAGCAACTGCGAACGGCTGCTGGGCTGTCGAAGCGAACTGCAGTATTGAGGGAGTCACGGGGAGACATTACAGTTGAGATTACGCCAGGGGACAGCGTGGGCCGCCCACTGGGGCAGGAACCCACGCCTGAGATCAAGCTCATAGATGGCCAACAACACATCTCTGAACAGCAATTTCGAATCGAGTGGGATGGTTCTCGGTGGGTGTTGTATGATACCAGTCTAAATGGCACATACATCAATGATGGCACTGGGTGGACGTGGATTCTGAGTGATGAGGGCTATCAACAACAGCTTTCGGCCGGGCGTATCGACCGCACTGCAGACCAACCACACGGAGGTGCAATACTCACCGACGGGACCACGATTTCTCCCGTCGATCCTGAGTACGGGTTTGAGCTCGTCTTTTCGACAGCCAAGTGACTTACTGATTATTGATTGTCTGGGTCGAAGATTTTGGTGGCTTCATCCTTTCTATCGGTGTTGTCCGAATGGATAGCCGTCTCTTCATTAGCGGTGTCACCGCTGTTCATATAGCGGACATCGGTTGCACGCGGTCCCTTCTCGGCTTGTTCGTACTCGAACAAGACGTACCGACCTTCTTCGATACTCCCAATCGAGTGGTCTTTACTGTGGAAGAACACGTCATCTTCAACACTGTCAGTTGAGATGAATCCGTACCCACCAGTCTCATTGTAAAATGTAATCTCACCGGGCAGTTGATTCGGGGAGCTGGGTGGTGTTTCTTGATTCGGTTGATCAGCCGGTTCTGTGATTGTCTTCTCCATGTCGATGACTCTCGGTCCTTTCTCAGCTTGCGCATAACTGAATCGTATTGAGTCCCCCTCTTTGACTGTGGACATTGAGTCAACATCCGCGAGGTGGAAGAAGACGTCTTCTCTGACGTCATCTGTAGTCAAAAACCCGTAATACCCAGTATCGATCAAAAAGTCAACCGTTCCGGTGCAGTTCAGTTGGTTGGCCATCAGTAGGTTAACATATACATTTACTATCTGAAAAGGATACCCCCAAAATACTGTTATGAAAAATCCACCCGCGGACTCTGCTTGGGATACACTTAAGCCGCCCGGTAATTGCTGTACACTCTGGATTTCTCGCCAAATCATGGGACCCCCGGCGTAGTCTGACTGCTTTCACAATCACCAGCAAATACTTCACCGGAAGTCCTATCTGCGACGGGTGAAACCATCGTTAATCCGATATTTTCTCACCCATACTATCCCAGAAACTACTGATGGCGCCATTTCAGATGGCCAACCCAACTCACAGATTTGATGATCCCAAGACGAATCGGTCAACACCCTCACCAACACTCAAGTGGGAACCGTCATTCCACAGCCTCGCCGCTGACAAAGGCTACGACTGAATGGATTTACGCGAGAAACTGCGAGAAGAGGACGTGAGACCGCTGCTTAATCATCGCATCTTCCGGCCAATCAACCACGCGCACAACGCGTGGGTCGATGGGCCTCGCTACCGCCAACGATCGATGTGTGAGACCGTCTTCTTTGAGAGTAGCGTGAGTGCAAACGACCCGATGAGAAATTTGTAGATGTCGATAATCCGACTGTAGTAGTAGTCTGAGTTTGTAGAACTCATATGGTTTAATGTCTCTACTGTTGAATATTCAATTCGGTAGAATAAATCTACATATTGGGGGATTAATCACATAGGAAATTAGTTGTAATATATGCGCTTGTTTCTGGGAAGGTTGCAGAAATATAATCCACATTACAATATCTTCTTATTCTATTCAATTTTATTGACACCCATGCAAAGGTTTGATGTCACAGGGGTATATCAAACTACCCGTCTCGAAGTGAGTAATTTACTGTCAATTCATATTGAAACTTCAGATCCTGCCACTAACGAGCGGTTTTCCTTTGAAATACCTGACGAATACAAAACGCATCTGAGAGAGGGTAGTTCAATAAAAGCTGGACGTGGACAAGTCGTCGAGTTTAGACAGGTCTGGGGAGAAGCGAATAAAGTCAAAATAGAAGACCTCGACACGTCGAAAAAGTACTCTGCAATCACAGACCACGATTTAGACTTAGGGGATAAGCGTCTCTTTTTACAACTCAAAAAGGGGCTCATTCGAAGTAGTTTGTACTATGTCTCAGATGAATGGATACGTACGACGAGCACGGACTCGTCCACAAGCACAACGGAACGTTCGCAGAGTGAGACGCAGAGCTCCAACGAAGCAAATACAGACAACACTGATACTGAACTGTATCAGTCGGATAGTACAGACACGGACATCTACAACTCTGGTGAGCAATGAATCTCCGAGAGAAGACAGCCGGTGGACGATGGCACAGCGCGACCCAAAACGGACAGGTCATCAACCGTTGATGGGAGTCCGCATCTCTCCAGAAAACCGAACTACAATTGACGTCGGTATCGACACTTGGCATGCACCTGTAGTGTCGAAGGATGGAATGGTTCTCGTAGAATCTGGAACATTCTCTGGCAGTACTGAAGTGGACATCAACACTGGAGAGAGAATAACTGACCACGAGTTTGGCAACAGACTCCCTGCAATCGATGAGAACGGCTCTGTAGCTTCGCTAGACGGAACGGCTACAACCGCGTTATTGCCGTAGAATACGAAGAGGCAGATTGCTGTGGTTTCTGAGATCCGCCTCTTCACCCGTAATGCGGTCGCGAAAGCTAAACTAGTTGTCGCTAATCCTGACGAACCTGCCGCCCCCGTAGGGGGCGGCGGGTTCGCCGAATGGGCGATGCTCGCGCTTCATGCACTCCGCATCGAATTCGGGAAATCATATCGCGTGACGCTTGATTGGCTCAGCGAGATGCCCGGTGTTCTCGAAGAACTTGAACTCACACGATTGCCTCATCTCACCGTCTTCTGCCGGTGGTTCGCTCGGATTTCGGCGAAGACTTGGTGTGCGTTTCTCGACGCGCCGAGAAACGCACAGGCCACGCCGCACTCGATTCGACTCGTTTTGACCGTGACCAGCCGAGCAGACACTACGCTAACCAAACGCATTACGACGTTCGGACGCTGAAAGTTACGGCACTCATGGATGTCGAATCGCTGTACGTCACCGACATCCACCTCACGACTACCATGAGGTCCGATTTCCGAATCGGACCGCAGGTCACCCGCCGAAACGCGGCTGACCTGCTCTCATTGGCCGCAGACCGTGGCTACGACGACAAAGCCTTCCGAGACGAACTCCGAGCGAACGGGATTCGACCGCTGATTAAACATCGCATCTACTGGGCGCTCGGTCACGCCCATAACGCCCGCATAGATCGTGATCGGTATCACCAACGCTCAATGGCTGAAACCGTCTTCTCATCAATCAAGCGCACGCTCGGCAGTGCCGTGCGTGCGCGAAGCTGGTGGCTAGAGTTCCGCGAAATCATTCTCAAAGCTACCGTCTACAACCTCAGTACTTCACAAAGCCGCTTAGTTAGAAGGTCTGCTTGCAGAAGGTGTGTCTAAAACCCAACAAGCAGACGGTTCAATCCACGAGGACCTGCTCCTTAACTTCCTCGTCAACGCTCTTGACGAGGAAGTTGCTCTCACTCTCGGTGAAAACGCTGAACTCCATGCTGAAGACCTCTACGAGGTCATCGTCGGCGCCTGCGCCGACGGGACCTCGGTCTCAACCCTCTGTGAGAGAAGCGAAGATGCACCCCACAAAAACTCGGTTCTCTACCATCTTCGCACCAAGTTCGACCTTGAGACGCTCGAACAAGTTGGCAACACGCTCCTCCAGAAGGACGTTCTCGACGTTCTTCCTCAGCAGGTGGAGGTCGTTTCAGACCTCCACCTGCGGCCCTACTATGGAGACGAAGACGGCACCGACGGTCTCTATCACTCCCAAGCGAAGCGTGGAACCACCGCGTTCCACGCGTACGCGACACTGTACGCACGCGTGAAGAACAAACGCTACACGCTGGCGGTGCGCCGTCTCGAAGACGGCGACACCGCCAGCAGTGTCCTCGCAGAGTTCCTCGGTATTCTTGACGGCCTTGACCTCGGTGTCAAGGCCGTCTATCTTGACCGCGAATTCTACGACAGCAAGTGTTTGACGCTGCTTCAGGCGCACAACCACGCCTACGTCATGCCGATCGTCCGCTGGGGACGGACGATCAAGCAAGAACTCTCGGAAGCCTGGAGTCGCGTGATTCAGCACAGTCTGACGGCGAAACTCGACGGTCACAGCTGGACCGTCGAGTTTCCCGTCTACATCGACTGTACCTACCAAAACGGACGGTACGACGACCACGGGGTGGCGCGTCACGGCTACGCCGCTGACGCGCCGTTCATCGACTCACCACGAGACGCTCGATACCACTATGCGAAACGCTTCGGTATCGAGGCGAGCTACCGGCTCTCCGAGCAAACGATTGCGACGACTACGACACAGAATCCGGTCGTACGGCTGTTGTACGTTGTGGTGAGTTTGCTGTTACAGAACGTGTGGCGGTATCTGCACTGGGAGTACGTGGCGACGCCCCGCCGAGGCGGGCGTCGCCTCTGGAAGTGGTCGTACAAGGAATTTACCAACATGATGCGACGGGCAGCGTGGACGGCCCTCGCGGTGCGTCGGGCCGTCCACGCAAACCGACCACCAGACGACCGGTTTACCCGGTAACTCCCGACCGGGCTAGCCAGCGGTGTGAGTGGCGACGCTGTCGCGTCGGCGGCTGACCGCCGCCGACAGCGACAGCTCTCCATCGATTCGTCCATGATTCTCTCGTCGAGACCGTCAGTGCAACTGCTCCGACACAGAACTCAGGCTTCAGAAACAGCTAGCCGAGGATGCTTTGTGAGGTACTGAGTCTGTCAAGGTATAGCCGAACAATATCTACCGAATTTTCAGCGTCTAGTTCGGCTGCGACTGTATTGATGAACGTTTCACGTTGCTTGTAGGCGATTTCCTTGGGGGACTCATCTTCAGTAGCACGTTCAAAGGCAGTTCTGAGTTCAGTTGTCGTGACCGCTGTTTCATCGGCAACCTCCTGAGCTGCAATCAAAGGAGCATTAGCTTCAGCACTGGAGTCTCGGATCCACTCCCAACCCCGAGAGCCGGCTTCGACAGCAATCGCAATGGCTGCACTCTCGATAAAGGGCACTAACAGTTTCTTACTGTCTTCTGCTATATGTACCCAACGGTGATCTAATCGGCATCTATCTTCGAAGATACTTACTTTGAAGCGGTCGGCTCACACTCTAACGACTAAACGCCGTCTCCAACTTCTCATACATCTTTCTCCGCCGAGCCTTCCGCTCTTGCTCCCTAGACAAATAGTTCCGAAGCACAACCTCCGTCGACGAACTACCCTGGTCTTCCGCAACTCCCTCAAGCCCCTCTAGAACTTCTCCAACAGCTTCCTGATACGCCGAGTACCAGAACCGTCGTCCCATCTTCGGCGTGGGTGTATCTCCATCAACAACCACTTCAGCACTGTCAGCAAGTTGTTTGAACCGACGACGTATCGTACTAACTGATACGTGTCCCGTCGACGACGACCGAGACGGAAACAAGTACCCGTTCCAATTCTCACGGTCAGAGAGCGCATCAATCCGACCAGCGACGACGTCGACGCCATACAACAGTGTCACCTCACCGGGACCGTTCTTCCGCTCTCCACCTCCAAACGACAGATGCGGGTCCTCTGCGTCCAAGACCACTTGGTCGACGTGCAACGCGGCAACCTCGGAGGGTCGTAACCCCCAGCCAGCGAGCGCAACGACGAGCAACTCAGCTTCAGGCGAATCCACCTCACTGTAGATTCGACGGACCTGAGAGGCCGACAACGCTTGCGGGTCGGGTTCTCCCGCTTCCCAGCCGAACTCCTCACCGGCCTCCGAGAGCGGGTTGTACTTCGCGTACTTCCGGCGTTTAACGAAGGCGTACCACGCTCTGGCGACGTGCAGATATTCGAGCTTCGACCGATCCGTCGATAGCTCCTCGTCGAACACGTCGAGAACAGCGAGACAGCGCTCGATTTCTCCCGGTTGCTGGTCGAGGTCAGACAGCGGTTCGAGCAACGCAACCGTCCCATGCAACTCTCGATAGGTCCGAACCCACTTCGCCAACCGTGTCCGGTGGGTCTCGACGGTACTCTCCGCCCGTCCACCACGAGTTTGTATCGAGTTGAGGTACACTTCTAGAGCGTTGACAGTATTCTCGTGGTTGACGTCCCATTCCCACTCATCAGAACTCTCGTCTTCGAGACCGACGACATCGACGAAGAATTGCTTGGGTGTGAGGTCGTGGTGCTCACGCAGCGCGTACGCGATTCCGCTGTATCCGTGTTCGGTGAGCCAATCGTAGGTCGGAACGTCGTGGTCCTCGTCGAATCCATCGCGATATCGCTTCGGTGCGATGTCTTGCCAGTAGACGCCGACGAGTTCGTCGAGGCTCATCTGGGACCATTTGTAGCGGCGTTCTCTCGTCTCCTCGTCTGAAGCCGTCTCTTCGACCTCCAAACCCTGGGAGTCGGACTGCTGATTCACGCCTTCTCACCGGAGAGTAACCTGCTCGCTCCGTGCTGAGGTAATTCTGAATCTGAGATTTTCACTGGTCTACGACAATCTCAAACCTAGTTAATACTTTGGCTTATGCGGGAGTGGGACACACACAACGCCGATTAGTAATACAGGGCTGTTATCCTTGCCACACAGCGTATATCTTATGCCGCTATACCAAATCAACAAAAAATTTGGCCACTGGAAAGCGGTGGATGGAGTCCACTTTACGGATTAAGATTATATTGTTGGCATTACTTTGCTTGGAGTAACGGAAAATGAGTACTATATGGACCACAAGGTGGGTGACACTCTATTGATTTGCTCATGAAACGGCGACAAGCTTGTGCCGCACTTGCCGTTGGTTTCAGTAGCGGATGTGTCGGTAGCGTACTTCCATCATCGAAACGCTCCGTTCAGATATATTGGGGGTCTGAGGCAGAGAACCACACAAAAGCAATTGAACGTGCTCTGTTGAATAGATGCTGAGTCACGGTTACAGCGGCTCACACAGCGATTCTATGTTGATGAGAGCGAACATCAAGACAATTTCACGGAACTGCCGATACCAGCCGAGCGCTCGCACGGCGTCGCCGAGCGAGCGCTTGGCTGTCGAGTACGACGTTTCGGCCATCCAGCGCTGAGAGTAGCCGTTTGCCCGGTTGAGCGCGTTGTTCAGAGCTGCTTTCGGTGACGACCCGCGGTAGTGAACGAGGTACTCAACGTCATATGCAGCGATCTCGTACTCGGTGTGCCAGTCTTGGAAGCCGTTGTCGGCGGCGACCGACTGCAGGTCGTCCGCGTTTCGGCGGACGACCTGCGGTCCGGTCTTCGTATCATGCTTCCACCGTGCTGTGATGTGAACGTCAAGAACCGCAAGCGACTCCACATCAGTTACTGTCGTCACTTTCAGCGTCTGTACAGTGCTCCCCGACCGCTGGCGGAAGTACGACGATGCACGCCGACGGTCGAAGAACGTGCTGTCGAGAGCGGCGTGGCCAGACTGCGGGTGCTGCTGCGCGGAAACGCGCAGCAGCGCCCGCCACACCCACATTTTCAGCCGATCGAACGATTTGTAGATCGTGCTGTAGTCCGGCAGGTCGTGCCGATCTAGGCCGAGTACGTCGCGAATCTCGGTCAGGTACTTCAGCCGATTCGGCGTTTCACGGTAGCTGTGGCCCTCTTCGAGCCGAAAGCAGTGCAGAACGACGTGGACCCAGCGGGCGAACCCGCCGCTGGCGGGCTCGCCCGCGTGCTTTCCTAAAGCTTGTTTGGCTAGGTCACGACACTGCTCAATGAAGTCAAGGAGATCGATTTCCATGGACAGAAATTGATTTCCTTGGCTTCACCCTTCTAACGCGGTGATATCGACTGATTAGACCGCTATTCAACAGAGCACAAAATTCAGTTGCAGAATGTTGGAGACAACTGGAAGAGGGCAGTAAGCGGTTCTTGGACCCTTTCTACGAGATCGCTGCTGCGGTTGACACTGCACTTGAGTGACTTCTCATTTCCAATATGTGTGATTACTTCTGGTAGGGTCTCCAGTCAGAGACAAGCAGACCAAAGGGCTGATGCCTCTCGACGTCACGGTATCCAAATATCACAGGACTGGTTGAGCTACGTTTCTCAACAAGACCTGACAACGAACATCTGCTCAGAGACTCCACTTTCTGACTGGTAAGATTGGATTTCGGGCTTCAATCCCCTCTAAGACCAGTGTGTCTATCCGAGGCATTCGCAGTCGGTCGTAGAGGACATCACGAGCGGGGTTCGGTTATCATGGGTAGGTCGTACTCTGGGTCCTCTAGGTCGAAGCGGTCAATGGCGAACCGGTCCAGAGAGAACTCTGTCTCTGTCCCAGTCAAAATCGACTGCACTGCAACGGCGATGACAGGTGCTAGTGACACAGCACCACGACTGCCGTCAGCGACAACCAACCCGTCAACATCGCCGACTTCGTCAATGACGGGTACTTGGTCCGGCGTGATGGTGATTCCCTCCGGGCAGTGGTGTTCACCGCCGTCGACGTACTCCAGTCCGCCGTCGAATCCTGTAAAGAGTTGTGGGAGGAGTTCAGCGACTTTCTCTTGTGCCTCCTTTGGGAAGTCTCGGGGAATGCTGTCGAGATCCTCAATCCAATACTCGTCACCGACTAGGAGATCGCCGTCGGCGTTCGGCCCAATAAGCGTCCCGCGGCCGGACGTCGTCGGTACCGACCCGCTGAACGCTGGGTCGCCCCGGACCGCGGCCGCGCAAATGACGAACGGCTGGACGGGAAGATCGGTGAACTCCGCGACCAGCGACTCAGTGTGCGTACCAGCCGCGACGACGACGCTGTCACACTGAACGAGATCGCCGGAAGCCATCGTCACGCCGGTGACGCTGCCAGTTTCAGTCTCGATTCCCGTAACCTCCGTCCCGAACTCGAATTCCGCACCCTTTCGCTCGGCGCGTTCTTTCATCGCCTTGAGATACGGGCGCGGCTTAACGTAGCCCGCCTCGGTGTCGACGATGCCGCCGACGAAGCCTTCGAGGTTTAATACGTCCGGATATGACTCAGCGAGTTCGTCGACATCGAAGTACTCGATTCCGGGGATCTTCTTGGCATTCTTACGCATCTTTCGTGTTTCAGGACTGCCAGCCTCATCCTCGTCGACCAGACTGATGAATGGTTGAGCGTGGAACTCGAAATCACCTGTCGCCGACAACTCCTCGAAATAGTCACGGACTTTCACTGCTACGCCTGGAATATGCTCACCTTCAAGGAAGAACCACCAATCCGAGATAAATGCGCTCGCGTTCGCCGACGCGCTCTCTTCAAGTTTACCTTTCTCTAGCACCAGAACGTCGTAGTCGTCTGCGAGATGGTCGGCAGTGCTGCATCCGATGGAACCCGCACCTATGACGACAACGTCGTAGCTGTTTGCCTGCGGCATACGTTGAGTCATCAGTTGATAGCATTTATTTCTATTGATGGTGGCATTTCCTGCTACCCAAGTACGGACATGAGCTCCACCTGTGAGAGTTTGTAGTACACAAATCCTACCAAGGATACTATTTGATACAGTCCAGGAATCAGTTGGGACAACTGGACAGTGGATGGGTTTGGGAATCCGATTAGGTCTGTACTACCAGTACTTCACACTCGGTGGTGGGATAGAAGCATTATTACCGCAGTATTGTAATTCCCTGTTTGAGATTTACAAGCACTTCTGTTGATCCCACTCAGATGTCGGGAAACAGTTGAGCAGAACTGTCGACACAGTAGTGCTGACGCTGCTGCTCTTATCGCATTCGTGTCAAACTCTATTAATATAGACTCCAGTTCATTTCGAAGTTTGGCCGAAAAAGGTGTCCATCAAAGAATCGCTGAGCGCCGCCGGCTTGCTCGGGGCAGTAATTGAGTTGCGGCCAGTTCAGAGATGGAGAGACGTGGAGCCGATTCGCGCTGTCGGTTCTAGGTTTCAGACTACGGCGATGGGTTCACCACGTGTGTCGCTTCGACGGATGGCGTCGACTAGTTCCATGTTCTGGGTAGCGCGCGTCAAGTCCGTCCGGGGCGTCGTGCCCTGGTCAAAACAGCGCGCAAAGTGGAGGACTTCCTTCTCATAATGGTCCACTGGGTCGAACGTCTCTGTCAGCGAGTTACCGTCGATCTCACCCCGAATCGTTGCCCCGACATCCTTTGGCGTGTCGAAGGCGTCTCTGACTTCGATCCAACCATTCGCCGCTTCGACGCGGTAGAACTGGGTGAGTGGCGACTCGAAACTGGACGAGAGCTGTGCCGTCGCGCCCGAGTCGTACTCGAAGATGGCCTTCATGTTCGTGTCCGTCCCGCAGCCGCGGGCGTCAACAAGCGTTCCGTAGATCGATTGGGGTGTCCCGAGCATGGAGCGCACGAGGTCGACAGGATAATAGCCGATGTCCATCAGACTCCCACCCGCCAAGTCGCCGTCGAGACGGATGTCGTCTGTTCGGTTGAGGTGGAAGGAGAATCGCGCGGTGACGGAACTAATCTCCGACAGGTACTCACTGACCAGTTCGAGCGCACGTTCGGTCCGCGGATGGTAGGCGTACATCAGTCCCTCCATGACGAGACAGTCGGTGCCTTTCACGTAGGAGCGGAGGTTGTGGGCCTCGTCGGTATCCGCGGTCAGCGGCTTTTCACAGAGGACGTGTCGACCATTGTTGACGGCCTGTTTCGTCCACTCGGCGTGGAGACCGTTCGGTAGGGGGTTGTAGACGGCGTCGACGTCGCTGTCGGACAGCAGCGACTCGTAGGACTCGTAGACCTCCCTGATGTCACACTTTTCGGCCACCTGCCGCGCCCGAGAGGGGTTCCGAGAGGAGATGGCAGTGACTTCGTGGTCCGTACGTTTGATTCCGGGAATCACGTGTTTGACGCCGATATTCGCCGTGCTCAAGATTCCAAACTTCACATGTGAAGGGTGACAGGTGAGAAACTTAGGCGTACCGGTTCGCCAGTGTATCACATGCTAGCTGAGGGTGGTTGACCTCGATAGGTCCGTCGAAAACAAGCGTACGCGAAAAAGCGTTCGAGGAGCGAGACGACGGGTAAGACGACCCCTGTTCAGTCGGAGTGTACCTTGGAGTCCATTACGTCGCGGAGTGCGTCGCCAATCAGATTGAAACCCATGATGGTGAACCCAAGTGCCAAGCTTGGCCACAGCATGAACCAGATCGACGAGTGCAGGTGACTACGCGAGACGGAAATCATGTAGCCCCAGTCGGGGAACGGTGGCTGCGTACCGAGGCCGAGGAACGAGAGCGATGTCCCGATGAGGATGCCGAAGCCGACACGGATTGACGCCTCAACCAAAATGGGCGAACTAACGTTCGGAAGAATCTCACGGAACGCGATGTGGTAGAGGGATTCTCCGCGTGCCTCCGCGGCCGTGATGTATTCCTCGTTCTTCACTGAGAGGGTACTGCTCCGTGTGATACGCGCAATACCGGGGGTGAAGACGACACCGATGGCAAGGATCGTGTTTACGATGCCGGAGCCCAGTACTGTCACGACGAGCAGGGCCAGCAACAGCGAAGGGATGCTGAGCAATGTGTCCATCAGCCTCATCATCAGCTCATCGAACCGGCCGCCAAGGTAGCCCGAGACGATACCGATGGGGACGCCGAAGACTAGTCCGAACGCAGTCGAAGCGAGTCCGATGATGATACTCGCACGGCCACCGTAGAGTACCCGTGACAGCAGGTCGCGGCCGTAGCCGTCGGTGCCAAGGAGGTACTGTCCACCCGGCCCCGCGAACTTGTCGGCGACGTGGATCGCCGTGGGATCGTATGGTGCAATCAATGGTGCCGCGAGACTCAACACGAGGATGGGTGCGAGAAAGCACACGCTGATGAACCCTTTCCTCGTGGAGAGTACCCCGAACACGACGCTCGAAACACGACTTGTCAACAGTTCCGTAATCCGTACCGACTCAGTAGTTGATTCGCCAGTTGCCATTATTCTTCCTCACCGTATTCGATTCGCGGATCCAGATAGGTGTACAGCACGTCAGCCGTGAGATTCGAGAAGGCGTACACGATGGCCAGTAGCATGACCGTCACTTGGATCACCGGCAAGTCACGCGCCTGAATCGACCGGACGAGGAGCCTACCGAGACCCGGGAAGGTGAACACCTCTTCCACGACGACGATACTCCCAAGAAGGTAGCCGACGTTCAGCGTGAGCAGGGTGATCGTCGGCAGCAGTCCATTTCTGAGTGCGTGCCGGGAGATAACTTTCGTCTCACTCAATCCCTTAAGCCGCGCCGAGCGCACGTAGTCCTTCCGCAGAACTTCCACGACTTCCGACCGAGTCAGCCGCATTACGTGCGCGGTCAAGATAATTGATAATGTGACGCTTGGCAGTATCAGATGTTTCGCCCACGTGACCACCCCAGAACTCAGCGGCTCGTAGCCACCGTAGGGGAGAATCTGAAAGACCGGCCCGGTGAAGAGCGCAATGAACGCCGTCCCGATGACGAACTCAGGCAGGCTGACACCGACGTAGCCACCCGCGCTAGCCAAGAGGTCCCAGATAGAGTCCTGCTTGATCGCGGCGAGTACACCTAGTGGTATCGCTG
This sequence comes from Haloferax gibbonsii ATCC 33959, assembly GCF_000336775.1. Lineage (GTDB taxonomy): Archaea > Halobacteriota > Halobacteria > Halobacteriales > Haloferacaceae > Haloferax > Haloferax gibbonsii. Next base: position 44,003 of record NZ_AOLJ01000001.1, on the reverse strand, counting down.
TTACCGTCACGAGAATTGATGTAATTGCTGCAAGTTGTGCCGACCGGACAAGGCGGGGGAAGATGAGTTTCGCGACCTCCTGACGGTTTGAAAAGCTGATCCCCCAGTCGCCGGTCACAAACCCGACCAACCAATCGAAATACTGGACGTACCACGCGCGGTTCAACCCGAGTTGCTGCTCAATGGCGGCTATGCTTTCTTCTGTCGCCTGCTTGCCCAAGATCATGACTGCCGCGTTACCCGGCAGCAGTTGCGTGATGGCGAAGATAATCAGGGAGATTAACAGGAGGGTCACCCCGATATACCCCATCCGCTTGACTAGGTATGCGCTAAATGCGGACATGCTACATGAGTTCAACCCTCACATACTATCTTATATCTTTCCCCCTATGAATCTCATAGGCCGTCACCGGACACTGTGAGAAACATATTTGTATGAGACTGTATACAGTAAGCGTAAGAATGAGTGCTGTTAGTGAGACTCATACTAGTCAAGACGACCGTTCAGTGCTTTCCGTCGATGATCTGTCCGTCGAGTATCGAACCGACGACGGGGCGGTTAAGGCGGTTCGCAACGTTTCGCTCCATATCGAACCCGGCGAGACGCTCGGTATCGCCGGCGAAAGTGGGAGCGGCAAGAGTACGCTCGCACTCGCAATACTCCGGTATCTGGAGGGAAACGGCCGAATCACGGGTGGAACAATCGAGTACGACGGGCGACCCGTCCTTGATCTCTCCTCACGGGAACTCAGAGAACTCCGGGGGAACGAGATCGCTCACGTTCCGCAGGACCCAAACACGTCACTGAACCCGAGCATGACGGTCGGCGACCAGATTGCGGAGGTTGTCCGGACCCACCGCGATGTCTCGCGGTCGGAGGCAATGGAACAGACGTACGAAGTACTTCACGAGGTCAATCTCCCGGACCCGAAGACGAACGCCTCACAGTATCCGCACGAACTTTCCGGCGGCCAACAGCAGCGTGTCCTTCTGGCCATCGCCTTGGCGTGCCAACCGAAACTTCTCATCCTCGACGAACCGACGACCGGACTGGACGTTACTACGCAGGCAAAAATTCTCGACCTCATCGACGATCTCATCGAGGAACGGGACACAAGCGTCCTGCTCATCACGCACAACCTCGGCGTGATTAACCAAATCGCCGATCGGGTTGGCATCATGTACGCCGGCGAGATCATGGAGGTGGGAGCGACGGACGAGGTGTTCCGTTCACCGACGAACCCCTATACCCAGGGGTTGCTCGCGTCGCTACCGCAGGGAGAGGACCGCCGTCTAAAGCCGATCCCAGGCCAGATCGGCGATCTACGGACAATCCCGGACGGCTGCGTCTTCGCCGATCGGTGTGAGTTCGCTACTGACGAATGTCGAGAGGGTTCCGTCGAGAAGGTGAGCGTCGACGGTAACCCATCACATATGACCCGATGTCGGCGGTGGAAGCATGCGGTGGCGAACCCCATCCAAGCGGACACCCAGACGCTTGAACGCGGGGAAGGGTCGGAACGGCCGACACTCATCAAAGCGCAGAACGTCACGAAATATTTCGGCGAGAGTTCGTTCCTTGACCGCGTATTCGACGGTGAGCCACCGGTCAAGGCCGTTGACGGTGTGGACCTACACGTCCGCGAGGCGGAGACGCTCGGTGTCGTCGGCGAGTCCGGTTGTGGAAAGAGTACCTTGGGGTCGGTACTACTGAACCTCCTCCCGTCCACAGACGGGAAGATCTCCTTCCGGGAGACGACGTTCGATGAGATGGAAGACAGTGATTGGAAGGAGTTCCGTTCAGAGTGTCAGGTAGTGTTCCAAAACCCGCATTCAAGTCTAAACCCGAAGCATACAGTCGGGGAGGCGATAAAGCGGCCACTAGAGCTGTTCACCGATCAGTCCGAGGACGAACAGCGCGAGCGTGTCGCCGAACTCCTGACACGGGTCGGTCTCCAGCCGAGCTACGCAAACCGCTACCCGCGGGACCTCTCCGGGGGAGAGAAGCAGCGCGTCGCCATTGCCCGTGCATTCTCGGTCAACCCCTCGTTCGTCGTGCTCGATGAACCCGTCTCAGCGCTTGACGTAAGCGTCCAAGCAAGTATCCTCAACCTGTTGACCGAACTCCAGGTGGAGTACGGTACCTCCTATCTTCTCATCAGCCACGACTTCAGCGTCGTTAACTACATCAGTGACCGGATAGCCGTCATGTATCTCGGCAACTTCGTTGAGGTTGGCTCGACTGAGTCGGTCTTCGACCCCCCCTTCCACCCGTATACGCGCGCGCTGCTGTCAAATATTCCGTCAGCGGACCCGAGCGTGGAACGAGAGCGGATCTACCTCGAAGGCGACGTTCCGAGCGCGCGAGACCCACCGTCGGGCTGTCCGTTCCGAACCCGGTGTCCGCAGAAGATCGGTGATGTTTGCGAACGGGACGTCCCGACGCTCGAAGCCGTCAACCCTGACGACCCGAATCACTTGGTCTCGTGTCATCTCGACAGCGAAGAGATGACGCCGACTGAGGACCTGCTGTAACCCGTGTCTCTGCTATAAAACTCGTCGACAAACCATTTCATTCTCCGATCATCAACTGTTTCGGAGGCGGTGCCACCGTGAGATACAACACCTGGTTGACGTGACAGAAATTGTGTGCTATCGCTGGTTAGAACAGGGTCCGCCACTTCGCTTAGTGGGATTGCATCGGAAGAGACGTTGCGCGGTGACTTGACGCGAAGGGCCCCGTCGCGCTCTGGGGGCCGTGTGTCGGTTCGACTCGGTTCGAACCGGCTCATGGTTCGTTAATTGCCATGACCGCACGCAGAGTCTGCGCGGTGTAGATGTCGGTTTCGGTGCTCGTCAGACGGTGTCCTCTCGCGAACTTCGATTACTTTGTCGGCGCGTCCGAGCCGAGTGCGTACTCATCTGGGTAGATCTGGTAGGCGAGTGGGTTAAGATTGTACTTCTCGACATAGTTCTTCGAGGCCCCGATGGTGTCGATGTAGAACGATATCGCGTACGGTCCCTCGTCGCGCACGAGCTTCTGCGCAGTCTGCATGTACTGCTGTTTCTGGTCTACATCGGTCTCCGCGATGGCCTTGTCGACGACCTCGTCGAACTCTTCGTTCGACCAGTCAGACTCACCGTTCCAGTTGCCCTCCGAGTGCAGCATGAGCTTCATGAAATTCGCTCCGCTGATACGCATCCCGTAGGCACCGACGTAGAAGGGTGACTTCTTCCAGACTGTCGCACTCCAGTTGTCATAGCTCATCGTCTCCAATTCGAACTCAATACCGGCTTCTTTAAGCTGCTCTTGCATCAGCACAGCGGTCCCCCGCATATGTGGGATATTGCTAGCTGTCTGGAGCGTGAGGTCGAATTCCTCGGTGAGGTTAATGCCATCGGGGTAACCTGCCTCCGCGAGCAGTTCCTTCGCCTTCTCGAGGTCGCGCTCGGGTGCGCCGATATCCGAGTAGTACTCGTATGCCGGCGATAGCAGCGAGTCCTGACCGATGGTCCCGAGACCATCCTGAACCGCGTTCAGGATCGCCTCGCGATCGATGGCGTGCTTGACCGCTTGACGGACCCGTGGGTCGGACCACGGCTCAACGCTCACGTTCATCACGAAGTTCGCAATCTCGCCGCCTGGTGTCCGGTGGGCAGTCACGCTGTCAAGACTTTGGAGCTGTCCCCACTGACCGTAGCCGGGCTGCCAGATGATGTCGATATCACCTGATCGTAGCGCATTGACTTGGTTGCTCTTCTCGGGAATGGTGATCTGGCTGATACGGTCGATGTACGGGAGCGACTCACCATCGTCACCTGTTCGGTAGTAATCGTCGTACGCGACCCCAACAAGCTGATCGCCCGGAGCGAACGACTCCAGCGTGAAGGCACCTGACCCGTGTTCTTCGGTCCCGAGTGCTTGGCGCTTCTCGGCGTCGGTGACGATGTCCTCCGGGACGATAGAACCCCAACCCTTCGAGACGAGCTTATGGAAGTCGGAGTTTTGGGTCCCAAGGGTGAATTTGACCGTACGCTTGTCGACAGCCTCGACCTGCTGGATATCGCCCATCGTCCCCATGCCGGGGCTCCCGACTTCCTCGTCGTATACCGTATCGAACGTCGCTTTCACGTCGGCGGCGGTCACCGGACTTCCGTCGTGGAACGTTGCCTCACGCAGCGTGAACGTCCACTCGTCGGAGGTATCGTTCGACGACCAGTCCTCTGCCAAGTCGCCGTACGGTTCGAGGTTAGAGTCGACGCGGGTGAGCGTGGAGTAGAACAGCTTCACACCCCACCGTTGGGGGAACTTCGACTGCATCATGACCGGGTTGATGGTCGTCGTCTCCGGCGTGATGGCGATCCGGAGATGGCCACCGCGTAGGTTGCCGGAACTTGATTCGGACGACGAGTCGGTGTCCTGATCCGAGTCCGAATCCGAAGACGTCCCCAGCGTTCCCTCTTGGTTCGAGCCACCTGTGCAGCCGGCGATTCCTGTCACAGCACTTCCACCGAGCAGTCCTAGGTACCGCCGTCTATTAAGCGCAGTATCCGAATCCATTGCTAACTCATATTGCATTGCACGTCAAAGACTAACATGCATATTAATAAATATTTTGGTGGTCGGGAATTCAGCCGTTCCATAGAGACGAGAGCGGTTCAAACCCGAGCGACCTGGTCGCACCACCGAAATCGTTGACGTCCTCAAATCTTATGCGCGCAAGGCCGAAGTCCAGTCACAAGAAAGGTGTTCACCCTCTGGTGTACCAGTGATTTGCAGTACGCAAATCGGATTGCGACAGCAATGCCACAGATCATTACATCCATATGCCTGTAATAGATACGCTAGTGAGGTACACCAGTGCCGGCACCTCGCGTTTATGTGTCACAGAAACGCGGACACGAACATCGAAAACGACTATGTTTGTCATCTACAAATGTCATGTACTATTGGTTTTGAAGCGTAGTGATGTTCACACTGATGATGTTGGCAGCCTCCAGCACTTGCTCGCTCAGTTCGTCGTGGAGACGGTCGAACGTGAATCGACTCTTCGGTCCCGAGATGCTAATCGCCCCGTAGAGAGCCTTATTGTTCTCGATGGGCGCGCCAATGGCGCGCGTTCCGATGATCTCCTCCTGATCGTTGATGGCGTAGCCTTGTTCCCGTATGGTCTCGAACTCATCAAACAGTTTGTCGGGGTCAGTGATGGTATTCTCGTTCATTGATGGCAACCCCTGTTCTTCGACGACCCGCCGCGCCTCCTCAGGCGGGAGATGTGCTAAATACGCCTTACCCGTGGAACCCCAGTGGAGATAGTCGTGTTTTTTGAGCTTCATGTTGTTGAAGTCCTGCGAGATACCCCTCTCGCCGCGTGCCTTGTGCAGGAAGACGCCACGGCCGTGTTCGCAGGTCATCAGGTGCGCGAACTCGCCAGTCTCCTCCGCGAGGTTCTCCGTAACCTCCTTTCCGGCTCGGTATAGGATGTTGTTGTCGATGACGTGTCGTCCCTTGTTGACGAACTTCATTCCCAGTTCGTACTGCCCGTTGTCTTTGACTAGATAACCCTCTTCGTGCAGCGTCGCCAGATGGTTGTAGGCACCGCCGGGCGAGATGTCCAGTGTCTCGGCGACCTCAGTAACGGTGGCCCCACCGTTCTCCTCCAAAACGTCGATGACGCTGCAGGTGGTCTCGACCGTCTTCAGTGTCCGGGGCGAACTGTTTCTCATGTCTGCGATATGTTTAGAAGCCAATTCACATATTCTTTTTGCAGGATACAAACGAGCGACAAGCGAGAAAGCCCTGACGGGCCGCAACGGATCGCATTGAGACGCGATGGACTGTTCGACCACCCCGGAGATGGAGAGCCACGACGAACCAGTCATATTTACCTAATGCTATGGCTTTAACACTATTCTTCTGCAACGACTGACTATGCGATCGAGCAGTACACAGTACGACGTCATAGTCATGGGTGTCGGCGGTATCGGTAGTGCAGCCGTCTACCATCTAGCACGACGAGGACTCGATGTCTTAGGGTTAGACCAGTACAATATCCCGAACTCCATCGGCTCGTCACACGGTGACTCGCGGTTGATCCGGCTGACGAACCACGAGGACCCCGAGTACGTCCCACACGTTCGGCGGTCAATCTCTCTGTGGGAGTCCCTAGAAGAGGAGTACGGCGAACAGCTTCTCCACCGCACAGGGACAGTCGACGCCGGCCCAGCTGACAGCGAGACTGTGCGAGGATCCCTCAAGGCTTGTACGGACTACGACCTGCCGTATGAGCATCTCTCCGCCGGGGAGTTGTCGGAGAAGTTCCCCGGCTTCGAACTCCCTCAAGAGTTCGAGGCGGTCTACCAACCAGACGGAGGGTTCATCAACCCCACCAAGTGCGTCCAGGCACACGTGGAACTCGCCCAGGAACACGGTGCGACCACGCACGCCCACGAGACAGTGGTCGACTGGGAGTCAACGGCGAACAGCGTCACCGTCGAGACGGACCGGACGACCTACGAGGCTAACCACGTTGTCGTCACGGCCGGCGCGTGGACGCAGTTGCTCGTCGAGGAACTGGAAGAGACATTGACGCCTTGGCGAGTTATCGTCGGCGGTTTCCAGCCGGAGAATCGAAGCCAGTTCACGGCCGACTCTTTCCCCGTCTTCTCTATCGAGGACGAACAACAGAGCTACTACGGAGGTCCTGCAGCGGGGACATCGGGGTTCAAATTCGGCCTCGTTGACAACCTAGAGGATGTTGCGGACCCGAACGACTTCGACCCCCGGCCAACTGAGAAGGAGCGCGAGCGGTTGCGGACAGTACTCCACGAGAACGCTCAACGGTACTTCCCTGAAGGGGCGAAGAGTATCAAGCGGCTGAAGACCTGCATGGTCACGCACACGCCGGACCAAGACTTCATCGTCGACTATCTACCGTCAGATCCCAACGTCGTCGTCGGTGCAGGATTCTCCGGAAAGGGCTTCAAGTTTAGCTGCCTCATGGGTGAGTTGCTGGCGGATCTCGTGACTGAGAGTGACCCGGCTGTCGACATCGACCTGTTCGACATCGACCGGTTTCAAAGGCTGTGTTGAATCGCTAGACAGCGTCGGGGAAGGTCGCTAAATCAAAGGAGTTGAAGCGGAAGACTGCGAATGTGCATGACGCAAATCTCCCGCTTCACTAGCGAGATTGTCCCGATTTCTAAAAGAGTTACTGGCGATGGAGACGAATCCGCCGCCCCGGAAGGAGGCGGCGGATTCGCTGACTACGCACTTGTTTCCCTCCACTGTCTGCGGATTTACCTCGACACGTCCTACCGAATGACGATTGACCTTCTCAAGGAGATGCTACAAATAACCGGGGAGATCGGCCTCGAAGCGGCCGATCTTCCCTCACCATCCACGTTGTGTAAAGCGTTCGACCGGATCAGTATGAGCGTCTGCCGAGTGCTGCTGCGCCAGTCGGCGCAGCTTCACGACCCCTCGAAACACGGTGCTATCGACGCTACATTCTACGAACGTTCAGCTGCGAGCCGCCACTACTGCCAGCGAATCAGCTACCACGTGCAGAAGCTGAAAGTCACGAAGCTCGTAGATACAGACTCTCAAGCCGTCCTTGATGTTCATTGTTCAACGAACCGGAAAGGAAGCGATGCAGACCTCGCTGAGCAGATCGCCCGCCGGAACGCGGGCGATCTGCGGTCTCTCGCCGCTGACAAGGGATACGACAAGAAATCGCTCCGCGAATCCCTTCGTGACCTCGGGATTCGCCCGCTCATCAAACATCGCATCTTCGCACCGTACGACCACGCACACAACGCCAGAATCGACGAACAGCGCTACAATCAGCGCTCGATGACCGAGACTGTGAACTCGGCTGTCAAGCGCTCGCTCGGCTTCGCCGTGCGAGCGCGATCTTGGTTCCGCGAGTTCCGAGAAATCACGCTGATGTGTGTCGTCTATAACATCAAGCGTGCCGTGAAACAGTGAATTCCACTGCTGTATGGCGATTCAACACAGCCCTTCACCTTCTTTGGGAACGCGTATCTTGATGCCGTCACCGCCCCTTCCAATCCCGAGTACAAACCAAGAGAGTTGAGGCACTCGCTTGAACTGTCTCAGCCTAAACTGCTCGTTACGACTAGTGAATTGGCTGAAACAGCGGTTGAGGCAGCAGAGGACACATCTGTCGAAATAATCGTCACAACTGACGAAAGCACGGATTTCGAATCGCTTCACCAACTCGCTGCGACAGCAGATAAACTGTCGGCCACACATGATTCTGGTTGTGATGCTGTCGGGCTCCATATGTACACGTCGGGGACCACTGGACCACCAAAAGCTGTTGAGTGCACACACGAAAACTGGACGTTGAGCGCGATTGATTTCCAGAAACGAATGCAGTTCACTCACGAAGATACGCTCTTGACAGCATTGCCGTTATTCCATGCGAATGCTCAAGTGTACTCAACGCTTGGTGCTGCGGCTGCCGGGGCAAATGTCGTAATCTACCCTAAATTTTCATCATCTAATTGGTGGGATTGGTGTCGGAAGCACGATGTTACAGAGTTCAATGCGATGGGAAGTATGCTTAAGGTGCTCGACAACAAGCCTGCAGAATCGTCAGACTCAGATAACCCGGTTGAGCGCGTCTTTTCTGCTGGAACTCCAGCAGAACTGATTGAACCATTCGAAGACCGATTTAGTCTGCAAGTTGTCGAAGGATATTCACTGACAGAAGATACAATGCTTGTATTGAATCCGGTCGATAAATCCAAACGGCGTATTGGGAGTGTTGGGCTTCCACCTGCGGAAAAGCGGATTCAAATCGTAGACAAAGATGGTAATCCGGTTCCCCAGGGAACTCGAGGGGAGATCGTCATGGATTGCCCTGCAATCATGAAGGGGTACTACCGCCAACCCGAAAAAACTGCAGAAGCAATTCAAGATGGGTGGTTTCACACTGGAGACTACGGCCGTATTGATGAAGATGGATTTGTCTATTTTCTCGACCGCAAGAAAGATATCGTCCGCCGTGGGGGAGAGAATATCTCTTCGTTTGAGGTTGAAGGGGTAATCAAAGCGCTTGATGCCGTTGATGAGGTTGCGGTTGTACCCACACCTGACGAATATTATACTGAAGTTGTCACTGCATTAGTCAAAGTTAAAGACGGATATGAGATCACCGAAACTGATGTCATCAATCAGTGCGAGCAGCACTTATCACACTTTAAAATTCCACGTTACGTTAGTTTCGTTAGATTATTTCCCTATACTCCTACTGGGAAGATCCAAAAACAACAACTCCGAGAAAAAGAACGAGAGGATGATATAACCCATTGGGACAGAAAAAATTAATAAGTGAATTAAATTTATAATGCCTGTGGCTGGTTATTCATGGTAATCTCACCGACTAGAATTATTGTTAAATCACTATATTGGCAGAATATTCAAAAAGATAAACATACGTATGGTAGAACTAGTATAAATTATCATACATACATTATATAAATTTTCTATTATATTTCACCACGTGTGGCTTATAGAACTGGGAACCGAATCTGAAGTGCAGAAAGAAAGTAATGTGGCAGTCACTACAAGAGAGAATATTATTTCGTGTCGTCATCTGTCCTGAAACAGATTCACACTGGGTTTCGTCCATTTCAGCTTTCAAATCAGGTGTAGCGTACCAGAGCCACATTAGTAGATGTCAGAATACCCGCTGCTATCCGAACTATACACCCTACTGTTTCCAGAGAAACGATGTCGGTATGCAGATGACTTAACATCATATTCAATTCAATGACGATAGAAATCTTAGGGGTGTTAAAGCGGGCGGTCAGAGGCACAACCCAACGCCCGCATCACAGCGTTCTCGGTCGACTATTAAATCGTCCACGTGAGCGATCGAACCACCTCAAAAAAATGACCGCTAGGAGCCTCAATTGCGGTCTACTGCAATTACGTGTAGTAGGAAGGGTAGAAGGAGCGACGAGGGATCTCCTGCAGACTGCTGAGATCGACTTCGTCAGCCTCGGAGAGCTCCCAGACGTGGTCGAAAAAGTCGATTGCGGCGGCGACGAAGTTTGAGTTCTCCGTATAGACCCCACATTCGGGATTCCAGTTGTAGCTGTTCTCCATGAAGTTCGCCGAACCGAGGAGTGCGGCACCCTCAGTTGCGTGTCCAATGGTCTGAAGTTTTGCATGGATGCCAAACTCAGCGAGGTCAGTTTCGTCCGTCTCGCTTGTGATCCGCTGATATTTCTTGTATCGGGAGTACGTCCGGATAGTGACATTCTCGCGGTTCTCCTCGAGATCGCCGAGGAGATTGTCGCGGAGTCGTTCCCACTCCCATCGACGTTTCGTGTGCCGAGTGAGGAGGCGAAGTTCGTAGCCGTCCCGGAGGAGACTCCGGAGCTGTGAGGTGTACTCGGAGAAAGTGTCGTCATCGTATGGTGTCATGATGCGGACGACGCGTTCGTCAAGGTCACGCTCTTGGCCTCGTGTGAAGAGGCGATCCGTCATTTCGGTAAAGCGGCGCAGATCGTTATCCCGCTGGCCCTTCCAGCGTTTCAAGCGCGCACGTTCTCGTCGTAGTGCGGGCTGGTCGTCGACGTACTGCTCCATGCGTTCCTTCCCGAGAGCTTCTGGGTCCGGGAGGGTATAGACGAAGTATGTCGGGGCAACAAGATCGTCGTCAACACCCATGACGAGTGATTCGATGATGTTTTCCCTCATTCGCGGTGCTTCCCTGAGCGTGACATCGGTGAGAGCGTCGAACCACGAGAGTCGCGTGTGGAGTGCGTCGAAGAGATCATCGCGGAAGCCGTCGTAGCGATCAGTCCCCTCCGGGGCGGACGGAACAGCGTCGAAGGTTATGAGGAGATCATCTCGGAGCGAACAGTCGACACCCGGAAGGTTGGAGATAGTACGGTAGAGTGGGTAGGGATCGAGATCCAGGGTATCGGTGAGTGAAGAGAGAGCGACCGAGTGGAGGGTGGGATGAGTGTGAATCGTGGCGATGAGGTCGAGTGTCTCCGTGACAGCCTCGTGGGACGGATCGTCTGGAAACACGTCCTTGACGAGGTCGCTATCGACGGTCGCGTCGTCGCATTCGACAGAGTGGTCCTCTGGGTCGAGAGCGGTCTCGAAGATTTCTGCGTGGTGGGCAACGGCGAGTCGGGTGTCTTCGATCGCGTTGGTAAGTTCGGCAACCGGGGTTCGTTCTGGTGAGTCGAGCTCAATGGTGGCAAGTGCGTCGAGTGGGGCCGTCTGGTCGACATCCGCTGGTGTGATAGTCGTGTTAGTGTAGGTTGTCGCGACGCGGGCGATGAGACGAGAGTTGTCGAGTGCCGTGAGCGCGGTGATGAGCGTGATTGCCGCGTTCGGGCGTTTCGTGTGCCGTTCAAGTCGGTCGACCGTCTGGGTAATCGTCTCACGGTTGAGGATGACACCTTCCGGATAGAGGCTGATGAACGCAAGTGAGGCGAGGAGTGGTGCAATGAAGACCTCGTCTTCCGCGTCACGGACGAGCGTGTCGAGTTCACTTCGTGGGAGGCGATCCGTATCGATGGTGGCGAACTCACGGAGGAGTTGTTGGATACGCGGTAGGCGTCGAGTGGCGACGAGGCGAACAGCATCAGCGGGTCGTTCGCTCGCCAAGACGAACCGTCCGCAGTCGGTCAGTTCGTGGGTATCAGTAACGAGTCCGAGTTTGGTGAGGAGGAACAGATGTACATCAGCAACGGTTTCAGGAGCGCGCTCATCGTTCGTCTGGAAGACGGTAGCGATATGATGTGGTCTGAGTGCGTACGTGAGGTTGGTATCGGTTGCGACGGCGCAGACGGCGAGGTAGATACTCTCGGCTGAGACGCCCCAGAGGGACTCTGGGGAGCGAGTACGGATGTCGGCGACCTCGGCAGGGAGGCTATTCGTCATCGTCCGCCTCGACCTCGCGCTGAGTGAGTGTCAATCCTGCGTCGATGAGCGCCATGAGGTCTTCTTTCGCGATTGTCTCAGGGTCGTTCTGATTCTCACAACCGTACTGGTAGATGCAGAACGGACAGCCATTGTCACAGCTACATTCGAATGCGTCTTCGATGAGGCTGATTGCAGTGTCGAATTTCTCCCGCGTGTTACCGGACCCCATCGTTAGGAGGACGGTGACACCGCTACCGCCAGTTTCGTTGTCGAAGATGTAGGTTCCGTCCTCACCGAGCGATTCGGGGACGGCCCGAACGCCGACGCCGCCAATGTACTGAAGCGCCATTCGGACTCCGTGCGAGAAGGCGTGCTCCAGGTCTTCGTCGTCGAACTGGATACGGACAGCCTTCGTGTCGAACTCGGTTGCGAGGCGGACGACGTCCGTGTTCTCAGTCGAGTGTTCGGGATGACGCATACAGTAAGCCGTCTCGTCGTCGCGTGCGATGACCCCATCACAGTTTTCCTTTCCACAGAGTTCGAAGACGTTCGGTAGCGGATCTGACCCGCCACCAACGTAGTGAGCTTTGAACTGACGGACGGACGAGTTGATGGTGACATCTCCGTAATCGAACCGTCCTACAGAGTCACCGTCGTCGGTCGTGATGGCGAACGCTCTCTCTGGTTCGGGGTCGAACGCAGTCACATTCGTTTCAGTAGGTGCGTAGGTGTCCTGCACCTCGGAATCCGACTGGTACAGCCGAGTCGGGAGGAGGGGGTCGCCGTTCGGCAGTTGACCGAGTACGAGGTCGGACTTGTACGCGGTGACGCGCTCGGGGACGATCGTCTTCAGGCGCTTGAGGTCGGAGCCGCACTCCTCGCAGGGGCCCTCACCAAGGTCGTATTCGGCGCCGCACGTCGGACAGATCGCGGCGGTGCTCTCGAGTTGAGAAGTCTGATAGGAGTGGGCGCGTACGCCGGTGACGACGTAGCGCTGATTGTCCGAATGGAGATAGGCGGCACCGGGATGGAGTTCGGAGAGCGCAATCCTGATTGGCCGAGAGTGCAAGTCGGCGGTCACAGACTCGAAGTCTTCACCGATAAGTTCGTATTCTACTGTATCCTCGACGGAGCGGAGACTGAACGGCGTGGTGCTGTGCTCTTCGAGGAACGACCCGTAATCCATCCGTGCAAGTCGGTCCAAATACTGGTTTAGATTTGCGCTCCGACTCTGTAGTCGATCACGCTCGTCGCGCTGTTCAACGCGATCATTCGAGTTCTGTCGGCGGCGGTTTCGCCGGCCACGTGACTCCAGATTGAGTTCGTTGAGCTGTGTTTGGACCTTATCGAGTTCGTTGAGGATGTCGTCCTCAAAATCGAAGTAGCTCTCGACGAACTCGTCGACGAATGTCGTCATCGCCTCCTCTATGACGTCCTCGTGTGCGTTGACCGCAGAGACGACACGGCCGTCGCACTCCGGACGACTACACGGACCCTCGTAGCCGGCCTCGTGCTTCCGACCGCAATCACGACAGTAACTGAAGCCGAGAATGTCCTCAAGCCAGTCGCGTACTTCGGTTCGATGTTCCTCGTACGCCACCTTGAGCGTCTGGAGAGGGGCTTCCTCGTCGACGAACTGGATCGCATCGTTCTCGCTCGCGAGAAGTGCGGTGAAGGTCACGATGTCATTTGGCCGCGGTTCACTCCGTGGGACGAGATCGTCCTCACAATAGAGTTCGTCAACGACATCGCTGCTCTCGCGACGCCACGGAATCCAGCATTCGGCGGCGAAATAGTCGAGGATTGCCCACGTCAGCGAGATACGAAGCACCTCTTCGTTCGTCTCGTTGAGTGGGACAGGCTGGGGTTTAGCCTGAATGAGTTCGTTCGGCTGTTCGTAGTAGTAGTAGTCGATCGGGTTTCGCTGACTGATCGAGTGGACGAGTGACGACCCGGACTGTCGGCCTGCTCGACCGATCCGTTGGAGGTACGAGTTCGTGTTTGGCGGGGTACCGTAGAGGAGGAGCGCATCGAGGTCACCGATGTCCATCCCAACTTCCATCGCCGGTCCAGAAGAGAGGAAGTTGGGGTAGCGACCCTCCCGGAACTGATACTCGATACGGCGGCGTTCGTCCTTCTCTGTGAGCCCGAAGTAGGCACGGGAGACGAGCAGTAGGGGGTCCGAATAGTTCACGCGGTAGGCTGTGAGGTCGAAGTGAGGGTGCGTGAACTCGCTACGGGCCTCGTAATCAGCGCTGAACGTGACCGTGTCGAGGTCTGGGCCGTGGTCAGCGAAGACCTCATCGAGCGTCGAGTAGAACGACTCCGTTGCGGGAACGTACGTTATTGGCGTCTCCGCGTCGACGGTCGTGCAGCAAACACAGGATTCGTCAAATCCGATGAGATATCCGGAGTCGGTCTCGATGCGACGGAGGACGTCCTGATCGATGAGGGATTCGACGTGTCGACCCGCATCCTCGATATCGTCACTGAGCGATTCGACGTACTGCTTACTCTGCCCGTTCAAGGCCTCGATGACGGCCATCTCACCCGAATCGAAGTCGCTCAAGTCGATGTCAAGGCTGACATCAAGTAGGCCATCGGAGGGAAGATGGTCACGACTTCGCCAGCGGTTGTTGTAGCGCCCGCGAAGGACGCGTGCCGCGACTTCCTCCTTCAGGAAGTCCTCGACGGACTGCCGATAGCCCGTCATAGCTTCCAGTAGCCCACCATCGCCCTCAGTGAGCATATCCTCGTACTCCACGGCACGTTTGATGACTGTGGACTGGAGTTCAGCGAGCGAGACCCAGTTGTCGTCAGCCTCATCGAGTGTGTCAACGACGAGTTGTGTGACGAAGAGCGTCTGCTCAGGTTCGGTGAAGTTCCGGTTGAGTTCTTTCATGTCCGACTGGCTGTCAGCGAATGAGAGCATCTTCGCCTCCCGGAACGAGTCAGGTTCGTTGACGTCCGCGGTCTCACGAAGGAAGTACTGCGCGGTCGTGACAGCGGTGTTCCCGGGGCCGCGGATCATCGACTCGTAGCGCGATGACTTCCGGTAGGTCTTCCGGGGGTCGTAGCAGGGAACGGCACCGTGGAACGACGAAGGTTTTCGAATCTGGCCGAGTTCGTCGACAAGTTTGTACTCGCGGAACCCGCGAACTGTCGGCGAGATCGCAGGGTCATCACAGCGACACTCAGCACCCAGCAGGAGATCGGTGTCGCAGTTCGAGCAGTGGTCAATTGCATTGATGTCGAGCAAACCAGTGCGCGCGAATCGCCGTTTCCCACAATCACAGGTGTTGGGCGGTTCGCCGAAATAGACTGCATCACAATCAGGGTCGCTGCACGACCAACCGAGATAGCGCTTCGGACGGAGCATCCCTCCGCAACTGCACTGGTGGCCGGCCTCCTGTTCGTGGGCGTCGCCGCAGTCCTCACAGTAAAGCACCGAATCGTCGCTGAGCGGTTCGAGGTCGTTTGAGTGGCAGTTCTCACAAACAACCTCCGTCCCGGTCTCCTGTGTGACGTCACACTCGGGGTTCCGACAGACGAGGTCGTCCTGATCGTCGCTGAGGACCATGGCGGTGTCGCAGTCCGGACAGTGAGTAATCCGGTCGATCTTCTGTTGATTCCAACACCCAGAACACTCGTAGTAGGGGCGCCAGACCGTCCGGATCGTCTCCGTTCCGCAACTGCACGTATGGTCTTGGAAGTACTCGAAGCGGCCCTCACCAGACGTGACGTTGAGTGGGGAGAGCCGTTCGCAGTCCGGGCAGAACCAGGACTCGAGCGCCTCCTCACCGCAGTGGTTGCAGTAAGCGAGTTTTGTAACGAAGTGATGGCCGCACTGAGTGCACTCTGACTGCGGCGTGTCGTAGACGGCGGCACAGTTCACGCAGGTGTAGTAGCCGTCGAGCGGCCAACTGAAGAGGTGAGCCCGACTCTCGAGGACACCGGATAGCTGACCGAGCGTGACGAAGTTATCGACGAGTCGGCCAGCCTGGTCATCGGTGAGGTCGTACGTCTCCGAGAGCGTCTCGCGAAGGTCCGCAGGACGCTGCGCCTCCTCGTGAAGCGTCGTATAGAGCGCGCGGACGATGTCGAGGTCGTCGCCGCGCTCGTCGAGGAGGGTGTCGTAGAGTCGGTCGCCGGCGATGCGCCGTCGTTCGCCAGAATCAGCATTACTGGGGAGTTCCCCGATAACATCTGCGACTAAGGATTCGGCGGGCGTCCACTTCGAAGACGTATCGGCGAGAAGACCCGGGTCGGCGGTGCGTTCAACGAGCGGGGCAGGGAGGTCATCGGGGAATTGGCACTCAAGCGTCCGTGGGTCCTCTTCGACAACGGTGATGTCCGCGTCTGTGAAGGGGTTGATGCGCTGGAAGATTGCACGCTTGTTCTCGACGGTCGCGCTGGCGCCGACGAGTCGGAGATCGTCGTCCACGTCATCATTGAGTCCGAGTAGTGAACGACGAGAGCGGAGATAGCGCCGCATGAGTGTCGCGGTGAACGAACCGAAGAGTTCGGAGTACTCGTGGATCTCATCGAAGACGACATACTTCGGCTCCGTGACGAACACGGCCTGTTCGTCTTGCTCGTTGATATTGAACAAACGATAGTTGACGGTGTCTGGGTTGGTGAGGAGGATGTCGACTTCAGCGTCGACGATTTCCTCGCGCGTGAGTTCGATGAAGTCGAGGTCGACGTCCATTTCGGTGGCCGAATCGTGTGTGACACGATAGCCGTCCTCGGTCCGTTCGACCGTTAGTGAGGACGAGCAGTTGCTGCATGGACACTCGAAGTACTTGAACGAGGTGTCGAGATACGAGTAAGCGTCCGGGTCGTTGTGCGGGGTGTCACCGTCGAAGATGCCGACGGTGATCCGGTCGGTACCGGTTCGCGTCTCGTTGAGCGTAGAGAGGTACCCGATGAGGCGCTTCAGTTGATCCTGTGCAAGCGCTTTCGTCGGATAGGTGAGGACACACTTGACGCTCTGCGGATCGGCGTCGTGGTAGCCAGCTTTCGCCTCACAGATGTACTGGAGAATGGGGATGAGCCAGCTCTCGGTCTTGCCGCGACCGGTCCCGGCGGTGACGAGGGTGTGGTCGTCGGCGAGTATCGCGTCCGCTGTGTCCTCTTGGAACGCGTAGAGGCGCTCGAAGCCAGCCTCAGAGAACGTCCGAACGATATCGTCGTGGAGGCCGTCAGGCGCGTCGTCGGCGATTGACGGCCGGGTTTCGGCGAACGCTGGCCACGGAGTGTCACTCTGCCGTGGCAGATTGAGGGCCTGGAGGAATGGACCGCGCGTCCGCATGAATTCGGGAAGTCGATCGTGGAGCGACTGCTCTGTCCCGCCCTCGTAGCGCGAGATGATGTCTTTGAGCGTCGCGGTGTTTTGGCTGGCGACGTAGTGGTCGCCATATGTGCGCTTCAGGTCTTCAGCATGCTCAAGTGTGTTGTGGGTCATGGGTCAGTAGCTGGCGAATCGGTGGTAATTGTATCGACCGGTGCAATCGTCGGCAGT
Source organism: Haloferax gibbonsii ATCC 33959 (assembly GCF_000336775.1). Lineage (GTDB taxonomy): Archaea > Halobacteriota > Halobacteria > Halobacteriales > Haloferacaceae > Haloferax > Haloferax gibbonsii. The sequence continues at coordinate 26,559 of NZ_AOLJ01000001.1, read as the reverse complement.
CCGAGCTTGAAGTAGTCGAGAACGCTGCCGCGAGCGAACGACCGTGGCTGGTTGTGTTCGTCACAGCCGTACTGGTAGAGGCACAATGGACAGCCGTCCTCACAGTTGCAGACGAAGTGGTCACGGACCAGTTCCATCGCGTACTGGAAGTTCCGGAAGTCACCAGAATCGCGTTCGACGAGGAGTTTGGCGATGTTCGCACCACCTTCCTGAGCGTCAAGCAGATCGACATGGTCGTCGGCCGTCGTTTCGTTGAGCTCCCTGATATTTACTCCGCCGAGCGACTGAAGCGCGACGCGGAGGCCGTGAACAAATGTATGCGACTGCTCGGTGTCGTCGAGTGAGACACGGACGCCACTCGTCTCGTAGGAGTACCCAAGGCGGACGTACTCAGAGTCGGCACCGCGTCGATTCGGACTATGTTCGGGATCCGCGGAGCACTGCGCGTGCCCCTCGTCGTCACGATAGATTATGCCTGTGCAGTTCCCCTCGCCACAGACCTCGAAGAGAGTCTGGCGTGGATCGGTCTCGCCGTTCTTGTATTTCGCGCGGTAACTCTGGGTGTGCGTGAGAACGGTGTAATCCCCATACTCAAGCGACCCGATCGGCGCGCCGTCTCCATCGTGAACGCGGAAAGACTCAATCGGTTCAAATTCCAAAATGGACGTCTCGCGTTCCGCATAGGTGTTCTGTACTTCCTCTGCGGGCCTCTGGTATAGTTTGCGGGCTGGCTCACCATCCTTGCTCATGCGGAGATCGTCGCGGTGGGCTTCGACGCTGTCCATCGCGACGAGTCGACGGCGTTTGAGCGGGGCGTCGTGGTCACAGGGGCACTCGGACGTGGTGAGGGGGTGCGACGTGTGGCACGCACTGCAGACCTTCTCCTCGGCGAGGTGGTCGGCATCGGTATCGGCGTCCACGACTTGCTCGCGGAGTGTTGAGGAATCGAAGTCGTCTGTTCGAAGGTGACTGACGACGTATGTCTCGCCGTCGTCGAGGTACGCCGCTGCGGGGTAGAGTTCCTGAATGGCCATGCGGACGTTCCGTCCACCGTAATTACCACCGACATCGCGACGAGTGTACGCGCCGTCCTTTTCGGTGACTAGCGTCAGTCCGACGTTGTTCGAGACGTTCCGCATGGTGAACGCGAACTTACTGGTGCGTGCGTTCTGGAGGAAGTCTGAATAGGATTGTCGCTCGAGCGTGTCGAGGTGGTCCTGAAGTGCACGGATACGTTCTGCAACCGCGCTCTCGCGACGGCGAAGCCGCGTCGCCTCATCACGTCGAGCACGCCGTTTCTCTCGACGGAGGGTCGTCCGCTCCTGGCTCAGCGCCTGCTGTTCCTCGATGAGTCGGTTGCGGTACGTCCGATACGGGTTGAGATAGCGGTCTTGGAAAGACGCCACCGCCTCGTCGACGATGTCGCCGAACTCCACCTGCGCGTCGAGGATTCGGCTATTGCATCCGTCCACACGACAGGTGTCGACAGTGTCCGAGCGATCGTATTTCGCGCTACAGTCGGTACAGTACTGGTACGCAAGCAGGGAGCGCAAGTAGTCACGAATCTGTCGCTCGTTGTCGCTGACAATCGTTCCGAGCGCGGCGAGTTTCGAGACATCGGTGTCAAGGCCAAGTTTCGAGACGGGTAGCGTCATTAGATGCGTGAGCTTCCCGTAGTCGGAATCGTCGGTATCGGTGTCACGACGTTCGAAGTCGTCCCCGCCTGAAACAGTGGCGTTCGGACCCCAGCCGTCGACCTCCCAGGGCACAACGAAGTTCGCTGCGACGTAGTCGAACACAGCCCACGAGAGTGAAACACGGAGGACCTCCTCATTGTGCTCGTTGAGCGGGACGGGTTTCGGATCTGTGCTTATGAGGTCCGTCGGTTCTTCGTAGTAGTAGTAGTCAATCGGGTTACGCTGGCTGACGCTGTGGACGAGTGAGGAGTGCGAACTTCGACCGGCGCGGCCGACGCGCTGGAGGTACGCGTTCATGTTCGGCGGCACCCCGTAGAGGAGAAGCGCATCAAGGTCACCAATGTCGACACCGAGTTCCATCGTTGGGCCTGAGGAGAGGAAGTGAGGGTAGTTGCCCTCTCGGAAGAGATACTCGAGTTCGCGACGCTCGCGTTTGTCCGTCATCCCGAGATAGACTTTTGCGATTAGGATTCGCGCCCGAGAGTACTCGGCGCGGTACGCCCGTTGATGGAACTGAGGACTGGTTGGGTCGGCCCGCTCCTCGAGTGTGGTGTCGAAGGGGACTAGGTCACGCGATTGGACGCCGAGCTGGCTGAGCCACGACGGCGAGAACCGGCCTGACCCAGGATTGTACTGGATGCTGTCGGCGTCACCTGCGAGCGTCAACTCAAGCACCATCGGGTTCAGTGAAAGATAGTCGTCGCTTTCCCCGTCAAGGACGCCGCGCTTGATTAGCGCATCGATGACGTCGCCGCGTGTGCTGTCTCCGAATCGCTCCGGGAGTGAACCGACGGGACAGCCGTTCCCGGTTTCGACGACGCCCCGGAGGAGGTCACGCTCGGCATCGGAGAGGTCCGCGAGTACCCCCGGATCGACGCGGACGTCGACGAGGCCGTCCGAAGCTAGCGAGCCACCCCGCTCTCGGAACCGTTTCGTGTAACTGTGTGGGACCGCCCGTCGACTAAGTCTGTCCCGGATTGCCTCCTCGGTGTCCATGAACCGGCGAGAGCGGTCGACGAGATGCTCCTTCAAGTCGAACGAGACGTCCTGGAGGGCACGGGGTGGACTGAGTTCGTCGTGAAGGGTGTCGATGCACGCCAACGATTCCGTGAGCACGTTATCGAGCGTCAGCCACGAGTCGTCGGCAGTACGAATCGCTTCGACGAGTGCTTGATCGAGGAGTGTCTCAACTTCCGGTTCGTTGAAGTCCCGTCCGAGTTCCTTCATGTCGCGATGGGAGTCGGCGAACGACAACATCTTCGCCGACGAGTAGTCCTCATCGTCCGCGACCCCGCGGAGCAAGTACTGAGAGGTCGTGACGGCGATGTTGTTCGGACTGCGGACCAACTCGTCGTAGCGCTGTCCGATCCGATACCCGAGTCGCTGATGACGACACGGGACGACTGACGTATGGTCGCGAACCGGAACGATGCGTCCGCCGTTAGTGATCGTCTGATAGGACTGAAAGGCGTCGGCCTGCTGTTGGTGCTCCGGATCGTCACACTGGCAGGATGACCCAGAGAGGACGGCGGTATCGCACTCAGTACAGTGGTCATTCTCGAACACCTCAAAGAGCCCCTTCTTGACGAACACCTCCGTACCACACTCACACTCCGTCGGGGGAGACGGCGCGTGATAGTCGCGCGTACATCCCCCGCGGACGCATATCCAAGGGATGAGCCGGGTGTTCTCGACCGAATGCCCACACGCGCACTGGCGTGGGATGTCTGTGGCATCGTACGTCTGCCCACAGGACCGGCACTCGACGGCCGCGTCACTCCGTCGGAGGACGCGTTGCTCGGAACCGCAGGCGGAACACCCTGAGTCAGCGGATTTCGCTCGGCCACATTGTGGGTTCGTGCACGTCCACTCGTTGACAGAGGTACGCGTCATCGCCGCATCACATGTGCAGGTCTCAATGACGCTGCGCTCTTCCACAGCGCCACAGGACTGACACTCCAGTTCGGGCGTGAACGACACTCGAAGCAGACGCACCTCGTCATCGCGTGCGGCCTCACACCGCCCACAATACTGCTCATCCCGCGAGGCGAAGCTTCCCTCTTCGGACGGCGTATAGGACTCGAGTTGATCACACTCGGGACAGTACCACGCCACAAGAGCTTCCTCAGCGCACCGACGGCAGTACGTCGCACGCGTGACGATGCCCGAGTCACACTCCGCACACGAGTCATGTGGGGAACGATAGACGGCCGCGCACTGTGCACAACTGTAGAACCCGTCGAGCGGCCACGAGAAGAGGTGGCTTCGGTTCTCCAGTAAGCCCGAGTACTCGCCGAGCGTGCGGAAGTTTTGGAGGGCAGTCTCCGATTGTGCGTCGGTGAGCGAGTACTCTGTCTCGAGAGTGTCGAGGAACGCCTCGCGAGTTCGTGGCTCGTCGGCAAGTTCTTCGTGGAAGTGCTGTATAGCGTGTACGACCGGATCGTTCGACTTCGAGGTGAGATGCTCGAAGAGCGCGTCACCGACCAGTTCGTCAAGGCTCTCGTTGTCGATCGTACTCGGGTCGTCGATGGATGGGTCGAACGAGTCGAGCGGGGCCGGGTACGATCTCTCACCACGAACCGCGCGACGTAATTGCACCACCGTTATCGGTTCATCGTAGAGTGCGTCGGGTACGTTCTGGAGTGGCGGTGGGTCTAGTTCGCGGGGGTTTTCATCGACGTGCGCGACGTCCGCCGCTCCGCTGATACGCCGGAACAATTCGACATCGTTCTCGACGGTGGCACTACTCGCGATCACCTGCGGGGCGTCGACATCACGTGTCCCGCGTAGTGCTCGGATACGCTTCGTGAGCATCGCCGTATAACTCCCGAAGAGACCGTCGTAGGTGTGGACCTCGTCGAAGACGAAGAACTGTGGCTCGTAGACAAACGTGTCGTGTTCGTCGCCCGCGTTCGTGTTGACAAGTTTGAGGTTGATCGTGTCCGGGTTCGTGAGTAGGATGTCAACACCCTCCTCGAGGATCTCTTTTTTTGTCAATCGGAGGAAGTCTAAAGGAACGTCGTCGACACACTGCTTCTTCTCGGGTTCAAGTTCGTAACGCTGGCCGGCATTCCGGACATGAACACTCTTCCCGCAGTTCTGACATTTCTCGAGCGCGTCGTTGTAGCCCGGACACTCGAAGTACTTGAACGTCGCATTCAGGTAGCCCTCCGCACGCGAGGACATATTTCCCGGCGTGTCCCCGTCGTAGATCCCGACAGTGATGCGGTCGTTCGTCGGGAGTTCCGCGTTGATCCGATAGAGGTACTTGATCAGGCGCTTCAACTGGTCCTGGGCGAGCGCTTTCGTCGGATACGTGAGGACCGCTTTAACATCATCAGGGCAACTCTCATCGACGTTCCCCTGATTCGCATTGAGGATGTAGTCAAGGATGGGGATGAGCCACGCTTCGGTCTTCCCCCGGCCGGTCGCGGCCGTGATAACAGTATCCTGCCCGTCGAGGATCGTCTCTACACTCCGCTCTTGGAAGTCATAGAGTCGGCGGAACCCGATATCCTCGAACGCGAGACGGACAAGCGGATGAATCCCCGCTCGCTTGCTGAACGAGAGCCAAGACTTTGTGCTCCAGTTCGCAACATTAAGCGCCTGCAGATATGGGCCGCGAAAGCCGATAACGGATTCCTCGCCGTTGTTAGTGGCTTCAAAACGATGGGCGACGTTTCGCGCCGCTCGACCACCGGCACCAATGAAGTGTTTCCGATAGGCGTCCATCGCCGCTTCCGCACGTTTAGCAGGATTCTCCATTGGCGTCTATAGACTCACCTTGATTGTCGACCGGAGTTCGGGAATATTTAGCATCTCATTGACGCTCGCATCTGAAAGGTCATCGAGGTCGACTTGGCCCTCCTCACTAAGCGTCTTCAGATCTTCAATCGTTTGATCGCTGAGGTCGTGGTGTCTCTGGAAGCCCTTCCAGTCCGTATCGAGGTTCTCGAAGGCCTTTTCCAGTCCCTGCCACTGTGTCTTTAGGCTGGAAACCGAACCATTGGGATTGAGGATAGACCTGATGAACGACCGATACCGGCTAATCGTGTCCATCGCGTCTGGATCCTCGCCGACGATCTTCTGAATGCTCTCCGCGGTGTTCGCGTCATCGAGTTTTCGACGCTGAATCTTTTTTAGGTGATCGTTGATGGATCGTCGTGCGTCGTTCACGTCCTCACGTGTCTCTCGGACCTCGTCGATATGATTCGACAACGATTGGCCACTTTCGTCGATCATGTCGAGAACGTCATCCTGAGAGACGCGTGTAATCGAGCGTGCCTTGTCACGGGCACTTGTCGCCCTCGACGGGGGGGAGTGTCCGAAGACCTCTGTTAGGATTCCCGCCTGCTGTTCGAAAACGTCAAGCGAACCCTCGAGTTTGTTAAGCGCCTGGTTCAGTTCCATCAGGTGTTCTTCGGCTTTGTTAACTCGAGCTGCCGTGTTCGTTCGCGTGTCGTACTGGTCCGCCTTCTGTTCGAGGCTCTCGAGTTTTGACTCGAGCGCTGTGGACTGTATAGCCATAGTCAGTTCCCTCCAAGTGTGGTTTCGATGGCATTCCGCCGCTTTTCGTACGTCTCAAACTCTGAGAGATCTCTGACGCGGTCACGGAAACCGACATCTTCTGGGAGTGTGACGCCATCTGCTTCCTCGATCATCTCTGCGATCGCTTCGTAGATCTCCCATGCCGATTCCGTCGCTCGGCTCTCCTCATAGTCATGAAGCGTCGCGATGAGTTTGTAGCCATATTTATCGGAGATATCCTCGAACGTCCTCATTCGCTGACGGAACTGCCCTAAGTCGATCTTTGCGTCGCCCGCTACCGCTTCACGGGCTTCTTTCCACGACTCGTACTTGCTCGCGTCCAGTTTATCGAGGACGTCATGGAGTTGCGTGAGTGCATCGTGGAGGTCGTCCTGGTCGTGGTTCGGTTCATAGTAGGTGGTAACCCTGTCGATGGTTTCAGTGACGTGCACGGCGTTCTGTTCGGCCGAGACATCGTCGAGCGTCGTCGCATAGGCCTTCACACGGTCGAAGAGGATGTCGACGCCGTAGCCAGTCGATCGAGTGGTGCTGATCTGGTAAGCGCTGGAGAGATCCGCTGTGTCGATCTGCATGGCCTGCAACAGGTACTGATCGAGGTTTTCGGAGACGTTCTGGATAGCCTTCGAGAGACGTTCGCGGTCAACGACGTTCGACTTGAGGAGAAACAGTCCTTTCGAGAGATGGTACGGAGCGTTTCGAGACTTGAGAAGATCCAGCGTCGCTTCTCGTAGGGCAGACGGCTGTTCGTCTTCGGCACCGGGGATGAATCCACCCTCTGGAGGTTTCTCGAACATCATCTCGGCTTCGATCTCGCGTTGACCGGTCTTCGCGTTGAGAATAAGAAACTGCGCGAGTACGGTGAATTCCTCGAGCGTCATCGGGTCAATACACGCTTCCAGATCGGCACGCATCTTCGCTCGGAAGTCGGCGACCTGTTTGTCCGTCCACGCGCGGAGGAGATCGTAGTTGAGGTCATATTTGTCTTCTTGGGGGAACTCGCCCGACTCGCTAATGCCGTACCAGAATAGCGGTTCGTAGATATCGTCGTATTCAACACCGAAGTCGAGCTCGAAGCTCATCCCCTGACGCTCGTCTGCGCCGACGATTGTGACCGGAATGTCAGCTCCACGTGTGTAATAGATGCCATGGACACCGTCGTTACGCGCGTTGAGGTTGCCGAGGAGAGTCGGGTCGTGCCACTCGTTTAGAACGCCAGCGGTCCCCTTACGGAGGACTGTCGAACTGTCGTAGGCGTCACCAACCTTGATCCAGTTACGGTACTGGAGGAGGTACTCTTTGACCGTCGTCGAGTCGAGGTCAGTTCCAACGGGAATGTGGATGTCTGAGCTCTCGATGTCGATTGTCGTCTCCTCGCGTGCGTCGCCATAGACTGCCTCGACGGTGGCCGACCCAGTATCCGGCGCGTTGAAATGAATCTTCCCGTCACTACGTGTTTCGCCGAGTTCGTTATCGTCGATGGAGACTCGCACACCCCTTCGTGGTTCGCCATTTACACGTGCTGTGACGGTGACTTCGTCACTCACCGCTGGCGTCTTCGGGTTGACCGTGACCGAAATAGACGTATCGTCAGATGGTTCCACGACGGTAACGGCTGTTGCGTCTGTCTCACCATCTTTCTCAGCCTGGAACGTAATGTCTCCCTTCTCGTTCGGAAGCCGAACGGAAGCGAAACCGTCGGAGTCGGTCGTCGCGATCTCGCTACCGTTGAAACGAATCGTAACGTCTTCCTCGCCACGGTTGTCGAGCGTCGCCCGTAGCGTGATGTATTCGCCGGGATGGAACGTTCCCTCACTGACCCCGAGATTAAGTGTCGGAGCCGGGACGTCCGCTTGTAAATATGCCCAGTCGTCGTCGATATTGACATCGGTCAGCGGAACGTCAAACGTCTCAGGGATCTGGCGGTGAACGCGGAGTTGGCGATCCGTCGTTGCGCTCCCGTACCACTTGCCGAGTCGCTGGAGACTCTCCGTGTACGAGAGATCGACTGGGGAGGGGAACGGTTCCACGTACGGGTTATCCTCGATCGCGTCGAAGGGTGGAACGGTTGAGCTCAGGCACTCTCGAATGACTCGCATCAAGAGTAGGCGGGGGGTTCGACGTTTGTTTCCATCCTGAATGAGATGGTTGTAGGACTCCTCGATGAACGTCTCGTTGAACGGGTACAGACTGTCGAACGACTCGAGGACACCATCGGCAAGTGACTCGTCCATATCTGACTCATCAAGGATAACCGACATGTATTTCCGGGCGAGTTTGACGGTGAGGTCATCGTCGAGGAAGTACGCCCGACCATCCTCGTCCGTCGTACTAAGGTACCCTTCTGCACGGTCCTCCATGTACGTGCTGATGCCCTGGCTCGTACCCAAGGCACGCGAGAGGTCATCCTTCTCCCAACCGGACGTCCAGCCAAGTACGACGTCGTAGTGACCGCTGTCGAGTTGGAAGATGTGATCGAGGAGTTGTTCTTTGAGGACAGTGAATGTCGTAAGATCCTCACAGATGAGGACGGGACGGAGATTTCGTTTCTCGTATTCCTCGGAAAGTTCCTCGAGTTTCCCTTGGAAGTCTTCGACACCGAGGTTTCGGGAAAGGATTTCGTGGACTTGGCTCTGTAAAGCGGGAAAGAGTGTATCGCTTCCCTTCGTCGAGCCGAAGGCCGCCATTGAGAGGTCCCTGTAATCCTTCTTCGTGATGAGGTCTGACATCCGCTTTTCGCCCTCACTCGTCGCGGATTCCTGATACTCCGCGATATTTTTCTCGAGGATTGACGAAAGGTCGGCTGCATTCGATCGATCTACAGTAAGGGCATCGATTTCGTCTTTACTGAACTGCTCCATCCCCGCACCGAACGCTTGAAGCGTGGTAATGATCGCGTCGGCAACCTTCTCGGGGTCGAGGTCCGAGACGTTACTCACAGTAACGTCGGTGTCGATCGGTCCAGAGATGATGTCGAGTATATCGCCGATCCCAGTCTTACTCCGGGACACGTGGAGTGCGATGTGTGTCTCGTCCCCCTCATTTGGATCAGCGCCGATCTGGTATTCGAGCCACTGACAGAGCTGGCTTTTCCCACTTCCGGTCTCGCCACGGAGGATGAATATCCGATTGTCGTCGTCGACCTTTGATTTGAGGATAGCGTCTCGGAACTCCTCCTGCGTGACGAATTCGTCTGTTCCCTCGTGCGGGAAAAGGTAGTCTGCTCGGATCTTATCGATGTCTATGTGTGTCTTCAGGAACTGTTCGCGAGATTTTTGATGAGCTTCCGGCGTCAGGTAGTCACGGACGACGCTATCATCCCAGATTTTGGACATTCTACTCATTGCGTGATCACCTGCTCAAACTGCGAGAGCGGATACTGATAGGTGGGCGAGTCAGGGAGTGTAGCTAGGTCGTAGACGTTGACCGACCGGGAGCGTTGTGTGTGCACGGATTCAGGGAGCGTGACTGTGTCTCTGGCGTCGGACATCCCACGGAGTTCGAGAACGTCTTCGGACTCCATATTTTGAAGGACATCAGAGATCGCAGGATGGACCCGAGGCGAGCCAGTCGTCGTCTCGAAGACGTTGAAGAAGTTCTCTTCAATCCATGTGAGAGCGCTATACAGGTCTGTGCTGTCCTCCTGTTGTTCATAGAGTTCGAGAAGATCATAGAGAAGGCGACGACACGGACTCAGGATCACGCCGCGTGTTTTCGTCTCGGAGACTAACCCGAGTTGCGTACTGAGCGCCCGCCACATGCGGAGTTTGGTCTCGTTCCATGCGAAGTCGTACTGGTCAAGTTCACCCTTCACCCGCGGGAGGAGAACGTCGAGAGTGACCGACCGATCGGCGGTTTCTAGTGCGACATTCTGAATCCGCGTCAGATGGTTCTTCGGGAACCGTTGCTGGCGGAGGTGATAGAGGAACCGTGCTTCGAATTCGAGATTTGGGAACATGTCACGGTTCAATGGGGAGACAACACGGTCGTCACCGCCGCGTTCGATGAGGTCAATCGCGTGCAAGAAGCTGATGCAATTGCGGACGTTGTCCTCCTTCTCGTGTGCAAAGTCCGAGACAATGCTCTGAACCGTCCGATTGCTCACGAGCGACTCGTAAACGGCCTTTAGTTCGGCTGAACGAACTGTGTTGTAGTTGATCAGCACTCGATCCGGCTTGTTAACCGCAAATTGATAGTCAGCCATAATTAGCGAAGGTGAGGGTCGGTCTGCTGGTATTCTTTTAGCTGTTCTTTCTCAAACTCGCAAACACGGAGTGCATCGAGCATCTGATTCGCGACGTACCGGGTTTCACCACGCTCAGTCCACGATCGGAGTGCGTCACTGATACGCTCGGAATACTCGTCAAGGACGTTCTCGAGATCGTGCTCGATGAAGTAGTAAAGCGGTTCCCAGACGGGACTCTCTGCGGGTGCACGCGTGTAATCGTAGATGTTCTCGAGAGTGTCTGCGGGTGCGTCGTGCTGTTTGTGGTACTCGGAGGCCCGGTGATAGTGGAGATTGCGTGTCTGAGACGCCGGTAGTGCGGAGTCGACGTAGTCACCGAGGTAGTCGGCAGAGAGTTTCTTGTAGTCTTTCACAGCGACGTCGTAGTCGTCAACGATAGACCGCCCCGGCTTTTGGATGTACGTCGGGAGACGAGGCGAGGTTGTATCGGTGACTAGGATGTATCGCTCGCGTTCTTCGGTGGCACGTTGGAGTAATGCTCGGACGAGTTCTTCCTCGCCGTATTCCTCGACTCCTTCCTGAGTGGTGATATGGACGAGAGGGAACTCGATGTCATCGACGGTGTCCACAACGTCCCCCGAAGAGTAGTGAGTGTAGTCAATGAGTTTGAAGTCATTGTCGTAGATGTCCGCATGGACGACGGTGTCGATGCCGAGTTCTACGAAGAAAGGTATACTCCGGAGTTGTGCACGTGCGTGTTTGTTGCGCTTCTGGAGTTGCGGGTCCCGCATGACGACGGTCGATGTCGTCGTCTTCAGGATATCCTCGATAGAAGGCAGACTAGGCACGTTCTCGCATGGGGAAGGTTGTGTCATAAATCCATGGTTGGGATTATCGTTTTTGATGCCATGAATCGGTTTGGTTACAATTGGCACCCTCGTTGCTGCATAGCGATTCGTGGAAATGGATAGAACTATTAACGTATTATATCTGTCGTGGGAGCAACAACTATTGCAAACTAGAGAGAAATACAACACATGAGGGCATAGATTCCGTTTGTTTCACTCGCGCAAATATAGTGAGTCCATAGAGATACTCGATTCCTAAGAGTGTGGCCACTCCGAAATAGTACACTAGACTAGAACTGTTTCATATACGCGCAACAGTACTATATACGAGGAAGGGATGTCATAGGCAATGCGATCGTATATTGCACCCATAGGATACGATAGCACCCGCGTAACACGGCCTATACTCAGTCAGGGCATCGAGCGCAACACCCACATCGACCTCTTGATTCCGACCACAACCACAGATGATAGCCGCGGTACTCAAGCAATTAACGACGTTCGTCGGATGATCGAACAGATCGAACCAAGTGTTGACATTGAGACGACCGAGATACCGCACGACGATTTCGAGGTGGCGATCCAAATTTGCGGGACACTCATCGATGCTGCCAACGGGGAGGTTGTCGTCATCTTCGGAGGTGGAGCCCGGGATATCTTCTTACCTCTCACCGTCGCTGCGCTCTCGCGGACACACCATATCCACGCAAGCTATCAGTTCAGCGATATCGACGGCGAAGTCCGGGAACGAACCCTCCCCGACCTCACGGCGAACGCACCGGCACAAACGGAGCCGACACTCGAGACCATCGTCACACTCGACACGCCGGTCTCACTTACTGAGATCACCGAGGCCATGGATGTCTCGAAGAGTACCATTACCCGACACGTGAAGCTCCTCGAACGACAAGGACTCGTTACCTCTGAAACGCACGGCAAAACGAAGGTTGTTGAACTGACCACAACCGGACGCATCCTGATCTCTCGAACACGTTCTTGACTGGTCACCGAATCTAACCGCACCACCGTAGAGTTTTGCCTTCCGGTCGAGACGATACTCTATGGACAGGGCCTGGGTCACATCGATGAGTCCGAACGTTGAATCGGTCGCGAACCCACTCGCAGCAGCCTGTGAATCCGGATATGTCCCAGACGAGATCTACATCCTCGGAAATCCAGGACTCAGCAGCTACCTCGATAGTGTCACATCGGTGCTAGAACGGATCGTCGTCGAATATGGGAGCAAAACACCTGAGATCACCGTTACGAACCTCGACAATGAGACGGAGTTCGGGCGGATCGTCGAACATTATCGCACACCGGTGCTATCGGCACACGAGACCGACGGGACAGTAGCCGTCGACGTTACACCAGGACGAAAGTTCATGTCCGCGATTGCGTTTCAAGCCGGAATCCAATACGACGCCGATCATGTCTTCTACCTCTACCTCTCCGAAGGCCAGTTCTACGGGCGTATTTTCCCCGACGTGCCGAATCAGGCGCTTGACCTTATCGACTTCCAGGTGGTATTCTGATGTACCTCGAGCGAGCGCACGTCACGCACTTGCTTAATGCCCTGTACACTGAGGGCATCACCTCAGTCAGCGTGAAACACCCATGTGAGGATATCGGGGAATTACTCCGTCTCGATATCTCGAATCCGGTCGATACGACCGTTCGATTCACACAGGGCGCACTCACCTATCAAGATACCCGTGAGCAGATGCAGACAGCCTACGGTGAGCGTGTCTATAACGATCTTCCGGATGCTGAAACGTATGTGCGTGCGCTCGTCGCCGCCGGGGTTGTCGACATAGAGAACGTCGACGAAGTCGAGACGTTCTTCCATCGATACGGCTATCCAGATCTCGACGCCGGACACAAGCCGATCGTGCTCGGCATCGACACGAACTTGATGGCGTGGAGAATGCCCGATGTTTTAGAACTTGACCCGACGACGTACAGTAATTCAGCAGGCCGCAGTCCAGTTAACGGATTTGCACTTGCAACGGGAGTCTACGACGAACTCAACTGGCACTACAACCATTATGAGACGCGGTCGCTCGAGGACGCATTCGGTCCGGAATTCGCTCGACTTGACAACCAACCTGCTGGTGCGAATCGAGAGGGACTCCTCGGCCTCTACGAATACCGGCAACTGCGTGACCATCACTACGCAGACACGATCGAGAGCGAGAAGGGAGACGAGTCGATCGTCGAGGCCTACGTCGAGTACAACGCTAATAACCGCAAACGAGTCATCCTCCTCAGTAACGACTATGGGTTCGTTGAACAGGCACGTGACGCCGATATCCTAGCGCAGCACATTAGCTTCCCTGTCGACACCCCACGGAAAGTCACCGTGACGTGGGATGAGCTTCATGACCTTCTCTATATCCTCGCAGTACTCTTCGGTATTCTCGAGTTCCCCAAAGTAACCGTATACGGTGTCTGGAACGGAAAATCGGGAGATGACTGGAAACGATGTCGTCTCGATATTGACTGTCGGAGCAACCGTGTCAAGGAAAAGCTACGTAGAGATCGTGCCATCACGACCGAATACGAGACGAATCGATAGACTCGCCACGCCGAACCAACAGTGAGGACGAGCGCCGGTTGAGGAGTTACTAACTAAACAGTGTTATCTGATTATATTGACTAATTATTTGTTAGTTGCTATGTTAGTGGTAACGGGATGTCGGTATCGTCAGCCAAGCACTTAGCTACGATTCAACCAGAGTGGGAGGATTTGCCGCTAGCGTGTGAGTTGCTTGAGTTGCGATACAAGGAACCAGAACACGATCTACGTGTGTTAGCATCGGATAGAGGTAATGTTGGTAGTAAAAAAATTCAACAAGTCATCCGTCTATTAAGGCTTCTCGGTCTTCTTGACGAAGGGAAATTAACGAGTACTGGTCAATGGTTAGCAGTAGTATTTGATCAACCGGTACAGCAGAGTTACTTCGGTTCTAAGTTGGGAATTGGCTTGAAATCCACACTCTCAACAACCGAAAAGGTGCTTCTCTGGATGGTTATTTACTACGAACACCATCTACCGGTGTTGGCCACTCTCCACCAACTTTCCACCGAGGTTGTCCCAACAAAACAGGATTCACCCGCGGTTCAGAGGCTAGCGGAGCGAATTAGCGAACTCTATCCGAGCGTCAATAGTATGAATTCATGGACGCCGCGTGCAAAAGTACACTACAAATGGATGACACACCTTGGATTATCAAGGGTTCACTCAAACAGATATATACTAACGGCGGACGGTAAAGCTGTGTTTGAACAAGTTGAGGCAGAGTGCCCTAGTGAATGGGAGTCAGCTTCTGTCTACCAAGGTACTACGCTATCCGACTTTTAGTGGTGTTTGTCTGATTATTTCAATGTGTTCCAAAGGTGCTGCTTTGCTTCTAGAATACTCCTCAACTACATCCATAAATCGTCTCATAGTCAGCGTCTGCAGCATCACCAAGAATTCGACTACTAAGCGCTAAAATTCGACAAACAATTTTCTGTGAACGCTGCAAGATCAGATTCAAACCTTCGAGGAGTAGCGGGCGCAACTGAACCAAGTGGAACACCTGCTCGTCAAATTAGAGTAACCGTGACTCCGAGAGAGGTTGCATCGGGTCAAACTATCGGACGAGCGTATTTCCTACTGGGGATTTCAACAGATCCACTTATGCGGATTTGGTTCACTTTCAGTCAACAGAACACTTTTCCACCACCTAGATAATATTGGAGTATGACTAGACGAATATCAGAGGAATCAGAGTCCAGTCGAACCACGCTATCTGATGCCGGTGAACGAACACTCCATATCGGACAAGACCGGCCGATTCGAATCAGTTCAGGCCATCGACTTATTCACCATGAGGGAAAGTGTTCTCGACCACACGGACACAACTACGAAATATCCGTCACAGTCACGGGCACGCTAACAGAAGAGGGATGGCTCGTCGACAAGGCAGATATAACGAGTACTATCGATGAGTGGGACCACCGCTTCCTTCTGGAGAAGGGTGACCCACTCATCGATGCATTTACTCAGTCAGGAGATGGCGATGCCGTCGTCGTCCTTGACCACCCACCGACAGTAGAAGTAATGGCTGTTGTTCTCGAAAACCGACTGCTCGAGTCGTTACCGGACAACATATCGGATGTCTCCATAGAGATTGCAGAGACGAATGAGCTCTGTGCTGAGTAAATGTCTTCACGCATCAATCCAGAGTTAGATGACCTCCTCAACTACGTCGACGGAAATCGTCTCATAGTCAGCGTCTGCAGCATCGTCAAGGAGCCGACTACAGAGCGCTAAGATTTGACGAACATTTCCCTGTGAGCGCTGCAGAATCAGATTTAGACTCTCTTCAGTAAAGGGTCGTAGCGACTCTTCCGCACCACCGTCTACGCGCTCTAACGAGAGATAATCTGCGATGAGATCAGACAGATGCTCGCTAGTGAGTGGCTTAAGCGTCACTTCTTGGCCGATACGCTCGCTGAATGCATGGTATTCGCTCATGACATCCTGCCACACTTCGGGTGCACACCCGAAGAGCAAGCAGAGACCAGAACTGTTCTGGTCCATGAGGTGACGAACACTATTCAGCGTCGCTTGTTCGTTTTTTGGAGAGAGTCGAGCAATACTCTCGAACTCATCGACAAAAACGAAGACAGCCGTATACCCTAACTCGAGAAGCATATTTTTGAGCGCTGTAAATGCTCGAACCCCCATCGTATCATCATCAAGGGCGCTGTGAATCTCCATCTCTTTGCGCTGCTCGTAGCGGATTCCCTCAGCTGTCAGCCACTGCCAAGCGTAGAGGTTGGTATCTTCGTAGATCATATGAACGATGGCACGAGCGAAGTCGGCGAACTTTGTGATATCGCTTAATTGCTTGATTGCTTCAGGGATGATCTCAGACAGCAAGACGTCTCCCTCGTCGATGAGCGATCGCATCGCTGCTGCACTCGCTGGAGACTCGTCCGTACATTCTTGCGTGATTGAGGCAAGGAACTCGTAGGCTAAGTTCTGAAGGTGAGTGAACCCGAGGTCGTAGACAAACTCATGGTAGATGTCGAGGAACCCCTCACCAGGTTGTGCGACATAGCCGACAACGACGTCATCGCGATCACGAAGGAGCGAGCGAGTGTACTTTAGCGTGTGCGATTTCCCGTTTCCGTATTTGCCAGTCACGACGAGGTGTTTCGACTTCCCAGTAGACAGCACCGAAGACACCGTCGAACTGATTTTCTCTGAGACGTGGTCTTGGCCACAAAATATCTCGGGGTTCTCTGCGGGGACTGGACTGTAGGGGAATGGGTTTCCGCGAAGGTCGTACTGTGAGTAGTCTCGCTGCTGATCGGTGATGGTGAAGTTGTTGGACATTAGTGTGCCTCCTGCTCAAAGGTGATGTCGCGGTCGTGAACCGCGAGATAGTAGTATTTCTTCCCGTACAATTCGACGCCTGACATAACTTGCTGTGTTGACTGTGAGGTAGTGATTAGTGGCCCTTCATCCGCAAGCTCGAGTTGTTTGATGCCTAGTGCAGCGTCCTTGGCAGCAGTATCCATGGGTGCTCCCGAGAGTTCGAGTTTTCCGACGTTTTGCTGGCACAGCGCAAGGATTGCGTCATC
The DNA here is from genome assembly GCF_000336775.1 of Haloferax gibbonsii ATCC 33959. Classification (GTDB taxonomy): domain Archaea; phylum Halobacteriota; class Halobacteria; order Halobacteriales; family Haloferacaceae; genus Haloferax; species Haloferax gibbonsii. Next base: position 9,643 of record NZ_AOLJ01000001.1, on the reverse strand, counting down.
GAAATCGTCCCGCTTACAACCGATTCGCTCACAGATCTCCTCTCTGAGTTTTGGAATTGAGAGATACCGCTGCCGTAAATTAACACCAGCAGTCTGTTCAAGATCGTCGTATGCGTCAAGCACGATGAAATGGAAGTTACGAGGGATTTCGGTTGTCTGGGAGAGGTAGTAGTTCCCTGTGAACGCATTTCGCTGTACGCTTCCGAGACGTTCAGCCCAGTCTCCAACAATTTCGATGCCGGTTTGGTTGAACGAGTAGGGTGAGTATTCGTGAGTCTCTTCGAGATGCTCTAAGAGGCTGTCAAGACCAACGTTGTCTACCGCGTCGAGCGCTTCAAGAAACGCACCGTAATGCGGACTCCGGACGGCAAGGATTGAGCTCGCTTTGTCCCAATCTTCGGCTCGAATAGCAGCTAAGAATGATTCGCCGATACTTGTTGTAGTATAGATGGCGCCGTCGATATCCTCCTCTTCAGATAAGAGCGAGATCCGCGTCGCTTCGAGAATTGTTTCGCGGGCGCGGCGGTGGGTCACATCGAGGATGTCTGCAAGTTCCTCTGTCGACTTATAGCCATCTTCGCAACTATAGGTGAGTTCTACCAACCGACTCAGCGTGACCGGGCGTATCGTCGGTCGTTCGTCGCTCATGTGAGCCTCCGGACTTGTTGCTTTGCAGTTTCGTATGCACGCTTCGTGACCTCGTTTCCGTTGAACCTGAGGTCGAGATACTCTTCGATGTCTCGTCCAGATTCAGCAACGTACTGGAACCGCCGCAGTTCGGTCGCTAACGCCCACAGGTTGTGTTGCACGAGTGCAGAGCGGTCCTCGCGAATCTCCGCGAGTGTCCGTGGTCCACAGACTGGACACGGACACGGAAGTCGCTCTAACTCCTCGATGTTCCGTAACTCTTCACCACCGAACCCTGGTATCAGATAGTTCCGATTTCCGGCACTCCGAATGAACGCTGACGAGTCAAAGCTATCAACACCCAGATATAGTAATAGTGGTTGGTATACAAGCCCACCAAGTCCGTAGACGTGGAGGTGCTTGTCTGTTGCAGTTCGTGCTGCTAATATCAGCTTAGTTACTTTTTTATAATCTGTTCGAATTGGAACCATGCTCCCAAGAGCATAACCATCAAAGTCTCCGTGTTTTTCGAGGTGTGCGATGGAGTTCCGAACCGTCTCGGGGTCATATCCGTGCACACTTGCGAAAAGGACTGCGTCACCAGGGTGTTGGTCACTCGCCTCTAGTGCATATTCGATACTCTGGTTCACTCGACGCTGATTCTCTGCTGCTCGGTTCTCACGAGAGAGTGGAATGTCAACAGTTCCGTAGATGTCCGCACCTAGTCGTTGCTGTGCTTCGAGGGTTTTTGCTGGGGTAGTGTCGACTTCCTCCGAACTAAAATCGAAGCCACCACTATCAGCAAAAACGATCGTTTCGTCCGGAACATCCATCTCTTCCCGGAGTGTGACTCCATTTGTCAACCGGTCCCACATCGGTTTCCGATTCCGGATTGCCCGGGTATTGACCATGGCGACTGGTAAGTCAGGAATTGATCCAATGTAGGGGGGAGTATTGTCACTCGACCGTTTTCCCACATTACGGACGGGGAAGAGAACAGGTGTCTCTAGTTCTCCGTGTGGGAGATCGAGTGTTCGTCGTCTGTATAACATGCCTCCCGCTCGGATAGGCTGTTGGCCTACTTAGATAATGGCCTAATAGAAAGATTACTGACAAAGCCAGCATTGTCAATTAGTACTGCTCAAGTGCTGCTTGTGTTGGCCCCTCTACGACTTCCCGACAAAGTGTTTCAACGAGATCTGGGTCGAGTGAGTCGACAGTCCCAACACGGCGAGCGAAGTTCTTGAGGTATACCCCCTTCAGGCCAACAACAATTGTGCCGTGATTTTTTGCGTCTTCAGTTCGTGCACCAACTGACACAATATTGTCATATTGGTCGTTGACCAGATCACGATTAAACACAACACCGATCTGGTCCGCAGGAACGTCTCGGACGAGCGAGTCAATGTCAATGCTCGTGTAATAGTCACTTCCGAGTGTGAAGAAGACGACGTCGTAATCACTCTGCTTGAGGACGTCCTCCAAGTCGGGGCGGATATTCAACTCAGACGAGCGGTGGCGAATCTCGCTGACGTTCATCGAACTGAACGTGACTTCGTATGGCGGGAGCGGGTCATATTCTGACACGAGTCCGAAACCGGCACTAATGAAATACCGACTAACCTCGTGCCCGTCATCGCGAAGTGTCCGAACAGCCTCTCGAACATACTTTTGCTGGCGGCCAGTATACAGGTCGCGTGCTGCAATCTGGGGAACGTTATCTCGTTCGAGGAGTTCTTCTCGTGAATATTCAAGCGTCTCCTCTGCATCGAATACCGGTGCACCGTCCGGGAACTCCTTGCTCCCAGAGCATTGGTCGACAACGAGAATATTCAGGCCGTCAGTAGGGTCCAATTGGGGGACGTGCGGGACGAAGTCATCACCAACAACGTAGTCTTCACCACACGCCTCCAGAACCTCGCGTCGTAGGTCCGCTGGACTGGAGAATGCCTGTAGTTCGCAGTCACTTACCTCAACCGCCTGTGTGAGCTCAGTATCGACGTCACCGTCTGGCGTGACAAGGAACAGGTGCTGGTAGCGGTTCGCCTGCTCTTGAAGGTTCTCTCGCATCCGTGTTGGCGCAAAGGAAACAGTTTGGCCCGTCTCTGTCCACCACTCACGGACACCTGCCGCATCGAACACACCGATCTCAGCGACCGGCAGATCATGGACGGCCTCCCAGAACGCTGGCTCTTCGTTTTGGAGATAGTCTTCAATCGTATCATACCGACTGAGCCCTGCAGATCCCTGAACCGCTACGAGAATCTTCGGAATCGAATCAGTAAACTCGTCGTAGAACCGGCGTGTGTTGTGGAATCCACGCCGTCGGTTCCGGTCATTCCCACGGAAGATGCAGACTTCAATACCGTGTTCGCTGCAGATTGGGCACTCACAAGATTCCCAAGGTCGGTTCGCGAGCGTGCGACGGTAGTCTTCGAGGAGGTCATCATCACCGATCCACGTAGCGTAGTCCTCGACTGCAGTCCAGATTCTCTCAAGCGGCGTCGGTTCGGCGTCTTCAATAAGTGTGGGTATTCGCGGGAAGTCGGCGAATGCAGTCGCTGCAGTATTCAGTAACTCGTCGTACTCCGCGAAGGGGACTGGGTCTTCGGGACTGTCTTTGCGCAGCAGTTTCACAAGCTTTCCACGGAGAGAGTCGCTGAAACTCGCCTGCAACTCGCGGGCGTGTGTGAAGTCGTCACGGAACGCCTCTTCAATATCTTGCAGAAGCGACTGGTCATACCGATCTTCATGGCGGTGTTCTCGAAGATACTCTCGCGTCTCGGGGATAACCGCCGCTGCTGTTTCGTACCACGTGTCAACAGCCGCTGAGAGCGATCTCTTGGCGTCGTACGCTCGCAGCGCAACTAACAGTTCTCGTCCACGGAGCGACTTTTCGACTGACTCGTGCAACGAATCCCGATTCGAGGGGTATCGGACACGAATCGCGTCATACCGCTCGTCGTTGGTTAGTCGATAGTTGTCACCACCAGTCCATGCCGAACGAAGCATGCTGGCGCTGTCGAAGCTCGTCATTCCAGAACGACCGACTGCGTCGAACCCTTCGGTCTTCGCAAACCCGAACACGTGGGTATCGATCCGGCAGGTGTGTTCGCGCTCGAATGCTTTGACTGACTTTCCGACACTCTTCACGATTTTTCTGACGTCGTGGATCGGACTCCCAGCAACACCACCAATTCCGACATAATCGTAGCCAATCTCGAGAACATGCTCAAGCGCCTCAACATAGGAGGACGGATCCCATCCCTGGATGGCAACCATCAGCCGGAATGAATACTCTCCGGCTTGGTACTGCTTGTACATCTCTTGGGCATTGTCGAGCGTTAATTCGTATCGGAACGCAGCGTCGTCAGCACGATAAACCGCCCGCGGGTCTGAAGCTAATGTAGAGAGGACAGTATCAACCTCACCTTCGAAGTCAGACTGTATGAAGGGGCTGACAGCCTCATGTGTCCGGAGACTCGGTTCGTAGTCATCGACGTAACTTGGCCACTCGTCTGGCCATTCATCGACCATCAGGTCGACGACATCGGTTATCCGGTCAGGGATATCTGTTTTAGAAAATCCATCGCTGAAAGCACGTTCATCGAGATACAGACGACCTTTGTCTTTTCCAGACCCTAACACGAGATGATCGATTGTGACGCCCACAGAGACATCGAGCGTTTCGTAGAAATCCAGCATCTCCGCGTTGTCGTACGGGGGGAAAGGGAGAGATTTGTAGCCCCACGCACCACAGTCACTGATTGTTGGAAGCCAGTCCGGAATCGACAGGACAGGGTCGTCGTAGACACCGTGTTTCCGTAATCGCTCAGATTTGCGGTTCGTCGTTTCGACCTGCTCGCGCGAAATTAGAACGCCATCAATCGGGGTCGTGCCATACTCAAAGATATCCCAGATGTAGCTAAGTTCCCGCTCTGAGCGGTCAATCGCAGAGAGTTCGTCGTGCTCGAAATCATAGTGAGCATCGACAGCGTCGTCCCATTCTGGAACGTAGAATCGCACAGATTAGATCACCTTACTAGCCATAACTCCAGCTCTCCTTATGTATGTCTCTATCTCTGATTCATCGAGGCGTATAAACGAGAATATCTGTGGGCACTACCAGTATTCGTGAGGGATGTTTTAGCGTCTCAGACACCGAGAGGTTCTGCGCTACTGGTGGAGAGTTCGCGGTAGACTCACCAACGAAACGAGATACGCATAGTAGAACACATCGGTTAAAACACCGATCTCTTTGCCACGCTCGTCATATTGAATGAGTCCATGCTCGTGCATCCGTGGTAGGTGATTTTGAATTAGACCGTTGTATACTGATTCATACGCAGTAGAAGTCACCTGACTCGGCGGCGTGTTTGTTTCAATGCCACAGATGACCCGTGCAACGTGACGGACACTTACTGTCTGGCCGCAACTAAACAGCGAGAGGTAACGGACAACGAGGAGCCGACGACGGTTCCCCAGCAATGCAAAAACTTCTGCTGCAGTAGGGCAGGAGAATTGGGTACTCATACGCACCGATCACCGGCAAGCCATCGTCGGTCGTAACTACGTCGCCACAACGAAGTTGATACAACTGAATCGTTCGTGTTCGAAGCTTGTTGGGTGCTTACTGACATGCTCCCACCCCTCTGGAGCAAAAAATCAACTAGAAGCGCCAGCAGTTATTGACACGGACCTGGCCCTCAATCAAGGAACTCGAGGATGATGTCTTCGAGACAGAGGATCGCGAGGTGAGTTACACCATCAATCGGGTTTGGCCCCGCGAGCTCGTCGAAGGGAACGGGGGCATCAAACTGTGTGGCGATACTCCACGGGCAGAGGTTGAAATCATCCTGCATTGCAGTCGCCGCCTCGTATGAGTCATACTGTTCAGCGACCGAGCGGTACTCCTCAATATGCTCATCCACAAAATCGCGAACTGCCGCCGAAGACTCAAAATGAATCGTCTCAGATTGGTGCCCGCTCATATTTCAACCCGATGGTTGTTCAAGACTTGAACCTTCGGTAGTCAGTTGACTACTCACCAAATGCCGTTTTGATTTTCTCGGATACATATTCTATTCGAACACCACTCTCAGAGCGTTCCACCCTGAATTGCTGGTGCCCTCACCATTTGGGGGCCACAAAACTACCGCAAAGACAGGAGGAAACTGGTCTCAACGAACAGCTAACACAGTACTTGGGACCGAGACTACACGAATCGTTCGAAATCCCAAATCTGAACCCCGATTTCCGCAAGGTGGTCAGATCGGTCTTCGATCTGTTCGATAGTCCACTCGTCGTACTGTTCGCGAACCTCTTGCGTCATTTGGAAATCAGACAGTTTATACTGGTCTTTCTTTTGTTCGAACGGATTGTCCTTCGCGGACTCGTTCAGACGTTCTTCGAGGAGCGTGAGATTGCCGAGGCGATTTCGGTACTGGTTGAACTCCGCCTTACCGACCCCAAGGACGTCACGCCATGAACTGTATTTTTTCGCGGTGAACGCTTGCTGTGGGGCGATATGTTCAATGTCGACTGTTGCGCGGTCGTAATCCTTTCCTTCGCCAGATTCCATGTAGTGTCGCCGCTCAATCGTATCAAGAAGGTATTTTGTTTGTGCATTCCGGCTGAAGTCGCTATTCGCAAGCCGTGAGCGGAATTCATCGTCACCAGGTGCCTCCTCAGCTAGACGCATTTGGATCGTTTGGACGGGGTCAGTCGTATCGAATGCATCAGAACAAAGCTCGGAGAAAATCCGGTCCAGTTTGCTTCCGGTTTGGTTACCTGAAACGCGCCAACGGACCATGAACACTTCAAGCAGTCGCAGAACACTCAGAATCTGATCGTACTCATCGAACTCCTCGAAGATACGGAGCATAAGCGTCCGAGAGTGTGACGACTGGATATCATTGAGATTTCGAAGACGGCGGTTGATTCGCTTCTGTGCTCGCCCACTAAACGCGTCAACGTTGGCTTTCGTGAATCCAACGTACAACTCAGAGGTCTCAACCATTCCATCGACATACCCAACGAGATCGGTCTCGTCAGTTGGGAGTTGGTTTTCAATGAGATCCCGGAACGTATCGTAGAGTGTCCGTGACGTCACACTCCCCTCGATATCGGGGTCCTCCCGGGACATCATATAGTGCCGGAAGAACCGGTCCGGGTTGTTGATCTCATAGACGACGTTCTCGAGGACGTGTTCCCACTGTTGTCGGATATGCTCGTACGTCTCTCGGTCGGTCCCACCGTACTTCTCAGACGCGACCTGCAACAACGCGTTTTTCATGAGATCGACTGCCGACAGCTCTAGGCCACGATTGTTGAGTGTCTCAAACAATCGAAATGCAGACGCAGTACTGTCACACTCAACAACGACGAGCGTCATCGACCCGAGAAGTCGCTTCCGCAATTGATCAATCGTCTCGACATCACAGTCGAAGACCTGCTCTTGGAAATATTCGTACGCTTGCCGAAGTTGGCTATCCTCATTGACAGTAGTGGGGTCACCGTCAAGGATAGACTGATAGTCGTCATCTTCGAACCGACTGAGGCTAAGTTTCGGGTAGCGATCGTTATCGAAATCGGTCTCGTGGAGATAGTCAGAATCGATTTTGTCACCTAACCCACCATCCGAATGCTTCCGATAGAAGTCACGCATAACCCGCAGTAGCAGCGAAATTGTCGTGATTCGCTGTTGACCGTCGACGAGCTCTAACTCGTTGAGTTCGTCGTACTTTTTCTGATGTTGAATGACGACAATTGATCCTAGAAAATGCGTGTCATCTTCGTCGATATTCGTGAGATCGTTCCAGAACTCCACCCATTGCGACTCTTTCCAAGAATACAGGCGCTGGTAGTCGGGTACTGTAAAACGGTTGCTTCGGGTGAAGATATTCTGTAGATCAGCCTCCGAAGCCGAGATTTCAAGATTACTTCCCATTGACACGGGGGTATCGGCACTGATAAAATAAACGTGACGACGTGATCCCGCAGCAACGTTTAGTACCCTAATTTTGGGATACCTCAGTCAGACCTACGATAATGAATCACCTATTTTACTTTTCTGAAATAAAGATAGTTATTCAGTACTGGTGTCAACTGTATAGTTAACATACCAGAATTACGGACCACGAGGGATATTACGCATCTACTCCACACAATGTTTGGTGATGCGTTCGAACCGTTTCGGTTGAAGTATCACTCACCGCTGCAACACGCGCCTGCGTGAGTGGCCAGTCTCGTTCTGCCGCCGCGGTGTACACACACGCTGCCGCGACCGCATGCGGGTTCGCGCCTCGATGAGTCCACTCATCGCTTGATGCCTCGGCTAACGACCGTGCTCGTCGCTGAATCTGGTCCGTCACGTCAAGTGCGTCTGCCACTCGCGGAACGAACTCAACCGGTGGAACTGGCTTCGCAGGCAGCCCGAGTTCTGTATTGAGTGCGTTATACGCCGATCGGACGCGCGATTCAGCCACCCGTGCGAGTGGGACGAGTTCAGCGAGTGTCCGCGAAAGCCCCGCACATCGACAGGCTGCATGGACGCTCGCAGCCGCGACTGCTTCCATCGACCGTCCTGGCAACAGATCCGCCTGCTGAGCAGATCGGAAGCACCGACAGGCTTGGTCACGCAGGCTATCAGGGAGGTCGAGTGCACCGGCAAGTCGCCGGACTTCGTCCAAGCCATGCGCGAGCCGACGTTCACGACTCGACTGGTACCGACTCCGACTGTGCTGGGTGCGGAGTCGGGAGAGTTGCTGTCGGCGCTCGCCCGGTATCGGTGTCCCGTTCGCGTCGACATGTCGGCCGATTTCAGTAGCGAGACCGTGATCGTGTCGAGTCGGCGTTCGCGGCGCGCCCACTCGTTTTCGCTCCGTGCGCTCGAACGATCGCCACTCCGGGCCGCGGTCGATGCCGTGCCCGTCGATGATGAGCCCACAGGACTCACACCGTTGCTCGCCAGCGTCCGTAATGACCTGACCACCACACTCTGGACAAGAGGCGTTCCCACAGGATTTCCCGCACGATTCGTCGAACTGTCGCTCGTAGACATCTCGTGTCGCCATCTCGAACACCGCGCGACGCATCTCGCTGCGCCCCGCACCCGTCAGGGGCTCAAAAAACGCCGTCGCCGTCTCGGACAGGTTGGCTTCGGTTGGCGGTCATTAAATGACTGAACCACAATACCAAACATGCTAGCAGGTGGACTGCCGTTGCAGGCTCGTCGTGTCACACAAGACGCGCCCTGCTCTGCAACGGGTGCGAAATCGCGTACCAAGCCATCCGCGCCCACCCCTTGATAACTCCCTCGTGGGCCTCGTGCCCACCGCGTTTCGCACACTCGAGTTATCGATATCTGTGGGCCACGAGTCGCGGACTGCGGTCGTAGGAATCTCTCACCAGGCGAACAGTTAACTGAGACAACAAATTACTATCTGGTATGAGTAGCTCACCATGGACTGCGAACTTTGCGACTGAAAAAAGCGAATGTGCAGCCGACGTCCAACGCCTCCTCGAGAAGTACCCACAGCCAGTCGTCTACGAAGTCATGAGCGAACTGCTCCGTCGAGAGATGCGCGAGCAGTTTGCTGATGCGTACACTGCGTCCCAACAGTCCGACGACTAACGAGTACTAGTGACGTACGAAATACTCACTAACGACTATTCAGACAGATCACGCCGCCCAGCGTCGACGCAGTTCCAACAGGGAAGAGTTTCAGATAGCTGTTCACACTCGCAGGGCAGGTCTGTTGTGTCATCATCGCCGCTCGATGTTGACCCACCATCTGCGACGACACGCATCTGCACGGCGAGTTCGAGTACTTGGGGACGAATCGCGACTGCAACCCGATGTTTACACGGGCCGTCACCGCTCGCATCAGCAGGACATGAACACGAATGGGGGACGCCATCCCGAATTCGAACGCGGTACTCGTGCGCGGTTGGGTCAGCATAGCTCTCGTTGCGTACACGGACATCGCCATCAAGGAGTTCGAACGCGAACGCC